>NZ_ATTQ01000023.1 GCF_000419765.1 Rhizobium mongolense USDA 1844 | reverse complement strand
ATCCGCCCGACCTCGAAGACGACGGTGACCGGCGTTGAAATGTTCCGCAAGCTGCTCGACCAGGGCCAGGCCGGCGACAACATCGGCGCACTGATCCGCGGCGTGAACCGCGACGGCGTCGAGCGTGGCCAGATCCTGTGCAAGCCGGGTTCGGTGAAGCCGCACAAGAAGTTCAAGGCTGANGCCTACATCCTGACGAAGGAAGAAGGCGGCCGTCATACGCCGTTCTTCACCAACTACCGTCCGCAGTTCTACTTCCGCACGACGGACGTGACGGGCATCGTGACGCTGCCGGAAGGCACGGAAATGGTGATGCCGGGCGACAACGTCACGGTTGACGTCGAGCTGATCGTGCCGATCGCCATGGAAGAAAAGCTGCGCTTCGCCATCCGCGAAGGCGGCCGCACCGTCGGCGCCGGTATCGTCGCATCGATCGTAGAGTAATCTTTTAAGCAAGCGGCCCCAGGGCCGCTTGCTTATGACATAAAAATGTAGCAAATGGCGCGCGAGCGCGATTTGCTTCTGCTTCGGCTTCGAGGCAGGCAATGAACAGATAAGGTGGGCCTTAAGGCCTGGAGACTGGAAAGGGACATCGTTTTCGATGTCCTCTTCGATCTTTGAAACCGGTGGTCCGCCTTAGGAAAAGAAGAACAGCCCGTGCCGTTTTGTTGGCACGCGAAGAACAAACACAAGGATAACGTCGAATGAACGGCCAAAATATCCGCATTCGCCTGAAGGCGTTCGATCACCGAATTCTCGATGCTTCCACGCGCGAGATTGTGTCGACGGCGAAGCGCACCGGAGCTAGTGTCCGGGGCCCCGTTCCGCTTCCGACCCGCATCGAGAAGTTTACGGTCAACCGGTCCCCGCACATCGACAAGAAGAGCCGCGAGCAGTTCGAGATGCGCACGCATAAGCGCCTCCTCGACATCGTAGACCCGACCCCGCAGACGGTGGACGCGCTGATGAAGCTCGATCTGGCCGCCGGTGTCGATGTTGAGATCAAGCTCTGAGCCTGGCTCGAGCGGATTTGGAAGGATTGAACCGATGCGTTCAGGTGTGATTGCACAGAAGGTGGGAATGACCCGCGTCTACAACGACGCCGGCGAGCATGTCCCGGTAACGGTATTGCGTATGGAAGGCTGCCAGGTCGTTTCTACGCGCACTGTAGAAAAGAACGGCTATACCGCAGTTCAGCTCGGTGCTGGCCAGGCGAAGGTTAAGAACACGTCTAAGGCGATGCGCGGCAACTTTGCTGTCGCCAACGTCGAGCCGAAGGCCAAGCTCGCAGAATTCCGCGTTTCGGAAGACAATCTGCTCGAGGTCGGCACCGAGCTCAAGGCTGGTCACTTCGCTGCAGGTCAGCTCGTCGACGTGACGGGTACGACCATCGGTAAGGGTTTTGCCGGCGCCATGAAGCGCCACGGCTTCGGCGGTCTGCGCGCCACGCACGGTGTGTCCGTTTCGCACCGTTCGCATGGTTCGACGGGCTCGCGCCAGGATCCAGGCAAGGTTTTCAAGAACAAGAAGATGGCTGGTCACATGGGCCAGACGCGCGTAACGACTCAGAACCTGGAAGTGGTTTCGACCGATGAAGATCGCGGTCTGATCCTGATCAAGGGTGCAGTACCCGGTTCCAAGGGTGCCTGGATCATCGTGCGCGATGCCGTCAAGTCGGCAGCGAAGTAAGGAGCCGGACCAATGGAATTCAACGTCAAGACCCTCGAGGGAAAAGACGCAGGGAAGGTTTCTCTCTCTGACGCGATTTTCGGCCTCGAGCCCCGCGAAGACATTCTTGCCCGCGTCATCCGCTGGCAGCTTGCCAAGAAGCAGCAGGGCACGCACCAGGCAAAGGGCCGCGCGGACGTTTCGCGCACCGGCGCCAAGATGTACAAGCAGAAGGGTACGGGCCGCGCTCGTCACCATTCGGCTCGCGCTCCGCAGTTCCGCGGCGGTGGTAAGGCTCACGGGCCGGTCGCTCGCAGCCACGAGCACGACCTTCCGAAGAAGGTTCGCGCTCTCGGCCTGCGCCACGCTTTGTCGGCCAAGTTCAAGTCCGAGGACGTCATCGTCATCGATAATCTGGTCGCTGCTGAAGCAAAGACCAAGGCTCTCGCATCCGTTTTTGAGACGCTGGGCCTGACCAATGCGCTCTTCATCGGCGGTGCTGAGCTTGACGGCAACTTCAAGCTTGCAGCAAAGAACATCCCGAACATCGATGTTCTGCCGATCCAGGGCATCAACGTTTACGACATCGTGCGCCGCGGCAAGCTCGTGCTTTCCAAGGCTGCCGTTGAAGCTCTAGAGGAGCGTTTCAAGTGACCGATCTTCGCCACTACGATGTGATCGTCTCGCCGGCGATCACCGAAAAGTCCACGCTGGTATCGGAAAACAACCAGGTTGTTTTCAACGTCGCCAAGGCGGCCACGAAGCCGGAAATCAAGGCTGCAGTCGAGGCGCTCTTCGGCGTCAAGGTCACGGCCGTCAACACTCTGCTCCGCAAGGGCAAGACCAAGCGTTTTCGCGGTTTTGTCGGCAAGCAGAAGGACGTGAAGAAGGCTGTCGTGACGCTGGCTGAAGGCCAGACGATCGACGTCTCCACCGGTCTCTGAGGAATAAGAAAATGGCATTGAAAACATTCAATCCTACGACCCCGAGCCAGCGCCAGCTCGTCATCGTTGACCGTTCTGGCCTGTGGAAGGGCAAGCCGGTCAAGGTGCTGACGGAAGGCCTGACCTCCAAGGGTGGCCGCAACAACGCCGGCCGCATCACGGTCCGTTTCCAGGGCGGCGGTCATAAGCGCACCTATCGTCTCGTCGACTTCAAGCGCCGCAAGTTTGACGTCGAGGGCACGGTCCAGCGTATCGAATATGACCCGAACCGCACGGCATACATCGCGCTCGTAACCTACGCGGATGGCGAACAGGCCTACATCCTCGCTCCGCAGCGCCTCGCTGCCGGCGACAAGGTCATCGCTTCCGACAAGGCCGTCGACGTGAAGCCGGGCAACACCATGCCGCTTCAGTTCATTCCGGTCGGCTCCATCATCCACAACGTGGAAATGAAGCCAGGCAAGGGCGGTCAGATCGCACGTTCGGCTGGCGGTTACGCTCAGCTCGTCGGCCGCGACCAGGGCATGGCGATCCTTCGCCTGAACTCGGGCGAACAGCGCCTCGTCCACGGCACTTGCCTGGCGACGATCGGTGCCGTTTCCAACCCGGACCACGGCAACATCAATGATGGCAAGGCCGGCCGTTCGCGCTGGCGTGGCAAGAAGCCGCACAACCGCGGCGTCGTCATGAACCCTGTCGACCATCCGCACGGCGGTGGTGAAGGCCGCACCTCGGGTGGCCGTCATCCGGTTACCCCGTGGGGCAAGCCGACCAAGGGCAAGCGTACCCGGTCGAACAAGTCGACCGACAAGATGATCATGCGCTCGCGTCATCAGCGTAAGAAGTAAGAGAGGAAGTCTCCAATGGCTCGTTCAGTATGGAAAGGTCCGTTCGTTGACGGCTATCTTCTCAAGAAGGCTGAGAAGGTTCGTGAAGGCGGACGTGCAGAAGTAATCAAGATCTGGAGCCGTCGCTCCACGATCCTGCCGCAGTTCGTCGGTCTCACCTTCGGCGTCTACAACGGCAGCAAGCATGTTCCGGTCAGCGTCAATGAAGACATGGTCGGTCACAAATTCGGTGAATTCTCTCCGACCCGGACCTATTACGGTCACGGTGCGGACAAGAAGGCAAAGAGGAAGTAACAATGGGCAAGGCAAAAGCCGAACGCCGGCTGAAGGACAACGAGGCGCAAGCAGTCGCCCGCACGCTCCGCGTCAGCCCACAGAAGCTCAACCTGGTTGCTGCGGCCATCCGCGGCAAGAAGGTTGACCGCGCACTCGCTGAGCTGGAGTTCTCCCGCAAGCGCATCGCAGGCGCCGTCAAGAAGACGCTCGAATCTGCGATCGCCAACGCCGAGAACAACCACGATCTCGACGTCGACTCGCTGGTCGTAGCAGAAGCCTATGTCGGCAAGTCGATCGTCATGAAGCGCTTCCACGCTCGTGGCCGCGGCCGTGCATCTCGCATCGAGAAGCCGTTCGCCCACCTGACGATCGTCGTCCGCGAAGTGCAGGCACAAGAGGAGGCCGCATAATGGGTCAAAAAATCAATCCAATCGGTTTCCGTCTTGGCATCAACCGCACCTGGGATAGCCGCTGGTTCGCGGACAATGCCGAGTACGGTCAGCTCCTGCACGAAGACCTGAAGATGCGCAAGTTCGTCATGAGCGAACTGAAGCAGGCTGGCATTGCAAAGGTCGTCATCGAGCGTCCGCACAAGAAGTGCCGCGTCACGATCCACTCGGCTCGCCCGGGTCTGATCATCGGCAAGAAGGGTGCAGACATCGACAAGCTCCGCAAGAAGCTGTCGGACATGACGAACTCCGAAACGCACCTCAACATCGTCGAAGTGCGCAAGCCGGAAGTCGACGCGACGCTCGTCGCACAGTCGATTGCCCAGCAGCTGGAACGCCGCGTGGCTTTCCGCCGCGCCATGAAGCGCGCTGTTCAGTCTGCAATGCGTCTTGGCGCCGAAGGCATCAGGATCACCTGCGCAGGCCGTCTCGGCGGTGCGGAAATCGCTCGTACCGAATGGTATCGCGAGGGCCGCGTTCCGCTGCACACCCTGCGTGCGGACATCGACTACGGTACGGCTGAAGCCGAAACCGCATTCGGCATCTGCGGCATCAAGGTCTGGATCTTCAAGGGCGAAATCCTTGAGCACGATCCGCTGGCCTCCGAGCGCCGCGCACTCGAGGGTGACGCTCAGGGTCCGGCAAGCCGTGATCGCGATCGTCGCCGCGACAACGCTTGATAGCGTTGGTGGCAGATAAGTTCGGAGAATAAGAAAATGTTGCAGCCAAAGCGTACCAAGTACCGCAAGCAATTCAAGGGCCGCATCAAGGGCGTCGCCAAGGGTGGTTCCGACCTCGCCTTCGGTGAATTCGGCCTGAAGGCTCAGGAGCCCAACCGCGTCAACGCACGTGAAATCGAAGCGGCCCGCCGCGCGATCACGCGCTACATGAAGCGCGCCGGCCGTGTATGGATCCGCGTGTTCCCGGACGTTCCGGTAACCGCAAAGCCGACCGAAGTCCGCATGGGTAAGGGTAAGGGCTCCGTCGAATATTGGGCATGCAAGGTCAAGCCTGGCCGCATGATGTTCGAGATCGACGGCGTTACCGAAGAGATCGCCCGCGAGGCGCTTCGTCTCGGCTCGGCCAAGCTCTCGGTCAAGACGCGCTTCGTTCAGCGCATTGCAGAGTAAGGAGAGGCAGATGAAAGCCGAAGAAGTCCGCGGCCTCACGGCCGATCAGCTCAAGGACAAGCTCGCCAACCTCAAGAAGGAGCAGTTCAACCTGCGCTTCCAGAAGGCAACCGGCCAGCTCGAAAAGTCCTCGCGCATCAACGAAGTCCGCAAGGACATCGCCCGCGTGAAAACCATTGCCCGCCAGAAGGCGGCAGAAGCAAAGGCGTAAAGGAAGAATAACATGCCGAAGCGCATTCTGCAGGGCGTTGTCGTTGGCGACAAGAACGAGAAGACTGTCGTAGTTCGCGTTGAGCGCCGTTTTGCTCACCCGCTGCTTCAGAAGACCGTTCGTCGTTCCAAGAAGTACAAGGCCCACGACGAAAACAACCAGTACAAGATCGGCGATACCGTATCCATCGAGGAATGCGCACCGATCTCCAAGGACAAGCGCTGGACGGTCATTTCCGCCCAGGGCAAGTAACAGAATTTTGCGCGAGGCCTTGCGTCTCGCCGAAATTTCTGTATGAAGCAGCGTCAGAACGCTCGAATGCCGGGCGTTCTTTTGCTTTGAGCGCATGGAAGGTCCCGTCGGGAAACCACCTTGGCACGATTTTTCCCGCGCTATTCAAGCTATTGCCGTGTCTGTACCCGCCCTTGAGGCGGGTTCGGCGGGCTGACAATTTTCATGAGCCGGGGTAGGGGGCGCAAGCCCAACCATTCCGGTAAAACAAGAAGGCGACCTGATATGATTCAGATGCAAACAAACCTCGACGTCGCGGATAATTCCGGCGCACGTCGTGTCATGTGCATCAAGGTGCTGGGCGGCTCGAAGCGCAAGTATGCCTCGATCGGCGACGTCATCGTCGTTTCGATCAAAGAAGCGATCCCGCGCGGCCGCGTGAAGAAGGGTGACGTGATGAAGGCGGTGGTCGTTCGTACCGCCAAGGAAATCCGTCGCGTGGATGGCAGCATCATCCGCTTCGACACGAATGCAGCAGTCCTCATCGACAACAAGAAAGAGCCGATCGGCACCCGTATCTTCGGACCGGTTCCGCGCGAACTTCGCGCCAAGAACCACATGAAGATCATCTCGCTGGCTCCCGAAGTACTGTAAGGAGCGGGAACGATGCAGAAGATTCGTAAAGGCGACAAGGTCGTCATGCTCGCAGGCAAGGACAAAGGCCGTACCGGCGAAGTCCTCCAGGTTCTGCCGAAGGAAGATCGCGCGGTCGTCCGTGGCGTCAACGTCGTCAAGCGCCACCAGCGCCAGACGCAGACGCAGGAAGCCGGCATCATCAGCAAGGAAGCCTCGGTTCACCTGTCCAACATTGCAATCGTCGACAAGGACGGCAAGCCGACCCGCGTCGGTTTCAAGGTCGTTGACGGCAAGAAGGTCCGTGTGGCCAAGCGTTCTGGAGATGTGATCGATGGCTGAGGCAAAGTACGAGCCGCGGCTCAAGAAGGAATATGTCGAGCGCATCCGCAAGGCGATGCAGGAGAAGTTCTCCTATGCCAACGAGATGCAGATCCCGAGGCTCGACAAGATCGTAATCAACATGGGTGTTGGCGAAGCAACGGCTGATTCGAAGAAGCCGACGATTGCCGCAGCCGACCTGGCAGCGATCGCCGGCCAGAAGCCGGTCATCACCCGTGCACGCAACTCCATCGCTGGCTTCAAGGTCCGCGAGCAGATGCCGATCGGCGCCAAGGTCACCCTGCGCGGCGCCCGCATGTACGAGTTCCTGGACCGTCTCGTGAACATCGCGCTTCCGCGCGTTCGCGACTTCCGCGGCCTGAACCCGAAGAGCTTTGACGGCCGTGGCAACTTCGCCATGGGCATCAAGGAGCACATTGTGTTCCCTGAGATCAACTACGACAAGGTTGATCAGATGTGGGGCATGGACATCATCGTTTGCACGACGGCAACGAAGGACGACGAAGCACGGGCTCTGCTGACAGAGTTCAACTTCCCGTTCCGTCAGTAACCGTAACGACGAGCGTAGAAAAGGAACCTGACATGGCGAAGACAAGCGCAGTTGAAAAGAACAAGCGCCGCCGTACTACGGTCGCAATTCAGGCTGCCAAGCGCGCAGCCCTGAAGGCGATCATCATGAACCAGTCTCTTCCGATCGAAGAGCGGTTCAAGGCCTCGATCAAGCTGGCATCCCTGCCGCGCGATGGATCGAAGACCCGCATTCGCAACCGTTGCGAAGTATCGGGCCGCCCGCGCGCGTACTACCGCAAACTGCGCATGTCGCGTATCGCGCTGCGTGAACTGGGCAATCTCGGCAAGGTGCCGGGCATCGTCAAGTCGAGCTGGTAAGGAGCAGGTTAGATGACAATGACTGATCCGTTGGGCGATATGCTCACTCGCATCCGCAACGGCGCTTCCCGCCGCAAGTCGTCGGTTTCGACGCCTGCGTCCAAGCTCCGTGCACGCGTTCTCGATGTCCTGCAGTCCGAAGGCTACATCCGTGGCTATTCCGTTGTCGATTTCGGCAATGGCAAGTCGGAACTCAGCATCGAGCTGAAGTACTACGAAGGCACATCGGTGATCCGCGAGATCGGCCGTGTGTCCAAGCCGGGCCGCCGGGTCTATGTCTCGGTCAAGTCCATTCCGCAGGTCGCGAACGGTCTCGGCATCACCATCCTTTCGACTCCGAAGGGCGTGATGGCCGATCACCAGGCTCGCGAACAGAACGTTGGTGGCGAGGTTCTTTGCTCTGTCTTCTAAGACAGGGCAGGGATCTCCATTGCGAACAGACAGGATTTAAACATGTCTCGTATCGGTAAGAAGCCCGTTCAGGTGCCTGCTGGAATCACGGCTACGGTCGATGGCCAGAAGGTTACTGCAAAGGGCCCGAAGGGCGAGCTGTTCTTCGTCGCAAACGACGAAGTCGGCGTAAAGCTCGAAGATAATGCGGTCGTGGTCACGCCGCTCAACCAGACCAAGGATGCTCGCGCAAAGTGGGGTATGTCCCGCACAATGATCGAGAACATCTTCAAGGGCGTCAAGGACGGTTACGAGCGCAAGCTCGAAATCAACGGCGTTGGCTATCGTGCGTCCATGCAGGGCAAGAACCTGCAGCTGGCTCTCGGTTTCAGCCACGACGTGGTCTATGAGCCGCCGGTCGGTATCTCGATTGCTGTTCCGAAGCCGACGGAAATCGTCGTCACCGGCATCAACAAGCAGCAGGTCGGTCAGGTCGCCGCCGAAATCCGCGAATACCGCGGTCCCGAGCCCTACAAGGGCAAGGGCGTGAAGTATGCCGACGAGCGTATCGTCCGCAAAGAAGGCAAGAAGAAGTAAGGATCACGCGAAATGGCTAGCAGGAAAGAAGCACTTGCACGTCGTGCCAACCGCGTGCGCCGTCAACTCAAGTCGGTGGCCAATGGCCGTCCGCGCCTGTCGGTTCATCGCTCCTCGAAGAACATCTACGCACAGATCATCGATGATGTGGCCGGCAAGACGCTTGCGGCTGCCTCCACGCTCGATAAGGATCTTCGCGGTTCTCTGAAGACCGGTGCCGACACCGCAGCAGCTGCCCTCGTCGGCAAGCTCGTTGCAGAGCGCGCCTCCAAGGCCGGCGTCAAGGAAGTCGTATTCGACCGTGGCGCCTTCATCTATCACGGCCGCATCAAGGCTCTTGCAGAAGCAGCCCGCGAAGGCGGTCTGACCTTCTAAAGAGATTTCCGGCCGCGCGTCTTTTGGACAGCGGCCGGATTTTCACCGGACCGCAAACGCTTCCGCAAGGGAGACCGATGCGGTCCTCGTTTGTTTGCCGATTGCACCCGGAAAAGAAAAAGGAAGAGGACAATGGCACAGGAAAGAAGGGGTTCTCGCGAAGATCGCCAGAGCCGCGAAGAGCGCGACAGCGAATTCGTCGACAAGCTTGTCGCGATCAACCGCGTCGCCAAGGTTGTTAAGGGTGGCCGCCGTTTCGGTTTCGCCGCTCTCGTCGTCGTCGGTGACCAGAAAGGCCGCGTAGGCTTCGGTCACGGTAAGGCACGCGAAGTGCCGGAAGCGATCCGCAAGGCAACGGAAGCCGCCAAGCGCGAGCTGATCTTCGTTCCCCTGCGCGAAGGCCGCACTCTGCATCACGACGTCCATGGCCGCCATGGCGCCGGAAAGGTTCTGCTGCGCTCGGCCAAGGTCGGTACCGGTATCATCGCCGGCGGTCCGATGCGCGCCGTTTTCGAAACGCTCGGCGTTCACGACGTTGTCGCCAAGTCGACCGGTTCCTCGAACCCGTACAACATGGTTCGCGCAACCTTCGACGCTTTGAAGCACCAGGTTCACCCGAAGGACATCGCAGCTCAGCGCGGCATCAAGTATGCTACGCTCCAGGCTCGCCGTGCTGCCTCCGGCAACGCCTCTGAAGAATAAGAGGAGTCTGACCCATGGCTAAGGCTACCAAGAAGACCGAAGCGAAGACGGTTACCGTCGAGCAGATCGGCAGCCCGATTCGCCGGCCGGCTGTACAGCGCCAGACGCTGATCGGCCTCGGCCTCAACAAGATGCACCGGACCCGCACCCTGGAAGATACGCCTTCGGTTCGCGGTATGATCCGTGCTGTCCAGCATCTCGTTCGCGTCGTCGACGAGAAGTGAGACGGAGGTTATCATCATGAAACTCAATGAAATCAGAGATAACGAAGGTTCGACCCACAGCCGCAAGCGCCTCGGCCGCGGTATCGGTTCGGGCTCGGGTAAGACCGGTGGTCGCGGTGTGAAGGGTCAGAAGTCCCGTTCCGGCGTCGCCATCAACGGTTTTGAAGGTGGTCAGATGCCAATCTACCGCCGTCTGCCGAAGCGCGGCTTCACGAACATCTTCAAGGCTGACTTCGTCGTCGTCTCTCTCGCACGCATTCAGGCTGCGATCGACGCCGGCAAGCTCGACGCCAAGGCGACTGTCGATGCCGCAGCCCTCAAGGCCGCCGGTGTGATCCGCCGCGCCAAGGACGGCGTTCGCGTTCTCGCCGACGGCGAGCTGAAGGCAAAGATCAAGCTCGAAGTCGCAGGCGCTTCCAAGCCCGCCGTCGAGAAGATCGAAAAGGCCGGCGCATCGATCACGCTTCTTTCTGCCGCAGCGGCAGAATAATAATCTTATGATATGTCGCCCGGGGTGGCTTCACACCGGGCGATTTTGCTCCCATATGTGGGCCTCACAAGAATCTGCATCGTTGCACCCCAGCAGCATGCCGGTTTCGACAAAATCAAGGGTGAGGCATAGGTTGCGCCAGCAATCCGTCCGTAGCCCGGTTGTGAATAATTTGAATACTGATTCCGGGTCCGGCACTCGCTCGAAGCGCCCGAATTGGTAGCGCGGAGAATCGCATGGCGTCTGCAGCGGAACAATTGGCTTCCAATCTTAGTTTTTCGACCTTCGCCAAAGCCGAGGATCTCAAGAAGCGCCTGTGGTTCACGCTGGCAGCTCTCCTCGTCTATCGTCTTGGTACGCATATTCCGCTTCCGGGCCTCAACCCCGAAGCCTATGCCCAGGCCTTCCGCAGCCAGGCGGGCGGCATTCTCGGCCTCTTCAACATGTTTTCGGGCGGCGCCGTTCAGCGCATGGCGATTTTCGCGCTCGGCATCATGCCCTATATCTCCGCTTCGATCATCGTGCAGTTGATGACCTCGGTCGTGCCGGCGCTCGAAAACCTGAAAAAGGAAGGCGAGCAGGGACGCAAGATCATCAACCAGTACACCCGCTACGGCACCGTGCTGCTCGGCGCACTGCAGGCCTATGGCATCGCGGTCGGCCTTGAAAGCGGCAGCGGCCTCGTGGTCGATCCGGGCTTGTTCTTCCGTATTTCCACCGTCATCACTCTGCTCGGCGGCACGATGTTCCTGATGTGGCTCGGCGAGCAGATCACCTCGCGCGGCATTGGCAACGGCATTTCGCTGATCATCTTCGCAGGCATCGCTGCCGGTCTTCCGAGCGCGCTTGCCGGTACGCTCGAACTCGGCCGCACGGGTGCGCTTTCGACGTCGCTGATTCTCGCTGTCATCGTGATCGCAATGGCCGTTATCGCCGTCATCGTCTTCGTCGAGCGCGCCCAGCGGCGGCTCCTGATCCAGTATCCGAAGCGTCAAGTCGGCAACCGGATGTTCCAGGGCGATACGTCGCACCTGCCGCTGAAGCTGAATACCTCGGGCGTCATCCCGGCGATCTTCGCCTCGTCGCTGCTGCTTCTGCCAGCGACCGTCGCGGGCTTTGCCAACACGACGGCTCTGCCGTCCTGGGCGACGGCGATCGTTGCGGCGCTCGGGCACGGTCAGCCGCTCTACATGCTGCTCTACGCGGCGCTGATCGCCTTCTTCGCCTTCTTTTACACGGCCATCGTCTTCAATCCGAAGGACACGGCCGACAATCTGAAGAAGCATGGCGGCTTCATTCCCGGCATCCGTCCAGGCGAGCGCACCGCCGAATATATCGATTTCGTCCTGACCCGCATCACGGTCATCGGCGCGGTCTATCTCGTCTTCGTCTGCATCCTGCCTGAGATCCTGGTGTCGCAAACTGGCATCCCATTGGCCCTTGGTGGTACTTCGCTTTTGATCGTGGTTAGCGTAACTCTTGATACGGTGGCTCAGATCCAGGGTCATCTGATTGCACAGCAGTACGAAGGCCTGATCAAGAAATCGAAGTTGCGTGGAGGAAAGAGGGGGCGATGAGACTCATACTTTTGGGGCCGCCGGGCGCGGGTAAGGGAACCCAGGCCCAGCGGATCGTGGAGAAGTACGGCATTCCGCAGCTTTCCACGGGTGACATGCTTCGCGCAGCCGTTCACGCTGGAACCGAGGTCGGCAAGCGGGCCGATGCCTTGATGAAGGCCGGCAGGCTTGTGCCCGACGAAGTCGTCAACGCCATCGTCTCCGAGCGCATCGACCAGCCGGACTGTGCGAATGGCTTCATCCTCGACGGTTTCCCCCGGACGCTGATCCAGGCGGATGCCACGGAAGCGATGCTTCGCGCAAAGGGTCTCGACCTTTCCGTCGTCATCGAGTTGAAGGTCAACGACGACGAGCTCATTCGCCGTGTTGCGGGGCGCTATTCATGCGCACAATGCGGCAGCGTCTACCACGACACCGACAAGGCTCCGCAGCGCGAAGGCGTCTGCGACAAGTGCGGTTCGACGCATTTCAAGCGCCGGCCGGACGATAACCCGGAGACGATGACGGCGCGGCTTCAGGTCTATTACAAGGAAACCTCGCCGTTGATCGGCTATTACTACGCCAAGGGGAAGCTCAAGAGCGTGGACGGCATGGCCGACATAGACCACGTCACTGGCGAGGTCGACACCATCCTTTCGAAGCTTTAAGGCTTTGAAAATAAACTTGGCGGGACCGGTTGCCTTTCAGCGCTGATTCCGCTAAACACCGCGCCAACTCGCGATATTCGATGCGATCGGCGCGGATTTCCCAAAGGAAGTCCGGGTTCGGTCGTTTTGACATGTTACGAACCCAAATTTGAACGAGCGGCCCTTCGGAGGGCGGCATAATCGAAGCCCTCTTGCCGGATGGCAACTGGAACTCAAGGAGAATAGGCGTGGCACGTATCGCTGGCGTCAACATCCCGACTGCGAAGCGCGTCGTTATCGCGCTGACCTACATTCACGGGATCGGTTCGAAATTCGCACAGGAAATCGTCGAGAAGGTCGGCATCCCGGCTGATCGCCGCGTGCACCAGCTCACGGACGCTGAAGTTCTTCAGATCCGCGAAACGATCGACCGCGACTATCAGGTCGAAGGTGATCTTCGTCGCGAAACCTCGATGAACATCAAGCGTCTGATGGACCTCGGCTGCTACCGCGGCCTGCGTCATCGCCGCGGCCTGCCGGTTCGCGGTCAGCGCACGCACACCAATGCCCGCACCCGCAAGGGCCCGGCAAAGGCGATCGCTGGTAAGAAGAAGTAATTTCCGGGAAACCGGGAGTGGGAGGCTGGCGGTCTGCGCCGGCCTCTTTTGAGTTTGGGGCGGGGCTGTAAGGCGCCGCTCCGGTGTAGCCGCTGGTATTACGGCGGTGAAGATATCCAAGAAAGGGATACAATGGCCAAGGAAGCCGTCCGCGTTCGCCGTCGCGAACGTAAAAACATTTCGTCGGGTGTGGCACACGTCAACTCGACCTTCAACAACACGATGATCACCATCACTGACGCGCAGGGCAATGCAATCGCCTGGTCGTCTGCCGGTGCCAAGGGCTTTAAGGGTTCGCGCAAGTCGACCCCGTTCGCAGCCCAGATCGCTGCTGAAGATGCTGCCAAGAAGGCGCAGGAACATGGCATGAAGTCGCTGGAAGTCGAAGTTTGCGGTCCGGGTTCTGGTCGTGAATCCGCGCTGCGCGCGCTCCAGGCTGCCGGTTTCATGATCACGTCCATCCGCGACGTGACGCCGATCCCGCACAATGGCTGCCGCCCGCGCAAGAAGCGCCGCGTCTGATCATCGCCACTCACAACACCGGTGAGCGTTTTGTTGACGCTCCCGGTGCTTCTCAAGCTCGGTTGCCACGATTGGATGGTGGCAACGAACGGAAGGCAAAACAATGATCCAGAAGAACTGGCAGGAATTGATCAAGCCGAACAAGGTCGAGTTCTCTTCGAACTCGCGCATCAAGGCGACGCTCGTTGCAGAGCCGCTGGAGCGCGGTTTCGGCCTGACCCTCGGCAACGCGCTTCGTCGCGTTCTGCTCTCCTCGCTGCGTGGTGCCGCTGTGACGGCCGTGCAGATCGACGGCGTGCTGCACGAATTCTCCTCGATTCCGGGCGTCCGCGAAGACGTGACGGATATCGTGCTCAACATCAAGGAAATCGCCATCAAGATGGATGGCGATGACGCAAAGCGCATGGTCGTCCGCAAGCAGGGCCCGGGCGTTGTGACGGCTGGTGACATCCAGACGGTCGGCGATATCGAAATCCTCAACCCCGAGCATGTCATCTGCACGCTCGACGAGGGCGCCGAAATCCGTATGGAATTCACCGTCAACAACGGCAAGGGCTACGTTCCGGCCGAACGCAATCGTGCGGAAGATGCTCCGATCGGCCTGATCCCGGTCGACAGCCTCTATTCGCCGGTCAAGAAGGTGTCCTACAAGGTTGAAAACACCCGTGAAGGACAGGTTCTCGACTACGACAAGCTGACGATGACCATCGAAACCGATGGCTCCGTTTCCGGCGAAGACGCCGTCGCTTTTGCGGCGCGCATCCTCCAGGACCAGCTTGGCGTCTTCGTCAACTTCGACGAGCCGCAGAAGGAAGCCGAAGAGGAAGCAGTCACCGAACTCGCTTTCAACCCGGCACTCCTCAAGAAGGTAGACGAACTCGAACTGTCGGTCCGCTCGGCAAACTGCCTGAAGAACGACAACATCGTCTACATCGGCGACCTCATTCAGAAGACCGAAGCAGAAATGCTCCGCACGCCGAATTTTGGTCGCAAGTCGCTGAACGAAATCAAGGAAGTTCTCGCTTCCATGGGCCTGCATCTCGGCATGGAAGTGCCGGCATGGCCGCCTGAGAACATCGAAGATCTCGCCAAGCGGTACGAAGACCAGTACTAACCATCAAACGGCGGGCGAGATGCCTGCATGTGAAGGAGAATAGCAATGCGCCACGGTAAAGCCGGCCGCAAGCTGAATAGAACCGCAAGCCACCGCAAGGCGATGTTCGCCAACATGGCGGCTTCGCTCATCACGCATGAGCAGATCGTGACGACCCTGCCGAAGGCAAAGGAAATCCGACCGATCGTTGAAAAGCTCGTTACCCTCGGCAAGCGCGGCGACCTGCACGCTCGCCGTCAGGCGATCTCGCAGATCAAGGACGCCGCAGTCGTTTCGAAGCTCTTCGACACGATCGCTTCGCGCTATGCAACCCGCAATGGCGGCTACCTGCGTATCATGAAGGCCGGTTTCCGCCAGGGCGACAACGCCGCTCTCGCCGTCATCGAATTCGTTGACCGCGACACCTTCGCCAAAGGCGCAGCCGACAAGGCCCGCACCGCCGCCGAAGAGCAGGCCGTCGCCGCCTGATACTGTCCGGTTCACCGGAAGCAAACAGCCGGGCTGAGAAGCCCGGCTTTTTTTGTTGATCGCTATTGGACGTGTTGAACGCTGATTGCGCTATGCGAAACTGACGATCCTGGCGATTTCAACGCGTGGTGGATGTCATGGGAAATTTAGGTGAACTGCTGAGTGAGATCCGACTTCTCGAAGAGGCCCTTCACCGCCACGAGATACGCCGTTCAAGAACGGCAGTAGAAGAGCTACTTTCGGAGGATTTCGTAGAGTTCGGCAGTTCCGGGGCGATATATCGCCGTAACGAGATCATCGACCTTCTCGTACAGGAAAACGACAATGCAGATCCTGGCGAATTGCTGGCCTACGATTATTCACTCACCACCATATCTTCGGACGCAGTTTTGCTGACCTATCGCACTCGTCGCGCAAGAGAGGATGGATCTGAGCGACATGTTTTGCGCAGCTCAATTTGGAAGCACTCCGAAATTGGATGGCAAATGCTGTTTCACCAAGGGACCGTTATAGCCTGACACTGCAGGCTCAAGCCGCGGTCGCCGCCGCCCGGCTGTCTTGCCGTGCTTGCCCGCGCTTCCTGCTGCGGGCGATCGGCCGCCAGGAGCGGTAGAGGATCAGCAGGATCAGCAGGCCGACATAGATGTATTGCTCGAGGCCTAAGACCTTGGTCGAGAGGGCGAAGTGCAGCGCGCCGCAGGCTGCGACGATGTAGACGAGGCGGTGAAGGCGGACCCAGTTCGCACCGAGGCGGCGGATCGAGCAATTGTTGGATGTCAGCGCAAGCGGAATGAGCAGCGTCAGGCCCGCCATGCCGAACATGATGAAGGGCCGTTTCACGACATCGTCGATGACAGCTTGAATGATCAATGCCTGGTCGAGCACCATGTAGACGGTGAAATGCATTGCGACATAGTAGAAACAGAGCACGCCGAGGGAACGGCGGTAGCGCAGGTAGTTCCAGCCGAAGAGATCGCGGGCAGGGCTGATGGCGAGCGTCAGGATCAGGAAGCGGATCGCCCAGATGCCGAGGAACAGTTCGAAGGTCTTCACCGGATCGGCGCCGAGCCCGTCGGTGGCGCCGAGGTAGAAGTACCAGGCGGCGGGCACGAGCCCCGCCACGTAGAGCAGCCAGACGGATGCCGGCTGCCAGCGTTTCGGAAGCGTAAGCGAGAAATCCGTCATCAGAAATTCGCCTTCAGGTCCATTCCGGAATAGAGGCTTGCGACCTCATCGGCGTAACCGTTGAAAGGCAACGTCGGATGGCGGCTGGCGCCGAAGAAGCCGCTTTCGCCGATGCGCCGTTCGCTCGCCTGGCTCCAGCGAGGATGATCGACCGCCGGATTGACGTTGGCATAGAAACCATATTCCTGCGAGTTGGTGACCTGCCAGGTGTTCTTCGGCTGCTGGTCGGTGAGCGTGATCTTCACGATCGACTTGATGCCCTTGAAGCCGTATTTCCACGGCACGACGAGGCGGATGGGCGCACCATTCTGGTTCGGCAGCGTTTCGCCATAGAGACCGACAGCAAGCAGCGTCAGCGGGTGACGGGCCTCGTCGAGGCGCAGGCCCTCGACATAAGGCCATTCGAGTGACTGGAAGATGCCTTTCTGGCCCGGCATCTCGTCCGGCCGGACGACGGTTTCAAAGGCGACGTATTTGGCGCTGCCCAGCGGTTCCACCTTGTCGAGCAGGGCTGCAAGCGGGAAGCCGTCCCATGGGATCACCATCGACCAGGCCTCGACACAGCGCATACGGTAGACGCGCTCCTCGATGGGAAATTCCTTGATCAGGGCCTCGATATCGAAGGTGCCCGGTTTGCCGACCATGCCGTCGACCTTGACGGTCCAGGGCAGGGGCTTGAAGTCGCCGGAAAGGGCCGCGGGGTCTCCCTTGTCGAGGCCAAATTCGTAGAAGTTGTTATAGGTCGTCACATCCTTCAGCGGCGTCGTTTTTTCACCGACCTTGTATTTGCTCTCAATGACGGAAAGGGCCGCAGCGCTCGCCTTACCGGCCCCGTAGAGCGCCATGGCGCCGAGCGTTGCAGCCCCAAGGAACTCGCGGCGGCGGAGATAGACCTGGCGCGGCGTGACCTCCGAAGACGGGATCTTTAGCGGATGATAAGCCGGCATTTCGAAATCCTCCTGGGCGGGAACGGCCCGATATGTCAATAAACGCATCAGCAGCGTCTTTGGATCACTGTGTAGGCCTTGAAGATTGCTTTCGGGAAGCCAATTTTTTGTGTTCGGGTGTGATGGGATAGCCTGTAACAAAAGGCTGCGATCCACCGTATATGTCCGATGGGCGCAAATGGGCGGCGTACCGGATTTGCCCTTGCCGGTAGTGACAGTCCCGGCTGATTGGATTAGGACAATTCCAAAATGCAGCGGCTGCCCGGCCTGCAAGTTTTCTTGCCGTCCCGCATCGTCCGCGCAATTTCCGCAGATCAAGGAAGAAATCGATGCCAGCTTACCGTTCCAGAACCACGACTCACGGCCGCAACATGGCGGGCGCGCGCGGCCTTTGGCGCGCGACAGGCATGAAGGACTCGGATTTCGGCAAGCCGATCATCGCGGTGGTGAATTCCTTCACCCAGTTCGTGCCGGGCCACGTACATCTGAAGGACCTCGGCCAGCTTGTCGCCCGGGAGATCGAAGCAGCCGGTGGCGTTGCCAAGGAATTCAACACGATCGCCGTCGACGATGGCATCGCCATGGGCCATGACGGCATGCTCTATTCGCTGCCGTCGCGCGAACTGATCGCCGACAGCGTCGAATACATGGTCAACGCCCATTGCGCCGACGCCATGGTCTGCATCTCGAACTGCGACAAGATCACCCCCGGCATGCTGATGGCATCGCTGCGCCTCAACATCCCGTCGGTCTTCGTTTCCGGCGGCCCGATGGAAGCCGGCAAAGTCGTGCTGCAGGGCAAGACGCATGCGCTCGATCTGGTCGATGCCATGGTTGCCGCCGCTGACGACAAGATCAGCGACGAAGATGTTCAGACGATCGAGCGCTCGGCCTGTCCGACCTGCGGCTCGTGCTCCGGCATGTTCACGGCCAATTCCATGAACTGCCTGACAGAAGCGCTCGGCCTGTCGCTGCCCGGCAACGGCTCGACGCTTGCAACCCATGCCGACCGCAAGCGCCTCTTCGTCGAGGCCGGGCACCTGATCGTCGATCTCGCCCGCCGCTACTACGAGCAGGACGACGTCAAGGCGCTGCCGCGCACGATCGCTTCGAAGCGGGCCTTTGAAAACGCCATGGCGCTCGATATCGCCATGGGCGGCTCGACCAATACCGTTCTGCACATCCTGGCTGCCGCCCATGAAGGCGAAGTCGATTTCACGCTGGCCGACATCGACGCGCTGTCGCGCCGCGTGCCGTGCCTTTCCAAGGTCGCGCCGGCCAAGGCCGACGTGCACATGGAAGACGTCCACCGCGCCGGCGGCATCATGTCGATCCTCGGCGAGCTGGACAAGGGCGGTCTGCTCAACCGCGACTGCCCGACCGTTCATGCCGAGACGCTGGGTGACGCTATCGACCGCTGGGATATCACCCGTACCAGCAGCGAGACGGTTCGCGACTTCTACCTCGCGGCCCCCGGCGGCATCCCGACCCAGGTCGCCTTCAGCCAGAGCGCCCGCTGGGAAGAGCTGGATACCGACCGGGAAAAGGGCGTCATCCGCTCGGTCGAGCATCCGTTCTCGAAGGATGGCGGCCTGGCTGTCCTCAAGGGTAATCTTGCGCTCGACGGCTGCATCGTGAAGACGGCGGGCGTCGATGAATCGATCCTCAAATTCTCCGGCCCGGCCAAGGTCTACGAAAGCCAGGATGCTGCGGTGAAAGCCATCCTCGGCAACGAGGTCGTCGCGGGCGACGTCGTCGTCATCCGCTACGAAGGCCCGAAGGGCGGCCCCGGCATGCAGGAAATGCTCTATCCGACGAGCTATTTGAAGTCGAAGGGCCTCGGCAAGGCATGCGCGCTGATCACCGACGGCCGCTTCTCCGGCGGCACCTCCGGCCTCTCGATCGGGCACGTTTCGCCGGAAGCGGCGAACGGTGGCACGATCGGCTTGGTGCGCCCGGGTGACATGATCGATATCGACATCCCGAACCGCACGATCAGCCTGCGCATCAGCGACGCCGAACTTGCGACCCGCCGTTCGGAGCAGGAAGAGAAGGGCTGGCATCCGGCCGAACACCGCAAGCGCAATGTCACGACGGCGCTGAAGGCCTATGCGGCTTTCGCGACGAGTGCGGACCGCGGCGCGGTGCGCGATCTCGGCGGCCGCTGAGGAACTGGAAGACTTAATCAGGAGACGGCGCCTTGCGGAATGCGGGCGCCGTTTTGTCTGTCTGTTCAGAGTAATGCGGAAGTCGTCCTTTGCAGAGGGGCTGAACAGGCGCGGCTATAGCGGCCGGTTGATGTTCTTGTAGGTCTCGCCGAGCTGTTTCATCCGCTCGTCATAGGCGGCCTTGATGCAGGCGGCATCAGCCCCGCATTCCTGCCGCTTCTTCAGCCAGGCCGTTTGCTCGTCCTGCAGCGTGCCGCGCGAGCCCATGGCGAGCAGGCCAGAAAGAAGATCGAACGTCGTCGTCATCTTCACGTCGGCATCATTGAGTGCGCGGTTGTCGCAGATCACCTTTTCGTCCGGCTTCAGCTCCTTTGCATCGCAGTCGAAGCTTGCGGCCCGGGCGGCGCCACAGATCAAACATGCTGCGGACAAGGCAAGTATGGCAAGGGTAAGGGAACGTGTCATGCAAATCTTCCTGATTCAGGGAGGTAGCGCCTCAAAGGAACGCCAGTACCAGAAAGATGAAGCAGCAAGTCCAGACGGCAAGGACGAAAAGGAGCCCCGCTCTGCTACTGGCCGGACGGTCGGCGCGCAATTCGGCCTCCTTCCGGAGTTCGGCCATGATCTCCGGCGGGACGAGCTTGACGGCCAGCAAAATGCCGAGCGGAACGATGACGAGGTCGTCGAGATAGCCGAGGACGGGCACGAAATCCGGGATCAGATCGATAGGCGAAAGCGCATAGGCCGCCACTGCTGCAGCGGTCGCTTTTGCAAGCCACGGAACGCGTGGGTCGCGGGCGGCAAGCCACAATGCGGCAATGTCACGCCTCAGTGACTTCGCCCATGTTTTCGCTTTTGATATCAGTTCCATGCTGGAAGTTCCTCACGTGCTTTCAAACCTGCCTTATTCCTTCATGCTTCCGCCCTCTTTCCTTTCTAACGTCCAGCGCTACAACACATTCTCAATACGAATTCAGAAGGGATTCCAATGCAAGGCCTGTTGAAACGCGCTTCCATTTCGCTCTTTGCGCTGGTCGTCGCTTTGCCGTTCGGCGCAGATGCGCAGGACGCGAAGATGGTGCCGCAAAGCCAGGCGGAACTGCAGCTTTCCTTCGCGCCGCTCGTCAAGCAGACGTCAGGCGCCGTGGTGAATGTCTACGCAGAGAAGATCATCCAGCGCCAATCTCCCTTCGCAGGCGACCCTTTCTTCGAGCAGTTCTTTGGCCAGCAGATGCCGAATCGCACCGAGAAGCAATCCTCGCTCGGCTCCGGCGTCATCGTTGAAGCAAACGGCACAGTGGTGACGAATAACCACGTCATCGAGGGTGCGGACGACATCAAGGTGGCGCTGTCGGACGGCCGCGAGTTCCCCTGCAAAGTCGTGCTGCGTGACGACCGGCTCGATCTCGCGGTGCTGAAGATCGACACCAAGGCGAGCTTCCCGACGCTGGCGATCGGCAATTCGGATGCCGTCGAGGTCGGCGATCTCGTGCTTGCGATCGGCAATCCCTTCGGCGTCGGCCAGACGGTGACGAGCGGCATCGTTTCGGCGCTTGCGCGCAACCAGGTTGTCAAGAACGAGTTCGGCTTCTTCATCCAGACCGACGCGTCGATCAATCCCGGCAATTCGGGCGGTGCGCTGATGAACATGAAGGGTGAACTGATCGGCATCAATACGGCGATCTTCTCGCGCGGCGGCGGCTCGAACGGTATCGGCTTCGCAATCCCCGCCAACCTGGTGAAGGTGTTCCTGGCTTCGGCAGATGCTGGCGTGAAGTCGTTCGAACGCCCCTATGTCGGCGCCACCTTCGACGCGGTGACCTCCGAGGTTGCAGAGGCGCTCGGTCTCGACAAGGCACGCGGCGCGCTGATCGTCAAAGTGACGGATGACGGTCCTGCATCCAAGGCGGGACTGAGAGCCGGCGAGATCGTCACGGCGGTGAACGGCGTTC
Organism: Rhizobium mongolense USDA 1844; assembly: GCF_000419765.1. Taxonomy (GTDB): domain Bacteria; phylum Pseudomonadota; class Alphaproteobacteria; order Rhizobiales; family Rhizobiaceae; genus Rhizobium; species Rhizobium mongolense. Next base: position 55,553 of record NZ_ATTQ01000023.1, on the reverse strand, counting down.
CGGTCGAGCATCCCGACGCGCTTCTCTATCGCCTGACGACGGCGGGCCTCGGCAGCTCCGTCAACCTGACCGTCGCCGAGAATGGCGGCGAGCAGCAGGTGGCGCTGAAGCTCGACCGGGCGCCGGAAACCTCGCCGCGCGACCAGCGCACGATTGGCGGGCGCACGCCCTTCACCGGTACTGTCGTCGAGAACCTGTCGCCGCGCGTTGCCGACGAGCTGCGCATGCCGACGGAATCGACCGGTGTCGTCGTTGCCGATGTGAAGGATGGCTCGCCTGCAGCGCGTCTCGGCTTCGAGCCGAAGGACATCATCGTTTCGATCAATGGCGCACCGGTACAGACAACGGAGGAGTTGGAACAGATGGCCGACGCGGACCCGGGTTTCTGGCGCGTTGAGATCGAGCGCGACGGCCAGCGGATAAGGCAGTTCTTCCGATGAGCGACGATCTCTTCGCACCGCGTGTTCCAGAGGAGGTCGCCAACAGGCGGCCTCTCGCAGATCGGCTCCGGCCTCAGACGATTGCCGAAGTCACCGGCCAGGAACATCTGACGGGCGAAGACGGCGTGTTGCGCCGGATGATCGCAAGCGGTTCGCTCGGCTCCATGATCTTCTGGGGCCCGCCCGGCACCGGCAAGACGACCGTTGCCCGGTTGCTGTCCGGTGAAGCGGACCTTGCCTTCGAACAGATCTCGGCGATCTTCTCCGGCGTCGCCGACCTCAAGAAGGTTTTCGACGCCGCGCGCCTGCGCCGCATGGGCGGCCGCCAGACGCTGCTTTTCGTCGACGAAATCCACCGCTTCAACCGTGCCCAGCAGGATAGTTTCCTGCCGGTCATGGAAGACGGCACCATCATCCTCGTCGGTGCCACCACAGAGAATCCGTCCTTCGAGCTCAACGCCGCTCTCTTGTCTCGCGCCCGCGTGCTAACCTTCAAATCGCATGATGAAGAAAGCCTGGAAGAACTGCTGAAGCGCGCCGAGACGGCCGAAGGCAAGGCGTTGCCGCTGACGGCGGATGCACGCGCCAGCCTCTTGCGCATGGCAGACGGCGACGGCCGTGCCGTACTGACGCTTGCCGAGGAGGTCTGGCGCGCCGCCCGCGACGGCGAGACGTTCGATACCGAAGCGCTAACGCGCATCGTGCAGCGCCGTGCCCCGGTCTATGACAAGGCGCAGGACGGCCACTACAACCTCATCTCCGCGCTGCATAAGTCCGTGCGCGGCTCCGATCCGGATGCAGCGCTCTACTATCTCGCCCGCATGTTCGATGCCGGCGAGGACCCGCTCTATCTCGGTCGGCGGCTGGTGCGCATGGCAGTGGAGGATATCGGCCTTGCCGATCCGCAGGCGCTGGTCATCTGCAATGCCGCCAAGGACGCCTATGATTACCTTGGGTCACCGGAAGGTGAATTGGCGTTCGCGCAGGCCTGCGTCTATCTGGCGACCGCCCCGAAATCCAATGCCGTCTACACGGCGTTCAAGGCCGCCACGCAGGCGGCAAAAGAGAACGGCTCGCTGCTGCCGCCGAAGCATATCCTGAACGCGCCGACCAAGCTGATGAAGGGCGAAGGTTATGGCGAGGGCTATCGCTACGACCACGACGAGCCCGACGCCTTTTCGGGCCAGGACTATTTTCCGGAGAAGATGGGCCGCCAGACCTTCTACGATCCGCCGGAGCGCGGTTTTGAGCGCGATATCCGCAAGAGGCTGGAATATTGGGCGAAGCTCAGAAAAGAGCGCAATCCGCGCTAGTTGCCATCCGGTGATTTTATGACGCGTGCTTCTGGCCCGCCGGCGCAGCGATCACCTTCACTGCGGATTCGGCAAGCCCGTGATGGCCTTCCATGTCCACGATCAGATGCCAGTGGCCGCTTTCGGGAAGGACGACCCTGATGGGCGATTTCTTGGCAACTCCGCCGATATACTTGAAATCGAGAACCTCGGTGAAGCGCTGATAGTTCGGCGCCGTCATCAGCCGCACATTGTTCACAGCATTCAGCGTCACCTCGATAACGGTTCCGGCGCGCTGCTCGTGAAGATCATAATGGGTAAAGCGGAAGTTCGGTTTCGGCATCGGTCTTTGTGGATTAAATGTCTCTTGCCGCTAATGTTAGGGGACGCCGGTTAAGGAAGAGTTGGGCTGCGCCAGGGTGTGAAGTGCTGGACGCTCCCGCGCTAAGACTGCGGGAACAGCGCAGTCAGTCCTTCGGGTACCTCACGACAACGGCCAGAGATTGGCGATGACGACGTAGAGTTCGACAAAAGCAAGCACGATGCTGAAGATCATCAGGATTTGCGCCGTGCGGCGTTCGCGCATCTGGCGCGCTCCGGTCTTGTGGCGCGAAGGAGGAAACGAAAAGGGCGGAAACATCAGACGCATGGCATTTCACCTTTGCATGATGCCAAAGGCTACCGCCGATGCGGATAGGAAATCCATTCGCGCTCACGGGCGAAGATATAAGAATGTCATAAAGACGCCTGGCAGGTGGCGGAACAGTCTAGCGCTGGTTCTCCCGATCGAGCTGCGAGACCAGCGCGAATACCGTTTCGGAGATCGGCGTCGGCACCGACACAAGCCGTCCCAGCGTGACGATCATGCCTGTGAGGGGCACGATTTCGAGCGGCTTTCCAGCCAAAAGATCCTGCAGCATCGAGGTGCGCACTGCGCCTACGTGTCGGGATTGCTCGAGCCGCTCTTCGATGGTGCTGTCAAAGCGGGCGCCAAGCGCGCGGCCGACGGTGCGCACTTCGGTCATCACCTTGCCGACGGTTTCGGCAAGCGCCGGATTGGTCATGATGTCGGTCATCAGGGCTCGCGTCAGGGCGCTGATCGGATTGAAGGCGGCGTTGCCAGTGAGCTTGTTCCAGATTTCGTCGCGGATGCGCTGCGTGACCGTAATACTGAGGCCGGCGCGGGAGAAGAGCGCTCCAATCGCTTCGAGGTCGGCGGATGGTTCACCGGACGGCTCGCCCAGGATGAAGCGGCCATCGTTCGAGAGCTTCACCTGGCCGGGATTGATCACTTCCGCGCCCTGATAGGCAACGCAGCCGATGACGCGTTGCGGACCGATCAGGCGCCAGAGCCGGCCGCCCGGATCGAGTTCCTCCAACTGCAGTTCGGCATGCGGGCTTTGCCTGTCGCGGTGAAAATACCACCACGGAATGCCGTTCAAGATCATGACGACACGCGTGCCGTCCTTCAACAGGTTCGCGATGCCTTTGGCTGCCGGGCCAAGCTGATGGCCCTTAAGGCCCGTAACGATCAGATCCTGCGGCGGAAGCGCCGATGGATCATCCGTTGCGGTGATGCGGGCGTTGATCGGCGTCTCGGAGCCGGCTTCGAAGAGGTCAAGGCCATTCTTCCTCATCGCATCGAGATGGGCGCCTCGCGCCACCACGGATATCGTCGCTCCGGTGCCGAGTCCGGCTGCAAGCTTCACCGCCATGGCGCCGCCAAGCGCGCCTGCGCCATAGATACAGATGGTCCTGAAAGGCATAGAGAAGGCTCCGCGATCATTGCTGTCGCGCTAGACTTAGGACGCCCTTATGGGATGGCGAGCGAAATTATCTTACTGAACCGATTTTTGACGCCCGCATCAATGGGACGTGACGTCCGCAACAAGCTCATGGCGGCGGAGCTCATCGATCGCTGCAACGGCGTCCTTTGCCGACCATCCGGCGCGGACCGCGGCGGCGATCATCTTCACCTCCACCTCCTGCTCCAGGGCCAGAAAGAGCGGCTCCAGCGCTTCCTGGACTGTCAGAATATGCTCGCGCGGCGAGGCGATAGTCTGGCTTGCGGCTGACAAAGGCATCTCAGCAGTTCTCCTCCCGGCAAATGATTCATGAATCAATACAACTATGCCCCCAGGAAAAAAGTTCCATGGGGTATTTCAGAAAGCATACGGCTTGTTCTTTCGCCCTGCCTCTGCCTTGTTGCTCGCTTAGCCTGACACTCGATTCGGTTTGCCGCAACGAGGGCGGGGACGAGAGATGGCATCAAAGGAGAATATGATGACGGACGCCAAGAGCGGGATTTCGGGATTGCGGCCGCGGATCACGGTGATCGGCGTTGGCGGCGGCGGCGGCAATGCGATCAACAACATGATCTCCGAGAATCTGGAAGGTGTCGACTTCATCGCCGCCAATACGGATGCCCAGGTGCTGGCGACGTCCAAGGCGTCGCGCCGCATCCAGCTCGGTGCGCACGTGACCGAGGGGCTCGGTGCCGGATCGCTGCCGGAAGTCGGCCGTGCAGCGGCCGAAGAATCGATCGACGAGATCATGGATCACCTGGCAGGCTCGCATATGTGCTTCGTCACCGCCGGCATGGGCGGTGGCACGGGCACGGGTGCTGCGCCGGTGATCGCGCATGCGGCACGCTCGGCCGGTATCCTGACGGTCGGCGTCGTCACCAAGCCCTTCACCTTCGAGGGCAACCGGCGCCTGAGGACGGCCGATATCGGCATCGAGGCGCTGCGCCAGGCGGCCGACACGGTGATTGTCATTCCCAACCAGAACCTTTTCCGCATCGCGGATGCGAAGACTACCTTCGCCGACGCCTTCATGACCGCCGACCGTGTACTCTTTGCCGGTGTCGGCTGCATCACCGACCTGATCGTCAAGGAAGGCCTGATCAATCTCGACTTCGCCGACGTCAAATCCGTGATGCGCGGCATGGGCCGGGCGATGATGGGGACGGGTGAGTCATCCGGCGACGAGCGCGCTCTGAAGGCGGCCGAAGCGGCGATCGCCAATCCCTTGCTCGATGACATCTCGATGAAGGGCGCCAAGGGCGTGCTGATCTCGATTTCCGGCGGTTCGGACATGACGCTCTTCGAAGTGGACGAGGCCGCAAGCCGCATCCGCGACGAGGTGCAGGACGACGCCGACATCGTCGTCGGCGCGATCTTCGACCGCAATCTCGACGGCAAGTTCCGCGTGTCCGTCGTCGCAACGGGCCTTGACGCTGAGCTCTCCGCATCGGCACCGGATGCCGCCGCTCAGCAGATCCATACGCGCACGCTTCAATAAGACGCGATTTTGCTCCGCCCGCGGCTTTTCGGCAGGCGGAGCAAAATTACTGGCAGCAGTTCCGTCAAGCGGCCGCGTCTCGTTGAAAATCCGTCGAGACGGCGAGTTCGCGCCATTCGGCAAGCTCTTTGGCAACGCTCGCATTCTGCTCCTCGATCTTCGCGACTGTATCGCTTCCGAAGGGCATGCGGAGCGGCGGGTTTGCCGCGTTCGCAAGAGTGATGATGCCGGCTGCGAGCCTTGCCGGGTCGCCCGGCTGGGCATGGTTTGCATCGGCTGCGAAATCGCGCATGTTGCCGGCCGGCGTGCCGATATAGTCCGGGATCGAGGCCGGGCTGACCGCCAGTGAGTTGTCGGCGAGGAAATCTGTGCGGAAGAAGCCGGGCTCGACGATTGTCACCTTGATGCCGAAGGGCTCGAGCTCGGCGGCCAGGGATTCCGACAGGCCTTCGACGGCGAACTTGGTCGAACCATAGACGCCCCAGCCGGGATAGCCGAAATAGCCGCCGATCGAGGAAAAGTTCAGGATGTGTCCCGAACGCTGGCGGCGCATGTAGGGCAGGACGGCACGGGTGACCTTTAGGAGGCCGAAGACATTGGTGGCGTAAAGCCTTTCGACTTCCTCGGCGGTTGCTTCCTCCACGGCGCCGAGCAGGCCGTAACCCGCATTGTTAGCGAGGACGTCGATGCGGCCGAAGCGTTCGACGGCCTTTGCTGCGGCCTCCTTCGCTTGTCCCTCATTGGTGACGTCAAGGGCGACGGCGATAAGGTTCGGGTGTTCGCCGAACTTGTCGGTGACGCTTTTCGGATTGCGGGCTGTGGCGACGACCGCATCGCCGGCGGCAAGCGCTTCCTTCGTCATCAGCGCGCCGAAGCCGCGGGATGCACCGGTGATGAACCAGACTTTCATGACACGTTCCTTTCAGGCTCTTTAGGTTCTTGGTGTCTGCATCTCTGTGCCGACGAAAGGAATTTGACCGAAAATGCGCTGCTGTATAAGATTTGTTATTATCGAAACGATGATGAGTGGAATTCAGCAATGCGCGCCACCGAGCTTTCCGAACTGGCAGCTTTTGCCGCCGTTGCCCGGCACCGGAGCTTCAGAAAGGCGGGCGAGGAGAGGGGCGTGACGGCCTCCGCCGTCAGCCATGCGGTCCTCAATCTCGAGGACAGGATCGGCGTCCGGCTTTTGAACCGCACGACGCGAAGCGTTTCGCTGACGGAGGCGGGCGAACTCCTGATGTCGCATCTCGATCCGGCCTTCGGTGAGATCACCGCAGCGCTCGACGCACTGAACCGGTTTCGTGACACGCCCTTTGGCAAGGTCAAGATCAACGTTCCGAATTCGATCGCGCCTTTCGTGATCGGCCGGGTGATCGGCCCGCTGCTCGAAAAGAACCCGAACCTGCAGCTCGAAATCAGTGCCACCGACCGCCTGATCGATATTGTCGAGGAGGGTTTCGATGGCGGGATAAGGTTTGGGGAGCGGGTGACGGAGGGCATGATCGCCTTGCGCATCAAGCCTCGGCTGCGCCTGGTGGTCGTCGGTTCACCCGCCTATTTCGAGCGGCGGCCGAAGCCGGTGACACCGCACGACCTGAAGCGCCATCTCTGTATCCAGAATATGTTTCCCTCCGGCGCGCGTTACCCATGGGATTTCGAGAAGGACGGGCAGGCGATTACCTTCCACCCGGCCGGCCCGCTTTCGCTCGACGACCACGAGCTGATGACCCAAGCGGCCCTTGGCGGCGTGGCGCTCGCCTATGTCTGGGAAGACCGCGTGGAGAAGATCATCGCGGCCGGCGAACTCATCCAGGTCCTCGACGACTGGTGCCAGCCGGAAGAGCCGCTCTACCTCTACTACCCCAGCCGGCGCCACATGCCGGCGGGGTTCAGGGCAGTGATCGAAGCGATGAAGGCGGAATAGCGCTAGGGGTTCTGGGTTCGGGGGCACGTTTTGCCGCGGTGACCTCATCAAGTCAGCTGGAAAGAGGAGAGAGCGGCGGCTCATGCGCGCTGCCCTCGATGGTGCCGGCGAGTCTGCCCCGCCGATTTCGAGGGCTTTTCCTCGTCATCCGATGTTGGCCAGCCGTGCCATTGCGGACCAAACGGTTGCAGGCGGCTGGTTGTGTAAAGCGGCGGGGCGATTGCAGGTTGCCTCAGGCGAGCCCTGTAACCGGGCGGCCGACGGTGAGTGCCTTTCGGAGATTGGGGTCGAGCCGTTCGGCATAGACATGGTCCGGTGCCGCACCCAGCGCATCCAGCATCTTCGAGAAGAAGCAACGGGCTGCCGCCGCCGCGGTGATGTCGAAGATCTCGGCATCGGTGAGCTGGTGCTTTTTCAGCCCGTCGACATCCTGCTGCGTCACCGAGGTCGCGTCGCGCACCACTTTGGCGGCAAAGGCCATGACGGCGCGCTCGACGGCATCGATCGGCGCCTTTTCCGTCTCGTTCGCAACGGCCGCCAGTCCGTCATTGGTGAAGCCCTCGCGCAACAGGACGGAACCGTGTGCCAGCATGCAATACGAGGACTTGAGCTCCTTTGCCGCCGCCAGCGTCACCAGCTCGTAGCGCCTGGGGCTCATATGACTGCGGATGCTGGAAAGCAGGGCACCCCAGTTCTCCATCACCTCGGGCCGGTGCCCGAAGGCGCGGTACATGTTTGGCAGATAGCCGTAATTCGACTCGGCGGACGCGTACATGGACGCGGTCTTCTCGCTGGCGGACGCATCGGGGGTGTGGATGAAGGGCATGGCTTGATCCTCCTCTATGATGCAAGAAGGATAGGCGGAAAAACGCGGACGGCAATCTGCGAGACGGTCTTTGTGCACGCCGGCGTGCCTTGACGTTCGGCGGAGCCTCAAAATGGCAGGCGCCGCCGCCCGGCTCATGACGCCGGCCATTTCCAGTTTCTGACCTCGGGCATGTCCTCGCCATACTCCCGGACGTAGGCGTGGTGTTCGGCGAGTTTCACATGCAGCCGGTCGAGAACGTCCGGCACCTTCTCCTTCAATCCCGGCACGCGCTCGATGGCTTCGATGGCGAGATGGAAGCGGTCGAGCTGGTTCAGCACCGTCATGTCGAAAGGCGTCGTCGTCGTTCCTTCCTCTATGAAGCCGCGCACGTGGATGTTTTCGTGGTTTGTGCGTTTGTAGGTCAACCGGTGGATGAGATAGGGATAGCCGTGATAGGCGAAGATCACCGGCTTGTCCTTTGTGAAGATGCGGTCGAATTCATCGTGCTCCAGGCCGTGCGGATGTTGCTCCTTGGCCTGCAGCGCCAAAAGGTCGACAACGTTGACGACGCGCATTTTCAGTTCGGGGATCATCTCGCGAAGGAGGCTGACGGCGGCAAGCGTTTCCATCGTCGGCACGTCGCCGGCGCAGGCCATGATCACGTCGGGCGCGATCGTGTTGTCCTCGTTGCTGGCCCATTCCCAGATGCCGATCCCGGCCTTGCAGTGCTCGATCGCCTCATCCATCGGCAGATATTGCGGCTCCGGCTGCTTGCCTGCGACGATGACGTTGACGCGGTCGTAGGTCTTCAAGCAATGATCGCCGACCCAGAGCAGTGTGTTCGCATCCGACGGCAGGTAGATGCGGACAGTATCGGCCTTCTTGTTGGCGACGAGATCGACGAAGCCCGGATCCTGATGAGAAAAGCCGTTGTGATCCTGCCGCCACACATGCGAGGTGAGCAGGTAGTTGAGCGAGGATATCGGCTTTCGCCACTCCAGTTCGCGGGTGACCTTCAGCCATTTGGCGTGCTGGTTGAACATCGAATCGATGATGTGGATGAAGGCTTCGTAGCACGAGAACAGGCCGTGCCGACCGGTCAGAAGGTAGCCCTCCAGCCAGCCCTGGCAGAGATGTTCGCTCAAGACCTCCATGACGCGGCCGTCGCGGGAAAGATGCACGTCATAGGACTCGATGTTCTCCATCCAGACGCGGTCGGTCGCCTCGAAGACTTTGCCGAGGCGGTTCGATTCCGTTTCATCGGGGCCGAAGATGCGGAAATTCGCGTTCTTGGCATTGAGCTTCAGCACATCGCGCAGGTACTGACCGAAAATCTCGGTCGACTGCACGGCCTGGCTGCCGCGGTCCCCGATCTTGATCTCGTAATCGCGGATATCGGGGACGGAGAGCTCCATGCGCAGCAGGCCGCCATTGGCGTGCGGGTTAGCCCCCATCCGGCGGTTGCCCTCGGGCGCCAGCGCCTGCAGGTCGTCCTTCAGGCGTCCGTCCGCATCGAACAGGTTTTCCGGCTCGTAGCTGCGCATCCAGTCCTCGAGGATCTTCCGATGGCCGTCGTCGCCGCGGCAGTTGGAGACCGGCACCTGGTGGGCGCGCCAGAAGCCCTCGACCTTTTTGCCGTCGACTTCCTTGGGCCCCGTCCAGCCTTTCGGGCTGCGCAGCACGATCATCGGCCAGCGCGGCATGCCGGCGCCGCCTGAGCGCGCTTTCGCCTGGATGTCCCTGATCCGGTCGAACACCGCGTCGAAGGTGGCCGCCATCTTGCGGTGCATGTCGGCCGGCTCGTGTCCCTCGACGAAGAAGGGCTGGTAGCCATATCCCTGGAAGAGATCTCGCAGATCATCGTTGCTGGCGCGGGCAAGAAACGTGGGGTTGGCAATCTTGTAGCCGTTGAGATGCAGGATCGGCAGTACCGCGCCGTCGCGGGCAGGGTTCAGGAACTTGTTCGAATGCCAGCTGGCGGCAAGCGGGCCGGTTTCGGCCTCGCCGTCGCCGACGACACAGGCGACGATCAGCTCCGGATTGTCGAAGACGGCGCCATAGGCGTGGACGAGGGCATAGCCGAGCTCGCCGCCTTCATGGATCGAGCCGGGCGTTTCGGGTGCTGCATGGCTTGGAATGCCGCCGGGAAAGGAAAACTGGCGGAAGAGCTTGCGCATCCCGTCCGCATCCTCGGAAATATCCGGATAGATCTCGCTATAGGTGCCTTCGAGATAGGTGTTGGCGACCATGCCCGGCCCGCCATGGCCGGGTCCGCACAGGTAGATGATGTCGAGGTCGCGGGCACGGATCATGCGGTTGAGGTGCACATAGATGAAGTTCAGTCCCGGCGTCGTGCCCCAGTGGCCGAGCAGACGCGGCTTGATATGCTCGGGCTTCAGCGGTTCGCGTAAAAGCGGGTTATCCAAGAGGTAGATCTGGCCGACGGAAAGATAATTGGCGGCCCGCCAGTAGCGGTCGAGCAAAGCGAGGTCGGCGTCGGAAAGCGTGGAAGGGGCGGTGTTCGAGGCGTGCTGTTCCATGGATTTCACCCGTTCGAAACGTGTTCGAGTTCAATTCTAGCGGCTTGCGCCGGGCCGATTCTTGATCTGGATCACCCCGCACGAAGGATAGCGAGCGCCTCGTCGGCAATAACCTGCTCCTCGTCCGTGGGAATGACGAGCGCGGCAATCCTGCTGTCCGGCGTGCTGATGACCGTCATGCCGGCAGCCTCGTTCCGGCCATCGTCGAGATGAAGGCCCATCCAGCGCAGATGGGCGGCGACGCGGCGCCTGATCTCCGGCTGGTTTTCGCCGATGCCGGCGGTGAAAACGATCGCGTCCAGGCCACCGAGCGTCACCGACATGCGGCCGATCTCGCCGGCGATGCGGAGGCAGAAGAGGTCGATGGCCTGGGCAGCTTCCGGCCACTCGTCCCTCAGTAGATCCCGGGCATCCCCGCTGATGCCGGAGACGCCCAGCATACCGCAGGCATGATAGAGGAAGTGTTCCAGCTCGCTGGGATCGCGCGCTACCTTCCGCATCAGATAGAGGAGGGCGCCTGGATCGAGCCACCCTGGCCGCGTTGCCATTGGGATGCCGTCAAGGGCCGAGAACCCCATGCTGCAATCGCGGCTGACGCCGCCCTGCAGGGCGCAGAGGCTGGCTCCGCTGCCCAGATGGGCGGCCACGACCTTTCCGCCGGCCACCTCAGGCGCCTGCCGCTTGAGCGCGCCGGCGATGAATTTGTAAGACAGGCCGTGGAAGCCGTAGCGGCGCACGCCTTCGTCATGCAGCGATCGCGGGATCGCCAGGCGCCGGACGAGATCGGCCTGCGTCGCGTGGAAGGCGGTGTCGAACGATGCCGTTTGCAGCATGTCGGGTCGCAGATCCTGCAGCGCGCGGATCACCCGCAGCGCCTGCGGCTGGTGCAGTGGGGCTAGCGGAACCATCGCCTCGATCTCGCAGATCGTCTGCGCGTCGAGCGCTGCGGCCCCACGAAACCGAAGGCCGCCATGGACGACGCGATGGGAGGCGAGCTTCAGGGAGCCGGGCGGAAGTTGAGCCAGCAGGTGATCCAGCGTCCCTTCGATGACCTCGGCAAACCGCTCGCCATTGTTGCCCGAAAGCGGGCGCTCGAAGCTGTCGTCCCCCAGCGAATAGCGCAGGACGAGCGCGCTGTCGTCGAAGTCGATCTTTCCCTTGCCGATCGGCCGGGCGGCGCCTTTGCCGGCATCGAAGATGCCGATCTTGAGCGTCGATGATCCGGCATTGAAGGTCAGGCAGACTGTGTCGGCATCCATGCTCGCCTCTCCGCACTGAAGAACCGCCGCCGTTTTCGTTATCTAGGGCGCTTCACCGCCCGCGTAAACTGCGGCGGCTGACGGCGTGCGACGCAGCCCGGAGCGGCCATCGCAAGCCGGACAGCCGGGACAAGAAGAAGCCCGCCGGAGCGGGCCAAGGTTGGGAGGTCTTCCCAGGGGAACTGGAGTCACCGCCTGATGTTAGGCTACCGCGAGCAAAAATTGAAGTACGTTCGGCAAATTTCCGCGCATTTGGGCAGCCACGGCTTGCCTGCCTCTAGCGTCTCGTTGCTGTTGCGGCTGCTCTGAAGTATCGTCTGGTGCTCATCCACGGCGAGGTTCGGCGATGAAGCGCGGATGGATTTTCGGTTTGCTTGCTGGCGTCGGCCTGTCGGCCGCAGCCGCGCTGTATCTCATCAGCCCGTCCAGGGTTTCGCCTGATGCGATCCATGCCTCGGTCACCCAAGCGCCAGATCTGATCAACCGCGCCTGGATGCTCCCGGTAGCCGCCGCTTTCAAGTCGAACGTCACATGGCAATCGAACGGTTCGCGTTGCGGCCCGGCGAGCGTGGCGAATGTGTTCCGATCGATCGGCGAGGAGGAGACGACGGAAGCCGAGGTCCTCGACGGCACCGGAAAATGCTGGACGGGCATCTGCGTCATGGGGCTGACGCTTGATGAGCTCGCCGAAGTCGCAAAGGCACAGACTACAAGGGACGTTTCGGTCCTCCGCGACCTTACGAGCGAGGCGTTTCACGAGCATATGAGGCGAGCCAACGATCCCGGTCGCCGCTACATCATCAATTTCAGCCGTGAGAGGATTTTTGGCGCGGGCGTCGGCCACCACTCGCCAATCGGCGGCTATCTGGAAACCGAGGACATGGTGTTCGTTCTCGATGTGAATGAAGACTTCAAGCCCTGGCTGATCGAGCGCGAGCGCCTTTTTTCTGCGATGGACACCATGGATGGTGACAAAAAGCGAGGCTTGTTGCTGATCGACGAATAGCGTTGACCGGATGCGTCATCATCTCGTCATCTTTAAGAGCGACCGTTTGGCATGGACGAGCGTGAGAGGCTTCCATGGATCACCGTCTCAACCACTACGTAGAGATCACCAGCCGTATCAGATCAGGCAGGAGGTTCTGCGAGTTCATTGCATCCGGCGGAACGGTATGGGACCAGCCGGCCGGCGCCCCATGGCGCAATGTGACGATCGAGGTGATGGAGCGGGAGCGTCGGAACGTGGAGGAGCTGGAACGCATCAGGCGCAGACTCTATCCCGATCTGGCCGCCGAAGACGTGTCGCCGCCGCTTTACAACAGCCACTGACAGCTATTGCCTACCGCCCTTGTGAGCGGACGAAGCGCAAACGGTCAGCGCTCACGCTGAGGCGGGAGCGCGGCGGCCCTCGAAGATGAGGACGGGTGCGCGTCACCTGGGCGGGGCGTGTCGATCCGAATCTTCCTCGGATGCGACCGCCTCTGACCCGCCCGGAGAGTTTGAGTAAAGAAAAAAGCTGTAACTTTTCCAGTTGATAAATCTGATATTGAACTACTTCGAAAAGCTTATGACTGGAAGGGTTATCTATCCTATTTCTGTCTCAATTTGAGCTCTATTTAAATTCAGTTCACCATCGTTTCATACTGAAGGCGCGCGGGATATGCCGATCTTAAAAGGGCTACGCTTTTTCTTATGAACATGTGGTCAACTTGTAATCGGGAAAGGTTCTGTGCGCGGCGCGCACTATTAAGGCGGGATCGATGTTAAGCCGGCGTGAATTTCTGAAATTTGCTTTAGGAGGAGCAACGGCTGCTGCGGCGTTTCTGAGCTACCCCGTAGGCGAAGCGATGGCTCGACCGATCGTTGCCAGTTATCGATTGAAACCACCTGGATGGACTCCTGGCCTTAGCCTCCGAGCGGCACTACTCGCAGACCTACATGCCGCCAGTCCATGGATGACGGTCGATCGGATACGCGAAATATGCGAGCAGACCAATGCGCTGAACCCCGACATCATTTTGCTGCTGGGTGATTTCTCGACAGCGATGCGGATGCTGACAAACACAATTGCGCCGGACGATTGGGCGCCTGCACTGTCTGGTCTAAGAGCACCGCTCGGTGTCCACGCGATCCTTGGCAATCATGACTACTGGCATGACGCCGCGTTCCAACGCGATACCTCAGTGGAACCGCTCGCGCAAACAGCACTGACCAAGGTGGGCATTCCGGTCTACGTGAATAAATCCATCCGCCTCGAGAAGAATGGAAATCCCTTTTGGCTAGCCGGTCTTGGCGACTTGCTTGCCGTGAAATTGGGGATCGACGACCTTCCCGGTACGCTCTCACAGATTACTGACGCCGCGCCCATTATTTTATTGGCTCATGAACCAGACATCTTTCCATTGGTTACAGACCGCGTCTCGATCACGCTTTGTGGACACACACACGGTGGCCAAGTGAATATCTTCGGCTGGAGGCCGATCGTGCCATCAAACTTTGGCTCGCGTTACGTCGGGGGACATGTCGTAGAGAATGGCAGGCACATGATAATTTCCAGGGGTCTCGGTTGCACGGGTTTACCGCTCCGCCTTATGGCGCCGCCTGAGATCGTGCTGCTCGAACTCAACTGAACACCCGCTCGAGAAACTTGGTACCTCAGCTGAGTGCAGTCGAAGATTCAAGGCAACTATGAGGGCACGGCTCCGCGTCTTGCCGCCCATTTCTTCGTCGAGAGCACCCTGCTTTTTAACGACAGCATGGTGGGCGACGTGATCCGCTTCATCGAGACGCTGAGAAGAGACATCCCCTAGACCTGTGTCAGGCGGCCTCTATGCATGGGAATTCGCCAAAGACAATCGAGAACTTCGGGTGCGTGTAGAAGGGCAACTGACGTTCAGCGCGAGTTACGCGATGGTCGACGCCCTCCTTGAGCCGGACACGGCATTGCCTACGTGCCCGAAGACATCGTCGAGAAGGATTCGGGTCTGGTAAGCTGGTCCAGGTGCTTGATGACTGGTCGCCGCTATTTTCCGGCTACTATCTCTACTATCCAAGCAGGCGACAGAATTCGCCAGCCTTCAGAGTCATCGTCGATGCCTTGCGGGCGTAACGCACTTTCGTGAATGCACCACATTAGCGTGCCAGGGCAATGCAGAAGCCCTTGCGCGCGCAGCTCCGTGCGTCAAGGCTGCGCAAAAAAGTTCCCAGCGAACAATCAAGTTTTCGCCGGCGCTTCCACGTCCGAGTATGCCTGTACCGCGTCTGGCAGCCTTGCGCCCTTTATTTCGATAGCTGAAACGGCCGCCGTGCCTGCACGCGGCCCTCGTAGAGAGCTCGATCAATCCTGAGCGTCGAACACGCCGGACGCGCCGACACTCTCAGACCGATTTTATCTCGTCGACAAGCTGGCGCCTGCAAATAGGCTGCACAGCTTTTTTACAGACGTCCTGAAGTATGGCCTTGTCGAGACTGAGATCGGCGACGATGCGCTTGAGCTTGGCATTCTCTCCTTCGAGCTGGCGTGAGCGCTTCATCTCCTAGGGCAGCAGTCCGGCATAACTCTCCCCGCCAATTGTAAAAGGTCGCGTCCTAAATCCCTGCCTTCCGGCAGACCCGACTTTGCTCCAAGTGGCAGCCCTGAAGACATGGATGTTTTCCGTCCATGTCTAAGTAATCGGCGTATAATTCTTTGCTGGTGGCGAAATGTTCGTTCGGAGGCGTCGATGACTTTCACACCTTCAACAGCCTCTATCGTGTCTTTCGCAGTTATATCGGCGGGTCTTTTCACACAGAGCGATGCCCACCAATCCCGCAGCGCTTGGTCATACCCGCCATGGTGCTGCAACGGTCAAGATTTCGGTGGAGACTGCGAGGCCATACCCAAATCTCAGGTGAGAAAGGGCGCCGGCGGATTCTCGGTCATACTTCATCCGGGAGACCATCACCTGGTGACGAGAAACCAGTTGTTCCTGATCCCTTATGGAGATGAGAAGCCATCGGGGGACGGTGATTTTCACATCTGCCTTCAGCCGACGGACGACCCCAATGAGGCGGATGGGATAGGACGGGGTGGACGGTACCATATGAACTGTTTTTTTGCGCCTCCCGACGGCGTCTGATCACGAAGCGGGCCTGGGTGGCAGAAGCTGCCTTCGAGGCCGCTTATATCGACGGCAATGATGTATGTAACGCCATGGGGCTTGGACGACAGCGCTCGTCCCTGGCATGAAGCTAATTGGTCGGTTCAAGGCGATTGATGCAGTCAGCGCTCCTCCGGCGGACGATGCTTCCGGAACATGAAGAGCAGCAGGATGTCGTAGAGGATCTTCAGTGCCGCTGCGGCGACAAGCGGCCAGCCGAAACTGGAAACGGACATCAGCCAGCCTGCAAGAAGGGGACTCGACGCTGCGGCCAGGCTCCGTGGAACGGACGTGACGCTTGCAGCCGCCGCCCGTTCACCTGGGGTGACGATCGCCATGACGTAGGAGGTGCGGGTCGGAACGTCCATCTGTGACAGGGCGCTTCTAATAAGAAACAGAACGATGGTCGTCGAAAGATCGGGAACGAAGGGGATCAGCAAAAGGCAGAGGCTTGAAGGCAGGTGGGTGAAGACCATCGTGTTCACGAGTCCGATCCTATTGGAGAGGCGGACCGCGATCAGGTAGGAAGCCGCCGAAAGAACTCCGGACCAGAAGAAGATCGCTCCGGTCGCCGCAAGAGACAGCCCGAACCGATGATAAAGCCATATGGCCAGAAGAGACTGCACGATCAGACCGCCGGCGAAGGCGTCGATGCTGAAGAGGGCTGCTAGCGTCAGGACGAGCGTCCTCGATTTGTGCAGCGGCTGTGGCGGGGATGGCTGGACGTCGGCCCGCTCGCGCGGCACGCGCCGATACAACAGAAACGACGCAAGTCCCACGGCGGCGTAGAGCAGGAACACGGGCTGCAAGGCCTGTCCGACGCTAAGTCCCATCACGATCTGGAGAAGCTCCGGTAGTCCCGCAGCGAGGGCTCCGAGAGCTCCAAACAGCGAGCCGACCAGGCTATAGCGCGCGAACATTGCGGTGCGGTCCCTGTCTGAAACACTATGAGCGAGCCTAGCATGCTCCAGAGGCAGGAAGACGCTCACGTCGCCGGAAGACGGATTCAGCGTTCCGACGAACGCCACGATCACCAGCGGCCAGAAGTCCTTCACAAGGAAAAATGCGAGACCCGTCAGCGTCATCAGCATCGCGGCTGACAGTAGCATCCGGCGCTGGGAGAAATGGTGCGAGAGCATGCCCACCGCCAAAGTGAGGATGGCCGACCCGGCGAGCGTCGCGGTGGTCAGCACACCTACCTCGAACAGATCGAAGCCGATGGACGCGAGGTAGATCGGCAATGAAAGGCTGACGAGGCCGTCCGCAAACGCGCGCATTCCACGCGACGCGAGGAGGCGACCGGCGATCGGATCCGCGCTCGCGGGAAGCGAGACAAGAGAGTATGCTCGTTTCGCCAAGGACGCTGTCACGATCTAATCCCTCCAAGCGTCGTAGCATCGACGCCAGCTTCACCTCGCAAGCGTCCAGATCATGCCGGCCAGGGCGCCAGCACAGCAGCGTCGTGATCACCGAGGCCTTGAACCGGAAGATCGCGACCGCCGCCACCACGGAGAGGATTGCCCCCGGACCGACGATAGAACCGACGACCGGCGTGTCCAGGATCCAAGCGTGAAACCTATGCGTTCGTGTCCACGACTCAGCCCCATATCTGCCGACGAACGTGAGGCTATCGCATTAGATTTTTCCAGAATTCGGTAGCAAATGCTACGAGCTATTTTGAGATTGGCTCGCTTCGAGCCACATCCAGTACTTGGATATTGATGCCACGAAGGTCCCGTCACGACCCCCCAAGCAGACCCTGAGAATCGATCACGCTTTGCCACCATGGGGCCTCTGAAGGAACCTTTAGCCGGACCTCTAGTCTCGCCTGAATCCGAGGCGTAGGATGCACCAGACCTTTAGGCGGGGGACGCATGGGCGAAGTTCTCGACGTAGTCGTGATTGGCGCTGGCTCGACTGGGCTCGGCATCAGCTACTTCCTGAAGCGCGAAGCCCGCGAACACAAGGTGCTTGATGGAGGTCGAATCGGTGAGACGTGGCGAACGCAGCGATGGGACTCGTTTCGACTGAACTCGCCGACTATCCGCTCCGTATTGCCCGGCGATTCCTATCGGGGACCGGACCCTTGGGGCNCGATAACCCACCACGAGTTCGTCTCTTACCTCGAAGACTATGCGGANCGACACTGCTTGCCGGTATGCACTCAAACCTCGGTGAAGGAACTGACGCGAGAAAATGGGCTGTTTCGGCTAACGACGGCTCCCGGCGTTCTTCTGGCGCGCAACGTTGTGATCGCCACTGGCGACCAGAATCGACAGGTCCGGCCGCCGGCGTCGGCGGATTTGCCGGTCGAACTTTGCCAGGTGGACTCTTCGGCCTATCGCAACGCGGCCCAGCTTGAGCATGGCGCGGTGCTGGTCGTCGGCAGCGGTCAGTCGGGCGGCCAGATTGCTGAGGATCTGGCGCTCGCTGGACGCGTCGTGTTTCTGGCGACCAGCCGCAACGGCCGTTGGGTGCGACGCTATCGCGGAGGCAACATACTTAATTGGCTGACGCTGTCCGGGTTTCTCGACGTCCCGCGCAAGGAACTCGTCCTCCCTTCCGGCAAGGTGCCGGCCCGCGCGCTTGTCGGTGCGACGCACACGATCAGCCTTCAATCGCTGAGCGCACAAGGCGTCGTCTTGCTCGGCCGCTTCCAAGGCGTGGAGAACGACAGTCTCGTTTTCAGCGATGAGCTCCACGCCCATATACGATTTGCCGACGAAGTCTCCGCAAACACCAAGCGCCTCGTTGACGAGTACATTGAGCGCGTCGGCCTTGATGCGCCGCCAGCCGAGGGCGATCCAGCCGAGACGGTCGAACCGCGCATACCTGATCCTCTGATCCGTTCCATGGACTGGAGGGCGTGCGGCATCAGATCGGTGGTGTGGTGCACCGGCTTCACCGGCGACTTCACTTGGGTCCACCTTCCCGGCGCGCTCGATGCAGCCGGCCAGCCTGTCCACGCCGACGGAGTCGGTGCTGTTCCAGGCCTCTACTTCGCCGGCCTCGATTTCGGATCGACGCGGCAATCAGGCACCATACCGGCCCTCGCAGAGGAGGCGGCTCGTCTCGTGGAGCGACTCGTCAAAAGCGGAGGCACCCACCGCCCAAAGGATTGAAAGAGGTTTCGCCGCGATCGTCTGGTATGAGACCCAAGGGTTTGGTCTAACTCAACAACGGAGGGTCCTTTCCCATCCGACGATTTGAAGGCGGTGAGGCGAGCACGCAATAGTATCGAGAACCTCGCCGGCAGGTTCCGGATCCAGAGCCGAGGCGGCTTCGTCGAAAAGCATGTAGCTAGGCTCCATCGCCAGCGCTCGCGCGATCGCCAAACGTTGCTGCCTCCGGAAAGCTCAAGGGTGGAAGGCGTCAAGCTTTTCGCCGAGACCTACATGCTTGAGCTGCTTTTCCGCCATCCCTCGGCATTCGCTTTGGCCCATGTCTTCACAAAGCGGGGCGCGAGTGCGACGTCCTCCAACGTCGTAGGGTGGGAAAACGAATCCACTGCTGGAAGACGATGCCGATTTTCTGACGAAGCTTGTTCAGATTTGTGCCCTTGTCATGGCGACGGCGCCGTCGACAGCGAGCGACTGCCCTCATGCATGAGTCGTGAATGTCGTCGCCCCGACAATCACCTCGCGGTTCTCGAACCTCGCACGCTGCGATCCATGGGGCAGCGGACCGACGTCGGAGTTTCGCTTGACGGTGGAACCGGATCTCCAGATCTGAAGCGGCTCAGTGGACTTCTACGTAAGGCGGAAATACGATAGGCGCAGTTCCACCTCCTCGGGTATAATTGCCCAAATGGCCGAAGAACGCGTCCAGCGCCGTCTTGCAGCAATCGTCGTCGCGGACGTCGTTGGCTACTCGCGTTTGATGGAGGAGGACGAGGTTGCGACGCTGGCGGTGCTGAAGGAGCGCCGGACCAAAATTCTCCAGCCTATCGTGCGCGCGCATGGCGGCCGCATCGTCAAAGTGATGGGAGACGGGGTTCTCCTGGAGTTCCCAAGCGCGGTCAACGCCATGTCCGGAGCGATCGAGTTGCAGCGGAAGATGGAGGATTCAAATGCTGCCCTGTCGGAGGCGCGCCGTATCCTCTTGCGAATCGGGATCAATCTCGGCGATGTCGTCGTAGACGGCAGCGATCTCTATGGCGACGGCTCAACATCGCCGCACGGCTACAAAGTCTGGCCGAGCCGGGTGATATCTACGTGTCGGCGGGCATCCGTGATCAAGTCAAACGCAAGCTTGCACTTGACTTCGACGATCTTGGACCGAAATCTCTGAAAAACATCGCCGAACCGGTTCATGTCTATCGCGTACTCTATGAACCCGCCGCCACGACGGGTCGAGAAGGACAAGCGGCGCTTCCGCTGCCTGCCAAGCCATCAATCGCCGTGTTGCCGTTCACCAACTTGAGCGGGGAAGCCGAGCAGAACGTTTTCACCGACGGGTTGACCGAAGACCTGATTACCGACCTTTCAAGAAATCCCGGCCTGTTTGTTATCGCGCGCCATTCGACCTTTGCCTACAAGGGAAAATCGGTCGACGTTCGATTGATTGCACGCGATTTGGGCGTCCGCTACCTCCTGGAGGGCAGTGCCCGCCGCGCCGCGGGTCGCGTGCGCATCAACGTTCAGCTCATCGACGCCGTTGGCGGAGATCACCTCTGGGCCGAACGCTTCGACCGAAACCTCGAAGACATCTTCGGCGTTCAGGACGAAGTCACAAATAAGATCGTCGAGGCGCTTGTCGGACGGCTGGCGTCGTTACCGGCACGCAATCGCCCGAAGAGCCTGGAGGCTTATGACATCTGTGTTCGTGGGCGAAGTCTAATCACAGCGTTCACCAGCTTTCCAGACGCGATCCGAGAGGCTCGGATCCTGTTGAACCAGGCAGTGTCGATCGACCCCGAATATGCGGAGGCATTTCGCTGGCTGGCCTTTGTTTATTGGCAATTGTGGGCACACAGCATCGACGTGACGGAAGAGAACCGATCGAGAGCCGTCGAACTAGCCCGCAAGGCGGTAGCATTGGACGAGAACGACGCTGCCGGTCGTTGGATACTCGGATATTTGTTGGCCTATGAAAAGCGCTGGCCCGAGTCTGATGAAGAGTTCGCAGCCGCCTTCACGCTGGAACCAAATCATGCGGATGCCTTGGTCATGTGGTCGGAGCTTGCGGCGTACGCTGGCCGCGCATCGGAAGCGATCGAACTGACCCAGAGGGCGCTTCGATTAAATCCGCATCCCGCAGGGTGGTATTATTGGGAGCTTGGGCTCGCTCACTATGCGGCGGGCCAATATGAAGAAGCCGTCAAGATTTTGCGCATGGAGGCAACCTATCGCAGCGCCTCGCGCCGCATACTGGCGGCTAGCCTTGCCCAGCTCGGACGCGGAGACGAGGCGATGCGTGAGGCAGCTCTTTTTATGGCGTCGACGCCAAATTTCAGGATTTCTCACTGGGCCGTTGCACAACCCGCTCGCGACATGGAGATAGTCCAGCGCTTCGTCGAAGGCTATCGCATGGCCGGATTGCCGGATTGAATGGTTGCTACCGAATAGCGGCAGGAGCCGTTGCGGCAAGCCTACCATTGTCTCACACGCGATTAGTCCCCCGATAGGATGCTTGTGGGGACTGAACTTTAGTCGAGGCGGCTATGACTGAAGCCACACGATGAATGCAATTGCAGAGAGGCAGAAGGCCGCAAACGCTACCGCCGCGACAAGCTGGCCTCTTGCTGTCAATTTCGGCCGGTCCTCGTAATCAGGCGGGGAAGTCGTTGATCCATCCCCGTTCACTCCATCTCCCCGAGGTGAAGCATCTTCAGCTCAAGGAATTCTTCAAGGCCATGGTGAGAGCCCTCGCGGCCGAGACCGGACCCTTTGATGCCTCCGAACGGCGCCGCAGTTGTCGAGACCGAGCCAGGATTGATTCAACCATTCCGAATTCAAGGGCTTCGGCCACTCTGAAGGCGCGTGAGATGTCGCGCGTGAAGAGATAGGATGCCAGACCGAACGGGGTATCGTTCGACATTGCAACAGCCTGATCTTCAGTCGAAAACCGGAACAGCGGGGCAACCGGACCGAAGGTCTCCTCCCTGGCGATCTTCATTGCAACTGTGGCGTCGCGAAGGACCGTGGGTTCATAGAATAGACCGGACCGTAGCTTGCCATCGACCACTATGGCCACACCGTTGGCCGTCGCGTCGTCGACATGATCCTGAATTTTCGCGATCGCCCCCTATTGACCTCAATCCAACTTGAGTTCGAGAGTAACCTTCATCGTGAATCTGGAGGTGAAAGATGCTTATGCTTACTGACGAAGCATTAACTCGCGACACGGGCTTTGCTTGGAAGTATCATTTGTCAGCAACAGTCACTTTAGCGGGATGATCTAATGCGAACCCGTCAAATGGCGCTCACACCAGAGCATCTGGCTCAGGTTCATCGCATCTTGGAGGATCCTGGTCCGGACCCAACTTGGTCCTACCACGCCGACCAAGACTATAAGACCATCGTGCGGGGCCTGCTGGCCTCGCATCCTGGCGGGCGGGACGCCTGGCTCTTTGCCTACGGCTCCCTGATCTGGAAACCTGAGCTCGTCCATGTGGAGGCACGCCGCGCTACGGCCCGAGGGTGGCACCGCTCCTTCTGCTTTCGGATCGAGCGGTTCCGGGGCACCAAGCACAAGCCGGGACTGATGATGTCGCTCGACCGGGGCGGTCAATGTCGGGGCGTCGTCTTCAGACTGCCACCGGAGGATCTGGAAAGTCAGTTGGACAAGCTGGTGCGGCGTGAGATCACGGTGAAGCCGCCCAACAACATTCCACGCTGGGTCACTGTCGAAACGGATAAGGGATCGCTGCGCGCCATCGCCTTCGTGATGAACCGGCAGTCGCGCTTCTACACGGGCAGACGGCCACCTGAGGAGGTCGCCGACGTGCTGGCGGAAGCTTGCGGTCACTGGGGTTCCGGCGCCGAGTATCTCCACAACACAGTGGCGCATCTCGAAGAGCAAGGCATCCGCGACCGCAACCTCTGGCGCTTGCAGGCTCTGGTTGCGGAGCGGATCAGCCCGATGCATGGTGTGGCGCCTTGGGCCGAATGAAATGAAGGGCACGCGGGGACATGCTGCCGTGAGCGCCACAAGACTGCTACTGATCCTGCCGCTGATGGCGGCTTTCGTCTACTTGGCCCTTGTAGGCTTGGTGTATTTTTCTCAGCGTGCTCTCCTCTTTCCCGGTGCCAGCGCCACACCTAGTCCAGAGCGTGCGCGCTGGGGTGAGAACGTATCTATCCAGACGCCCGACGGAGAGGCGCTTCATGGACTTTACAGCCAGGGCGAATTCGACAAACCCTGCGTGCTGCTCTTTTTCGGAAACGGTGACCTCGTCGACAATTACGGCTTTCTCGCGCGGGCGCTGGCCGCACGAGGCGTTGGAATGCTGGCCATTTCCTACCGGGGCTATCCGGAATCGACGGGCTCGCCGAGCGAGAAAGGGCTGCTGACCGACGGCATCGCCGCGTTTGACTGGCTTTCAGTACGCTCCAAAAGCAAGATCATTGTGCTGGGCCGGTCGCTTGGCACCGGCGTCGCAGTGAATACGGCCGGGCAGAGGCCGGCCCTCGGCGTCATTCTGGTGTCCCCATACCTGTCGGTTCTGTCAGTGGCGCAGACGCATTATCCGTTCTTTCCGGTTGCGCTTCTTATCAAGGATCCCTTCCGTTCAGACCTCAAGATCGCGAAGGTGAGACAACCGAAGCTGTTCATCCACGGTCGACGTGACGACAGCATTCCCTTATCTTCGGGCGAGGCGTTATACCGCATCGCTCCCGAACCCAAGCGAATGCTGATCTACGACGGCTCGGGTCACAACGACATTTTTAACGACAGCATGGTGGGCGACGTGATCCGCTTCATCGAGACGCTGAGAAGAGACGTCCCCTAGACCTGTGGCCATTTGAATTCGACCGAACATGCCGCCGATCGCATAGCGGGCGGACGGGGAATCTTGCTTACGAAAAACCACGCGCAGGAAGGACTGAGCCGTGCCTACGTCCAGGCGCTGTCGTCGGCCGCCCGTGTATTGGTTCAGCATGAAAGTCGAATTCGTCTATGGATTCGACGGTCAGTTCGATCTGATCGCCAGGGTCGAAATCGATGCGGCGTCGGGCAAGCAGAACCTCATCAAAGCGGGACACGCGATCGACTTTCAGCTCACGTGTTCGAAGCAACGGAAATTCGTCGGAGAAGACGTCCACCGGAGCATGAAATCCAAGGCCTACAACAAGCTCGCAGGGCGCCGTACCCGGCCGTACCTATTTTCATGTGCCTGCCCGAGAACGAGGACGAGTGGGTCGAGTTTTCGGACGACGCGCTGCGTCCGCAAGTGCTCCCATCTCACAAAATATGATCACGGTTTGTTCTGGAAAAGCATCTCCAGGCGTCGAAACGCCTGGAGTGAGCCGTGAGGGCCGTTTGCAACCCAGTTCATGTCAAAACGACAAAGTCATGTCATTCAACAAGCATCAGATATTCACAGAAATCAGCTGCATCCGCTCGTCGCGCCACACGTATCGCATTTCTCGCAGGTCCCATTCCGTACCATCGTGAAGTTCTGGCACTCGGTGCACATGTTGCCCGTGTAGCCCTGCATGATGGAGCGGGCGCGGCGTTCGGCTTCGACCTTCTTGGCTTCGGTCTTGGCAGAGGCTGCGTCGGCAGCGGCGGCGTCGGTGAAGAGCGTGCTGGATTCCTCAGCGATCTCTTCGGCGATTTCCTCCGCCAGTTCCTTGGCGCGTTCTTCGTAATCGCGCTTGAAGGCGACGACTTCGGAGGAGGAGGCGACGGCTTCGAGCTTGCGCACGGTGTTGCCGGCAATCGCCGTGATCGTCGCACCCGAGGAGGCGCGAACAGGGGCGGCGGTTGCAGCACCCTTGATCTCCGATGCCGGGCGCTCGGTCGCGGTTCCGGAAACCAGCGTCGGCTTATAGCCGCGAGTCAGGCCCTTGGAGACGACGTCCGCCTTGCCTTCCGACACGCCGCGGCCGAGCGCCGTGTTGTTGAAGTCGGACGTATCGACATGCGCCAGATCGTGGCGGCCGAGATAGGAGATGGCGAGTTCGCGGAACACGTAGTCGAGGATCGACGTCGCATTCTTGATCGCGTCGTTGCCGGTGACGATGCCCGCCGGCTCGAACTTCGTGAAGGTGAAGGCATCAACATATTCCTCGAGCGGCACGCCGTATTGCAGGCCGAGCGAGACCGAGATCGCGAAGTTGTTGATGAAGGCACGAAGGGCCGAACCCTCCTTGTTCATGTCGAGGAAGATCTCGCCGAGGCGGCCGTCGTCATATTCGCCGGTGCGCAGGAAGATCGTGTGACCGCCGATCTTTGCCTTCTGCGTGTAGCCCTTGCGGCGGCCCGGCAGCTTTTCCTGGCTGCGCACGACCTTCTCGATTACCCGCTCGATGATCTTCTCGGTGACGGTGACGGCCTGGGCGGCTGCTGGCTGGGCCAGCAGTTCCTCCATCGCGTCCTCGTCGCCTTCGTCCTCGATCAGCGAAGCGTTCAGCGGCTGCGACAGCTTCGAGCCGTCGCGGTAAAGCGCGTTGGCCTTGAGGCCGAGCTTCCAGGAGAGCATGTAGGCGCTCTTGCAATCGTCGACGGTTGCATCGTTCGGCATGTTGATGGTCTTGGAGATCGCACCCGAGATGAAGGGCTGGGCAGCCGCCATCATGCGGATGTGGCTTTCGACCGAGAGATAACGCTTGCCGATCTTGCCGCAGGGATTGGCGCAATCGAAGACGGCGAGGTGCTCGTTCTTGAGGAACGGAGCGCCTTCCAGGGTCATCGCACCGCAAACATGGATGTTTGCAGCCTCGATGTCCTTCTTCGAGAAGCCCATGTGGTCGAGCAGGTTGAAGCTCATATCGGCAAGCTGCTCGTCGGAGACCTTCAGCGTGCTCTTCAGGAAGTCGAGCCCAAGCGTCCACTGGTTGAATACGAACTTGATGTCGAAGGCGGACTTCAGCGCCGCGTTGACGGCCTCGACCTTCTCGTCGGTAAAGCCCCTGGCCTTCAGCGTCGAAGGGTTGATGGCGGGCGCCTGGTTCAGATTGCCGTGGCCGACGGCGTAGGCTTCGATCTCGGCAATCTGGCTTTCGGAGTAGCCGAGCGTGCGCAGCGCTTCCGGTACGGCACGGTTGATGATCTTGAAGTAACCGCCGCCGGCAAGCTTCTTGAACTTGACGAGCGCGAAGTCGGGCTCGATGCCGGTCGTGTCGCAATCCATGACGAGGCCGATCGTGCCGGTCGGCGCAATCACGGTTGCCTGGGCGTTGCGGTAGCCGTGCTTTTCGCCGAGTTCCAGTGCCTTGTCCCAAGCGCTCTTGGCGTGCGCGGCGAGATCCTGGTCCGGGTTTTCGGCGTGGATGAGGGCGACCGGGTTGATCGACAGGCCTTCATAACCGGACGTCTCGCCATAGGCGGCGCGGCGATGGTTGCGGATGACGCGCAGCATGTTCTCGCGGTTAGGCGCAAACATTGGGAACGGGCCGAGTTCGGCGGCCATTTCCGCCGAGGTGGCGTAGGAAATGCCGGTCATGATAGCCGTCAGGGAGCCTGCGATGGCGCGAGCTTCGTCGCTGTCATAAGGAATGCCGGACGACATCAGCAGGCCGCCGATATTGGCATAGCCGAGACCGATCGTGCGGTATTCGTAGGAGAGCTCGGCAATGCGGCGCGACGGGAACTGCGCCATCATCACGGAAATTTCGAGCACGACGCTCCACAGACGCACGGCATGCTCGTAATCGGCGATGTTGATGCGCTTTGTCGCCGCATCCTTAAACTGCATGAGGTTCAGCGAGGCAAGGTTGCAGGCCGTGTCGTCGAGGAACATGTATTCCGAGCACGGGTTGGAGGCGCGGATCGGGCCGGCGGCCGGGCTGGTGTGCCAGTCGTTCATCGTCGTGTTGAAGTGCAGGCCCGGATCGGCCGATGCCCAGGCGGCGTAGGAGATCGTCTCCCAGAGGTCGCGGGCCTTCAGCGTCTTCATGACCTTACCGTCCTTGCGGGCCGTCAGGTTCCAGTCGCCATCGGCTTCGACGGCGCGCAGGAAGTCGTCGCGGATCGAGACCGAGTTGTTGGAGTTCTGGCCGGAAACGGTGAGGTAGGCTTCACTATCCCAGTCCGTGTCATAGGTCTTGAACTCCATGTCCTTGTAGCCCTGGCGGGCGAACTGGATGACGCGGCTCACATAATTTTCCGGAACCTGGTCCTTCTTGGCGGCGCGGATTTCGCGCTTGAGGGCAGGGTTCTTGGTCGGGTCGAAGCAATCCGCATCGGCGCCGCCTTCGCAATTGAAGCAGGCCTTCATGATCGCCTTCAGGTGCTTGGCGACGATCTTCGAACCGGTGACGAGGGCTGCGACCTTCTGCTCTTCCTTGACCTTCCAGTTGATGTATTCCTCGATATCCGGATGATCGATGTCGACGACGACCATCTTGGCCGCACGGCGCGTCGTGCCGCCCGACTTAATGGCGCCCGCCGCGCGGTCGCCGATCTTCAGGAAGCTCATCAGGCCGGAGGAGCGGCCGCCGCCGGAAAGCTTTTCGCCTTCGCCGCGCAGATATGAGAAGTTGGAGCCGGTGCCGGAGCCGTACTTGAAGAGGCGGGCCTCGCGAACCCAGAGGTCCATGATCCCGCCTTCGTTGACGAGATCGTCCTCGACCGACTGGATGAAGCAGGCATGCGGCTGGGGATGCTCGTAGGCCGACTTGGACTTCGTCAGCTTGCCGGTGAAGGGGTCGACATAGAAGTGGCCCTGGCCGGGGCCGTCAATGCCGTAGGCCCAGTGCATGCCGGTGTTGAACCACTGCGGGGAGTTCGGGGCGACGCGTTGGGTGGCGAGCATGTAGGCGAGTTCGTCGCGAAAGGCAGAGGCATCTTCCTCGGACGAGAAGTAGCCGCCCTTCCAGCCCCAGTAGGTCCAGGTGCCGGCCAGACGGTCAAAGACCTGGCGCGCATCGGTTTCGGAGCCGTACTGCTGGTCCTTCGGCAGCTCCTTGAGGGCGGCCTCATCCGCAACCGAACGCCACAGGAAGGAGGGAACGTCGTTTTCCTCGATCTTCTTCAGCTTTGCCGGAACGCCGGCCTTGCGGAAATATTTCTGGGCAAGGATGTCGGCCGCGACTTGGGAGAACTGCGCGGGAACGTCGATGTTCTCAAGGCGGAAGACGATCGAACCGTCGGGGTTCTTGATCTCGCTCGTCGCCTTGCGGAATTCGATGTCCGCGTAAGCGCTCTGGCCTGCCTTTGTGAAACGGCGTTCTATGCGCATGTCCTTGCACCTCTGTTTGCGCGCCCCATCCCCGTTGACCAGGGCGCAAGTTTCCTCATCCGGCAGCGCCGGAAGATGCGCAGCCAGTTCTCGTTTCCGTACCGTCACAGGAGCGTCATCCGGAGATGTCTTTCCTGTATCTTGTGGTGATGGTGGCTGCAAACACTAAATATAGTATTAACAGCTTATTATCGCCAGCCCCGGATGTCACTTTTTTGGAGGTCAAAAAACGCGCAGAAGTCCCCTCATGGCTGCCATCCATCATGGATGCAACACCCTGATTCCACGCTCGAATTTTGAAGAGAACCGGCCTCGTTAAACCCGGTCCAGCTGCCGCCGCAACATCGGAAACCATTAAGTGAGAAATGGGCGATTCCGTCAAGGGGTGGTTTTTAACGAAGCGTTCACCACAACATATTGTGGACGGCCCTGTGAAGACTGGGGAAAAGCCTGGAGGCCTTGAATTTCAGGGCTTTGCGGGCTTCAGGCACCTGAAAAGCGAGGACGAAAAGAAAAAGTTAGCCGAATCCAAATCTAAGGATGGCATTTTCGGCCCGGATCAGCATCGCGATTCGGGAGACCTCATATCGCATCGAGCGCGACGGTCACGGTGGCAATGCCGATCGCCGCTCCAGCCTCGTCGCGGATGGTGAAGCTGGCCTGCGCCTCGAGAATCTGCGTGGTCTCGTCACGCTCGGCGCGATCGACGAAAGTCTCGTCCGAATCGCGCGCGAAGGTCTGCAGATATTTATTTTCGTCGGCCTGCCAGAAATCCGTCGTCACTCTGCTCTCGCCGACATTCAGCCCATTCCTGTCGGTAATGAAGAACTCGACGATAACGCCCTGCGACGCATCCTGTTTTTCTTTCAGGTAGCGCGAAACGGGCGTGGATAGAATGGCGGACACCATCTGCAGGGCGCCGGTTTCCACTTCGGATCGGTAGGTCGAATCAAGGAACTGGATATCCGCGCTGCTGACGTCACTCAATTTGGCGTTCTGCTCTCTGATCGCAGCGAGAACCATCGGCGTGCTGACCATCGGCCGGACGACGGTATCCACATATTCGCGGACGACGGCGACATAAGCGGGTTCGGCAAAGGCCGGCACGGGCAACAAAGAGGGGATCGCCAGCCCTGAAGCGACGACCGCTCTAACCCAACCCCGGTATGCCATTCCCCTATTCCTTGCTCCGCGCGTTTTCGCCCTCGCGCCATCCGTGACCCGGCCCTTTGGCATGGCGCTCGGATGCGCGCGTGCAGGCCAGGCTCGCATCATACCTCTGCAGTATTACTAAGATGACAATTCCGCGTGGAGTTTATTCGTGCCTGAACGGCCCGGCGCTGTCAGCGCGGACCCTTGGCGATCGGCTCCTGATAGGTGAAGCCCATGTCCCAGGGGAAGTAGATCCAGGTGTCCTGGCTGACCTCCGTGACGAAGGTGTCGACCGTCGGCACGCCGAGCGGCTTTGCGTAGACGCAGGCAAAATGCGCCTTGGGCAGCATGGCGCGCACTTGCACCGCCGTCTTGCCGGTATCGGTGAGGTCGTCGATGACGAGGATATCTTCGCCGCCATTTTCCTTGAGTTCCGGCGCAATGCCCTTCAGCACCACCATATCCCCCTGGTTCACATAGTCATGATAGGAAGCGACACAGACCGTTTCGATCAGGCGGATGTCGAGTTCGCGGCAGATGATTGCCGCAGGAACCAGGCCGCCGCGGGTGATGCAGACGATGCCCTTGAATTCCTTGTTGAGGCCGGCGATGCGCCAGGCAAGCGCGCGGGCATCGCGATGGAACTGATCCCACGAAACGGGAAAGGCTTTATCGGGAAAAGACATCGAAACTGCTCCGCGGCATGAATGGAAAACCCGCCGGCGACCAAGCGCAATCCGTCAAACGCAAAGCGCGCGGGGCCCAACCCCGCGCGAAACGAAGTTCCGGAGCCCGTCACCGGTTGCCGCAATTAGCGGGATTTGCGGGCAAAACGCAAGTCCCGCCGGTGCTTGGTCAACGGGAGAGGAGGGTGAGCGCCGTCATCGACTGCAAGAGCGACTTCGTCGTGCCGCCGAAGATCATCTGCCAGAGGCGCGAATGGGTGTAGGCGCCCATCACCAGGAGATCGATGCTGCTGTCGGAGAGGCGGTTTTCGATGACGTTCGAGGCGCTCTTGTGGGTGCCTTCCGCGACGGCAAGCGTCGCCTTCACGCCATGGCGGGAAAGCGTGGCAGCGATTTCCGCTCCCGCCAGGCCCGCCGTCTGCATCGCCGAATCCACCGGATCGACGGAAAAGACCTCGACTTCGTCGGCAGCCTTCAGGATTGGCATGGCATCGAATGTCGCGCGTGCGGCTTCCTTCGAGCCGTTCCAGGCAATCATCACGCGTTTGATCGCTTTCGGTTGCCGCAAGATATAGGGGATCATCAGGACCGGACGACCGCTTTCGAAAAGAAAGCTGTCGATATCGACCTGGCTGTCAGATGGCTTGGAAGGATCCGCTTGCGAGGCGATCAAGAGGTCCGCGCTGCGGGCGCTCTCGATCAGCGGCGCCGAGCCGTAGCCCGCCGAGGTGGCGAAGCTGCGCCATTCGAACGATGCGCCGGACGCTTCGGCTTTCTGGCGGAAGATGCGCTCCACTTCCATGGTCTCGGAATGCGCCATGTCCTGCAGCGCCTGAACGGCGACTGGATCGGGAATTTCCATCGGAGCGACCAGCGGCACGGCCGAGATGTTTTCGGCGTGGAGACCGATGACATGGGCATCGTTTTCGGCGGCAAGCGCAAAGGCAAAATCGGAGACCGCACGGCTGTTGTCGGCCGTATCGAGAATGGCGAGTATGGTCTTGTAAGGCATATCAATTCTCCTCGGCGGGCTGAAAATGGTTTCGTAAGCAGGAAATGCGTTGTCGGTGGAACGGTTCCTTGGTTGCTCGAGGGGCGGTGTGTTGCTGCTCTAAGCTTCGGCGGACCGGTTTTCGTCAATCTCCCTGGTCCTGCGAATGTTCTCGATCATGGCGTGAACCTCAGCGCCCGCCGCATCGACAGTCGCCTGCGACCGGCCGCGCACGACGATCTCCGTCGAGAATTTCTGGCCGACATAGCGCGGATAGGAGCCGATGCTGGTGTCCGGGTGCGCCTTCTGGATGGCGGCGAGCAGCATGCCGATATCGCCTTCGGCATAAGGACAGGCGATCGCCAGCGACAGCACGCGCTGCCCGGTGCGAAGCGTCGGCAGCACATTGTCGACCATGGCCTGGAACACCTGCGGCACGCCCGCCATCACGTAGACATTGTCGATGATAAAGCCGGGCGCAGTCGACACCCGATTGGCGATATGTGCTGCCCCGCGCGGCATGCGCGCCATGCGCTTGCGCGCTTCGGTGAACTCCATCTCACGGCGCTTGTACATGTCACCGAGCAGTGTCATGGCGGCTGCATCATGGTCGCAGGGAACGCCAAAAGCCTTCGAGACTGCGTCCGCGGTGATATCGTCATGCGTCGGGCCGATGCCGCCCGAGGTGAAGACGTAGTCATATTTGCAGCGAAGGGCGTTCAGGGCATCGACGATCGCATCCTCGTCATCGGCGACGATCCGCACCTCCTTGAGATCGATGCCCGAAAGCTGAAGCATATCCGCCAGATGGCCAATGTTCTTGTCCTTGGTCCGGCCGGACAGAAGCTCATCGCCGATGGCGAGCATGGCGGCGGTGATGACGGTTTCAGTGCTCATGAGAAATATCCGATGATGGGGCTTTGCTATAGGTAGCGCCGTTTTCCCGGCTTGCAAATGGCGGCACCCGGTCGCGGCAGAAGGCGAAATGGAATCGGCAAATGAATTTTCGCCTCCATGCATTGAACGCTAAGTTCTGCGCAGGCAGGGTATGCTCACGGAAGCGCGCTGATAGAATTTCGGGTGGTCAACCATTCAAACGCGTGCCACAGCGGAGTTCGTCATGACAAAGATTCTTGTTCTTTAGTATTCGCCCGTGGCCATATCAAAACCATCGCATATGCCGTTGCGGAAGGCGCCAAGTCCGCGGGCGCGGAAGTTGCCGTAAAGCGCCTTCCGAAACTGGTTCCGGAAGAGGTCGCAAAGTCCGCTTCAAACGCGATCAGAAAGCTCCTGTTGCAACCGTCGACGAACTGCCGACTACGATGCGATTATCGTCGGCGCGGGCACCCGCTTCGGTAGCCGCGAAATACCAGGGCGCGCACGTCGCAAAGATCGCGGCGAAGCTCGGGTAAGACGCTTTCCGATCAAATGGTAGAGAAGGCGCGGCTCATCGCTGCGCCATTGGTTGGCCGCCAGGCCGGGCTTTCGTGCAATTCCGTTGATTTTAACCGAAGCAGCAGTCACGCGCGGCCCAAGCCGCCCGCTACCCGTGAAACTGCAGGGTTATGACCAGCAACATGGTCCCGGCAAGCATGCTCCCGAACAAACACGCAGCGGCTGTTTTGTAAAACTTGAGACGCCGCGCCCTTTCTCCACTCCAATCGTAAACCATCGTCTTACTCCCACAAGACAAGCTTACACGCACCGTGGCACTGTAATTCGTGCATCCGCAAAGGCGCCTTCGAGCCCTGCCGCCTTTCAGACGCCGGCATAAAATCATATTTATTGGGATTGATAAAGATGGTGGGGTGAGACCAGTAGACGCATAGTTCTTTCCGCCGCGGCTGTGCGGCCTGCAATTCGTCCTATGTGCCAATCGGACCGGAGATTTTGATGCGCGTTGTTATTGCTTCCCTGCTGGTCGCCCTTACCCTTGCCGGATGCAACACGGCTCCGCCGGAGCCCATCCGCGGCAGCCTCACCTATGGCAGAGTCGTCCACGTTCCCGCGCGAGCGGGCTACACCGTCAAGCACGAGTTTCCGGACAAGTTCGGATACCGGATCTACGAAAGATACGTCGTTCAGCCGGATGGAACGCTGAAGCTCATCTCCCGCCGAACCGGCTCCGACTACTGGCACTTCCCCCGGATGAAATGGTGAGCAGACTGCCCGGCGTCGCAAAAGCTTCGCGTCACGGCTGCGTGCTGGTGCGGGCGACGGGGATCGAACCCGTAAGGATTTCTCCGAGGGATTTTAAGTCCCTTGCGTCTACCAGTTTCGCCACGCCCGCGCGCGATCCTCAATTAACGACCGGAGCGATTCAGTCAAGAGCACCGGCGGCGGCACCGGTTTGCGGCTTAGGAGCGGGAAGGGCCTCTATCCTCGGCTTCATCTGCCCGCGCCGGTAGGCAGCGCGGCCGGTAAGAATGCCGAGCATGGCGCCGGCTGCCTTGATGACCGCGTCGTGCAGGCGTGCATGACGTGTCGGCGACAGGTATTGCAGGAACTCGATCGCGAGTGCGCCGAAGATCAGCAGCAGTGCGACGAGCTTCCACTGCTTCGGATAGCCGAGCGCGAAAACGAAGCCGGTGACGGCATAGGCAAGCGCGCGGTCGGCGTTGACGCTGGTCATCGTATGCGGCCTGAGGCCGATCGGCGAAATGGTGACGAAAATGATGGCGGCAAGCAGCAGCCAAGCGAGCGGTCGCATAAAACGGGAAGTCATCATCCCGTTACGTTAGCAGTATTGCAAAGCGAACGCACGGGGGGAGCTGCAGCAATCCGCCAAGCGCGATGACGAAAGCTTCCGCAGAGCGAACCGCACGGCGGTTAAACGGACTTCTTTTGCCAGCTGACCTGTGCCATAGCGAAGTCTTGAGACAGGAATGGACCGATGACCGTCACAAGACAGGATGTAGATCGCGCGGAAGAGGCGCTGCGTAGCCTCTTTCCGGCAACGCCACTGCAGCTCAACGACCATCTTTCGGCGCGCTACGGTGCCGAAATCTGGCTAAAGCGGGAGGATCTGTCGCCCGTCCGTTCTTACAAGATCCGCGGCGCCTTCAATTTCTTCCGCAAGGCGATTGCCGAAGGGGGCGGCGAGCGTCTCTTCATCTGCGCATCGGCGGGCAACCATGCGCAAGGCTTTGCCTATGTCTGCCGCCATTTCGGCGTTCAGGGTGTGGTCTTCATGCCTGTGACGACGCCGCAGCAGAAGATCGACAAGACGCGCATGTTCGGCGCCGAATTCATCTCCATCAAGCTCTACGGCGATTTTTTCGATCAATGCTATCAGGCCGCCCGCGACCATGCGGAGGCGGCCGGAGGTGTCATGGTGCCGCCCTTCGACCATGCGGACATCATCGAGGGGCAGGCAACAGTCGCAGCCGAAATCATGCAGCAGCTGCCGGACGGTAGGGTGCCGGACATGCTGGTCCTGCCGGTCGGCGGCGGTGGGCTTGCTGCGGGCATCGCGGGCTATCTCAAGGGCTCGGTCCCGAATTCCGCCTTTGTCTTCGCCGAGCCGGCAGGCGCGCCGAGTCTGAAACGGAGCATAGAGACCGGCGAAGTGGTGACGCTTTCCAAGGTCGACAATTTTGTCGACGGCGCAGCCGTTGCCCGCATCGGCGACCTGAATTTTTCAGCGCTCAAAGGCTTTGCAGCTGCGCAGGTCATGCTGATGCCGGAGAACGCCATCTGCGTTACGATCTCGGAAATGCTCAATGTCGAGGGCGTCGTGCTGGAGCCGGCAGGCGCTTTGTCTTTGACGGCGATCGCGGCGATGGATCCGCAGACCATTCGCGGCAAGACGATCGTCGCCGTCGTCTCCGGCGGCAATTTCGACTTCGAGCGGCTGCCCGACGTCAAGGAGCGCGCGATGCGGTACGCCGGGCTGAAGAAATACTTCATCCTGCGGCTGCCGCAGCGCCCCGGCGCGCTTCGCGATTTCCTCAATCTTTTGGGGCCTGACGACGACATCGCGCGTTTCGAATACCTGAAGAAGACGGCGCGCAACTTCGGCTCGGTCCTGATCGGCATCGAAACCAAGGCGCCGGAGAACTTCGCCACCTTGATTTCGAATTTCGAACAGGCCGGCATGGGCTTCGAGGACATCACCGAGAACGACATCCTCGCCAACCTCATCATTTGACTTTGCGGGCGCGAGCGGCTCGTGTTAAAGGCGGAACATGGCTTCGATCTTTTCCAGCATATTCTCGATGTTTTCCGGTGGCGGCAAATCCGCCGAGGCGAGCGCAGGCCCGAAGGGCGAGCCGCAGCTTTACGCCGATTGCACCATCTACGCTGAGCCGCGCAAGGAAGGCGGCCAGTTCCGCCTGGCAGGCCGCATCGAAAAGACGGTCGGCGGCGAGGTCTTGGTGCGCAATTTCATCCGCGCCGACATGTTCTCCTCTTCGGACGATGCGATCGAATGCACGGTGCGCAAAGCGC
This sequence comes from Rhizobium mongolense USDA 1844, assembly GCF_000419765.1. Lineage (GTDB taxonomy): Bacteria > Pseudomonadota > Alphaproteobacteria > Rhizobiales > Rhizobiaceae > Rhizobium > Rhizobium mongolense. The sequence goes on along the minus strand of NZ_ATTQ01000023.1, from coordinate 20,218 downwards.
ACCAGATCATCGATCAGCACGGCCCCTCGCTTTTCGGCGACGGCGCAAAGGAGCGGCAGGTCTAGCCGCTCTCTCCCCATCGCCTTCGCCGGGCGGCTTTGCGGCGGCTGCCATACCTGAGACCGCGCGTTACACTGACGTCATGCGACCGTTTCTTAACCGTATCGCGCTATGAAGGAGCGGTTGGAGAGCGGAAAGCGCGATGGCAATTGTCAATCTCGGTCTAATTGTAGTGGAAGCCGTCGGCTACTTCGCGCTGATGGTGAGCCTGCTGCATTTCCGCCACCGGCTGGGTCTTGGCGTTTTCATGACGGCGCTCGGCGTCATGCATTTCATGGAAACCTATCTCGCCGCCGTATTCTACGTGTCGCTGCCTTTCGGCGTCGCCTCGCCCGGATCGTCGGTCTTCTTCGCCGGCAAGCTGATGATGATCCTGATGCTCTACCTGGCGGAGGATGCTTCGACGGTTCGCCAGCCGATCTACGGCCTGTTCCTCGGCAATCTCCTGACCGTCGCGATCGCGTGGGTTCTGCAGCTGCATGAAACCGTCGAGATTTCACCCGGCAACGCCGCCGATTTCAGCTTCCTGAAGGAGATGGGCTGGCTCATGGTCTGGGGTACGGCGCTGCTCTACCTCGATGCGCTCGGTATCATTCTGCTGTACGAACGCCTTGGTCATTGGATGAAGCGCAAGGTGATCCTTCGTTTCATGCTGTGCGGCTTCGCACTTCTGACCTTCGACCAGATCGGCTTCTTCGGCGCCTTGCACTATTTTCTCGACGTACCGCTTGCAGCCTTCTGGGACGGCTGGAGGGCAAAGATGTTCGCGGTGTGCATCTATACCGCGCTCTTTGCCTTCTACCGGGTCTATATTCATCGAAACGGCGTTCCGGCGGCAGCACGCTCCCTCAGCGATCTGTTCGGCGACCTGACATTCCGCGAGCGGTACAACGATCTTCTGGAGCGGACGGGCAGGGACATTCTGACGGGCGTCTACGACCGCTCGCGTATGGAGTTCGAAGCACCGGTCATGATGCGGGAAGCCCTGCGGCAAGGGCAGTTCACAACCGTCATCATCATCGATGCCGACCACTTCAAGGACGTCAACGACAACTTCGGTCATCTGCAGGGTGATGAGGTGCTGAAGTCGATCGCCGCCCGGCTGGTGATGATCCTGCGTTCTGCAGACAGGGTGTTCCGCTTTGGTGGCGAAGAATTCGTTGCAATCTGCCCGGGCACGGACCATGAGGAGGGCTTGTTGGTCGCAGAACGGCTCCGATGGACAATTGCGACGAGCGTCAGGACACCAGATGCAAGACCGGTCACCGTCAGCATCGGCGTTGCGACCGCCGACGAAGATGGCGTGAGCTTCATGACAGTTCTCTCTACTGCAGATGACCGGCTCTACCAAGCGAAGAAGAATGGCCGGAATTGCGTCTTCGGCCGTACGGGTCTGGTCAAAGTCAGCTGATCTGACGCTTGGTTCCGGAGCCTGCTCGCCCGGCCAATTAAGCTGCGACGAATGCAATGGGCCATGAGCGGAAGAACGGTTACTTCCGGATTGTGCTCGAGCGGCTGTTCTATGTCTGCAGTGCTGGCCTGGCAGTGCCTATCGGCCGTTGCGACGCCCATTGGAACCTTGCTTCGGCTTAGACACCAGACGGTTCAAGAGAGGAGTCCGGACATACGCCCGGCAACCCGCCAGCCACTTCTCATGCTCGACTTCATCAGGCGCACCCAACAGGAAAATGAAAGCACGGGAAAGCTTGATTGACACCGCCTGGTCAGTGCTGACGAGGGCTGCCAACGCATTATCCTCGCGTCATTCGAACCGAGCAACTACAACGTCCGCAACAGGCCGGAAAAGGTTTTCCGGACAGGATATCAAGCGTCAGACTCGCCGGGTATGGCGCAGCGGAAACAAAAAACGGCCGGACAGAGCCGGCCGCTTCTGGGGCGATGTTAAGCGGTTAGGCGGCGAGAGCGATCTCTTCGGCGCGGGCCTTGGCGGCGCCGATCGCCTTTTCTGCGGCTTCCGGACCGAAGGCGAGGCCTTCGACATAGACGGTTTCGATATCGGTGATGCCGAGGAAGCCCAGAACCGACTTCAGGTACGGAACGGCATGGTTCATTCCGGCGGCAGGACCCTGCGAGTAGACGCCGCCGGAGGCGAGCACGACATAGACCTTCTTGCCGGTTGCAAGCCCGACCGGGCCGCTTTCGGTGTACTTGAAGGTGCGGCCGGCCCGGGCGACGTTGTCGATCCAGGTCTTCAGCGACGAATAGATATTGAAGTTGATGAGACCGGTGCCGATGACGATGGTGTCGGCGGCGAGAAGTTCGTCGATGAGCGCGTCGGAGGTCTTCACGGCTTCAGCTTCCTGGGCCGTGCGGTCTTCGGCAGGCTTACGGATTGCGGCGGTAAATAGGTCATCGATGTGCGGGAGCGGGTTGGCGGCGAGGTCGCGGCGGACGATGACGCTGCCCTCTTTCTGGGCCTGAAGCTTGCCGGCAAGATCGGTGGCAATGCTGGTCGAAAGCGATTCAGCGCGCGGGCTGGATGTCAGGAGCAGGATGGACGACATAATAGAATTTCCTCTCGAATTGGGGGTGCTGCGAGCTCGCTTGGGAGGTTCGAGCCGCGTTCAGAGGAAAAATAGGTCTGGCCGGCTATCGAAAAAACTGGGATAATGTCGATCGAAATTATCGATAGATTGGATGGAAGATGCTTCCCAACCCGACATTGGATCAGTTGCAGGTGTTCCTTACCGTGGCAGAAACCGGTAGCTTCTCCGCCGCCTCGCGCGTGCTCAACCGCGCGCAGTCGGTGATCAGCTACACGATCGCGAACCTCGAGGCACAGCTCGAGATGCCGCTTTTTGAGCGCTCCGGCGCCCGCCAGCCGAAGCTCACGGATGCGGGCAAGGCCATGCTCGAAGATGCGCGCCGCCTGCTGACCGATCTGCAGGTGATGCGCGCCCGCATCAAAGGGCTGAAGGAAGGATTGGAAGCGGAGGTCTCTGTGGCGATCAGCGTCATGGTGCCCTCTCCGGCAACGGTTGACGTGTTGCGGGAATTCCGTGAACAATTTCCGTCCGTTGCGCTCAATCTGACGGTCGGCGAGCTTGGCATGGTCATGGAGGCCGTCCTGAGCGGCAAGGCGACGATCGGCATCGGCGGAGCCGTCCTGAAGCAGGACGATTCGATGCTGATGGAAAAGATCGGCCATTCCTTCATGATGCCGGTGGCCTCGCGCAATCATCCGTTGGCGCAGATAGGTCGGCCGTTGACGCTTGGCGATGTTCGCGAGGAAGTACAGCTCGTCGTCACCGACGCGTCCGGACTGACGAAAGGCCGCGATTTCAACGTGCTTTCCTACAAGACCTGGCGTGTCAGCGACATCGCGACCAAGCACGCGTTGATCCGCGGTGGCCTCGGCTGGGGCGGCCTGCCTGCATCGATCATCCGTGACGACCTGACGAGCGGCGCACTCGTGCATCTCGACCTTGAGGCCTATGAGCAAGGCGAGTATCCGATCTATGCCATGCGCCGCCTCGCCAATCCGCCGGGCCCAGCTGCGGCATGGATGATCGATGCATTCCGCACCAGGCTTTCCCAATGCCCCAACCACGCCGATTTCACGGCGGCGTTGAACGAGATTCGCGGACCGGAAATGCCGCTTGCAGCGGAATAGGCGAGACGCTGCCGCCTCGCCTGGCTTTCACATCGGCTAGAGAACCAGCCTGAACTTTGCAAATCCGTCCGCGCCTTCGCCGGCATCCTCCAGCTTGACACTCTTGACGTCGGCCAGGAATTGCTTGGCCTTCGGCCCGCTCTGGAAAACGGCGCTCGTGCCCGCCAGCGGCTTGAAGGTCCAGTTGCCGTCGGCGGACGGATTGATCGTGCCCTGGTCATGAACGAAGCGGACGATCACGTCGCGGTTGGTGTCCGGAGCCTGGAAGACGACCTTGTCGGCTGCGATCTCCGGGAACTTGCCGCCGCCGCCCGCACGGTAGTTGTTGGTGACCACGACGAACTTCTGCTTGAGGTCGATCGGCTTGCCGTCGAACTGCAGATTCTGGATGCGGTTAGATCTTTCATTGATCGCCTTGCCGTCATTGTCGTATTTGCGCGGCTGCGAGAGGTCGATCTGGTAGGTCACACCGTCGATGACATCGAAGTTGTAGGACGCGAAATCACCGTTGATCAATTCCGCATCTATGGCGCCGGGCTTCACCTCGTTGAACATTCCGGCCGACATTTCCAGCCAGTTCTTTACCTGCTCGCCGGTAATGACCACTGCCTGCACAGTGTTCGGATAGAGGTAGAGGTCGGCGACATTCTTGATCGCGACATCGCCCGCCGGAACGTCGGTATAGTAATCCGCGCCGCCGCGGCCGCCTGCCTTGAAAGGAGCAGCGGCCGAAAGGACGGGCAGATCCTTAAATTCGGTATCAGCCAGCATCTGCTTGATGTACCAGGTCTGCGCCTGGCTGACGATCTGCACGGAGGGATCGTCGGCAACGAGGGCGAAGTAGGAATAGAGCGGCGCCGATGTCTTGCCGACCGGGGTGCGGACATAGGCGAGCGTCGCCTCATGCTCGGCCTTTGCGGCTTCGATCACGTCCTTCTTGTCGCCCACGTCGGCAACGACCTTCTTCTTATCGTCGCGGTGATAGATCGGCCGGGCCTCGGCGGTGAAATCGACGATCGCCCAGCTCTTGCCGTTCTTTTCCAGAAGCAGGTCGATGAGGCCGAGATGCGAGCCCCAGAAACCGGCCATGACCGTCGGCTTGCCGTGCAGCGTGCCTTTTACCGGATCGGCGTTGGCAATCCCGTCCCAACTCTTCGGACCGGGGAAGACAAGGTGCTGATGGCCGGAGAAGATTGCATCGATGCCGTCCACGGCGGCAAGATGCAGCGAGGCATTCTCCATTTTCTCGGAAGGGGCGGAGCCGTCGATGCCGGAGTGGGAAAGCGCGATGACGATATCGGCACCTTCCTCCTTCATCGCCGGAACCCAGGCCTTGGCGGCCTCGACGATGTCGCGGGTCTGCGCCTTGCCCTCGAGGTTCTTGATGTCCCAGAGCATGATCTGCGGTGGCACGAAGCCGATGAACCCGATCTTGACCGGGCTCTCGTTGCCTGCGCCGTCCTTGATCTGCTTTTCGACGATCACGTAGGGCTTGAAGAAGAGATCGTCCTTCTTCGGATCGGAGGCGAGCTGGCCCTTCGTCAGGTTGGCGCAGACGAACGGGAAATTCGCGCCGCCAAGTGCCTTGAACATGAAATCGAGGCCGTAGTTGAACTCGTGGTTTCCAAGCGTGCCGACAGTATAGCCAAGCGTGTTCATCGCCTTGATGACCGGATGGACGTCGCCATCCTTCATGCCGTGCTGATAGGCCATGTAATCGCCCATCGGATTGCCCTGCAGCAGGTCACCATTGTCGATCAGCAGCGAGTTGGCCGCTTCGGCGCGGATGTTATCGATGATCGTCGCGGTGCGCGCCAGACCCATCGTGTCGTTCGGCTTGTCGGCATAGTAGTCGTATGGGAAAACGTTGACATGGATGTCGGTAGTTTCCATCAGCCGCAGATGCGCTTGATTGGCGGCCGCGCGCGCCGTGAAGGGGTGGAGCAGAACAAGCGCCGACGTCGCGGCAATGCCGCCAAGCAATGACCGGCGGGTAATCGGGTGCAAATCAAGGATGGAAGACATTGAACACTCCTTCGCAAATGACGCATGGCTCAACCGGCGGCGAGCCTAGGATGATTTGCACGGCAGTGCATCCGGAAAATGACAAACCGGCCTTGAATGTTATCGCGTTAACACCGGCTTCACATCCTTGTGGAAGAAGCGGAAGTAGGATGCGACCTGAGCCCTGGCGTTGGAGTTCGGGTCGAACTGGATACCGAGGCGCCCATTGTGGCTCCACCGGATTATGCCGTTTAGCGTTCCAAGATCTTCCGCTAGGATTTGTACGCGGCTGCCCGATGCGGCATAAAGCGGCGTTCGAATTTCCACCGCAGCGCCCGTTATCGAGAGATTGAGGATGCGGGCGTCTACTTCGTTATTGAGATAGCGAACCTTACCGAAAATGCGGCAATACTTGCGTTCGGCCTTGCGAGTAATGATATTCAGATTACGCATCATGCAGCCCTCAATAGAATACTTGGCGCACCTTATCGCGAAAATATTGAAAATCCTTTTATAGAAACCGCTAAATTACGAGATGGGGCTATCTCCGCACAGCGCCGCTGCGCGCCACCACATGCTCACGCCAGATGGTGAAAATGCCGGCAGCGACGACGATCACCGAGCCGGCGATCGTGTTGAGGCTCAGGGCTTCGTCAAAGATGACGACGCCGATGATCGAGGCGTAGACGAGCTGTAGATAGGTAAGCGGCTGAACGGCTGCGGCATCGAGCATGTCATAGGCGCGGATCAGGAAATAGTGGCTTGAGATGCCGGTTAGGCAGAGAAGGGCCATCCAGCCGCAGTCGCTGGCCGACATCGGGGTCCAGTAGAAAGGACCGATGAGTGTTATCGTTATGCCGCCCGCCACGCCCGTATAGAAGAAGCTCGTCATCGAAGAATCGTCGCGGCTGACAAGGCGGGTGGCGATGACGTAGAAGGCGAAAAGGAAGCAGCCCAAGACCGCAAGAAGCAGTTTCGGATCAAAAAAGCCGCTTTCTGGCTTCAAGATCAAAAGGACACCGGCGAGCCCCGCGCAGATTGCCGTCCAGCGGCGCCACCCGACGCGCTCGCCGAGCAGCGGCACGGAGAGCAGGGCGATCAGGATCGGAGTGCCGGCAAAGATCGCCTGGGTGCGCGCAAGTCCAATGATCGCGAAACAGGTGATCGCCAGCACGACCTGCGCGGCAAGCAGCACGCCACGCGTGACCTGAAGCAAAGGCCGGTTCGTACGCACGGTCGCCTTCAGGCCGCCGCGCATTCTCGACGCGAGCAGGATCGTGAATATGGCAAAGGCCCAGTAGCGGATCATCGTCACGAAAACCGGCGGATAGGTGCTCGCCAGATGCTTCGAGATGCCGTCCTGCACAGAAAAGATGGTGATCGCCAAAAGGACGAAGATATAGCCTTGCGTCTTGGATTTCATGCCTTGCCGTAAGGCGGGAGAGGCCCGCATACGACTGAAGCTAGGCCAGGATTCATGCCGCTTTGCAAGGCCTCAAAGCCCGACATTCGGCCTGTCGATGATTTCCCGGAGCGCGAAGCTGGAATTGATCTTGACGACGTGGGGCAGGGCGGAGAGCCAGTCGCGGTGAATGCGCTCGTAGTCTTCCAGGTCGCGCGCGGCCACGCGCAGAATGTAGTCGTATTCGCCCGACATCAGATAGCAGACGAGCACGTTTGGGCAGCGCTTCACTGCCGCCTCGAATTCCGCAAGGGTCTTCGCAAACTGGCCGGAGAGCGAGATGTGCACGATGGCGATCATCTTGTAGTCCAGTGCCTTGTGTGAAAGGCGCGCGTGATAGCCGCCTATGACGCCGCTCTTCTCAAGAATGTCGAGCCGCCTGGAACAGGCGGAAGCCGAAAGGCCTACCTTGTTCGCGAGATCGGCATTGGTGATGCGGGCGTTCGCCTGAAGCGCCTTCAGAATCGCACGATCGATGGTATCGAGTTCAGACATTCGAAGAACCTTCGAAAAGAGGGTGGTTTCCGCAATAATCCTCGAAAAATAGTTCTCAGGCAAATGCTCTTTGCAAGGACATTTCGCGCGTCCGGTGGTTGGATTTGGGTCATCCATAACGCTCCGCCCAAGCGGACACAAAATGAGAGGAACGCTGAATGCGTGTCGGTTGCCCGAAGGAAATCAAGAATCATGAATATCGTGTCGGCCTGACACCTGCTTCGGTTCGTGAATATGTCGCCCATGGCCATGACGTCTGGGTCGAGACAAAGGCAGGCGCCGGCATCGGTGCCGATGACGCCTCCTATATCGCCGCTGGCGCGAGGATAGCCGCCTCGGCCAAGGATATCTTCGAGAAGTGCGACATGGTCGTGAAGGTCAAGGAGCCGCAGCCCTCGGAATGGGTGCAGCTTCGCGACGGCCAGCTTCTCTATACCTATCTCCACCTCGCGCCCGATCCAGAGCAGACCAAGGGCCTGCTCGCGTCCGGCGTCACCGCGATCGCCTATGAAACCGTTACCGACGAGCGCGGCGGGCTGCCGCTGCTTGCCCCGATGTCTGAAGTCGCGGGACGCCTGTCGATCCAGGCGGGGGCCACGGCGCTTCAAAAGGCAAATGGCGGCCTCGGCATCCTGCTCGGCGGCGTTCCCGGCGTGCTGCCGGCCAAGGTCGCAATCATCGGCGGCGGCGTTGTTGGCCTGCATGCGGCCAAGATGGCAGCCGGCCTGGGCGCCGATGTCAGTATCCTCGACAAGTCGCTGCCGCGCCTGCGCCAGCTCGACGACATTTTCGGCGGGCGCATCCACACGCGTTATTCCAGCATCCAGGCACTGGAGGAAGAGGTCTTCACCGCCGATCTCGTCATCGGCGCCGTGCTCATTCCCGGTGCGGCCGCGCCAAAGCTCGTCACCCGCGAAATGCTGTCGGGCATGAAGAAGGGCTCAGTCATCGTCGATGTGGCGATCGACCAGGGCGGCTGCTTCGAAACCTCCCATGCGACGACGCATTCCGAGCCGACCTACGAGGTCGAAGGCGTGGTGCATTACTGCGTCGCCAACATGCCGGGTGCGGTTCCCGTCACTTCCGCGCATGCGCTGAACAACGCAACGCTGGTCCATGGCCTGGCGCTTGCCGACCGCGGCCTGCGCGCCATCGCTGAGGACAAGCATCTGCGCAACGGTCTCAACGTCCACAGAGGCCGCATCACCAACAAGCCGGTCGCCGACGCGCTGGGTTATGAAGCCCATGCAGCGGAAAGCTTATTGAACGTGGCGTAGTTCGCATCACGCTGCGTTAGATGAAGACGCTGGTCTCGCTGAAGGCCGGCGCCTTTTGCTTGTCGATCCGGCACTGGAAGCAATTGTTGCGCGCCGAGCGCACATGCACGTATGCGATCTCCGGGCGCTGCAGCAGCTCTTCGGCATAACCCGGAATATCCGCGGTGGCGGTGACGGCCCCGGTGCCGTAGACAATGCGATTGCTCTCGCCATAGCCGCGCAGGATAAAGTCCCGGCTCGTCGTCAGCACCGGCGGCAGCTCTTCCTCGGCTTCATAACGCTCGCACCGCTTCTTGTGCAGGAAGATCGGGCCGGTCTCGGCATAGGGCTGCAATTCCGGAAACGGGCGGTAGGCGAAAACAAGAAGCAAGTCGCCGGCATCGATATTCTTCAGGCAATGACGGCAGGGATGCCCTGGTCCATCGGAAACCATCGTTTCCGGCAGATTGTCATAGGCATCGCGCCCGCCGGTCCAAAGGTGTTCGGCATCGGCGGTCGGCATGGCGGAAAAACGGATGGCTGACATGGCAAATCTCCTTCGTGATTGCCATGAAATGCGCTTTTCGAACCGGTGAAACCACCCGATTCCTGCCGGCTCAGCTCTTCCTGGCAATCTCCAGCAGTTCCTTGTCGCTGAGCGGCCGGACGATGCCGGTGCCGGTTGAGACGGGAGAGAAGCCGAACATCTGATAGAGTTGTAGGGCGCGCGGATGGTCGAGGTTGTTGGTCGTCGTCGTGACGCACGTTGGGTTCAGCGTCCAGATCGCGTAGAGCGCCTGCAGCAGGAACCACTTGCCGATGCCGAGGCCGAGCGCATGCTCGATCAGGCCGAAATGGCAAAGTTCGATCGTATCCTCGTCCTCGCAGAAATACTCGTAGAAGCCGGCAGGCGCGCCGTTGACATAGAGCACGCTGATATTGTTGCGCTTGTCGTGCAGGGTTTCCGTAAGCGCCTCGTCGCTCATCCGCAGCCGGTCCACCCATTGCCAGCGGGCGCCGACCTGGCGGTAGAGATAGCGGTAGAACGGCAGCGGAATGCCCGGCGCACGCATGATCGCCGTCTGGATGTTGACCGGCACCGGTAGGCTTGCCTTGGGCGCCGCCGTCATTTCCAGCCGGGTGATATGCGCCGTGAGCGAGGAGGGGGACTTCGCCATGATGCGTCTCAGACCTTGATCGGGTCGGGCGGGCCGGTCACCACCGGGGTGTCGTCGCGACTGCCCCACTCGCTCCACGAGCCGTCGTAAAGCTTGTTGTCGGTATGGCCGATCGATTCGAGCGCCAGCGTGATGATCGCGGCCGTAATCCCCGAGCCGCAGGAGGTAACGACCGGTTTCGAAAGGTCGATCCCGGCACCTTCGATGGTCTGCTTCAGTTCCGGCAGCGATTTGAAACGGCCCTGATTGGCAAAAACGCCGGAGGGCAGGCTGCGGGCGCCGGGCATATGGCCGGAGCGCATGCCGGCCCGCGGCTCCGGCTCAGTGGCGGCGAAACGTCCGGCACTGCGCGCATCGGCGATCTGCAGCGCGCCGCTGGAAACGATGTCTCGCATGGTTTCGAGGGAAACGACACGGCCTGCATCATAATTCGTCTTGAACGTCGTCGGCTTATAGTTCGGGACATCCGTTTTCAGCGGACGGCCCTCCGCCTTCCAGCCGTCAAGTCCGCCGTCGAGAACGAAGACGTTTTTCGCGCCCATGACCCGGAAGAGCCACCAGACGCGCGGCGAGGCGAACATGCCGATACCATCATAGACAACGATACGGTCCGTCTCGCTGATGCCGAGCTTGCCGGCTTCTTCGGCGAAATAATCCGGCGAGGGGATGGTATGCGGCAGCCCGGTGGAATGATCCGCGATCTTGTCTTGGTCGAAGCGGATCGCGTCCGGAATATGGCCACTTGCATATTCGGCGTCCGCGTCGCGATTCTGCGCCGGGAGATAGAAGGAGGCATCCAGCACGCGCAGGTCCGGCTTTCCGAGCTCGCCCTGCAGCCAATCGGCCGAGACGACGAAACGGCTCTTCTCTTCGCTCATTCTGATCTCTCCCTGATTGTCTTAGGCTTCGTTGCCGGGCACGCCGAAGCGGATGCGGAAGCGGCGGTTCTCCTTACCCTTCTTCTCGATCTTGGCAATGTGGACCTGACCGACTTCCTGCGTCTCGGAGACATGTGTGCCGCCGCAGGGCTGGCTGTCAATCGCCGAGTTTTCGCCGATGCAGACGAGACTGACGCGGCCAAGTCCCATCGGCGGGCGCACGTTCTTCGATTTCACGATGCCGGGGTTCGCAGCCAGCTCTTCGTCGGTGATCCACTGGACATAAACCGGATAGTTCTGGGCAACGAGTTCCATCATCTTCGCCGTCACCTCGTCCTTGTCGATCGTCTCGCTCATGTCGAAATCGACGCGGCTCTCGTCCTCGCCAACAGCGGCACCCGTGATCGGATAGGAACAGACAACAGAAAGCAGGTGGCAGGCCGTGTGCATGCGCATCAGCCGGTAACGGCGTGGCCAGTCGACATGTAGGACGAGCCTTTCGCCGATCACCGGCTGCGGCTGGCCCGCAGACGGGACATGGACGACGATATCCTTGGTCGCCCCGTGCTTCGTCGGGTCAAGTTCGATCTTCGAACCGTCGGCGCGCTCGAGAAAGCCGGTATCGCCCGGTTGGCCGCCGGACGCTGCATAAAAGCAGGTCTGATCCAGCTCGATGCCCCCGCCTTCGTGGATGGCGGTGACCACCGCCTCGCATGTCGATAGATAGAAATCGTCACGATAGAGGGCATTGACTGGCATGGGTCTCACGCTGCTGGTTCGTAGGGTATCTGTATGTCCTGCGACGTGGTCAGCCACGTGGGAACGGGCAGGCCCTTTGAGGTCAGGAAATCGGGGTTGAAAAGCTTTGACTGGTAGCGGTTGCCGTAGTCGCAAAGGATCGTCACCACGGTGTGACCCGGGCCAAGATCCTTCGCAAGGCGTACCGCGCCGGCAATATTGATTCCCGTCGAACCGCCGAGGCAGAGCCCTTCGTGTTCGACGAGATCGAAGACATAGGGCAGTGCTTCGGCGTCGGAAATCTGATAGGCTAAATCCGGTGTGAAGCCTTCGAGATTGGCCGTGATGCGGCCCTGGCCGATGCCCTCGGTGATCGAGGAGCCGGAGGATTTCAATTCACCGTTCTTGTAGAACTCGTAAAGTGCCGCCCCCTCAGGATCGGCGATGCCGATCTTGACGTCCTTGCGGAACGCCTTGAGGCCGGCCGCGACGCCCGCAAGCGTGCCTCCCGAGCCGACGGCGCTGACGAAACCGTCGACCTTGCCGTCGGTATCTTTCCAGATTTCCGCGGCCGTGGTCTCGATGTGCGCCTGGCGGTTCGCGACATTGTCGAACTGGTTCGCCCAGATGGCGCCGTTCGGATCGGACTTTGCCAGCTGCTCTGCCAGGCGGCCGGAAACCTTCACATAGTTGTTGGGGTTCTTGTAAGGCACGGCAGGCACTTCGACGAGTTCGGCGCCGAGCAACTTCAGCGCGTCCTTCTTCTCCTGGCTCTGCGTTTCCGGGATGACGATCACCGTGCGGTAGCCGAGCGCGTTGGCGACGACCGCCAGCCCGATGCCGGTATTGCCGGCGGTGCCCTCGACAATCACGCCGCCCGGCCTCAGTAGCCCCTTCTTCTCGGCATCGCGGATGATGTAAAGCGCGGCGCGGTCCTTCACCGACTGGCCGGGGTTCAGGAATTCCGCCTTGCCGAGGATGGTGCAGCCGGTGGCTTCGGATGCGCCCTTGAGCTTGATGAGCGGAGTGTTGCCGATCGCCTCGATGACGGATGGGTGGAAGGTCATGGAATCTGCCTCTGTGGAACTGGTAGTTTAGGAACGGTCTTTTCCCTTCACAAGGCTGGGTTGGCAAGAAATGCTATTCCATGGCCCCGCCTGCGACGATAAAATTAGACTTCCGCTTTCAAAAATCCCCCTTGACTTGCAATTTGCGTCGGGCTGCCCGCTCAAGCACACCAAAACCCTTCGACCGGATCATCGGCGGCCCGATCGGCTGAAATGAGCCACAATAGCATGATAGAGGCATGAATCCGGGAGGCAGCGAGGAACTTCCGGACCTGGTTTTGTGCTGAATCGGCAGTCTGGAGGAAGTCAATCATGCGTGATTTCATCGCCCGTCCCGAACATGGCATCGCCTGGATTTCCGGCGCGAATTCAGGCATCGGGCGGGCATTGGCGCTGAAACTGGCAGGCGAGGGATACAAAGTCGCCGTCACCGCGGGCAATCATGAAGAGCTGGCCGAACTTCAGACCGAAGCAAGCGGCCTTTCCGGCAGCATCGTCGTTCTCGATGGCGACGTGACCGATCCCGAGGATATGGAGCATGTGCTCGCCTCGATCGAATACGAGCACGGCGCGCTCGCCCTGGCGATCTTCAATACCGGAATTTACCAGCCAGTGCATGCCGAGGAATTGAACCGCGCGGATTTCGAGAAAAGCTTCGCCGTCAACCTCTGCGGTGTCGTCAATTGCCTCCTGCCTGCGATCCGGCACATGAAGGCCAAGGGGCAGGGGCAGATCGCCATCGTCTCTTCCGCCGCCGGCTATGGCGGCCTGCCCACGAGCGCGGCCTATGGCGCCACCGAGGCGGCGCTGATCAACATGGCCGAAAGCCTGAAATTCGATCTCGACAAGATGGGCATCCGCATCCAGATCATCTGCCCCGGCTTTGCCGATATCCCGGCAGCGCGCGAGAACAGCTTCCCGATGCCACCGCTCGTGTCGCCAGCGGAAGCCGCCGAACAGATTGCGGCAGGCCTCAAGTCCAATCGCTTTGAAGTCAGTTTTCCGAAGCGCTTCACCTATATGCTGAAACTCCTCCGGCTGATGCCCTACGGCCTCTACTTCCGGCTGGTGAATCGTTCTGCCCGCTGGTGGAAGCATCCGCCCCCTTCGTCCGGCCACCATCCGGCGACACCGCATCCTGCGGAGTGATTGGGGTAACGTGTCTCAGTGCAGCCTGCGGCCAAGGAAGACGATCCGGCTCACGAAGAACCGGCTCATTCAATTGATCGGTTGATACTGATGAAATCTGGCTCCCCGAGCCGAACGAAACTGCGAACTTTGCGTCGTCGATTCCCCGCTATTCTCCTACTACGCCGGATTTGATGCCGCGGATGCGCAAACGAGACCGTGAACGCTGCTATCGCGGCGGCCGCGTAAACAACGCCCGAAAGAGCTCCTCCGAGCGCTGGAGGCCTTCATCCGTCAAGATCAATGACTTCGTTTTGCTCGCCGGATCGCCGATCGGGCCCTTCTTGAACAATCGATCTGTTGCATTCCAGTCAAAACCCTTCACGCCCGACGTCCGTCATGCAGCGTCAGCCATAGTAGTGCCAGGACAGCGTCGTCGATCTTGTCCTCATCGATATCCATGACCCAATGATAGCATGCCCGCGACCCAATATCTTGCGGCCGTCAGCGTATGCGTACTAAGGAGATGGCTTTTCCGCTGTGGCGCCGAAATATCGATGGCCAATGATATCGGACAGACCCTGAGATGGGCCCCTACCGGTAATCATCACGATCGCCTCTGGACGATGATGCCCCTTCCAACCTGTCCAGCATTTGCAAGAGAAGGTCGGCGCAGACCTTTGTCGGTTCGTCATCGGCACACTTGATGTCGATTTCAACGTCTCCATCCTGGATATGAAAATGCGCGGCCTTTGATGGGGGAGGAGGCGGCGGACGGTCACGCATTCGTCCCCTGCGCCAACCAAGACGAGGACGATTCTCATCTGAGGGAGCTGCTTGCTGACCGGGCGGAGTGGATTCAGGCGCCGCTGTTGCGTTGTCTGGCGGCCGCGGCGTGTCGGTGGGCTGCTGGGCAAAGCTTGCGCCGGCAGTCAATGTCAAGGTAACGGCTGCAATGAAAAGGATGGGTTTCATGACTGATCCTCGGATTTCGCACGTGAAGGAACGCGTCGCACCGAGGTTGGTTGCAACGATACTTTTAAGGGCTAAATGACGAGCGCTGATGACGATGTATCGGCAGGCCGCCGGCGCGAATGCCGGCGGCCGTTAAGATTATGCGATGCAGTTCTCGGGTAATGTAGGCCGATAGAAGCGTCCCCTTGGCGTTCGACATAGCTTGAGGCGCTTCAAACCAGCCGGCGTAGGGAGCGAGAGGATGGCCGATATAAAGTCCTGAGTTCTTCGCCACGTTTGTGAAGGCCGTGCGAGATATATTCCTGCACAAAATCGGAGCCAACAGCAGGAGTTTAACCATCAACAGGAAATAAGTAGTAGGAATAAAATGAGGAGCCGGTTCAATCAAGAACCGACTCCTGCAATAGCATCAACCACTTAGGTTGGAAATCTGGCTCCCCGGGCCGGATTCGAACCGGCGACCTGTCGATTAACAGTCGAATGCTCTACCGCTGAGCTACCAGGGATCACCGCTTGGCGCGGCGTGAGTGGGCTAATACAAATGCTTGTTCGATTTGCCAAGCAGTTTTTTCAAAAAAATGACATCCGCTTGCATTTGCGTCGTTTGTCCCCATCTCCTGTGCATGACTGACGGGAAAGACAATAGCATAAACCCGCGCGAAAAGCGCTTCGGCATCAATCATACAACGGGAAAGCTCGTTCTCGGTTCCCTGCACATCCCTCTGCCGCGCTCGCGGATTGCCCGCGTGTTCATAGGCGTCCTGCTGATCTTCTGCGGTATCCTAGGCTTTCTGCCTGTTCTCGGCTTCTGGATGATACCGCTCGGCTTCATCGTTCTTTCGCACGACCTGCCGTTCGCCCGCAGATGGCGCCGCCGATTCTCCATCTGGTGGCACAGACGGAACACGTCCGCAGGCTGATGGAGCAGCCAAGGAAAAGAGCGTATGAAGAAAGGTTCGGAACACCGTTCAGAAGTTGTCGGGGACTTTTTTCAGAAATGGCCTCTTGCGATTTTTCTAGGATGGTTCTAAACGCTCGCCACGGTTCGATTACTGGAACCTGTGAGGCCTCGTGGCGGAGTGGTGACGCAGAGGACTGCAAATCCAATAAAATCAATGACCGTTCTGAATAAGAGCCGTCATATCGGGCCTTTTTCTCTTTTTTACTGACATTGTTTTCATTCATAATTTTCGGCTGTTCAGAATGGCGGAAACGCTTTTTCGTGGCTTCCAGGACGCGCTTTTCCGTCTCTTTCGCATAGCCACGATGGGCCGCCGCAGTCTTGTGCTTTGAGAGCGCTCGACCCTGTCCCTCGGGCCGCTCTCACCGCGGCCGCCGCCAATTCCCCACGCCCTTTCTCGATCGCGCCATTGGCGAAGGCATAGACAGCCTCGCGATCCACATGGCCCTTGGTGTTTTTCTTCCGTCGCTTACCCACATGCCGAACTTGAGGCGGTCACCGTACTGCTCGATGTGACTGGCGTAATCGTTCGGCGCGAAACGTTGAAGGACAGGCAGCACCGGAACAGGCGGGGGAACGATGCATGAAATTCGCAACCAATACGGCGATGGCCATCTCTTCGTTCTCCGGTGCATCAAGCAGACAAACAACAACCGCGACGAGCTTTGGAGCGAGACGATCGGCGCAATCTCCGATATCCTCATCCACCGTCAGGATTGGGCATTAGACCGCCCCTCAGAGGTCTTGGAAGCTTTCGACACTATCCCCCTTGGTATCTTGCGCGGAAAGGCCGTAGCGCGCCGTCCGTGGCCAGTACGCGCAACTCTCCGAACCTACATCTACGATCGATTGGAGAGCATTCTCGATGAACCAGAACAGCGCCTTGCGGTTTGAAGACCTGACGGAAAGTGCGGCACAGATCGCCGACGCCGCTGAGCCCGGGCTCCCGGAACTGGTGAAACGCTTGGAGAGGGCAAACCGTCGGCGCGAACGCAAGCGTCAGGCGGCATAGGATAACCCCGCGAGAAGGGGCTGGGGATGGGTTCGAGGGTCGCTACCTCGATCGCTATGATCCGGCCCCGCCGGGGGTCGGAATACGAGGGGAAGCCGCTGTGCCCCGACTTTGTGGAGCGCCGGGGCATGCAACCGGCGCCAGCGGCCGAGCCGGGAGGGTAGCCCGGCACCAAGCTTCAGCCAAGCAATGGCGATGTGAACCCGAGCGCCCGCGTGGGTCGGACCCTGCCCTTGTGAAACGCGGAGACAGTCGCATTTCTACCTACTGTATGCATCGCGTCTCTAGATCGCTTTGACATAACGCGCAGGAAGCGTTTGCATGCCACAGCCGAGCGGCAACGCGAGCACGAACCCTACTTAGCAGGGTTCGTATTCCAGATATCCCGATGCAGTCGCCATTCGCCGTCGTCGCCCTTCTTCCATACGACAATGTATTTGCCGATTTCTTCGCTGGTCTTGCCGTCCTTGCCGGGAATCTTGATAGAGTAGGTGCCCTCCTCATACGCGAGATTGCCACTCTCCTCGACCTGCGCCGATTTCAGTGTCAAATCGGTCAATCCGGCATCAATCCAGGTCTGCCACATCTTCTGAACGCTTTCGCGGCCGGCGACCCGGTTCTCGTTGGGAGGAAACGCTACTGCGTCTTCGGTATAGTGTTGACCCAGGCCTTTCGCATCCTTAGCGGCAAACTTGTCGACGAAGTCGGCATTGTTCGCCTCTATGCTTGATTGGGCTGTCTGGGCACCGGCAGGTTCACCAGCGCCGATAACGAGTGCGATGAAACAAAAAGACGCTAGAAAGTAGCGCATCGAAGTCCTCCCTTGGGCGATTCCGGCACTTGTTCCTGGCCTATGGGCACAACCTTATACCGGCAGCCTCTTCAGAGCAAACAACGCTGCGCGGTTAACATACTGGTGGCGCTGATCTTCGCTGTCACCACGCTCCCGGTATGGTGGCCCGCCGCCTAATCCTTTCGTGAACGGAGCGGGAACTCCGACTTGTCCACCGGCGACAAGACCATGATCTGGGGAGCATTGCCCCAAGGTATATTGCCTAAGGGGTTTCATCAGCTAACGGCCGGCCCCGCCATCGCGCGGGGCTTTTCCATTTCTGGCTTATCACCTGCGATTGACCGAGGGCGTGCGGAAGGGATGGGGGCTTCGGCTCGGGCGCGAAATTCGAGCTTGTTGCTGCGGCTCTGGAACAACAGGCTCTTCCGGCGTGTTTATAGCATCGGAATGTAGCCGGCGAGGTTCTGCATGCGTGTTTTGAGGGACAATGGGCTGACGATACTGCTCTTCATCCTTACATTGATGACAGTCGTCGGCATGATGCTGACGGGATGGAGAGTGTACAACCATGAGCTGGTCGAACATGGGACCAGGCAAATCCCGATCACCGCTTATGCGGCATCTGGTCACTTTCTTTCGTCTCTCTTTGAGAATTGGGAGAGCGAGTTCCTCCAGATGTCCGCATACGTCATGCTGACTGCCGTGCTGTTTCAGCGGGGATCAGCTGAATCGAAGGACCCGGATGAGCCGGCTTCGCAGGATCAAGATCCAGCTGGCAAGTGCGGTAATCCACATGCGCCTTGGCCGATCCGCGTTGGCGGACTGGCCGGATTGCTTTACTCGTACTCACTGGGCATCGCCCTTGCCGGTCTTTTTATATTCAGCTTTGCCCTGCACCTGCGATATAGTGCAGATGCCGCGAACGCCGAGGCTATCAGGCATGGTCAAGAAACGGTGGCCATGCTTGATCACCTTGCAAGCGCGCAGTTCTGGTTCGAATCATTCCAGAATTGGCAGTCTGAATTTCTATCGACCGGCGTGCTCGTCGTGCTTTCTATCTTTCTGCGTTTCAAAGGTTCGCCGGAGTCGAAACCGGTTGCAGCTCCTCACGGTGATACAGGAGCCTGAGCGCAAGCGCCGCCCCGATTGCCAAACAAATAGGCCCGCTGGGCGTTTATCATCTGATTGCCCATGTGGCATTTAGGGCACCGGTGTACGTTAGTCGCCGGTAGCATTTAGCTCGGGTTAGCAGAGTGGCTGATATCGTCATCGATGAGGCAAAGTTTAGGGAGCGGACGCCGTTCGCCCGATCAGGCCCTGCATATCGCTTGCAAGGCTCTGTGGCTCGGCTGCCTGGTCGTGTCCGCCGTGCTCTCATCTGGGCAATCTATCTCAGTCTGGTGGCACTGATCTTCGTCATGGGTTCGCTGCCGATGTGGTGGCAGCTATGACTCCCAGTGCAGAACGTGCGGTCCTCACGTTGCTCTGTGCTGTTGCTGCCGCGTGTCTCATCTATGCGGTGTCGTCCATCTGGTAAAAAATTCATATCGCGAAATGCGAAGGCGCCAGCGATCAAGAGAAATGATTTTACTTACTCGTCATAGAAAGATTGCGCGACTGCCAAACGACTCTTAGCTGCTCTTTGATGTCCTCCTCGGTGCGATGGGTAAAGTGCTCTGCCAGCACGGCGGCAAGTTCTTCATCGTCTTGGTTCATACATCGTCCTCCAAAGGTTAGCCCGAGCCAGTCCTGAAAACGAACGGCATGAGAGGCGTTTCATTATTCTGGATGAATCCGGCTTACGTCGCGGAGGAATATAGTTGACTGCTTGGCTCTGGCGGGTCTTCCACCCAATGTCGTGACTTCCTCTGTGAGGATATAGCCGACACTCTGAAGTGTGTTTGCCAAATCGGCCATCGAACGATTGTCTTCGATCGTGAGATGTCCGACCTGTTCAACCGGGCGCCTCAAATAGACAGCGTATCTAGCCATGCGCGTTTCCTTTTGGGTTGCATCAGAAGATGACGATGAACGCATACGAGTCGCAAGTGCAGATCAGCAATATCTTTTTGCCTGCCGTGATTGCATTGACGCTTTGCACATTGTTCGACTTCTCCACAGGCGGACTAGCGAACGAGAACTACTCCAATATTGGCAAACGCCCTTAGCGCGCGTTCTCTGTCGAGCTTCATCATGGCGTTTGCGATGTCGTCAAAGTCGCTGGGATGGATCGCCAATTGAATGTGCCACGGTCGGCCCAAGCGATCTTCATGGCCTTCGACCTTCTCGATTTCGACGGCCATGATCTTAGGCCGTTGGAATTCACCGCGCGACGGCATCTCCTGGGAGGGGCTGATCAAGAGCAGGGATGATGTCATCCGGCTTTCGGAGGAGATCGAGGCAGACGGAGACCGGCTGTATTTTGCTGCCTGCGATCACGGCCTTGAAGGCATCATCGCGAAAGACCGTGAGAGCCCGTATCGCTCCGGCCGGCGTGGCGACTGGCAGAAGATCAAATGCATCCAAAGCGACGGCTTTGCGATCGTCGGCTATGAGCATTCCTTTGTTGCGCGTGCC
>NZ_ATTQ01000022.1 GCF_000419765.1 Rhizobium mongolense USDA 1844 | reverse complement strand
ATGGATTGCCGCGAGATCCACGATCAAGGGGTTCTCGAAGGCCCGCGCGGATATGTCATCAAGCTCACTGGGGAGCTCATAACGCCACTGGATACTCGCATCAAGAACAGTCCGGACGGNCAGTTTCACCAATGCACGGTGGCCGGCGAGCCCACGGGTCGCACCATTTGCCTGTTCGTTCCTCCGCGCTCCTTCTAGGGATTGTCACCATGACACAAGACCTCAACCGCATCGAAATCGATCTGCAGCGCATGTCAGAAGGCTGGACGATGCCATCAGGTAATTCGATCCAGATGCCGCCTATCCATCAGTGCCGAATTTGGACCCTGAAGCACATTTGATGACGTTTTCCGTCATGCCGCGCGAAACAATCCCCTCCCGGGGGACAAGCTTTGCACGCCCGGAGATCAGCCTTTACCCTGTACGTGTCTGGGACGCGGTTCGGTCTATCGTGCTACTCGCTCGGGTTTGTCCGCCTTGTAGAGGACTTCGAGGATCTTTGCCCTTCAGTGAGTTTCGTGACCATGGCATCAAGCCAAGCGATCGGCGTTCCGATGACCTACCGGCTGGTACGTCGCCACCACGCACGAACCATCCCTTACAATGACAAACGTATTGGGCAATCGCCCGATGGCAAATTCCACCAATGTGCGAAGGGCGCCAACTTTGAGCTAGGCGACCATACGCTTTGCCTATTCGTTCCGAACCAGGGAGCGTGATCATGACCGCGCCTTTGAGAATAACAGAAGCTCAGGAAACCTTCCTTGCTTATATGTCGTCATGGGGACCAATCGGCACGGACATAGCCTTTAGCATCGAAGACGCAGCTACGGACCTCGGCTACCGTCATCGCCGCTCGATCTATTACCTCTACTACCAGCTTCGCGACATGGGCTTGGCCCAGATGCTGAAGGGCGAAGGCTATAACGGCAAGACGGCGTTCCGATGCTATGCGAGGCCGGAAGACTGCGAAGTCGTCATTATCGCGCGCAAGGGCAGGGCGAAGGGATCAACCAATCCCGTTCAAGCCGGCAAGCCCAAGAAGCTGAAGGCAAGAGCCCGCAAGGTCAAGGCTAAGCCCGCTCCCAAGCCATCGCGACCAAAACTCATCTCATATGTTGGTTGCGCCGGCCAGCCGGAATGGAACCGCATATGATCCGGCTTCATCTTCCGTTCCCGCCATCCGTGAACCCGCTGTAGGCCAACGGCGGCGCTCGTCGTGGGACCAAAGCCTATGACGACTGGGTAAAGCTCGCCTCGACCGCGACCAAGGAAGGCGACCGGCTTCGAGCTTGGCCCCTACAGCCTGTATATCTGCCTAAAGGCGCCGGATAAGCGCGGTAGGGGGTCCGTTTCTCATTTCGCCCGACAACACTGGCGCGTCATGACGATGAATTCAGCTTCGGCCCGCCTCAGTCGTCTCGCGGTGGAGAGGGGCCAGGCCGACGGCCTTCACTCTTCGCAGAGACCTGCACTAGCTGCGAGAGGTTCAGCCAGCCGTTCGCCCCATTAGTTTCCCAACATTGCCATTTGGTCGGCATGCTTTGCGCCAGCGGGTTCATCTCGTTCGAGAGGCAGAGTGAACAGGAACACTGCCCCACGAGGTTTATTCGCGGTGGCCCATAGCCGGCCCCCGTGAGCCTCGATGATCGAACGGCAGATCGCCAGGCCCATACCCATACCGGTGGATTTGGTCGTGTAGAAGGCCTCAAAAAGGCGGTCCATACTTTGCGGGTCCAGGCCTGGACCCGAGTCGCGCACCCCGACGACCACGCCTCCTGAGGCCTCTGTCTCGGTGCTGATCAGCAACTTGCGCTCTTCTTCATTAATGCCGCTCATCGCCTCGATGGCGTTCATGATCAGGTTTAGGATCACCTGTTGCAGCTGAACGCGATCCCCTTCCACGGACGGGAGGCTCGTCGCGAATTCGGTCTGCAGCGTGACGCCTTGCCGGAGCACTTCACTGCCGGTCAAGGCGATCACGTGACGAATGGCTTCATTGAGGTCGAACTGCCCCTTGCGAGGGGGCTCCTTCTTGACCAAGGCGCGGATCCGGCCAATGACATCACCGGCCCGATTGGCGTTCTCGACGATCCGGCCGAGCGCCTGAGCCACCTCCTCCAGATTCGGCGGATAGGTACCGAGCCAGCGCAAGGCCGCCTGGGCGTTGGTGAGCGACGCGGCGAGCGGCTGATTGACTTCATGGGCGATGGAGGCTGTGAGCTGCCCCATGGTGGCGACGCGGTTCGCGTGGGCCAGTTGCCCCTGCGCCTCGCGCAAGGCTTCCTCGCTCTCGCGTAACGCCTCTTCCGCCTGTCGGCGCTCCGTCAAATCGAGGACGAAAGAGACACCTTCGTTCCTGCTTCCTTCCAGCATTGCACCGCCGATCAACACGGGCAGACGGCTGCCATCTTTCCGAAAGTACTCCTTCTCGAACGGTTGAACTGCCCCGATCAGCTTCAGCTCTGCGATGGTCCGTGCGTCGCGGTCGCGCCATTCGGCCGGCGTCAGGTCCGTCCAGGATAGCCGACCCGAGGCAAGATCCTCTCGGTCGTATCCCACCATGCAGAGGAACGCGTCGTTGGCCTCAAGAATACGACCTTCGATATCCCAGATGACGATCCCGATGATGTTGGCCTTGACGAGGCGACGGATCTTGGCTTCGCGTTCAGCGAGATCGCGGTACAACCGGGTATTCTCCAGTGAGATCGCTGCCTGAGAGGCGAGCAGCTTCAGCACCGCGATCCGGGCCGGCGCGAAGACCCGAGGGGCGAGGTTGTTCTCAAGATAGAGTACTCCGGTCAGTTGGCCCTGGTTGAGCAACGGCACACAGAGAATGGAACGAGCATGGCGCTGACAGATGTAGGGGTCCGCGGAAAATGGATTTTGAGCTATGGCGTCGCCGAGAACCACGCTTTCGTTTGTGCGCAAGACATAATGAAGGAGCGATTCCGGCAGCGTGATCGCGGTAACGATCTCGTCACGCAGCTGCACCACGACCGTTTCGCCGCCGGTCGTGGCCTCCGCCGTGATCCGTGACTCACCGCCACGCGGCAGGATCAACAGGCCGCGCTCGGCCCCCGCCTGCTCAACGGCGGTGCGCAAGACCGTGTCGATCAGCTTTTGAAGGACAATCTCGCCAGACACGGCTTGCGAGATCTTGATAACGGTTGCAAGATCGAGTTGCTCGATCGGTGCACCAATGGTGCTGGTTGGAGCAGGAGCGCGTTCTTCCCCTCTCAGGTCAGGATAAAGTTGGTCGAGTTGCCGCACCTTACCGTCGGCGCCCCAGCGCAGATAGCAGCCACGCGCGTTGCGCAGATAGAGACGAGTGAAGTCCTCGAAACCTCCCTGCGCATAAAAGCGGGCGGCGAGTTCATATGCGAGGGCTTCATGATGAATGAAGCCGTTGGCACGCGCCGAGCGGATCGCTTGTTCGTAAAGCCGCACGGCGTCGATTTCGCGGCCTTCAAGGCGTGCTATCTCGGCGCCGACCAGCGCGGCTCGGTTCTCGAAGTTCTCCGGGCAATTCTTCGCATAGATCTGAAGCTGTCGGTGGTGGGCGACCAGAGCCTCCGTATGCCGCGCCCGCTGGTCAGCCACAGCAAAGTCGCAGCATGCGGCGCGGGCCAAGGCGCCATAGAAATGATGTTCCGGCGTTTCTTCGAAATGCGACACCGATGTCCATGGTAGCCTCTGCGCCCGCAATGACGCATCGACGGCCGCCTCATAGTCGCCCGCAAAGAACCGCGCCTGGAGTTTTCTGACGAAGTAGCAGGTTTCCGCAAGAATCAAATTCGGATCGTCGGAAAACCGGCGTTCGATCTCAAGTTCGTCAAATCCGTCGTCGTCGAAGGAGCCGAATTTCCGGGTCAACCCGCGCAGCGTCCGGACGAGGCCGAGTTGCGCGCTGACGAGGTCTATGACGAACTGGAACCGCACCTTCTGCGCAAACGCAAGGCCAATCTCCGCCTGGCGTTGCACTTCCATAAGCGGATCTCCCGCCGCCAGCAGGTTCGAATTCAAACTGGCATAGCTGTATCCGGCAAACGTGAGGTCGCCGCTCTGGTTGGCGATTTCAAGCGCTCGCCGCAAGATGTCGCGGGCGGTTCGGACATGTCTCGTCCACGGTATGACGTGGGCCCCGAAGTCTTTATAAGTCCTGGCTTGGAAGCGCTTCAGTTCGCGCTCTTCAACCAGTTGGCAGCCAAGCCGACCGAATCGAAATCCGGCCGCATAGTCGCCGAAGCGCGGTCCGGCAATATAGCCAAGCGACACATAATGGTAGCAGGAACCGTCGCTGTTGCCTCGCTCGAGGCTCAGATTAACAGCCAGGCAGATCGCCATGCATGCAAGATTCGCATCGGTATGCCATACCGCCCCAACGAGCCGGGTGAGGATATCCAGCGTCGCGGAGGATGCTGGGTCGCTCATCAACGGGAGATCAATGAGCTCCTCGATTGCGCGGCTCCCGAGCTGCGACCAGATCCGGCCGTATTCTCGTTGCACCTCCTCGTCGACCGGATGCGGCGACCAGTCGATGCCGAGATGCTGCCTCAGGTAGTCGAGACCGACGGCGGCGGAGCGGCTGGTCTGACCGAGCGCAGCATAGAGATCGATGCGTAGGCAGGCCACAGCAGCCTGGTCGTCGGAGCAGACAGCACAATTGGCAAGCTGTGCCAGCCGCTCCTCCGCGTCCGCCAGCGCACCAATGAGGAACTCGCATTCGGCTCGGTTCAGCTCAAGCGCGAACGCCAGTTGGTGCTGGCGCTCCCAGGCGTCTTCCGGCAGCAGTGTCGTGCCGGCAACAAAATAGTTGAGCGCCGAGGCATATGCCGTCGAGGCCTTGGCGCGTCTGCCGGCCAGCAGATTGAACTTCGCCAGTTGCTCGCGCTCCTCAGCTGAGGTGATCAGTGCGGCTCCGCGATTGAGCTGGCTGACAATCTCGAAAACATAATCCTCAATTAGCTCCGGCGCCGTGTTCGCCGCAAGCAGTCTCCCTATGCGAAGGTGCAACTCGCCACGTCGCTCTTCCGGGATCAGCGAATAGGCAGCTTCCTGAACGCGATCGTGGACGAACCGGTAGGCGCCTGCCAGACGCTCGAGCAGTTCATGAGCGACGGCAGGCCACAAGGCCTCGGGGACTTGTTCCTCCGGCGTCTCGAGGACGAGTGAAAGCATCGTGGTATCTGCGATGTTTCCAAGACAGGCGAACTGCTGCAACGCCTCCCGCGTTTCGGGCGGCAGGCGCGCGAGCTTGCCGACCATGAGGTGCACGACGTTGTCGGTGTATCCCTTGGCGTGAATGCGCTCGAGATCCCAGGACCAGCATGCCGCGTCATGATCGAAGGTGAGCATTCCCTCTTCGGCGAGCGAAAACAGGAACTGACGGACGAAGAACGGATTGCCGCCGGTCTTGTCGAGCATCATCTGTGCGAGCGGGGCTGCACGCTCGGGCTGACAGTGGAGCGCATCCGCAATCAGCTGTTGGAGATAGTCTTGAGTAAGCGGCGCAAGCGTGATTTCCGCGACCTTGCCGCCGGCGGTCTTGATCGCGTCAAGCTTCCGCATCAAAGGATGGGCGGCAGTGACTTCGTTGTCGCGATAGGCACCGATCAGCATGAGATGCTGCAGATCCGACCGGGTCAGCAGATCCTCCAGCAGGTCGAGTGTCGCCGCGTCGAGCCATTGGAGATCGTCGAGGAACAGCGCTAGCGGATGTTCGGGCCGGGCAAAGACGCTGATGAACCGCCGGAATATCAGCTGGAATCGCCGTTGCGCGTCCTGTGGCGAAAGTTCAGCGACCGGCGGCTGGTCGCCGATGATGAGCTTCAGTTCGGGGACGAGATCGACCATCAGCTGTCCGTTCGGCCCCAGCGTCTCGCTCAGCGCCTCGCGCCACGGTGCCAAATCGGCCTCGCTCTTGGCGAGGAGCCCCTTGAGCAGGCCCTGAAAGGCCTGCGCCAGGGTTGCGTAAGGGATGTCCTTCTTGTACTGGTCGAATTTGCCGGACGCGAACAGCCCGCGCGGCGGCACCAGTACTTTGTGGAGTTCATTGACCACCGCCGACTTGCCGATGCCGGAATAGCCAGAGACGAGCACCAACTCCGGCGCCCCGCTCAACACTACGCGGTCGAAGGCCGTGAGCAATGTCTCGACCTCGCGCTCCCGCCCGTATAGCTTCTCGGGAATCAGCAGTCGGTCCGGGATATCGCGTTCGCCGAGCGGGAACGCATCAATCCGGCCCTGCATTTCCCATTGGCTGAGACAGCGCCTCAGATCGTGCTCGACGCCGCCTGCCGTCTGGTATCGTTCCTCGGCCGTCTTGGCGAGCAGCTTCATGACGATGGCCGAGACTGCCGGTGAAACATCCGCCGTCCGCTCGTTGGGCGGCATCGCCTGCCGTGCAATGTGGCAATGCACCCATTCCATCGGGTCGGAAGCGGCGAAGGGCAGGCTCCCGGTCAGCATTTCGTAGAGGGTCACGCCGAGCGCATAAAGGTCGCTGCGGGAATCGATCGAGCGGTTCATGCGCCCGGTCTGCTCGGGGGCCATATAGGCAAGCGTTCCGGCGATCACTTCGGGCGGCTCGGGCGCCTGCCGTTCGCGGGAGAGGCGCGTGGCGATGCCGAAGCCGGTGAGCCGCACCTCGGCGCCCGAGCCCGTTACCAGGATATTGGTCGGTTTGATGTCCTTGTGGACGAGGCCGCGCTGGTGGGTCCTGCCGAGCGCAGCGGCGATGCCGATCGCGAGGCGCAGGAAAAGCTCCGTTTCCATTGCGGTTCCGAGCCGCCGGGCGAGCGGCTCGCCGCCCGGATCTTCAAGCACCAGCATGGTCCGGCCGCCTTCGCGCACCAACTCAAGCGGTCGCACCGCCCATGCGCTATCGAGCTCATCCTTCAATTCATATTCATGGTCGAGGCGTTCGAGGCTTGAAAGTGTCGGGTGCTCGAGGGCCGGAAGCACGACCAGTACCGGGTTCCACTTGCCGTCGGCGCCTCTGCGCCGTTCCCGGTGGAACACGCGATCACCATCCTCCCAAAGAACCTCCAAACTGCTATCTCCACCAACGCCGAAGAAAGAGGATGTGCTTATTTGCCGACTTCGTCACCTCGCCTGTCTCATTTGGCACTGCCACTCTCGTTTCGGAGATCCGTCCAATCACATTGGCCAAAGCGAGCACACATGATGAACCGTAACCACTTCCCTGCCTTCTTACCACATCTCGCCTGTTCGTCCCAGCGGATCAACCGAGCGGCTATCACCCCGCCCCTTCGATGCATGGTCCGCCTCTGCCGACGAAAGACCGCCCAGCGGCGGCTGGGCGGCTGGGCGGATCGTGGACCCGCAGAGCTTCGGAGGGAGGAGCCGGCGAAGCTTGTTGGTAGCAAGGGGGAAATTCGCTACCTGCCTGTCTTGAGGCAACGACTAGAGACTAGCGATTAAAAAGACGACGGAAAATTATACTGTGGTTTCTCCTTGCGATACCTTGGAATACCGGCATCGAGCCCATCCCCGAACGTGCTCAGCGAGTGACATGTTCATCGATCGGCGATACCACCGTCGCTCCAGGCGCGTAAGCAGGGACTGTCAACAACCATCGGCTATTGAAAACTATCCAAGCGTATAATGTCCTCTCCAGCCGCCTTGTCTTAGACTCGAGCGATCCTGAAACAGGGAGCGGTCATGATGGTATCCCCATACTTTGTCCCCCACGCGTCGTCGACATCCAACACCAGGAAAGTCAGTGTGTTGGTCGCGGATCCGGAAATCGACGTTTTTTCCCCTCTTGTTGCACGTCTCCTTTCTGAGGGACTGGCGGTTCGGCTGGCCACGAGCGTTGCTGGAGCCAAGGCGCAGCTTGAAAGCGACGTGCCCGATTTCGCATTGATTGAACTCAAATACGTTGACGGCAATGGTTTTGAGATCGTCGAAGCGTTGGCAAATCTGGGCACTACACGCGTCGTGGTCCAAAGTAACTACTGCAACATCAGCACGGCGGTCCGTGCGGTCAGAGAGGGAGCCAGTGACGTTTTGCCGAAGCCGATGGAGGTCGATGTCGTGCTGGCCGTGCTGCTTGGACGAAATCTCGATTCCGCGCCGATCCCCGATACGATTTCGCGGCCCGAGGCCGTTCGCATCGAGCATATCAAGAGAATTTACACCATGTGCGGGGCGAACGTATCGCGCACTGCGCGCACACTTTGTATGCATCGAAGAAGCCTCCAACGCATCATGGCGCGGGATTCCTTCTCACTATAGATAACTTGAGTTCAGCTGCCACCCCAGCGGCGTCTCGTATGATCGAAACGCCGCAGACAAAGATTGCGTTCGTCGTCAGCACGGAGCCCCGGCCGCCTAGAGCAAATCCGGGAATAGTATGGATCGCTTTTCGGTCCGGAATTGCGTAAAACAAAAAGATAGTTCAGCGGTGGCGGACCAGTTTTGGCCGAAGCTGCACTAGCGATGGCGCCCCGGCACCTCTGCGCTCATGCGGACCACATTGGTGCGCTCATATCCTATCCGGCCGACAGTACTTTTTGACGAGGGTTGGTCCCCCGAATCGCACGGCCATTCTCCCCCGACATCGCCATTGTTGATCACTCGCCTGCCATCTGTTCCTTCAGGCTTGTCTTCAACAACCCGAACTTGGCAGAGCACGTGTAACCGTGAACCCCGGCCGGTCTTGAGGGAGCGACCTTGTCTGCCATGCGAGAGGTCCAAAAAGAAGCCTCCCGGGGGTTGGGAGGCTCAAGGCGGGCCGATCGGGGGCGATACGGCCTGGGAGGAGAAAGGAACCCGTACCATAGAGGAGGGCTCCCGCCCGGGCTATTGGCCACCAGGAAGGATCGATTACCAATGAGGAGGGGGTGACCTATACGCGCGGCCAAGACCTTTATGAGTGCGTTTGCGGCTTTCCCGGCCCGAGCATCAGCTTGTCGGCCATACGCGCGAGTTCGGGCAAGGACCTGGTACCCATCTTCTGCATGACCTGGCTGCGGTGAACCTTCACGGTAATCTCGCTCACGCCTAGATCGCCGGCAATCTGCTTGTTCAGCCGTCCGGTCACCACCAAAGCCATCACCTCGCGCTCCCGCGGGGTCAGGCTATCGAAACGCGCGCGCACCGTCGCCAATGCCCTTTCATTTTCAAGCCACACGCGGTCGCGCTCCAGGCCGACGTAAACGGCGTCGAGCAAATCCTGGTCTCGGAACGGTTTCGTCAGGAACTCGACCGCGCCCCCCTTCATCGCCTGGACGGACATGGGAATGTCGCCATGCCCGGTGATGAAGACGATCGGCAGCTGAATATTTTCTCGCGACAGCTCGAGCTGAAAATCAAGACCACTTTGTCCCGGAAGCCGGACATCGAGCACGAGACAGGTCGGTCCGTTGGGTCGTCCAGACCTGAGGAAGTCGTCCACAGAGGTGAGGAGTTTCACGTCAAAACCGACGGACCGCAGCAGGCTGCCAAGCGCCTCGCGGATATCCGGGTCATCATCGATGACAATGACGGTTGCCTCGGTCATCGCCAGCGCCCCCCAAGGTCAACCGAAGCTTTGGGACGTGCAGGATCTGCACCCACTGCAGCAGCAGCGGGCAAAGCCCAACCAGCAGAGCGCCAATGACGCGATGAGAACACTCCTCCTCTCTCCTTCGTCGCTGCCGAAACGGAGTTTTTTCACACACCAGAATGCGCGCTAATTGCCTCGGCCACAAGGCTAAATGCGGGCTGCCCAAGAGAGCGCTTGGGCGGCCTGCGGTCTGCCATGGCGTGCCGATGCGCCACATGGCCGGCGTCTGCCGTCACAAGGGGACACGGATGCCGCAAGTATCAGGGCGGCGCGAGGCAAGCAAACCTCAAGCACTAGCGACGCTGTGCCGAGTGAATCCGGCATACATTGATGAGACGTCAGCGATTGAGTTCGACCAGGCGCCGCACCGGGCCAAGCCGCAGCCAAAGCGCCTGGTGGTCGCGCCGCTGTCCGGCCATTTCGCCACCCGTCCGCGCGGCACCGTCGAGACCTTCGAGACCTTCTCCCACCCACCTCTTCTGCATCACCGACTGGCCCGACGCGCGCCTGGTGCCGCTTTCGCAGGGCGCGTCGATCTCGAAACTACATCGACTGTCTCATCTTCATGTTCCGGGCGCTCCGGGGCAAATGCCCCGCTCGTTGCCGCAAGTCTTAGGCATCTATACGATCGTATAGCTTGCGATGCCTTCGTCGCGGTTGGATACTCAATCCATCCAGTCAAGCGCGCCACAACGCTAATTCGGCACGAGGCCGATCGGCGAAGTCGGGAGGCGGCAGTGCTAACCAAGAGACCTCTGATTGCGATCGTCGACGACGACGAGTCGATGCGCGAGGCTATCAAGGGGCTCATGAGGTCGATGGGTTTTGATGCCGAGACCTTTTCATCCGCGGATGATTTCTTGAGATTCCCCCATATCCGCCGCACGGCCTGCCTGGTGACGGACATCAATATGCCCGGAATGAGCGGGATCGATCTGCACCGCCGGCTCGTCGCGCTGGGCAAGAGCATTCCGACTGTTTTGATCACCGCCTTTCCGGAAAAGAATGTGCGCGCGTCTGCGTTGGGCGCGGACATCGTCGGCTGCCTGACAAAACCGTTTGGCGAACAGGTTTTGCTTGATTGCATCCATACTGCGCTGGCTCTCGGTAACGAGGGGGAAAGGGGTTCATGAGGTCGCAAAGACCTCTGCTAGGCAAAGCGCGCTGCAACTCTGTTTTAATCCGAGGTCCAACGGCCTCGACGTAACCACGACCTGTGGGCTTCGATCCGCCGCAGCAGGTCAAGAAAACTCAGGCGAGGGGCGGTACCAACTGGCGGGCGCGGTAACGCTTGGGATCGGAGCGCATCCAATCTAAAGCCACCCCCCTGAAAATCCCGCGCGTCGCAATCCGATCACCAGAGGCTTGCATCGACGCATGATGTTCCAGAGCAAACCGGTTCGGTAGTTTTCGATCATCAGCACGACCGGGCCTTGGTCAATGCCAAAGTGATAGGGACTCACCCACCATCCGGTCGGACTGTTTTCCACGGCATAGGTCTGGTTGAACGACGGTTTGAAACCGTAAAGCCGCGTCATGCCGAGCTTCATTCGCGCAAAGTTGAGGACTGTTGGCACGACGATCTCCGGCGCGAACGGCAGTGAGGCGACAACGACCCATGGCGCGACGGTGCCATCGTCAGGTCCGAAGGGCGCGCCACGGGCGATGTAGTCGAAGAACTCCCGGTCGACGCCATTGATCGCCCGCTTACCCCAACCTGGTCCGTCACAGGCGGTAAACCCCCAACAATATTCCCCGTAACCCGCAAAACGCATTGGGTTGCGAATTGCATATTCCTGCTGCACGAACGATGCCTGCCGGCTGTTTTCAAAGTAGTCGCTGTGGTGCTGGCGCATGAACCCGTCACGAATGCCTCGAAAGTCTACCCACATGTGCGACAACTGGTGGGTGAAAAGCGGCCCCGAATAAAGCAATTCGCGACCATAGATGTTTCTCCATTCATAGCTCGCGGTGTAGGCGGCGTAACTCTCCGGCGGCAATGGATGGGTTGGCGATCCCAACCCGAGAATGTACAGCAGCAGACCCTCATCGTAGCCGCGCCAACGATGGGGAATAAACCCGCTTTCCGGGTGCCAGCCATGCGTCAAAGTGGGGTCGCCATCGCAAGCCCACATCCAGTCGGCTCGCTCGTAAAGCGCCGCCGCAAGCTGGCGGATTTCTGCCTCATCGGCCGTATCGCCATCAAAATAGGTCGCTGCGGTCAGGGCTCCGGCGAACAGGAAAGCCGAATCGATGGTGGACAATTCGCATTGCCGGGCCCGGCGGCCCGTTTCGATGTCCAGAAAATGATAAAAAAAGCCCATGTACCCGGATGCATCGGGCTCTGGCCCCTGCGGACATTCCATCAAAAACCGCATTCGCTTGCGGGTGATCTTTGCAGCGAAT
Organism: Rhizobium mongolense USDA 1844; assembly: GCF_000419765.1. Taxonomy (GTDB): domain Bacteria; phylum Pseudomonadota; class Alphaproteobacteria; order Rhizobiales; family Rhizobiaceae; genus Rhizobium; species Rhizobium mongolense. The sequence continues at coordinate 90,215 of NZ_ATTQ01000022.1, read as the reverse complement.
TCGCGGATGATTACCCCGCGCTCGACAACAACGGGGATTGTCGCCAGGGCCATGCCAATTGCCGCGATGCTTGCCGGGGCATTCGGTTCGGTTTTGTCGCGAACCAGACCGTTGTCCGGGTTCGTGCATTGGAGATAATATAGCAAGGTGGTGAATTGCAGCCGCCCCAGATCCTGGTCGGTTGGCAAACGGTCGAGGGAGGGGTCGGTCGAGATGATTTCGGGCATGATTGCTAACCAACTATGACGCGGATGTCGTGCGTGTCCCCGTCTTCACTAAGCCGCACATTTCTGTCCGCCATCGGTCTTTCGTCCAGTATGACGGCGCCCCCTGAGGAAGTTTGAGCTCGATGGATTCCGGCATTCTGGTGGAGCGGGTTAAACCAAAGGCGCAAATGAGCATGCCTAGAATTCAGAAAGTCTTCCGCAAGTATTATGGACCGAGATAACGCTTGGGACTAGCCTCTAAGGTGCCAACTGAAGGGGAATGCCTGCAACCAAAGGAAGCACAATATGACTGACACGCTGGAGCAGAATGATCCTGCCATCGAAGAACTGATGAAAGACGCAATAACCAGTTACATGCTGGACAGTTTCGAAGTCGAGGATCGGTTGAAGACGGCCGTCCAGAAGATCGCGGTGGAACTGCTTGCTGAAGAGTTGGCTGCTCTGAGGAAGAAGGTTGCGAAGGCCAAGTCGTCGTATATTCAGGCCGGAGATGTGTTGACAGCGGCTTAGGCTAAGATCGGTCGGATATTTCCAGCCTCGGGCAGGGGACTACGAGCGCTGCACTCAATCCTGGGCAATGTCGATTTGAGTGCGAAAATCACCTGCGGTCGCCAGCAAAACATCAGCCCCAATACAAGCATCTTCGCCAAAATGTCAGCTGGTTGCCGAGCGCGAGGCTTGGGGCGTTTTATTAGGTGGGCCGAGGTCCTACCCACACGCCCGCTGGTATCGCGGGGATACTATTTGCCAATCCGTCGAGCATGCCTTGCAAGACGCTCTCGGTCAGCGCCTCCATCTTGTCGTTGGGGCCGACGAGGCGGTCTACCAGCAGCAAAGTGAGACCATGCATTTGCGACCAGAAAATTAGAATAGCACCGTCAATCTTCCGTGTATTTGCGGCCGTGTTCGGAATGAGCCGCCCGAGCGCCCCGTCGCTTATCGCATCCACCAGAAGCGCTTTCATGTTCTCTGCCGCAGTTCTTTCGACAGCAGGTCGTCCATTGTCCTGACCGGTAAGATAGCCGCCGAACATCAATCTGTAGAGCGCAGGATTGTCGACGCCGCCGTAAACATAAGCTCGCGCAATAGCTGCCAGCCGCTCGCGCGGACTGTCGAGTTCTTTCGTCGCGTCGGTCATCTGCTTTGCAAGGAGCTCGAACCCTACCGCCGAGACGGCCGCCAGCAATTCACGCTTGTCGGCGAAATGCTTGTATGGGGCGTTATGACTGACGCCCGCTCGACGCGCGAGCTCCCGAAGCGAGAACTCTGTGCTTTGGGATTCGCTGAGGACATCGAGTGCGGCCCCTACGATCGCCCTGTGCAGGTCACCATGGTGGTAGGGGCGCTGATCTGTGCTGGACATGTCTTTGGTCATGATCGTCCATTTAGGTTTTTAAGTTGCGCGTGTCAACTTTTTACCCAAGTGATGTTGACAATGCCCACTCTAGCCCTTAAGTGGCCGGTGTCAACATCGGGCGATGGCCCATTACACGCATCAGATTGGAGACTGCGACGAACAACGCAGCTCACTTTTGGTCGCAAACCGTACCGGAGAAAAAAATGCAGTCCTTTCGATTGCTGGGAATTGGTCTCGCCTGTGCATGTCTGGCTGCTTGCGAAGACAAAGCCGAAGTGGCGCCGCCGCCGCAGCAAGTGCGCGTCGTTGCGGCCGCCGAGGCTCAGTATCAACAGGGTGCGGAAATCACCGGTGAGGTGAAGGCGAGAGTTCAGACCGAACTTTCCTTTCGCGTCAGTGGTCGGGTTCTTGAGAGAAAGGTCGATGTTGGATCGCATGTCCACGCCGGCGACGTCCTCGCCCGGCTCAACGACACGGAACAGCAGGCGGACGTCAGCGTCGCCCGTGCCGCGCTGGCGTCGGCGCAGGCCGTCGTTGCGCAGAAGACGCTCGCCTTTGACCGGGCGAAGTCGCTCCTGCAGTCGCAGGCCGTTCCGAGGGCGGTCTTTGATGATGCCCAGAAGGAGCTGCTGAGCGCACAGGCTTCCCGCGAGGCCGCCGAGGCCGCGCTCGCGACGGCAGAGGACGCTCTGTCCTACACCGAGCTGAAGGCCGCCGCGGACGGCATCATCACGGCGCGCGGCATCGAAGCCGGGCAGGTGGTGTCTGCAGCACAGTCCGCCTTCACGCTCGCCCATGACGGGCCACGAGACGCAGTGTTCGACGTCTTCGAGGCGTTCTTTCTGGATGGCCGGCCGCTGAACGACGTCGAGGTCGCACCGGTCTCCGACCTTGCGAGCGACGTCCACGCCAGCATTCGCGAGGTCTCTCCCGTCATAGACGCGAAGGCAGGCACGATCCGGATCAAGGTGGGGCTCCAGGAAGGTACGCCATGGCCGCTCGGAACGCCTGTAGTGGGCAAGCTGCGCGCCTCGCCGCGCGACGGAATCGTGCTGCCGTACACCGCGATCGCATCAGCCGAAGGCGAACCTGCCGTGTGGCTCGTCAACACTCAAAACCAATCCGTTTCGCTTCGGAAGATCTCAGTCGACCGATATCGCCAAAGCGATTTCGTCGTCACCGGCGGCGTCGCCCCGCACGACCTGGTCGTGACCGAAGGCGGAAAGTTCCTCAAGGAAGGCCAGGCGGTCGCCTGGGAAGGCAAGTGAGATGATCCTCAATCGCATATGCACCTCTCTCCCGCTTCTTCTGTCAGTGTCGCTGCTTGCAGGCTGCGATCAGAACTCCGTGGCAGGGGAGGAGACGGCTCCCCGTCCTGTCAAAGTCGTCATGGCTGCGGCCGAACAGGACAAAGCGGCAAGCTCGCCCGGCGTGGTGCGGGCTCGCATCGAGACTGACCTGGCGTTTCGGACGCTCGGGCGAATGGTCTCTCGCAAGGTCGATGTCGGCGACCTGGTGCACAAGGGCGATGTCCTAGCGGAAATCGATCCTCTCAGTCTGCAGCTCGCGGTCACGAGCGCGGAGGCCGAACTCCGCAACGCCCAAGCGCAGTTGGAGAACGCCGCAACGACGGAAACCCGCAAGCGAAGGCTCGTTCAGAGCAATGCAGCGAGCATTGCTGATCACGATCTTGCCGAACAGCAGCTCAAGTCGGCTACCGCCAATGTTGCGAAAGCGACGGCCAGCCTTGCGAAGGCGCGCGAGCAGCTAGGCTACGCCGAGCTGAGGGCCGAGTTCGATGGCGTCGTGACCGCCACGTCCGCAGAAATGGGCCAGACCGTTTCGGCCGGCCAACCGGTCTTGAAACTGGCACGTCTCGAGCAGCGCGACGTGGTCGTCGACGTGCCGGAAGCGCAGTTCAGTCGCGTTCGCCTGGACGACCGCTTCAACGTCGCCCTCCAGCTCGACAGCAGGATCCAGGCCACTGGCGTGGTCCGCGAGATCGCACCGCAGGCCGATCCCAATACCCGCACCTATCGGCTGAAGATCGGGATCGATCAGGCGCCGGACATCTTCCGCCTTGGCGCCGTGGTCACTGCGACGCCGCTTGTCGGAGAAAGGAAGCAGGCGATCACGCTGCCGCTCTCCGCCATCCGCCATGAAGGCGGTATCAGCCAGGTATGGGTGGTAGATCGCTCGACAGCTACTGTCGCTCCGAGAGCGGTTGAACTGGAAGGTCCGGCGTCCGCACCCCGTTCTGTCCTGGTTCACGCGGGCCTACGGGCAGGGGAAGAGATCGTCATCGCCGGAGTCGATGAACTCACCGATGGACAGAAAGTGCAACTCGGACAGGAGCCACGCCCGTGAATAGATTCAACCTTTCTGACTGGGCGCTCGAGCATCGTTCGCTTGTCTGGTACTTCATGATCATGTTCGCGGTGGCGGGCGCCTTTGCCTATCTCGGACTCGGCCGCGAGGAAGATCCGTCCTTCACGATCAAGACGATGGTGATCCAGGCCCAGTGGCCAGGCGCTTCTGCCCAGGAGGTGACGCAGCAGGTTACCGACCGCATCGAAAAGAAGCTCCAGGAACTCGACAAGCTGGAACATACCCGCAGCATCACGACCGCCGATCAAACGATCGTCTTCGTCGACCTGCTGCCGGAAACGAACGCGCGGGACGTAAAGCCCACCTGGTCGCGCGTCCGCAACTTGATTGATGATATTAAGCACGAATTCCCCCAAGGCGTGGTCGGACCCTTCTTCGACGATCAGTTCGGCGACGTCTACGGCAATATCTTTGCCTTTACGGGCGCCAGCGGACTTAGCCAGAGGGAACTGCGTGATTTCGCGGAGAACGCCCGAACGCAGATCCTCAAGATCCCCGACGTCGGCAAGGTCGACATCGTCGGGGCGCAGGACGAGGTGATCTACCTGGAATTCTCCACCCGCAAGATCGCCGCCCTCGGCATCGACCGCTCCGCGATCATTGCCACGCTGCAGGCGCAAAACGCCGTCACCCAGTCCGGCTTTGTGGAAACCGGGCCCGAGCGCGTCGCTTTGCGGGTCGGCGGGCGCTTCATCTCCGAAGACACCTTGCGTGGGATCAATCTTCGGGTAAACGACCGCTTCTTCCCGCTGACCGACGTCGCAACGATCACCCGCGGCACCGTCGATCCGGCGACGTCGCTCTTCCGCTTTAACGGAAAGCCCGCCATCGGGCTCGCGATCGGCATGAAGACGGGCGGCAATGTGCTTGCCTTCGGCGAAGCGCTTGAAAAGACGATGAGCAAAATCACCCAGGAGCTTCCGGTCGGCGTCTCCGTCGAACAGGTGTCCGACCAACCGAAGGTGGTCGAGGAGGCAGTCGGCGGCTTCACGAAGGCCCTGTTCGAGGCAGTCGCGATCGTGCTCGCGATCAGCTTCATCAGTCTGGGGATGAGGGCCGGCCTGGTAGTGGCGATCGCGATCCCGCTCGTTCTCGCCATCACCTTCATGGTCATGTTCTACACCGGCATATCCTTGCAGCGCATCTCGCTCGGGGCGCTGATCATTGCGCTCGGCCTCCTCGTCGACGACGCCATGATCGCCGTCGAGATGATGGTGGCACGGCTGGAAATGGGTGACAGTCTCAGGAAAGCCGCCACTTACGTCTACACGTCCACGGCCTTTCCGATGCTGACCGGTACGCTCGTGACTGTCGCGGGATTCATCCCCGTCGCATTCAACAAGAGCAGCGCCGGCGAGTTCACTTTCACCCTCTTCGTCGTTATCGCCGTATCGCTTGTCGTCTCCTGGATCGTTGCCGTCCTGTTCACGCCTCTCATCGGCGTGACCTTGCTGCCGAAGACGATGAAGAAGCATGCCGAACACAAGGGCCGGGTTGCGAAAGCATTCTCGAGCATGCTGCAATTCTGCCTGCGCTGGCGCTGGATGACGATCGTCGCCACAGTCGTTCTCTTCGCAGGATCGATCGTCGGCCTGACGATGGTGCAACAGCAGTTCTTCCCGAGTTCGGATCGGCCGGAACTGATCGTTGACTGGAACCTGCCGCAGAACAGCTCAATTGCCGAAACGAGCCGTCAAATGGCTCAGTTCGAACACGAGATGCTGGCCGGCAACCCTACGGTCGAGCACTGGTCGACATATGTCGGGAGAGGCGCGCCGCGCTTCATCCTTTCCTTCGACGTGCAGCCGGCTGACGTTTCCTTCGGTCAGACGATCATCGTTGCCAAGGGACTCGACGCCCGCGACAAGCTGAAGCAAGAAGCGGAAGCTTACCTTCAGAAGACCTTTCCCGGAACGGATGCCTATGTGAAGCTGCTGGAAATCGGACCGCCGGTCGGCAAGCCGATTCAGTACCGTGTGTCCGGCGATAATCTGCAGACGGTGCGCGACCTGGCACGGAAGCTTGGATCGATCGTCGGCACTGACCCTTCCCTCAGGAACATCGCCTTCGACTGGAACGAGCCGGCCCGCGTCGTGAAGATAGACGTGCTACAGGACAAGGCCCGACAGCTCGGCGTCTCGTCCCAGGATATCGCAATGGCGCTCAATACCGTCGTACAGGGAAACGCGGTGACGCAGGTCCGGGACAACATCTACCTGGTCGATGTCATCGGCCGTGCCGCAGAAAAGGAGCGCGGCTCGATCGACACCCTGCTTGATCTGCAACTGCAAAGCAGCAGTGGTCAATCCGTCCCGCTGTCATCGGTCGCAACCTTCCACTATGAGCTCGAACAGCCGACAATCTGGCGGCGCGACAGAATTCCGACGATCACGATCAAGGCCGGGATCGGCGATGCGACGCAGCCGGCGACCGTTGTGAAGGCGCTCTCCGACAAGGTTTCGGCTTTCGAAAAGACGATGCCGGCCGGGTATTCCGTGAAGATCGGCGGCGCGGTCGAGGAAAGCGCCAAGTCGCAGGGTCCGATCGCCAAGGTGGCGCCGGCCATGTTCGTCATCATGGCGACGCTGCTGATGATCCAGCTTCAGAGCTTCCACAGGCTGTTCCTGGTCTTCTCGGTTGCCCCGCTGGCGCTGATCGGCGTCGTCGTGGCGCTGCTCGCCAGCAACTCGCCGCTTGGGTTCGTCGCGCTCCTGGGTGTGCTCGCGCTGGTCGGAATTCTCATCCGCAACTCCGTGATCCTGATCGTGCAGATCGAGGAGTTGCGCGCAGAGGGAATGTCGGCGTGGAAGGCGGTGGTGGAGGCGACCGAGCACCGCATGCGGCCGATCATGCTCACTGCTGCGGCCGCGACCCTGGCCCTGATCCCGATCTCGCATGAAATTTTCTGGGGTCCGATGGCCTACGCGATGATGGGTGGGATCGTCGTCGGAACGGCGCTGACACTCCTCTTCTTGCCGGCGCTCTACGTTGCCTGGTTCCGGATACCCCGTGAAATCGAGCAGCCCTGAGATGACAACAGCGCACTCGCTCCCTGGGCGCAATGCCCAGGGTCTCACCCTGCTTGGGTTCGCTCAGACGATCGCTGCCATCCATCGCGCGTGCATCGGGCGAACCGTCCCTTTTCTTTTAATCCTATGTCTCGTTCAATCGGGTTGCGCCAACCGGGTGCAGGATGTCCTTCAGCCTCTCGCCGTAGCCCCGACGGACACGAACCGGGTCACCATGCTGGTCGCCACGACGCGCAAACCGTCGCAAGATCCTGGCAAGCTCTATTCCGGCGACCGCGGGACGGCGATTTCCCTCAACAGCGTCGATGTGTCCATACCTCCCGACCGCAACCGCAAGATCGGGGAGGTGCAGTGGCCTTCACGCATGCCGCCCAAGCCGGAAAGGGAGTTTGCGGTCACGAAGGTCGCGAAAGTCCAGTCCGACGGCCAGGCCCTGGACTGGTACCGCAGGAATCGAAATTCCAGGCGTCAGGTCATCATTTTCGTACATGGATTCAACAACACCTATGCCGACGCGGTCTTCCGCTTCGCGCAGATTGTCCATGACTCCGGAACCGATGCCGCGCCGATCCTCTTCACCTGGCCGTCGCGCGGCCGCGCGTTCGACTACCTCTATGACAAGGAGAGCGCCAACTACTCGCGTCGGGCTCTGGAGGATCTCATCCTTCAGACCGCAAGAAGTCCTGATGTTCAAGACGTAACGATTCTCGCTCATTCCATGGGAGGCTGGCTTGCGGCAGAGGCGCTGCGCGGCGTCGCCATGCGCGAGAGATCAATCCCGGCGAAGGTCAAGAATGTCATACTGGCCTCGCCGGACATCGATATCGACGTGTTTCGTCGTCAATTCGTTGAAATGGGGCCAAAACGGCCGCATTTTGCAATCTTGACGTCGACACGCGACAAGGCCCTGGAGGTCTCCAGTTGGCTGTCGGGCGGGGTCGACCGCGTCGGTGGATCCGATCTCAGGCCCTATGCACCGGTGCTCGAAGAACTCGGCGTTTCTGTCATCGACACGACCGCTATCGCAACGAGTGATCCACTCGGCCACAATGCCTTTGCCGACACCCCCGAGATCGTGCGCCTGCTCGGGCGGCGGCTGGCGGGACAGAGCCTTGATGGAGGAAAGGCGAGCGTTACGAACCAGATCGGAATGACTGCGGCCAATTTCGCCGGTTCGGCAGCGCGAGTAGCTGTTGCGGCTCCAGTCGCGGTCATCAGTCCGGAGGCGCGCGAGGTCTTGAAGCGCGAGCTCTTGAAGCGGGAGCTTTCCGCGGGCGGCGGACAGATTGTGGACGGGCAGATTTCCTACTGAACCGTCTAGCCGCCTCAATGAGATGAGTGCCTCCGCACAGGGGCGCGATAGGATTGGCAAATGGAAAATGGCACAACGATCGACAGCACCAGCCCGTGCGTCACGTCGAATGCCAGCCGGTTTTCGCGAGTTAAGGTATCCAGTTCTGCCTCGAGAGGCAGAATCGCCTCAGCTAGAAAGAACCATGGCCCAATAAGGTATGTTCCGGGAAGACGTATTGTGCGCAACGGCCACGCCGAGCCCGTTATAGCGTCCCAGCATGTTTTCGAGATGGTGTTGCGAGTTGATCCAGGCCGTTACCGCGGCCTCGACGCTCTGTTGGCCGGCGGCGATGTTTTCGGCCGCTGGAAGCTGCACGCCGCTTTTCGTCACGCGTGCGCCGAAACTGTCGGCCATGCCCATCAGGTGCTTCATCTTGCCGGCGCTTGCCATTCGCTTGGCCTGGTAGATTGCCGCAGCGCTTGCCGCCGGATCGACGCGAAGCGCCGCCAGGCCGTTTTTGGCACGAAGCTGGTTGACAAGCGGCAGCGCCGTCGCCGTCTCGTCCTCCCCGTCCGAAGGCGTGGAGGACATTCTGGGTGCGGTCGTGCAGCTTGCGACACCCGTCAGGAGGAAAAGGCCTGAAATGCGCAGCAGATTGCGCCTGGAAAGATCGATGGATGTCATGTTTACCGGCGGAAGTTGAAAAGTCGGATGATAATGAAGATTGGAATGACGACCGTTGCACCAAGCAGCAGATAATCCCCGATGCGGCCGAGAGCCGAAAAACCCCGGTACCAGATCTCGCGGATGAAATCGCGGATGCTATAGACGAGGTCCAGCGGCGCCCATCCGAAAACGGTCATCACGAAACCGACAATCAGCGAAACGACCAAGAGCTTCACCAATGTGCGACCGAGCGAGTCGCCCAGAAATTTGTTTACCTGATCGGACATGCGCCATCTCCTGTTTGCCCTGAAATACGGTTGCGGCGCGTCGCCCGCAAGCCTTTTCCGGAACTGGCCGTTCCGCCTCTGAAATAGGACTTGAGTTTTTTTGTGGCCGCCGCCAAATGCGCAGGCATTCAACGGGCCACATCATGCAGCAAAGCCAGCTTTCCTCCGGCGACGTCATCGCCGACCGCCGCGCCGACTATGCGAAAATGCTTAACGAGGGCGGCGAGCCGGATGCGGCCGCCGAACTGATGGAGCAGGCGCTGGAACTGACGCCCGTCTGGGCTGCCGGCTGGTATCGCCTCGCGACCTACCGGGAGACGGCCGGCAAAGTGGAATCCGCGATCGAAGCCTATCGCAAGACGCTGGCGCTCGATCCCGAGGATATCTTCGGCGCAAGTCTAAAGCTCGCCCTGCTCGGTGATTCCGAAACGCCGGACCGGCCTCCGAGCCGCTATGTCGAGCGGCTGTTCGATGATTATGCCGCCCGTTTCGAAACCTCGCTCGTCGAAAAGCTGGACTATACCGTTCCGCAGAAACTCGCAGCACTTGTCGCCGCCACCGGCCGCAAATATTCGCTGGCCGTTGATCTCGGCTGCGGCACAGGCCTGCTTGGTGCGGAAATTTGCGCCCGTGCCGGGCGGCTTGAAGGCTACGACCTCTCGCAGAACATGCTCGCCAAGGCCGAGGAGAAGGCAATCTACGATCACTTGGCCCAGGCCGATCTTTCTCTTGCGCCAGAAGGCTCAGGCATCTTTGCGGATGGCGCAGAATATCGCGCTGATCTGATCGCGGCTGCCGATGTGCTCATGTATCTCGGCAATCTCGAAAGCACCTTCGCGATCGTCGATCGCCTCGCCATATCCGGTGCGGATTTCGCCTTCTCGGTCGAAGACGCGGGCGAGGGAGACGGTTTTCATCTCGCGCCGTCGCTGCGCTACGCTCACACGGAAGCCTATGTTCGCAGCCTTTGTCGCCGTTACGGTTTCGAAATCATCGAAACCGTCAGAACCACGATTCGAAAGGATGGCGGCAAACCGGTCGCCGGCATTCTATTCCTTGCACGGCGATAGCCTTTTGCGCACAAATGTTGCGATTTGAAAATAGGTCAGCATTACTTACATATTTCGCTTGCTCGCAACTGCGAAAAGCTCGATAATTCCCATCATAGCCGACCGGCGCCGCGGAAGAACAAGCAGGAACGCCTCAGCCTGTTCACCATACACAATCCGTTGCGCGGGGACTTCTCCGGCGCTCTGAACTCTTCTGCTGTTGGAGATTGCCGCCATGGCTCAACGCATCGGTGCCCTTGGTTTCTGGAACACCAGCGCAACGCGCCATACGCCGCTCGAAGATGTGCAGGGCATATTCTCCGGCAGCCTCGTGTCTGCACTCGGCCTTTACGTGCTCGCCAGCGCCGGGCTTCTCACCGGCAGTACGGCCGGCATCGCCTTCCTGCTGCACTATACTTTCGGCGTGAATTTCGGCCTTGCCTTCTTCCTGCTCAACCTGCCGTTTTTCTATCTCTCCTGGAAGCGTCTCGGCATCGCCTTCACGATCAAGACCTTTGTCGCCATCGCTCTCACATCGATTCTTGCCGATGTGCAGTCGCGTTTTTTCGAGATTTCCAGCATCCATCCGGCCTGGGCAGCACTACTCGGCGGCCTGCTGCTCGGCTTCGGCCTCCTTGCGCTTTACCGCCACCGCGCCAGTCTCGGCGGCGTCGGCATTCTCGGCATCTACATGCAGGAGCGTTTCGGCATCCGCGCCGGTCTCGTGCAGCTTTCCGTCGACATGTGCGTTCTTGCCGCCGCTTTTTTCGTCACCACGCCGCCGGTGGTCATCTATTCCGTTCTCGGCGCTGTCGTCCTCAATCTTTTCCTGACCATCAACCACCGCGCGGATCGCTATATCGCGCTATAGGGCCCCAAAGCGGCAGTTCAATCATAAACAAATCGTAACTTGCCTCCTCTCAGGCTGAGAGCGACACTCGCCCGGCGCCGGATAGATGAGGTGAAGACATGTCAGAGTTGGAAAAACTTATCAGACGCCGCATGAACAGGAGTACGCCAAGGGCTCCTCAGCGGAAAAGATCGCCCAAGTCATCCGTGAGATTATCAATAACTTCGATGGATCAGGTGCCCGTAGCAACTGATCGATATTTTGCCGACCCGATTTTCATCGGGTCGGTCGCTTCAAGCAGTGCCTCAAGCTTTTTGCTGTGCGCAAAATTCCTCACGCAGCCTTCGCCGGCTGATCGATCGGATGCTGGCTGCGGAAGCCGACGGCCAGCCGGTTCCAGACGTTGATCGTGCCGATCGCGACCGTGATCTTGGTGATTTCCTCCTCGCTGAAATGCGTCTTGAGGGCTTCGAAGTCCGCATCCGGTGCGCCGGTCTCCGCGATCTTCGTGACAGCATCGACCCAGCCGAGCAGGACGCGTTCCTTCGCGTCGTAGACCGGCGATTCCTTCCAGGCGCAGATCAGGTTGATCCACTGTTCGCCAAGGCCGTCATGGCGGGCTTCCTTGACATGCATGTCGACGCAGTAGGCGCAGCCATTGATCTGCGAGGCGCGCAGCTTGATGAGGTGGATGAAGCGGCGCTCGAGGCCGGAGCTCTGGACATATTGCTCCAGGGCGGCAACCGCCTTGTAGGCTTCCGGCGAGGCCTTTGCGAAGTTGAAACGTGCCTGCATAAATTTTCTCCTTTGGGTTATGGCTCAGTAAGCCCTTTTGCGTTCGTGGGTCTCAAGGAATGCGCAGCCGCGTGCGGCGATCCCGCCATCATCTGCGGCGGAGAGCTCGGTCAGGATGTCGGCGATACTGATCTTGGCGAGTTCGGTGCGGTAGGCGCGCTCGGCTTTCTGCATCGCAGCGCTGATCTGGCAGGGCTTGGCGAAATAGCGCTGCGGCAGCGGGTTTGGCCCGCGCTTTCGGATTTCAGCACAGCGGAAAGCCGGTGCCGGTCCTTCAACGGCAAGCACGATATCGAGCAGGGTAATGTCCTCTGGCACTTTCGCAAGCTTATATCCGCCCTTCGGCCCCGGCACCGTGTCGAGAATGCCCGCGCCGGATAGCGCCTGCAGGTGCTTCAGCAGGTAACTCGTCGAAACGCCATGAAACTCTGCGATCGCAGCCGCCGACAGCACGCCGCCTTCCGAAAGCCCGGAAAGCATCGCGACGCTGTGGATCGCCTGTTCGACGCCGTCACCCATTTTCATGCGGGGTCCTCTTCGAATCGTGGATAAAAAATATCGACGATTAGTCGATGTGTCAACAGCCGATCGAAATCCTGCTTGCCAAGCCCGAATGGCCGGATAGAACAGCCGAAATACCAAGGGGAAAACAATGGCAGAAAAAGCCGCTCTCGCCGGACTTGTGAACTCGTCGTCGGACAGACACTCGCTTTTCGATGACGCACAGGGACTTGTCGCGGGCAGCATGCTCGCTGTGCTCGGCGTCTCGCTTCTCTCCAGCGCCGGCCTTCTGGCAGGCGGCACGGCGGGCATGGCATTCCTGTTGCACTACGCGACGGGCTGGAGCTTCGGCCTCTGCTTCTTTGCGGTGAACCTGCCGTTCTATTATCTCGCCTTCCGCCGCCTCGGCCCCGCCTTCACAGTCAAGACTTTTGTGGCGATTGCACTTACCTCCGTGCTTTCGGAAATCGCGCCACGTTTCATCGGGCTCTCGCACGTCGATCCCGTCGCCGGTGCTCTCTTCGGCGGCCTTGTCATCGGCGCGGGCATGCTGGCGCTTTTCCGCCATCGCGCAAGCCTCGGTGGCATCGGCATCCTGGCGCTTTACATCCAGGACCGCTTCGGCTGGCGCGCGGGCTTTGTACAGCTCGGTTTCGATGGCCTTGTCCTGGCGCTCTCCTTCTTCGTCGCCAGCCCCTTCATCGTCGCCTGCTCGGTGCTCGGCGCCGTGGTGCTCAACCTCACGCTCGCCATCAACCATCGCAAGGACCGCTATATCGCCATGTGAAGCGCGGCCGCTCTTCTATTTCACGTCGGTTTCATTACCTTTGTCCCGTGGACCAGATCGATATCGAAGCCCGCGCCGCCTTGCCCGCCCCCTTCATCCGCTGGTTCGCGGAAAAGGGTTGGCGGCCGCGCGCTCATCAGCTGGAATTGCTGGCCCGCGCCGAAGCAGGCGAGAGTACGCTGCTGATCGCGCCGACCGGTGCCGGCAAGACGCTTGCCGGTTTCTTGCCGGCGCTGACCGATCTCACCCGCCGCGGCAAGCGCCGGCCGGGTGCCGGCTTTAAAGGCATCCACACGCTCTATGTTTCGCCACTGAAGGCACTTGCTGTCGATATCGAGCGCAACCTCATGAAGCCGGTAGGGGAGATGGGCCTGCCCGTCACCGTGGAGAACCGCACCGGAGATACGCCGAACGCCAAGCGACAGCGCCAGAAGCTCAATCCGCCCGATATCCTGCTGACGACGCCGGAGCAGGTAGCGCTTTTGCTCGCCAACAAGGAAGCCGAACGCTTCTTCAAGGACTTGAAATATGTCGTTTTCGACGAGCTCCATTCTCTGGTCACGTCGAAGCGTGGCCACATGCTCTCCCTTGGTCTTGCCCGGCTACGCCGCCTTGCGCCAGGCCTCAGCACCATCGGCCTCTCCGCCACGGTTGCCGAACCGATCGACCTTCAGAAATGGCTGGTTGCGCAGGAGGAGGGCAGGGAACGGCACGCCGGTCTCGTGACCGTCGAAGGCGGTGCCAAACCGGATATCTCGATCCTTTCGACGGATGAGCACATCCCTTGGGCCGGCCATTCCGCCAGATACGCGATTCCCGATATCTACAGGCAGCTGACCGAGCATCAAACGACGCTGCTTTTCGTCAACACGCGATCGCAGGCCGAAATGCTTTTCCAGGAACTCTGGACGGTCAACGAGGAAAATCTGCCGATCGCGTTGCATCACGGCTCGCTCGATGTCGCCCAGCGCCGCAAGGTGGAGGCCGCGATGGCGGCCAACAGGCTGCGCGCTGTCGTCGCCACCTCGACGCTTGATCTCGGGATCGACTGGGGCGATGTCGATCTCGTCATCCATGTCGGTGCACCGAAGGGTGCCTCGCGCCTTGCCCAGCGCATCGGCCGTGCCAATCACCGCATGGACGAGCCCTCCAAGGCGATCCTCGTTCCCGCCAACTGTTTCGAGGTCATGGAATGCCAGGCAGCCCTCGACGCCAATTATATCGGCGCACAGGACACCCCGCCCGTCGGCCGCGGCGCGCTCGATGCGCTTGCCCAGCACGTGCTCGGCATGGCCTGCGCCGAACCTTTCGACATGCTGGAACTCTACGATGAGGCGAGGAGCGCTTCGCCCTATGCCGATCTCTCTTGGGAAACCTTCGAGCAGATCGTCGATTTCGTCGCGACCGGCGGCTATGCGCTGCGCACCTACGAACGATATGCGCGCATCCGCAAAACGAAGGAGGGCCTCTGGCGTGTTTCCAATCCGCAGGTTGCCCAGCAGTACCGCTTGAATCTTGGCACCATCGTCGAAAGCCCGATGCTGAACATCCGGATGGTGAAGCGCGGCGAGACAGGCAAGATTGGCCGCGGCGGCGGCACCCTCGGCAAGGTGGAGGAATATTTCCTCGAACAGCTTTCTGCGGGCGACACCTTCATCTTCTCCGGCAAGGTGCTCCGCTTCGAAGGCATCCGCGAAAACGAGGCGCTTGTCTCCCAGGCCTTCTCCTTTGATCCGAAAATCCCGTCCTATGCCGGCGGAAAGTTTCCGCTTTCGACCTATCTTGCCGATCAGGTGCGATCGATGCTCGCCGATCCCGACCGTTGGCACCATCTGCCGGATCAGGTCCGCGACTGGCTGTCGCTGCAGAAGGACAAGTCGATGCTCCCGAAGCGCGACGAACTGCTGATCGAGACTTTTCCGCGCGGCAGCCGTGCCTACATGGTGGCCTATCCATTCGAAGGCCGCCTTGCGCATCAGACGCTCGGCATGCTGCTCACCCGGCGCCTGGAGCGGGCCGGCGCCAAGCCGCTCGGTTTCGTCGCAACGGACTATTCGCTCGGCATCTGGGGGCTGGAAGACATGGGCCTGATGATCCGCAACGACCATCTCAGCCTTTCCGATCTCTTCGACGAGGATATGCTCGGTGACGATCTCGAAGCCTGGCTCGACGAATCTTTCCTGCTGAAGCGCACCTTCCGCAATTGTGCCGTGATTGCAGGCTTGATCGAGCGCCGTCACCCTGGCAAGGAAAAGACCGGACGGCAGGTCACGGTGTCCGCCGATCTGATCTACGACGTGCTGCGCAGCCACGAGCCGGACCATATCCTGCTACAGGCGACGCGCCAGGATGCCGCGAGCGGCCTTTTGGATATTTCCCGGCTTGGCGATATGCTGAGACGAATCAAGGGCCACATTACGCATCGCGCGCTGGATCATATTTCCCCGCTCGCAGTGCCGGTGATGCTGGAGATCGGCAAGGAGCCTGTTCACGGCGAGGCCCACGATGCCGTGCTCGCCGAAGCGGCCGGGGATCTGATCGCCGAAGCTATGGCTTGATAATGCAGGATAGACGAAATTGATGAACCGCCTGGCGCTTGCGCGTGAATTGAACGGATTGGTTCCGATGCCGGGCGTCGAAACCAGTGTTCATGGCGTTGCGGCCGTCTGCGATCCGCTCGGCGCGCTCTACCTGCCCGATGCCGGCATCCTCGTCGTTTCCGACCTGCATCTCGAAAAGGGTGCCGCCTTCGCCCGCCGCGGCATGCTACTGCCGCCCTACGACACGTTGGCGACGCTGACCGTGCTCTGCGCCGTCATCACCCGCTACAATCCGAAGCTTGTCGTCTCCCTCGGCGACAATTTCCACGACCGCGTCGGCTCAGCGCATCTACCCGATACCTTTCGCTCCCTGATCGACAACATGGCCCGCGGCCGCGAATGGATCTGGATCAACGGCAATCACGACCCTGACGGCACGGTCGATCTGCCCGGCTCTTCGGTCGATGAAATGCACTACGCCGCCCTGACCTTCCGTCATGAGCCGAAAGGTGGGCTGCAGAGCGGTGAAATCGCCGGTCACCTGCACCCCGCGGCCACCGTCCGCCGGCGGGAAAAAGCCGTCCGCCGCCCCTGCTTTGCCACCGACGGCGCCCGCCTCCTCATGCCCGCCTTCGGCGTCACGACCGGCGGACTGGATCTCGGCCACAAGGCGTTGGCGGGCCTGTTCGACAGGTCGTCCCTGGTCGCTCATCTTCTGGGGCGGGATCGGATTTATTCGGTGAGATTCGGGAATTTGCGCAGCTGAAGTTGAGCGCCCGCCCTCGTCCATCGAGGCCCTTCTGGCACCTCAGGATGAGGGCTCTCGCCGCCGTTGCTTTTCGATAGACAATTCTGCGCTTGCTCCAAGGGCGAAGCCCCGAAAGACGACAATGGCCACCACGCCATAGAAATCGGAGCTCAATTACACCCCTGCAACTGCCGCTGATAGGTCGCTGCCATATCGGCAAACCTCTGTGCCGTCTTCTGCAACTGCGCGTTCGAGCGCCAGTCGCCGCGCTTGTAACCCTTCGGCCCCGAATAGTAAGCGATGTAGAGCCTGTAGGCGTCGTTGAGCTGGATGCCCGTCGCCTGGCTGTTGCTGTAGTGGTACCAGCCGATGAAGTCGATCGCGTCGGCGAAATTGGTGCGCCGCGCAGCCCAATTGCCGGTCGCCGACTGATAGTGGTCCCAGGTGCCGTCGAGCGCCTGCGAATAGCCGTAGGCGGTCGACGGACGCGTCCAGGGAATGAAGCCAAAAAGCTTCGTGCGCGGCGGGCGGGCGTTCGGCTGGAAACCGGATTCCACATACATCGTCGCCATCAGGATCGGCACCGGCACGGCGTATTTCTTCTCGGCGCGCTCGGCCGCGTGCTGCCAGTTGCTGAAGAAGCCGTTGCGCTGTTCGAAGACAGCGCAGATGTTTCTGGTCTGGCGAGGCGCCGTGGCGCAGCCAGCAGCGAGCGCCAGCAACACCAGGGCGAGAAGAGTACGGGTACGCAAAACAGAACCTCTCGTTTTCGAGAGATTACTAACTCGTAAATCTTAACACTCGGTTTTTAGTCAAAGGCGAACATGCACTCCGCACCGAGGCTTGCCCCGCTGCCGCAAGCGCCGGGTCTCATCAGCGGTAGACCAGAACCGGGTCTTTGAATGGGCGAGCACCTTCATCGTCACGCTGCCGACCATGAATGCGGTGAAGCCTTCGCGTCCGTGCGATGCCATGGCGATCAGGTCGCAGCCGCGCTGCGCGGCTGTGTCGATGATGGCCTTCGCGGGTTCGTGGTTGGTCACCTGGGTCGTATGGCAATCGACGCCATGCGTTCTGGCCCGGGCACCCGCATCCGCCAGGATCCGGTCTGCTGCTTGCTGGCTGTGCCGGTCATATTCTTCGCGCGTGGATTCCAGCTGATCGATATTCGTGGAAAAGATATGGAACGGTTCGACGACGGTCAGGACCGTTGCCTTGGCGCCGATCTCCTTGGCAAAGGGAAGCGCCTTTTCCAGCGCATCGGTGGAAAGCTGCGAACCTTCGGTCGGGATGAGAATGTGTTTGCATGGGCTGGCTCCTCCTCCAACGCTCGCATATTGACGGAGGAACCAGCTTAACACGTTGATCTGCATCAAACTGTCGCGAATGTCGGCGTCACGCTGCGCTCGCCGGTTCGTAACGCAAGATCACCGCGCCGGTCTTCAACGGTGTCGCTTCCAGCAGCTTTAGCGGTCGTTGCGCCGTCGCCGCCTTGAAGTGCGGATTGCCCGCGCCGAGAACCACCGGCACCAGGCAGATGCGGATCTCGTCGACAAGACCGGCCTTCAGCATCGCGTCGCAGAGTTCGGCGCTGCCGAAGATGAAAATCGTTTTGCCGTCCTGCTCCTTGAGCTTTTGAAGCTCGGAAACCGGATCGCTGACGATGCGGGCATTGTTCCAGCCCGGCTCTTTCATCGTCCGCGACACGGCGATCTTTGCGGTGTTGTTCATGTATTGCTTGATGTTGTCATTCTCTTCCGCCGTCGGCCAATAGGCGGCCATGCCCTCGTAGGTCTTCCGGCCGAAGACGAGCAGGTCGCCTTCCTCGCCCAATTGTTCGGAGTATTTCTGCAGTTCCGGCCCCCAGACCAGATTGTGGAAGTCGATGTCCCACGGCTTCGTGCCTTCGAAATAGCCGTCGAGTGTCATCAGATTCCAGACAACAAGCTTTCTCATGTCGATTTCCTCCATCCGATAGTCCATACCACATCAGCACCGGTTGCAATCAGCAACTGGTTGAAAGCTAGATAAACCGATGGCAAAATGCAAGTAGTTTTTTTGGAGAATGAAAAATGGACGACCTTCACCGCTCCGGCTGCCCGATCAATCTGACGCTGGAAATCCTCGGCGACCGGTGGAGCCTGATCGTCATCCGCGACATCATGTTCGGCAATCGCCGTCACTTCCGCGAGCTGCTCCAGAATTCGGAGGAGGGCATCGCCTCGAACATCCTTGCCGATCGCCTGCGCCGCCTCGTGGACAAGGGCTTGCTCACCCGGGAGGGCGATCCCACGCATAAACAGAAAGCCATCTATAGTCTCACCGAAATGGCGATCGACCTCGTGCCTCTCTTTGCCCATATGGGCGCGTGGGGCCGCAGGCATCTGCCGGTGTCTGAAGAGCTCTCCATTCGCGCCGAGTTGTTGGAAAATGGCGGCCTGCGCCTTTGGGAGGATTTCATGGATGAATTGCGGGCCAAACACCTGGGCAAGCAACTGCCACCCGGAACGCCCTCGGTGCTCGGCCGTCTGACCGAAGCCTATCTCGACGTCCTTGCGAAAAAGAAAAAGTCCGCCTGATCAATCCTTGCGGAAGACGATGCTTGCGCCCCAGCCGGTCACGATCGCCAGGAACACGGCGAACATGCCGTAGGGAATCGGCTGTCCATGAGCCGCATCGGTAAGCATCTGCTCGATACCGGTCTTGATGACGCGCAGCGGCACCGACTTTTGCGTCACGAACACGCCGCTCTTGAAGAGATAGGCACGAACCGTATGCACGCCGTTCGGAATGTTGGCCGGCAGGCGAAGGCTTGCCTTGAAAAGATTGGAACTGACGAAGCGCACGCCGGTCGGGTCGCGCTCGTAGAGCCCGCCGGTCTGCTGCAGCCGCCGGAATGCGGTGCGGAACTCGCCGAGGCTGCTGCCGTCTCCGACGAAGCCGACGGGCGTCAGTGGAATATGGTCGATGCCGATCCCCTGATCGGTGAGGTCGAGCGGTGTCACGACGTCGTCGATCGAGCGCGAGCTCGACATCGAATAGGAATGGGGCACGCCCTCGAACGTCATCGAGTCGGTATTGATCCAGATGCCGAAGACGCGCTCCTTCTTGCGCACCGTCGCATCTTCGCGCGGCCCCTCCAGAACGACGACGACGTCGTATTGGCCAACAGCAAGCAAAAGGTTGTCGGTATTGGTCAGCGCCCCGAAGATCGTCAGGTCCGCGCCGCGGAAATCGGACGTGATGGCGATTTCGCTACTGGACGTGCCGATCTCCAGCCCCTCGCGCTCTTCTTCGGAATTCTGTCCCGGCAGCAGCATCTGCGCTGCGGCAATCCCCGGCAGCAAGTAGAAGAGACCGAAAAGGCAAAGGCGCAGCCGCTTCATCAGTACGCCCCCATCACGACGGAATAGATGTCCGCGGGCGTCACCACCAGCGCCACCGCCAGGCGGATGCCGACGGCGAGAACGAGCAGCCCGAGTAGCGCCCGCAATTGTTCGCCGCGCAGTTTCTGACCGACGCGCACGCCGTATTGCGCGCCGACGACGCCGGCCACCATCAGGATGAAGGCAAGCACGATATCGACGGAAAAGTTCGTCGCAGCCTGCACCACGGTTGTGTAGGCGGTCACGAAGATGATCTGGAACAGCGATGTGCCGACGACGACATTGGTCGGGATGCGCAGCAGGTAGATCATCGCCGGCACCATGATGAAGCCGCCGCCGACGCCCATGATGGAGGTCAGGATGCCGATCCCAAAGCCGAGCGCGACGATCGGGATGACGCTGAGGAAAATCTTCGATTTCTTGAACCGCACCTTCAGCGGCAGGCGGTGGACCCAGTGGTGATGTCCGGGCCTGCGCGGTGTCGGCGGTACGTTCTTGGCCGCCCGACGCATGGCGTTGATGCTTTCGAGTAGCATCAGCCCGCCGACGGCGCCGAGGAAGATGACGTACATCAGCGAGATGATGAGATCGAGCTGACCGACCCGTCTCAACAGCGAGAAAATCCAGATGCCGATCGTTGCGCCCGCAAGACCGCCGACAAGCAATACGGTCCCGAGCTTGACGTCCAGCGTCCCGCGCCTGAAATGCGTGATCGCGCCGGAGATCGAGGACGCGACCACCTGGTTTGCGCCGGTCGCAACGGCAACCACGGGCGGAATGTTATAGAAGATCAGGAGCGGCGTGATCAGAAAGCCGCCGCCGACGCCGAACATGCCGGACAGGAAGCCGACGGCCGCACCCATGCCGAGGATGATGAAGATGTTCACCGACAATTCTGCGATGGGCAGATAGATTGTCACAGCCGACCCCGAATTATGAACTGCCCCCGCCGGGCAGGTATCTTGCGTCCCGTTCGAATGGCGCATCATACGGTGAAATCGTTGCCAGAGGCTTTCGATAAACGACATGCGATCCGCGCATTACGCGAGCGATAAGTTCCGATTAATTGGGCTTTTTTCAGATTTTGTGACGACGGCGCGCGAGGAGTTTTGTTCGCGGGAGAATACTTAGCCATTACGCTAAGTATTCTCCCGCGATACTTAGCGTAATGGATCAGTATTCATGAACAGCCGAGCGGCATCTTTCTCGCGCTTGCGGACCCGACGCGCCGTGCAGTGCTCGGCCGTTTGGGCAAACGCCCGGCCAGCATCAGCGACCTCGCAGAGCCGTTCGACTTGGCTCTCGTCCTTCAGACAGCGCCGACCGCAACCTGCACGCCGAAATGGGCTCCCACGATGGCTGGGGCACGGTTATCGAGCAGCTTGCAAGGCAAGTCGACAACCGCGCCTGAGGGCTATCGCATCCTCACTGCCCGGCCCGTGCCAGCCCGTGCGCCACGAGGCGGTCGATGACTTCGGCATAACTCACTCCGCTTGCCGCCATTGCCTTGGAATACATGCTGATATCGGTGAAGCCGGGGATGGTGTTGATCTCGTTGACGAGGAACCGCATGTCCGGTGTCAGGAAAAAGTCGACACGCGCCATGCTGTCGCAGCCGACGGCCCTGAACGCCCTTGCGGCCATATCCCGCATTCCGGCCTCGACCTGCGGCGGCAATTCTGCCGGTATTTTCAGCGCTGCACCGTTCTCGTCGATATATTTCGCATTGTAGCTGTAGAAGCCATGGCTCTCCGCCGGCACGATCTCGCCCGGCCGTGAAACGAAGAGGTTGCCTGCCGTGTCCTCCAGCACGCTAAATTCGATCTCGCGCCCACGAACGAACTCCTCCGCAAGCAGCTTGCGGTCGTGCCGGAAGCCTTCCGCAAGCGCCCCGTCGAATTCCTGGCTGGCATGGACCTTCCTGACGCCGACCGATGAACCTTGTCGCGCCGGCTTGATGAAGAGCGGCAGGCCGAGTTCGTTTTCCAGCGCGGCGAAGGGAGGCTGTGCGCCCTCGTGAATTGTCACGGAGCGGGCGATCGGCACCCCGGCCGCCTTCATAAGTTGCTTGGCGATGTCCTTGTCCAGCGCGGTCGCCGATCCGAGAATGCCGCAGCCGGCAAGGGGCACGCGGGCAACCTCCGCAAGGCCCTGTACGGAGCCGTCCTCGCCATGCAGGCCGTGAAGGACCGGAAAGAGGATGTCGATCGCTGGCAGTTCGTAAGCCGATCCGCCGGCGGGAATTGCAAACATACGTCCGCGTCCGCCCGGTACGAGGCAGACCTCGGCTCCCTTTTCCGGTTTCGCAAGCGCACCATCGTCGAAGCTGCTCAACAGCCATTGTCCTTCGCGGGTGACGAACACCGGAATGGCGTCGTATTTTTGAGGCTCCAGCGCGCGCATCACATTCGTAGCCGAAAGCACCGAGACGTCGTGCTCGCTCGAGCGTCCGCCGAAGAGCACGGCAATGCGCAGTCTGTTTGATGCATCAATCATGTCAATTCTCCGGAATGACTTGGTGTTGAAAAGACTTAGAAGCCGACGGCGACGCCGCGGTTGGCGAAGAAGCGGTCGAAGACGGCGAGCGGCAGCGTCACATGCGCCTGGCTTTCGGGATTGTGTCCTGAAGGATTGTGGAAGCGGATGGCCTCGGGCGAGGCGGCCGTCACCAGCACCAGATGGCCGCCCTTCGATGGCGGCTCACGCTCTGGCCAGCGAATTGCGTGATGCACCGAGGCGATGAAGAACTGCCGCTTCGAAAGAAGTTCGGGAATGGCGGCCGTATCGACATTCGTCATTGTCTCCGCGCCCAGCCCGAAACGTTGCGTGACGAACTTGACGAAAGGCGCATAGATCAGCCCCTTGATCGAGGCATCGGCCTCATTGACGACATAGCCGCCATAGGCCGCGCAGCCGCGGGCAAGATCGAGCGTCGGATGGAGTTCACCGCGCGCGGCAAGGATCATCTTCAGGCAGGCCATACCGCAGACATTGACGGCCCAGCGGGCATATTCCTCGACCGTCTGCGCGCCGGAATGCCGCCACAGCGGATCGCGCATGAGCGCCGCAGAGCCCTCCGCCACGACCGGCAGCGTCATCTCGGGCGTTTCCCATTGGCTGAAATAGGGCACTTCGGCCCGCTGAATATTCACGAATCCCCCATCGGTGATCAAATCGCGTCGGGAAATTCCACAAGCAAAACGACCCTTTTGCGGCGGGCGCAAAGGGTCGTTCAAAATCGGTATAGGCAAATGCAACAGAGCCGCAGTTCTTCGCTTACGTCAGAGAGAATCCTGTTGACGTCCGGTTGCCTCAGCCGGAATTGTTCAGACGAAAACCTGACGCGTATCACGCTCGTTGGCGATTGCTCTCGGTCGACGGCCCGTGAGCTGACGGACGTAGAAGCAGTGCTCAATCCCGATCAGTTTCGAACGCTTTTGTTGTCCTTCCGTCAAGCTTTGGTCGTGTTCTTGGCGTTGCGCTCCAGGAGCGCCTTTACCGTGTCGTCGTTGATCCTGCCACTCGGCTCCTGGCCGACCGACTTCTGGAAGCTCTTGATCGCGGCGGTCGTCTTCGCGCCCATCTCGCCGTCCGGCGCGCCGGCGTCGAAGCCGTTGTTGTTGAGGATCGCCTGAATGTTGCGGATCGCCTTCTTCATATCGACGGTCGAGGTCTTCGTGCCGTTGCTCGCCCAGCCGTCCGGGATTTCGATGCCGTTGGCCTTGTTGTCGAGCGGCTGCGGCTTCCAGGCACTCGTTGCAGCCCGTGCCTTTTCAAGGTCGGCGGGCTTCATCGCCTTTGCCACTTCGTCGCGCTTGGCGCCGGCGTCCTTGTCGCCGCCCTGGGCAGCGATGGCGAACCACTTGTAGCTTTCGCCGAGGTCCTGCGCCACGCCGTTGCCGCGGGCGCAAAGGATCGCCAGGTTGAATTGGCTGTCGGTGATGCCAAGATCGGCGGCCTTTGTGAACCATTTTGCCGCGGCCGTGTAATCCTGCTCGCCGAGCGCGCCGGAGGCGTAGAGCACGGCCAGATTGTGCATGGCGCTGGCATTGCCCTGATTGGCGGCCTGCTCGTAGAAGGCCTTGGCCTTGCCGATATCGCGCGAGACGCCGGTCCCCTTCTCGTACATGCTGCCGAGACGGTATTGCGCCGGAGCAAAGCCCTTGTCGGCGGCAAGCTGATACCAGTTTGCGGCCTGCGCCTGGTCGGCCGCCAGGCCGTTGCGGCCCTCGGTATAGCGTGCGCCGATCTCGAAGAGCGCGAGCTGGTCGCCGTTGCGGGCGGCGTCTGCAAGCGCCTGCGGCTGAACGGTGTCCGGCACGGATATGGAAGGTGCCGCGGGCGAGGCATTCATGGAAGCGGGAACATCATTGGGCGAAAACGCCGCAGCATCCTGTGCCGGTGCGCCTGGCGTCAGCGTCGAGGCACCTTCGCCGTCAAGCGGTGCGACGTCGGTCAGGTGGCCGGCTGGCGCGGGCTGCATGGCGGCTTCGGGCTCGGTCTGTGCCGTCCCTAAGGCGGGCGGTGCTGCGGCCTCGGGTTCTGCGGATTCCGTCGGAGTGACGGCTGCGGTTGCTTCCGCACTCTGTTCCGGCATGGCCGAACTATTGGCTGCAACGGGGTTCTGCGCTGCATCCGAAAGCACCGAGACTTCGGCCGGAGGGGCCTGTTCACCGCTGGTCAGCGTGCGGGCAAGGGGGAAGGCCATGATGGCGAGCAGCACGGCGCCTGCAGCAAGTAGAAGTGGACGGCGGAAGCGGCTGAAGGCGCTGGCACCGCCGGCAGGCTTTGGCGCCTTGGATTTCTTCTCCGCCTTGACCGGCTGGGCCTTTGGATCGGCTTCCATGGCGGCGGCCTGGGCTGCGCGGCGGGCGGCGGCGATATAGTCGGCGCGCTCGTTTTCCGTTGCCGGCTTCGGATTGTTGCGTGCGGCGGCCTGGCTGGCGCGCACGCGCTCCAGGATCTTCTTCACGTCCGGTGCGCCCGAGCCTGGCTCCAGCGGCTCGTTCGATGCTTCCTCGCCAGGCATCAGATCGACCGGATCGATCGACGGCGCGGGATCGATGACGGTCCGCTCGACAGCCTTGGCCTTCTCCGTCTTCTTGCCCGGAATCAGCCGCTTGCCGAGTGCTGCAAGCAGGCTGCCTTTTGCGGGCGTGGCGGCTCGAGCGGGATTGGTTGCGGCTTCGATTGCGCTCGCGCTCGTATCGGCCGTGGGCACAACATGCGCAGGCACGACAGGCTCGCTGACGCTTTCCGCCGTGCGCAGGAGCGGCGAGGCACCCTTCTGGCCGAACACGGCCTGCGTCTCGCTTTCCTCGGCACCGGCGGGGACCAGCGCGTAAGGATCGATCTCGAAATCGGCATTTGCGGCGGGCATTCGTGCGGCCGGCCGGCTGCGGGTTTCCATGTCGTCGAGCCTGTCGGCGATCTGCACCAGTGTCTCGTGCAGCGCCTGGAATGTCTTGTGCGTGCGTTCATCGCTGCTGCGGCTAAGCTCTTCCAGATGCCGCAGATCTTCGGCGAGCGCATTGAGCGCCGACATATCGGCGGCTGGGACTCCGCCGACCTGAAGACCGCCGTTGCGGGAATAGGCCTCGACGACGGCTTCGGCCGCCTGGCGGGCCGCCTCGATGATGTATTCGTCGCTGGTCGCCATATAGTCTTCGATCGCACCCATGCGGCGGTCGAGCTCGACGGGAATGCCGTCACCGCCGGCGCGCGGCGTGTTCATCAGCGCTGAAAGACCGGCAATCTGGTCTTCGAGGTTCTTCAGGGCTCGCGAATCGGTCGGCGCCGCCGCCGTACTTTCCTCGAGGCGTGCCGCGATGTCGCTGAGGCGCCCCTCGATGCGGCGGAATGCACCGTCATCGGTAGCCGCGCCAGGCGCAGGCTGCACGTCCATCTGGTCGATGCGGCGCGCAAGATAGTCCAGCCGTTCCGCCAGCGCGTCGTTGACTGCGCCGCTTTCCAGCGCGTCGATCTTGCGGGAGATGTCGGCGAGCGTGCCGTTGAGATCTGCCTGCGGAACCGTCTTCTGGGCACGCTCGAGCATGAAGGAAAGCTGCTCGAGCCGCTCGTCGAGGCGTGCCGTCGCCTTGGTATTGGCGAGTTCCTCGACGCGCCGCGTCAGCATTTCCAGCCGGTCGGCAAGGCCCTCGGCGGGCAGGGCGTGGCTTTCCGCACTGCGGCCCACCATATCGATCTGCTCGGCCAGCGCATTCAGCCGGCCTTCGAGGCGATGCATCAGCGCCGGGTCGCCGCTTGCCGCGCTGCGCCCGCTTGCCGCGATCGCACGGCTGATCTCGTCAAGGCGCATATCCATCGCGGCAAACTGCTCGGCCATGGCGCGGTCATGCGGCTGGATCATGCTGCCGAATTGCTCCATCGCGGTGGCGATCGCAATCAGCTTGTCTTCCAGGGCGCGCACTGCCGGGCTCTCGCCCATGCCGCCGATATGGCGCTTGATATCCTCGAGCCGATAGGCGAGCGACACCAGCTCTTCCTGCAGGCCTGCTGTGTCCAGCGCATGCAGCTGGTTCTCGAAGCCGTCCCAGCGGTGTTCCATGTGGCGGATGGAATCCTCGCGGGCAAGCCCGTCCATCAGTGAGCGCAGCTCTTCGAATTCATTTCGCAGGCCCGCAGCCTCGGGGCCAGCCGAACGACTGGAGAGCTGGTTGATGCTTTGGGCGAGCCGGCCCATGTCTTCGCGGATGTCGTCGGCGAAATGCCGGTCCTGCGCGCTCGTCTTGATCTCGCGCAGTTCCGTGCGCAGCGCATCCATCTCGCGCGCTACGCCGTCCGAAATGTCGCGCTTCAGGTCCTGGCGCAGGTTGACGAGCGCCTGGGCAATTTCGGTCATCGTGTCGGGCGAGGTAGCGTAAGCAGGTGCAGCCTGCGGTGCCGGCATGCGCGGGGCCGATGCCGGTTCGCGGTAAACTGCACGTTCGGCGGCTGCGCGTTCACGACCGGCATCGAGCGTGCGCTGGCGCTCGCGAATTTCTGCGAGCGGGTCAGGCCGCGCTTCCGGCCTCATGTAAGCCGGTTCGTAAGGTCTGCCGTAGCTTTCGCGCTCCGCGGCGGCCGGCTGCTGCCTCGGCTCGCGGCTTCCCTTGCCCATCAGCCCTTCGATGCGTGCCTCAAGCCCCTCGATCGTGCGGTTCAGCGCATCGAGCGATGCTCTGTCGGAATGCCGGGGGATATTGGATCGCGATCCGTTCATCTTCCTGCTCGCTTCGTCTGCTCGGGACCCTCGTCAGGGCCAGGCCATTGGCTTGAGAGACCGTTCACCGGAGAGCAGTTTATTAGACTTTTCTCAACTTGAACGGCGTAGCGGCACTCCAAGTAAACGCGAGACTTGAAAAAGGAATGCGGATCACCACTGCTCACCCCGCACCTTTCACGAAACGTGGTAAACAAGCCGTTAACTTCCGTGAGAATTTTTTAATGTTTCGGTAAATCGGCACACATTTTGAGCTAGATGCGCCGCTCCTTGATGGTGTTCATCACAAAGCTGGTCTCAATCGTATCGACGCATCTCAACCGCGCGATCTTCTCCTTGATGAAGCGCTCGTATTGATCCAGCCCCGCGCTCATCACCTTCAGGACATAGTCGCGCGAGCCGGTGACAAGATGGCACTCGAGCACTTCGTCCCAGCTGCGTACGGCAGTCTCGAACATCTCGATCTCGTCCTCGTTCTGGCGGCTGAGCCGTACGGAGGCGATTGCCGTCATCGTCCAGCCTTCCGCGGTCGGATCGACCAGCGCCGTGTAGCCCTTTATGACGCCCGTCTCCTCCAGTCGCCGCAGCCGGCGAAGGCAGGCGGAAGCTGAAAGCCCCACGCGCTCGGCAAGCTCGTTGTTGGTGATCCGCGCATCGGCCGTCAGTTCCTTCAGGATACGCCGGTCCGTCTCATCGGCAATTTTCTGCGCCATATTTCAGATTGCTCCGCAGGAAGTTGCTTCCAAAGACATCCTCCTGCGCCAAATAGCAAGAACGTGCCTCCGCATTTGATATAATTTGCTGTTTCAGTTCCAATCCATCGGCCTGAGGAGACCGTCAATGACCGCGCCCCACCCTTCGAGAACCCATATCGGCAATCACGCGCTGCATCCGGAAACACTGATGCTGAACTACGGGTACGATCCGGAGCTTTCCGAAGGCGCGGTCAAGCCGCCGGTCTTCCTGACCTCGACCTTCGTCTTCAACACCGCCGAGGATGGCCGCGATTTCTTCGATTATGTGTCGGGCCGCCGCGAACCGCCGGCAGGCAAGGGTGCCGGCCTTGTCTATTCGCGCTTCAACCACCCGAACAGCGAGATCGTCGAAGACAGGCTCGCCGTCTATGAGCGGACGGAAAGCGGCGCGCTCTTTTCCTCCGGCATGGCGGCGATCGCAACCACGCTGCTTGCCTTCGTCCGGCCCGGCGATGCGATCCTTCATTCGCAGCCGCTCTATGGCGGCACCGAGACGCTGCTGGCGAAGACCTTCCTCAATCTTGGCGTTTCCGCCGTCGGCTTCGCCGATGGCGTCAGCGAGGCATCGGTAAAAGCGGCTGCAGAAGAAGCTATGTCGAAAGGCCGGGTCTCGGTCATCCTCGTCGAAACGCCCGCCAATCCCACCAACAGCCTCGTCGATGTCGCCATGATCCGCCGCATCGCGGATGCGATTGGAAAAACGCAGGACCACAAGCCAATTGTCGTCTGCGACAACACGCTGCTCGGCCCGGTCTTCCAGCGCCCGATCGAACATGGCGCGGATATCTCGCTTTATTCGCTGACCAAATATGTCGGCGGCCATTCGGACCTCATCGCCGGCGCTGTCCTCGGCCCCAAAGCGGTGATCAAACAGGTGAAGGCGCTTCGCGGCTCGATCGGCACGCAGCTCGATCCGCATTCCTGCTGGATGCTCGGGCGCTCGCTGGAAACGCTGCAGATCCGTATGGAGCGGGCCAACAGCAATGCGCGCGCCGTTGCCGATTTTCTCCGCGACCACCCGAAGGTCGACAAGATCCACTATCTGCCCTACCATGATCCGGAATCGCCACTCGGCCGCACCTTTGCCGCGCAGTGCACGGGCGCCGGCTCCACCTTCTCTTTCGATATCAAGGGTGGCCAGCCGGCCTCCTTCAAGTTCCTGAACGCGCTGAAGATCTTCAAGCTTGCCGTCAGCCTCGGCGGCACGGAATCGCTCGCCAGCCATCCGGCCGCGATGACCCATTCCGGGGTTCCGGCAGATGTGCGCCAGCGCATCGGCGTTCTGGAATCGACCATCCGGCTGTCGATCGGCATCGAGCATCCGGACGATCTGATCGCCGATCTGGCGCTCGCTCTGGACGAAGCTTAAGGGGCAGGTGGCGTTAGGCGGCCGCCGTCTCGCGCACATCATCGAGCAGGAAATGCGCGACGATGTAATTCGTCCTGTAGTGCCTGCCACTATCGGAGGTGTTCTCGATACTGCCGCCGTCAGCCGGGTGCCAGGCATGGTAATGCGGATTGGTGGTGATCAGCGTGATCGCCTTGCCGGCGAATTTTCCGCCGAGCCGGTAGCGGGCTTCCGCCAATGGCCAGATACGCTCGTAATCCTCCATCGGAATGCGGACTTTCAGGGCCTGCCTGCTGATCGCCTCGCTGCGCGATCCGTCCTCGTGGACGATCGCCGAAAGCGTCAGCGTCACTTCCTCTGCGCCGTCCAGGATGGAATTGAACTCCTCAGGCCACATCCGTCTCATGAAATCGCTCCTCCCAGGGCTCTCTTCGGTTAGCCAGCGAAATGTAGCGTGTTCGCCCGCAGAAGCAAACGCTGCTTTCAGTCAGCGATTGCCAGTCAGCAGGCCGGGACTGCGCGCCGCATTCTTCAGCGCTCTCTCAAGCGACCGGAATATCCTCGGATCATCCGACTGGGCGACATTGAAGCGAAGGAAACCGCGTGCTGTCTGCGACAGACTGAAGGCATTGCCCGGCGCTAAGACGACGTTGTCGGCAAGGCAGGCTTGCGCGATATCGGCAGCGTCTATGCCGTCCGGCAACTTACACCAGACAAACATGCCCGCCTGCGGCCTTATCCATGGTGTGATGCCGAGCGGCGCAAGCCGCGCTGCCGTCTCGTCCATCGCTCTTGAAAGGCGAACGCGCAGTGCGTCCAGATGTTTGCGGTAGCTGCCATCCTTCAAAAGCAGCAGGATCAGTTCGGACGACAGCCGCCCGCCGCCGATACTTGTCGCCATCTTGAGATCGGTGAGCGGCTCGATCCAGTCCGCTCTCGCGGCTATGAAGCCGCAACGGACAGAAGCAGAAAGCGTCTTGGAGAAGCTGCCGATATGGACCACACGCTCCAGCCCGTCGAATGCGGCGAGACGAGGAGCCGGC
The DNA here is from genome assembly GCF_000419765.1 of Rhizobium mongolense USDA 1844. Lineage (GTDB taxonomy): Bacteria > Pseudomonadota > Alphaproteobacteria > Rhizobiales > Rhizobiaceae > Rhizobium > Rhizobium mongolense. The sequence goes on along the minus strand of NZ_ATTQ01000022.1, from coordinate 59,943 downwards.
TCATGCTCGAGATCGGCGAAGATATCGTCTTCGATGATTGTCAGGCCGGCGCGCTCGGCAAGCTTCAGCAGGCGGTGTGCCACAACAGGTGAACACGTCGCGCCTGTCGGGTTATGGATTGATGAGTTGGTGATGTAGAGCCGCGGCCGGTGCTCATCGATCGCCCGCTCGAATGCCTCGATATCCGGCCCGCTGGGCGTCATCGGAACGCCAATGGCGTTCGCCCGGTGAGCGCGCAACAGTGCATGGAAATTGAAATAGCAGGGGTCGTCCACCAATACGCCATCACCCGGCTCGATCAGAAAACGGCACAGAAGGTCGATCGCCTGCGTGCCCGACTCCGTCAGAATGATGTGGTCGGGAGCTGCTGCAATGCCGCGCTCGCCCATGCGGCGCGAGAGCAGTTGCCTTAGCTGCGGCAGCCCAAGCGGCGTTCCATAATCTACGAGTACCCGCCCTTCGCCGCGGGAGATCGCGCGAAGCGCCTTCCGTATTGCTACCTGCGGCATCCAGCTTGCCGGCAGCCAGCCGCATCCGGGCTTCAGCAGTTCGGGTGCGTCTTCCAGTGACTGTCGGTAGACCCACAATGGATCGATCGCCCGATCGAGCTTCGGCCCGATCTCGGAAAGCGTAAGCGGCGCAAGCGGGCTCGAAACGTAGAAGCCGGAACCCGGCCGCGAACGGATCAGGCCTTCGCCGGCCAGCCGTTCATAGGCTTCCACGACAGTCGAAGGCGAGACCTGCATCGTCTTTGCGAAGGCGCGCACCGAGGGCAGGCGGGATCCCGGCACCAGCCCGCGAGCTGCGATCCTGCTGCGGATTTCCGCCATGACGCCTTCTATGCGCTTGCCGCCGCTCTCGCGCTTCGCCGATTGTTGATCCATCTGTACTGCATCCGTATCCATAACAGTTTGTGGTGATTGTATAGCACTGTCTCTGGCGGTTCCAGCCCTTGCGGTCGATAGCGATGAAAACACGGGAGCATGGCGATGGACAGGACAGGCGGCTGGATCAACGGGTTTCTGGGAGTATTGATCTTCAGCGGATCGCTTCCGGCGACGCGCGTTGCGGTTGCAAATTTCGATCCGCTGTTCCTTACCGTCGCCCGCGCCGCGATCGCTGGCATACTTGCCTTATGCTTGCTGCTCGCCTTTCGCGAAAAGCGTCCTGGCCGCGCCGATCTTGTCTCGCTCCTTGTGGTGTCGCTGGGCGTGGTCATCGGCTTTCCGCTGCTCACCGCATTTGCGCTGAAGCATATCACTTCGGCCCACTCGACAGTTTTCATCGGCCTTCTGCCACTGGCGACGGCCGTCTTTGGCGTGCTGCGCGGCGGCGAGCGACCACGGCCGGTCTTCTGGCTGTTTTCCTGCCTCGGCAGCGCCACCGTCGCGGGCTTTGCGCTGATGCGCGAGGATGCCGCATCCTCGGTCGGCGATCTCTTGATGCTCGCGGCGATCATCGTCTGCGGGCTGGGTTATGCGGAAGGGGGCCGGCTGTCGCGCAAGCTGGGCGGCTGGCAGGTTATTTCCTGGGCGCTCGTTCTCTCGCTGCCGGTCATGCTCATGCTGTCACTCGTCGTCATGCCGCCGTCCTTCCCGGATGCAGCAAGCACGTCTTGGATCGGTCTTGCTTATGTCTCCCTCTTCAGCATGCTGATCGGCTTCATATTCTGGTATCGCGGACTTGCGCTCGGCGGTATCGCAGCCGTCGGCCAACTGCAATTGCTGCAGCCCTTCTTCAGCCTGGCACTTGCGGCTGTGCTGCTTCATGAGAAGGTGAGCCTAAGCATGTTTGCTGTCACGCTGGCCGTCGTGGCCTGCGTTGCTGGCGCGAAGAAATTTGCGCGATAGAGCAGCGGGCGGAACTACGGCTCCGCCTGAATCATCCGGCATCCCGCTTAGCCTCGGAATGCCGCTTCAAGCTTCGCGACATCGAGCTTGACCATCTGCAGCATGACTTCGGTCATGCGTCGCGCCTTGGCCCGGTCCGGGTCGGCCATCATCTCGCCGAGCACGCGCGGCACGACCTGCCAGGAAAGCCCCCAGCGGTCCTTCAGCCAGCCGCATGCCTCCTGCACGCCGCCGTTTTGCAGGAAGCCATCCCAGAGCCGGTCGATCTCGGCCTGCGTCTCGCATGCGACGACGATCGAAAACGAATGATTGAGCGGATCGAGCGGCCCGGCCTCCAGCGCCGTGAACTCCTGATCGCCAAGCCTGAACTCGATCACCTTGCAGCTGCCCTCCGGCCCGCTGGGCGTATCCGCGGGAATTACGGTCGTGCGCCGGATCGAAGAATTAGGCACCATCGAGACATAAAATTCGACGGCTTCCTTTGCGTTCTTTTCGAACCAGATATTCGTGCTGACCTTGGTCATTGGATAGTCTCCTCGTCTATTTGCTGACACTGTCTGACAGCCGAAGGACGTTTCAAGCGGGAGTCATCCGACAGGCGTAAAGGTTCTTTCCAAAAATTTGCCCGAATGCAGAATTTGACGTTTACGCAAACGTCAATATTTTGTAAGAGACTCTCAAATGCCGGTCCCGTCCGGTTGCCGAATTGGAGGAATTCGAACAATGCCCGTCTACAAGGCTCCGGTTAACGATACGCTGTTCGTGCTGAACGACGTGCTAGGCATCGAGCGCTACAACAACCTGCCGGGTTTTGCCGATGCGACGCCGGATATGATCGAGGCCATTCTGGGCGAGGCGGCAAAGGTGGCAGAGGAAGTGCTCTTCCCGCTGAATTATTCCGGCGATCAGGAAGGCTGCAGGCGGGCGGACGACGGCTCGGTCACGACGCCGAAGGGCTTCAGGCAAGCTTACAAGACCTATTGCGAAGGCGGCTGGACCGGTCTTGCCGTGCCGGAGGAATTCGGCGGCCAGGGCCTTCCCTACACGCTGCATGCCGCAGTCGGCGAATATACCTCCGCGGCGAACATGTCGCTGATGATGTATCCGGGGCTGACGCAGGGCGCCATTGCGGCGATCGTCGTCCACGGGTCGGACGAGCAGAAGCAGACCTATCTGCCAAAGATGGTTGCCGGCGAATGGTCGGGCACCATGAACCTCACCGAACCGCATTGCGGCACCGATCTCGGCCTGCTCCGCACCAAGGCCGTGCCGCAGCGTGACGGCAGCTACAAGATTTCCGGCCAGAAGATCTTCATCTCCGCCGGCGAGCACGACATGACGGACAATATCGTCCATCTCGTGCTCGCCCGCATCGAGGGCGCGCCGGAAGGCACCAAGGGCATCTCGCTCTTCATCGTGCCGAAGTTCCTGGTCACTGCCGACGGCACGCCGGGTGACCGCAACGCCGTCTCCTGCGGCGCGATCGAGCACAAGATGGGCATTCACGGCAATGCCACCTGCGTCATGAACTATGACGAGGCGACCGGCTTCCTGATCGGGGCGGAAAACCGCGGCCTGAACGCCATGTTCGTGATGATGAACGAGGCGCGCCTCGGCGTCGGCCTGCAGGGCCTCTCGATCTCGGAAATCGCCTATCAGAACGCCGTGAACTACGCCCGCGAGCGCATCCAGGGCCGTTCGCTCTCCGGCCCGAAGGCGCCGGACAAGAAGGCCGATCCGATCATCGTTCATCCGGATATCCGCCGCACGCTGATGACCATTCGCGCCTTCAACGAGGCCGGCCGCGCGTTCCTCCTCTGGACAGCGCTGAAATCCGACATCGCCCACCGCTCCGCGAGCGATGCCGAGCGCCAGACGGCGGATGACATCCTCGGCCTCGTCACCCCGATCCTCAAGGGCGTGATGACCGACAAGGGCTTCGATCACGCCGTCATGGCCCAGCAGATCTTCGGCGGTCACGGCTATATCGAAGAGCATGGCATGAGCCAGTACGTGCGCGACGCCCGCATCGCGATGATCTACGAGGGTGCCAACGGCATCCAGGCGCTCGATCTCGTCGGCCGCAAGCTGGGTCTCAACGGCGGCCGCGCCGTCATGGCGCTCTTCAAGGAGATCGGCGATTTCTGCGAGGAGAACCGCAACGACGAGAAGATGACCTTCTTCACCAAGAACCTGAAGAAGGGCTTGAACGACGTGCAGGCGGCGACCATGTGGTTCATGCAGCATGCGATGGCAAAGCCTGACAATGCCGGCGCCGGCTCGACGGATTACATGCATCTCTTCGGTCTCGTCGTTCTGGGCTATATGTGGGGGAAGATGGCGAAAGCCGCAGAGGATGGCCTTGCGAGCGGCGATACGCCGCGCGAAAGCTATCTCAGGAACAAGCTTGTGACCGCCCGCTTCTTCATGGAGCGCATCATGCCGGAAACCGCGCTGCGCAAGGCCCGCATCGAGACAGGCGCCGAGACGATGATGACCTTGCCGGCCGAGGCGTTTTGATTGGAGTTGCCGCTTCTCCCCGCCGGGGAGATGGTAGCCCGAAGGGCCGGATGCGGGGACGCACCGCAGGCGCGGCTTTCTTCAGGCTCCGGCTTTGCCGGAGATCCTTATCGCCTCGCTTTGTTCGGCACTTCTCCCGGCTGGGGAGAAGGCAAGAGAAAGAATTCAACGGCCACCCGGCCGATAGGGAGATGAGACTATGACCGAGGTTTTCATTTACGATCACGTCCGCACGCCGCGCGGCCGCGGCAAGAAGGATGGCTCGCTGCACGAAGTGCCCTCCGTCCGCCTCGCCGCCAAGACCCTGGAGGCGATCCGTGACCGCAACGGGCTCGACACGAAGACGGTCGACGACATCATCATGGGCTGCGTCGACCCGGTGATGGATGCCGGCGCCGTCATTCCCAAGGCCGCAGCCTTCGAGGCCGGGTATTCGACGCACGTCCCCGGCATCCAGATCTCCCGCTTCTGCGCCTCCGGCCTCGATGCCGTGAACCTTGCGGCCGGCAAGATTTCGCAAGGGGCCGATGACATCGTGATTTCCGGCGGCGTCGAAAGCATGTCACGCGTCGGCCTCGGCATGTCTGGCGGCGCCTGGTTCATGGACCCGTCGGTTAATTTCCCCGCCTATTTCATGCCGCAGGGCGTCTCGGCCGATCTCATCGCCACCAAATACGGCTTCTCCCGCGACGACGTCGACGCCTATGCCGTCGAAAGCCAGAAGCGCGCCGCCAATGCCTGGGAAAAGGGCTACTTCAAGAATTCCGTCATTCCGGTGACGGACCAGAACGGCCTGACGATCCTTGCCCATGACGAACACATGCGCCCCGGCACCGATATGCAGGCGCTGGCCTCGCTCAATCCGTCGTTCCAGATGCCCGGCGAAATGGGCGGTTTCGAGGCTGTCGGCATCCAGGCCCATCCGGAGGTCGAGCGCATCAACTACGTCCATCACGCCGGCAATTCCTCGGGTATCGTCGATGGCGCCGCTGCCGTGCTGCTCGGCTCCAAGGCCGGCGGCGAAACGATGGGCCTCAAACCCCGCGGCCGCATCAAGGCCTTCGCCAATATCGGCTCCGACCCGGCGCTGATGCTGACCGGCCCCGTCGACGTCACGGAAAAGCTGCTGAAGCGCACCGGCATGCAGCTTTCCGACATCGATCTCTTCGAACTCAACGAAGCCTTCGCCGCCGTCGTGCTGCGCTACATGCAGGCTTTCGACATTTCGCACGACCGGATGAACGTCAATGGCGGCGCCATCGCCATGGGGCACCCGCTCGGCGCCACCGGCGCGATGATCCTCGGCACCGTGTTGGACGAGCTCGAACGCCGCGATCTCAATACCGCGCTCGTCACGCTGTGCATCGGCGCCGGCATGGGCACGGCGACGGTGATCGAGAGAGTTTAGTCGCGGAAGCCTTTCGGGCGGCCCGCTCGCTTATGTCCGTCATCCTCGGGCTTGACCCGGGGATCCACCGCCCAAGGGCTGGATGGTCGGGTCAAGCCCGACCATGACGGAGGAGAAAGGGGCCGTACAAGGCCGCACTGCTGGAAGAGATTACAAGGGAGAGGAGTCCCGCCATGAATACCTACAAGAACTTCACCGTCAGAACCGACGCCGACGGCATTGCGCTCGTCACCTGGGATATGCCCGGCAAGTCCATGAACGTCTTCACCGAAGAGGTCATGGACGAGCTGAACGCCATCGTCGATGCCACGGTTGCCGATACCGCCGTCAAGGGCGTCGTCATCACCTCCGGCAAGTCCACCTTCTCCGGCGGAGCGGACCTGTCGATGATCAAGTCGATGTTTACCCTCTACCAGCAGGAGAAGGCCGCAAACCCGCAGACCGCTGCGCAGAAACTCTTCGATCTCGTCGGCCGCATGACCGGCCTCTTCCGCAAGCTCGAAACCTGCGGCAAGCCCTGGGTCTCGGCGATCAACGGCACCTGCATGGGCGGCGCCTTGGAAATGTCGCTCGCCTGCCATGGCCGCGTCGCCTCCAATGCCAAGTCGGTGAAGATCGCGCTGCCCGAGGTCAAGGTCGGCATCTTCCCGGGGGCGGGCGGCACGCAGCGCGTCGCGCGCCTGGCCGATGCCCAGTCCGCACTGCAGATGATGACGACCGGCCAGTCGCTCTCTGCCTCCCGCGCCAAGGCAATGAATCTCGTGCATCAGGTGGTCGAGCCGGACCAGCTCATCCCGGCTGCCAAGCAGATGATCAAGGACGGCCTGAAGCCCGTCGCTCCTTGGGATGAGAAAGGCTTCAAGGCGCCTGGCGGCGGCATCTGGACGCCTGCTTCCGCACAGCTGTGGCCCGCCGCTCCCGCGATCCTGCGCCGCGAGACTGCCGGGAACTATCCAGGCGCGCTTGCCATCCTCAAATGCGTCTATGAAGGCCTGCAGGTGCCTTTCGATACGGCGCTGAAGATCGAGCAGCGCTATTTCACGCAGGTGCTGCAGACCACCGAAGCCTTCTCGATGATCCGCTCGCTCTTCATATCCATGCAGGAGCTCGGCAAGGGGGCCCGCCGCCCGGCAGACGTGCCCAAGACCGAGCTGAAGAAAGTCGGCGTCGTCGGCGCCGGCTTCATGGGCGCCTCGATCGCCTATGTTACGGCCGCCGCCGGTATCGACGTCATCCTGATCGATCGCGATATGGACGCCGCCAACAAGGGCAAGGCGACCGGCGAAGGCTTGGTAAAGGAGTCCATCGGTAAGGGACGCCTTACGCAGGAAGAGGGTGCCGCCATCCTCTCCCGCATCACCCCGTCTGCCGATTACGCCGATCTGAAGGACGCCAATCTCGTCATCGAAGCCGTCTTCGAAGATCGCGAGGTCAAGAAGGACGTCATCGAAGCCGTTGAGGAAGTGCTTCCTGAAGGCGCGATCTTCGCCTCCAACACCTCGACCCTGCCGATCACCGGCCTGGCAAAAAATTCGAAACGCCCGGAAAATTTCATCGGCATCCACTTTTTCTCGCCGGTCGAAAAGATGATGCTGACCGAAGTCATCCTCGGCGAGGAAAGCGCCGACAAGGCGCTCGCCGTGGCGCTGGATTATGTCGCCGCCATCAAGAAGACCCCGATCGTCGTCAACGACACCCGCGGCTTCTTCGTCAATCGCTGCGTGCTGCGCTACATGGCCGAAAGCTATGACATGCTCATCGAAGGCGTGCCGCCTGCGATGATCGAGAACGCCGCCAAGATGGCCGGCATGCCGGTCGGCCCGTTGGCGCTGAACGACGAGGTCGCCATCGACTTGTCGCTGAAGATCCTCAGGGCCACGGTCGCGGACTTGGGAGAAAAGGCGATCGACCCCCGCCACATGGAGCTCGTTTCCCGCATGGTGGAAAAGGAAGGCCGCTTCGGCCGCAAGAACTCCAAGGGCTTCTACGATTACCCTCCCAAGCCCGCCAAGAAGTTCCTCTGGCCGGAACTCAAGTCCTTCTACCCGCAGAAGAAGGCCGAGGACGTGGACGTCAACACCCTCAAGCAGCGCTTCCTGGTCACCATCGCGCTCGAAGCCGCCCGCACGGTCGAAGAAGGCATCGTCACCGACCCCCGCGAAGCCGACGTCGGCTCCATCCTCGGCTTCGGCTTCGCGCCTTATACTGGCGGCGCGCTCAGCTACATCGACGGCATGGGCGCCAAGAAGTTCGTGGACTTGTGCGAAACGTTAGCCATTTCTTACGGACCGCATTTCAAGCCGACGTCGCTGCTGAAGGATATGGCCGCGAAGGGCGAGACGTTTTATGGGCGGTTTGATCCGTATGCAAAGGAGAAGGAGGCGGCGTAAGCCGCCTCATGGTTTGCGCTTAGTCTGTTAAGCCTCAGGGTGACGGAGCAAGGGGCGCGCCGCTGCCCAGGAGACTTTTCATGGCCACTATCGCCGAAATCGTCGTCGAAGCTGAGACCCCCTCGCGCCTCGCCGCCTTCTGGGCGGCAATTCTCGATGGCTATCAGGTCCGTCCCTATGACGACGCCGAAATCGGCCGGCTGGCGAAGCTTGGGTTTGCGCCGAAGACGGACCCGACGGTGATGGTGGACGGTCCCGGCCCGTCTCTCTGTTTCCAGCGCGTCCGGCTGCGCGATTACAGCAACAACCGGGTCCATCTGGATATTGCCGTCGATGATGTTCCAACCGCAATCGAACGCATCACCGCGCTTGGTGGCAGCATCCAGCGAAGGGAACCAGGCTATACGGTGATGAAGGACCCGGAAGGCAATCAGTTCTGCATCGTGCCTGCGAGATAAAACGAGCCTTGCGCAGATCAGCAAAAGCCGTCTGCGCGACGCGGAGGATGAGGAAGCCGGTGCATGAAAGTGCCGGACGGGGTGAGGAACGCCGATGCAGGAGGACTGGCGCATAAGGAACGAAAATTGCGCTCCGTCTCGTTCCGTCTTGCACTGGAGACAATTTTCGCGTAGAAGCGCGCACATCGATCTTGCTAGATGGACTTTGTTTCGGCCATTTGTGCCGTTCCTGGCGAACTTCCTCCAAAATCGGTCTTCATCGCGCGTCGGCTTTGGTCGGTGCGTTATCTTCTACCTACGATTTTTAAAGGATATCGTCATGAACACAGGTACCGTTAAGTGGTTCAACGCAACCAAGGGCTTCGGCTTCATTCAGCCGGATGACGGCGCAGCCGACGTTTTCGTCCACATCTCCGCTGTCGAGCGCGCCGGAATGCGCGACCTCCAGGAAGGCCAGAAGCTTTCCTACGAGCTCGTTTCCGACAAGCGTTCGGGCAAGATGTCGGCAGACCGTCTTCAGGCGGCCTGAGCCTCCCAAGGCTTGAGAATATCATCTCCGGAACGTGACCACGGATGTACTGGCACGTTTCGTCGAGATGGCAGGAAGGTCGGGTTAGCCCGGCCTTTTTTTCGTTTTGCGCGCGAAGCGGCATGGATATCACTCCGCCGCGGCACGCTTCAGCCCGGAAATCTGCGTGATGAAGGCGCGAAGGGCGGCCGGGCGCACCGGCTTGTGCTGGATCGCGATGCCGTGGCGCTCCGCCTCCGCCCTGACCTCCGGCGTCCGGTCGGCGGTCACCAGCAGCGCCGGGAGATCGGTCCCGAAGCATTCCCGCAAATTCAGGATCGCGGAAATTCCGGTCCCGTCGCCGAGATGATAGTCCGCGATGATGAGATCGGGCGCGGGCTGACGCGTTTCGAAACCCGAAGCCGTGGCCAAAGAGTCGATAGCCTCCACCTCGCAACCCCAGCCGGAAATCAAGAGCCGCATGCCCTCGAGGATCTTCGGCTCGTTGTCGATGCAAAGGATCCTTAATCCCTTGAGCGGTTGCGGCAACCGATCGGTCGGCGCTGCGGAGGGCGGTGCCGCGCCGGCCTTGGAAACATCGAGCGGCATGACGATGCGGAAATCCGTGCCCTTGCCGTGCGTCGAATGCAGCTCGACCGGATGGTTGAGGACGCGGGCGATGCGGTCGACGATCGAAAGGCCGAGGCCGAGGCCGGAGGCCGTTTTCGCGCCTTCGTCGAGCCGCGCGAATTCCTTAAAGACCGTGCGGAATTTCGAGGGCGGAATGCCGATGCCGGAATCCATCACCTGGATCACCACCTGGTTTCCCCGCCGCCGGGCGCCGACCAGCACCTTGCCAGTCAACGTATATTTGATGGCGTTGGAAACAAGGTTCTGCACGAGGCGCCGCAGCAGGTTGGGATCGGAGCGGACCCGCAGTGATGTCGGCATCACGACAAGCTTCAGCTTCTTCGCCCGGGCAATCGGCGCAAAATCGGTCTCGATGCGCTCCAGCAGGCCGGCCAGCGGCACGGAGGTCAGCCGCGGCCGCATCGCACCCGTATCAAGCCGCGAGATGTCGAGAACGGCCCCCAGAATGGTTTCGACCGATTCCAGTGCGGAATCGATATTGCGCACGATCGGCCCGTTTTCGGACTGCGCGATACGTTCGACGAGGGCGGAGGAATAAAGCCGCGCCGCATTCAGCGGCTGTAGGATGTCGTGGCCGGCAGCGGCAAAGAAGCGGGTCTTGCCGATATTTGCTTCATCGGCGGCCGCTCGCGCCTCGCCGAGTTCGCGGTTTACCCGCGTCAGCTCCGCCGTTCGCTCGGCAACGCGCTGCTCCAGCGTCTCGTTTGCCTGCTTCAACGCCTGGTCGGCCGCAACACGCTGGGTAATGTCGGTAAAGGTCGCCACGATGCCCTTGTCGGGCATGGCGTTGGACCGCACTTCGATGATCCGTTCGCCGCCGCCGAGAACGAGCGAGAAGGGTTTGTCGAGCGTCAGGAAATGCCGCACCGTCTGGCTGAGTTCGGCGGCTGGCACGTCACCGCGCTGGCTCAAGATCGCCACGATTTCCGAAAGCGGAAAGCCGACACGGCCGACATCCTCCGGCAGGTCGAGAAGCTGGCGGAAGCGCCGGTTCCAGATCGTCAGCTGGTTGGAGCTGTCGAAGACGGCAATGCCCTGGTCCATCTGCGAGAGCGCCGTCTGCAGCATGTCCTGGTTATATTGCAGCGCCTCGCTTGCCTGGTCGAGCAGCCATGCCGTGTCGGCAGAAGCGTCCTCGGTCTTCTGCAGGATCAGCGAAAGCACCAACCGCGCGGAGGAGGATCCGATGGCGCTGCCGAGCAGTTGTTCGGTGAAGTGGATGAGCGCCATGTCGGCCGGCTGGTCGTCCTCCAGCTTGCGGCCGGAATTCTGCTCGTATGTCGCAAGCGATCGCTGCATGCGCTCTTCGCCGAGATAGCGCGCGATTGCCGTTTTCAGGTCGCCGACGCTGATGCGGGTCTTCCATCCGCGGGTCGCAAATTGCGAGCGCGACTGCCCCTTCACGAAGATGCCTGCCTGGATGCGCTCCAGCGGACGGGCGTTGCGCGTCATCGAGCCGACGATGAAGAAGGCGGTATTGATAAGCAGGCTCATCGCTGTGGCGTTGACGAGCGGATCGGCATCCGCTGCTGCAAAAAGCGCCGTGCCCGGGAAGATGAAGCTGAGGAAGGCGGTCGCGACATAGGAATAATCCGGCCCGCCGAGCGAAGGCAGAAAGAGCAGGTAGAACCAGATGACGAAACCCGACGTAAGGCCGAGAATGGCGCCGCGTGCATTCGCACGCCGCCAGATAAGACCGCCGAAGAAGGCGGGTGCGATCTGTGCGATCGCGGCGAAGGACAAAAGGCCGATCGAGGCAAGGCCGGCCGTGCTGTCGGTCGAGCGGTAATAGGCATAGCCGAGCAGCAGGACGGCGAAGATCGCGCTGCGGCGGATGTTGAGCAGGCTTTTCGCGAAGTCATCGCGCTGGCCGGCACGTCCGGCAAGCTTCCTGCGCAGGAAGATCGGCATGATGATGTCGTTCGACACCATGATCGAAAGCGCAACGGAATCGACGATGACCATTGCAGTGGCCGCCGAAAAGCCGCCGATGAAGGTGATCAGCGAAACGATCTGCATCTGCCCCGCAAGCGGCAGGGACAGTACGTAAAAGTCGGCATTGCCCGTGCCGCCGAAGGTCAGCAGGCCGCCGATCGCCACTGGCAGCACGAAGAGATTGATGGCGATGAGATAGAGCGGGAAGAGATAGCCGGCGAGCCGCAGCTGTTTCGCCGAGCGGTTTTCGACGACGGTGACGTGAAACTGGCGCGGTAGCATGATGATTGCAACGGCCGACAGCAGTATCAGCGTGATCCAGCGGCTGATCGGCGTCTTGTAGTCGAGGGTTGCGTTGACCAACTGGTTGTCCACGCTTTTCCGCCAAAGGTCGGCGGGCCCATCGAACAAAAACCAGATGACGCAGATGCCGGCGGTCAGGAAGGCGACGAGCTTGACCAGCGATTCCATCGAAACGGCGAGGATCAGGCCGTCCTGGTGCTCTGTCGCATCGGTATGCCGCGTGCCGAACATCACGGCGAAGCAGGCAAGCACCAGGGTTGCGATCAGCGGCAGGTCGAGGAAGTAGAGGTTGCCGCTGCCGATGCCATAATCCGAAGGATTGACCATCGCGGTCACCGTGCTGCTGATCGCCTTCAGCTGCAGTGCGATGTAAGGAATCGTGCCAATGAGCGAGATCAGCGCCACGATCGTTGCGACCGTGGGATTCTTCCCATAGCGGGCGGCGAGGAAGTCCGCGACGGAGGTAAGCTTTTCGGCCTTGGCAAGTTCGATGATCCGCCGCAGCACTGGCATGCCGAGCGTGAAGACGAGGATCGGGCCGATATAGATCCCGGCAAATTCAAGGCCGCGCTGCGAGGCGAGCCCGACGCCGCCGAAATAGGTCCAGGAGGTGCAGTAGATCGCAAGGCTCAGCGCATAGACGATCGGCCAGCCGCCGTCCGGTATGCCCAGCCTCTGGCTTCTACGGTCGCCGTAGCTTGCGACCGCAAACAAAAGCAGCAGATAGCCGAAGGCAAACGCGATGATGACCCAGCCTTGAAGCATCGACCCTCCACCGGCGCACTCACCGCCGGTTCTCCCAAAAGACATCAAGACTAGGGGAAATCGTCTGTCTTGGAAATTGCGATGATCTAGGCATTAAGTCCAAGGCGCAGGAAGGTCCTGGTTGTTTCACTTTTGCAATTGAATAAACAATCAAGAGATGTAGCTAATAACACAACGGACCGTCCGTGAGAGCGCATCAGAGGGAGACAGATCGGATGCTCAATGAGTTCAAGGCCTTTATCGCCCGAGGCAACGTCATGGACCTTGCCGTCGGCGTCATCATCGGCGGTGCTTTCGGCGGCATCGTCAAATCGCTGGTCGACGATATCATCATGCCGGTCGTCGGTGCCCTTTTCGGAGGTTTCGATTTTTCCAACTACTTCTTCGGTCTTTCGTCTGCGGTCAACGCGCCGACGCTTGCTGCGGCCCGCGCGCAGGGTGCTGTCTTCGCCTATGGCAATTTCATCACCGTGGTCATCAATTTCCTGATCCTTGCCTGGATCATCTTCCTGATGATCAAGGGCGTGAATATGCTGCGCAGGCAGGTCGAGCGCAACGAGCAAAAGGCAGCCGAAGAGGCGCCCCCGCCGGCCGATGTCGCGCTCCTCACCGAAATCCGCGATCTGCTGGCCAAGCGTCCGGCGGTCTGATCAAGGCATCGCAGCCCCGTATTTTGCGAAGTTGATTCATAACGAAAATCGATACGGCATCACGCATTCTCATGGGATTTGCGCCCGGTTTTGTTTTATGAAAGCGAAAACCGGAGATCTGCATGTCGATTATGAACAGCCTCAGCCCGCGCGCCGTTTCGGCGCCAGAAAGCGGGATCGTCGAAGTCGTCAATTATGCCCGGGGCCGCGATGGCCTGCTGCCGCTCTGGGTCGGCGAGGGCGATCTTCCGACACCGGATTTCATCAGCCGGGCGGCAATGGACGCGCTGGCAGCGGGAGAGACCTTCTATACCTGGCAGCGCGGCATTCCGCAGCTTCGTGACGCGCTATCCAACTATTACGCCCGGCATTTCGGCATCAGCCTGCCGGCGGAGCATTTCTATGTCACCGGTTCAGGCATGCAGGCGATCCAGATTGCGGTGCAGGCATTGACGTCGCCGGACGACGAACTGGTCTATCTGACGCCCGCCTGGCCGAATATCGCCGCTGCGTTGGAAATTGCCGGTGCCCGCTCGGTCGGGGTTGAGCTTCAGTTCGAAGGCGGCAAATGGGCGGTCGATCTCAACCGCATCGAAGCAGCAATCACTCCGAAGACAAGAGCGCTGTTCATCAATACGCCATCCAATCCGACTGGGTGGACCGCGACGAAGAGGGATCTCGCTGACATCCTTGAACTTGCCAGAAAGAACGATCTCTGGATCATGGCGGATGAAATTTACGCTCGCTATTTCTACGCCGGCACCCGTGCGCCTTCTTTCCTTGAAATCATGGTACCGGGCGACAAGGTCATGTTCGTCAATTCCTTCTCGAAGAACTGGTCGATGACCGGCTGGCGTGTCGGCTGGATCGTGGCGCCGCCGGAAACGGGGCAGGTGCTCGAAAACCTGATCCAATATTCGACCTCGGGCGTTGCGCAATTCATGCAGAAGGGTGCGGTGGCAGCCCTCAACGAGGGCGATGGGTTCGTCGAGGCCAATATCCGGAAGGCGGCTCTTTCGCGCGACATCCTCTGCGATGCGCTGATTGCCACGAACCGCGTCGAGACGTTGAAGCCGGACGGTGCGCTCTACGCCTTTCTGAAGATTGACGGCGTCACCGACAGCCGCAAAGCAGCGCTGGATATCGTCGACAAGACGGGTGTCGGCCTGGCGCCCGGAACCGCCTTCGGCGCAGGCGGCGAGCTTTTCCTGCGAGCCTGTTTCCTGCGCGATCCGCTACAGGTCAAAGCAGCAGCCGACAAGCTCTGCGATTACATTCTGAAGCTTTGACGCTCATGGCCCGGCCGTCGCAGCCGGGCCATTTTGATGTCGGAAACGGTCGTTCGCTAAAATTGTAGCAAAGGCGGAAATCAGCTTCTAACCACAGCAGCAAACTTACCGGTTCAAAGGCGTCCGAACGGGTGCCTGATAAGAATATCTGAAAGGAAAAACCGCGTCAGATGCCCTGTCCGATTAAACAGGGAACGGGACATGGCAATTTTGGTGACAGGCGGCGCCGGCTACATCGGCAGCCACATGGTGTGGGCACTGCTCGATGCAGGCGAGAACGTCGTCGTGCTCGATCGCCTTTCCACAGGCTTTCGCTGGGCGGTCGCGCCTGCTGCGCGCTTCTACCTTGGGGATATCGCCGATGCCGAGGTCCTGAAGACGATCTTCATCGAGAACGACATCGAGGCGATCATCCATTTTGCAGGCTCCGCGGTGGTTCCGGCTTCGGTTGCCGATCCGCTTTCCTATTACGACAACAATTCCGGCAAGACGCGTGCGCTCCTGAGCGCGGCGATCGCTGCCGGTGTGCGCCATTTCGTCTTCTCGTCGACGGCGGCGGTCTACGGTCCGCAGAAGACTTCCGATCCGGTCAAGGAAACCGCGCCGCTCAACCCGGAAAATCCTTATGGCCAGTCGAAGCTGATGACGGAGTTCATGCTGCGCGACGCTGCTGCAGCCTATGATTTCGACTATGTGGCGCTCCGCTACTTCAACGTTGCAGGTGCCGATCCGCGCGGCCGTGCCGGACAATCCACGAGCGGCGCGACGCACCTCATCAAGGTCGCCTGCGAGGCAGCCTTCGGCAAGCGCGACAGCGTGCATGTCTACGGCATCGACTATCCGACGCATGACGGCACTGGCGTGCGCGACTATATCCATGTCACTGATCTTGCCGAGGCTCACCTGAAGGCGCTGCAGCATCTGCGCAAGGGCAAGGGATCGTTGGTCGCGAATTGTGGCTATGGTTCCGGCTATACGGTGCTCGACGTGCTGAACATGGTGGTGCGCCTGCACGGCCACGCGTTCAAGATTCATATGGCGCCACGTCGCCCGGGCGATGCCGCAAGTGTCGTCGCCGACGCCACCTTGGCGCATCGCGTGCTGGACTGGACACCGAAATACGATTCGCTGGAGACGATCGTTCGCAGTGCACTGGACTGGGAGCTGGCGCTGATCAACCGCAGGGTCGGGGATCTGCACGGAGTGCACCGCGCCCTTGCCGCGGCTTCCTTCTAAACGCGATTACCCCTGTTTTTCGACGCAAAGTCCACTGGAACGAAGCGCTCCCTCTGTTTATTGATGGGAGGTCAATCGAGGGTGGACGAAGGACATGCAGAACAATCACGAACGGGAAGTCATTATCGAACGGCGCGGCACGGCGGGGATCATCCGCCTCAATCGACCGAAGGCGCTGAACAGCCTGACGCTCGGCATGGTGCGCATGATCGATGCGGCGCTCGACGAATTCGCGGACGATGACGGCGTTGCAAGCGTGGTGGTGACGGGTGAGGGCGATCGCGGCTTCTGCGCCGGCGGCGATATTCGTGCACTTCACAAAAGCGGGTGCTCGGGTTCCGAGCTTGCGGAGTCGTTCTGGCGCGAGGAATTCACGCTCAACCACCGCATCGCAAGCTACGCTAAACCCTATGTCGCCCTGATGGATGGTATCACCATGGGCGGCGGCGTCGGCCTTTCCGCACATGGGCGGCACCGCATCGTGACGGAGCGGACGAGGCTTGCGATGCCGGAAACCGGCATCGGCTATTTCCCGGATGTCGGAGCGACCTGGCTGCTGCCGCGCATGCCCGGCGAGACGGGAACATGGGCAGGATTGACCGGCCAGGAGCTGAATGCGGCGGATGCCATCTATGCCGGCCTTGCCGATTTTGAGATCTCGTCGTCGCGGCTGCCGGATGTCATCGACGCGTTGGCTCGGCTGCCGGTCGGGTCATCGCCGGTCGCTTGCGAGGCTCTGCTGAAGCATCTTGCCGGCAAGGCGACCGAAAGCCGCCTGCAGGCCGTTCGGCCGTTGATCGACCATGCCTTCTGTTTCGATCGGATCGAAGAGGTTCTGGAAGCGCTCGCCGCTGTCGAAGGCGAATTCGCCGCCAAGACACGGAAGACCCTGCAGACGCGCTCGCCGACGAGCCTGAAATTGACTCTGCGTCTGCTGAGGGAAGGACGGCAGAGCGTCAATCTCGCCGCCTGCCTGAACCGTGAGTTAGCGGCCTGTATGCAGATATTGAAATCCGCGGACTTTTACGAGGGCGTGCGGGCGGCGGTGATCGACAAGGATCGAAATCCGAAATGGTCGCCTTCGACCATCGAGGCGGTGAACGCAGAGGTGCTCGCGCCGTTCTTCAAACCGGCCGATCGCCCTCTTGCCCTCTAGCGCCACATACCGCGCATGCGGGCGCCGACGTCGATGCGGACTTGGCGCGCCTGTTGCGCTGAGGCGCTTTCGCTCTTGACCTGCGGCCAGCCGCAGACCTCGAAAAATTGCAGTAGCGTCGCCGGGATGAAGCGGGTGCGCGAGGCATAGACGTGGCGGTCGCCCTGCGCATTCTGCCCGTGCGTGAAGAAGCGCTGCGGGACGACGAGATCGAGATTGTCCCTGGCGCGCGTCATCGCGACATAAAGCAGGCGCCGCTCCTCCTCTATTTCTGCGCTGGTGCCAACGCCGAGGTCGGACGGAATGCAGCCGTCGACAACGTTCAACATGAAGACCTTGGTCCACTCCTGACCCTTGGCCGAATGGATCGTCGAGAGGATCAGATAGTCCTCGTCGAGCAACGGCACGCCCGCCTGGTCGCTGGTCGCATCCGGCGGATCGAGCGTCAGTTCGGTCAGGAAGCGTTCGCGCGACGGATAGCCGCCGGCGATTTGCTCGAGCTGCAGGAGATCGGCCTGACGCGTTGCGGCATCTTCGTGCAGCCGCTCGAGATGCGGCTGATACCATTCTCGGACCAGGCCGATTTCGGCGGGCCAGCCGGCTTTCCCGGATCTCAGTTCCTGCATGACCGAAACGAAGGAGGTCCAATCCTCGCCGGCGCGCGGCGGGGCGGGCATGGCGGCGAGGGCCTGCAAGGGGCTTGGATCCTCAGCCATCTGGTCGAGTGCCCGCTGGGCCGTCGAAGGTCCGACGCCCGGCAGGATCTGCATCAGCCGGAAGCCGGCGACCCGGTCGCGCGGATTGAGCGCAAAGCGCAGGACGGCCAGCATGTCCTTGACATGCGCGCTGTCGAGAAATTTCAGACCGCCGAATTTCACGAAGGGAATGTTACGGCGGGTAAGCTCGACTTCCAGCGCGCCGCTGTGGTGCGAGGCGCGGAAAAGCACCGCCTGGCTCTTCAGCCGCGTGCCCTCTTCGCGGTTCTCCAGAACCTTGTCGGCAACATACCGGGCCTGGTCGGCCTCCTCGCGCACGGTGACGAGGCGCGGACGCTCACCCGATTGCCGCTCCGTCCATAGGTTCTTGGTGAAGCGCTCCGAGGCAAGATCAATGACCGCATTGGCCGCGGCGAGAATAGGTTGCGTCGAACGGTAGTTGCGATCGAGCGTGACAATATTGGCTGCCGGGCTGAATGAGGCCGGGAAATCGAGAATGTTGCGGACTGTGGCGGCGCGGAAGGAATAGATCGACTGTGCATCGTCGCCGACGACGGTCAGCCCCTGTCCCTCAGGCTTCAAAGCAAGCAGGATGGAGGCCTGCAGGCGGTTCGTATCCTGATATTCGTCGACGAGCACATGATCGAAGCGGCCGCCGATATCCTCGGCAATCAGCGGTTCGGCAACCATCTGCGCCCAGTAGAGGAGCAGGTCGTCATAGTCGAGGACGTTCTGGGTCTGCTTGGCCTCGACATAGGCGGCGAAAAGTTCGCGGAGCTGCTTTTCCCATGCGCCACACCAGGGGAAGGCGTCACGCAGGACCAAAGGCAGTTCCGTCTGCGAATTCACGGCCCGGGAATAGATCGCAAGGCAGGTACCCTTGGTCGGGAAACGGCTCTCCATTTTCGAGAAGCCGAGCTCGTGACGAATGAGGTTCATCAGGTCGGCGCTGTCTTCCCGGTCATGGATGGTGAAGGCGGGGTCAACCCCGATCTGCTCGGCATAATCGCGAAGCAGCCGCGCGCCGATCCCATGGAAGGTACCGCTCCAGGCCAGCGCATCGGCCATGACGCCGGAATTGCCGCCAAGGACCTCAGCGCAAATCCGCTCGACGCGGCGAGCCATCTCGGAAGCCGCCCGGCGGGAGAAGGTCATCAGCAGGATGCGGCGCGGATCCGCTCCCTTAACGATCAGATGCGCAACGCGGTGCGCCAGCGTGTTGGTCTTGCCGGAACCCGCGCCGGCGATCACCAGAAGCGGACCTGCAATATGGCTGCCGCCGGCAAGCGTGCCGTGTTCGACCGCCATGCGCTGCTGTGGATTGAGCTTTTCGAGATACATCCAGCCATCCGGTTGGCGCCCGCACGCAATGGCGGCGCGGACAGATTAGGCGTTCCTTGAATGTTCTCGATAATGATTCCTGTCAAGCGCAAGCTTTGGTGAACGGCGGACACCACTTCCCGCCGCATGAGTTTCAAGCCCCGATCTGGCTGGAGAATGTAGGTTTCCCGCACCCGGTTGCCGCTTGAATTGTAGAAATTGTTGTAAAGGCGCTGCCGACGGGCGATTTAGTCAGTTCGGTTCGCGGCTGCCCGCCATACGTCAAGCTGCCGGGAATGGGCGTGGGTTCTGATGCGCCGGAGGATGTGCAGGCACAGAGCAGAACCGCGGCGAGAATTGCCGAAACCATCACTTTCGACCCCGGCTTTCGATCCATTGCATATGGGCCACCTGCCACCGCACGCCAAGGGTGGTTTCAAGGACAGTGCTTGACGTCCCCATCAGCTCGTGGTGCCGGTATGCAACGGAAGACCGATTTGGAGCGTCAAAGCCACTGCTGCGGCGGCGCCCGGTCAATTCGGTTCTAGCTGCTGGATCGTCTCCGGTGGCGTGTCGTCTTTTCCCCCGCCCTTGTCGAAAGGTTTGACCACCAGGATACTGAGAATCGAGGCGATCATCGCTGCAATAATGATAAGCATCAGTGTTCTCATGGCAATTTCTACTTCGAGAAACGTGATTTGGGACGATTCAATTAAACTTTTTCAAGCGAAAAAATAGTTCCAAAAGATTCGCGCGAGCATCCACAAGAAAAAGCGGGAACAAAAACTGCATCTCACGTGTTTGATCGTCTGAATTCAACGCCGGAGATTGTTATGAGGACGACATTCCGTCTGGGCGCTGCCGCCCTTCTTGTTGCATCCGCCGCATTTGCCACACCTGCATCCGCCTCACTCGAAACCGATATCGATTATTATTCGGCATTGCCGCAGGATCAGATTGCGCTCAATGAATATACCAGCGCGCCTGCCTGCGAGCCGGCCGACCCGCATTATCTGCCATCCTTCATCCGTGCTCCGGACGGCACCATCATCGGCGTCGGCTATCTCGAGATAGAAAGCGACAGCAGCTGCTGAAGAGCAAGATTATGGGGATTCTGCCTGGACGAGGCTCTCCTGCGCATGGCTGAGGGAACGAGCCTCTGACCATCATCATGATGGCTGCGGTGTTTTACGGGTAGTGAGCGCCAGTGTGCAACGCCGTTGGAGCGGGTTTCCAGCCTGTCCTGCTTCAAGAGTTAATGAAAATGAACAACCATGCCTAAACGGCACAGGGCAGCAATTACCGATAACAGTCGGCCGAGGGCACCCGTCAGTGCAGCTTCAGCTTAGCTTCTTCCGCCGCCGCCAGAAACTCGGCGCGGGCCTCCTCGGCGGTCTTGCGTCCATCGAGCGCCGCGCGGCAGACGCTGCGGGCCTTAAGATAACGAAGCCCGCGGTTTGCGGGCCAAAGATCAGTAAGGCATTTCAGTGCATCGAACGGGCCGTTGACAGTTCGCGCATCGGCGTTTTCGAAGCCGACCCTGACCGGATTTCCCCATCTTTCCGTTGCCATAGGCGTATTCCTCCAGTGTTTACGCCAAAACGCGCATCCAGCCCTTTGCGTTCCCCTAGCAAGGACCGTGCACACGGATATATTAGCGGGATATTTGTCGCCGGCAATCGGGTTTGATGCGGCAGATGGGGGAGATGCGACGGGGGATTGAATCTTTTGGCAGAAATGATGCCGCCGGGCCGGTCGCGCTTGCCAGGTGACCGCTCGCTTTTTGCAATCAGGGCGCTCTTAAAGCCGGATTGGCGTCTCGCGACCTCATCGAGGAAGAGGCGGGCAGCCGAGCCCGGAGGTCCCGCTTGCTGCGTTGTCCTGCTGCCCCGTTACATTCGCGCAGCCAGGCGATGACGGGATCGCGGGGTTGACGCCTCTTGGGTTGATGGTGCTCCCGCTCCTGTTCAGATCGACGGCACCGGAATTGATCGTGCTGTTGGTAATGCCGGGATCCGTGCGGGTCGTGCCCGAGCCGGTATTGTTGGGAGTAGGAGCTATCGTGGTTCCGCCACCTGACCCTCCTTGGGCGCCGGTCGTTTGTGCGAAAGCAGAGGTTGCGGCAGCAACCGCCACGATCGAGCTCGCGATAAAACGAATAAACATGAGGGCATCCTCCATTGTCTAGTCATAGAACCGCAGTCCGCGGGAGATGGTTCGATCACAAGGAGTTGAGCGAAGGCTGTGACCACGCGTCACCATGAGAGGGATCACGAAAATGGCTTTTTGCCGGAAAACTGGTGCTGCCGAGTGGGATTGAACCACCGACCTCACCCTTACCAAGGGTGTGCTCTACCACTGAGCTACGGCAGCAGGACCAGGACGCATGAGCCGGACGGCTGCATTGCGTGAACGGGGGGCCTATTGCCACAGCTTCTTGATAAGCGCAAGCCGCAAATTCCAACTTCGCATGTATTAAGGCCAAGGCCCTTTTTGCGTGAGGCGGAATCCGCTAAACATCAAGCATGGACGACAAGATGGAAAACGCCGCAAAGGGCCGCAAGGCGGTGATCGAAGAGCAGGCGAAACTGCGCCGCGAACGCGCTGCCGAAAAGCTTCGCGAAAATCTCGCTCGCCGCAAACAGCAGACAAGGGCGCGCCGCTCCGGCCAGGCGGACGAGACAAATGGGCTTCCTGCCGCAAAAATGGACGAATCGTAATGTTCGGTTCACGACGAATTGAAGCCTACCCGGAATTCGTCTAAAGACCCCCATCCCTTTTAAAGGCAGAACTTTCAGAAAGGCGGGCACAGCCCGTAAGCCCATATGGATCGTATCAGAATTGTCGGCGGTAATGAGCTCAATGGCATCATTCCGATTTCCGGCGCTAAGAATGCTGCCTTGCCGCTGATGATCGCCTCGCTTTTGACCAGCGATACCTTGACGCTCGAAAACGTCCCTCATCTGGCGGATGTCGAGCTTTTGATGCGCATCCTCGGCAATCATGGTGTCGACGTTGCCGTCAACGGCCGCCGCGAGCGCCAGGAAGACTCCTATGCACGCACGATCCACTTCACCTGCCGCACCATCGTCGATACGACCGCGCCCTATGAGCTGGTCTCGAAGATGCGCGCTTCGTTCTGGGTCATCGGACCGCTGCTCGCGCGCGAGGGCCACTGCCGCGTCTCGTTGCCGGGCGGCTGCGCCATCGGCACGCGTCCGGTGGATCTCTTTCTCGAAGGACTGGCAGCGCTCGGCGCGAACCTCGAAATCGACGGTGGCTATATCAACGCGACGGCACCCAACGGAGGCCTGATCGGCACGCGCTACACGTTCCCGAAAGTATCCGTCGGTGCGACCCATGTAATGATGATGGCGGCAACGCTTGCCCGCGGCACCACGATCATCGGCAATGCCGCCCGCGAACCGGAAGTCGTCGACCTCGCCAACTGCCTGAACGCCATGGGCGCGAAGATTTCCGGCCAGGGCACCTCGACGATCACCATCGAAGGCGTGCAGTCGCTTTCCGGTGCGCGCCACCGCGTCCTGCCGGACCGCATCGAGACCGGCACCTATGCCATGGCCGTCGCGATGACCGGGGGCGACGTCGTTCTGGAAAACACCGATGCTGCTCTGCTCGAAACGGCATTCGAGACCCTCCGCCGTGCCGGTGCGGAAATCTCGCCGACCAACAACGGCGTGCGCGTCAGGCGCAATGGTGCCGGCATCAGGCCGGTCGATGTCGTGACCGATCCGTTCCCCGGCTTCCCGACGGACCTGCAGGCGCAGTTCATGGCACTGATGACGCGCTCGTCGGGCATTTCGCATGTGACGGAAACCATCTTCGAAAACCGCTTCATGCATGTGCAGGAGCTTGCCCGCCTCGGCGCGAAGATTTCGCTTTCCGGCCAGACGGCGAAGATCGAGGGCGTGCCGCGGCTGAAGGGCGCTCCGGTGATGGCAACGGACCTTCGTGCTTCGGTTTCGCTGGTGATCGCCGGTCTTGCCGCCGAAGGCGAGACCATGGTGTCGCGCGTCTATCACCTCGATCGCGGCTTCGAGCGGCTGGAAGAAAAGCTCACCCGCTGCGGCGCGATCGTCGAGCGCGTCAGCGAATAGGAAAGGGCGGTTGTACGCCCTTTATTCCGGTTGCGCATTTAGCCGCGGCATCCTATTTCCCTTGTCGAACGCATCGCCATCCCGGCGGTGCGCGATAGACCCTGGGGTTTTGCCTGCATGACCGATTTGAAGCTTCTTGCGCTCGATAGTGAAGACCTTGCCGTGGTCTCCGCCCATATGCAGGACAGCGTCTTCAAGGTCGGGGACATGGCCTGGTCGCCGCGGGACGGGCAGTTTTCGATAGCCGCCAACCGCTTTGTCTGGGAAGATGCCCTCAACAAGCGCAAGGGCTTTGAGCGCCACCGGGCGGCGCTGATCTTCAAGCGCGTTCTGGCCGTCCGCTCCACCGGGATCGACCGCGAGCGGCGGGACGATGTACTGTCCCTGCTGTCCGTCGGCTTCGAACAGAAGGGCGAGGGGCCGGATGGCACGATCGAGCTGACGCTTGCCGGCGCAGCCGAGATCGTCCTCGACGTCGAATGCATCGAAGTGCAGCTTGCGGATATTGGTGGGGCATGGGAAACCGCCTCCAAGCCCCGCCATCCCGGTGCGTGAAGACGTCCCCGTGTCGAATTGAGAAGGAATATCTGCGTTGGCAATCTGGCTGGATCAGACATCGGACGGTTTCGAGCAGCGCTTCGCCGCGTTTCTGACAACCAAGCGGGAAGTTTCAGAAGACGTGAACGCGGCCGTGCGCACGATCATCGACGACGTGCGC
The DNA here is from genome assembly GCF_000419765.1 of Rhizobium mongolense USDA 1844. Classification (GTDB taxonomy): domain Bacteria; phylum Pseudomonadota; class Alphaproteobacteria; order Rhizobiales; family Rhizobiaceae; genus Rhizobium; species Rhizobium mongolense. The sequence goes on along the minus strand of NZ_ATTQ01000022.1, from coordinate 35,952 downwards.
GCCCGCGGTGATGAAGCGCTCGCCGAATATTGCAAGAAATTCGACGGCATCGATTTTGCCGACGTGCCGATGCGCGTGACCGAAGCGGAAATCGATGCCGCGGTGGAAGCAGTGCCTTCCGAAGTGCTCGGCGCGCTGAAGGTTGCGGCCGTCCGCATCGAATCCCATCATCGCCGCCAGCTGCCGAAGGACGATATCTACGAGGATGCCATGGGCGTCGGGCTCGGCTCGCGCTGGACGGCGATCGAGGCGGTCGGCCTCTACGTACCGGGCGGCACGGCAAGCTATCCGAGCTCGGTGCTGATGAATGCGGTGCCAGCAAAGGTCGCAGGCGTCGAGCGCATCGTCATTGCGGTGCCGGCAACGGGCGGTGCGGTCAATCCGGCCGTACTTGCTGCGGCCAAGCTTGCCGGTGTTTCGGAAATCTACCGTGTCAGCGGTGCACAGGCTATTGCCGCGCTTGCCTACGGCACGGAGACGATCGCACCGGTCGCAAAGATCACCGGCCCGGGCAACGCCTATGTTGCTGCCGCCAAGCGCCACGTCTTCGGCACGGTCGGCATCGACATGATCGCCGGCCCGTCGGAAGTGCTGGTGATCGCAGACAAGGATAACAACCCGGACTGGATCGCCGCTGACCTTCTGGCCCAAGCCGAACATGATGCAAGTGCCCAGGCGATCCTGGTCACCGATAATGCCGAATTCGGCAAGGCCGTCGAAGTCGCCGTCGAGGAGCAGCTGAAGACTTTGAACCGTGCGGAAACCGCCGCCCGCAGCTGGCGTGATTTCGGTGCGGTCATCCTGGTGAAGGACCTTAAGGATGCGATACCGCTTGCTAACCGCATCGCCGCTGAGCATCTGGAGCTCGCGGTTGCCGATCCAGATGCGCTGCTCGACGGAATCCGCAATGCCGGCGCGATCTTCATCGGCGCCCATACCCCGGAAGTGATCGGCGATTATGTCGGCGGCTCGAACCATGTCCTGCCGACCGCGCGCTCTGCCCGCTTCTCTTCCGGCCTTTCCGTGCTCGACTTCGTCAAGCGCACCTCGATCCTCCGGCTCGGTCCACAGCAGCTTCGCGATCTCGGTCCGGCGGCGATCGCCCTCGCGGTCTGCGAGGGCCTCGACGCCCATGCGCGATCGGTCGCGATCCGTCTCAATCTCGAAAGGTGAGGCATGACGAAGGGCGACTTCCGGCTCTCAGATATCGTCCTTGACGATACGATCGGCCGTTCGACGCCTGATGTCGAGCACGAGCGCGCCGTCGCGATCTTCGATCTCATCGAGGAAAACAGCTTCGAGCCGGTCGGTCACAGCGGCGGACCCTACCGGCTGAAGATTTCGCTGGTCGATTCCAAGCTCGTCTTTGCGATCACCACGGAAGACGGACGGGATGTTGCGACCCACATCCTGTCACTGACCCCCTTCCGCCGGCTCGTGAAGGACTATTTCATGATCTGCGAAAGCTATTACGAGGCGATCCGCTCTGCCTCGCCAAGCCGCATCGAGGCGATCGACATGGGACGGCGCGGCATCCACAACGAGGGCTCGCAGACATTGAAGGACCGGCTTGCCGGCAAGATCGAGGTCGATTTCGACACGGCGCGCCGCATCTTCACGCTCGTCTGCGTGCTCTACTGGCGCGGATGACGGCGATGGCGCCGGCTCCGACCACGGCAGAAGGAAAGGCGCCCGGCGCGATTCTCTTCATGTGCGGGCTGAACGCCATCCGCTCGCCGATCGCCGAAGTGATCGCCCGTAGCATCCTGCCCAGGAATACCTATATACGTTCCGCAGGCGTTCGCGCCGGCGAGCGCGATCCCTTTGTGGATGTCGTGCTCGATGAAATCGGCCTTTCGCTCGGGCGTCGCCAGCCGCAGACGCTTGACGAGCTCGAGGATGACTACTTCGATCTGATTATCACGCTCTCGCCGCAGGCCCATCACGCCGCACTGGAACTGACGCGGTCGAGCGCCGTCGACGTGATCTATTGGCCGACGATGGATCCGACGGTCACAACCGGGACACGAGAGCAGATTCTTGACGCCTACCGTGAGGTGCGTGATCACCTTGAGATGCTCATCGAAACACGGCTCGTCAGGAGAAATGGCATCGCGGCGCAATCGGCGTGAAACAAAAGGAAGAAAGCCCGATCAACAAGGTTCACAAATGACCCCTGATTGTGTAGTTTCCGCGAAAATTTTAAGGCGGCCAATGCCGTCATCTCAACCGACAGGAAGAAAACCTTTATATGCCTAAAGAAGAAGTCCTCGAATTCCCGGGTATTGTGACCGAACTTCTGCCGAACGCGACCTTTCGCGTGAAGCTCGAAAACGAGCACGAAATCATCGCCCACACGGCGGGCCGCATGCGCAAGAACCGCATCCGCGTTCTCGCCGGCGACAAGGTTCTTGTGGAAATGACGCCTTACGATCTCACGAAGGGCCGCATCACCTATCGCTTCAAATAGGCTTGGCCCGGAAGCCTCAAGGGCTTCCGTTTCCGGTCGAGGGTCCATGGCGCTCACATACAAGCTCATCCTGGCTTCCGGCTCGCCGCGCCGTGTCGACCTGCTCAACCAGGCAGGCATCGAGCCCTCGCGCCTGATGCCGATGGATATCGACGAGACGCCGAGGAAATCCGAGCATCCGCGTTCGCTTGCCCGGCGCCTGTCGACGGAAAAGGCCGAGGCGGCCCTTGCCGCGATCAAGAGCGACATGGCCTGGAAGGGCAGCTATATCCTTGCTGCCGACACTGTGGTTGCCGTCGGCCGCCGCATTCTTGGCAAGGCCGAGTTCGCCGACGAGGCTTCCGCCTCGCTGCATTTGCTTTCCGGCCGCAGCCACTGGGTCTACACCGGCGTCTGCCTGGTGACGCCCGACCGCAAGATCCGCCAGAAGATCGCCGAGACGAAAGTACGCTTCAAGCGCCTTTCCGGTTTCGAGATCGAGAACTATCTTGCCTCTGGCCAGTGGCGTGGCAAGGCGGGTGCCTATGGCATCCAGGGGCTGGCCGGCAGCTTCGTGCAGAAAATGGTGGGCTCCTACACCAATGTCGTCGGCCTGCCGCTTTATGAAACAATCCTGCTGCTGACCGGCGAAGGCTTCGACGTGCATAGCCGGTGGCCCGAGGGCTGAGCCCGGAGGAAGATCACCGTGCCCGAAGAGAATAAAACCACCGCCAAGGTCGAACCGCTGCGCAAGACGCGCCCTTGCCCGGAATGCGGCAAGCCCTCGCACCGCGATCACTACCCTTTCTGTTCGAACCGATGCCGCGAGGTCGACCTCTCCCGCTGGCTGAACGGCGCCTATGCCATTCCGGTTGCCGAAGACGAGAAGAAGACGGACTACGACGACGAAAAGTAGCGCGAAAATCCACAGCGAACCCCTTCAATTTGCTTGTGAATCCGCAAAATATCTCCGGTTGGCAAAAAACTGTCATTTGATGCTTGCCATGGCCGGACAAGATGCTATAACCCCGCTCGCTTCCGGGGCGAACCAAGGCCCCGCACTTCTTTCAACGAAGAATGTACTGCGAAGCGCGGATGCCCAGATAGCTCAGTTGGTAGAGCAGCGGATTGAAAATCCGCGTGTCGCTGGTTCGATTCCGGCTCTGGGCACCATAAAAATGCAACAAATTCAACTTGATAGAAAAACGAAGCCGAAACGCTTCCGCATTCATGTGGCAATCCGGCAAACCATGCGCCACCTCACCCAGTAAATTTGCTAGTCTTCCGACCTTTGCTGCCTGCGCTTGTCCGACTCTTCGTCAACGAACAGGTGCTCTAAAAATCGTAGGTTGTAGGGCCTCTCGTTTGGATCCGCGGCAGGGATCAATCCCTCAGTCTATCGCATATCCGACGATGCCCTTGATCTCAGTAAACTCATGGAGTCCGAATTTTCCGTATTCCCGGCCGTTTCCCGATTGCTTGTAACCTCCGAAGGGGGCCGCACCATCCCAGGCAGGGCCGTTGATGCGAACAGTGCCGGCGCGCAATCGGCGTGCAAGCGTCCGCGCTTCCGAGGCAGTGCCATGGATGAATGACGCGAGGCCATATGGCGTGTCGTTGGCGATCGCCACCGCATCATCCTCGGTTTCGTAGCCGATGATGGATAGCACCGGACCGAAGATCTCCTCGCGAGCGATCGTCATTGAATTGGCAACGCGCGAAAACACGGTTGGGCGCACGTAGTAACCCGAATTGAGATGCGATGGCCGGCCCGGTCCGCCGGCAGCAAGCTCTGCTCCTTCCGCGATACCCTTCTCGATCAGCGCCTGGATCTTTTCAAACTGGGCAGCGCTTGCGACCGGACCGATGGCGGTACGAGGATCGGATGGAGGACCCACGATGAGGGCTGCTGCTTCTCGCGCCGCGACAGCGCTTGCTTCTTCCATACGCTCTGCAGGTACGAGCATCCGCGTCGGCGCATTGCACGACTGACCGGAATTGGCAAAGCATCGGCGAACGCCGGCCCTGACTGCGGCGGCAAGATCGGCACTTCGCAATATGATATTCGGCGACTTGCCGCCGAGCTCCTGATGGACTCTCTTAACCGTGGGCGCTGCCGCTTGCGCGACGGCAATCCCGGCGCGCGTTGAGCCGGTGAAGGACACCATGTCCACGTCCGGATGGCTGGCGAGCGCTGCACCGACCGTCGGGCCATCGCCCTGAACCAAGTTGAAGACCCCTTTGGGGACGCCCGCCTCGTGCATGATCTCCGCCAGGATGATGGCATTGAATGGAGCGATCTCAGAAGGCTTGAGCACCATTGTACAGCCCGTGGCGAGTGCGGGAGCCACCTTGCAGGCAATCTGGTTGATCGGCCAGTTCCAGGGCGTGATCATCGCCACGACCCCAACGGGTTCATGGAGGATCCGGGTCGAGCCTTGCATGTATTCAAGATCGAATGTTTCGAGAGCGCGAACCGTCTCCTCGAAATGGGCAGCGCCGAGACCAGCCTGTTCTGCCCGGGCCATGATGAGCGGCGCCCCCATCTCTCGGGATATGATGTCGCCGATTTCATCCTTGCGACGCTTCAGGATTGTGACAATCCGCTTCAGCAGCGCAAGCCGATCTTCCTTCGTTGTCTTCGAGAAGTCGGCAAAGGCATTCCGCGCGGCTTTGATCGCTTTTTCCGCGTCGGCCGCGCTGCCGATCGCGATGGTCCCAATCGCCTGCTCGGTCGATGGATCAATGACCTCGAGCTTCCTTGAAATCTCGGGTTCGATCCATTCACCGTCGATATAGAACCTGTGAGCGTTCTTCATGGGGTCCCTGAATGTTTGGCAGTTGACTGTACAGGCGGATGGATCGAACGTTTCCGGGCATCCATGATCGTGGAGAAGAGGCAGGTTTGACCATTGACGCGTCACACGAGAGCTTTTTTGCTGCGGCCCAGACTCAAATTTGTGGGCGTCACCGCTCAGAAATCAGCCACTTTCCCCCAGGCGGATTTTAAGAAGCGGTCTGGATGGTAGGGCCGAGGATCGACGATCGGCTCGCCGCCTGTGACGATATCGGCAATCAGGTGACCCGCGCCCGGCCCGATGCCGAAACCGTGACCGCTGAAGCCGGCGGCCAAGATGAAGCCGGGAACGCTCGTTATTTCGCCGATCCCCGGCACCCCATCGGGGGTGCTGTCGACATAGCCTGCCCAGGCGGCAGCAATCTTGGTGTTCTTCAAAGCAGGCAACAATCCGAGGGCGCGCGAATGGGTAATGCGAATGGTCCGTTTATCGATGGCCGGATCGAGGATACGCATCCGCTCCATCGGCGTTGGCGCGTCCAGCCGCCAGCGTGTCAGTGTCTCATGTCCAGATCGAATTCCCTCCAATCCACCCGGCGCTAGGCTGCGCCAGCGCCGGACGAACATTGGCAGGAACTGCGGCGCGAAGCGGAACTGTTGCGGCGTCAGATCGACGCGGCCGCCGCCGCTGATTGCCAGGGTATAGCCGCCGTCGCGGCGACGGGTGGCAGAAACAGCCGTCGTATGCAGCGCGTCTGGCAGGCCAGTGGCGCCAGGCGAGACGGAAAGGATCGAAGAGCGGACAGAGGCTTGGGGAAAGCGGACGCCAAGCTGATGGCAGAACGAGGAGGCCCAGGCACCGCCGGCAAGGACCGCGATTTTAGTGCGAATTGTGCCGTGTTCGGTGACAACGGCGCAGACTCGACCACCTTCGGTCTCAAGACCGCGGGCGGCACAGGATTGGTGGACCGTTCCTCCGAGCTTCAGGAGCGCGGCCGCGACGGCCGGTGCTGCGGACGCCGGATCGGCGGTGCCGTCGGTCGGCGAAAAGACACCACCCTTCCAAGTCCTGCCGGTCGCGCGGCCGCGCTCCGTCGCTGCGGCACTGTCGAGCATATGTGTTGTGACCCCGGTGGTGCGGGCGAAGTCGCGCCAGCGCGCCCAGCCGGCCAGTTCCTCGTCACTGTTGCTCAAATAGAAGAGCCCGCAGCGGCGAAAGCCCGTGTCCTCTCCCGTTTCGGCGGCAAAGCTCTCCCAGAGGTCGAGGCTCTTTGTGGCCATGGGGAGTTCGCGAGCATCGCGGTTTTGCTGGCGGCACCAGCCCCAGTTGCGGCTCGATTGTTCCGCGCCGATCCGACCTTTTTCGACGAGCGCCACCTTCAACCCGCGTTGGGCCAGATAATAGGCCGCAAAGACACCGACGATACCGCCGCCGATGATCACCGCGTCGGCAGCAGCGGGCAGCTCCGTGGATGTAGCGACAAATTTCAGCGGTGCAGGCATGGCATGGTCTCCGTTTCGAACGCAGTCTAGCGGTTTCTTTGCCCCAGCGTTGCCGGACTTCGGGCGATGGCAGCAGAAAATTCTGTCTAGTCAAATGTGCTCAGGCCTTTGTGCTTGAACACATGGGGCAGAATGAATCGACAGACACGTTCTGTGTGCTAGGTTCAGCGAAAGGTGTCCGCAGCAGAATCTGCTGCGCCATTGGCTGAGGTAGACGATCCGAAAAGGTGGCCCATGAAGCTGGACAGGATTGACATCAAGATTCTCTACGAACTGCAGAAGAACGGACGCATCACCAATGTGGAGCTTGCTGAGCTTGTTGCTCTTTCGCCGAGCCCCTGCCTGATGCGGGTGAAGAAGCTCCAGTCGGAGGGTTACATCGGAGGTTACGCTGCGCAGATCAATGTCGGCAAGCTGGGTCAGACGCTTACCGTTTTCACTGAGATCACACTGAAGAACCACCGGCAGGTAGACTTTGCCCGATTTCTCGCCGCGATCGAGAAAATTGATAATGTGATCGAGTGCCACCTGGTCTCTGGCGGGTACGATTATCTGCTGAAATTCGTGACTGCCGGAATCGGCGAGTATCAAACTATCATGGAACGCCTCACCGACATGGACGTCGGCATCGACAAATATTTCAGCTTCGTCGTTTTGAAGTCGCCGATCGTAAAGGCGCACATGCCACTGACCAGCCTGTTTCCGATGTAAGGCAATCTTGCTTTGCGTATGCTCTCCATCACCCTGATTGAACACGAAACGCCGGCGCCTCAGCGCCGGCAATAGGCCCGAACCAACTCCGCGTCCTGCTCGAGTCCGTCGAGCCAGGCGGGGTCGAGCTTCGGCACCGAGGAAAACAGCAATTGCGAATAGGGGTGCTGCGGAGTCTTGACCTCGGCCGGCGTGATTTCCTCGACCTTTCTGCCGCCATACATCACAACGATCTCGTCGCAAATCGCCTCGACCACGGACAGGTCGTGGCTGATGAAAATGTAGGAGAGTCCGAGGTCGCGTTGCAATTCCTTGAGGAGGTCGATAACCGCGGCGGCGACAACAGTATCGAGTGCCGAGGTGATCTCGTCGCAAAGGATCAACTTCGGGTCAGCGGCCAATGCCCGGGCAAAGTTCACGCGCTGCTTTTGACCGCCGGAAAGCTCTCCCGGGCGCCGGTGGCGCAGATTGCGCGGCAGGCGCACCATATCGAGCAATTGGTCGATGCGGGCGCTCCGCGCCTTTCTGTCCATGCCATGGTAAAAGACGAGAGGTCGGTCGAGGATGTCCTCGACGGACTTTGCGGGATTGAGCGCGGTGTCAGCATATTGGAAGACGATTTGCATCTGGCGCAGTTGGTCGCGCGAGCGCTCGCGTGCGTTGCGGCCAAGTTCCTTGCCATCGAAGACGATCTTGCCGACGGCGGCCGGCAAGATGCCGGCTATGGCGCGGGCGAGCGTCGACTTCCCGCAACCGGATTCGCCGATGATGCCGAGGTTACGACCCTTCTCCACCTTGAGGCTCACGTGCTCCACGGCGCGCACCAGCGGCAGCCCGTCGCTCTGACGCTGGCCGTAACCGGCGACAAGGTCGTCGATCCTTAGAAGCGGAACGGGCAGAGCCTCGGAAGGATTGACGGGCCCGCGCGCCTTCGGCTCGAACGCGGCGAGCAACTCCCGCGTATAGGGATGTTTCGCAGCGCTGAGGATTTCCTCGGTCGTGCCGGTCTCCTGCGTCTCGCCGCCTTTCAGAACGACGATGCGGTCGGCGATCTGGGCGACGACAGCAAGGTCGTGCGAGACATAGACCCCGGCGATCCCGCCCTTCTTCATGACGGCCTTGAAGGCGCGCAGCACCTCGATCTGCGTGGTCACGTCGAGTGCCGTCGTCGGCTCGTCGAAGATGACGAGCTTCGGGTCGCCGATCAGGGCCATGGCGGCTGCTAGGCGCTGCAACTGCCCGCCGGAAACCTGATGCGGATAGCGGCTGCCGATCGTCTCCGGCTCGGGCAACGACAGTGCGCGGAAGAGCTCGACGGCATGGATGCGAGCGTCGTCCGGCGACATGAGGCCATGGATGCGGGTGACCTCTATGACCTGGTCCATGATGGTGGCGGCAGGATTAAAGGCGGCGGCAGCCGATTGTGGTACGTAAGCGACCTCGGTGCCGCGTATCCTGGCGCGCTGCTTTTCCGTGAGCGCGACTAGGTTCTTGCCGGCGACTGAAACAGTGCCACCCGAAATACGACAGCCTGGGCGCGCGTGACCCATCAACGTCAATGCAATCGTGGTCTTTCCCGAACCGCTTTCCCCGATCAGGGCGACTATTTCGCCTTCAGCGATTGTCAGGCTGACGCCCTTGATGATTTCGATGCGGCGTCCGGAATCGGTGGTTGCTTCGACCTTCAGGTCACAGATTTCGACGAGATTGGTCATCATTCGCTCCGATCTCGGATCTTCTGCGGGAGGTTGTCTATCAGCAGATTGACGCTGATCGTGAGGCTGGCGATCGCAATCGACGGGAACATGACGGCCGGTGCGCCGAAAGGCAGGCCGCCGATATTCTCGCGGACAAGTGCGCCCCAGTCGGCATAGGGCGGCTGAACACCGAGGCCGAGGAATGACAGGCCGGATAAAAGCAACACGATGAATACGAAACGAAGGCCCAGATCAGCGAGCACTGGCCCGACGATGTTGGGTAGAATTTCGGATCGAATGAGATAGAGGGTGCTCTCCCCACGGATACGCGCGACGGTGATGAAGTCCATCGCGTTAATATTGACGGCAAGTGCGCGAGCGAAGCGGTAGGATCCAGGAATGTAGATGACCGACAGCGTCAAAATCAGCACCGGGATCGAGGAGCCGACGGCCGCAACGACCACAAGCCCGAAGAGCTTGCTTGGTATGGAATTCAGCGCGTCGAGGAAGCGGCTTAAGATCGTATCAATCCAGCCTCCAGTGACGGCGGCGATCATGCCAAGAACCACGCCGCTGAAACAGGCAATCGTCACGGCTGCAAGCGAGATGCCGACGGTATAGCGCGCGCCCATCAGGATTCGCGAGAGCATGTCGCGGCCGAGATAGTCGGAGCCGAACCAAAGATCCCGGCTCATCGGGCCGAAATAGTCGACATCAATGATTTCACCGACCGAGTAGGGGATTACGAGCGGCGCGAAGATGGCAACGAGCGCCCAGAACAGGATGATCGCAAGGCCAATCATGCCCACGACGTTGAAGCGATAGCCAAACCGGATTCCAAATTTCCCGGCGGGTGTCGACGTGCTTGAAGTCGTCATTGTCATCGGAGCCTCGGATTGGAAAGAATGGCGATGATGTCGGCAGCCGTGATCAGGATTAGGTAGCCGAGACAGAAGATCATCGCGCAGCTTTGGATCAGCGGTAGGTCGCGGGTGGCGACGGCGTCGACCATGAGCTTGGCAATCCCGGGATAGTTGAAAATCGTCTCAACGATGATCACGCCACCCAGCAGATATGAAAGTGAGAGCGCAACGGCATTAACGATCGGCCCGAGCGCATTGGGCAGCGCGTGACGAAAGACAATGCGCGGTCGGGAGGCCCCCTTGAGTAGCGCCATCTCAACGTAAGGCGTGTTGAGCGTCTCGATGACTGCAGCGCGCGTCATCCTTATCATCTGCGCCGAGACGACGAAGGTCAGCGTGATCACCGGCATGGCATAGACTCTCAGCAGATCGCTCAAGCTGTGGACTTCGTTGGCGAAAGAGAGCGCCGGCAGCCATTTCAGGTAGACGGCGAAGATCAGCACGGCGGACGTCGCGACCATGAATTCTGGGACGGAGATTACGCCGATCGTCAAAATGGTGACAATCCGGTCATAGAGCGAGCCGCGCAGCATGGCAGCGGTGATTCCGAGCGTCAGTGCGATCGGGACCGAGAACAGGGCGGTCACGCCGGCAAGCTTCATGGTGTTGATGAAACGTCCGGCAATAAGATCGGCAATGGGCATGTCGTTGGCATAGGAGGTGCCGAGATCGCCATGCAACAGGCCGACAATCCAGCGCAGGAAACGGAAGAGCGCCGGTTCGTCGAGGTGCATCGCGGTGCGCAGACCGGCGACGGCCTCGGGTGTGGCAGCCTGGCCGAGAAGGATGGTTGCCGTGTCGCCCGGCAGCAGTGTCGTCGCGAAGAACACTGCGAAGGAAACGATCAGCAATGTGACCACGGCAATGAGCAATCTGCCAAGGACAAGCGATAGGACCGGGTTTTTCACACGCGTTCCCTTTCAGCGTTCGAGATGGTGTTCCGCATCCAAAGATGCCCGGGGCTACCCAGTGCGGAGAGCCCCGTGGCCAGTCGCTTCGTCAGGCCTCAAGCCAGACGTATTCGGCAAAGGCATAGCCCATCTGGCCGCCCAGCGGGTTCGCTTTCAGGCCTTTGAGTTTTGCCGTGGTGGCATCGACGTTCGAAATATAAGCCGGAATGATCGTGCCAGCCTCTTGGGCGACCATAACCTGCATGTCGTTGTAGATGGCCTTTCGCCTGTCCTGGTCGAGCGAACCGCGCGCCTCGATCAGCATCTTGTCGAACTTCTCGGACTTGTACTGGCTCTCGTTCCACGGCGCTTCGGAAGCGTAGAGCAGCGAGAACAGGATGTCCGGTGTCGGGCGCGGATTAATGTTGCCGAAATGGACGGGGGCCTTCAGCCAATAATTGTCCCAATAACCGTCGGACGGTACGCGCTGGACGTCAAGCTTCATGCCGATTTCGGCACCGGCCGCCTGGATGATCATCGCCATGTCGATTGAGGAGGTCGCTGCGTCGGAGGCGATCACCGGGATGGACTGACCCAGAACGCCGGCCTTTTCGAAATGGAACTTTGCCTTTTCGGGATCGAATGCCCGCGCCTTTAGGTCTGCATTATGATAAAAGTTCGCGGGCGACACCGGCTGGTCGTTGCCGACCTCAGCCAACCCCCGGAGCGCCGACTTGACGATCTGCTCGCGGTTGACGAGAAACTTCATGCCTTCGATGAAGTCTCGCTTGCTGCCAGGCTCCATGTCGAGCCGCATGTTGAGGTTGGTGTAGTTGCCGGAAGTCGTCTTCGACAGCACGAAAGCGTCCCCCTGCGTCTCGACCAAGCGCATCGAGCGGGGATTGATCGAGGCGGCAAGATGAATGTCACCCGAAAGCAGTGCGTTGACGCGCGCATTGTCGTCGCTGATGGCAAAATACTCGAAGGAGTCCACGTTCGGCCCCGACTTCCAGTAGTTCTTGTTCTTGACCCCGATCGACCGCACGCCGGGCTCGAAGGCTTCCTTGACGAAGGCGCCGGTGCCGTTTGCCTTCGAGAAATCGGTGGTCCCGTCGGCGACGATCATGAAGTGGTGCATCGATAGGATGGTCGGCAGGTCCGCGTTCGCATCGGCGAGGGTAATCTCAACGGTCTGTTTGTCGACTGCCTTGAAGCTCGTCATTTGGGCGGCGATTTTCGCGACCTTCGAACCGACCGCCGGGTCGAGGTGGCGCTTCAGCGAAAAGATGACGTCCTCTGCCGTCAGCGGCTTGCCGTCGTGGAAAGTAACGCCGCTCCTGAGCTTGACGGTCCAGGTCTTTGCATCCTTGGATTCGATTGCTTCCGCAAGCTCCATCTGTGGGACGCCGGCCTGGTCGAGGAAAGTGAGACGATTGTAAAAGGAGCAGCAACGGACATAGTCCGTCGAAAGCGATGCCTTGGCCGGGTCGAGCGTATCGGCGGTCGACGACGACCATCCCGCCGCCTTCAGCGCGCCGCCGGAAACCGGCGTGGCGGCGAGCGCCCGCGAGGCGCGACCGAGGATGAGGCCGCCCGCCGACATCGCCACACCGCCGGCCAGCATCATGTGAAGCAATTCTCGACGCGTCGCGCCACGGCGGATCGCATTTTCGACCATCGTGTCGTCGGATGTGGTCCAGTTTGTGATCTTGTCGTTCATGGCATTCCCCTTTTCGTGGTTTGATTGGCAGGTCTTCGTCTTGGTGCGGAGTTCAGTCTCGCGTTCAAGATTCTCATTCACCCCGCGCAGCGGCCACTGCATTGGCGAGGCCGGCCATGGAGGTGAAGTGGTAGTCGGGCTCGGTGAATTTGGCCGGCTCAATGGTGCCGCCATATCCTTTCTGTCCGTGGCGTCGCTCGATCCAACAATTACTGATCCCTAGCTCCCGCGAAATCCCGATATCGTGGTACTGGCTTTGGGCAACATGCAGGATTTCGTGCTTTGAACTTCCTTCAGAGGCTACGAAGTCGAAAACCTTCTCGAAGAAGGCGGGGTCGGGCTTTTCAGTGCCAGTGTCATCGGCGGTAAAGGCGGCGTAAAACGGGCTTCCCAGTTCCTTGGCGAAGAAATCGAAGGCCCATCGACGTGCATTGGTCATGGCCACCAGGCGGTAGTCCTTGCCGAGCCGTGCCAGTGCTTCGGCGCTGTCGCTAAAGGCTTTCCAGCGTTTTGCGGAATCGCGCAGCCGCTCGCCGTATTTCCGCTCGACCGGCAGGCCGAGCTTTGGCGCGATCGCCAGATAGACGCGAACGAGATCATCCGGGAAGAGGTCGGCATCCCTGGAGTAGCGCGCTGCTCGGTAAAGGCTCAGCGCCTCTTCACCGTCGATGGCGACGCCCGCGTCAGCGGCGATGCCGGCGAGACACTCCGTAAGACCGCCCTCGAAATCAATCAGCGTGCCGACGACATCGAAAGTCAGATACTTGAAGTCCGGAAGGCTCTTGCGCATTTGCAAATCCCCAGTTCTCGGCCTTCCAAGGGAAGGCCGGCTACGTGAAGAAGGATATTCTGTTCCCTGGCGGGATGATGTTCCCGCTCTTGGTGAAAAGGCACATGCTCCTGGGATCCGGCCTTTTTCTGGAATTGAGTTTGGCAGCTGTCCCGAACCAGAGTCTCCGAAATTACGCCGCTGCGCGGCACAAAATACCGAAGATGACGGTTCCGCGACATTTTACGGTCGGCATTCTCAGCCCATAAGGGCACGCCGGACATCGGTGTCCGCGAGCGTCTCGTCGAGCGTCTGCCGCGTGCGTTCGACGATTGCGTCGATTTCCGCTTCCGTGCAGCAGAGCGGCGGGGCGTAGCCGAGCACGCCATGGGTGAAGGCGCGGATGACGAGACCGTTGTTCCAGGCACGGTCAAAGATGCGGCGTGCCGGCTCGGCGTCGGCCGGCAGGGGTGTCTTGCGCTCTTTGTCGACGACGAGCTCGACGGCCGCCAGCATGCCGCGGCCGCGGACATCGCCGACGAGGGGATGATCCTTCAGGCTCTCAAGCCCAGCCATCAGGCGCGCTCCTGCCTTCCGGCCGTTTTCGAGCAGGCCGCCCTCGTAGAGCCGCAGAACCTCAAGGCCAACGGCGGCGCTGACGGGATGGGCCGAATAGGTATAGCCATGCCCGACAGCAGACGTGCCGGCGCCGTCGGCGATTGTCTGGTAGACATGCTCGGACATGAAGAGGGCACCCATCGGCACGTAGCCGGAGGTGAGGCCTTTGGCGACCGTCAGGAAGTCCGGCACGATCTCGTCCTGTGAGCAGGCAAACAGCGGGCCGGTGCGGCCGAAGGCGGTGATGACTTCATCGGCGACAAAGAGGATATCGAGATCGCGGCAAAGGTCGCGCATCGCCTTCATCCAGCCTCTGGGTGGCACGAGCACGCCGCCCGATCCCTGGATCGGCTCGGCATAGAATGCCGCAACGCGATCGGCGCCGCCCAACTCTTCGATCTTCTGTTTCAATGCGGCAACAGAGGCAGCGATGATGGCCTCAGGGTCAGGGCCGGCGGGGTTTCGATAGGCGTAATGGGATGGAATCTTGTGCTGCCAGTCGAAAGGCAGGCCGAAACCGGCATGAAAGGCTGGCAGGGCCGTCAGGCCGGCTCCAACTGTCGAGGAGCCGTGATAGCCCTGTTCGACTGAGATGAACTGGTCTTTCCCGGGCCGTCCGCGCGCATTCCAATAGTAGCGGATGAAACGGATCGTGCTGTCGACGGCATCCGAACCACCGAGCGTGAAATAGACGTGGTTGAGGTCGCCTGGCGCGCGCTCGGCGAGTTCGGCAGCGAGCCGGATTGCCGGCTCGGAGCCGAGGCCGAAATAGGCGGTCGCGTAAGGAAGCTCCCGCATCTGCCTTGCCGCGGCCTCGACGATGCTGTCATGGCCATAGCCCGCATTGACGCACCACAGGCCGGCAAAGCCGTCGATCAATTGCTTGCCGCTCGCATCGGTGATGGTTGCGCCGGAGGCGGACGCGAGAACCCGCACGCCCAGATTTTCGTGGCTGCGATAGGAGGCGACCGGATGAACGAGGTGCGCGCGGTCGAGTTCGATCAGGGAATTGCTAAACATGACGGTCTCCAGGTCAGCCTAGGGCTTGGTTGGCGAGGGCAAAAGTGGCGGCAGCACGATCTGCGAGGTGGTGGATCTGCGGCTTGGCCATGGCGATGCCGCCGCCGGCATGGGCAAAGCCGCGTTCGGCAAGCCAGGGCGCAAGACCAGCATCAGCCGTCGTGTCGATGCGCAGGAAAGCGCCTGGACGGCTGGCAATGAAAAAGGAAATCAGGGCACGGGCATCGCTGGCATGTGCGGCGGCGACAGGCCCGATCACTTCGCCGCGGCCGAAGGTGCGAAGGGCAGCAAACCCCCGAACTTCACCAGCTTGGCGTATCACAGCGAACTGCCCGACCTTTGCGATAAATTCGAGGAGGCTGCGGCGCTCGGCGCCGAAGGCTGCGCGGTCGAGCGCCACGATGTCAGCGAGATCATCTTGTTTGGCAGGCACTACGCCATCTGGACGGTCGATTGCAGGCACACTGCCCTGATACTGCAGCACCGAACCGGTTTCCCGGAAGCCGAGCTTCTCATAAAGCGGCAGGCCATCGCTCGTCGCGACCAGACGAAGTGGCCTGTTCCCCGCGATCGTCATGGCGCAATCCATCAGCTTTCGGCCAAGACCGCGGCCGCGCATGGCTTCATCGACTATGACCATGTTGATCGTTGCACAATTGTCGCCATAAGGGGTCACAAGCACGGTCCCGACGACGCGGCCTTTATCCTCGAGGGCCACGACGCCGCTGCTCAATGAAAGCACCATGGCCCAGTCTTCCGGCCGGTGCGGCCAGCCTGCCTGCCGAGAGAGGTTGATGGCGGCCCCAAGGTGTTCGGGCCCGAAAGTCACAAGGTCGACCTGACTTGTTTGCATTGGAATGTCCTTCGTTTCTGCTCGCAAGTGTGAGGCAGTGTCGGCCGGAAGATCGTCTGAAGGACGCTGCCCGGACGGTATCTTATGGCTTTGCACCCGCATGCCGCCGCATCTTATGCTGGCTGGGACACGCGCGAGAGATGCGTTGTCCCGGAAGGGAGCGCAAACCGCACCCAAGGCGCACAACCTTCTGCCAAAGCCGGCTTTGGATACGAAAGAATCTGCTTTGATCGTTCGGATTTCAGTCGAGCTGCAGGATCAACCCCGGCCTATGATGGCTACAGATGAAACCGCCACAGTTTAGGATCAGGTCATGACTCACTTCCGTCCGAAATACATCACCTTCGACTGCTATGGCACGCTGACCAACTTCCAGATGGCGGAAGCGGCGCGCGATCTTTACGGCGAAGAGCTCGACGAGCCGCGCATGGCTGAGTTCATCAAGAACTTTGCCGCCTACCGTCTCGACGAGATCCTCGGCGATTGGAAACCGTACAGCGAGGTGGTTCACAATTCGCTTGAGCGGACCTGCAAGCGCAACGGCATAAAATTCCACGAGGCAGCCGCGCAGATGGTCTACGAGCGCGTGCCGACCTGGGGGCCGCATCCGGATGTAACGGAAGGTCTTGCCAGGGTTGCCAAGGAAATTCCGCTGGTCATCCTTTCCAACGCGATGAATTCACAGATCATGTCGAATGTGGAAAAGCTCGGCGCACCATTTCATGCCGTTTATACCGCCGAGCAGGCGCAATCCTACAAGCCACGCTTCAAGGGCTTCGAATACATGCTTGATATGCTGGGCTGCGGGCCTGAGGACATTCTTCACTGCTCGTCCTCATTCCGCTACGATCTGATGTCGGCGCACGATCTCGGTATCAGGAACAAGGTTTGGGTCAATCGCGGCCACGAGCCAGCCAACCCCTATTACGGCTATGTCGAAATCCCGGATATCTCGGGCCTGCCTGGCGTCGTCGGGCTCTGACGGGGACATGGCGATGAAATTCAAATCCTACTGGCACGACACGGCGCCCACCTTTCAAGGCGCCGTGCAAGGCCCTGTCGAGGGACATTATGACGTCGCCGTCATCGGCGCCGGCTTCACCGGGCTTGCCGCGGCGCGCCACCTTGCGAAAGCGGGCGCCAAGGTCGCGGTGCTGGAGGCGGAACGGATTGGCTGGGGGGCATCGGGACGCAATGGCGGACACCTAAACAACGGCCTTGCTCACAGTTTCCTGTCCGCCAAGGCTGCACTCGGCGTGGAGCGGGCCGTCGCCCTCTATAAGGCGTTCGACGATTCCATCGACACGATCGAAGCGATTGTCGCCGAGGAGGGGATCGACTGCGATTTCCGTCGGGCGGGAAAACTGAAGCTCGCGTCCAAGCCGCAGCATTTCGATGCCATTGCCCGCAATTTCGAGGCTGTCCACGCCGAGGTCGATCCGGACACGGCACTTCTGACTGCGGCTGATCTCAAGGGTGAAATCGGCTCGCCTTTTCATGGCGCCATGCTGTCGAAAAAGAGCGCGATGATGCATATGGGACGCTATGTCGTGGGGCTTGCCGATGCAGCCGCTCGCCATGGCGCGATCACCTTCGAAAAGGCAGCGGTGACCGAACATCGGCAGGGTAACGGACGGCACAGCCTGACGACGCCTCGGGGGACAGTGACGGCCGATCATGTTCTCGTGGCGACAGGTGCTTACACGCCTCCGATCTTTGGCTACTTCCGCCGCAGGATCGTTTCGGTCGGCAGCTTCATTATCGCCACGCGCCCGCTGACTGATGCCGAAATTGCAGCGACGATGCCTGGAAACCGGACCTGCGTGACGTCGATGAATATCGGCAACTATTTCCGGCTGGCGCCCGATAAACGGCTGATCTTCGGCGGCCGCGCGCGGTTTTCGGCGACATCCGACCAGAATTCGGATGCAAAGAGCGGAGAAATCCTCCGGGCGAACCTGCTTCAGATTTTTCCGCAACTTTCGGGCGTTGAGATCGACTATTGCTGGGGCGGGCTCGTCGATATGACCAAGGACCGTTATCCGCGTGCCGGTTACGTCAATGGTGTCTGGTACGCCATGGGCTATTCCGGCCACGGGGCACAGCTGTCCACGCATCTCGGCATGATCATGGCCGACGCCATCCTCGGCAAGGCTGATCGCAACCCGATCAAGGGCCTCGACTGGCCGGCCGTTCCTGGCCACTTCGGCAAACCCTGGTTCCTGCCGTTGGTCGGCCTGTACTACAAGACGCTGGACCGGTTTCAATAGCAAAGGTCAGCGAGAAACGAGAAGGTGCAATCCAAGTTAGCTGCGGATTTATAGGAATCCACGCAGTTTTCGTAGCATCCGCCGACCTTCCGTCGCTCGGACTTACTCGACGCGCAGCACCAGGCCGGTCGCATCGGTGACGAAGGTGCCTTTGGTTTGGTCAAGCATCACCAGGGCATTGCCAAACGGATCACGAACGACGGCGCAACGGCCGATCGGGATGTCGAACGGCTTCTTGATGATCGTGCCGCCAGCTTCGACGAAGCGCTCCAGCGCGGCGTCGACACTCTCCACAAGCAGGTCCACCTCGGGACCCAGATCGGTATGCAGGACAAGCTCCGCGTCCGTTCCTGGCATTCCCAACCCAGCTGCCTCTGGCGAACGCCAGAGAAGCGGATGCCCAAGGGCTTCAGAGTAGAACCCCAGAGCGGCGTCCAGGTCCGCCACCTTGAGCATCACGCAATCGATCTTGTGGAACAGTGGTCCGCTCATAGCATTTCCGGCGTATGTGGTGGGTTCGGCAGATAGGTATGGATGAGCGTGTCGAACAGCTCGCAGCCGAGGACTTCATCATCCTCAGTGAAGCTGCTGCGGCATCGAAAGCGCTGGCGGCCGCCGTCGCGGCCGTGCTTCACGACATCGGTATGGCCGCAATAGGAACACTTGCGGTTCTCGAGCACCATCTGGGGCCGGCGTTCGATGGCAATGTCACCGAGCCGAGCACGAGCCAAGCGCCGCAGCGGTTCGGAAAAGCCCAGGCATTGCGCCGGATCAAGTTGCTCCGCCACGCTCGCCTTCAGCCTCTCGACCAGATCGTCCATTTTGCCGCTCCAATAGCGGCCGCAACACTACGCTCCAGCCCGTTCCGGAGCAACCGAATCGGCTGAATCCACAACTGACTCAAATTGCGCCAATGAGACAGGGCGCCAGGTTGAGTTCACCGGCGCCCGTCTCCATTCGCTCTCACCGGTTGGTCAGGCGAGCCCGCCGATGTGAAAGCTTTTCATTTCGAGATATTCCTCGATGCCGCATTGCGCCCCCTCCCGGCCAAGGCCGGACTGTTTGACGCCGCCGAAGGGAGCGACCTCGGTCGAAATGGCCCCTGTATTCAGGCCGATCATGCCGAATTCGAGTGCTTCGCCGACACGCCAGGAGCGTTTCAGGCTCTCTGTGTAGAAATAGGCCGCAAGGCCGAAAGGCGTGGCGTTGGCAATGACGATTGCCTCTTCCTCGCTGTCAAAACGGAAAAGCGGGGCAACAGGTCCGAAGGTCTCTTCGCTGGCAAGCTGCATGTCTGTCGTCGCACCGCCAAGCACCATAGGTGCCGCATATTGATCGCCTGCCGGCATGGAGCCCGCGGTGGTGAGGATCTTTGCTCCCTTTTTTACCGCATCGTCCACGTGACGATTGATCTTCTCGATCGCCGCCTTGTTGATCATCGGCCCGATATCCGTGTCGGCATCCGTGCCGGCCCCAACCTTCATGGCCGATACGCGTGCGCAAAGTTTGGCGGCAAAGGCCTCGTAGACACCCGACTGGACGAGAAGGCGGTTGGCGCAGACACAGGTCTGCCCGCCATTGCGGAATTTCGATGCGATTGCGCCTTCCACGGCAAGATCGAGATCGGCATCGTCAAAGACGATGAAGGGCGCATTGCCGCCGAGTTCGAGGCTGAGCCGCTTGACGCTGTCGGCTGCGCCGCGCATCAGCAGCGAGCCGACGCGGGTCGAGCCGGTGAAAGAGATCTTGCGGACGGTCTGGTTCGCCATCAGTTCGTCGCCGATGGCGGCCGGCATGCCTGTGACGATATTGATCACGCCCTTGGGGATGCCGGCGCGCTCAGCCAGGACGCCGAGGGCCAGTGCCGAATAGGGGGTCAGGTCCGATGGCTTGACGACGACCGTGCAGCCTGCGGCGAGCGCCGGCCCCGCCTTGCGAGTGATCATCGCATTGGGAAAATTCCACGGCGTGATGATCGCCGACACGCCGACAGGCTCCTTCAGAACGACGATCCGTCGGTCGGCCGTCGGGGAGGGAATGGTCGTTCCGCCGATGCGGCGCGCCTCCTCGGAGAACCATTTGATGAATGAGGCGCCGTAGCGGATTTCGCCGCGCGCCTCCGTGAGCGGCTTGCCCTGCTCCCGGGTGAGGATCAGCGCCAGATCCTCGATATTTTCGAGCATCAGATCGTGCCAGGCCTCCAGCAACGCGGCACGCTCGGCATTGGTCTTTGCGCGCCACGGACCAAAGGCCTTTTCCGCCGCGGTGATTGCCGCCCTCGTATCGGCTCCGTCCATGTCGGGCACCGTGCCCAGCACATGCTGCGTCGCCGGGTCGATCACCTCGATCGTGCACCCGGCTGCCGCCCCGCGCCATTCACCGTCGATCAGCCCTTTTTGGCGAAGCAGGCTGCTATCTCTCAATCCGTTCATTCCATCCTCTTTCATCAGAGCATTCCGTTTCTACAATTCCGATCGCAAAGCCGCTGCGTACTTTTGCTGGAATTGCTTTAGTTGAGTGCCGAAAGCACCGATGCCGTGATCGCGTCGGTCTTGTCCTTGCCAGGAACTGCGCCGATGCCGCGTGCCGTCGTCGTCCCGATTGCGGCCATCACCTTTCCGGCGGCAGCCGTTTCTCCGAGATGCTCCAGCATCATCGCGCCTGACCAGATGGCGGCGATCGGATTGGCGATGCCGAGATGGGCAATGTCTGGCGCCGAGCCGTGGACGGGTTCGAACATGGAGGGCGCCGAGCGGTCCGGATTGATATTGGCGGAGGCTGCAAAGCCGAGTCCGCCATGGATGGCGGCGCCAAGGTCGGTGAGGATATCGCCGAACAGGTTGGAGGCGACCACGACGTCGAGGCTTTCCGGCGCCATGACCATGCGGGCGGCCATGGCGTCGATATGATAGCTGGTCACCTCGACATCGGGATATTCGGCGGAAAGCCTCTGGGTGATCTCGTCCCAGAACACCATTGAATATTTCTGCGCATTGGACTTGGTGACAGAAGCGAGCTTGCCGCGACGTGCGCGCGCCTGTTCGAAGCCGAAGCGAAGGATGCGCTCTACGCCCTTGCGGGTGAAGATCGAGGTCTCGACCGCCACTTCATTGTCAGCGCCCTGATGGACGCGGCCACCGGCGCCGGAATATTCGCCCTCGGTATTTTCACGAATGCAGAGGATGTCGAATCCGTCGGCCCTTAATGGCCCCTGCACACCGGGCAGCAGCCGGTGCGGGCGGATATTGGCATATTGCACGAAGGCCTTGCGGATGGGCAGGAGAAGCCCGTGTAGCGAGACCGAATCCGGCACTTTCGCCGGCCAGCCGACCGCGCCGAGCAGGATGGCATCGAAGGATCTGAGCGTTTCGATGCCGTCGGCGGGCATCATGCTGCCGTTCTCCAGATAGAAGTCGCAGGACCAGGGATAGCTGGTTGCATCAAGAGAAAATCCGTTCGGGCGCGCCGTCTTTTCGAGCACGGCCCAGGCTGCTTCCGTCACGTCGCGGCCGATTCCGTCTCCGGGCAGAAGGGCGATCTTGTAGGTTTTCATCGCAGGTCCTTACAGGCTGATGAGCACGCTTTTGCTCTTGCGGTTGGCAAGATAGGCTTCGCGGCCGAGATCTTTGCCGATGCCGGATTGCTTGTAGCCGCCGGTCGGCAGTATGTGGTCGCGTGAGCGACTGAAACGGTTAACCCAGATAGTGCCCGCCTGCAGGCGGCGGGTGACCCGGATCGCTCGGGAAAGATCGCGAGTGAAGAGTCCGGCCGCAAGTCCATAGGTTGGGTGATCGGCCAGCGTCAACGCCTCCTCCTCGTCGGCAAAGGTCTGTAGGGTGAGGACGGGTCCGAAGATTTCTTCGCTGACTGCTGGTGAGAACGCGTCGCGAACGGCGATCAATGTCGGCTGGTAAAAATAGCCCGGCGCATCCATCGGTGCGCCGCCCAACAAGCATTCGCCCCCCGCCGAAACAGCTGACTCGACAATGCTATGGATGCGGTCCAACTGGCGCTTGGATATGATCGGCGAATATTGGCTCGTCTCGTCCCAGGTCGGCGCCGCCTTCACCATCTTCATACGCGCGACGATCGCTTCGGCGAGAGGTGCAGCAATGGATTCCTCGACGATCAGCCGGGAGCCGGCGACACAGGCCTGCCCGGCATTGGAAAGTATGCCTTGGGAAATTACCAAGGCGGCCTTGTCGAGATCAGCATCTGCGAACACCAGTTGCGGGCTCTTTCCACCGAGTTCCAGTGTCATCGGCTTGACGCCCGTGCGGGCGATATTGGCCATGATGGCAGAACCGGCTGCGGTCGAGCCGGTGAAGCTAATCTTGGCGATCTCCGGGTGGCCGGTAATGGCATTGCCCGTGACCTGGCCGTCGCCAAGGACGATGTTGATGAGACCTGCCGGCAGGCCGGCCCGGATTGCCAGTTCGGCGAGATAAATGGTCGAAAACGGCGTCATTTCGGACGGCTTTAGAACCACCGCATTGCCGGCCGCAAGTGCCGGACCAAGCTTCCAGCCAGCCATGGAAACAGGAAAATTCCAGGGCGTGATGGCACCGACGACGCCGTAAGGTTCCGCCATGATCATGCCGAGATTGCTATCGTCCGTCGGCACGAGATCGCTTCCCTCCTTATCGGCGAATTCGGCGAAGAAACGGATCTGCTCTGCGGTGACGGCAATGTCGCCGGAGACAAGCTGGCCGACGGGGCGTGTTGAGGAAAGCGCTTCGAGTTTCGCAAGCGTTTCGGCCTCGCTCTCGATGAGGTCCGCCCAACGCTGCAGCGCGACAGTACGCTCGCGCGGGCGTACGCCGCCCCAGTTGCTCACCTTCAAGGTCTGTTTGGCGGATTGGACAGCGCGATCAACCAGGTTCTCGTCAGCGACCGGGCAGCCGCCATAGGCCTTGGCATCGGATGGGCGATGCATGTCGATGACGCCTTCGGCCGCTACCAGCCGGTCGCCGATGAAGTGTCCGACCGGCAAGGGAAGTTTGTCCGGATCAAAGCTTAGTGTCATTGCGCGTCCTCTGGGTGGCTTAAAGGCGAGGATAGGGCGATAACAGAAGCAGCATGCATCGACTGGCGATGCCGGGACGGCGGAAAATTACGTTTTGCGTGACGCCGCAGTCGAATCTTCGGCGGTGGCGCCGATGCTAGATTGCGAAGCGCCGGCAAAAGCTTGCCTGAGGCAATCGGAAAACGATGCTACGAACCGTGACTGCGGCCGGGCCTGGTTGATCGTGAGCGACACGGGCGTCGGGACCGTCGGACGAAAAGGGCGGGAGACAATCCCCTCGATTGGGCTCCATAGCGCAAGTTCGTCGACAAGCGCGATGCCAAGTCCCTGACGGACCAGCGGCAGGGCGCCGACCGAGGACGCGATCTGGATCGAGACGTCGCGCCTCTGTCCCTCCGATGCGAATGCTTCATCGAGAGCCGCGCCGAATTCCGCATGCGAGCCATAAGAGATGAGCCGGCGGCCGGCGAGCATGGACGGTGTAAGCGTCGCTTCGGCAGCAAGTGGATCGGTCGCGGGCAGGACCGCCACAACCTTTGCAGAAAACAGCTTCTCCACCCGCATGGTCGGGGCCAGGATCGGTGACAGTGTGACGCCGACGTCAACGTCACCGAGCGATAACGCCTCGGCGATCTCGCGCTTCGGCAGCGTATGAAGATGGATTTTCACCTCGGGATGGTGGTTGCCGAAAGCGGCGAGTGTCACCGGCAGGACCGAATAGGCGAGCGGCAGGCTCGCACCGATGCGGATGAGCCCGATCTTGCTGGCGCCGACATCGCGGGCAAGGGATGAAAGCGCCTCCAGTTGCCGAAAGACGTGGTCGGCATCGCCATAAAGGATATGCGCCTCGGTCGTCGGCGCGAGCCGGCCGCCGATCCTTTCGAAAAGGGGATAGCCAAGCTGATCTTCGAGATAGGCGAGCAGCTTGCTGACTGCCGGCTGCGAAATGCCGAGCGAATTGGCGGCCGCAGTGATGGTGCCGTCGCGCATGATCGCCCGGAAGACTTCGAGCTGGCGGATGTTCATGGCACGGCGCCTCCGGCGGTTTCTTCCTCAGGTAAGAGGTAGCGGATTCGTATTGTTTCAAACAGCATCCGCATTTCGTCCGCAACAGGAGGGCGATCGCCCGCGACCTTCTCGACCGCCTCGAAGATCCGATGCTTCAGGAAATAGCGCCAGCCGACTGGCTGAGAGGCGAGGAAGGCGGTCAGGAGGTCGTAGCGCTCGCGGTTCCAGATCGCTTCGAAGGCGCGCCGTTCGAGGCCATGGGTGATGACCTCTCGCACTGCGGGCCTGCGGCCTGAACGGATTTCCGCGGTCGCTTCCTCGTCGATGCTGCCGGCGCGAATGACGAGCCCGTAATCCCGCTCGGCGCTTGCAACGCTGACGGCGCCGCGGCGCACGTCTTGCAGAACTGCACCCGCCGGCCGCGACAGGGGATCGCCATAGCCACCGGCGCCGGGACCGACGACGCGGATCACGTCGCCGGGACCGCAATGGACGACATCAGTATTGCCGAGCGAGACCTCGTCGGACCGACCCGGATTGCGAAGGAACCGGGAAATGCTGCCGGCATATGCCCCGTTCACGCCCCAGGCCGGCATGATCGAGCGATTGCGGTTGCGGGCGGTGACGATGGTTTCCGGCGCCGAGATCTCAAACTCCATGATGGCCGATAGACCGCCGCGATGCCGCCCGGGCGCGCCCGTATCGCGCTCCAGGCCGTAGCGCAGGAAGCGGATCGGCACCTCTGCCTCGCTGATCTCGATCGGCGTATTGCGTAGAAACCCCGTGGCGCCACCTGCACCATCGCTGCCGTCACCGACAGGCGTGCCTCCGCCGCCTCCGCCGACCGGCCCGATCGAGGCCATGATCGAGCGCCCGGCCCGACTTGTCGTCTTGATGTTCATGATGGCGTTGCCGCCCGGCGAGGCGGCGGGCATCAGGTTGGGCAGCGCCTGGACGAAGGCGCCAACGGTGACGATCTGGGTCATGGCGCATGTGAGCGAGCGCATGCCGACGGCTGCGGGCCGGCTGCAGTTGACGACCGAGCCCTCGGGCAGGATCGCACGTGCGGGCCTCAGTGTGCCGGCGTTGAGGAGCAGGCTGGTGTCCAGCGTGTAAAGCACATAGGTCAACCCGACCATGACCAGCGGATGGCGGTCGCGTCCGCCGGTCGGCATGTTGAGCGAGGAGCCGAGTTGTGGGTCGGAGCCGGTATAGTCGAGCACGACCTCATCGCCGCGGATCTTGAGGGTGAGCGCGATCCTGCAGGGCTTGCCGCCGACGGAATCCTCGTCAGCATAATCGGCGAAGAAATAATCGCCGTCTGGCACGCGCGCGAGGATACTGCGCGTTTGCGCCTCGGCATAGTCGAGGATCTGCGCGACACCCTCGAGGAAGGTACGGTAACCGAAGCGGCCTATGACCTCCCGGATCTTGCGCTCGCCGACATTGACAGAAGCGATCTGCGCATGGAGATCGCCTAGATTTTGTTCGGGCAGGCGGACGTTGGCGCGGATCACGTCGAGGACGAAGCGGTTCATTTCGCCCTTCGAGACAAGCTTCGTTGGGGGGATGCGCAGCCCCTCCTGCTCGACCTCGCTCAAGGACCGCGAGAGCGAGGCCGGAACGGCGCCGCCAACATCGGTGTTATGGATGTGGCCGACGACGAAGCAGGCGATCTCTCCCTCGAAGAAAACCGGTTTCCAGATGTGAATGTCGGGCGAATGGGTGGCAACAAAGCCTGAATAGGGATCGTTGGTGATGCAGATGTCGCCCTCCTCATAGTCCTTGAAGGCCTCGAGCAGCGGGCCATAGTCGATGCCGCTGTACCAGGGCGCACCGAACTGGCGCGGATTGGCGAAGGCGAGCCCCTCGCGCGTGACGATCTGGCAGGAGAAGTCTTCCGTCTCCTTGACGAAGGCGGAATGGGCGGTGCGCATCAGCGTGAAGGCCATCGCGTCGGCGGCGGCCGAGCAGAAGTTTGCGAGCACCTTCAGATTGCGGCGGTCGATGGCCATGATCAGAGCTCCGTCTTGGTTATAACGAGATTGCCGAAGCGGTCTACGAGGACCTCGAAGGCAGGCGGCACGACGGTGGTCGTGTCGTCCTGGGCGACGATCGCCGGGCCGCGGAAGCGATGTCCTGCGGCTAGGTCGGCGCGATGATAGACGCCGGTCATCCAACTGCGGCCCGAAAACCAGCCCTCGACGTGAAAGCGCGGCTCGGCGGGAGCCTGCGCGACGGCAATGGGATTGAGCGGCGGCTTCTGCGTGGCGCCCGCAATGACGAGACGCAGGCTGACCATCTGGACGTCGGCGTTCTCGTCACGGTGGCCGTAGAGACGATCGTGCTCCTGGTGGAAGGCGGCCCTTATCGCAGCGGCATCGCCCTGGCGGAGCCACGCAGGCTGGATCGGCGTTTCGATCTCGAAGGATTGACCGAGGTAACGCATGTCCGCGGAGAGACGAATGCTGCCGCGGCCGCTGTAGCCCTGCGTCTCGAGCCAGGCGCGCGCCTCCACTTCGAGCGCCTCGAATGTTGCACAAAGTTCCGCGAGCGCCTCGGCCGTCACCTCGCGATAGACGGTGCGGATGAAGTCATTCTTGAGATCGGCGACGATCCCGCCATAGGCAGAAACGACACCAGCGGTCGGCGGCACCACGACGCCCCGCATGTCGAGCTCCTTGGCGAGAAAGCAGGCGAGCATCGCGCCGGCACCGCCGAAGGCAAAAAGGTGGAACTCGCGCGGGTCGATGGCAAACCGCGAGACGAGCGCGCTCACCTCCGCATACATGCCGGACACCGAGATATCGACGATATTTCCGGCAAGTTCCTCGACGCTGGTGCCGAGCCTTTCGGCAAGCGGGGCAAGAGCCGCTTGCGATGCGGCGTGATCGACATTCACGGCGCCATAGCCGAGCGGCATATGGCCGATGAGATTGGCGGCCGCCATTGCGTCAGTGATCGTCGGCCTCGTACCGCCGCGCCCGTAGCACGCGGGACCGGGAGTAGAGCCGGCACTCTCGGGCCCGACATGGAGAAGTCCAAGCCGATCAATCCAGGCGACTGAACCGCCTCCCTGACCGACGGAGGTTACCGATACCGACGGTACGTGGATCTGGAAATCGCCAATCAATTCGCCTGTGCCGTATTGGGCCTCGCCATCGATAATGACGGCGACGTCGGCGCTGGTGCCGCCGATATCGAGGCTCATGATGCGGTCGAAGCCGCTCGCCTTGGCGAGATAGCCGGCACCGATGACGCCCGAGGCGGTGCCCGACAGGATCATCTGGACGCTTTCTGAACGAGCCTGGTCGATACCCATGACGCCGCCATTGGTCTTGGTAATCAACAGCGGGCAGGTGACGCCGCGCTCGCGCAGGACCTTTTCGAAGCGGTCGAGATAATTGGCGACACGCGGCTGAACGTAGCCGCTGATCACGGCCGTGATGGTGCGTTCGTACTCGCGCATGATCGGCCAGGTGGCAGCCGAGGATATGACCGGCAGCCCCGGTGAAAGCCGCTCGATGATCGACGTGACGGCATCCTCGTTGGCGGGATTGCGGTAGGAATGCAGAAAGGCGAGCACGATCCCCTTGCAACCGGCTTCGATCGCCGCCTGGACGGCGCACGCAACGTCCGTCTCATCAGGCGTCTTCAGAACCTCGCCGGTCGCCAGGATGCGCTCATCGATACCGAAAACCCGGTCGCGGCTGACCAACGGTTCCGGCCGCACGGAATAGAGGTTGTGTATCTCGGGGATCTTGAGACGCGCGACCTGCAGCACGTCTTCGAAATTTTTGGTGGTGAAAAGAGCGATTTCATGGCCGTTGCGCTCAATGACAGTATTTACGCCGACGGTCGTTCCATGCGTGAAATACGAAACCTCGCTCGGCTCAATTCCGTCGCGCTCGGAGAGGATGTCGAGAGCAGAGAGAATCTCCTCGCCAGGCGCATCCGGCCGCGAGAAGACCTTCAGTGTGGCGAGTTTTCCCGTGCCCGTGTCGAACACGGCGAAGTCCGTAAAGGACCCGCCGACGTCGACGCCAATGCGATAGGTCATGGCGCACCTCCTTGTGTGATCAATGACAGGATGCGCGCAGGCAGCCGTTGAGACCACGAAAGACATGAAAGGAATCCATAACCTGCGGTTATGGCTCGCGCGGCTCTGCCTCGTCCGGCTTCGGAACGGTCATATAATATTCGGGATGCGGAGCCGGACGGTAGCCGGCCTTCTCGTAGACGGCGTGCGCGTCACGGGTCGCCAGCACCCAACTGGTGACGCCGGCGAGCTCCGGATGGTTGCGGATCTCTTTGGCGAGCCAGCAGGCGAGCCCTCTGCCACGGTGGGTCGGCAGCGTGAAGACATCGCGCAGATAGGCGAAGACGGCATAGTCGGTGACGACGCGGCCGAAGGCGGCGAGGGTGCCGTCTTCGGCGTAGACGCCAATCGGCAGCGAATGTTCTAGCGCTCGCTGCAACTGGTCCAGTGTCATGCCGCGCGCCCAGTAGGAATCGGCTGCCAGGAAGCGGTGGACCGTTGCCGGATCGAGGCGGGCGCGATCCGTGCTGAGGATGTAGCCGTACCGGGAAGACTCGAAGACAATCGGGTCGCGCGGCATCGGCGTCACATCACGGTCACATAAATCTTGCGCACGGTCTCGATCGTCTTCCAGACCCCGACAAAGCCTGGCTTCATGACGAAACTGTCGCCGGTCTTATAGATGACCGGCTCGCCGCCTTCCTGGGTGAGCTCGACGACGCCTGAAAGGATATGGCAGAATTCGAAGGTTTCGCCCTTGATCGAGCGAGTCTCACCGGGGGTCGCTTCCCAGACACCGGTATGGACCATCTCTCCGCGGGCGACGTCCTGAGCCCAGGTCTTGAAGGAGGGATTGCCGGAGATCAGCCGTTCGGGAAGAGGGTCGGACTCGCGCGGCGCAAAGGTCGGGTTGGTTTCGATAGTCTTCAACAGGGACATGGCTTTTCTTTCCTGTGGGTTGATAATTTAGTAGCCGCGGTGGCGATCGACCAGCCCGATGGGGTCGAGGCCGGCTTGGATGCGCTTGATGTTTTCGATCACCGCCATCGCGGCGGTTTCGGGTTGGGTGACGCTGGCGATATGCGGCGTCAGCAGGATTTTCGGATGGATCCAGAAGGGATGGTCTGCGGGGAGCGGCTCTGGATCGGTGACGTCGATCACGGCGCCTGCGAGATGCCCACTGTCGAGGGCGTTGAGCAGTGCCTGATGGTCGAGCTGCGGGCCGCGGCCGACATGGACGAGCGTGGCACCGGCCGGGAGCAGCGCAAAGAGCTTTGTGCTGAGAAAGCCGCGCGTTTCGTCCGTCAGCGGCAGCAGGCAGACAAGAATGTCGGTGGAGCGCAGCAGTGTATCGAGGCCGTCCCGGTCGCTCAGGCACCTGATTCCGTCGATTTCGCGCGGGCTGCGGCTCCAGCCGGACATCGGGAAACCGAACGGCCTCAGACGTTCGAGCACTGCGGTGCCGAGCATGCCGAGGCCAAGCACGCCGACACGGCGTTCTTGAGCCTGAACCGGAGCAATCGCCTGCCAGAATTTTCGTCTCTGTTGCTCGAAATAGGCTGGTAGGTTGCGATGCAGCGCGAGCACGGCGAGCGCCACGTATTCCTGCATCATCCGGACGATGCCGTCCTCGACCATGCGTACCACCTTCACATGCGCCGGGACGGCATCGATGCGGAATTGGTCGACGCCGGCGCCGATGGAAAAGAGTACCTCGAGATTGCGATAGCGCGCGAGATTTTCCGGCACCGTCCAGGTGATCAGGTAGCGCACCGCGTCCGGATCGACTGTCTGCGGGTCCAGTGAAAAGGGAATGTCGGGCAGTTCGTGCGCAAACGCTTCGGCGAAAATTGCGCCGCGCTTGGCGTCGGAGTTAAAGAGGAAGGTCATCGTAGTTCCTTCGTGATGGTCAGGCGCTGCAGCGGGCGCCGAGCGCCTCGATCACCGCCTGGCAGGCGAAGAGTTCGTCTGCGCAGATGAATTCGTCCGGCTTGTGGGCACGACCGATGTCGCCAGGCCCGCAAATGATCGCATCGATGCCCGCCCGCTGGAAAAGCCCGGCTTCCGTACCATAGCTGACGGCGGCGAGCGGCGCGCACCCGGTCAGGTCCGCAAATAGCGTTGCAAGCGGCGCATCGGCGTCAAGCGAAAGCGCCGGATAGGCACTGAGTTCCTGCCATTCAACCTTGAAGCCGTGTTCCGTCAGCGCTTCGGCCGCGGCACGGACGGGTGCGAGCAGCCCGACGGGATCAACGCCGGAAATTGCGCGCGCCTCGAACTCGGCTTCGCACGAATCCGGAATAATGTTGACCGCCTGTCCGCCCCTCAGCGTGCCAATCTGGAGAGAGGAATAGGGTGGCTCGAAAACGTGCTCGAACGGGCCTCGTGCCAGCCGGTCGGCTTCCGTCACCGTTTGGGCGAGCACGCCGGCGATGGCGTGAATGGCATTCAACCCCTGGTCCGGCCGAGAGGAATGACCGGAACGACCGTTGACCGTCAGCCGGGCGGCAGCCTTGCCCTTGTGCGCACGGATCGCGCGCATGCCGCTCGGCTCGCCGATGACGGCGCCGAGCGGGGTTTTACAGAGCTCAGGCAGGCGCGCGATCATATGCGGTACCCCTCGGCAGCCCGCCTCTTCGTCGTAGGAGAAAGCGAAGTGGATCGGACGCCGGAGCGGCGCCTGCGCGAGGCCCGGAGCGGCAGCAAGACAGGCGGCAAGGAAACCCTTCATGTCGGTTGCGCCGCGACCATATAGGCGGCCCGCTTCGGCGCGCAGCCGGAAGGGGTCGC
The DNA here is from genome assembly GCF_000419765.1 of Rhizobium mongolense USDA 1844. Lineage (GTDB taxonomy): Bacteria > Pseudomonadota > Alphaproteobacteria > Rhizobiales > Rhizobiaceae > Rhizobium > Rhizobium mongolense. The sequence goes on along the minus strand of NZ_ATTQ01000022.1, from coordinate 4,869 downwards.
TCGTCCAGCCGCTCTCGGCAGCCGGGACCACGTCCATATGGCCCGAAAGGATGTAGCCCGGCACGTCCCTCGGTCCGATGGTGGCGAAGAGGTTCGATCGGTCACCCTCCGGGCCGGGAAGGATCGTGACGTCGATGCCGTGGTTTTGCAAATAGTCGCGGATCCAGGCTACGATCCCGGCATTGGGCGTGCCGACAACGGAGGGGAAGCCAACGAGCGCTTCAAGGATTTCCATTGCCTGCATTATTGTGGTCCTCAAAGCATACCCGGGTTGCCGAAATCGGTGCCGTCGATCATGCGTTCGTAGCGATATGGTGTCGGATCGACGCAGGGCGCGTCATCCCGGATGAGGTCGGCCGCGAGGCGCCCGGCCGCCGGACCGATGCCGAAGCCGTGACCGCTGAAACCGGAGGCGATGAAAAGGCCCGGCTGCGCCTTGACCGGAGCAATAACCGGGATCGCGTCCGGGGTCGAATCTACCATGCCACCCCAGGCCTGCGCGACCTTGAGGCCGGCAAGCTGCGGATAGATGTTGCGCAGTCTTTCGAGCCCCTTGTCGATCAGGCGCCGGTCGGGCGCCGGATTCAGCACGCGGACGCGTTCGAAGGGCGAGACACTGTCGGCCCGCCAGCGCGAAAACGCTTCCGGTCCTTCGAAAAACTGACGTCCGATCGCGAAGGTGAGCCCCTTGCGGCGCGCCCGGAAGGTCGGCCAGAAGGCCTTCGCCTGCATCAAGCCCCAGGGCGCGATCTGCAACTGACCTTGACCACTCAAGCCCACCGTGTAGCCGCCGTCGAGGCGGCGGCGCAGCGCGACGTTCTGCATTGAAATTCCGCCTTCGGTCACCGCTGCGGCGGGTTCCGTGTAGAAGCACGTCGATTTCACCGAGGCCTGCAAGAAGCGGACGCCGTGATGACGCAGCAACATGCCGCTCCAGGCGCCTCCAGCGACGAGCACGGCCGAGCAGCGGATCGGGCCCTGTTCCGTCACCACGCCGGATAGGCGGCCGGCCTCGGTCTCGAATGCGCGTACGGCGCAGTTCTGCACGATGACGGCGCCGGCGCGCTGGGCGGCGCGGGCAAGAGCGGGAACCGCAAGCTGCGGCTCGGCGCGGCCGTCCGTAGGGGAATGCACGCCGCCGACCCAGTTGCGGCTGTTTCCAGGCAAGAGGGCGGCCGTCTCGGCAGTGGTTAGCATGCGCGTATCGACATCGAAAGCACGAGCGATTTGGCTCCATTTCTCCCAACTTGCGATATCTGCTGGATTGCCGGAAGCGTAAACAAGGCCCGTGCGGCGAAAGCCGGTTTCTTCGCCGAGGTCAGCATTCAGACCAGCCCAGATACGCATCGCGAGCTGGGCGAGCGGCAGTTCGCGCGGATCACGGTTCTGCTGGCGACACCATCCCCAATTGCGGCTCGACTGCTCGCCCGAAACCAGGCCTTTCTCGACGATGGCGACAGAGGTTCCTCGGCGCGCGAGTTCATAGCCTGCAGCCACGCCAGCCATGCCGCCACCAATGACGACGACATCGATACGGGACGGGATCGTGGAGGCACTGGAAACGGGACTAACCGGAGGCGACATCTCTAATCTCTTAACTTTCACGGCGGTGCCGCCGGTTCGAGCCAGTTTCGTTGAGTCTAGACATCAACCCAGACGTTACATGCCGAAATCACGCAAGATTTGGTCGATTGTTGTGTTTCCAGTAGCCTCACAAGCAATTTCTGTCGGTTGCCTTGGCATACCATTCAGTCGCCCTGCCGAAGCGTGGATCGCGCTCGGCGTGAAGATCGGTGTTCAGGAGAAACGCACGTGGTTCCAAAGGAATCGAGAGTTGTCGACAGTTTCGATATGCGTATTGCCGATCTCAGCACCACAGATCTCGATCGGCTGCATGCGCTATCGATTTCTGTCGGATGGCCGCATCGCGCCGAAGACTGGCAGTTGCTGCGGGAAATCGGCGAGGGCATCGTTGCGATGGACGAAATCGGCCGCATAATGGGCTCTGCGATGTGGTTTCCCTATGATGTGCATTTTGCCACGATCGGCATGGTGATCACCTCTCCCCGTCTGCAATCGAACGGTGCCGGGCAATGGCTGATGGGCCATGTGCTGGATCGGCTTGAAGGGCGTGACCTTGGGCTCAATGCCACGCGAGCCGCGCGGCGTCTGTACCAATCCCTGAATTTCACTCGAGAGGGGACTGTCTACCAGTGCAATGGCGAAGCGATCGCTCCGCCGGAACTTGATCCACCGGTCGGCAGCGTGCTGCGGGCGTTGGAGCCCGGGGATCTTGATGCCATCGCCGAGTTAGACAAGGCTGCCTTCGGTGCAGATCGCCGGATATTGCTGGCCCGACTGCTGACATGCTCCAAGGGCATCGCACTGATGCGCGGCGGCAAGATCGAGGCTTTTTCGCTTTGTCGGCCGTTCGGGCGTGGCCACGTCATCGGGCCTGTTGTGGCCGCCAGAGACGAGGATGCAATCGCCGTGGTTCATCCGCACGCCACCCGACATGCCGCCTCCTTCCTACGGCTCGACACCCGCGAAAAGGACGGGAGGTTTTCCGAGTTTCTGTCCCGCTGCGGTCTTCCGGTCTACGACACGGTGACAACCATGTCGCTCGGGCGACGTTGGCTCGCTATACGTCGAGGTGATGGGCCACGCGAGCCCAGAACCTACGCGCTCGCTAGCCACACACTCGGCTGATCGAACTCAATCTGTCCTGCCTGGGGAGGTAAGCATCCATGGCGGCCATCCCGCTCTGCGAGCCGATCGAAAAACCCGTCGTGCGTATCGAGCACGATCTGCTCGGAGACTTCGCGTTGCCTGCTGACCGCTATTACGGCGTACAGACGGCGCGTGCTTTGGAGAATTTCCGCATCACGGGCATTAAGCTGTCGGATTTCCCGCATCTCGTAGCCGCGTTGGCGATGGTGAAAAAGGCTGCGGCGCGCGCCAATCGCAAGTTTGGTATTTTGAGCGATGCGCACGAGGAGGCGATTTCCGAAGCCTGCGACGAGATCATTGCAGGAAGTCTGCATGATCAGTTCGTGGTCGACATGATCCAGGGAGGCGCCGGCACATCGACCAACATGAATGCCAACGAGGTTATTGCCAACCGTGCCCTTGAACTTCTGGGCCACGGCAAGGGTGAATACTCTGCGCTCCATCCAAACAATCATGTGAATCTGTCCCAGTCGACCAATGACGTCTACCCGACGGCAGTTCGACTTTGCATTCTTCGTAGCTATGGTGATCTGCGCGGTCGCATGGACGAGCTCAGGCTCGCTATGCAAGCCAAGGGCGAAGAGTTCCGGCACATCGTAAAAATGGGCCGCACCCAGCTTCAAGACGCCGTGCCGATGACGCTCGGTCAGGAATTTTCGAGCTTTGCGACCACGATCGGGGAGGATATCGCCCGCCTTGATGAGGCCGCCCGCCTCTTCCGCGAGGTGAACATGGGCGCGACGGCGATCGGAACGGGCATCAACAGTCCGATCGGCTATTCCGAGACAGTGATTGAAGTGTTGTCGACGTTGAGCGGCGAAGAGCTCGTCCCTTGCCCCGACCTCATCGAAGCAACATCCGATACCGGCGCGTTCGTGAGCTTCTCGAGCGTCCTCAAGCGCATTGCTGTCAAGCTGTCGAAGATCTGCAACGACTTGCGTCTGCTTTCGAGTGGCCCCCGAACCGGATTGGGCGAAATCCGGCTGCCAGCGGTGCAGCCTGGCTCGTCCATCATGCCGGGCAAGGTCAATCCAGTTATTCCCGAGGTGGTCAACCAGGTGGCCTATCAGGTTATTGGGCACGATCTGACCGTGACATTTGCCGCCGAGGCCGGGCAGCTACAGCTGAACGCTTTCGAGCCGGTGATCGCTTTCGACATATTGCAGTCTATTCGGATGCTGACGCGCGCGATTGAAGCGCTCACAGAACGATGCGTTAAGGGCATCACTGCGGAGGAGCAACATTGCCACGAGCTGGTGACAAACAGTCTGGCCATCGTCACGGTCCTCAATCCGCGCATTGGTTATGAAAACGCAACGCGCATCGCGACGCTTGCCCAGAGATCGGGGCGGCCGGTCGCCGACGTGGTCTTGGCGGAAGGTTTGTTGAGTGCCGATGAACTTGGCGAATTGCTTGATCCGCAAAGCATGATCGGGCCAACGCGCGGCGAGACCCTAAGCAAAGCGTAATGGAGTAGCGCTGCGATCGCAGCGCAAAGCCAACTCAGACAATCCGAGGAGTATTTCGTGGCATCCCATCGTTACCCTGTACTGGAGTCCGTAAAGACACGAACGCTTGTCGACAATGAGGCTTATCTCGAATGGTATAGGGAAAGCGTCGAAAATCCCGATGCCTTCTGGGCCGAACATGGCAAGCGCATCGACTGGTCGAAGCCCTTCACCAAAGTCAAGAACGCGTCCTTTGAGGGCAATGTCTCGATCAAGTGGTTCGAGGACGGCGAAACCAATGTCTCACATAACTGCATCGATAGACACCTGAAGGACCACGGCGACCAGGTCGCGATAATCTGGGAGGGGGACGATCCCTCGCTCCACATGAAGATCACCTACAACTAGCTTTACGAGCATGTCTGCCGCATGGCGAACGTGTTGAAGAAGCATGGCGTCAAGAAGGGTGACCGCGTCACCATCTATATGCCGATGATACCCGAAGCNGCCTATGCCATGCTCGCCTGTGCCCGCATCGGCGCCGTGCATTCTGTCGTCTTCGGTGGCTTCTCGCCGGAAGCGCTTGCCGGACGTATCGTCGACTGTGGTTCGACGTTCATCATCACCTGCGACGAGGGCGTGCGCGGCGGCAAGCCGGTGCCGCTGAAGGACAATGCCGATACCGCGATCC
>NZ_ATTQ01000021.1 GCF_000419765.1 Rhizobium mongolense USDA 1844 | reverse complement strand
TCGATCGTCTGCAGGCCGCCATCGACTTCGCGGGTGACGGTCGCTTTGCCGTCGGTAATCTCGATCTTCGAGGCGAAGGTTGCCTGGGCAGTCCCTAGAAGGGCGGCGAGCATCTGGCCGGTCTGGTTCGAATCGTCGTCGATCGCCTGCTTGCCGACGATGATGAGGCCGGGCTGTTCGGCGTCAGCCACGCCCTTGAGGATCTTGGCAACGGCAAGCGGCTCGACCGTCTCGTCGGTCTCGACCAGGATCGCCCGGTCGGCGCCCATGGCGAGCGCGGTGCGCAGCGTCTCTTCGGCCTTGGCCGGACCGATCGACACGACGACCACTTCCTCAGCCTTGCCGGCTTCCTTGAGCCGCAGCGCCTCTTCCACCGAGATCTCGTCGAACGGGTTCATCGACATCTTCACGTTGGCAAGCTCGACGCCCGTGCCATCCGGCTTGACGCGGATCTTCACATTGTAATCAACCACCCGCTTCACGGGGACCAGAATTTTCATGGGGTCCTTCCTTTTTCACGTCATCTCCGGCCGCTTGAGCGCGGAAAATATTGAAGAATTGAGCCGTGCGACCATGGCGCATTGGTGAGCGATCAGATGCTGCAAACGGCGTATCCACAACCATCCAGGCTTCGACGGCCCTGCCCGACGGCACTGCGTGAAGGTTGGCCGTCCGACATTTCGGACCGCCTTTTCGTCAGATATCCTTGGCGATCCGCAACCCATCGTAGATGGCAGCATGGGTGTTGCGAGCGGCCACAGCATCACCAATCCGGAAGAGCTGGAACTTCCCTTCAGGATTGCGCACGACAGTCTGGGGTTCGCCGGCGACCAATTGCTGCTGCGAAATTTCGCCGAGATTGGTGGAAAAGGGTTTCAGCTCGAAATAAAGCTCATCGAGCGGGATTGTCCCGTGGTTGATGACGACCTGGTCGACTCTGCGCTGCTTCGCAACACCGCCGTAATCGCTGCCGACGTGGGCAATAAGCTGATTGCCGTTCTTTTCGACCGCTTCAAGCCTGAAGGTTACGGTGAAGGTGACGTCGAGGTTCTGCAGCGAACGCATATAGGGCACGAGGTTCATCGCCATGACTTCCGGGGCGAAGGAACGGTCAGGTGTCATGATTTCCACCTTGGCGCCCGCCTTGGCAATGAACTCGGCAGCCTGCAGCCCTGCGTGGTCGCCCGCGTCATCGAAGATAAGAACGTTCGTTCCTGGTTTCACGTCACCTGAAATGATGTCCCAGGCCGAGACGACCAGTTCATTACCCGTGGAGAGGACGTCTGTATGCGGCATGCCACCGGTGGCGATGATCACCACGTCGGGCCTCTCCGCCTCCACCGTGTCGGCTTCCGCCCAGGTGTTGAAACGGAAGCCCACACCGTACTTTTCGCACTGGTTCATCCGCCAGTCGATGATGCTGATCATTTCCCTCCGGCGCTCGCTTTGGGCCGTCAAGCGGATTTGGCCGCCGGGATCGTTGGCCGCCTCGAATACAACGACGTCATGTCCGCGCTCGGCTGCAACCCTTGCGGCTTCGAGCCCTCCTGGGCCTGCGCCGACGACGACAACTTTCTTACGAATGTCCGCCTTTTTGACCACATGTGGCATCGTCAGCTCGCGGCCGGTCGCGGCATTGTGGATGCAATAAGCCGCCCCACCCTGGTAAATGCGGTCCAAACAGTAGTTGGCGCCGACGCAGGGACGGATGTCCTCTTCGCGCTTCTCCATGATTTTGCGAACGATGTGCGGGTCCGTCATATGAGCGCGGGTCATACCGACCATGTCGACCTTGCCCGACGCAATCGCATGGCGGGCAGTTGCAACATCCGGGATTTTCGCTGCGTGGAAGGTGGGGAAATTCGTCGCGGCGCGAATTTCACCTGCAAAATCGAGATGCGGGGAGTTCGCCATACCCTGGATCGGGATGACATCTGTGAGGCCGGCGTCGGTGTCGATATGACCGCGGATCACATTCAAGTAGTCAATGAGGCCGCTTTCTTTGAGGCGCTTGGAGATTTCGAGGCCGTCAGCCTTGCCGGTGCCGCCGGGAAGACATTCATCAGCGGTATAGCGTATTCCCAGAATGAAGTCCTCTCCGACCCGTTTCCGGATCGCCTTCAGAACATCCAGACAGAAACGCATGCGATTGTCGAGCGAACCACCGTAAGGACCTTCGAGTTCGTTTGTCAGCGGGGACGCGAACTGGTCAAGAAGGTGTCCATAGGCCTCCAGTTCGACGCCATCCATGCCCCCGGCCTTCATGCGTTCTGCAGCGTCGGCAAAGTCCTTTATGATGCGCTCGATGTCCCAATCTTCGATCTTCTTGGGGAAAGTCCGGTGTGAGGCCTCGCGCTGATGCGACGGTGCGACAACGGGAAGCCAGTCGCCCTTGTCCCAGCGCGTGCGACGGCCGAGGTGAGTGAGCTGGATCATGATCGCCGCCCCTTCCTCATGGACCGCATCGGTCATTGCCTTCAGCCACGGCACGATCTCGTCCTTGTAGGCGAGCAGGTTGTTGAAGACGGGCGGACTGTCTTTCGAAACAGCCGCGGAGCCGGCCGTCATCGTCATGGCGACACCGCCCTTTGCCCTTTCCACGGTGTAGGCAAGATAGCGCTCCTTGGGCATACCATCTTCAGGGTATGCCGGCTCGTGCGACGTTACGATGATGCGGTTGCGAAGCTTCAGGTGCTTGAGCTGATACGGCTGAAGGAGAGGATCGTTCGACATCTGTCGGGCTCCGGACTAGGACAGTTGTGCTAGACGCTACGCGAAAATGTACATATGTGTCAACAGACAAAACACTAAAGTCGTTTTTGTCGACACATGTGTACATTTTTCTTGTGTCGGGTTTCATTTTTTGTTAGGAGGTCAATCATGGAGCAGGCTTTGAACGATACCGGTTGGCGCGGATCGCACGAGGGATGGCTGGAAGCGGCCTACGAAACTCTGCTCGAGTCGGGCGTTGATTCAGTGAAAATTCTCCCCTTGGCCAAGAAACTCAACCTCTCTCGGACGAGCTTCTATTGGTTCTTCAAGGATCGCGAAGAATTGCTTGCCGGCCTGATTGGGCGCTGGCGAGAAAAAAACACAGGAAACATAATAAAGCAGAGCGAAGCCTACGCGGAATCACTTGCCGAGGCCATGCTTAACGTTTTTGATTGCTGGCTCGATCAGAACTTGTTTGACTCCAAGTTCGAATTTGCAGTGCGCAGTTGGGCGCTGCAATCCGAAGAGATCCTTTTGGAAGTCCAGAAGGCAGATCAAGTTCGGCTTGAGGCGCTCAAGCGAATGTTCGTGCGCTTTGGATACGAGGAAACACCAGCCGACGTCCGAGCCCGGACGACCTATCTCGTTCAGATTGGCTACATCTCGATGCAGTCCCGCGAAGAGATCGCGGTGCGAATGAAGCGTATTCCCGAATATATCGCGATCTACACCGGCCAGATACCCCAGCAAAGAGAGCTTGACCGCTTCTTTGCCAGGCATGGCTACAAACCGAAATGAGAAGAAGCGGATGCAGGACTCACGAAGGATCGGCGTGATCGGTGGCGGAGGGTGGCTTGGGAAGGCCCTTGCCAGTGCGATACTCAACAAGGGCGTTGTTGAGCACGAAGCACTCACGCTCTCCTGTCGGCATGAGAGGCCCGCGTCTTTTCCGACCGTTCACTGCACGCAAGACAACCAGGAGCTTGCGGATCGATCGGACGTGATCATCGTTTCTGTCCGTCCGGCCGATTGGCCCTCTCTGTCGGTCGACGCCAACGGCAAACTCGTCATCTCTGTTATGGCGGGCATCCGCCTGGACCAGCTTGCGACACATCATCAAACGAGCCGCGTTGTCCGCGCCATACCCAACGCCGCCGCTGAGGTTGGCAGATCCTATACGCCCTGGATTGCATCAGGTGGCATGGACGAGGCCGATCGAAGCATCGCACGTCGTATCTTTCATGCTTTTGGCGTCGAAGACGAAGTGAATGGCGAAAGCGATATTGACTATTTGACTGGCTTGTCCGGGTCGGGGCCTGCCTTTCCGGCGCTGTTCGCTGCCGCGATGATGAAAGATGCCGTCGACCACGGCCTTCCCACAGATATCGCACGGCGCGCCGTGAACACGGTGCTGATAGGGGCCGGGGCTTTGCTTGAGCATCGAGATGACTGTCCAAACAACGTCGTTAATTCGTTTCTCGATTATCGGGGTACGACCGCAGCGGCGATCGAGGCGATGCGCGCTTTTGGCCTGGAAGCCACCGTTGCGGAACGACTTTCGGCAGCATCCAAAAAATCGGTGAGTATGGGAGACGCCTCCTGACGACCGCATGAGCGGGCTAACGCAGCGCCCCGCTTCAAAAAAGCGCCGCTCAACAAAGGGAACGATAATGAACAAACTCCTTGCATCAACATGCCTGATGTTCGGCCTTCTTGGCGGAACATCGCTTGTCAGCGCCGCAGAATGTGGAAGCGTGACGATTGCCAGCATGAATTGGCAAAGCGCAGAGGTTCTTTCAAACCTCGACAAGATTATTCTGAATGAAGGCTATGGATGTAGCGCTGACATCACCGTTGGTGACACGGTTCCGACCATCACTTCGATGGCGGAGAAGGGCCAGCCGGATATCGCGCCCGAAGCTTGGATCGACCTTCTGCCGGATGTCGTGAAGAAAGGAACGGAAGAGGGTCAGATCATTCAAGTCGGCTCCCCTCTTCCCGATGGCGGCGTTCAAGGCTGGTGGATACCCAAGTATCTTGCCGAGGCTCATCCCGACCTCAAGACAATCCCCGATATGCTGAAACACCCCGACCTTGTCCCCGATGCGGAGGATTCGAAGAAGGGCGCGATTTTCAACGGGCCTCAGGGTTGGGGAGGAACGATCGTCACTTCGCAACTCTACAAGGCTTTCGACGCTGACAAGGCGGGCTTCACCCTTGTTGACACTGGTTCGGCTGCCGGCCTCGATGGGGCGATTGCAAAAGCCTATGAGCGCCAGCAGGGCTTTGCGACGTATTACTGGGCTCCCACTGCGCTTCTGGGCAAGTATGAGATGGTAAAGCTCGATGCCGGTGTGCCCCATGATGCGGTCGAGTGGAAGCGCTGCAACACCGTGGCCGATTGCCCTGATCCGAAGCCGAATGCCTGGCCTGTCGACAAGGTCGTAACCCTGGTGGCGAAACCATTCTCGGAAAAGGTCGGTCCTGAGGTCATGAGCTATCTCGAAAAGCGCTCCTGGAGCAATGACACGGTCGGCAAGCTGATGGCCTGGATGACTGAAAATCAAGCGTCCGGCGAAGATGGTGCGAAACACTTCCTGAAAGAAAACAAGGACCTCTGGACCAAGTGGGTCTCGCCTGAAGCAGCAGAGAAAATCGAAGCTTCTCTGTAAGTCCTGTGTGCGGTGCGTATCCATGCGCACCGCACACGTAAACGCCGAAAATAAGAAGAATTTGGCCGACTCTTTTTAAGAAAAGGGGAACCGCATGGAATGGTTTTACGAATTCCCGCACATGGATGATGACGCTCTTCGCAATCTCAAGAAGGCGATAGACGACGGATTTAGATCGTTCACCCGCGCTTACGGTGAAGGTATCGAAAACATGTTCTCGCCGCTGCAGCACTTCCTGATGGCCGCAGAGCGTTTCATGACGCAGACGCCATGGCCGATTATTACGCTGATGATTCTAGCCATCGCGTGGGCCGGCAGCCGAAGCGTCAAGGTGGTCTTGGGCTGTCTTCCCACCTTGCTGGCAATCGGCTACCTCGACATGTGGGACGACACCATGCGGACCATCTCGATGATCCTGGTGTGCACCATCTTGTCCATCGCGATCGGAATCCCGATTGGAATCCTCATGTCGCGGTCGGACCGGGTCCAGAGAGTGATCAATCCCCTCCTTGACGTGATGCAGACGATGCCCAGCTTCGTATACCTGATACCCGTGGTCATGCTGCTTGGCATTGGACGCGTGCCAGGACTTATCGCAGTCGTGATCTATGCGATACCACCGATGATCCGGTTGACCAACCTTGGCATCCGCCTCGTTGACAAGGATGTCCTGGAGGCGGCCGATGCTTTTGGCTCCTCAAGCTGGCAAAAGCTGAGAAAAGTTCAACTCCCTCTGGCGCTCCCGACGATCATGGCCGGAATCAACCAGACGATCATGATGGCGCTTGCCATGGTGGTTATCGCCTCGATGATCGGTGTGCAGGGCCTCGGTCAGCCTGTTCTCAAGGCCATCGCCAATCAGTATTTTACATTGGGGATCTTCAATGGACTCGCCATCGTGGGCATCGCAATCATCTTCGACCGGGTCAGCCAGGCATACGGACACCGCCTGCAGAAGCACCGGGAGGTGGTCCATGGCTGATAACCGCTTCAAAGGGATAGAAATACGCAACCTTTACAAGATTTTCGGGCCTAACGGCGCTGCCTATGTCGACGCCGTCCGCAACGGTCTCTCCAAAGCCGAACTGAACGAAAAGCACGGACACGTGCTTGGTCTGAAAGATATCAACATCGAGATGCCGGCTGGTTGCATCCAGGTCATCATGGGCCTGTCGGGCTCCGGGAAGTCCACGCTGATCAGGCATATCAACCGTTTGATCGATCCGACCGCAGGCGAGGTCCTGGTGAAGGGTGTCGACGTAGTCAAGATGAACCCCGCGGAACTGCAGGAGTTTCGTCGCCACCAGACGGCAATGGTGTTTCAGAAATTTGCGCTGCTTCCGCATCGCAACGTGCTTGAAAACGCGATCTACGGATTGGAAGTCCAGGGTGTCCCTCGCGCCAGAGGCGTCGAGACCGCCATGCAATGGATCGAGCGCGTCGGACTGAAGGGATTCGAACGGAAATATCCCAATCAGCTTTCAGGTGGCATGCAGCAACGCGTCGGCCTTGCCCGCGCGCTCGCCAACGACGCGCCGGTCCTGCTGATGGACGAAGCATACTCGGCACTCGATCCGCTGATCAGGATGGACATGCAGACCGTCCTGCTGGACCTTCAAAAGGAGATCAAAAAGACGATCGTATTCATCACTCACGATCTCGATGAGGCCCTCCGCCTGGGTGACCAGATAGCCATTCTCCGGGACGGCGAGGTCATTCAGCAAGGCACCAGCCAGGACATCGTCCTTAGACCGGCCGACGAATACATCGCCAACTTCGTGAAGGAGGTCAATCGGGGACGGGTCATCCACGTGGATGCGATTATGACGCCGGCCGAACCCGGACACCGGCTGAACGGCACGAACATAGCATCGGGAACGACGACCGAAGATGCAATGAGGATATTGACCGATCGACGCGCGGATGAGGACGCCGCCGTGACGGATTCGACGGGAGCGGCCATCGGCACCCTTAACCTTCGACAACTGGCCTCGGCGATAGTCACTCCTCATTGAACTGGCCGCGCCGGACGGCGCGGCCTCCAAATAGCGCAGATTGACGGCCTTGAACAAAGACACCTACCCCGGAACGGACCATCATCTTCGTCGCGAACTGCACGACGAGTTGCACGCTCGACCTTCGCTCTACTTCGATAGCGATACCAACGTTGGCACGTCGCGATCGCTGGCGCAAAGCCGCCTTCTCCAACGGCCATCGGATCCATGGACGATCTGTCGCGAGTCCTGACGGCAAGCATGGCATCGGAACCTACAGCAACGGTCGTCTGAAATGGGAAATCCACGCTGAATTCGTAACCTTGACCTATGCAGAGAGCGCATCTCCAGAAAATGCCCGCCCGTTTCCGATGCCTTCAACGAACTGTGCGCATCGTGCGGCGGCGAACCGGAGTTGACCCGCTTTGAAGGGCCACGGGTGGACTTCGTTGCATCCGAGGTCGGCGGCGGCGACGCCGTGGTCCACTAGACCTTCAGGCTTAACGGAGCAGGATTCGTAGAACTCCTCTTGATCAACAGAAATCTGAATGCTTACCGCGTCGGACGGATGGTCCGCAGGCTTCTGGAGGTAGAGACATATCGCATGATGGCGCTTCTGGCGCTCCCGGTGGCAAAGGAGAGATTGGGAAGCTTCAAGTGTTCGACAGCCGCCTGGATCACCTGATCGAACACATGCAGCGGTCGTCGAAGGTCGACAAGGAGCTGCTTGGCGAAGCCACGAAGCTTTCCTCTGACGTCATTCGGTTCGCCACCTCGGCTCGACGCCGCTTCGGCACCGCTGCAGCCTATGCCGAAATAGTGTCCGGCCGCCTGCAGGAACTGCGGGAGGAACGCGTCGAGCAACGACAGAGGATCGGCACTTTCATTGCCCGGCGACTTCAGCCGGCAATGCGTTCAATTGAAGCGGCAGAGCGGCGCTTGGACGAGCTCACAGGCAGGGTTGGACTGGCTGGGTATCTGCTAAGAACAACGATCCAGGTTCAGCTTGAAGATCAGAATGCGTCGCTGCTTAGCTCGATGGATGAACGGACCCGCGCTCAATTGCATATCCAGCAAGCAGTCGAAGGCTTCTCTGTGATCGCAATGATCGCAATCACTTACTATGCAGTCGCGCTCGCCAAGACCTGCCTAGACAATGTTACGGCGCTCGGACTGGACGTCCGCGTGTCGAAGTGGGCGATGTTGGTTCAAACGCCAATCAACCACTTGAACAACATATAAAATGAGGCAGCGTGGCTGCCCCATCCAATAATTAGCATGAGCCATGCCGCGTTTGTGTCGCGGGTCATTTGGGCGGCACCGCACCTAACAGCGCCCTTTCCGCCTCAGCTACCGCCTGCGAGTACATGCTTGGGAATAGATGGCGAGGCGTAGAAGTGCCGCAGAGCGTGGATGGGTCCTTGGCTTCGCCATGTTCATAAAGACTCCTCAAAAGCAGTGGGCCCACCGAAGCTAGCCCCTAGTGTTGTTGTGGTGATACATACCAGCCCATCAAACCCGCGCGGGATATGTGGCCTGTTGCCCCATGCCCTAATGCAATGTGCCCTACGTCTGGCTCGCGGATTTATACATCAGCGAGTCGTATTCTAAGTTATTGTTTTATCGCCGTTCTTTGGAGCATGTAACATCCATGTGGCAGCACATCGTCAGGCACATTCACAGCGTCCAGCATCATAACCAGCATCGACATCCACTTTTCGAGATGAAATTCCATCCATAGATGCATCATTTGCCAACTGCCGCACTGACGCAAATAGGCGCATCGCCTTACACTACAGGAGGCTGCGTCGCGCGATCCGGGCGGGGCTAGCGGGCTATCAAGAGGCATTGAAGACCAAGAATGTTCGTTCGAGTGCCTTCTAATCGGTGTCTTTTGATCCGACTACCGTTCAGTGCAGCGCTAGGGGACCGTTCAGGTCAACCAAAAGAGGTAATGAAGGGAACCGAGAAGCAACCAAGAGTGAACTAAAGGGGATAGTTTATTAGTCTCTACTAACTGACATAATGTCACAAAATGGCGAATCAGCTAGAATACGGCTTTATGTGTCGTCTGAGTTCAAGATAGGCGCGGCGATGAGATACGAAATTGAGCGGGAAAACAACGGAACCTACCGTATCATAGATCATCGAAGAAACGATCAGGTCGCGGTATGGGAGGACGCAGTTCAAGTTCGCTTATCGTTTGGCCTTGCAAGTGCCCTTGTGGGATATATGAACGCGAAGGACCGGCACGACACGGCTTTCGGTCGCGAACCTGAACGCGATCGGCTCCCCCAGGCAAGCTCTCACTGACCCAGTGACAAAAAATGACCCGGCGATTGGCTGGCGATTGCCCGCTAGATGTTCCGTGGGCGTCATTCTGGCGTGTTCATTAGGTGCAGCTGACCGTCTATCTTAGCGCCATGGGAGGGAAGGCTAAGGGGTTAAGCATGACAGACATAGCAGACAGGCAAAGGGCAAGCGCCGGCGTAACGCTCCGGCGGACTGGACCGGCGTCCTATCCATTCTATTCGTTGTGGCATTCATCGGCCTAGCGATCGCTGGATATGGCAAGAGCGCGCCGGGTGACGGTAACGCGGTCCTATCGATCGCACCGAAGGCGCACATAATGGCTCCCTAATATGGATTGGGAATTGGCAATTGAGAGGCTGATAGGGCTGGCTTGGCTTACCCTATGTGGCACTTGCATATTCATAGCGGCAAAGAAGCACGCTCAAGGCCATACGCTTGAGATGTGGGGAATGATCTTTGTCGCGCTCGTCATGGCTATTATGTTCGCCGAAGTGATCAAAGAAGATGGCGCAATAGCTCCATAAGCGCACCTGAAGGGGACTTTGAGTGGCTCAACAGTCGAGAAGGTTGAAGGTTCCTATCGGGAACTTGCGCGGCGTGCGAGAGAGATTGATTCAAAAAAAGCGCCCCGCTGTCGATCGGCGGGGCAAAGGGGAAGTGACGAATACCGCTCATAGGGGTGCGCGGCTCCTATAACATGGGTGAGGCGATCTACCGTTAAAACTCGCCCAAATGTATTAGTGCGGTTCCGCGCAAAAAAGCCGAATTCGGCAGCAGATGCCACCAGCCGAAGGGGCTCGTGGTCGCTTCGCGCCACCTGACCTCACCTCGGAAGATGCGATCGACGCGTCTCGACCCACAGCAGACAATCGGCGCGCTAGCCAGCCTGCGGCCCGTGCGGTACTTTAAGCGTTTCCCAGTATGTTGGCGGTTATCCATCCATGGAGAGTCGTAATGCCAGACGGTGAGGAACATTGGCAACTCGATGGCAGCGCGGCCGAGTTGTACGAGCGCTATCTCGTGCCCGCAATAACTTCACTATGGGCCGCCGACCTTATTGCTCGTGCGCAGCTAAAATCAGGAGACGCGGTGCTCGATGTCGCATGTGGTACAGGGGTCGTGACCCGTCTTGCGGCGCGGAATTTGGGAGCAGGCCGCCTTGTCGGCCTGGACTTGAACCCTTGTATGCTTGCGGTAGCTCGGGATGTGGCTAACACAGAATCACCGATCGAGTGGATCGAAGGCAGTGCTCTTGGCCTTCCGTTTCCAGACGCCTCCTTCGATATCGTCCTTTGCCAACTCGGACTTCAGTTCTTCCCGGATCGGTTCCAAGCGCTTCGCGAGATGAGGCGGGTACTGATAGCCTCGGGCCGACTTGCCCTCAGCGTCTACTCCGCCATCGAGCGTACACCTGCCGCCTTCGCGTTTGCGCAAGCCCTTGATGCGCATCTCGGCCCAGGAGCGTCAAACACGAAGCGCGCTGAACATATCTTTTCTGAGGCGGAGGAACTCCGCGCCATGATATCAGGCGCTGGTTTTGATCAGGTGGAAATTCACACTGTTACCCAACAGGTTACGTTCCCGTCTGTCTTCAATTATGTGCGGTTTCAATTGACAGCGACGCCGATGGCCGTGCTTTTGTCGGAGCGTTCTGAGTTCGACCGTGAAGCTGTGATAAGCGCTGTCGCTTCAGAGGCTCAGTCCGTGTTGCTGGACTCATACGTGCTAGCAGATGGCCGGCTGCGATTTCCCCAGGAAGGGTATGTGGCAACTGCTGTGAGCGGCTTAGTCGGCTGATTTGTCCGCTACCCCCGTTGGAGACATTGGCTGGTTTGGCACGAGCGGTCGCTTCGGGCCGAAGGGCGTCATTGGTGGCTGTTGCTGCATAAGACTGCAAAAAAGCGGCCCTGCATACGGGGTGTTGAACAGGGCCAGGTCGCCGGCTAGATGCGCGAGCGTAGTAGTGCCGCGCAATCCGTTTAATTCAACGACTTAATCGCCGAGAATGTTCCGCTAGTACATAAAAAGCCCCGCCGAACTAAGCGAGGAGGATTAGTCTTACCGGTTTCCGTTCGGTAGCGATGCACGGAGAATGGAGGCGGACCGCACAGCCGCGTGCAAGGGGCTAAAGCACGGTGACAGGAGAATTTGGCCGCACGATCCATTCCGCCGAACATCCGAGGCGGTTGAATGTTCCTAGTTGTTCTCTTCATATTCCTGATCGAGGATCTGAATGTCCTCGCGAATAATGCTGCTGAGGCTGCCTAGGAGATCGGCCAGCAAATCACAATCTTCGGTAGCCTTTGCGGCTCGCGCCTCGGCCTTCTCGACGTAAAATTGACAAATGTGCCGCTTTCCCTTCAGCACTTCTAAGCTCGGCATGATAATGGTCCTTTGCGTCGGCGTTGCGCATAGGCATACCCGCTGTATCGGAAGAGCAAAGCCCAGGATAAGGATGAGCGAGAGCTGACTATAAATGCTCCCGCATGAATAGAAGGAGGCTCGCGCTGGCCATCAATCAACGCGAGCCCATCGCACCACGTGACAAGAGGGGAAGGGGTTCACCTCCGTCACGCACGATCAGAATGCCAGACCATCAAACGACAGCAAATTAGTTAAAACGGCTTAGGGCCTCGTGCCGTCGTGCCGTCGCTCTTTCGGTGGAGGCGCCGGGTTCTCCGGAAGCCGAATGCCTCTCTCTCAGGGCATCGATAATCTCCATGGCGGTGGACTCATCTAGGCGTCTTAGCGGCAGAATTTCTGCGATGACAGCGACCTTTTGCGTCTGCGTATTGACGATCGACCAGCTGCCATCCCCGTCGCGTCTGGCATAATAATGCGGGCGTATATTCACGTCGGCCTCTGTCTTTGACTTTGGACGAAACTGATGGGGAGGAATAGCGGGCCTGGGGCGGGCCCGCAGTGCCTTCAAGTTATTCGATGACCTCGATCACCGCGCGGGTCTTCGGATTGACGAGCACGCGCTTTTTGTTGACGACCACATAACCGTAATCGGGCTGATCGGGGACCGTGTGGATCTCGACCGTGTCAGGAAGCGCCGTACCGATTGCAACATCACCTTCAAACGTGACCGATGGCGATTTCTGCTCAAGAACGTAGGTTCTGACTTCGCCGGGAACGACGACCGTCGCTGTCTGCGCGACCGCCGCCGCGCCGAGCGACAGAAACAGCGATACGGCGGAGATGACCAGTTTACTCATGTTATCCTCCAGGATTTTCAGTGTGCCGGTAAAACGCTACCGATAGGATATAGTTCCTCTGCTGCACGGAATGAGTGCGGCGCGACGCGACCTGTATTCCGTAAGCGTTGTTCTGACTCCACCTTCGTCGGCGCGGATGATGGGGAGACGATCCAATCTGACGATCCGGCTTAGGCGCTTCCGAAGGCATCGATCGCGAACTGCTTTGGTCGACCGGTCACAAGATCGAGCGGCTGTATCAGAAGGCCGTTGGCGGGCGCCGCGGTCCGTCGTTAATCGGCAACGCTTGAAGCATTCGCAAACGTCCCTATTGTCATACCGTGGGGTCTTTTCGAAGTTGAGCGTTGGGCCCTCGGCACCGAGAAGGTCAAGCAGACATGAAGCTCGTCCTCATCGCTCTCGCTGTCGCCCATAATTGGTATTCCGGCCACCATGATCCGGTCACCGGCTACGAATGCTGCGACAACAAGGACTGCCGGGTCATCAGCCCGCGCTATGTCGAGCCGCTGCCGGGCGGCAACTTCAACATCCGCACCGGGTCAAAGACAAGATACTTCATCCCGAAGAACCGGGTTTTGGAGAGCGAAGACAGCCAGTATCACATCTGCACGTCCGCCCCGCATATGACGATCCGCTGCTTCTTCGCGCCACGCGGGCTCAGTTGAGAGGTGGGCTGAACCTCCGGCCGGACATTGCCGTACAAGGAGCTGCCCGGCATCTGCAGTGTCCAGTAGCGTCCAGCGGGACAGCTTCCGCATATAGTTCATTTCCGGCATGGCTAGTCTCGGTCGAAACTCGGGCGCGCCAGCCGTCGACCAAGAGCTTAACATCTACCGACTCGGCGCGCGCGGTCGACGCTTGTTGAAGACGACGAGAACCGTCCACCATGCGACACATGATTGGGCTGATGCCTAGCGCCCTACCTCCAGACACATTCGCGGCAATTGGGACGGCCATCCAGCGGGCGCTCTCTGTACATACCGTGAGAGCCACGTCAAATACTCCGAGCTTACCGAGTCGCCTCATAATTGTCGATCGATATGGTGAGCGATCAGCTCTGTTGCATGCGCTTACCCGGACAGTGCAAGCCATGGAGGACGCACAGCAACTCGGAGAGAGCGAGAAGGATGTAGTTAAGGAGATGAGCTTGGCAGGATTTGCATGGCTGAGGAGATATTACACGACTGATCCTGCCGACCGCCCAGAAGAGGTGAAGATCGCCTGAATAGGGCAGCGAGCGCTCGCCTAAGTGGGGCTTTTTCTATGTGGAATAGGAGCTTTCGTAGGTGTGACATGTCGCATTTCATGTCGTGGTAACACTGGCATACGGCGGAAAACACTGCATTTTTTGGCATCCACATGGTAAAGCATATGCTCAGACTTTCCAATCCAAACCCACTGCAATATCGACTTTAATCAACCGCTTAGCCGCTCTACATGACCAACGGATCAACCGGACTGGACGTCCGCGTGTCGAAGTGGGCGATGTTGGCGGCCGCTCCATCGGCGCTTTTTGCTGTATGGAGCTCTGCATCGAGTTCGAGCAAGCGCAAGAGAGCGTGTGTCGCCACGCTAAAGCCAAGGCCGGTTTCGAACCGACCGACAACAAAGACCGATCCTTATAGTCCGTGAACGCTGGTCGGAGCCGGCACCCTTGGGCTGCCGAGGCCTGTGATCACGCTCGGCGGTCGTCGGCCTCGCAAAGAACCCGTTGGGCCGATTGCAGGTCCGATGTCGCGAACCCTTCGGTAAACTTGTGATAGAGGGGCGCGAGCAGGTCATGAGCTTCGCCGCCCCGATTCTCCCCGATCTGTAGCCGGCCGAGACTTGTCGCCGCGCGCAACTCCCACAAGTCGGCGTGTTGCCCTCGGGCGACATCAATCGCGTGCCGGAGCCGTGCCTCCACCCCGGCTCGATCAACCATCGGCAACTGCAGCATCAGTTCGCCTGACAGCCGATAGAGCTCCGCCTCGAACCACCGCTCACCAGTTTCGCGCACCCGGGCCAGCGCGTCGGTCAGCAAATCCAACCCCGTCTTCGCTTTGCCGGCTCGGGTTTCGAGGTGCGCGAGCAAGCTTAGAAAAAATGGAACCAGGAATCTCGCTCCAGTCGTCTGCCACGACCCCAAACCTTCTTGAACCTGTGTGATGGCCGCCTGTAACTCGCCTGCCTCTCCCAGCGCCCAGCCCCGGATGACCATGCCTGCCCCAAGAAAGTGTGGAGAGCCCTGCTCTCTCGCGAGCGTGATCAGCGAGTCTGCTCGTTCCCGCGCTTCTCGCCAGTCGCCGCGAAGCTGCGACAGAATGCAGCCATAAAGCAGGGCATAGCCGAGGGTGTTGCGGTGGGACAGTTCCCTTGCGTCCGTCAACGCCTCGTTGCTCTTCGTCTGGGCCTGAACGGGATAGCCAAGAGCGAACAGCGTCCAGGATAGGACGGACACCCCTGCTACCCGGGGGTCCTGGGCGAACAGGAAGGCGAGGGAGCGGTGTTGCTGCGGGTCATAAAGGGCGAGCGACCTCTCCAGATATTCGCGGGCGATGACCAGCTCGCCGCGAAGGAAGGCATCGGTTCCAACGATGCGGTGGCCGACAGTCTCAGCCGATACATCCCCTTCTTCTCGGGCGCGACGGAGCAGGTCCTCTCCTGCCTTTCGCCCCGCCTCCAACTCCGCGCGTACGACGTGAAAGACCCAGTCCCCGTAGAGGACAGGCAAGAGCCGATTTGAGCCACCGAGCTGCGCGCATAATTCGCGCGCTCGCGCGTTAGTACGCCCGACCTCCGGCGCTGCCCAACCCTTGGAAATCATCAGGGCGACGCCAAGAGCGACTTGCAGCTCGAGTTCCTGCCGCCGCCGTGCAGCATCATCAGGTAGGGGTGCAAGCAGTTCCAGCCCTCTGGTCAGATGGGTAATCGCTTCGGCCGTTGCGGAGCGTGCAATCGCGGCTTGCCCGGCCCTGAGCCAGTAATTGATCGCCAGTGCAGGCAGTCCCGCCTCCGAGTAGTGCTGGGCTAGAAGCTCGGGTTGCCCCTGGACGATTTCCGGGAAGCGGTGCTCGATCGCCCTGGCGATCCCGGCATGCAAGCGCAACCGTTTCGTCCGCACAAGCGTCGCATAGGCGGCATCGCGAACAAGCGCGTGCTTGAAGCTGTAGGTCGCCTGCGGAGAATTCCCGTGGCGGAACACCAATCCCGACGCAATAAGGGCGGCCAGCGCATCTTCTACCTCGCTCTTCGGTAACGCGGCGGCTGCCACGAGCAACTCGTGTGAGAATTCTCGTCCGATTGCGGCTGCAAGCTGCGCTACCTCTCTAGCAGAGGCCAGTCGGTCGAGGCGAGCCAATAGCGACTCCTGAAGCGTGGCTGGAATTGGGATAGCTGACAGCGGACTTGCGAGAGCGTAATGGTCGCCCTCGTCCTTTAGCAAGTTGGTCTCAATCACGGCCCGCGTCAGCTCTTCCACGAATAGAGGCACGCCGTCTGTCTTTGCGACGATGTTGTCTAGTACTTCGGCGGGCAGCTCCCTGCCACCGGTCAGCCTCTCGACCATAGCTGTGCCCTGCCGTCGGCTCAAACGACTAAGCGTCAGCGCAGTGACATGAGCATAGCGCAGCCACGGTGGCAGGAACTCGGGACGGAACGTGATAAGCGCCAATACCCGCGAGCCCTGCACGCGGTCAATCACCAGATCCAGCAACTCCAGCGAGGTCGGATCCGCCCAATGGATGTCCTCATACACGGCCAAGACAGGCTTATGCGCCGCAAGCCCCATGAGTTGATCGACTAACACCTCCAGCGTCTGCTCCTTCTGCAGATGCGGACTCAACTCCAAGGGCGGATAGCGGTCGCCTGTTGGAATCGACAGCAGCGCCGCGAGCAAAGGGGCCACGCCGGCGACATCTTCAGTTGAAAGCGCGAGCAGCCCCTCGAGTTTGTCCAGTCTCGCTTCGGAGGGATCGCCTGCAGCGAACCCGGCCGCCCGCTCCAGGAGGCCGATCACCGGATGAAGCGGGCTGCTCTGATAATACGGCGAGCAATAGTGACTGACTGTCGTATGCGGTTCGCTTTCCACCCGCCGCCGCAAGGCCCGGACAAGGCGCGATTTGCCGATGCCGGGCTCGCCCGCAAGCAGCACCACCTGGCCTTCACCTTCCTTGATTGCTTCCCAGTGCTTGAGCAGGAGGCCAATCTCATGGTCGCGACCGACCAGCGGGGTCAGGACCGACCCGTGCAAGGCTTCGAAACGGCTTTCTGCAGCGCTTTCACCGAGCACGCGCCAAGCGCGTACGGATCCAGGAAAACCCTTCAGCGGCTGGAAACCGAGTTCGACAAGATCAAACAGAGCACCGATTAACTGCCGGGTACGGGATGCCACCACGACGGTTCCAGGTTCGGCCAGACTTTGCAGCCGCGCCGCCAGATTGGGCGTATCGCCGACGACCGTCTCCTCACGGGCTGCACCTTCACCAACCAGCTCGCCGACAACCACCAGGCCGGTGGCGATGCCGACCCGAGCTTGAAGCGTCCCACCGTGCGATGGTCGCAGATCCCGCACTGCCTCGGCTGCCGCCAACCCCGCCCGCACGGCCCGTTCGGCCTCATCCTCGTGAGCACGCGGATAACCGAAGTATGCAAGCACGCCATCGCCCATGTACTTGGCAACGTGGCCCTCGAACCGCGCAATCGCGCCCGCCACCGCACCCTGATAGTGCCGCAGCAATTCGCTCATCTCCTCTGGGTCAAGCCGTAACGAGAGCGCCGTCGACTCGACGAGGTCGACAAACATCACGGTGATCTGGCGGCGCTCCGCTCCGGTGGCGGCTGATCTATCCCCGGCCGGCCTGGACACCTGTTGAACGGTCTCGCGCAGCGCTGCTATCGCGGCGAGCAGTTTACGGCGGTGGCCTACTGAAATAACTCCAAGCCCAATCAGGTCTTCGGCGGTAAGATCCCGAAGTATTTCGGGATCGATGTCGTTTTGCCGGAACGCTTCCTCGTACTGTTCCAGGCCTTGATCGCGCAGCCAGGAACCGACCTTCATGGCTCCTCCTCCATCTGCTCGGACCGCATGTCCTATAGCATACGCCAGAAGGCTTTGAGCGGCACGGAGAAACTTTTTTGCGACGTTCGGATAAGTACGCAGACGACCTGATTGGGCCAAAACCTGCTGTTGGTGGCATTTGCACCCTTATGCCGCGAAACTGCGCTTCATATCCTTTTCAGGTAGCGCGGGGATTGAGAAATGCCGGTGGCGTCAGCTTCTTGCCTTCGACCTGGGGTCATCTTGCCGTCATGCTGGCGACCAGATCGCTGAACCTCTCGCCTTGTATTCCGACATGTACCCGCAATAGGCGGCGAGCCTCCTCGCCGTTTCCGGCGAAAATTGCATCGACAATGGTGCAATGTTCGGAAAAGGACGTCGACAGGCGGTTACGCACTCGCAGCTGAAGTCGCCGATAAGGGCGCAGACGCCGATGCAGTTGCAGGCACTGCTCCTCAAGGAACTCGCTGCGGCTCGCTGCGTAGATGGCCTTATGGAATTCCTCGTTATCGTAATAATAGGCGTCGCTGTCGCCGGCCCCGGCCGACAGCTCACAGCGCCTGTGGGCAGCCGTGATTGCCGCGCGAGATTCGTCATCCAGCCGGCGGGCGGCCAGCGATCCAGCCAAGCCTTCGAGCTCCGCCATGACCTCAAACATCTCGAAAATTCTGTGCGGCGCCGGATCGATGACGACAGCCCCCCGGCGCGGGCGAATCTCGATAAGCCCAATCGCATTGAGTTGCATCAGCGCTTCGCGGACGGGTGTCCGCGATACACCGAACCGGGTGGCGAGCACCATCTCGTCCAGCCGTTCGCCGGGCGCAAACTCATTGGAAAGAATAGCATTTTCAATCTCGTCTCGAAGCCACCTGCCAACGTTTTCAGACATGCGTTCCACCTTTATAATACCCAAATCAATTTCTTGTATACACAATCATTGACATTGTACGCGACATGCGCCAATCTAAATACTATACCGCGAAGCCTCAGAAATGAGAACGGTGGCGACCGGGGACGCCTTTGCCGCCGTAGAGCAGGAGGAGAATGGCATGCCTGGAACCTCATTTTTCAGCGACATGCTGCAAAACATTACGGACCGCGGACGCAAGCTTTTGTTTGCGGATTCGCGCACACCGGCGGATGCGACAAAAGTCGATTTCGAAA
Source organism: Rhizobium mongolense USDA 1844 (assembly GCF_000419765.1). Lineage (GTDB taxonomy): Bacteria > Pseudomonadota > Alphaproteobacteria > Rhizobiales > Rhizobiaceae > Rhizobium > Rhizobium mongolense. Next base: position 86,251 of record NZ_ATTQ01000021.1, on the reverse strand, counting down.
CCCTCTGCGAAATGCTGATGTCGAGCCGGGGCGAGGCGTCCGGGATGGCCATTGCTGCCGAGATCCTCGAACGGTGGAGCAAACTCGAAGCCGACGGCGTGCGGCAGTTTCTGCAAATGCTCTATGACAGGTTCGGGCCAGACACGGCCAAACTCGATCAGGCGATCGAAACGTATCGTGCGGAAAAGAACTCCGCGACAATCACCGCGCTCCATGAGGCAGCTGAACCACGGCGCCAGGAACTCCTGCGCCGGTTGAACCAAGCGCCCAATGGTACGGCCAAGCTGGTCCAGATGCGTCAGCAACTTCTCGCTTTAGCCGCGCAAGCGGACGAATATCGCGCCATCGACACTGACTTTGCCCACCTGTTCGGCTCCTGGTTCAATCGCGGCTTTCTCACACTTCGGCCAATCGACTGGTCGACGCCAGCTCACATTCTCGAAAAGATCATCAAATACGAAGCCGTGCACGAGATCGCCAGTTGGGAGGAGTTGCGCCGCCGCCTGGCGCCAGCCGACCGTCGCTGCTTTGCCTTTTTCCATCCTCGCCTCGCAGACGAACCGCTTGTCTTCGTCGAGGTGGCACTCACGCGGTCGGTACCAAACACCATCGCGGACGTGCTCGACGAAGGCAGAGAACAGATCAACGCCGACGAGGCGACGACGGCGGTCTTCTATTCGATCTCCAATTGCCAGGACGGCCTCCGCGGAATCTCCTTCGGCAACTTTCTGATCAAGCAGGTCGTCGAGGACCTGCGGCGAGACCTGCCCGGATTGAAGAATTTTGTGACGCTCTCGCCCGTTCCAGGCTTTGCCCGCTGGCTTGCCAAAGCGCGTGCCTCGACAGCCAGCCCGGCGCCGTCGGATGCCGATCGCACGGCCCTGGCACTACTTGACGACCCGAGATGGGCAGACGACAAGGCCAAGGCGGCTGAGGTGGAGCGCGTGTTGCTGCCGCTTGCGGCGCGCTATTTTTTACTCGAACGCACGCCGCAGGGTCGCCCGCTTGATCCCGTCGCCCGTTTCCATCTGGGCAACGGGGCGCGACTGGAAAGATTGAATTTTCTCGGCGACCACTCGGCCAGGGCGATGGCGCAGGCGCACGGCCTGATGGTCAACTATCTCTACAAGCTCGACGACATCGTAGCCAACCACGAGGCCCTGGCGCAGCGTGGCGAAGTTGCAGCCTCACCGGCTGTCAAAAATCTCCTCGGCCGGAACGGGGACGCCACAAAAGTTGTCAGGCTTCGCGGACTTTCGCGCGAGTTGTAAAACAGCAATTGGAGGAGGGCGACATGAGCAACCATCTTTTCGACGCCATACGGGCCGCCGCACCCGGCAATGCGCCATTCATCCGCATCAATGGCGGACGGATCTGGACCTACGACGAGGCGCTCGACCTTTCAGGCCGCATCGCCAGTGCGATCGGCGCCCTCGGTATTCGTCCCGGCGACCGGGTTGCCGTGCAGGTGGAAAAGAGCGCCCAAGCCTTGATCCTCTACCTGGCCTGCCTTCGCTGTGGCGCTGTCTATCTGCCACTGAATACAGCCTACACGCTCGCCGAACTCGACTACTTTATTGGCGATGCCGAGCCGCGCCTGGTTGTGGTCTCGCCGGCTCAGCGTGAGGCAGTCGCAACGATTGCAAAGGCTCATGGCGCAATCGTCGAAACGCTCGATGCAGATGGTACGGGCTCGTTGCTCGATCTTGCGAGGGACGAACCACTTGATTTCGTGGATGCGTCATGTTCGCCAGATGATCTGGCGGCGATCCTTTACACCTCAGGAACCACGGGCCGCTCCAAGGGGGCGATGCTCACGCATGGAAATCTCCTTTCTAACGCCACGACCTTGCGCGATTGCTGGCGCGTTTCATCTGGCGATCGGCTGATCCACGCATTGCCCATCTTCCACACGCACGGGCTGTTCGTTGCCACCAACGTCACTTTACTTGCCGGTGCCTCGATGTTCCTGCTGTCGAAATTCGATGCAGACGAGGTCGTTGCGCTGATGCCGCAGGCGACCATGCTGATGGGTGTCCCGACCTTTTACGTGCGCCTCCTGCAGAGCCGCCGCCTCGACAAGCAGGCGGTCGCGAATATGCGCCTCTTCGTTTCTGGTTCGGCACCCCTGCTTGCCGAAACCCATGTCGAGTTCGAAAAGCGCACCGGTCATGCCATCCTTGAGCGCTACGGGATGACCGAAACCAACATGAATACGTCCAATCCCTATGACGGAGCGCGGATCGCCGGAACAGTCGGCTTGCCCCTTCCCGGAGTGACGGTGCGCGTTACGGATCCGGCCACCGGCGCCGTGCTGCCGCCCGATGAAACCGGGATGATCGAAATCAAGGGGCCGAACGTCTTCAAGGGCTACTGGCGAATGCCGGAAAAGACGGCAGCCGAGTTCACCTCCGACGGGTTCTTCATCAGCGGCGACCTCGGCAAGATCGACACGGACGGCTATGTCCACATTGTCGGTCGCAGCAAGGACCTGGTGATTTCCGGCGGATACAACATCTACCCCAAGGAGGTCGAAGGCGAGATCGACCAACTCGATGGCGTCGTCGAAAGTGCCGTCATCGGAGTTCCTCATCCCGATTTCGGAGAGGGCGTCACGGCCATCGTGGTGCGCAAACCCAATACGGTGCTTGACGAAGGCGCCATTCTTCATGCGCTCCACGACCGGCTCGCACGATACAAGCAGCCGAAGCGCATCATCTTCGCCGAGGACTTGCCGCGCAATGCCATGGGCAAGGTGCAGAAGAACGTTCTTCGGCAGAAATACGCCGACCTTTACGCAAGGACCTGATCCGCCTGTGCGCCTTCTGGGAGGACGGCGCGCAGACATTTTCAATTGCTGCAAACGAGAAGCTGCCGGCACGAGAGCGCCGGAGGGAGGGGAATCATGAGCATCGAAATACTGTCCATACTCTTGTTGATCGGCATGTTTGTCGTCGCAACGATCCAGCCAATCAACATGGGCGCACTTGCTTTCGCCTGCACGTTCCTGCTCGGCACGCTCATCATCGGTATGAAAGCCACCGATATCTTCGCAGGTTTTCCGAGCGATCTATTCCTGACTCTGGTTGCCGTGACCTACCTTTTTGCGATCGCGCAGATCAACGGCACCATCGACTGGCTGGTTGAATGCGCCGTCCGTCTGGTCCGAGGGCATGTCGCATGGATTCCCTGGGTTATGTTCCTGGTCGCTGCGGTCATCACCGGCTTTGGAGCGCTAGGGCCGGCAGCCGTGGCCATCCTTGCGCCGGTGGCGCTGAGCTTTGCCGTGCAATACAGGATCCACCCGGTGATGATGGGCCTGATGGTCATCCATGGCGCACAAGCCGGCGGCTTTTCGCCGATCAGTGTCTATGGCGGCATTACCAATCAGATCGTCGCGAAGGCGGGCCTGCCTTTGGCTCCGACATCGCTGTTCCTTTCCAGCTTCTTCTTCAATCTGGCGATTGCCGTACTGGTGTTCTTCGTTTTTGGCGGTGCGCGCGTAATGAAGCAGCAATCGGTATTGTTCGGCCCCTTGCCCGAACTGCACCCTGAAGGCGTATCGGCATCGATCAGAGGCCATGGGGGTACACCCGCAAAGCCGATGAGAGAGCATGCCTACGGCACGGCCGCCGACACAGCTGCAACATTCCGCCTCACCAGCGAGCGGATATCCACCTTGATCGGCTTGACGGCTCTCGGCATCGGTGCACTGGTCTTCAAATTCAATGTGGGTCTGGTCGCCATGACTGTCGCAGTCGCTCTCGCGCTGCTCTCACCGAAAACTCAAAAGGCGGCAATCGACAAGGTAAGCTGGTCGACCGTGCTGCTGATTGCCGGCATCATTACCTATGTCGGCGTCATGGAAAAGGCCGGGACGGTCGACTATGTCGCGCACGGCATTTCAAGTCTCGGCATGCCGCTCTTGGTTGCGCTGCTGCTCTGCTTCACGGGCGCCATCGTCTCGGCCTTTGCATCCTCGACAGCGCTCCTTGGCGCCATCATTCCCTTGGCGGTACCATTCCTGCTGCAAGGTCATATCAGCGCCGTCGGCGTGGTAGCGGCAATCGCGATCTCGACAACGATCGTCGATACCAGCCCGTTTTCCACCAATGGCGCACTCGTCGTTGCCAACGCCCCAGATGACAAACGCGAGAAGGTGCTGCGTCAACTGCTGATTTACAGCGCCCTGATCGCGATCATCGGGCCGCTGGTTGCCTGGTTGGTCTTCGTCGTGCCCGGGCTCGTCTGACGCAGCGTGCCGCAGCCGAAAGCAACCGCCTGCCGACGATGAAACACCGGCGCCCGTCAGATCCCATGGGCGCCGGCAAAAGCGTGCCTGGTGTATGACTATGGCCTCCAGCCGGCCGCAATTCGGCTGAGCAGCCCACTCCCCTCGCAGTTCCATGCGCGAAGCAAGTCGCGGTTTGGATGAAGACCCACGGCAACGCCGCTGGACAGCAACGCCACGCGGGTTCTCGATTATTCAGCTGCGTCGCGCCTTACACGGAATGCGGCTCGGTCAGATCGCACGGATCGTAGACCATGCGCCGAAATACAAAGTCGGCAACGCAAGCCGCCGGCTACTTTGATGAGGCGAAGCACAACTTGAGACGGACAGCCAGATCAGTGATCCAAAGACAGCGTGTGAGACACACAGCCACCACGAAACGCCTGTCCGGAGCTACTGCGGCCCGCGTCCGGAATTACGCACCAAACAATCGGCGGTCCCAATAGACCGGCTGATGCAGGCTTGCCCGAATTTGTGGGAACTCCGGATGAGCTGGATTAATCAGGACATTATGATCGAGACGCGCTACGACGCTAGGCACCTGGAGGATGGCACTTCGCCTTTCCAAGCACCATTGTTCGCCGAACTTCTTACTTACGGTCGCCGGCATCGCATCCCAATCAGAAAGTGTTGGCGGCGAGAAGACTTCATACGTTAGTCCGTGCGGGCTTATGATCTCGACATAGTGCTGGCTGGGTGGCAAACGGCCGCTGCCATGCACCAACTTTTCGAGCACGGCCGTAGAACAGTGCTGGCTGCTGTAAATCATCGGACTTCCGGGCGTATTCCATCGGCCGGGGGCGATAGTCGAGCCGGTAGCGTCAAAAATGGGATGGGCCCCATTAGGATCACCGACCCGGAAGGACGACAAGGTCCGATCAAGAACCTGTGCCGTCACGCAGCACTGCCGTATTTCAGGCTTGCGAGAATTTCCAGCACCAACTCGGCGCCGATTTCGTTTTGGATGATGACATCGATCGGGCGCCTGTCCTCGAGCATCGGATGAGCTCTGAAGAGGAATTCCCGCGCAGCCTCCTCGCTCTGCCAGACGTCGAGCGCAAGATTCCAAACCCTGGCGTCACGCGCAATCCGCATTCCCTCGTCCGAAGACAAGCGAAGCGAAGCCTTCCGCCGGTCATAAGTGGCTTTCGGTACAAAGCGATATTTGAACTGACTGTCGTTTGGCGCAAGCAGATGGGCCACCCGCTCCAGTGCGGCGATCGGCAGCCCACCCTCGATGCGCGATATCAACCCGAACGGCGACCGAAGAGCCGCCTCCTTGGCAGGAAGGCCGAGCACGTTCGCAACGTCTTCAAAGGCCAACATAATTAAATCCTCGTTCCAGATGAGGCTACATACAGCCTCAGATGGCACACACCACAAGACCACTCTTGCGGATATTGGCACTCCGGCCGCGGAGCCATAACGACACCTTGGCCAGGCCTCAAATGCGCCCATGTGCGGTCAGATCAAGATACGATCGAGTGCGTCTTTCACTCTTGGCATGTCTGATGGCGGCAAGGGCAGGATTGGCCGTGGTGGCGCGGCGCGGCAAAGGCCAAGGGCGTCAGCTATCGCGTACATTACGCGGAAGCTGCCAAACTCCTTGAAGAGCCTCCACAAGGGTTGAAAGGCCTGATCGAGGCGCTCGACCTCGCAGGCGTCTCCTGCTTGGGCTGCTCGCGTGAGAGCAACGGCTTCGGACGGCAACAAGCCAGCGATCACGCTGTACCAGGCGTCGCAGCCCGCCAGCAGTGCGTCGGCCGCGCCCCAATCGCCACTGTAGCCGATTGCGAAGCCCTTCGGCGTGCGCCTTCGCAAACGCGTAAGTTCAGCCTTAACATCCCCGTGGGTGGGAAGCGGCATTTTCACGGCGACAATGTTCGGTGCGCTCGCCAGACGGACGATCAGATCGTCGGTGAAGGTGAAGCGGGTGGTGCTCGGGTTGTTGTAGATGCACAAGGGCAGCTCACCCGCTTCCGCAACGGCCAAAATATGCTGAAACACCTCCTCTTCCGTCAGGGGAGTATAGGACATGGGAGCCAACAGAAGACCATTCGCTCCCACCTTCCTGGCATCACGGGCATGCGCCTGAGCCTCGTCGGTTCTCAGCGCGCCGACACCGACGATGACAGGTATCTTCCCGCCAACGCACGCCATTGCCGCCTCGACGGCACGCTGTCGCTCGTGTCTCGAAAGAAATGCGTAACCGCCGGTGCTTCCCAGCAGTCCGATGGAGTCGGCGCGGGCCGCAGAAATGCGTTCGAGGAGGCGTGCAAGCGCGGCCGTGTCGACACATCCGGAGGCATCCGTGGGCGTGATGGAAAAGGCCGAGAGGCCAGCGAAGAGCTTCATGATGCTTCCCCCATAGCTTACGCGCGCGCCAGTAGCAGCCGGAGACCGGCAACGCTGAAAAACAGGGCCAATACTCCTTCGATCCATCGCCTCGCGCGACGGTACAGGCGCACCATAGGTGCGGTCGAGAAAATAACCGCATAGCCGCAAAAGATGGTCACGCTCAACACCGCGCAACCGCCAAGGATCGCCGCAAGCGTGTGCCATGACGAGTTCGGGCCAAGACCCAGCGTCACCAAGGCGATCCACGCAAGGATCGATTTCGGATTGCTGAGGTGCATCAGTAAGCCGCGCCGGTAGAGTTCTGCTCCCGACACTAGGGCACCATTCGGCCCCCTATGCGACACAGCCTGATCGCCCGAAGCAAGTGCGGCTTTGCCCGCCTTGAAGGCGAGATAAAGAAGATAAAGACCACCGAAGATTTTGAGTACGATCAGCGCTTCCGCATAGCGGGTCAGGACAGCTGAGACGCCCGTTGCAGCCATCGCACCCCAGAAGATCGAACCGCTGACCACGCCGGCAGCGACTATGAGGGCCGCACGCCGCCCGTTATGCATCGCCACCCCCATGATCCGCATATTGCTGGGGCCGGGGCTTCCGGCGGCGATCACATAGGCGGTGTAGACAATCAGGAGATGGTGGAATTCGGCAGACAATCTGAGGCCTAATCATGCTGTTGGTTGTTATAGAAGGTCGATCGAAGCGTAACGTGCAACCGCGCGCCTGTCTCTATCTTTGGGCGCCACGATCAAGTTTTTTATGACGTCGCCGAAAGCGGGGGTCGCGGGCGGTGCACTCCCGACCCCCATGCGGACATCCCGGCAGATCGGCGGCTACATTTCCCTCAATAGGTTAAAGGCAATCATCCACATCGTAAAAGTAATGAGCGTTTCCAGAATTCGCCACGATGCCGGCTTCGAGAAGATCGGCCGTAGCCAGGTTGCACCGTAGCCAAGCGAAAAGAAGAAAAGAAACGAGCCGGTTGCGGCTCCCGCCGCGAACGATACCTCGTATCCTGGAAACCGGGTCGAGATGGTGCCAAGCAGCACGACCGTATCGAGGTAGACGTGCGGGTTGAGCCAGGTAAGAGCAAGACAGGTCGCAAGGGTCGCTCGAAAATTCGATAGACCCGCCTCCTGCACCGCCAGCGCTCCCGACAAGCGGAAGGCGGAATACAGGCTTTTTGCGCCATACCAGATCAAGAACGCCGCTCCTCCATAACGCATTGCCGGATCGAGCCAGGGCAGCAACGCGCTGATCTGCCGGAAACTGGTCACGCCCAGCGTGATGAGCACCGCGTCCGACAAACCACATGCGAGGCAGACGGCGAATACATGCTCGTTGCGCAGGCCCTGGCGCAGCACGAACGCGTTCTGCGCGCCAATCGCAACAATCAGGCTGAGCCCCATCATGAGGCCGGTCCCAAAAACCGGAAAATTCACCTTAATCCGCTCCCTAAATATCGGGACTTTCCGCTATCGCATCCCGTCAATTTAGTATAATTAATGCTGCTAATGCTGATTAAGCAAAACTAACTCATGATCGATTATTCCGCTCTCCGCGCCGTATCCGCAGTCGTTCAAACAGGCAGCTTCGAAAAGGCCGCAGGCATTCTCAACGTGACGCCCTCGGCTGTCTCGCAGCGGGTGAAACAGCTTGAGGAACGTCTTGGCATCGTTCTGATCGCGCGGGGCACTCCCTGCACTGCAACAGAGAAGGGAGAATGGCTCTGCCGGCACATGGAGAATGTCGGAATGCTCGAAGCAGACCTGTTCAAGTATCTGCCCGCCCTTGTCGATCCGGCCAAACCAGAGCCGAGGGTGACGCTGCACATTGCGACGAATGCCGACAGTCTTGGAACATGGTTCCTGACGGCCATGTCCAGTTTCGCCAGACGCTCTGCGTATCTCTTCAATATTGCGATCGATGACGAGGATCATACCGCCGAATGGCTGCGGCGTGGGCAGGTGGTCGCTGCCGTCTCCAGCCTGGAAAAGCCGGTTCAGGGCTGCCGGCGCATGTTTCTCGGCGCGCTCCGCTATCATGCAACGGCGAGCCCCGATTTCGTTGCCCGGCATTTTTCTCAGGGCGTAACGGCAGGGGCCATCGGCAATGCGCCCGCATTGACCTTCAATCAAAAGGACAGGCTCCAGAGCCGTTGGATACGTCAGGTGCTCGGAGAAGACCTCAGCCCTCCGACCCATTGGCTGCCTTCGACGCAGGCTTTCATCGAGGCCAGCCTGTCCGGCATGGGATGGGGCATGAACCCGGCCCCCCTCGTGCGCGAGCACTTGGACTCCGGGCGTCTGGTGGAGCTGATCCCGGAAACGCCGCTGGACGTTCCTCTGTACTGGCAAATGAACCGTCTAGCGGCGGAACGGCTGGTTGACTTGACGCGAGAAGTCACGACCGTAGCCAAGCATCATCTGCTGGGCTGAACCGGGCGCCAATGTCATCCCTGATCGAAGACGACTATGGACTGGAAGATAAGTAGGCTTTTAACCGACTGCGACCGCGGCCTCGTCAGTCGAAAATATGCGGTCCTGCTCCTGTCGCAGCCTCAACAGCTCGGAACTTCCATCGATTTCGACGTCACCACATAGGATCGGATTTCCCGCCGATACCGGCCGAACCAGCCTGCGGTTGGCGGCGAGATAAAAAGGCACCGGACTTTCGACCGACATTGCCTGCGCCGGCACCATCCTGCCCGAAACATTGGTGATCGAATGATGATGACCGCTTGCCGCAAGCAGCGTTCCCGCCGGTAGGTCGGCATCGGCATGGGCGATGAGGTCAACGACCGGCTTCGGCGCTTCGGCCCCGCTCGACACCCCCTTGAGGCCGACTTCCAGGATGCTGCTTGCCGCCTCGACACCCAGAAGGTGGCGCGGCAGGTAAAGCATTGCGGTACGGCCCGACCGGCTGACCACGTGGCCCTTTTCAGCAAGCATGGCCCATGTCTCAGCCTCGTTGCATTCGACTGTAACGAAGACGCCACCGGCGAAGCTGACGTCGCCAGGGAGCCGGAGGCAATGAAACACGTCTAGAGTTGATTTGCGAGTGAGCAGCCCACCCTCCTGCACCGGAGAGAAGAAGTCTGCCACTTCGCCGATCCGGGCGATGGGGGCGTGCAGATCCAACCGATCCACCGTGAAGCCGGTCGCATTGGCAACAAGGGTCAGTTCGCAAAGATCGGGCACCGTCCTCTGGGGCAACGCCGCTGCCGCCTGCGCCCTGCCCGCAGCGACATCCGGGGCCGCCAGGCTACCCAGCTCGAGCCATGCGGCAAATTCAGGAGCGTAGAGCGACGTGCCGTTGGAGGTCAGCGTGTTCTCGGCCGGATCAAAGACGAAGTCGTATTCGCTGGATTTGCCGGCAGCGATGATATTTAGACCGAGAACCTGGGCCCAGCTGATGAGCCCCATGAGAAGGCTTGGCTGGTCGCCATCGACAGGGGTTACCAGCACATTGTTGCGGCGTGCCCGCGCAGCGAGACCAGGGCCTACCACGCTGTCGACCTCCTTTGACACGAGCGCAACATGCTTGCTGGCATCGATGGCGAGGCGCGCGTGCCGCGCGCCGGCTTCGGGATGGCCAGTCGCCTCTACAACCACGGTAAACGGTAGAGCGAGCACTGTCTCGAGGTTGTCCGTTGCGATGAACCGATGCTCGGCCCAGGCAGCCACGGCCTCCTCTTTTGTCCGGCAAAGGGCGATTTCATCAGCAGGCACCCCGATCGAACGCAGTGCGGCCACTGCAGTTTTCGCGGAAAGATCGACCGCGACACGCGTGCTGACGAGCGGCGTTCTGCGGCTCTGAGCAAGGAAGCTGCGCCCGAAAGCACCGGTGCCGACGATGCAGCATTCAACGGGGGCGGCGCCTTTGGGGAAGTAGCTATGGTAGTTCATGATAACTCCAACCTCGTAAGAAAAAGCGGCGGCCGGCCCTAGTGGGCCGAGCCTGCCGCACCCCGCCGCCGCAGCCGGGAGAGCAGTTTGACGGCCTGGGGGACGACGACGAGCGCCAGCGCCAGCGTGGTGATGGTGCCGACAAGCGGATTAGAGAAGAAGACGCCAAGGGAGCCGTCCGAGATGATCATTGATTGATGGAAGGCATTTTCAGCCTTATGGCCAAGCACCATGGCAAGCACCAGCGGCGCAATCGGGAATTCAAGCTTGTTGAAGACGAAGCCTAGAACGCCGAAGACGAGCACCAGCCAGAGGTCGAACGTCTCGCTGGAGACAGTATAAGCGCCGACGAAGCAGATCGCGACGATGACTGGCCCGATGATCGAAAACGGAATGCGCAGAAGCGCTGCGAACATCGGCACCGTGGCAAGGACTAAAATTACGCCGACGATGTTCGACACATACATGCTGGCGATCAAGCCCCAGACGAAATCGGGCTTGGTTGTGAAGAGCATCGGTCCGGGCGTGAGGCCCCAGATCATCAGTCCTCCCATCATTACGGCAGCTGTCGCCGAACTCGGCAAGCCGAGCGCCAGCATCGGCAGCATTGCGCACGTTCCCGCCGAATGATCGGCCGTTTCTGGCGCGACGATACCTTCCGCACGCCCGCTGCCAAATGCCTGGCCCGGCTTGGAGCATTGCCGTGCGATGCCATAGCTCATGAATGACGCCGCCGTTGGCCCACCCGGAGTGATGCCCATCCAGATCCCGACCGCGCAGGAGCGGATGACTGTGGTGAGGTATCTGGGCAGTTCAGCGATCGTGCGGAGCACGTCGCGCAGATCGATCCTTGACGAGAGGCCGCGAAATTTGTGGCCGTCCTGGACCGTCGCGAGAATTTCTCCAATTCCGAAAAGTCCGATGACGACCACAAGGAAGCTGATGCCGCCAATGAGCACGTCGAGCCCGAATGTCAGACGGAGCGATCCGGTGACAGTATCCATGCCAACACTCGAGAAGAGAAGCCCAAGTCCCAACGAAACCACCGTTTTCAACGGAGCAGCGCTGCCCATCCCGACGAAAGCGCAGAAGGCAAGGAAATAGACGGCAAAATATTCCGGTGCGCCGAAACGCAAGGCGAAGCTTGCTGCCCACGAAGATAGAAGCGTAATGACAATGACCCCGGCAAGCGCACCGATGCCCGCCGACATGAAGGCAAGTGTCAGCGCGCGTGTGGGCTGGCCTGCGCGGGCCATCGGATAGCCATCGAACGTCGTGGCGACCGAACTCGGCTCACCGGGAATGTTGAAGAGGATGGAGGTAGTCGATCCCCCGAACAGGGCACCCCAGTACATCGACGCGAGCAGGATGATGGCCGACACCGGATCCATCGAGAACGTCAGCGGAATGAGCAACGACACGCCATTCGGCGCGCCAAGGCCCGGCAGTACGCCGACGATCAAGCCAAGCATCACGCCCACCACCATGAGCATGATGTGGTAGGGCGTCAAAGCGATCTGGAATCCGTCCAGCAGCAGCCCAAAATTTCCCATCGAAGCCTCCCTGTCGTTCAGTAGACGCCGAACATGTTTTCGAGCGGACCCTTGTGCAGCGGGATCTGGAAGACGATCTCGAAAATCAGATAAAGTGCCATGGCAAATCCGAGACCAAGGGAAACGGCTGCAAGGGGATGATATTTGCCCTGTCTCCACGAGACGTAGAAGAGATAGAGCGCGCTGCCGACGTAAAGGCCAAGCTGGATGGCAACGACTACGAAAACCGCCATCGGCAAGAAAAAGGAGGCCAGACGTCTGACCTGTTCGGCCTCCAGGAAGATCTCACGGCGCTTTTCTCCGTGCCGTCGGAGCGCAAATAGCGTCTGCGCGGCGGAGGCGACGCTCGCCAGGAGCACAATCAGCCCGACATAAAAGGGAAAATAACCAGGTTGCGGGCCGGAGCTTTCCCAACCTACTCCAAGATCGAGCGAGCCCGTCGCAGCAAGAAGTCCGATCCCTGCGGTCAGTGTCGCGGCGACCAGCTCCATGTGGATGCGTTTAATGTGCATTTGCTATCCTCCCTATGAGAAAGAACCGGTCCGGCGGCGCCCGCCGGACCGATCATCTCACTGGACGAGCCAGCCTTCGGTCTTGAAGACCTTGACGGCATTCGTCTCGCTGGTCGCGATGAATTCGCCGAGCGCCTTGCCGGTCAGGAAATCACCGGTCTGCGACGTCCTGCGCACATACTCTTTCCATTCGGAGGTTTCGCTCACCTTGCGAAGAACCCCGGTGTAGTAGGCGAGTGCATCCTCCGGAACATCGGCTGCAGTCCAGACAGTGCGCGGCATCTTGTAGGATTCGATCGGAATCCCGGCCTCGATGCAGGTCGGAATATCCTGCCAGCCCTTGCCGTCATGGATCGGCTCGCTTTTTGCCATTTGCGTGGACGAGAAGACACAGAGAGGTTTCACAGCGCCAGCTTGCCACTGGCCGACATTCTCGTTCGGGTTGTTGACGTTTGCAGCCACGTGACCACCCGCCAGCTGCACGCCGACTTCGCCGCCGCCGTTGAACGGCACGTACTTGAAGCTCGCGCCAGTCTGCTGTTCAATCAGGGCGACAAGCGTCTCGTCCGTATCCTTGGACTGGCTGCCGGCAAAGGCAACCGTTCCCGGCTTTGCCTTGGCGGCATCAACAAGGTCCGTAGGCTTCCCATATGGGGAATCGGACTTTACCCAGATCAGGAATTCGTCAAACGCAAGAGCTGCAACGGGCGTCAGATCCTCGGTCGAGTAAGCCATCTTCGCCACATGGGGCAGCAGATAGGCGTTGTTCGTTCCGAAATAGAGCTTGTTCGCGTCGCCCTTGTTCTGCCTTGCATAGAGAAACGCTTCCGCGCCGCTGCCGCCACCCTTGTTCAGGACGACCATCGACTGATCCATCAACTTGTACTTCGTAATGATGGACTGGACGGTTCGTGCGAAGTTGTCGGTCCCGCCGCCGGCGCCCGAGGCGACGACGAACTCGACCGGGCGGTTCGGCTCGAATGCGAATGCCTGGGTAGCCGCGCTTAGCGCCGCCAGGATAGTGCATGCAATGGGAAAAGGCTTCTTCATCGTTACTCCTCCTTTGAACTCATCCGGCACGAACCCTCCTCCATGCCGGGGCGATGCTGCAGATTTCTGAAAGTCAGGCTGCAGCAGACAGTGCTGCAGCCCTCCTGGCCATGCGCGCCGCCAGAAGCAACGCCTCGCGGCTAGCGCCGACATCGGCGATGCCCTTTCCAGCGATGTCATAGGCCGTGCCATGGGCCGGCGTGCACAGCGGGAACGGCAGGCCACCTATCATGGTCACGCCCTTGTCGAAACCGATCAGTTTCATCGCGATCTGACCCTGATCGTGATACATGGTCAGGACGGCGTGAAACTCTTCCTTGAGTGCGCGCAGAAAGACGGTATCGGCAGGGAACGGCCCTGCGACGTCGAGACCGGCCTTTTGCGCGGCTGCCACGGCCGGCTCGATGATATCAATCTCTTCCGTCCCGAAGTTGCCGCCATCACCAGCATGCGGATTGAGGCCCGCGACGATGATCCTCGGATTTTCGTGACCGGCGCTCTTCAGGCATGCCTGCGTCAGAGCCAGCTCGGCGACAATCCCCTCCACCGACAGAGCCGACGCAACCTCCGCCAGTGGTATGTGCGAAGTCACACGTGCGTTCCAGACGCGTTCGAGAACATTGAACTCGCGCGCCTTGCCAGTGAAACCGATGACGTCGGCGACAAAACGGATTTCGTCGTCGTAGCCCGAATAAGCGTAACGCATCGCCTTCTTGTTGAAGGGGGTAAAGCACACGGCGTGCGCCCGGCCGCCGTCAGCAAGCTTCAGCGCAGTGCGGAAGTTCGTCGTGGCGAAAGTGCCGCCTGCAAGTGTCGCCTCGCCGCGTACCACGTCGGCGGGATTGAGATGAGCAAGGTCGATGAAGACATGGCGATCCTTACCCGCCAGCTCGAAACTGTCGAGCGGCGCGCTGGCAAGGTTCAAGTCGAGGCCGGCTTCCTTGGCTCCGCCCTCGAGAATACGACGGTCGCCGATCACGACAAGATGCGCCGCCTCGCGGATTTCCGGAAGGGCGATGATGCGCGCGGTAAGTTCGGGACTGATGCCGGCCGGATCACCCATCGCAAGGGCGATTACTGGACGCGTTTCGGTTGCGCCGTCTTTGATCATGAACCTCTCCACATGTTCTCCTCGAGAAGCAGATACACCGGTTTGGCATTCAATATCAAGAGCACTGCATGCTGTATGCAGAATATTTCATTGACTTGATCGCTGCGGAGTTTCATTAGGTGGCTTCAGCGAGCACCCTCATATGGAGAATCAGCGTGGTCCGGATGAACTCAGTCAACGTGGGTGCGGGTGATGTCAGCAGCGTTGCGCCGCTGCAACGGACAGCCTTGCACGACACGCTTGTGAACCACCTGCGCGACATGATCATCGAGGGTAATCTCGCGCCGGGAAGCCGTATCCATGAAGGCCAGCTCGGTGAGCAGCTTGGCGTTTCAAGGACCCCGTTGCGTGAGGCAATCAAGTATCTGGCGAGCGAAGGGCTCGTCGAGCTCGTCCCCAGTCGCGGAGCAGTCGTGAAGCGCTTCAGTCCGAAGGACGTCGAGGACATGCTGACGGTGTTGCAGTCAATGGAGGAGCTGGCCGGACGGCTCGCATGCGAGGTCGGCTCCGCCGAGGAAATCGCCCATGTTCGCGCCCTTCACGATGAAATGCTGGACAAATACAGGTCGGGCGACCGGCTGAACTACTACAAGCTTAACCAGGCGATCCATACTGCGATCGTCCAGATGGCGCACAACGCAACACTCTCAAACATGCATACGACGTTGCAAACGAGGCTGAAGCGCATCCGTTTCGTCGGTCATGAGGGCCCTGAGAAATGGGCTGCCGCAGTTGCCGAGCACGAAGAGATGATCGTCGCCCTGGAACAGCGCAATAAGCCGGCGTTGTCGGAGGCGCTTGGGCGGCATCTGAAAAACGCCTGGGAGCGCGTCAAGGACGGTGTGTGAGCCACGTTATGCCGGCGCTCCAGGATCGTCATGACGCACCATGAGAGCCAGAAGTGAGATAAAGATCGTCGCGAAGCATGCTTGAGACGTGAGCAAGGTTGCAGGTCGTATCGAGTGAGCTGCCCCTGTTGCGTTGCAGACGCGCAGTCGCTGCGAACCGAAAATCTCGGTCCCAGATCGTTCACAATCGCCGGTATCAAGTCCGCTGCCGTGGCGCCGCGCGGCATTGCGGACACATCAGTTGATCTTTCGGGCGGCCCGATGCGCTGGAAGTGTCACGACGAAGCAGGCGCCGCCACCCGACGGGGATTCGTAACGGACTGCGCCACCATGGCGCTCGGCGATCTGGCGCACCAGCGCCAATCCCAAGCCCCAGCCGCCCGTGGCTTCGCTTCGCCCCGAGGGCCGGTAAAACGGCTCGAAAACGCGGACGCTCTCGCTATCCGGTACGCCCGGGCCCTGGTCACGGATTTTGAGTTCCACCGCACTGTCTACCTGCGCAACACTCGCCGTGACGGGAGGGACGCCGTGGCGCAACGCGTTCTGCATGAGATTGCGCACGAGCCTGCCGAGCAGGCGCGCATCGCCTATGACGGTCGTGGGCGTGCCAAAAACCTCGACGCCGTGGCGCGCCCCTTCTTCCGAGACAAGAGCCAAGAGGTCGATCGGTTCGGGCGCATCGAGCTTTTCGACATGGTCGAGCCTGCTTGCCAGCAGAATCTCCTCGACGAGCGTGTCCAGTTCGGCGAGATTGCGCACGATCTCCTCCTTGCGGTTCTCGTCCGGCGCCTGCTCATAGAGATCGATCGCCATGCGAAGGCGCGCAAGCGGCGAGCGCAATTCGTGGCTGGCATTGGCGAGCAGAGCACGGTTTGACTTGATCAATCGCTCGACATGATCGGCGGCCTTGTTGAAGCTCTTCGCGACCGCCGCGACCTCATCGCTGCCGTCCGCTGGTACACGCGCCACGAAGTCGCCCCTCCCCCAGGCATCCACGCCTTTGCGTAACCGCTCCAATCGGCTGGTCAGGTGGCGCACCACCGGATAGGCGGCAAGCCCAATGACGCCGGCGATCAACGCCAGATAGGTTAGCGGATTGCGTCCGGACGGACGGAAGGGCCGCGCCATGCGCGCTGCCACCGTGCGACCGTCGGGCAATTCCGTCACCATGGTGTGAAGGCTGCCTCTGCCGTGGCGCCAGCGCCCCTTGAGAACGTCGCGCGGGAGCGGCTGGCCGGCGCTCGCGATCAGCCTACCGCGCGGATCGTAAACTGCAATGTCGGCGTCGAATGCGCCTGAAAACCGCGCCAGCGTCGACTCGATCGACTGCAGGTCCATGTCGGGCGGAATCAGTGCGGCGACGAACCGCGCGCGTTGGCTCTGCCAGCTGGACTCCTCCTCTCCCTGCCCCAGCCACACGAAGGCCGCACTGGCGAGCGCGACCGCTGCAAGGCTCGCCAGCAGCGTCAGGTAGATTTTTAGGAACAGCCGGCTGCGCATCGCTATCTCTCTTCGTCCTGGAAACGGGCGAAGACATAGCCGGCGCCGCGCACGGTGATGATGCGCCTCGGATGCTTGGGATCGCTTTCGATGGCCGCCCTGATGCGCGATATATGGACGTCGATCGAGCGGTCGAACGCATCCAACTCCTCGCCCTTGACCGTGTCCATCAGCCGTTCGCGCGACAGCGTGCGGCCGGCATTTTCGGCAAGCGCCACAAGCAGGTCGAACTGGTAGCTGGTCAGGACACATTCATCTCCGTCGATCCTGACCGAGCGGGATCCCGGATCGATCTCCAACCGTCCGAAGCGCAGGACGCGCGAAACCGCTGCGCTGCCGTTGCGGCGGCGCAGGATCGCCTTCAAACGCGCCAGCAATTCGCGCGGATTGAAAGGCTTGGGCAAATAGTCGTCGGCCCCAAGCTCCAGCCCGACGATACGGTCTGTCTCTTCACCTTTGGCCGTGAGCATCAGGATCGGCACGTCCGATACCGCGCGCATGCGCCGGCAGGTCTCGAAGCCGTCAAGGTCCGGCAGCATGACATCGAGGATCACGACATCCGGCATACGGCGGCCAAGGTCGGCAAGGCCCGCCGCGGCCGTCGCCGCGGCGTGGACGGTGTAACCATTGCCGGAGAGATAGTCAGCGAGCATGGCGGAGAGGCGCGTATCGTCGTCAACAATCAAGACCCGTTGCGCCATGACTTCCCTCCGTTCAGTCGCCCGGCCCACTTAGCATTACCACCGGCCGCGACCCCTGCGCACTTTCAAATGCTCGACGAGCTTAACGCGCTGCTCCGGCGTCAAAACTGCGGCAGCGTCGAGCAGAGCAGTCGTCATCTTGCGCGAGGCCGCGTCGATGGCCGCGACGCGCTCACTGCGTAGCTTCTCGGCGGCGGCCCGGTCTATAGAAGGAGCACCCAGGAGTTCGATAACCTGCTCACGCGTCTCGCGGAAGTCCCGGAAAGTCGGCCCGATCTCATCGCGCGCCTTGTCGATGATCTCCCAAATCTTGTCTTCCTGCTCGGATGTCACATCGATCTCGTCAAGCACGGAGCCGATTCGGTGTTCCATAAAGCCGCCACCTCCCATATGTGCGTGCATCATGTGGCCGCCCATGCCGAAGCTGAAAACATCGCTCCGCGCGGCTGCAAAACCGGCCGCGCCGACTACAGCGACGGCTACCACGCCACCAATCGCGGCGCGCCGCCCCCATCCTTTCGAGGCTGGTTCGCGGAAAGTCGGGCTCGCCAAATTCTTGTCCTCGTTTTCCATCGTTAGTCTCCTTTCACTCCGCAGCACCTGCTGCAATGAAGGAACGCTAACAGGGCAACGTTTCGAGTGTTCTTTGCAAATGTAAAGGAATGTAAAGCCGGAGTGCGCCGTCGCGGACAGGCTATGCCGCATCAATGAGATTACCTTGACTGTCATGCCACTCGGTAAAAAATTCCTGCGCCCAAACAGACAGTTACAGCGTCAAAACGTTAAAGTATGCCGAAGTGTATTTTCGAGAAAGAAACATTAGACTAAAGTCATACGCGCTGGGGTCAACAGCAGGTAAAAGTACTATTTTTGGGAGGAAATAGAATGTCACACAAAGTGGCCTTGAAGAAACGCGTGCTGTCTTCGAACGATCTAGACATGCTGGACGGTTTGCTCAAGGAATGGTGCGACAGTCGCCACTACGACATTTTGAACCTGGAGGCCCAAGAGGCTGCAAGGGAGCTGGTGATGTGGTTTGAGTTCGGCGTCGATAAACCCCATCAACTTCGGGAGTTGCTTGCGACGCGTTAGTCGAGATGCCCGTCTGGCATTAAGCGCCAGATGGGCACATCACTGCGGCGCATGGCGTAATTCCGGTTTCCATCTCGCAGATACTGACTGAATGCCTGTCGTCGGCGGATCCCGTGCGCCATCGGCCCGTAATTGATCCAACAGGCGTCTTCCATGCTGCTCCAATTAAGCGGGGGAGTTTTGTGGCAGCTAACGGTTCAACAAATGTTCGGCTTCATCGAGCCGGACGATCCTGCAAGATCGACCGCCGAGATCGTCGTCTTCCGGGAACCTACGCGTCCTCTGCGGCATTAGAAGCAGGTTGGTCGCAATTTGTTTCAAGGGAGGCCGAGACGTCAGGAAAGAAGAAGAGCGTCCGCCCCAGCGTCGCTCCCGTTCGGCTACATCGCCCTCGCCCGAAGCGAGGGGCGAGATTCCGCGTGTTCGAAAAAGCCAATCGCCAAGCCATGCAGATTGCCTGGCTCGTCGTTATCACTTTTGTTGCCGCCATCGCACTGCATGCCTTGTTGACATAATCAACATTGGTTGCACGTGCCATCGAGCCGGTATGCTGGTAACACGTCCATCCCAGATCAAAGAAGTGCCCCGATGCCGGTGGATGTGCGGTGGAATAGCGTCACGCGCAAGTGCCTCGACTACAGTCCTAAACCTTCTCAGATAAGTGATTGAGATCGGAATATTTGGTCGGATCAGGTCGGTGCAAGAAGCGCGGCCAAGTTCCCCCATTCCGACGGTTCGGGTCTCATTGTACGAATGAAGGTCAGACTCCTCCAATTGGCGTTTTTATGGCAGTATTAGTGATGCCTTAAATGAAAGGGAGGAAACACTCGTGTCTCTGATAACAAAACTGCCAGCTGGCCAAACTGTCCTTGAGTTCGAGGGGCACAAGTTCTGGGTTGATATTACGGAGAAACCGAAATTTGAAATGAGAGTTGGGATGGTGCCAGAAGGTGATGATCCAGAACTGGTAGTGAAACTCATGGCCGCTCTGGAGGAAGGGAGTAAATGGAGGAAGAATAAAGACGGTTCTTGGAAGTGCGTCGATGAAAGTGGGTCGGCAACTGACGGCATGCACAGAACGAAGCACTGAAAAGGCAACCGCCCGCCTTGGTGAAACGGGCGTTCGAAAGTACGTCCTCGGCCAGAAGATCAGCAGCATCAAGGTGATGATCTCGGCGAATTATCGGCATTCCTATTGCATCAGAACCACTGCATGGCGTCCGTTCCTTCGATGATGCCGAAGGACGCGCCCGTTGTGATCCACGACATACGTTTTCCTTTTGGCGAAACCGTCGCGAGGCGTTCGAATGTCGCCTATTCGTAGCATTCTCGCCCGGGGCAGCAGGTGTTTACCCGACCTACAATGGTCCCGGTGGCTGGGGCAGATTGAAGTCAGTGTCGCGGTCGGACAACCCAAAATATCAGACAGGTCGAAGAGCTGCTGCGCGATCAGGCGCGACCGCGCTCTCCCTCTGGATGCGCCGTTGCGCGGGAGCTCCACCATGAAGTGCGCGAAGGCCGCATGAACGTGGAACTTCCGGACCTTCTTCTCATTTGATCGAGATGAACATCCGAGAACGAGATTCCGTGCGAGGCGACCAGCAGCAGAAGATGGCCTCCTGGTTGCGGTCACTAGCGCCTGTCCAACCAAAGGACATGATCGGGCTTTGGAAAGGCGTCGGCCTTCCGTCGGGTCATCCGCTGGACGGCGTCCTCGAGAACTTGCACTGGTTCGGAAAGCGCTTCCATGCCGACATGCGGGCGGACGCTTTGCTCTTCCAACGGTGGCCCGGACGGCTTGTGGCGATTGATCCCTGCTATATCCCCATCGGGCTCGCGATCAAGGCGGCACCGTTGGGACGAACGGCGGTTGCTCGGAAGCTGTTTTTGCACCTTCTGCAGGCGCTGCGCGCAAAAGGTACGACAGCTTCGATAACGCTCCAGACACTCGAACAAGTCGAGAGCGCGGCAATGATCTACGACAAGCAGCCCATCGTGGACCACTTCCGGCTTGTAAGTCATGACGAACTGGTCGGGATGATGTGCGTGCACGACGATCCGTGCCGGTATTTCTTCAGGCTTCGGAAAGTGAAGGAGGCAGGCATGTAGCGCACGATGGACTGCGCCGACCGGAACATTGTCGGGCTCGGACCGTTCGCAGGGAAGTGCAGCAATCGGAGGATCACATGAGCAATCTTTACAACGACAGTGCCCCCGCGGTCTCGGGCGAATTGGCAAAGAGCATCCTGACTGCGTTTTTTGACTCCCGAAGCGAAGCGGAGGATGCCGTCGAGCGCCTCAAAGAGGCGGGCGTCACCAACGTCCGGTTGATGCCGGGATACGAAGCCGACGCCGAAAAGGCTAGAGTCGAAAGCGACGATCGCGGCGGTTTCTGGCCTCACCTCGACGACTGGCTCCTTCCGGACGAGGACCGTGCCGTCTATGCTGAAGGACTTCGACGCGGTGGCTTCCTGGTGTCTGCTTCGGTGGACGAGGCCACCTACGACGCGGCCCACAACATACTCGACGATGAAGGAGCAATCGACATGGACGAGCGCGCCGATCTTTGGCGCAGCGAAGGCTGGAACGTCCTGAAGCCGAACGAGACATATCTCGAGGCGAGATATGATCGGAACCGTCTCGGAGAAACCGACCGCGACCAGCAGGTCTCCGCCTCTCGCGACGATGTGTTCGAAGCCGACGCCGCGGGGTCTGCTACAGGCCCAGGTCACTACATGAGAAGCGGCGGGTCTACACCTTCGCGCGTGCGTGCCTATGAGCTCGATGAGGAAGTTCCCGTGGACCAACATCTGCGCGACGACATCCTTCCGACCGGTCATCAGCGAACGGTCGCCGAGGGACAGGATCCTGCCGACCGCGAACTTCGTCAGAGCCAGGACTTGGACGGCCTGCGTCAGGAGCAAAGCTTCCCACGCAGCCGATAAGCGCAGACGAGATGATCGGCGCTGATCGGCGCAGGTCGGTGCCGTCGCAGACGAGAGGGGCAACCTTTGGATGCCGTCCCTCCTTCATTTTATGAGCTGGTCACTGGCGTTCATATGGAACGCTGGAATATCGGCATTAGGTGTCGACGGCTACGGGTATCGCGACCCCATGTGCAGCGGGTAGAACGCTTCAGCCACTGCCGAGACCTCGACATCCTTGAGGCGTTGATCACTATGCAGCTCGTTGAGGAGCGTGTTCGTGACGACCGACATAGACGGAACCCTCATTCTTCCAGGGAGAACCCAAATGAAGAGCAAGGAACTTGCCGAAAGTGATCCGTGGCGCGAGCGCAACTTCGTGCTGGTCCTGGACGACGGCGAAGAGGCGTTCGAAGCAATCACGCGCTTCGCCGAGGAGCAAAAGGTCGGCGGCGCGTCGCTAACCGCCATCGGGGCCTTCCGTAGCGCCACGCTCGGCTTCTTCGAGTTCGCGACGAAGGACTACAAGGAGATCCCGGTTGAGGAACAGACCGAGGTCCTAAGTGCCATTGGAGACATTGCTATCGGTGACGACGGCAAGGCCAGCCTCCACATGCATGTGGTCCTCGGCCTGTCAGACGGAGCCACCCGGGGCGGCCATTTTATCAAGGGCACCGTTCATCCTACCCTCGAGATCATCATCCGCGAAAGCGCCGTCGGCTTCCGCCGCAGAAAGCGCGAAGACCTCGGTATCGCGCTGATCGACCTGTAGACGGTGGTCTGGAGCAGGCGGTCACGAGCAGGGGCTTTTTCTTGTCTCTTCCCTGGATGTTTATGGCGATCGCTTTTCATCGTCCCACAGTCGCTGAATCTGCGTGATCTGCAGTGCTGCGCATGATCCCTTGGCACTCAGCTGGGCTCGCCTTCGCCCTCTCATTAGACGAGCCCTTGTCGCAATATGTTTCGTAAAATCCTTTGCTCCCGCTTCAGCGGGTTTTATTGTTGAGTCTCAGGGTGTTGACCGTGGCGAATGGTAGCTGGACACCCCCGCTACACCCTTGTCCGCTGAGCTTGATCGCAGGTGATGGAGACCAACCAGCTACCAAAAATGACCTCAATCAGACCAAAGTCTTGAGTGCTTCAGGCCAATGGTCTGACCGAGGGAACTGCTGCGTTGTGCTGTCGTTTGTTCACCTGTGAGGCTGCCAAGACAGCCACGAAAATGGAGAAGAAAATGTTCAGCAAGATTCTCGTCTCTTCCACTGCGATCGCCCTCATGTCGGGTGCTGCCTTTGCAGGATCCTCGACGGTTAACGGCGCGGTTGGCGGTGCAGCCACAGGCGCAATCGTCGGCGGCCCGGCCGGTGCCGCAATAGGGGGCGCAGCAGGTGCCGTCGTTGGGACCCTACTCGATCCGCCGCCGCCGAAGGTCGTGACCTATGTACGCGAAGCGCCGCCTCCGTCGGGCACCGTCGTCATAAAGGAGAAGGTTGTCGTCGGACAGCCTCTGCCTGAGGCCGTCGTAGTCACTCCAGTGCCCGATGACCCGACATACGCCTACGCTGTGGTCAACGAACAGCGTGTGATCGTGGAGCCTTCCTCGCGCAAGGTCATCCAGATCGTCAACTAAGACAAGGTTGGGACCCGGCATGCCGGGTCCCAACCTGCAAACTCAAACCAAATCGACACCACAAGGACGTCGTGGGCGACGCCCTCTGGCGCAGCACGTCCTCGGCCAGGGAGTCAAAGCTATGAACCAAAAGAACCTACCTGTCCTGATCGCCTCGCTCGCGCTCGGCGCGTCGCCAGTTGGTCTGCTTTCCGCAGCCGCGCAGGATGCAACTCCGATATTGCCCAAGAAGGGCACGACGCAAGCCGAGCAGCCGCAATCCGGCACATCGCAGCAGCCGTCAGGCGCAGAAGCGCCAAGCAACGGCTCGGGTCAAGAAGCCCCGTCCGGAGGAACGGGCGACGCCACAACCGTCAAACCCGATAGCGGAGGAACGGGAACATCCGGCTCATCTTCGCAAGGTACTGATCAGCCTACCACTCAACAGCAAGACACAACGAAACCTGCCGACGGATCCACTTCGCAGCAGGCGCCTGCATCCGACAGCGAGCGCGGAAAGAGCTCGACGAAGAGCTCCGGAGAAACAACTTCGCCTGATGGAAAAGCCGCATCCGATAAGCCGTCTGACGCCACAGGATCGGGCGACACTGGCACGACGGGTGGAAGCCCATCGACGGGAACGTCCGATCAATCCACTTCCACCAAGACTGAGACCGATGTCAACATCTCTGTCGAACAGAAGACTGAAATCCAGCAGGTCGTGAAGGAAGTCAATGTCGAGCCGGTTCGCGAAGTCGACTTCACGGTTGAGGTTGGCACAGCCATACCAAAGACGATCCGACTTGAGCCGCTGCCGCCGCGGATCGTCAAGATCGTCCCGCAATATGAAGGCTATCGCTTCTTCATCCTGGCAGATGGCAGGATCATCATCGTCGAACCCTCGACGTTCAAGATCGTCTACATCATTGTCTAAATGGCCCCGACTACCCCGGCGGCAAGTCCGCCGGGGGCAAGAGAAGACCATCTTGTGAGACGAAATAAAGGCTAGTGATATGGGATTTCCACTCGCGATGATCGCAGCGGCCATCGCAGGTATCGTTCTTGCACTGATGGTGCTCGATGATCCGGCGGAGAAGGCGCCGAGCCGTGTCTTTGTGCAACAGGCTCTACTTCATCAAGTGGCACGCTCTCCGTGACGCTCTGGGGCTTGGACGCCTCAGCTTCTGCTGCTCGCAGGGCCATCGAGAACTTATACGCGAGGTCGGCCAGAGTCCTAAAACGGGGTCGCGCCGCCTGGATTGAGTCCGCATCCGCCAGTTCGGCTTCGGCATCAATGGCGAAAGGGCGAACTGCCCTCAGCGGCAACATCAGGATAGAGCCGGCGCCGGAGCGACTCCAGTGATCTGACCTTTCGAAGCTCGCTCTTCAAAGCCTGGGCCTTAGTGCAGCACGGTCGGCGGCAGGCGAACGATGTTCGTAATCGTCTCGAGCAACTCAGCGAACTGGTCGAGGACCATTCCAAAATTCCTGTCATCCATCCGCGCTATCTCGGGGATCGTGTCGTAAGTGCGTGCAACAAGGTGGTCGAGGCCCGTGCTGTTGGCAAACGGGCTGTCGGAAAAGTCGCTACTTCGAACCGCGTGCAGTTCATCGACAATCCGGCGAACAAGACGCTCGCGATCCCTGATCGAAAGGCTCAACAGTTCTTTCCGCGCATCGCGAATTTCGGTGATGATGCCGTGGGACATGAGCCTCCCCGATCTAAACGTGGCGGCAGCGCGCCTTGCGTGTAACCGTACTTTAGCATTTCCTTCGCGAGTAGACGTCGGACCTTGGTCTGATCGCACTCTTCGACAAAGGCCCATTCCTGGCTCGAATTCATTTCTCGACCGATTACCCCCATCCTTCAGGCCGCGGTCGCCCATCAAATGGCAGTCGATCGTACTGAGATGCCCACGCGTGACGCCAGCGCCTCTTGGAGATACGAATGCGTCTCCACTCCAATTGAGCGACCGGCTGTTGGGCCTGCGAATCCTCAAGATATTGGGCGATATTGGTTTTCCCGCGCACAGAATCGAACTGGAAGTGACCGAGAGTGCCCTCATACAGGACGCTGTCACTGCTCGAATTGTCCTCGACGATTTGGTGAACGCGGGGGTTCGGATTGCTCTCGACGACTTTGGGACAGGCTATTCCAGCCTCTCCCAACTGTCCAACTACCAGTTCGACAAGATCAAGATCGACCGGAGTTTCGTCACTTCGTTCGAAGCCACTGATAAGCAGGACAAGGTGGTTAAGGCCATCATCGCGCTCGGTGCCGGACTTGGGGTAACGATAACGGCCGAGGGCATCGAAGAGGAGAGCCAACTTCGGCGGCTGCAGGATCTGGGTTGTGACATCGGCCAAGGATATCTGCTTGGTAAACCAGTGCCGGTCGAGGAGCTTGCCGCAGATCACGCGAGCGCCAGAATTGTGCAACATCGCCGTTGATATGACGTTGTAGAGATATCTAGTGCGCGGAACACAAATGCTATTGATTCTAACGGTCCATAAGGGCGAGTATTCAATCTCCAGCTATCAATAGATCGAACAGATTGGCACCACATCAGAGTTCTCTTACGATGGGCGAAGGGTCGAGGGGACGCTTATTAACATCTTCCCCCGCTTTACCGAGGCTTAAGCCGTGCCATAGTTTGCGAGGGCCGGGAAAATCCAACCAAGCCTTAGGTAGTTGAGAATGACATGCTTTATCTGTACCGCCTGCGGCACGCAGTTCAACGAGAGTGCAGAGCCATCGCGAACCTGCCCTGTCTGTGAGGACGACCGCCAATTCGTGCCTCAGTCGGGGCAAGAGTGGACAGAAATGACGGCGCTCGGCCGGACGCATGATGTAGTCTGGAACAAGGAAGCTTTAGGCATACATAGTCTGCAGATCTCGCCCGACTTCGCAATTGGCCATCGCGCTTTCCTCATCGAAGGACCAGACGGCAATATTCTGTGGGACTGCCTCAGCCTTGTTGACAAGACCAGTATTGCCCGAATTGCCGCAATGGGTGGTCTATTAGCAATCGCCATTTCGCACCCGCACTTTTACTCTTCGATGATTGAATGGAGCGCGGCGTGCGGGGGCGTGCCAATCTATGTCCACGCCGATGATGGCGAATGGATTCAGAGATTTGGCCCGGCGCTGCGCCCATGGAAGGATGAAGCTCTCCAGCTGGGTCGGGCGACTTTGATCCGGTGCGGTGGTCATTTCGCAGGCAGCGCCGTGCTCCACTGTCCCTGGCTGGAGAATGGTCAAGGCGCACTGTTTGTGGGCGACACGATCCAAGTAACCCTCGATCGTCAATATGTAAGCTTCATGCGGAGCTATCCGAACCTTATCCCGCTCGGCGCCGGCACGGTAAGAGGAATATCCGAGGCGGTCCGGCCATATCGATTTGAGGCGATCTACGGTGCGTTCACCGGCAGAACGATCAAAAGAGACGGCTTTCGTATCGTCGAACGGTCTATCAAACGATATCTAGAAGCCATCGAAAGCTGACATCCGACGGATCGCCTGTCGTTGGCCAATTGCGGCAACCTGCGCTGCGGCAAGCGCCGGGATCTTGTGCGTCTTGATATGCGGACGGAAACGCAGGCCGTGTGCATCCATGTAGGATTGCACCCGGCTGATATTTGCCGCCATCCGGTCTTCATCGACGATCGGTTGCGGCGTGGAAAGATCCGCAATCCTGCTGCCTACCTCGGAGACAACGGCAAACCGGTTTTGCTGCATCTATGCGGCTCCAGGTTCATTTCCATGAGGATCGGCGACCATCGGCCAGATATTTCTCGGTGCCCGGCGATAGGGCGTCTTGGCCGGATTGTTCGGATAAGGGGTCCCCGCGGAACAATAGAGGATCTCGGCGGCGATCTTCGAAAACGACGCGAAGAAGTGGTTCGTAGATTTGATGACCAGGATCTTCTTCTTGGCCGGATCAATTCCCATGACCGTAAAGAGGCTGGCATCAAAGCTCTGGGCACGCGTTGAGTTCAAGATGATGTCGATGCCGTTGAGAACCACATGAGCGGCATCGCCGAAGGGTGCCAGGCTCTCACCGAACTGCATCTCGGCATCCTTCACAAGCTTGACGACCGTCACGGTACCATCGATCGGATTTCCGGTGCCAGGCGCCGATTTCGCGCCGAAGCGAAGCGGAATCTCAGCGCCCTCCCCTGCCGCAAAACAGATCTGCACCGCCATCGGGTCCCAGATCGTGCCGATCGCCGCATCCGTCGCCCCATGGCTCATCAGTTCTTCGAGGATGACCGTGGCATCGCCTGCGGTACCGCCGCCCGGATTGTCCCAGACATCGGCGATGACAACCGGCCAGGCGGTGGCGGCCAGAGCACGCGCGACCGCCTCCTTCTCGTTTATCTGAGGTGCCATGAAGGTTCCGCGCTTGGAGAACAGCTCAAGCCCCAGGTCGCGGGCAAGCGCTGCCCCCTTTTCCGGCTTGCCATCCGTCACCACCAGCATTTTCGTTCCCATTTCGGGAACGTCGCCGACCATGAAGCCATGAATCACGGAAATCGACAGGACATCCGGGTCGTCCCTTTCGATCTTAATGATCTTGTCGACGAAGGAGCGCATGGGTTCGCGCGACGTGGGGAAGACGTCGATCATGCGGCAATCGAAGACGGAAACGGCAGGCTTTACCCTGCCTTCAAGCGTATCGACGGCGATGCGCCACATATCTTCGGCGCGGTCGACGAAATCCGTGTGCGGGAATTCCTTGAAATAGACGGCGAAGTCGAGGGCCGCCACGCGCTTGGCGGTCAGATGGCTGTGCGGGTCGAGTTCGGCGCAGACGAGAATATCGGGGCCCACGATCTCGCGGATGCGCGCAAGGATGTCGCCTTCGGTGTCTTCGTAGCCCGCCGCCACCATGGCTCCGTGCAGCCCGAGGACCACCGCGTCAACCGGCATTGCAGCGTTAAGCTGAGCAAGTATCTCGTCGCGCAAATCTTCGTAGGTGGAACGGTTGACGAGCCCGGCCGGATCCGCCCAGGTTGCCGTTCCTTCAATCAGCTCCCAGCCCTTTGCAGCAGTGACCCGCCTGCCGACAGTGATCGGCGCGGTGCAAAGTGTCGGCGTTTCAGGATGCTGTCCCGGCGGTGCGTAAAGCGAAGCCTCGAAAGCTCGCCGGTCGACACAAATCGGCGAGAACGTGTTGGTCTCGGTCGCCAGAGCTGCCGTGAAAATGCGCAAATGATTGGCCTTTTATGTTGTCGACACCGCTTCAACCCATCGGATTCGGCAGATAGCCGGTGAACCCGCAGATCTTCCAGCATCCCTCGTGAAGCCGGCAGTAATAGAGCGTCTGCCACTGCATGACGTCGCGGCTGCCGTCGGTCTTGGCGATGCCGCCATCAAATTTCTTGCGCACCAGGGCCGTGTCGCCTTCGATCTCGATATCTTCCAGCGAGGTCGTCGAAAAGATCGCGGTGCGCGCGTCCTCCGCCAGGCTTTCCGTGGCAAATTCCTTGGCCTGCCGAAGCCATTCGTCGCGATAGGCGGCAAGCGTCGGAAAGGCAAGACGCCATTTGTCCGGGTTCACCTGCTTGCAACCATCGATCCCGATGAAACCATCTTCCACGAAGTCGTTTTCGACCATGGACCAATCGGCAGCCAAAAACGCGTCGATATCGCGCGGAACGAGCATCTCCCAGATGGAATGCCGGGCTGTGTCGGACGAAGGGAAGGGATTCTTGAAAGGATCGCGCATGCTCGCCCTTTATTTAAATTCTTTTCATAAATCGCGTTTTTCGCTAGCCAAATTCTGCTTTCTATGGTCACTTGTCAACTTATCAAGAAAATAATTTGCAAGGATCGAGAATGTCCATCAAGCGCTATGGCACTGTTCAAACCGGCGCCGGCGGCAAGTCTCTGCCGTTTGCGCGCGCCGTCGAAGCCGATGGCTGGCTTTATGTTTCCGGTCAGGTTGCAATGGAAAGCGGCGAGATCGTCGAGGGCAACATCATCGCCCAGACGCATAAGACAATTGCCAATGTTCTGGCGATCCTCAAAGAGGCCGGCTATGGCGTCGAGGATGTCGTGCGCGTCGGCGTCTGGCTCGACGACCCACGCGATTTCTGGACGTTCAATAAGATCTATCAGGAATATTTCGGCGAGCACCCCCCGGCACGCGCCTGCGTGCAATCTTCAATGATGGTGGATTGCAAGGTGGAGATCGACTGCGTCGCCTATAAGAAAAAAGCCCAGTAGGGGCGCCATCACCGGGAGGATCGGTTGGATATCTTTTCCACATTGCAGGAAGACAAGGGCCGCCTTTCTCCATCGGAGAACCGGATTGCCGAAATCATCGTCAACGATTTCGAATTTGCCGTGAACGCCTCCATCATCGAGCTTGCGGAGAAGGCCGAGGTTTCGCCGCCGACCGTCACGCGCTTCTGCCGCCGTCTCGGATGCGAGAGCTTCTCTGACTTCAAGGTTCAACTCGCCCGCACGGCGCATATCGGCGTCCGCTATCTGAAGCCCGAGTCCAAGAGCAGCGATCCCGCCGACGTTGCGCAGGACATCATCACCAAGGCCCAGAACGCGCTGTTCCTCCTGCACCGCTCGCTTGACATCGCCGCAATCGGACGCGCCGCCGACCGGATCGCCAAGGCGGATATGATCTATGCCTTCGGTTCGGGTGGCAACTCCTCGATGATCGCCGACGAATTCCAGAACCGCCTCTTCCGCCTAGGACTGCGCATCACGGCAAGTTCGGACCACAGCATGCAGCTGATGATGGCGGCGGCAGCGCGCGCGGGCGACGTGCTGATCGGCTCGTCCTTTTCGGGGCGCAATGCCGAGCTCGTTCGCGCTTTCGGGCTGGCGCGCGAAGCCAAAGTCACGACGATTGCACTGACGCAGAGCGGAAGCCCTGTGGCAACGGCGGCCGAGATCGTTGTGCCGATCGATCTGCCCGAAGGAAACAATATATTCCGCCCCACCTCGACCCGCATCGCCTATATCGCAACCGTCGACATCATCGCGAGCCTTGTCGCCTATGCCATCCAGCCGAAGGCGGCGGTAACGCTAAGACGCATTAAGCAACAATTGGTCGCCCACCGCGACGGCGACGACCGTCAGCTCCTCGGAGACTGAGAACGTGCAAAAGGAAGGATGAAGCATGACGCAATCGGTCGCTATCGTGACGGGAGCTGCTGGAGACATCGGCGCTGCGATCGCCGAGAGGCTCGCCGATGACCATGACATCGTCCTGCTTGCCGACATCGACCTGGAGGCGGCCGCAGCCGTTGCCGCCAAGCTTGGTCCGAAAAGCCGTTTTATTGCGGCTGGGTGCGACGTCACCAGCGAGGAGAGCGTTTCTCAACTTGCAAGCCGCTGCGCCGAACTCGGGCAGTTGCAGACGCTCGTCAACAATGCCGGCGCGGCACGTGCTGTCAGCCTTCATGATACCACGCCTGCCATCTGGCGCATGGACAATGCCCTCAACCTCGAAGCTGCATTCTTATGCTTTCGCGCCGTAGAGGACATGCTGAAGGCCTCGAAAGGCTCGGTCATCAACATCGCCTCCGTCAACGGCATGAACGTTTTCGGGCATCCGGCCTATAGCGCGGCGAAGGCAGGGCTTCTCCACTTCACGCGGTTGGTGGCCGTCGAATACGGCAAGTTCGGCATCCGCTCCAATGCGGTCGCCCCCGGCACGGTCAGAACCCGGGCCTGGGAAGCGCGCGCGGCTGCCAATCCCAACGTCTTTGAGGAGGCACGGCGATGGTATCCGCTTCAGCGGGTCGTCGACCCGAAGGATGTGGCCAATGCCGTTGCCTTTTTAGCCGGACCGCAGGCGGCAGCCATCAGCGGGGTTTGTTTGCCCGTAGATTGCGGTCTGACGGCGGGTCAGGCGGAGCTCGCCCGCACCTTCTCGCAATCCGACCATTACTGAAATCCATGATCAAAAGAGAGGAACAGGACATGAAACCGGTTTACTATCGCCTGGAAAACAGCTGGACCCCAAAGGGCGGGCCAAACGGCCAGTTCACCTTCACACTGTTAAACCTCTCCGAAAGCCCGCTTTCCGGCTTCAAGCTCGTCTATACGTCCTTGACGCGGGTGAGTGATCCTGAAGCCTGCGAGAACGCTCAGTTCCTGCGCCGGAACGCGAACTTCCACGAATTCTCGCCACCCCCGGGGTTCCTTCTTGCGCCCGGCCAGAGCTGGATCTTCACGGTTGCCGGCCTTCATCGCAAGGCGCAGCATTGCACGGATGGGGCAAAATCCGCCTATCTGACACTGTCCGACGGCACGCATGCCGAGGTGGCCGTCTCCGATCTGCTTCTTGAAGGCAGTCTGAGCGCGCCGCCGCCGGCGCTGCTGCCGGAGGGCAGCCTTGATCTTCCCTTCGCGCTCCAGCCCTGGCCGGCAGAGATCGATGCCAAGCCGGGCGACAGCTTTCCGGTCGTGCTTTATCCGCAGGGCGCAAGCTCCGACGAGCTGATTTCGATCTCGACGGTGATTTCCCTTTCGCGCCGGCTCTTTGAGAGCGACCATTCCATCTTCAGCCTGGCGCCATCGCCGCAGGGCCGGGCGCTGGCCTTCGACCGCCAGGCCCGGCTCGATGCGGAGAGTTACCGTCTAACCTTTGCCTCTGACAAGGTCACGCTTTCCTATCGCGATGCGGCCGGGCTCCAGTATGGCCTGACCTCGCTTGCGCAATTGCTCAACGGAGCGCGCACGACAAAGGGCAGGTTCCGCTTTCCGATCTCCGGCAGCATCTCCGACAAGCCGCGTTACGGCTGGCGCGGCTGCCATCTCGACGTGTCGCGTCAGTTTTATCCGGTTGCCGACGTCAAGCGGCTGATCGATATCCTTGCCTGGTTCAAGCTCAATATCTTTCATTGGCATCTGACCGACGACGAGGCATGGCGGTTGGAGATCAGGGCCTATCCGCAGCTGACCACCACCGGCGTCCTGCGCGGTCCGAACGAGCCGCTGCTGCCGCAGCTCGGCAATGGCGCTGAGCCCGTCGGCGGCTTCTATTCGCAGGACGATATCCGCGACATCGTCGCCCATGCCCAGGCATTGAATGTCGAAGTCGTGCCGGAGATCGATATACCCGGTCACAATGCCGCAACGCTGGCCGCTCTCCCGGAGCTCACCGATGGCCAGGAGGCACCGGACAGCTATCATTCCGTGCAGGGCTATCCGAACAACGCCTTGAACCCGGCCGTACCCCTCACCTACGAATTCCTGGAAAAGGTCTTCGACGAAATGGTCGAGCTCTTCCCCTCCTCCTACATTCATGTGGGCGGTGACGAAGTGGCGAACGGTTCATGGCTTGCCTCTCCGCTGGCAAAGAAGCTGATGGCCGAGGAAGGCATTTCCGGCACGTTCGGCCTGCAGTCCTATTTCCTGAAACGGATCAAGGACATGCTGACGGCGCGCGGACGCAAGCTTGCCGGCTGGAACGAGGTGGCACATGGCGGCGGCGTCGCGGCGAAAGATACGCTGCTGATGGCCTGGGAAAATCCGCAGGTCGGCATCGATCTGGCAAGGGAGGGCTACGATGTCGTCATGACGCCGGGACAGGCCTATTATCTGGACATGGTGCAGGCAGAAGCCTTCCAGGAGCCGGGGGCGAGCTGGGCAGGCACGGTGCCGCCGGCACATACCTATGCCTATGAAGCGGAAGGCGAGTTCCCCGAGGATCTCAAGGACAAGATGAAGGGCGTACAGGCCTGCATCTGGTCGGAACACTTCCTGTCGCGCGGCTACTTCAACCGCCTGGTCTTTCCGCGGCTTCCGGCGATCGCCGAAGCGGCATGGACGCCGAAGGCCAAGAAGGACTGGAACCGCTTTGCGGCCATCGTCCCCTTGAGCCCGGCACTCTAGGCGCGAAACTCCAGGACGGTAGCGATGCGGATTGCGGTCGGCGGAATTCATACGGAATGCAGCACATACTCGCCGGTGCTGATGGCGATCGAGGATTTTCGTCTCATGCGCGGGGCAGATCTCCTCGGTTCCGACTATTTCAACTTTCTGAACGCGGAGGGCGTCGACCACCTACCGCTTCTCCATGCGCGTGCCATTCCCGGCGGACCGGTGTCGCGTGCCGCCTACGAGGAGTTCAAGACGGAGTTCCTCGACCGGCTGCAGGCGTCCACGCCGCTTGACGGTCTCTATCTCGCCATGCACGGCGCAATGAACGTCGAGGGCATGGATGACGCCGAAGGCGACTGGATATCGGCGGCCCGCGCTGTCGTCGGTCCGCACTGCATCGTCGCTGCGAGCTACGATCTGCATGGCAATGTCAGCCAGAAGATCGTCGACCAGCTCGATATTTTCGCGGCCTACCGCACGGCGCCGCACATCGATGTGCGCGAGACCATGGTGCGCGCCTGGTCGATGCTCGTCGACGCGCTCAACAGCGGGAACCGGCCGGGCGTGGCCTGGGCGCCGGTGCCTGTCCTGTGGCCAGGCGAGCGGACTTCGACTGAGGATGAGCCGGCAAAGGGCCTCTACCTGCGGCTCGCGGACTTCGACCGCCGGGACGGCGTTCTCGATGCCAATCTGATGATCGGTTATGTCTGGGCCGACGAGCCGCGGGCGACGGCCTGCGCCGTGGTGACGGCGTCGGACAAAGCTGCTGCCGCAAAAGCCGCTGAGGAGATCGCGCTTTCCTATTGGTATGCCCGCGAAGATTTTCGTTTCGGACCGGTAACCGGTCCGCTCGATGACATGCTCGATATCGCGGCAGATACGAAGACTACGCCGGTCGTGCTTGCGGATTCAGCGGACAATCCGACCGGCGGCGGTGTGGGCGACCGGGCCGATGTCCTAAGCGCGGTTCTTTCCCGCAAGTTCGAAAACACGCTCTTTGCCGGCATCACCGACCGGCCGGCCGTCGAGACCTGCTTTGCCGCCGGCAGGGGAGCGATCGTGCCTCTGTCAATCGGCGGTAGTCTCGATCCGGCGAGCTTTCCCGTTCGCATCGAGGCCGAGGTGATCCTGCTCGACGATCCAGGCTCCGAGGCCGAACGCCAGGCGGTGATCCGGACCAGCGGTGTGACGGTGGTTCTTGCCGCCCGCAGGCGTCCCTATCACAACATCGCGGATTTCGCGCGTCTTGGGCTCGATCCCAGATCGGTTCGCCTGCTTGTCGTGAAATCGGGCTATCTTTCGCCCGAGCTTGCCCCGATTGCCAATCCGAATCTCATGGCACTGACAGAGGGCGTCGTGAACCAGGATATCGAAAGTCTCGCAAGCCATCGCCGAACCCGGCCGGTCTTCCCGTTCGACCGAGAATTCGTATACCAACCGCAGGCGCGTCTTTCAGCGCGCTGGCAGGACTGACTATGTTTTTTTTCGGCCCCGGGACGAAGGCCACTATCCGGTACGGATCTGCACCTTCCGGAACGAGGTGAGGTTCCCGGGGGCCTTTCAGCCTCGTCTGACGGCAGCACGGCTCCTCGCGATGCCACCGTCGTCTTCTTCAGCCTTCCTAGCCCCTCTCCCACGGCCGCCAGCCCTTCACCCGGTTCAACCACGCACTCTCCCAGGCAAAGCCAGCCTTGACGCCAACGGCGAGCATGCGACGGCCGATCCTGTTTTTTCTCCCGTTTCCTCCCGTTTCCTCCCCTTCCTTCCCGTCCTTGCACGGACACGATTTAGCATGCTATCGTTGCTCTCAATGAGAGCATATGGAACATATCCATGGCTGGAAATCTGCACGTACGCAATCTTGATGATGACCTGATCAGGAAGCTGAAGATGCGCGCCGCCCGCCACGGCCGCTCGGCGGAAGCCGAGCATCGGGAGATCCTGCGCCAGGCGCTGGCAAACGAGACCGAACCTGATTTCGACGATCTCGCGGCCGAGCTGCGGAAGCTCACCGCTTCACGCAAGCAGACACCCTCCGAGGTGCTCCTGCGCGAAGACCGAGACGAACGTTAATGGAGACGCTAGTTGTCGATGCCAGCATCGCGATAAAGTGGGTCGTGGAGGAAGAGGGCACTCACGCCGCCGTCGATCTGCGCTCGCGGTTTAGCTTTGCTGCCCCGGAGCTTCTCATCCCGGAATGCGCCAATATTCTCTGGAAGAAGACACAACGCGGTGAGCTCATGCGTGATGAAGCAGTTCTTGCAGCGCGGTTGCTCGACCGCTCCGGAATTGCGTTCCTTTCGATGACCGGCTTGCTCGAGCGGGCAACGAGACTCGCAATCGAACTCTCGCACCCGGCATACGACTGCGCCTACCTGG
Organism: Rhizobium mongolense USDA 1844; assembly: GCF_000419765.1. Taxonomy (GTDB): domain Bacteria; phylum Pseudomonadota; class Alphaproteobacteria; order Rhizobiales; family Rhizobiaceae; genus Rhizobium; species Rhizobium mongolense. The sequence goes on along the minus strand of NZ_ATTQ01000021.1, from coordinate 50,562 downwards.
CTGCCGCGGTCCAAACGGGGTCGAGGTTCGTGACGGCGGACGAACGGCTGCTGCGGGTGATCGCCTTGCATGCGTCAAATGAGATCGCAAACGCGTGCGTTTCGCTGACAGCCATCCAGAGTGGCGCACATTGAATCGTGCGAGCGTAACTGGACAATGCAGCGCAAGGCGAACTGTTCGGAGGAGCTGATGTGCGATGATTATCCTCTGATCGCGGGCACCGCCTCCATCGCCGAGAATTTCGCGGAATTCAGTTCAAGACTCGCTTTGTCGATGTTTGCCGGACGCGGACGATCTTCCGGTTCGACCGCACTTTCGATTACCAGCCGCAGGCGCACGTTTCGACGCGCCGGCGGGATTGACATTTTGCATCATCAAATCGCGTGGCGGGTGGCGCATTGCCAGAACGCGCGCCGTGTGACCACCAGATCGTTCCTTTCGTTGATAGCCGCATGAACCGCCTTCTTCCCGATGTCTTTCGCAATCCGGCAATCCGCGTCAGCATGATTGCCATCTTTTTGTTCGGGTTTGCGGGGGCGACAACATCGCCCTATCAATCCGTCGTCGGCATTCGCGAGCTGGGGTTGAGCAACGGTCTTTATTCGGCCCTGATCTTTGCGGCCGCGGCGGTCAATGTCGTCGTGAGCATCCTCCTCGGCAACCTTGCCGACCGTCTCGGCGAATATCGTTTGATGATGCTGGTGGCTGCCAGTTTCGGCATTTTCGGCTATGGCGCGATATATTTCGTTCCGACCCAAACGAGCTTCGTCGCCTGCTCGCTTGTGTTGCTACCGATCTATGGTTCGCTCAACTCCCTGCTTTTTGCCAATGTCCGGGCCGCCACCGCGGGAATGCCCAAAAGCGAGGTCAACACCGTCAACTCAGGCGTCCGGGCGATGATCTCGCTGTCGTGGGTGCTGGTACCTGGCATGACAGGTGCTCTGCTTTCCGCGTCGACGAGCATGCTGCCCGCCTATCTTTTCGCCTGTCTCTCCTGCATATTCTGTTTTGCGCTGATCAGCGCGTTCCTGCCGCGCCAGAAGGGCACGGACAAAGCAGCAACGCATCATCTCTCTCATCTTGCCGCTCTCGCCGAAGTGGCTTCGCCGAGAATCTTCACGCCCTTGATTGCCGTTGCGCTCATTACGAGCACGCTCCATGTCAACGGGGCGATCCTGCCCTTGATCGTCACCGGAGCGGTTCACGGGACGGTGGGCGATGTCGGCATTCTTGTCGGCATTGTTGCCTTCCTCGAGATCATCTTCATCATCGTCTGGGCGCGACTTCTCAGGCAGATGGGTCAGGTCGCAGCACTGGTGACCGGCACCGTCATATATGCCGCCTACCTGTTGCTGCTCGGCATTGCTTCAGAGCCCTGGCACGCTTACGCCCTGACAGTCATCAGCGGCATCGGCGCTGCAGCGTTGATCAGCATCCCCATCACCTACCTCCAGGACCTCATTGCAGAGCGGCCAGGGCTTGGCAGCGCCCTGATATCCGTCAACATTTTTCTCAGCGCGGGCGTGAGCGCACTCGTCTTCGCCATCGGCAGTTCCATCACGACCTATTCGGGGACCTCAATTATTGGCGCGCTCTTCGGGCTCGGCGGCATCGGGCTCCTGATATACTGCAGCACCGAACGTCGAGCAGTTTGATGGAGGACGACCGGCCCGGATGAAGAAGGCAGGCGCCTAACTCGCCCAAGAATGAGGCGACGGCCGATCGCCCACCAACCGCAATGATGGCTGGCGATCAGATCATAAGCAGCTTGAAGAGCGTCGCCAAAGCCGAGAGCGACCTCGGTTCCAGCGTCGTGTGCAAGCCGCGACCACGGGCCATGCCGGGCTCCTCCAGCCGGGTACAGGATATCGGCGTTTGGTGCTGGCTCCTACTGAATTGCGGGACTGTCGGCCTTTTCAAGAGCAATGTAAGCCGCTGCCGTCCATGAGAATCCGAGCCCACCGCATCCTTCGCCGGTTTTCGGATCGAAATATTCGGCAAAGCCTTCGGTCTCGATCGCGCTGATCGTCGATTGGCGCAGTTCCTCTGCAAATCCTGCGTGGCCGTTGCGTTGTAATCCGTTGATCAGGAGCCAGTTGATGATCGCCCAGGCCGGACCGCGCCAATAGCGCTTGGCCTCAAAACTCGCGGAAGTAGGCTCGGTCGTCGGGAAGACGACTTTCATACCCTTGCACCATCTTCGCATTTCGGCGGCTGCAGCCTCGGCTGTGGCCTCATCAAGGTCGAGCGCAAGAAGAGGAATGAAGCCGGCCTGCGTGGCTGCGGCGACATCCTCGCCGGCCAGCAGATCCCTCGAGACGAAACGCGAAAGATGAGAACGCCATTGCGCCTTCAGAGCCTGCCGCGTGCGCTCATTCAGCGCTGCAATCTCATCGGCTTCGCCTCCGCGCCCGAAGACACCTGCAAGGTAATGCAGATCTTCGCCGGCCTTCAGCAGGATCGCGCTGGTCTGGATATCCGCGATCTTGAACTCAGCCTTTTGCCATTGCTGGATGGGGTCCCAGCCGCAGGCCGCATAGGTATCCAGGAGATGGACGAAGCGGCCATAGTCCTCGTCGCGCGGGCGCATTTGCGGGTTCACATGCCCTGTGTCTTTTCGCACGACCGGCGTTTCGGTCGTCGTCGGAACACGCGCAAGGGCGATGTCCCAGGCAGGCGAGTTGTCGCTGCCGCTTTCCCAAGGATGCAGCAAGGCGACGAGACCGGTGCCTTCCGGATCGCGCGCGCGGTACCACCACCGGTGCCACTTCAAGGCGGCTTCGTAGAGCGTAAGGGTTCGCTCGTTTGCGACGGAGCCGGTGGCGACCGCCGTTTCGTAAATCTTGCGAAGAGCCATCGCGAAGACCGGCGGCTGCGTGATACCGGAGGTCGGAATGACATGGTTCGTGCGCCAGACGTCGGGGCCGGGGAAGTAGCTGTCGCTCGGCTGATGGAACACGATATGGGGGATCATGCCATCGGCCCATTGTCCCTCGGCCAGGCATTCGAGTTCACGATAGGCGCGATCGATGTCATAGGCGGCAAACCCCATGGCGACAAAGGCCGAATCCCAGTTCCACTGAAAGGGATAAAGCCTGTCGGTCGGTACCGTGTAGCCGCCGCGGTCATTCGCCGCCAAGATCGCCTTGGCTTCATCGCTGTATTTCGTCATGCCATTTACTCCAGATATTCGTCAGGCAGCGGCCGCCAGGTAGGCCTTGCCGCTATCGGGTGCGAGCCAAGATATGCGCGCCGGATCAGGTTTCAGGCCGATGACGTCGCCGCTTGCGACCTTTTCGGCGGCCGGCAGGATGACGCGAACGGGCTGGTTTTCGATCAATCCCGTCAAAAGAAGATGCGAACCCATCGGCTCGGCGACGCGAACGCGCATTTGAAATCCCTCTGACGGCGGCGCAAGCGCCACGGCTTCGCCGCGCAGCCCGAGGATGATCTCGGGCCCGGATTCCGGCGGCACCGAAAAGCGCTCGCTGCCGGCGATCACGTGCCCGTCGGTCACGGGCATGCGGATGAAATTCATCGGCGGATTGCCGATGAAGCCGCCGACGAACCGCGTGGCGGGATGGTTGTAGATGTCGACGGGATGGCCAACCTGCTCGATCTGGCCGTCGTGCATGACGGCGATCCGGTCCGAAAGGCCCATCGCCTCGGTCTGGTCGTGCGTCACATAGATCGTCGTCGTGCCGGAAGACTGCAGGACCGTCTTCAGTTCCGTGCGCATTTCCAGGCGCAGCAGCGCATCGAGATTGGAAAGCGGCTCATCCATCAACAGGACCTTCGGCTCGACGGCGAGCGCCCGAGCAACGGCTACGCGCTGGCGCTGGCCGCCCGACAGCTTGTTTGGATAGCGGTCGAGATAGGGCTCGATATGCAGAAGAGCTGCCGCTTTTTCCACCTGCTGCCTGACGCGCGCCTCATCGGCCTTTTGCATCCTGAGGCCGAAGGCGACATTTTCAAAGACGGTCATATGCGGGAAGACGGCGTAGTTCTGGAAGACCATGGCAAGGCCGCGGTCCTTCGGCTGAAGCCCGACTACCGAGCGGTCTCCGATCCGAATGTCGCCGGCACTTTCGGATTCAAGACCGGCGATGATGCGCAGCAGCGTCGTCTTTCCGCAGCCAGAGGGGCCAAGAAGGGAAACGAATTCCCCATCGTTGACTGTCAGCGAGACCTCCTTCAGCGCCTGGAAAGTCCCGAAATTCTTCCGGATGCGGTCAATGACGATGTTGGCCATGAAACTGTTCCCGTTACTTGGATGACCCGTTACTTGGATGACCCGTTACTTGGATGAAATGCCCCAGATCGCGAAAAGGTAGCGCCTGACCGCGAAGATGAAGACCACGGATGGCAGGATGAGCATGAGGCCGCCCGCAAAGCGGTAATGCATCGGGCTTTCCGCCAGCACGGTCAGCAGATAGGCCGTCAGCGTCCGATTTCTGACGGTGAGCACGGACGCGGCGAAAACCTCGTTCCAGGAGATGACGAAGGCAAAGACGGCGGTCGCGGCGATACCTGGAAGGGCGAGCGGAGCGACGATCTTGAAGAATGCCTGGATACGCGAGCACCCGAAGACCCATGCCGCTTCTTCGAGTTCTCTCGGAACGCCAAGAAAGATGCCTTGCGTCACCAGCACGGCGAAAGGAAGGGCAAGGACGGTATGGACGAGCCCGACGCCCGTTACCGTATCGTAGAGGCCGAGACGGATGAAGGAAACGGTGAGCGGCAGAGCAAGGATTGCCAAAGGAAAGGCGCGGGTCAAAAGGACCATGAGCCGGAAGGAATCCTTGCCGTGAAAATTATACCGTGCCAGCGCATAGCCGGCGGGTGCTCCGAGAAGCAGGGACAGGGCAACCGTGATCGCTGCGGCTCCGAGTGAGTTCAGGAAGGAGCCGAGAACGCCTTCCGTCCTCAGGAACAGCAGGAAGGGCTCGAAGGAAAGGCCTGTCGGCAGACCGGTCTTCGGCCAGAGGTAGACGGCGCTTCGTCCGCCGAAGGCGCCGAGCGCGATCAGATAGATCGGCACCAGGACCCAGGCGCAAAGCACGGCGATCCCGCTCCACAGCAGAATGCGGCGGGACGAGACGAAATTTGCGGCGCGGGTCGTGCTCATGGAAGACGCTCCGGATCGACCTTGATGGCCTTCAGATAGAACATGGTGGCCGCAAGCGAGATGAGCATGATGAGAACCGCGTAGGCTGCAGCAACGCCATAGTTCTGGTTCTGGTTCTGCCAAGTGTAGGCCTCGCCGACGAGCACCGGGAAATTGCGGCCGCCGAGGGCATAGACGACGGCGAAAACCTCGAAGGCCAAAACGGTGCGCAGGATGAGCGCCGACTGCAGCGCCGGCCGGATGAGCGGCAAGGTGATGCGGAAGAAGCGCGTCCACGGACCTGCGCCGAAGATTTCTGCCGCTTCCCGGTATTCCTTCGGCACCTGGTTGAGGCCGGCAACGATGACGACCATGACGATCGCCGTTCCCCGCCATATCTCGGCGGCGGCTATGCCGAGAAAAAGTGCAAACGGCGTCTGGTAGGAAAGCCAGCTCGCCTGCCGACCGATGATGCCGAGGCCGTAAAGGAAGGAATTGAGATAACCGCTGTTCTGCAGGATCGACAACCAGACGAGACCGGCTGCGAGATCCGAAATGCCGAGCGGAATGGTCCAGATCCACAGGATCGTTTCCCGGCCGGCTGCCACTTTCGCGACCATCGTTCCCATGGCGAGCGCAATGACGATCTGCACCGGCACAACGGCAAGCGTCAGAAGAAACGTGTTTTGTACCGAGCGGGTAAAATTGAGATCACCCACCATACGCTGGACATTGGCAAGCGAGGGCGTGCCATTGTCGGAGACGGCAAGCCAGATCGTCTGCACAAGCGGCACGACGAAAAGCAGCGCCAGGAATGCGACCGAGGGCAAGATCAGCAGATAGGGGATCCAGGTGCGGTTGTTCGGCATTGGCTTTCGCTTCGTGGCATTTCGGGAAGCGGCCCGGACGCCAAGCGCCCGGGCCGAAAGGCTTATTCGACAGGGCAGGCTCCGTCGCTCTTGGCGTCCGGCGCCCAGCACGGGGCCTTGGTATCGGCCATCAGCTTTGCAAGCGTTGCGCCTTGCGCCTTCAGGACGTCGCCGACGGCTTCGTTCTGCAGAATGATCCGCTGGAAGCTGTCCATATAGACCTTGTTGAACTCGCCGCCTTTGTCGCCGAGGCCGACGGGAAGCAGCGAAATCAGCGCGTCCGGCGCGGTCTGGGTTGCGTTGACGGCAGCCGCGAGCAAGCCTACTCCAGGATCGATGTCGGAGGGCAGCTTGGCGTCAAGCGTCGGAAAGAACCCCACCTTCTGCGCTGTCAGCAATTGCGTGTCGAGCATCGTCAGGTGTTCGATGACAGCGATCGCGCCTGCCTTGTCAGGTGCCCCCTTCGGAACGGCGAGGCCGGCGACAACGGGCATGTAACCGCGGCCTTTCGGCCCGGCGGGAGCCGGGAAGACGACATATTGATCAGGCTCGGAGGAGATCGCCTCCTTGAGGCGGGCGACGTGATCCCAGGCGACCATGACTTCGCCGGCAAGCAGCGGCTCCTGCATGAAGTCGTAGTTGGTGGAGTTCGGATTGACGACTGACCAGAGTTCCTTCAGCTTCTCCCATCCGGCTGCAGCATCAGCACTTTGGAACGGCCGCACGACGCCGCCCGTGAAGGAGGGATAGAAATAGCCCTGGAAGAAGCGGGACATCAGCCCCTTCGGCCCGGCCGGAAAGCCGATCTGCGGCTGGCCGGTTGCTTCCTGCATCTTCTTTCCCCATTCGATCAGCTGATCGTAGGTAAGCTTGTTCACATCCGCGCCCTGGGGAAGATATTGCAGGGCGTCCTTCCTGGCGGCCATGACATAGGTCGCCTGCATCCAGGGGATATATTGCTGGCTGGACTTGCCGAGCTTGCCAAGATCAAGCAGAGGCTGCGGCATGCCTTTCGAGGCGAGCGTCTTGGCGACGTCGTCAAGCGGCTCAAGGCCGTCCTTGTCGGCAAGCGGCGACAGTTCGCCGTGCAAAGCGCCCACAAGGCTGATCGTGTGCGTTCCGGCCTGGCGCTCCGCCTCCATGCGGACCGCAAATTGTGGCGGCTCTTCGACCACGTAGTCGACCGGGTTCTGGACGCCCTTGAGCAGTTCTTCGCGAACCACGGTCGCTTCTGCGATCGGACGAAGTTGCGTGGACAGGAACACCGTGTCGGCAAGCACCGGCGTTGCGGCCAGAAGGACGGTCGATGCCAGAATTCCAAGTGACGCTAGATGTTTCATTTTCTCCTCCTCTTTGGTTCTTCTCTATGCATTTGGCGGCGAACGCCGATGGCTCTCGCGGTCGACGAATTCGATCGGGTGCAGTTCCTGAAGTTCTTCCGAAGGCTCGCCGGCAATGGCGCGAAGCAGCAGCGAGGCAAAGCTGCGGCCCAGGTTCTCGCCCGCCATGCGCATGGTCGAAAGCGGTGGGCTGGTATAGGCACCCGTTGGAAGATCGTCATGGCCGACGATGCTGATCGTCTCGCCGCCCTCAATTTCACGGAGCGCCCGCAAGGCACCGATCGCCATTTCGTCCGTCGCGCAGACGATCGCAGTTGGCCGACGTGGATGGCGCAGCAATTCGAGCGCCGCCAGGTATCCACCCTGCTCGGTCGGTGCACCTTCGGCGCAAAGTTCGCTCGAAAGGCCGCTTTCTTCCATGGCTGCCTGCCAGCCCATGCAGCGGACATGGGCAAAATAATAGTCCTGGGGGCCGGCGATATGAGCGATCCGGCGATGACCGTCGGCATGAAAGCGAAGGCTTGCCGCTTGAAACCCGGCAAAGCCGTCGCCGTCGAGATAGGGATGCGGCAACGCCGACTCGGTCCGGCCGTTGGTGACGAACGGAATGCCCCGCGCCTGCAGGAATTCCACGCGCTCGTCCCTGCGTTTCGTGCGAACGAGCAGCATGGCGTCGACCCTTTGCCCGTCGACGAAACGGCGACACATGTCGAGTTCGCTCTCGCCGCGCGGCACAGGGGCAATCACGAGATTGAGGCCGGCGGTCGCAAGATGTTCGGCGCAGCCGGAGAGCATATCGAGAAAGTGCGGCGGGCCGATGTGGCCCGGATCGCTCGGGAGTGTCACGGCGACAAGTTCGGCGCGCTGTTTGCGAAGGCGTCGCGCAGAAGCATTGGGACGATAACCGGTGAGCGCTGCCGCTTCCCGTACGCGTTCGCGGGTTACCGGCGAGACGTCCGGATAGCCGTCGAGGGCGCGCGATACCGTGGTGATCGACAGGCCGAGCGACTGGGCCAATTGTTTCAGATTGGACACTGCGTACCCTCCAGATACAGCCCCAATATGAACCAAAACGTTTTGGGGATCAAGCCAAAACGTTTTGGAAATGGACAGCTATGAACTGCTGAGAGGGCTGGTCGACTGTCAAGCGATGCGGCGCAGTAACGAGTGTCGACATCGCTGCATTCGCAACAGACATGAAGACCAGCAGGCTAGCGCTTGCTAGTTTTTTGCAAATTGCTAGCTCGCACCTTTAGGAAGCGGCGGGGGAAGCGACATATCCGGTCGGTCACTCAGAAATTTGCAACAAACGCTCCGGGTCGAACGTTAGATGTATTAAAGGCAAACCCCAGGCGACCCATGGTCTACAAGCGGTACGGTTTAGAGGAGAATTCTGACGGCACGTGGCATGTCATCGACTACCACGAACGAAGAACGGCAGAGATGCACGGAACGGTTCTCAATCGGTTGCCCCACGATGTCGCGACTGACCTCATGATCATCCTTAATGCCGAAGAAAAGAGAAAGACCGAGGCGGGGCCACAGCACCCAAAGGTACACCTCATGGCAACTGGGCGTTATAGCCGTCGCAAGAACCTGAACAACTACTGGGCGGTGGTCGATGCAGTGACCGGACAGACGGTCGTTATCGATGGGGTGGTCATGGATATGCTCACTGAAGAGGATGCCGAGGAGTTGGTCGAGCGTCTGAACCTTAAGGATGAGGAAGGGAAACCGTTCAGTCGTCCCTGACATTGCCGCTGAATAGCGGATAGTGAAACGCTCGGATGGGGACTCCTAATCCCGCTAACTCAATGACACAAACGTGTAGGTCTTGTCGCCGTTGTTGCCCACGTGCCCGAGCCCAGGAAACGGCAGGTGTGCGCCTCCGATCAGGTATCGATCCTTCGCAGCATCATCGAAGACACGCCAATGCTCTTGCTCGGCCTCGACACTGTCGACGTCATATCCGATTGTGACGGCCGGATCGACAAATTGCACTGCGGCGACATGGACGATATCGCCCCAAAGGAGCGGCTTTTCGCCTTTGCTCTCCACTTCATACATCGTATGACCAGGAGTATGCCCGTAGGCCGGCTGGGCTCGAATTCCTGGGATCAGTCGGCACCCCTTCGAACGTCTTGATCTTGCCCGCTGTCATGTAAGGAGACAATGACGCGATGGCCGCCTAAAAGAAGCGCTTCGCCGCGGCAGGAGCAGCCTGCATGTTTTCTTTGCTCAGCCAGTAATCCACGTCGCGCGTGTCGGCGCGAACGACAGCGTTTGGGAGGGCCCGTCGGTTTTCAGACATTAAACCGCCGATGTGATCTGCATGCATATGCGTGAGATAGACCTCGTCCACCTGCTCCGGCCGATAGCCCGCGGCTACAAGTTGCCAAGCAATTTGCCTGTGTGCGGCCCCAGTAGTGTCCCTGCACCCGCATCGACCAGTACCAGCTTGTCGCCCGTGTTCACCAGAAAGGAATTGTGGGAGGTTTCAAACTGCTCTCCAAGAAAGTTGCTTTTCAGGGCATCGGCGATCCGCGCGGTGTCTCCTTGCAACAACTTCGCAGCCGCAAGCAGATTCTTGCCGTCGGAAAGTACTGTGACCTCACAGTCACCAACCATTAAACGAAAGAAGCCCGGGCTGTCACTCTTGATCATTGGCGCATCAGCAAGGAGTGGGCCGGGCACAGCGATCGTTGACCAGACAGGGCGCAGTTTCCTTCACGAGCATCTTGACGAAGCTCAGGGTGTCCTTGCTCGCATCGGGGCGCTGCGCTTCCGTGGCAGCTCCGTGGCCGCAGGACCTGTCGGGCGTGCAATGCAGAACCTCAAGACAGCACTCGGCCAGAGGCTAGCGGGGACACCGGATAAGGAATTGCTTCTCAGCGTTGCGGAGATCATTGACGAGGCGGTGCACAAAATTGAAAGATTATGACGCCGATGGACAAGTCGGTCGCTAACAGCTAGCGATGCCGCCCGCGAAAAGCCAAAGGCTGCGTTCGCACGACACGCTCATCGACAAGTCAGATTTCGATCAGGTGTTCGTCGGCGCGGGCCGTTCACACGATCGTGGTCACGATCAGTCCCGTTGAGCAGAAAGATCAAGGCGCCGTCTAGCCTCTGCTTAACATCCGCCATCGCGGTCCGCGAGCTCAGTGCGGTGCTGTCTCCCGCGTGAATGAGTTCGCGCAATTCCTCGACCGTATAGCCGAACACGTCACGGCGCTGCTTGCTCGTTTGAACTGCCGAGGAAGACATCCTGCTCCAGCGTGATTAAAAACGGCTTGTGAGAATCGTGTGGAACAAGTTGATCGGTCGGATGTTCGTCATTTTCAACCATTAGGATTCTGCGTCATGCGAGTTTTACCCGCCATCGCCCTAACTTGTGCCATCTGTCTGACTTCGAACGCGTCCGCTTCTGAAGAAAACTTCTTGAAGTCGATCGAAGGGCAGTGGACGGGCGGCGGAGCGGTCCTGACAAAGCTCGGCGGAAGCACGGTTGATGTCTCGTGCAAAATGCAATCCGATGCCCAATCGTCCAGCTTTTCGATGAACGGCTCATGCCGAGCGTTTGCCGTTGTCACGCGCAGCTTTACCGCGAACGTCAAGGCGTCTGGAGAAGCATATTCCGGCATTTATGTCGGAATATCCGGTAAGCCGTCCAAACTCGTGGGCAGCCGAGACGGGAATATGATTAAACTCGATGTTACCTGGGCCAATACAATCTATGGGGATCGCCAAGCGAAAATGACGATCGAGAAGGTCGGCGAGGACGGTCTTCGAATTCGAACGATCGATCAAGATCCGGCTTCTGGGAAGTCGATTGTCACCACTCAACTAGATTTGCGGCGACGTTAAACGGTTATCGTCCGTCTTTTCCGAGAGGCCCTGTGACGAGAGGCTCTGTGACGAGAGGCCCTGTGACGGCGGCGTCGCTCCTTGGGCCGTCTACGGTGAGCAAACGCCGGCCATTGGTTCAATGCTCCGTCTGCCTGGCCTGGAGTGTTGATCGACAGCGGCCGGGTAAAGGCGGCCGCATAGTATCGGCAGGCTCGCAATATAACTTCAAAGGTCAGCGCTGGTCAGCCGATGCCTTGATGAAATCGATGAATGCACGCAGCGGCGTCGGCACGAGGCGCCGTCCGGGATAGTAGAGAAACGGCCCGGAGAAGGCCTGCCACCAGGGTTCGAGGACGGGTTCGAGGGCGCCGCTATTGAAATAAGGCCGCAGCCAATCCTCGAACAGCCCCACGATGCCGACGCCGGCAATCGCGGCATCAACGGCCAGATCGACGGCCCCGCCAATCCCCACGGTCAACGGCCCTTCCGGATCGACCCGCACGACCTCGCCTTCGCGCTCGAACTCCCACGGCGTCATCATCGCACCGCTCGGAAAGCGACCGCGTATACAGGCATGGCCGAGCAGATCGCGAGGATGATCGGGCCGCCCATGGCGATCAAGGTAAGCCGGAGAAGCAGCCGTGGCGAACCGCTGGACACGAGGTCCGATCGGCACCGCGATCATATCCTGCTCCAGCCGCTCCTCGTAGCGGATACCGGCATCGCAGCCGGCCGCCAATACGTCGACGAAGCTCTCCTCGGCGATCACTTCCAGCCGGATGCCAGGATAGGCTGCGAGGAATGGCGGAACGATGCTGGGTAGCACCAGCCGCGCCGCGCTGACCGGCACGTTCAGGCGCAACGAACCCGCGGGCCGATCGCGAAAGCCGTTCACCACGTCGAGGGCCGACTCCACCTCGGTCAACGCCGGGCCGAGCCGCTCCAGCAGGCCATGACCAGCTTCGGTCAAGACGACGCTGCGTGTCGTACGGTTGAGCAGCCTGACGCCGAGCTGCGCCTCAAGGCGGCGGACCGCCTCGCTCAAGCCCGACGCGCTTGCGCCGCTTGCGCGCGCTGCGTCGCGAAAGCCCTTGGCGCGCGCCACCGCCACGAAAACGCTCAGATCACCTAGATCCACACTCACTGTTCGCCTCTCCGCACAGCCTGTGCAGATTGTATCCGGTTATCGCGCGGATGACCAACGCCCATCTACGCCTTGTGAGATAAAGGGAAAGATCATGACCAGCAGCGAAAACCACTCCGAAACCTTCGTCCTCGGCGACCGCACCGTGAAGCGGCTCGGCTACGGCGCCATGCAACTTGCAGGGCCTGGCGTATTCGGTCCGCCCAAGGACCGTGACGCGGCATTGGCGGTATTGCGCGAAGCAGTGGAGCGCGGGATCAATCACATCGACACCAGCGACTTTTACGGCCCGCACGTGACCAACCAATTGATCCGCGACGCACTCGCGCCCTATGGTGACGATCTCGTCATCGTCACCAAGATCGGCGCCCGGCGCGGCGAGAATGGATCCTGGCTCCCGGCCCTCTCGCCGGAAGAACTGTCCCAGGCCGTGCATGACAATTTGCGAAATCTCGGTCTCGACGTGTTGGATGTGGTCAACCTTCGGATCATGTTCGACGCCCATGGCCCGGCCGAGGGATCGATCGAGGCGCCGCTCAACGCCCTGGCCGAGCTCCAGCGGCGGGGCCTGGTGCGACATATCGGGTTGAGCAACGTCACCCCCACGCAAGTCGCGGAAGGACGCCGGATCGCCAAGATCGTTTGCGTGCAGAACCAGTACAATCTAGCGCATCGGAGGGACGACGCCCTGATTGACGATCTTGCCCGCGACGGCATCGCCTATGTGCCGTTCTTTCCGCTCGGCGGGTTCAATCCGCTGCAGTCGTCTATCTTGTCCGACGCCGCTCAACGCCTCGGCGCCACGCCATTGCAGGTCGCTCTCGCCTGGCTGCTTCGTCGCGCGCCGAACATCCTACTGATCCCCGGCACCTCCTCGGTTGCGCATCTGCGCGAGAACCTCGCCATGGCGCAACTTGATCTGCCGAATGATACGCTTGATGCATTGGACGGCATTGCAGCGAGCGTCAGTTCCGCCTGAAGAACCGGCGATTTCACTTGCTTCGGGGCCGGCGGTCGGCAATGAAAGCTGGCAGCGTGATCGTGCTCGGCAAAGTCCGCTTTTCCCTCATGAACTCGGTTCGGCCGCACTGCGCTGCAGCAATTGGTTTCGTTGATCGCCACCGACCTCCCGCCGTCCCGTTATCGACACGGGACGGTATTGGGTATCCACCAACCTTGGATCAGAACAGGAAAAGGCCGCCTATCTTAGTGGAGGGAGATCGGAGCGCGTCAGTCCGGCTCGACTGGTCGGATCGTATCGACCGAGACGTCGCCATCAAGGATCCCGCGCGAAACGTCGGTACGATCACGGTCGATCTCGATTACGGTGTAAAGCTTGTCGTCCCGGAAAGCGCTCGCATTAGCTGTCGTCACGTCTTCGGCAGGCGCTGCATCGACCTCCATGAAGTCCAGCTCGCGACTCGCCGCCATGATCCGTGCGTCGCCTGGCGTCCTCGCCGCCACGACGACAACTCCATGTCCTGGAGAGTTGGCCCATCTTGGATCGTTCGGTGCGGCGATCGGCTCGAGACGATAGATGCTGAGTGCTTCCCCAGCGCTGCCGGGCGCGCCCTGCGCGGCCGCGTCAGCGATCTGCGCCTGGCTTTCGACCGAACGCCCGAACGTAGTCGGGCTGCTTGCATTGTTGATCGCGTCGGTACCTGTCTTCGAAACGTTCGACATGACGTCCTCCATAACAAACAATAACGATAGCGGCGCCCAACTGTTCCTAACTCCAGAACTCGCAGGGACCGGCCGGTACGGCGCTCAAGGCGAAGCCGATCCTTAAGTCCCAGGCGCCGACCAAGTTCGCAGAGCAACGGGGCGTTAAGGTGCGGGCCCGCCATGACCGTTTTATTGACCCACGTAAGAGCCGCGGTTTCAAATGGGCAGCCCGGGTGAGCGGTCTGTCTACGTGGACCTGGAATGTTCAGCGCGTCACGTAGACGTCTTCGTCCCGCACGACGTGGGTCGTGCCGACGGCGCCGCCGATCCAAGCCGCGATAGCACCTACGGCTAGGGCGATGAATGCCAGGATCGCTCCCGCCGAGAACACTGTCGCTGCGGTTTCGGCGGCCTCGGTCGCCTGCTGCTTGGCCTGGGCAACGGCGTCCTTGTACTGCTGCTCGTACTGGGCGACCTGCTGCTTGGCCTGATCGACAGGAATGTTCTGAGCTCGGGCGATGGCGTCGGCAGCGCGATTGCGTGCTTCTTCTGCCTTGGTTTGGTCGCCTGTCAGAACTGCGCGTACGGAGGCGACTGCGGCATCGCGCAGCGCCGCTGGATCGTTGCCGCCACTTGCGTCGCGGATGCTCTGCTCGACGCCGGCCATTGGATCGGTGGCCGTCGCAAGTGCCGGAGCTGCAGTCGTGGCGGCTGTGGCCACCGTGGATCCGGCGCTGGAGACGATGCCGCCCAAACCAGAGAAGACGCCACCGACGAGCGCGCCGACGGAAGTGGTCAGAAGATAGACGACGACCAGCGTGGTGACGGCCCACGACGTGACGCCATGAAGAGATCCCGTCGAACGAAGGGGGCGTCCTGACAACCGGCTGGCAATGTAGCCGCCGGCAAACGATGCGATCAGGCCGCTGACGACGAACCAGATTGCCGTGCTGACCGAGAGCGTTGTCGCACTCGGATTATCACTCGAAGCGGGATCGATGACGGCGGCGCCAAGGCCGGCACCCAGGAGGTTGAAGAGGAGCTGAACCACAAGTGCCACTGCGACGCCGGCGAACACGGCGCCCCAGGAGATCTTGTTGAAGGCTGCGGTGAGGTAGGGGTTATCGTCGCGCGTATGAATGTGCGCCACGGATGAAACGGGTTCGGTCATCGAAGTTTCCTTTTTTCACGCGTTCGTGAAGTGGCCATCAAACTCGCAGATGTGCCCATTGTTCCAGGTGGCTGAACTTCATTGGAAAAGAGTGGATGCGAAATCCCGCGTCCTTTGCTTGTCGCATCCGCAAGCACATAGCTCGAACCGCACCGGTGCCTTCTTAAACCCACTCCAGCGGAAAGAAGGGGGGCGGAGGCAGCACCACGGTGATGGCCTCGCCCGTGCGCACGATGCCACCTTTAAGCACGACCGTCATGATACCGGCCCTAAGAATGATCTTTCCGTTTGCCCGCTTGTCCAAAACGGCCTTGAGAAGACCCGGCTGAAACTTGTCGATCTGCGAGCACGGATTGCGAAGTCCCGTCACCTCCAGCTCGACGTCTGTTCCGAGCTTCAGAACAGCGCCGCGGGGGAGCGCCAGAAGATCGAGGCCGCGGGTAGTGACGTTCTCGCCTAGATCGGCTGGTCCGACTGTGAAACCTTTCTCACGAAGCTCGTCGAACAGTTCGGCGTGGATCAGATGAACCTGGCGCAGGTTCGGCTGGCTAGGATCGACTGCGACGCGGGATCGGTGCTTTACAGTTAGGCCGAGATGCGCGTCGCCCTCGACACCCAGGCCAGTAAGAACGCGGATTTCTGTTGTCTGCTTCTTCGAAAAGCGATGCTGGTCGTCCGCCGCAACTGCGATGACTTCTCCATCGGCCATGGCTATCTCTTCAGTTTCTACTCGGCAGCATCCTTGATAGCGGTTTAGAAACGTCTGTAAACCCGACAGACCGCTTTGATTTCGATCGGAGCCGCGGAGGTCGAACGGTGGCGATATCCCCTGCAAAGTGTTGCGAAGGACAGTGAGTTTGGTTCGACCACAAGTACACCGAATTGTAACCTCCACGCATAGTCCTTAGGCCGTCAAGGGATCGAGCGCACTGAAACTGGTGTCGTTCGATGACGACGGCGCGCGTGCGGGCGCCAGACCCAGCGCGCCCGCGAGGTGCTTGTCGACCTTTCTCATTTCACGATCGTTTTTATCTTCGCCACAGCTTCGAGCGTTCGATGGACCGGGCATTTGTCGGCAATTTCAGCAATCTTGCTGCGAAGCTCCCCGGAGACCTCGCCATCGATGGAAATGACGCGCTCGAAACGATCAATCCTGCCGCTTGCGCTGCGTTCCGCTTCGGTGCAGTCCTCGCAGTCCTTGACATGAATTTTGGCATGCGAGACGTCAACGCCGATACGCCCGAGCGTCAGCTTCGTGTGATCGGCATAGATGCGCAGCGTCATCGAAGTGCAGGCGCCGAGTGCGATCGACAGGAAATCATAGGGCGATGGCCCGGTATCGAGCCCGCCCAGGTTTCCGGGTTCATCTGCGAAAAGCCGGTGGCTGCCTGCCTGAACCGAATTCTGAAACTTGCCTTCGCCCGTTTCCGTCACCCGGACATGTTCGATCATCCCCGTGCCCTGCGGCGTGTCGGCGGCAAGATAACGGGTCAGCCATCCCGATATGACTCGTCCGGCGAAGGCTGCATCGTCAATGTCAGTGAGCAGGTGGTCGGCCTTGTCCAGCGAGATGAAGCTCTTGGGATGTCTGGCCGCGAGGAAGATTTCGTTGGCGTTTTCTATTCCGACCGTCTCATCCAGCGGCGCGTGAAGGATGAGGAGCGGCTTTTTCAGGCTCGCAACCGCATCCTTGATACGGTGTGAACGCGCGTCCTCGACAAATTGCTTTTTGAGAAGGAACGTCCGCCCAGCGAGATCGACTTCAGCCGCACCACTTTTTTCGATTTTCTCGAGGCTCGTCCCGAAATTCTTCAACACGTGGCCGACATCGGCCGGCGCACCGATCGTAGCAACGGCGCGCACTTCAGGTATGTCCTTGGCGACGGCCAGCACCGCCGCGCCGCCGAGCGAGTGGCCGATCAGCACTGACGGTGCCCGATAGTGCTGACGAAGATAGTCGGCCGCCGAAAGCAGGTCGGCGATATTGGAGGAGAAATTTGTCGAAGCAAATTCGCCTTCGCTCGATCCCAGACCCGTGAAATCAAAACGCATGACAGCGATACCTTCGCGCGCAAGCTCCGCTGCAATGCGGCGAGCTGCGGCCAAATCCTTGGAGCAGGTGAAGCAATGGGCAAAAAGTGCGTAGGCGCGTAAAGACCCGTTCGGCACGTCGAGGCGGGCAGCCAGGGTTGCGCCGGAATGGCCGGCAAATTGAAGCCGCTGTGTGTTGAAGGCCATGGGAATGCTCCGTCGCTGTGAGGAAATGAGCATTCTACATCAGCGACGGAGACCGACTACCTAGATGTTCGTTCAGAGCCCAATCTTTGCCCGGATCTGCAACAGCGCAGTGGCGGCGTCCAGACTGCACAACGTGCTCCTTTTTATGCGCCCGGCGTATCCGCCGGGCTTTCCAGGAGCGGTTCGAATGGTCGCTGTTTTGCGTGGCAAGAGGCAGGCGGCCGGTTATTCGGCCGCCGACCGCCGTGGCAGCACCCAGTTGGCGCGCGGGAAGTGGCAGGTGTAGCCGTTTGGATAGTGCTCCAGATAATCCTGATGCTCGGGCTCCGCCTGCCAGAAGTCTCCCGCCGGCTCGACCTCGGTCACCACATTGCCGGGCCACAGGCCCGAAGCGTCGACGTCTGCGATGGTGTCCTCGGCTATTTTCTTCTGCTCCTCGTCAACGTAATAGATCGCCGACCTGTAGGAGGCGCCGACATCGTTGCCCTGCCGGTTTCTTGTCGTCGGATCATGGATCTGGAAGAAAAACTCCAGAATCCGCCTGTAGCTGATCGTCTCGGGATTGAAGATGATCTCGATGCCTTCGGCGTGGGTACCGTGATTTCGGTAGGTCGCGTTCGGCACATCGCCGCCGGTGTAGCCCACGCGGGTCTGAATGACCCCGGGCAGCTTGCGGATCAAATCCTGCATTCCCCAGAAGCAACCACCAGCCAGAACAGCTTTCTCGGTCATTTAGATATCCTCCACCTGGTTGAGATACGCACCGTAGCCCTTAGCGTCCATTTCGTCGCGCGGAATGAAGCGCAGGGCTGCGGAATTGATGCAGTAACGTAGGCCGCCCTGGTCTTGAGGACCGTCGGGAAACACGTGTCCGAGGTGGCTGTCGCCATGCGCGGAGCGCACCTCGGTGCGGGTCATGCCGTGGGAACCATCCCGCAGTTCCTTGACGTTTGCCGACACGATCGGCTTGGTGAAGCTCGGCCAGCCGCAGCCGGAATCGAACTTGTCGGCCGAGGCAAACAGCGGCTCGCCTGAAACGATGTCGACATAGATCCCAGACCTCTTGTTGTCATGATACTCGCCTGTAAAGGGGCGTTCGGTGCCGTTTTGCTGGGTCACCCGATATTGCTCGGACGTAAGTTTGCTGACCGCTTCGTCGGTCTTTGCGTAGGTCATTGCCTATCTCCGTTCTCGGATTTGTTGCCTGAATATGGCGAAGCCCCACGGGGATTCCCAATATCAGGCGTGCATAGATTCAATAGCCGTAGGATCAGGACAGTTCTGCCCGATTACGCCCAGTCGTGCCGAGCTGCCATCTGCGCGATCTTGCGGATCTCGAGCGGCGTACCGGAACCGGAGACCGTCACGAAGACCAGTTCGCGTTCCAATGATATCCCTTCAACCGGGCGTGTCGCTATGCCCGGCACGACGACGGACCGCTCGGGCATGATGCAGATCGCGCGGCCCTCGGCTACCATTTGCTGGACCCAGTCCTCGCGCTCGGCACTGAAGCGCGGTTGCATGACCGCATCATGGTCCATCAGGTGCTCGGTGATCTCGCTGTGGAATTCGCAGGCCAGCCGGTCGACGTAAGGATAGGCGGCAATTGCCTCGGTACTGACGACATCTTTGCCCGCCAACGGATGGCTCTGCGCGCAGGCAAGGAGGAATCGCTCGCGAAACAGCGGCACGACGTTGAGCTTGGGGTTGGGACGCGGCGCCCGCGGCAGGATGCAGGCGTGGTACTTGCCCGAAAGCACTTCGTCCGCACTTTCTCCAGCCAACAGCTGATGCATGTTGATCTTTATGGAAGGAAGCTTTCCAAGCGCGTCGTCGAAGAATGCGGCAAAGGCAGCAGGCCCTATGGTCGGGGCAACAGCGATGTCGAGAATACGGCGTCGGCCGAGCACCGTGCTCTCGGAATGCTCGAGCACGTTTCGAAGCGCGAGTTCAATCCGCATGAACTCGGCCTGGACGTCGCGGCCAAGTGCCGTAAGGCGGCTGTCCTTGCCATCGCGATAGATCAGTGGACTGCCCAATTCTTCCTCGAGACGCTGGATTGCTCGAGTGAGACTTGGCTGCGAGACACCACTTCGACGTGCGGCTTCGGTGAAATTCAAGGTTTCCGCCAAATTGAGAAAGTACCTAACCTGATTGATGTCCATGGATCACTTCTTGCGTGGGTTTGACGGGGATTGCCATCAAGGTGGAAGCGAGATGCGCGCATTTTGAGCTCGCCTAGGAGTGAATACAGATCAGCAATGGTTTGCGCCACTCCAGGTGAGCGGCTGCCCCCGATGAGGTACCCGGTGCAGGCGATTATTTACCGCGGGGGCAGTGCAATCACAGCTCTCTTCCATGGGGCCAAGAAAGCCATTGCGATGGTCGTAGTCGGCCCGCGCTTACGTGCGACGGCGCAAAGCGTCGCGGTCCGAATTCGTCGACCTCCATGGGCGGCAATGCATTAAGCACCCTTGGAGGGCCGCGGCGCGAAGCCGAGTTGCGCCTTCGCACGGCTGTTGGAGGGCGCCGTAGCACCTGCGATGAATATCTTCATAGCCAACTCGAGCGAGATACGCTCTGTCCTAGCTTTCGAGTGCAGCCTGTGATGTAGGTCATCGCGGCTTCCCCCTTTCCCAAGACTTGTCCTAGCGCCAGCGAGAGACTTGTCACGCCGCCCTCGGAGGGAGCCAACACGGTCGTGCTGTGGAGGTCGAGGCTCGCTTGTTCCAATGCCGCCATGGCTTCGCGGATTTGAGGATTGGTTGCACCCGTTGGGCCTAGAGCTTGGCGAGCCTTCTCGACTTCGGCCTCGGCCTGAACCACGACAGCCTCTGCCGAATCCAGGAAGGACTGCGCCTGCGCTCGGCGGGCGGTTGGATAGACGCCCTTCTTGACCAGCTCGAAGGTACGCGCCGCCTGCTCCCGCGCGTTCTCCCGCTTGGCAATGGCCTCAACGCGCTTGGCCTTCGCCGTCGCAACAGCAGCGGTTGACGCTCCGATCGACTGCCCGACGGCTTCGAGCTGCGCCTCCGCGCGGCGGACCGCAAGCTCATACATGTCGGGATCGATGCGAAACAGGACGGCGCCCGCCTCTACCCGCTGATCGGTTTCGACGCCGATCTCGACCACCTTGCCTCCAACTTCAGGAGCGATCTTGACCAGATACGCCTGCACCAATCCCTGCGCTGTGTACGGAGTATATCGGTCCGAGGCGATGCCATAGAAGAAGAGCACGGCGCAGATCGCGATCACGATCAGCGTCACGCGGCGAACCGGATTTTTTGCCTGAGAGCTTTTGCAGGCGGTGGCGCAAGCGTCGAGGGCTCCGCTCCCATTTTCTCGTCCGCCATGCCGTCCTCCCCTCGGCTCGTCGTGCGTTTTCGCCGACTCCCCCTATCCGCTTCCCCATGCATTGCGCCGCTTCGCACCCAAGGTCATCAGCAGCTTCACGTTCTAGTGCTTGGCCCCCGCAATGATCTCAAGTGAACGCAGCCCGAAAACCATCAGTTCGACCGCAACCGCGGTCAACAAGATCCCGAACACAACCTCGGATATTACCAGAGTGACCGGGTTCAGGCGCTTTGCCACCTTGTCGATGTTGGAAAAGACCAGATAGTCGAGCGCGCCAACAAACAAGACGAGCCCCAGGACGAGGCCGGCGCTGGCGATTGAGACGACCTCGCCGGAGGCAACGATGAGTATTGTGATGCCGACCGGATTGAGCAGATATGGTATCGCCAGCGGGTAGACGGCGACCCGGCTTGGGTCTTCTTGGACACCGGGGTCCTCCTCGACCTTTTTGCCGGGCCCGGCGACCATTTCGATGGCCAGAATCGCAAGAATGATCGCACCGGCCACCGCCACGGCACCAGCGGTGATATGCAGCAGGCGCATGAGGAGCGCTCCGGTTGCAAACAGGACAATTGCCGTGACGACCGCCGTCACAACCATCCGTCGCCCGACGGCCCGTTGCGTCTCTGGTTCGTAGTGCTTGGTCTTTTCGAGAAAAGGCACCAATGCGATTTTGGGACCCATGCCGACGAGCAAGAGCAGCAGTAGCGTCACCACTAGCTGTACATCAATCACCGAGAAATCCATTACACGGGCTCGCTTTGTAGATGGCGTTGATGACAGACTTGCTCGTTCGATTCGCGCATGTCTAAATAAGATATTGCTAATTCTACCCCTCAGTGCAGTTCGGTCAAGCACCCGGATTCGAGGCGCCACAGTTCAAGGTTGCGCCGTCGTAGCTTGCACGGTAGGTTTTTTCGGAGTACTCCGGTGTACTTTAAGGGCCGCTGCCGTGTCCCAATCTCAAATCTTCAGGTTTTGGAATTCCTTTTCGGCCGCCGGTCTTTTGATCGGAGCACTGTTCTTCGCGGCCTCGCTTACTCCGACGCTGCTTCCACGCACGTTTGTGACCCAGGGGGTTCTATCCGGATTTTCCTTCGCTGCCGGATACGGCCTTGGCGTGTTCGGGCGCTGGCTGGCTCACTATCTGGAATTGCCCAAGCCAAAGGACCGCACACTGCGGATCATCAAGCTCGTTGCTGCAGTGGTTTGCGTTTCGATCGCCGCCGTTTTCCTGTGGCGGGCGTCGGAATGGCAGAACGCGATTCGCCACCTGATGGACTTGGAACCGGTCGATACTGCGCGTCCCTTCGAGGTCGGTTTGATCGCCGCGCTGACCTTCGCATTGCTGTTCGTCCTTGCGTGGTTGTTTCAGCTAACGTTCCTGTTCACGTCCAGAAGGCTCAACCGATTTGTGTCGAGGCGCGTGTCCTATTTGGCCGGCATTGTCATTGCGGTGACGTTGTTCTGGTCGCTCATCGACGGGGTCCTCTTCAAGCTTGCCCTGTACGCGGCGGATTCCTCCTTCCAAGCCTTCGACGAATTGATCGAGCCCGAGAGCCAGCAACCGACTGGTGCGAACAAGACCGGCAGTGACGCCTCCCTGATCGAGTGGGACGAGCTTGGAAGGGCTGGACGGGAATTCATCGCGACGGGACCGACCAGCAAGGATTTGCAGTCGTTTCTCGGCAGAGACGCGCTTGAGCCGGTCCGCGTCTATGTCGGGCTGCGATCTGCCGAGACCGCCGAAGCGCGTGCGAAGCTGGCCGTCGAGGAACTCAAGCGCGTCGGTGGATTCGATCGGTCGGTGCTCATCGTCGTGATGCCGACGGGTACCGGATGGATTGACCCGGCCGCCATGGACACGGTCGAATACCTGCACGGAGGCGATGTGGCGAGTATCGCGATGCAGTACTCCTATCTTACAAGCTGGTTATCCCTCCTGGTCGAGCCTGACTACGGGGCCGATGCCGCTCGCGCGCTGTTTGCCGAAGTTTACGCGCATTGGACCAAACTGCCCAAGGAAAGTCGCCCCAGACTCTATTTGCATGGGCTGAGCCTTGGGGCATTAAGCTCCGAGCAATCCGCGGAACTGTTCGAAGTCATCGGCGATCCGTATCATGGAGCCCTGTGGAGCGGCCCGCCATTTCCGAGCCGAATCTGGCGCTCGGTGACCGACGATCGCGTTCACGGTTCGCCGGCCTGGCAGCCGCGCTTCCGGGACGGCTCGTATGTCCGGTTCACCAGCCAGAAGAACGCCTTGGCGATTCCGGGAGCGCAGTGGGGGCCGATGCGGATCGTCTATCTGCAGTATGCGAGCGACCCGGTGACCTTCTTCGATTACCGGTCGCTGTACAGGGAGCCGGATTGGATGATGGCGCCTCGCGGTCCGGACGTGTCTTCCGAGCTGCGGTGGTATCCGGTGGTGACACTTCTGCAGCTCACGCTCGACATGGCAATGGCCACCACAGCCCCCATAGGGTATGGGCACGTCTATGCGCCGGCACATTATATCGACGCCTGGATCGAGGTGACGGCGGTGGACGGGTGGAGCGCTGAGCAGATCGCTCGCCTGAAGCATCACCTCGAAAGACGGCCGTGAAGGAATGTCGCTGAAAAGCCCATGGGTGCGATGGATACGACGCGACCGGAGGGCTATGGCGCGACGGCGAAGAACAAGAATACTGCAAAGACGACCAGGTGCACGATGCCCTGAAGCACGGTGGTCCGGCCCGTGCCCAATGTGATCACGCTGATGATCAGCGTCAGCACCAGCAGAGTCTGATCCTTCTCCTCCAGGCCAAGCGCCAGCGGCTCGCCAAGCACGATCGAGACGAGCGCAACGGCAGGGATCGTCAGGCCGATTGTCGCAAGTGCCGATCCCAGCGCCAGGTTCAGGCTGGTCTGCAGTCGGTTGGCTTGCGCTGCTCTGAGCGCCGCCAGGCATTCAGGAAGCAACACGACGCCCGCAATGACGATTCCCACGACGGCCTTCGGCACGCCGAGCCAGTCTACTCCTGCCTCCACCGAAGGCGTCAGAGCTTTCGCAAGGCCCACCACCGCCACGAGCGCGACGAACAGCAAACCTGCGCTCGTGGCTGCCGTCCTGTTTGAGGGCACCGGCGCGTGCGCATCCTCGTTATCGGCTTCGAACGGCAGGAAGTAGTCGCGGTGCCGCACGGTCTGGACGAAGATGAATGACCCGTAAAGGACCAATGAAACTGCACCGGCGAAGACAAGCTGCGGTGTGCTGAACATCGGCCCCGCTGCGCGCGTGACAACGTTTGGCACGACCAGCGTCAGGACGGTGAGCGCGGCCAGTACGGCCAAGGCAGCACTCGCTCCCTGGAGCTGAAAGCCCTGTTCGTGGTGACGCATGCCCCCGGAAAGCAGGCACAGGCCGACGATACCGTTCATCACGATCATGACAGCGGCGAATACGGTGTCGCGAGCCAGGTCCGCCTTTTCTCCCGGAGCTGCGATCATCACCGAGACGATCAGCGCTACCTCGATCACGGTGACGGCGATAGCCAGAACCAGCGTCCCGAAGGGCTCGCCGACCCGCTGTGCGACCACCTCGGCGTGGAATACCGCGGCAAAGACGGTGGCGATGAGAGCGACCCCGGCAGCCGCACCAACAGGGCCCGCGCTGCCTGTAAACGGCGTCACCAACAGGATCGCCCATGCCACTGCAGGCGAAACCCATGCCCACCACGGTGTTTGTTCTGCTGCCAAGGCGGTGAAAACCCATTGTTCGGGCGTTTAAGAATACGCATGGAAAGCCTCCATAGGCAACCTTACGTCGCACTCCACGGGCCTGAGTCTGGCTCCGTAGCGAGACATGTGGTTCTAACGCGCCGACGGCTCAGCGTCTGGCGTTCATCAATCCTTTGAGGCTTCCCGGTGTCCAACCTTACCATCCTATCTGGACCCTCCTGTTCAAAATCCAGGATCAGCCGGTCGTGCAGGCCAGCGCGATACCGTCCGCGACCTCGCTGCTACGCTCCGAAAGATTGCCCGTTGCGACCCTGATATGATTGCTGGGCAGGATCGAGAACTTTGCGCCGGGGTGAACGGCGATCCCTCTCGCCGCCAAAGTGACCATCGCAAAAGGCTCCGACGAGACCGGAATCCAGGCGCAGAGGCCTCCTCCATCATCCAACTCGACGCCGCGCACGCGCAGCGCATTCGTCAGATCATCGTGGCGCTGCTGATAGATACTGCGTGCGCGGGCAAGGATTTCCTCGGTTCTAGGATCGCGGAGCAGCCACGCTGCCGCCGATTGCAGGATCCGGCTGGTCCAGCCGGCGCTGAAGCTCCGATAGGATTGAATCTGCTCCACGATTGCCCGGGAACTCGACAGCACGGCAAGACGCAGGTCCGGACCCAGCGTCTTCGAATAGGACAGGATGTGTATGACGCGGTCCGGATAGCGCCCTCCCAAGGAATGCTTGGGTGCGCCGGAAATATCGGCCACGCCATCGTCTTCGATGATCAGCGTGTCGCTCCCCGCCAGAATAGTTCCCAGAGCTTCCAGACGGGCCTTGCTGACGCTTTGGCCAGTCACTGAGTGAAGCCGAGGCTGAAACAGAAATGCAACGGGGCGATATTTCATGGCCGCTTCGAGCGACGATGGCAGGGGACCGTCCTTGTCGCACTGAACGGGCAGAATGCGCACGCCCAGATCCTCGAGGATATCGAGAAGGCGCATGGCCGTCGGGTTCTCTATTGCGACCGAAGCGCCTGGCATCACTAACGCATGCAAGAGCGTATAGACAGCGTTGTAGCCGCCGTTTGTTGCAAGAAAGGCCTCCGGCTCGTAGGGCCAGTCGCGCCGCACGGCCGCTTCGAGCTCCGGCAGGATCCGGCTGCGTTCGTAGCTGTTGAGGTTATCCGCCGAGGCGCCGTATCCAAGGGCTTCTGCCAAGGGCGGCAGCAGGCTTACATCCGGGACCGCTGCCGTGAGGTCGAGTACGCCCTCGCCGTAGTTGCCGGAACTTGCAAGCCTCTCGGGCTTGGCAACGAACCGATCGCCGCTGATCCAGGTGCCGTTGCGGCCGCGCCCGCTGATGATCTTCTGGCGGCGCAGCTCGCTCCAGGCCTCAGAGATCGTCGCAGGGCTGACGCCAAGCGCGAAGGCAAGGTCGCGGATCGCAGGCAGCTTGGTTCCGACGGGAAGCGCGCCCGCGCGGATCATGGCGCTGGTTTCCAACGCAATTCCGCGAATGGACTTGTCGCTTAATTTTTCGGCAAACCAATCGGCATTTCGGGTTTCGCTCATTTTTGCACCAAGATTAAATGTTCAATAACGTAATAACATTTGATCGAGGCAATTTGAACATTTATTTACGAGCATTAATGACCATCCTTTGCGAGCAAAATGCATGACTGTAACGATACGGCTGGCCCTGCGCGACTGGGACTACATGACCCCGCTGGTGTTGGGAGAGGTCTCGTCACCCCGCCTCGACGTGAAGGTCGAAAGGGTTGGCACGCTCATCTCCCATATTGGAAAGGACGATGCTCACGACGCGGCGGAAATGTCCTTCAGCCGATATACGCAGCTTCGCGCCGACGGCGACGAGACTGTGATCGGCATCCCGAACTTCATCATGCGCGGCTTTCGCCATCGCTGCATCATCACGACGAAAAAGAGCCCGATCACGCAACTGCACCAGCTTGCCGGAAAGCGGATCGGTGTGACCGGATGGCGAGATTCCGGAAACACCTGGACGCGCGCAGCCTTGCGCCGTGAAGGTGTCGGCGTCGAGGATGCGATGTGGTTTGCCGGCCGGTTGACAGAAGCCCACCCTGTCACCGATCGTCTCGACGGCTTTGGCCGCGCGGGACGCATCGAGGCAGCGCCCGGCGAGCGGCCGATGGTCGAACTCCTGAAAGAGGGCGGGCTGGATGCGGTTTTCACACCCTTCATGCCTGAGGGCTTCTTCGATAAAGATTCGCCGTTCCGCCAGGTCCTTGCAGATTTTCGTGGTGCCGAACGCCAATATTTCGACGACGTCGGCTACGTGCCGGGCATGCATCTCATCGGCGTCAAGGCGACGGTGGCGGCGGAACATCCATGGCTCCTCGAAGAACTCAGCACCTTGATCGATGAATCCAAGCGCGTCTGGACGACGAAGCGCCGCAAATATGCCGACACCACGCCGTGGATGCTCGATGAGCTTTTGAAGGTCTCGGCAGATCTGCCACCGGAATGGGACGAAAGCGGCCTTGATGCAAACCGTGCGATGATTGTCGATTTTGCCCGGGAACTGCACGCGCAGGGCATCCTGCCGCGAATACTCACGGCGCAAGAGCTCTTTCCGCTGCAGGCGTCCTCAAATCGCTCGCAGCTTGCCGCAGCCGAATCCTGAACCTTTATCCATACAAACCAAAAAGGGGAATAAGAAATGCCATTGAAATCCGTTACCTCCTTCGCTCTTGCGAGCGCCCTGCTCTCTGGAATGGCCATGGCCGAGGATGCAACGCTTCCGAAGCTCACCGTCAACGAGGAACTGCGGGCAAAGCTTCCCGAGGAGATCAAGACCGCCGGCAAGATGATCTCGGTCAACAACGGCTCCTTTCCGCCCTACGAGATCGTCACCGGAACGAAGATGGAAGGTGCAAGCGCCGACCTCACGGACGCGCTCGGCCAGGTGCTTGGCGTTACGATCGAGCACGCAACCGTCGGTGGTCTGCCGGCACTCCTCGCCGGCGTCAATTCCGGCCGCTATCAATTCGCCTTCGGTCCTGTCGGCGATTTCAAGAGCCGCGAAGAGGCAAACGACTTCGTCGACTGGGTGCAGGAATTCGTCGTCTTCGCCGTGCACAAAGGCAATCCGAACGGGATAACCTCGCTCCACACCGCCTGCGGACAGCGCATCGCCGTCATGGCTGGCGGTTCGGCGGAGAAGGTCATCAAGGTCCAGGCCGAAAAGTGCAAGACCGACGGCAAGGAGGCGATCGAGGTTCAGTCCTTCACCGACCAGCCGAGTTCGATCCTTGCCGTCAGGTCCAAGCGCTCGGATGCATTCTTCTCCTCCCAGGCTCCCCTCACCTATTTCGTGTCGCAGTCCAATGGCCAGCTCGAACTCACCGGCGTCGGCCAGAAAAACGGCTTTGAAAATCTCTATCAGGGTGCCGTCGTGCCGAAGGGATCGCCGCTTGGACCCGTGCTGCACGACGGCATGAAAGTTCTGATGGACAACGGCACCTATGCGGCAATCATGAAGAAATGGGGTCTTGAGAACAACATGATCAAAAAGCCGGGCATCAATCTCGGCGGGACGTTGCCAAAATGAGCGCCAATACCCACAAAAGCGCATCGCCTCCGGGCGGTGCGGATCCCCGCGACGTCGTCAACGCGCACAAGCCGTTTCGCATCGATCGCCTGGTCCTTTGGACGCTGACACTGGGCATTGCCGCCGATTTTGGATGGATCGTTGCAAACAACGAGAATTTTGGCTGGCCGGTGGTCGCACAATATTTCTTTGATCCGACGGTCATTAGCGGTCTTTACGTGTCCCTCGGACTGACCGTTGTAGCCATGCTGATCGGCATAGCGCTCGGCCTGCTGCTTGCCATTGCGCGGCTGTCGACGGACAGGCTCGCCCATTCCCTTGCCGGCCTCTACATCTGGTTCTTCCGCGGCACGCCGCTCCTGGTCCAGCTTATTTTCTGGTACAACCTGTCGACGCTCTTTCCATCGATTTCGATCACCGTGCCTTTCGGACCGACATTGGCCAGTTGGGACACCAATTCCGTTATCACGCCGATGACGGCCGCAATCGTCGGCCTGGCACTCAACGAGGCGGCCTACATGGCCGAGATCATCCGCGGCGGCCTTCTCTCCGTCGACAGGGGCCAGGCGGAAACCGCGGAAGCCTTTGGCATGACGCGGGCACGCGCACTGCGCAGGATCATCATCCCGCAGGCGATGCGCTCCATCGTTCCGCCAACCGGCAACCAGCTCATCAGCATGATCAAGGCGACCTCTCTCGTCAGCGTGATCGCCATGGCGGACCTGCTCTATTCGGTCCAGTCGATCTATAACCGCACGTTCGAGATCATTCCGATGCTGCTCGTCGCCGTGGTCTGGTACCTGCTCATCACCTCGATCCTCAACATCGGCCAGGGCTATATCGAGCGCTACTACAGCAGAGGCGACAGACGCTCCAGCAGCGTGGCGACGCCTGCCGGACAGGCGGGCACGCCGATCGTACCCGATACCCCCTCACCCGTCATCGCACAGGAGGCGAGCCATTGAATGCCCTTGCAACTCTCGAGCCGCTCGTCCATGCACGCAATGTTCACAAGTCCTTCGACCAGCTTGAAGTCTTGAAAGGGATCGATCTTGACGTCGCTCCTGGCGAGGTCGTGGTTATCCTCGGGCCGTCCGGCTCGGGCAAATCGACCTTCCTGCGCTGCATCAACCATCTGGAGTCCATCAATCAGGGCTCCATCATGGTCGATGGAGAGCAGATCGGTTATCGATTGCGAAAGGGCCGGCTTGAGAAGCTCTCCAACAATGCAATCGCTGCACAGCGGCGCAAGATCGGCATGGTCTTCCAGCAGTTCAACCTCTATCCGCACATGACTGCGCTCGAAAACATCATCGAAGCGCCGGTTGGCATCCACGGCGAAAGCCGCAAGGCCGCAACGGAAAATGCGCTGATGCTTCTGGAGCGCGTCGGCCTCTCGGAAAAAGCCGGCAGTTATCCGCGCCAGCTTTCCGGCGGTCAGCAGCAGCGCGTGGCGATCGCACGGGCTTTGGCGATCAAGCCGAAGCTGATGCTGTTCGACGAGCCGACCTCCGCACTCGATCCCGAACTCGTCGGTGAGGTCCTTTCCACCATGCGGGACCTGGCAAGCCAGGGATTGACCATGATCGTCGTCACTCACGAGATTGGTTTTGCGCGCGAAGCGGCCGACCGGGTCATCTTCATGGATGGCGGCAAAGTCGTCGAACACGGCAAGCCCGAAGATGTTCTCGGCAATCCGCAGCATCAGCGCACGAGAAGCTTTCTCGCCCGCTTCATCTAGCCGGGCAATCTGTACGCTCCGCATTCTGCCCGCGCGCCAAACCGCGGCGCGACCATCCCGTCCATTCTAGCTACTGGAACTGACTGATGACACGCGACAACGCTTTTGCCCGCATCTCCGACTTCGAGCCGCTCAAGGAACAGCTTGTTGCGACCCGCCGGCATCTTCACGCCAATCCGGAACTGTCGTTCGAAGAAGTCGAGACGGCACGCTTCGTCGCCGAAAAACTGGAAACCTGGGGCTACGAGGTTTTTCGCAATGTCGGCGGCCACGGTGTCGTCGCTCGTCTCAAGGTGGGCAGCAGCCCGCGCAGTATTGCGATCCGCGCCGACATGGATGCCCTTCCGATCCAGGAAGAAACGGGCCTGCCTTATGCGAGCCGGGCAGCCGGCAAGATGCATGCATGCGGTCACGACGGCCACACGACGATGCTGCTTGGGGCTGCGCAATATTTGGCGCGCACCCGCCGTTTTGACGGAACGGTCAACCTGATCTTTCAGCCCGCTGAGGAAGCCGGTGCCGCAAGCGGCGCTGAAGCGATGATCGCCGACGGATTGTTCGAACGCTTTCCGTGCGATGCGATTTTCGGGCTGCACAATCACCCCGGCGCGCCCCAAGGCACCTGGCTTTTGCGTTCCGGTCCTTTGATGGCGGCTGCCGACACGGCAAAAATCACCATCAAGGGAAAGGGCGGCCACGCCTCCAGGCCGCATCTGACGGTGGACCCGGTCGTCATTGCCTGCAATCTCGTCGTCTCTTTGCAGTCGATCGTTTCGCGCAGCATCGATCCGACGCAAACGGCAGTCGTTACCGTTGGCTCCATCCATGCCGGTGAGGCCTCGAATGTCATTCCGGACATCGCAACGCTTTTGCTGAGTGTCCGCTCCTTCGAACCGGCGATCAGGGACATTCTGGAGGCGAGAATTCGCAAACTCACCGCGACCGTCGCTGAAGGCTATGGCGCCAGGGCCGAGGTCGACTATCTACGCGGCCACCCGGTTGTCATCAACTCCGAGAACGAAACCGAATTTGCCCGCGGCATTGCGGAGGAGCTCGTCGGCCCGGACCAGGTCTTAACGTGCCCGCTGATCCCGGGAAGCGAGGATTTTTCCCATTATCTCGAGCATAAGCCGGGCTGCTTCCTGCGCCTTGGCAACGGTGTGAACTCGGAGATCCTGCACAGCTCGAAATTCAACTTTGCAGACGAGAACCTGACGGTTGGTGCCGCCATGTGGGCGCGGCTGGCAGAGAAATTCTTGGGCTAGAATTCCGTGACGCACTCGCAGCATGCCCATGCCGTTAACCTTGGCAATAAAGATTGTATTCAGTCTTTTTTGGTAATTTCCCGTTAGCCATTCACGCCAGCCGGTCCCGGCGGCATGGGATTGGCGTCGGCGGCAGTTGTTTTGCGTACGGGTCCTTATGCGTCTATCGAATGTGACAGCAATCTTTCTTGCGTGCCTGACTTTGGCCGGTTGCGCCGCCAATTCTCGTCCTGCGACCGTTCAGGCCGGGCGGCCATCTGAGGAGACGACGGGCTCGGTTGCCCAATCAACCGTGCCCGTCCCTGCCGCCAATGTCGGCGACGTTGCCCTGCAGGCCAACCCGCCTGAGCAAACGTTGGCTTGGGCGGGATCGGTGCCGCAGCCACAGGCGTTCGCGCCGGCTTCACGAACCGTTGGTGCGCCCATCCCGTCAGACCGGCCGATTGCCATGCTCGCCCCGGACAAGCCTGAGATGAGGACCACTCCGCAAACGCGCTCGCAGATCTACGGTTATGGCTTCCGCGACGCCAAGCCGATCAATTTCGGGGCCATTTCGCCGAGAAAGCTTGCGGTGCACGGTGTCGACGTTTCGCGCTGGCAGGCGGAGATCGATTGGGAAAGGCTGAGAAGGCAGGGGGCGAACTTCGCCTATATCAAGGCGACGGACGGCGGCGATCATCTCGATCCGATGTTCAAGAAGAACTGGCGCCGGGCCAAGGAGGCCGGCTTGAGGCGCGGCGCCTATCATTTCTTCTATTGGTGCCGGACGGCCGGCGAACAGGCCGACTGGTTCATCCGCAACGTTCCGAAGGAAGCGGGTGCTCTTCCGCCGGTAATCGACGTCGAGTGGAACGGTGAATCGAGCTGCAAGCGACGGCCTTCGCGCGAGCGGGTGCTCGAAAAAATGCAGGTCTTCATGGACAAGCTCGAGCGGCACTACGGCCAGCGTCCGATCATATATACCGCTCCGGACTTCTATCGCGACAATCTGAAGGGCGCGTTTCTTGATTATCCTTTCTGGCTGCGTTCGGTCGCCGCTCACCCCTCCAAGGTCTACCCAAAGCGCAAGTGGGTCTTCTGGCAGTATTCGGGTTCCGGCCTGTCGCATGGCGTCGATGGCCGGATCGACCTCAATGTCTTCCATGGCGATGAAGACGATTGGCACAACTGGGTGGTGTCCCGCTAGCGCCGGGCAAGCCGGCTAGCTTCGGGTTGTCGCTGAAAAGTAAAAAGGGTCATGCCGCCCGACGTAGTCGTAGGAGACTGCGTCGGCTTTCAACCCGTCGCAGTTCCTGCAGTTGAGCTTGAGCATTGCCTTTGCTTCGCCCCAAGCCGACGAACTCGCCCTGGATAACATTCTCCATTAGAAACCATTTCTGGCCGCACCGACACGACCACTGGAATCGAGGCTGGCGCGGGGGCGTCTCGAGCGAAAATGGATACCGCAAGAGTCGTGAAAGTCATCCTGGCACTGAAAGCGCACGTCAGAAAGTGCACAATATATGCGCAACAATAGTTGCGCATAGACTTGAACATTGCGCGTATTGCGGCGTGGTCGGGAGATTGTACGAAGATGGTGTGACTTTGCCCGCAGTCGTGGGCGCTCCGGCATCTGAGGTCAAGATTGTGGAAGCAGTTTTCGAACACGTCGATATCGCGCATGAGCCTACGCCGACGATGTGATGGTAGAACCGGCGCGATATCTTGTGACATTTGCCACCTAGTTCCGTATTGTTCTGATGTCGTGGAGAGCTTCTTGACTTCGTTGCGGGGCTCGGCCTTGCGGCGTGCACGCTTTCTTCATCAGGCAGGGGCGATCACGATGAGACAACTCAGTGAAGAGGGTCGACGGACCCTGGAGGGAATTGCACAGCGCTACGGGGTCAGCCTTAGCGCGGTCGAGCACCTTCTGATGGCGATGATCGCCGGGCAGGCCACACAGGCTCAGTTCAACCATCCTGATCTCGGTGGCATGGGGCAATGGTCACAGGGCGGCATGATCATGGTCGGCGACATGTTCAACCATGCTCTGAAGGCGAACGTGGCGGGGATTTGTTCCGAGCTTGTGGCCCTGGTGCGCAGTACAGATTTGCTGGACCCGCAGAGGTCGCACCAGTCCCAATACCAAGGTCAGGGCGGCGTCAGTCTGTTCGTGCCTGGGGCGTTGTCGGCTGGGAACTGGTGGCCCGAGGAGCTCGGGCATCCTGCCTCGACCGGGGCGCAGAATGACCTGCGCTATGCCTTTTTCCCGACAACCCGACGACTGGCGATCGATGTCGGCGGCCGGGTTACGGTCTACGACACGAAGGACCATCGCATTGGCGGTTTCTCGCAACAGCAAAGCAGCGACCAGTCGCTGGCCTTTACGTCTCAGCATGGGCTCGTGAAAATTTCGGAACTGGATGTGGTCCGTCAGGACGGCAAGGAACCGGCGGGCACGTCGGCTACCGGACCATCCGCCGCCACGGTTGCGCCATCGATATTCGCATCGTCCGCGCCGGAATCCGTCGAGCCACAACAAGCGGCGCGGCCAGCGCCGGAGGCGCGTCGGTCCGATGAGAACATCTTCGACAAGATCGAACGCCTCGCGGCCCTTCATGCAAAAGGTATTCTCACAGATCAGGAATTCGAAGCGAAGAAATCGGAGTTGCTCAGCCGACTATAGCATCCGACGAACAGGGGCTTGCCGGACGCAGATCAGTTGATGGCTTTCCATCGAGCCCGGATACTCACCGTGCGGGCCGTCTGCAACGTTCATCGCGGATCTACGCATCGATCGGATTGTGGTGGCTTTGGGAGTGTCGCTGGACATATTCATGAAAGCACTCACTGCCGACCCTTACCGGTGAAATCACTTCAAATGCTTTTCCGCGTTTCGGGGCCTTCAATTCGTAGCCTGGATGCCAAACTTTGCACGCAGATCTGAACCCGGAGTTCTGCAACCACATCAGCGACGCGGACACGGGCGCGGCACCACATCCACTGCAAATATTTCCGGCTACGCGTGCGGCGTTATCAGCGTCACTGACGGAAAATATGTGCGGTAGCGGCCAAGGTCGCGGGTGAGCAACGGAAGCTGACGAACCGCTGCATGGGCACCTATGAAAAAGTCGGGCAATACGCCAGTCTTTGATCCTCCGGCGCGACGATACTGCGTAAATATCTTGCCGGCAAGGAAAAGGGCGGCTCGCGGCATTGCAGTCATTTCAAGCCCAGCCTCGTCGAGGAAGGCCTCGAGTTCTTCGATACGATCGTATCGCACCGCGAGCTCGGCGTACACGGTATCGTTAATCAGCAAGGGCCCATCGAGGCTCGCCGTTTCAAGTTGCGCAATCGACCAATCCGCCCACGCCGGATCATCGGTGACAATGTCCAGGAGGATATTGGTGTCGATGAGGGTCAAGTTTCGCCACGTGTCAGTGCCATGATGGCATCGGTACTGAGCCCTTTTCCCGCATGACCTCGCAACTTCGCAAACCGGCTCGCAGGCTGCTTCTTGTCCGCCCGCACCACGACAATGCTGCCATCGGCGGCGCGGCGGAAATCAACCAAGCTTCCGGGAACGATTCCCAACAGATCGCGGACGGGCTTTGGAATGGTCACCTGCCCCTTCGCTGTCACTGTCGTCGCCATTTGCACCCTCCTCAGTAATACCTGATGTTCAGAAGGTATTACTTTGCGGGCGTGAAGTCAATAAGGCGGCCTCCAAGAGGATCTGCTTTCACAGGGTGTCGCGCCGCAATGAGCGAAATCCGTCAACTCAATCCCTGGTATCGGCTTCCAAGTTGTCGGCCGCAAGGGAAGACGGTTCCGATTGCATACGCTCTTCGAGTTCCGCTGCGACCCACTCGCGAAAGAGGTTATAGGCCACCGCCAGGAGGGTTGGTCCGAGAAAAAGCCCGATGAATCCAAAAGCCAGAACGCCGCCGACGAGCCCGAATAGACCGAGCAGCACGGGCAGATTGATGTTCTGGCTGAGCAGATATGGTCGGAGGAAGTTGTCAATACTGCTGACGAGAAGCAGGCCCCATGCAGCGATGAAGATCCCCCACCAAACCGATCCCTGCATGAGAAGCCAGAGTGCGACCGGCCCCCACACGAACGGTGGCCCTGCGGGCACAAACGAAAGCAAAAACGTCAGGCCGCCGAGCAATAGCGATTGCGACACACCGGCGATCCAGAAGCCGATACCGGCCAAAAGACCTTGGGCGAGGGCCGTTCCGATCATTCCGTAAACGACACCATTCACGGTCATGCCAATGACCGTGAGCAACTTTCTAGCGCGAGTGCCGGCAACACGCTCACCAATCTGACGCATGAAACTGATCATGCGCCGGCCGTGCAGGAACAGGAAAAAAGTGATGAATATACTGAGCGCAAGTTCGATTAGGCCGATGCCGAAAGCTGCGCCGCCAGCAAGAGCAATATCGGTGACGGGCCCCGTCAGCTTCTTGAGCTCGAGGATAAAGGCAGGAGCGTCATGCGCAAAGTTTTCCCAGTAAGCGGCCACACTCTCGCCGACAATCGGAAGGCCTTTCACCCAGATTGGGGGCGCGGATGGACCCTGCTCGAGGACGCGCGTTATTCCCGCCGCCAGGTTCTTCATGTCGTCGGCGAGCGCCGTCACGAGGAACGCTAGCGGTGCGGCCACAACAAAAACCACCAGCACCGTCATAGCTGCGGCGGCAACCGCCCGATTGCCTCCGACAGCACGTTCACATCGGCGGTAGATAGGCCAGGTCGAAAAACATATCACCGCAGCCCACATTATTGCCGATAGGAAGGGCCAAAGGACGAGAGCGCAACCAATCGCCAGCAGCACAAGCGCGCCGATACCCAGAAGCTGCTCGACCAGTCTGCTTAGAGGAATCATGACCACTCCTCCGGTTTCCTTGCGATTCTACTCCATCGGCGAGCAACGCTCATCGACATTCGCAACTACCTTGCTGATAGTCACGCACGAACATCAAGTGGAGCAGATCGCGTCGCTATAGCACAGCAGACCGCTGCTTCGCAGCGGCGGCAACGGGCGACCGGCGTCAGCCGATTGCAGAAACTACACCACTAATAATATAGTGTATATTATTACATGATGCATTAATGCTCATTCGGCAATCTCGCTGATAAAACTTGCGAAAGCCGCGAGACAAGACAGCGGCCGAGCTCAATTTTGGTGAGGGCAGCATTTCGTCGAGACGAAATAGAACTAGATTAAAGTGGAGAAAGTCATGACATTGGGAATAATACTTCTAATTATTCTTATCATATTTCTGTTGGGCGGGTTTAGTGGTCGATTCGGAGGTTATCGCTACGGTTACGGGCACGGCGGCACGGTGCATTTGAATCGGAATTGAACGATGTTGCGCGCTAAACAGGCGGCCAGAACAACAGGATCAGAGGCACGCCCAGCAAGACCACAATGGATGAGAGCGGCAGTCCCAGTTTCCAATAGTCGCCGAAGCGATAACCGCCGGGGCCGAGCACCAACGTGTTGCACTGATGTCCGACAGGCGTGAGAAAATCGCAGGCCGCACCCACCGCTACGGCCATCAGAAAGGCGTCCGGACTGTAACCAAGGCGTTGCGCAAGCGTAACCGCGATCGGGGCGACTACGAGAACCGTGGCTGCATTGTTCAAAAACGGAGTTGCGGCCATTGCGACCACCATGATCATTGCGAGGGCACCGTAAAGGGGCAAGGCGCTAGCAAGCTGAGCGAGGCCACCGGCGATAAGGTCGGCACCACCGGTGGTACGGATCGACTCGCTCACGGGAATGAGGGCCCCGAGCATTATCAGGATGGGCCAATCGATGGCCTCATAAGCTTCCCGAAGCGAAAGCGAGCCGAGCAGTACCGTTAGGACAGCAGCCGTAAAAAAAGCCGTGGCAACGGGCAGCAGGCCAAATGCCGTTAGCGCCATGGCACCAGCCAGGACCACCACCGGAACCAGGCCCCTTCGCGGATTCCCCAGGCGGATCTCACGTCCCGCCAAGGGAAGAAGACCGAGTTCCATCAGCTTGGTCGGGAGAAGCACGAGATCGCCCTTCAAAACGAGAACGTCGCCTGGTCTTAGCGCGATGTCGCGCAAACGTTCGGTGAAGCGCTTGCTGCTCCGGCTCACTGCGAGCAGATTGATGTTGAAGCGCTCATGCAGCGCCAGACGCTTGGCGGTTTGCCCGATCAAAACCGATTTTGGGCCGATCACGACTTCAATTCCGGCGATCTCCTCGTCGACTCCTTTTGCTTCCGTGGAGCGGTTGTGCCCCTCCAGCTCCAGACGCGCACGCCTGATGCCTCGCTCCAGCGCCTGAGGGTCTCCCTCCAACAGAACGATATCGCCCTGACAAAGGATGAGGTCCGGCAGTGATATCATGCGCTCGACCTGATTGCGGACAAGCCCGGTGACAAGGACCTCCTCGTCCAGCAAGGCCGACAGATGCCCGATCGACTTGCCGTTAACGAGCGAAGTCGCAGTGACGCGAGCCTCTGTCATGTAGTCCTTGATGTTCAGCGCTTTCTCCATTGTCGGGGTTGCCTCCCTGTCTCGCGGGAGCAGCCGATAGCCAAATGCCAGAAAAGCCACTCCCGCTGCGGCAATACCAATGCCGACGGGAGTGAAATCAAACATGTTGAAAGGGCGACCCGTGAGTTCCTCGCGCATCTGCGACACGACAATATTTGGCGACGTGCCGACGAGAGTGATGAGCCCGCCAAGCAACGAGCCGAATGCCATCGGCATGAGAAAAGATGAAGGGGGCGCTTTCGACCGGCGCGCCATCTGAAATGCGACCGGGATCATCATCGACAATGCGCCGATGTTCTTGATGAAGGTGGACAGGACCGTGACGGCTCCCACGAGAATAACGACCTGGCCCTGCAAGGAGGTCACCTTGGGCGCGACCCGATGAAGGAGCGCCTCTATGACGCCACTGCGTTCGATTGCGGCGCTTACGACCAGCGCGCTCGCTACGATGATGACAATGTCGTCACCGAAACCGGAGAATGCTGCCTTGTGCGGCACGATGCCGGTGAAAACCGCCGCAAGAAGCGCGAGAGACGCGATAAGATCGTAGCGAAACCGTCCCCATATGAAAGCGACCATTAGTCCGATCAGAATGGCAAAGGCGAAAGCCTGATCTTGTGTCATGGATGCCGTCCAGGCCGACCCCTCCAAATACCGAGCCCATATTACTCGCCTGGAGGAACTAATGGCAGGAAAACTGACAAGCTTTGACTTAAAGGCGCTGCCCCGAGCGTCAGTTAGAGCGCTTTCCAGACAGCATGGCCGAAAACCGTGCTATGATGAGCAATGAAAAAGCGCTCCGCACTTGAAGCCGCAAAGCAGCGGGTGACCGATGATCGAATCCAGATCGCGGTCCAGGAGGCCGAAATTGTCGGGGGCGTTCTCAGGTGCGAGCCTACGTCTTTGGCTCGCGAACAGCTCGTCAGCATTATGCAAACGCTGCGATTTCACATCTTTGCGTGCGACCTGATGAAAGCAAAGATAAGCGCAGATCAAAACCTGCCCCTCGCTCGGGGAAATGAATTCCACGAAACTTTGTAAAGCGACGTACAGCTGCATAAATTCATTTGCGTTCCGCTTCCTCGGCACAATGTCGCCCCTTCGGCAGCCATTGCACGGGCGCTGCCGTTAAGGGCCTTCACACCCTAGCCCCGTCATGGTGCATGTCCATCTGTTGTGGTGTGCCAGATAGCTTATCTGGGCAATCGTCGCGCCACTCGGAACATTCTCGTTTGTCTTGATTTGCCACAGCCTTTCATGGAGCGGACAAAGTCCAAGAAAGCGTAGCACTGCCGCTGTTTGAAAACTGTAGCGCGGGATTTGAGCAGAAGGCAGATATGTTACGCGACCAAGCACTGGCGGAAGAACATTCGATCCAGAACCTTACGGCGGCATGCGGAGGAGAAATCGACGCCTATTTGAAGGAGCGACAGAACGCTGGGATTAAGCAAGAGAGTGAGAAGGACCTGCACCCAACGATGAGGTTTGGCGAAAGAGTCAAGTCGGTGAATCACCGGTTGTCAGCCTTCTTGCCGATGTTTGCGCGTTTTAACCGCGGCACGCAGCCTGACCTGCTGTTCATTGTCCAATCGCAGGGCTTTCAGATGGGCAGACTTGGCTATTCTTGCCTTCAGCTCGGCTCGAATGATGATCGCCGAAACGCGGTGCGTTTCCTCCGCTATCGTGGGCGGCCTTCCGGCGGCGTATTTCATCGGGCGCATTCCCGATGTGCCGTAGTTTAGTACAGCTCGCGACCGGGGACATTCCATGCGAAAATCCGGCCTGGCCGTGACCTTATCCTCGAGCAGCTCCGACTTTGATTTTTCATTCCAGTCGTCGAATGCAATTCTCAGGCTTTCAAGGTCGTAAGATGAATGTCTATTGTTGTGATCGAAACGGTCAGGAAAGGACATGACCTTCTCCCCAGTGCTTGGGGCGGGAGCGTAGCGCTCTCAAGCGGCAGTGCCCTTTTCAACGGCTGCCGACAATACGCACCCTATGCTCTTCTACCGGGAACGCAACGAAATCATTTGTCCTTCGAGGGGAACAATAACCTACGCGCCTTGTTTACCGGGTGACTGCGGAGGCGGAATGGTCCCACCCTGTTCCAGCGCAAGCCCTTGTCCTGCGCGGTCCACCATTTCCCCGAGCTCGCCACTTAAATCTTGCATTGGGGCAACCAGCAGAACGGGCCATTCATGATCAATTCCCATGCCGCAAACGAGGCAGAAACCGTGGCACCGATTAGCGGCGCAACCGCCTCGGTCAGGCAAGGGCGATAATCCCTATGATCCGTGGCACGACGGCGTTGCACGGCTTGAAAGACACCTTCCAGCGGTGCGGTGGAAGTCACCGCCCGCATGTTTTGAAATCAATGCAGGTACGCGGAGCAAGGTTCGTTCCGCTAATGAGTTCCCTTTGGTACGAATGCGTTTGACTATCGCCCGTTAAAGGCGCGTCATCTTTTTATGGTCTTTTGACCAGACGCGCGGCCATTCGATGTTCCCCATCGTAGCCACGCCCAAGGAGGCTAACATGCCATCCACCGCGCTCCGTTCTTATCGTGAAAACACGGTTCGCCTGATCCGGGAAACTAACTTCCGCTCGATAGCGACATACTTTGCGGTTCTTGTCGCGATGTTCATCTCGGTCGCCGTCCTGGGGCAT
Organism: Rhizobium mongolense USDA 1844; assembly: GCF_000419765.1. GTDB lineage: Bacteria > Pseudomonadota > Alphaproteobacteria > Rhizobiales > Rhizobiaceae > Rhizobium > Rhizobium mongolense. The sequence goes on along the minus strand of NZ_ATTQ01000021.1, from coordinate 10,332 downwards.
TTGCTGCTCAGGACGTGAGCTATTTAACGTGTGTCTCAAACCCCGCCGATGCGTGGCAGGAGCGAGCGGATAGCGCTATGCAGAAATCCAAGGAAGAACAACTACAAGCCCGCGCTTACTCTATAGGGGAAAGGGAAGGCTGCCCTGAAGGAAAAGACGCGAAAATTGGGAGCTCGGCTTAAAGGCGATGGAAGGGCAATCCCCTCCGCAAGTGGAAAAAGCGCATGGCGGACGCCAAGAAAACGCTGAGTTCCAAGGCAGTTCGGCGCGTACTGTGAGGTTGCGTCTCGTTCCGAGAATGTTGCGCGGCAAAAAGGCTCTCATTGCCTTTGGATGTGCGTTTAATGGATCGCGCCAGATGGCTGCGCCGGAAGCCCTTGGATCGCGAAGCGATGGAAACGTGGGGCTCTGAGCGTAACAGCCTCTTTCTTAGGCTTGCCGAAATGTCGTTCGAGCTGGACAGTCAGTTCGGCTGGACTGGTCGTTCCCTCTTGAAAGAGGCCGATCAGAAGCCGGGCTGCGATGGGGAAGGGTCGAGGCTGTTCAAAGAGAACATCGTCCGTATAGCCAGCATCCTTCAGCACCCCCTGAAGTAAGTTGAGGTCGTCGCTCGTCATATATTTAACGGATGTTTCGGAAGACATGACATCCTCCTTTCGGTCGGGGCAAGGGTTTTGCGACCCTCAAACAGCAGCGCCCGTAATGATTACTGCTGGAGGCTAGACCATGCGCCCTCGGAGTAGACAAAGCAAACAATAACTTTCGAGGACGCTCATATACGATGGCAGAATCAGTCTCCCGCGATGGACGAGATGCACGCCTCCTCGGCGCCGTTCCGTGTCAAGCCACGATAGAGCTGCGTTCCCTACTTAGACGCGATCTTTGGTCGCCGGCGGTCGTACGGCTTGCTGGTCTTTCAGCAGCGCCGCATCGATTTCCGCTCGCGTCACTTGCAAATGCTGCCTCTTGAGCGAAGGCGTTTCAATTGACGGAATTTCCAGATGAGCGGCTAGTATCCTGTAAGCGGCAAAGGACAGTTCCTCGATCCGTTCTTCGTCCACCGTCAGCCGATATGTCCCGGCTGCCAGTGGCATAACAAGAGATTGGATGAGGAACGAATGATCGAACCTGATCTCGGTTTCAGTTGTTCTGTTCATGGCCGACTCCCGTCTGGTTGGATGCTGAGGCGACAGGCGTTTGCCGCGCAGCCAGGAAATCTTTCCATCCCGGTCAGCTTTCTCTTCATGCGTTTATAGCCCAAGCCCTGGCGCGATCTGGTCCGGTCGGACAGCCCTTTGTGGTCGCTGCACCAGGTCACCGCAGTCACCTTCGGTTCTCCGCAGCTTTCGAGGCTGCCACCGAACGCGCGCTGGTTGCGCCGCCTTCGTTCTCCCACGACGCCAGTGCATCCGGGTCTGAGCTTTGCCTGCGTCGAAGGGAGGGAGGGTAACTCTGCGAGGGTATCGTGCCGGCCTCAATGCGGCGGATGATCACGACTTCCTCGTGACGCTCCGGGCCCTCGTCGGCTTGCATGTCCGATGTCGCATAATTGGCTCGCTTCAGAATTCGCTGCAGCGTCGAGCCCTCGATAGCTGCAGTTTCACCGATGTAAAGAACAGTTACCACAGCCAGCCCCCCGAAATCAGAAACAAGATGAAAGCGAAGCTGAGCGCGACCAGGATTCTGATTGCGACGTTTTCAAAGGAATAATGATGATGGAACATGGAAGACATCACGTCCTCCTTTGATTGGGGCGAAGGATTTTAACCCTTTTGCGGCAGCGCCCGCTTCAAATGCTGCCGACAGAAACACTGTGCGCTTTGATTAGGTTTTAAGCAAGGCATTTCGTTGCAACAAAAATAAAAACTTTCTACAAGATCCTGTGATATGATGCGTCCATTGGAATATTATTGCACGGAGACGCTTCAATGAAAGCTATTTTTCCAGACATGACCGGACGGCAAGTGGCGATATTTCTGATCGAGACATCGCTCGTAATGGCAGGACTGGTCGTAATCCTAATCGTAGGGATACCCATGCTTTAGAGTGACAGTCGATCACGGCTTGGATGCCGGCATGCGAAGGCAGATCAGGATAATTCAGCGGCTGGTGAGGTCTACCGCAGAAGCAATCGCCCGACCTTTAAGAAGAAGTCGCGGCTTCACAAAGACCCCGGAATACGCGTTTTTTCTGTTTTCTTAAGGAAGCCCGCGGAAGCTTATACTTCACCAGTAGCCTCCGGCGCAGCACCACGAGTGACGCCGGGTTCCATTCACTTCCTCTTTTGCTCCAGCCGCGAACATGCCCGCTGGCTTTTAGCGCCGCCCGTCGCCCGCGTCGGCGATGGCAGTTATCGCCATGCCCTGAATACTCACCTGAACCGCGCATTCCCACGGACGGCGGGTCGTGGGCCCGGGCCGAACCAGACATCGACATCTCGAGTCCGGTCACGAATTTTACTTCGAGCTGAACTCAAATCGGCTCGGAGCGGGAGAACATGCGGTGTTCAAGCACCGGCAACGGGGTGAAACCCCAGAAGTGCCGACCAGCCAGATCTTGTCCTTAAGGTCGATCAGTCGTCCCGGTATCTCGATCCGTTCGGCGCCAAAGATTTGTTGACTCTTATCACAGTGAGAACATAATAGGAACAAACGGGCGGAGCGGCCGCCCGTTGCAACAAATTGAGTAAGGGGAGAACGATCATGCCCCGGCAGCCGATCAAGAGAGAATTGGAACAAGGCACCTATTGGACGCCGCCTTGCGAAGTCGCCATTACTGAAGCGCATCCGCGATTGCTCAACGCGCTGAAAACCGGCTCGGGATTGGATCGCAAACGCCTCTTCGTGGCAGGCGCCTACGATATGGCCCTCGGTTCGCCGATGGGTCAGTTCGAGGTTGCCATAGATTGCGAAAGCGGGCTTTCCTGCGGCGTCTTCAGAACCATGCGCGACTCGGAAGATGTTTCGGGAAAACCTGTGTGGTTTACCTCTGACGGCGATCCGGACAACGCGGTCGAGACGGTTCTTCGCAGCGCCAAGGCGGAAGGGCTAGTTCCCTGATGCGGCCTGTCACAAGGGAAGACACCGACTATGAAGTCGGGGCCGCTCTCGCCTTTCACGACGACCCAAGGCGACGATCGCGACACTGTTGGCTGATCATCATCATTTGAGGCTGCAGCCGCTCCTGCGAAAGGGGATCGGGAGGAGGAAAGGCTCCTCCGCCTTGTGGAACACCGAAATCCTTGGCGATCGAAGCAAGCCCAACTTGATACTGACTGACGCGCTGGCGGCTGGCGGTGACGAAGCAAAGCGGGCGTTTGAGGCCATGATGACGATGAGAAAAATCGACGTCGCCGCTATCGAAGCGGCGCGGCGTGGTTGACGCTCCGGCCGCGTCTTGTGGCCGCCAGATCGACGCGCAGGTCGGCCACTTTTTCATCGCTGCTCTCGAAACGGATATTGCAGGAACTGCCGAGATTGATGCGCAGCGCTCCGTTCGGCGCGAAGGCGAGTTCGCCTCCCGTGCTCGCCCCGTCGAAGAGGTCGTCGATGCCCGCTTCGAGCTTGCCGATCGTGCATCCGCATTCACGTTGCCCGCCATCACCTCATGAATGGAACCTCGGAACATGCGGCTATCTCGAAGAGCGGTGCCGTGGAAGTGTCAAGGTAGGAGGCACCAAGCGGTGGTTTGGAGCGCCTCCTTCACGGCAATCACGTCCTTTTCCTCGGCTCGCATCCCGCGGTGCCGTCGTCAGCAACCGCAATCATGCGTGCGTTGCCGATGTTGCGGGCAAAACGCGGACGTCTTTCCGTCCGGCCGGAAGGCCTTTCCGTCGAGTTCAGTTCAGCATCGAACTTTCCCGGCCCCCACGCCTCGATCGCCTTCTTCACCTCCGCTTCGGAAATCTGCAGCATCTCGGTGAACGCGCTCAGGTCCGGCGCGAGCGCGACGATCGCGCCAATGTTCAGGTCTCGATTGGGCCAGCCGTCCAGTCTCGCGCCGATGCCTGGCGCGTAGGCATCGTCGACGGTCGAGTGGCACACAGCGCAATGAATCCCCACCGACGTAAGGGCCTTGCCATCGGCGTCAAAGAACCCGGTTACGCCGACAACGGCGTCTGGCCGGATCGGCAAGATCAACCTCGCCTCTATTCAGCGCTCCGGCTACATCTTTGGGGATAGCGTTTATGTCGACTTTCAGCCCGAGCTCGAGCGCCCTTTTTGGGCTGAGACCGGGCCCTTTGCCGTCCAGCTTTTCGCCAGCGATCGCCTCATGAAGCTTCAGCTTGCCTCCCCAAAAGTCCTCGCTGCCGAACGTATCGTAGCGAAACGTCTCGCGGCCCTCCTCTAGATAGCGCCTCGCCTGCTCCGTCGCGGCCGCGTCGAAATCCTTCCCTCGCATCGAGGTATTGCCGCTCATTTGAGCAGACGCTGGGATCAAAGTCGAAGGGAGAAGAAGCGAAAAAAGGATCACGTTCACGAAGCTTTGAGGGATATCACATCCCTCCCTGCGGTCGATCTCTCGACGCGTGACATCCGATCTCCGACAAAGGAAAATTCCACTATACATTAAAGCTTACTAATATACAAAGCTTCTCCTCGCTTGCCGTGGCATTTCGGGAGGGATGGGGAACTGCGCGAGGGCTGGAAAGTGATAGCGCATTGTCGGGATTGACCGTCTACGATGGGGTCTCCCCAGGGCCGACTTCCGCCTGAGTGATCCCAAGGTCCGCTGGGCAAGGTTCGGCGGGAACTTTTGCGTTCGTTCTCCTATTTAGCAGGTGTAGAATTTGGAGAAGTCGGGCCATGAATGTCAGCGATGAAAGAACCGTCTCTTTATGGGCGCCGATCAAAGTCGCGCCTGACGTTGTTCCGCTTTCCCACGATGACCAGGTCGATGTCGTCGTTGTCGGCTCGGGAATTGCCGGCTTGTCAGTGGCCTATGAGCTCGCACTCGCCGGGAAGAAAGTGGCCGTCATCGATCGCGGCCAGATCGGAAGCGGCATGACTGCCCGCACGACCGCGCATCTGACATCGGTATGCGACGACTATTTTTCCGAATTCATCGCTCTGCGGGGCCGTGAACTGGCGCGACTCTTCCACGAGAGCCAATCTGCCGCGATCGATCGCATCGAAGCGATTCAGGAGACAGAGGCCATCGCGTGCGATTTCAGACGCGTCGATGGGTTTCTGTTTCCGTCGTCTCGAGCGCAGGAAGGTGACCTCGAGCGCGAACTCGATGCCGCACTGCAAATCGGCGTCGCGGTCGAAAGAACCACGGGCCTGCCGTTTGCGGGGTTCTCGGTGGCACCCGCCCTTCGCTATGCCCGTCAGGCGACATTCCACCCGCTCAAATATCTCCGCGGGCTGGCCGTCGGCGTCCGCGCCCGCGGGAGCGTCCTTTACCGGGACACAGTGGTCGAAAAGATCGAGGAAACAGACGGCGGTGTCCGCGTCGCGACAGCCGCGGGCTTTGTCGTCACTGGAAAATGGGCTGTCGTGGCGACCAATTCGCCGATCAATGACCGTGTCGCCCTCCACACCAAACAAGCGCCCTACCGAACTTATGCGATGTCGTTCGAGATCGGGCGCGGCGTGATCCCGGATGGGCTCTACTGGGATACTGAAGACCCTTACCACTACGTGCGTCTGCAGCCGGGTGACGGCGAAACGGACTTTCTGGTCGTCGGCGGCGAAGACCATAAGACTGGCGCGGCCGACGACGGCGACGAGCGGTTCGCAGCCTTGACGTCGTGGACTAGACGTCTAGTCCCCGATCTTGGCGTCGAGACCCATCGATGGTCCGGGCAGGTGATGGAAACCATCGATTACGCCGGTTTCATTGGTCGCAATCCGGGCAACGAGCGGGTGTTCGTAGTGACTGGTGATTCCGGCGAAGGCATGACCCATGGAGTGGTGGCTGCTCTGCTCATCCGAGATCTCATTCTCAGTGGCAACAGCCGTTGGCGGGAACTTTACGAGCCATCCCGCAAAACACCAAAGGCGATCGGTGACTACCTCGTGGAGAACGCGACAGCGATTAAGAACTTCGTCGAGTATATTGCGCCTGGAGAAATTGATTCCCTTGACAAGCTGCGACCGGGAGAAGGTGCCATCGTCCGCGTGGGCCTCACCAAGATCGCCGCCTTCCGGGACGAAGACGGCACGCTCTACAAACGTTCGGCGTCTTGCACGCACATAGGCTGCCACGTGCACTGGAATTCCCTCGAGCGCTGCTGGGATTGCCCCTGCCACGGTTCGCAATTTGCCGTCGATGGTACCGCCCTGAACGGACCGGCTGTGTCTCCCTTGGCTGATATCCAATAGGTCATTAGGGCGCGCGGACGGATTTCATCCTTGAGATGTGGGACGCCGCGTCGTCGGTCTGCTTGAAATTGATGTGCATAGGACCTGCATTCCGGAGAATGCCATCCCACCCATTTGTAGCGATAGAGCAAATGCCAAATTGGCCCAGGATCGGCCACTCCCCTGGTCTCCGCAGCCATGCGTGAAGGTATGATAAACAATCAAACCGATCCCAGGCGGCCACCGACTTCACGCACGCTTTCCTGCCGCAGCGCCGTTCTGCGATTTGGGCAATTCAGAAATTTTCCGTTCTTTGGTCTTTGTGCGAGGGCCTTCGGCGCGTTGTCCCGTCGCCCGGCCTCATTGCTTGTCAGGAAGGTTCGGAGGTGTGGTGCTTCTTGGCCTTACGCTCGCTTCTCAGAGTAAACTGTCGCTCGAGCCAGAAGCTAACGGTCCCTTGCGATTGGACCTTGGGAGGGCGTTATCTTCACTAGGAGATGGCAAGGATCTCAAGCTCTTGATCACCTACATTGACTATGTCTCCAATAGCTTTGCCCATTAGGGACGTTCCTACAGGGGATGCGAAGGAAATCGACCCGGTCTTCGGATCAGCTTCATCTTCTCCAACCAGGCGATATTTCTGCACGCGCCCGTCGTCGCGACGGAAGGTTACCGTGCTCCCGAACGCAACAATGTCAAATGAAGCAGGGTCAGGGACCACCTGTGCCGTGCGAATTCTTTCGCTAAAGTAACGCATGTCACGCAAGGGGATTGCCGCTTGCCGCCGCCGTTCATTCACGTCTTCGATTGTACTTGCGGCATCGTAGGCTTCACGAGCTTTTTGGCGCTGCAAATCCAGGGCCTTCAATCCCGCTTCAGTAACCAGGTTCGGGTGAGGTGAAATCGGACGGTCGGGCAGCAGAGTTTCCGAAGCCGTTTCGGCACTTTCTTCCTTGGTGAACGCGGTGCTCAATCTCAGCCTCCCTTTAGACTGGCCAACGACATCGGCGATCCGTCACATGCGCAGATCGATTTTATTTCGATTTTTCGATGGTCGCGAGCAGATAAGATACCTCTATCCTGGTCCGACGACGAGAGGATTTTTGCCGGATTGTCATATTCCGCATTACGCCTCCCGGAATGGACATCGCCGGCCCGTGAATAGCGACGATTTCTGGATGGCAGGAGGCTCGTTACCGGGTTGCTGTCCGGCTCGCGCTGTCACGATCCAGATTGCAGCCAAAAGCTGCGCCCTGGAGGGGTCGCCCAAGGCAGCCAGCGCCTCACGCAACAAAGGCTCGGCCACCACTTACCGGGCGGGGTTCTCGCGAATGAGCTTCCCGAGCGGCCCAACTTTCAGGAACACCCAGGTCATTGCGTGGAGATCGCCGCTCGATACCTTTTCATCGTGCGACTGGATGGTAATCTCCCGAAATCCGGCCGCCTCAAGAATGCGGCGTACGTGTTCGGGGTATGTCCGTCGCCGGATCTTTGACCCGCGCCATTCCGTAACGCAGCGATCAGATTAGGACTTTCCCTTCGGCCAACCACTCCGCAACAGGGCGAGAGACCATTATCGGGGCGCCGGAACGCGTACTGCGCTCCATTCAGATGGAAATTGAATGATAAATTAAGACTAAAGTCCAGCCACTTTCGGGCTTCGGTCCAATGTTCTTTGCCGCAAGCTTGATCCATGTTGTGGGCGGCCTGACGCGCACGGATTCGGTAAGCCGCGCGGAAGGTTAAGGGCTTTCCCGGTCCGCCGCTGGGAAGGCCCCTTTTTTTGCAGGGGCGCCGGCATCTCCTGGCTCGGCCTTGGATTCTGGACTTCCATGGATGCTCGGGCTATCTGCTTTCTGTCGTTCGAAAAATTGAATTTAGGAAAGCAACCAAAATGATGAAAAAAATCGTTCTTGCCAGTGCATTGGTAGGTACCTTGGCATCCTGTACAGCGACCGAACAAGGGACGGCGATCGGCGCCGGATCCGGCGCCATCATCGGTGGTGTCGTCACCAATAGTTGGGGCGGTGCAGCTGTTGGTGCTGTGGCAGGCGGGCTGGTCGGCGCTTTGATCGGACGCTCGACGGAGCACCGTGGCTACTGCATCTATCGTGACCGCTATGGTCGCCGCTATGAGGCCCGTTGCCGTTAAAGCGGACACGCCGAGAAATTTCCTGGTCTGATAAGAAAATAGCCGTCTCCTTTCTAATAGGGGGACGGTTTTCCGCTCGGCGTCACGCTCCCGGCCCTCGATGTCGGGCAAGGAAGGTGGTCTTCCGTATGATCCGGCCTGCTCCCTCAGGGACAGCTTCGGCTATCGAGTTCGGCAGCCGGCACGGCGTCTCGATCAGGCCAAGCAGTGGCAATGGGACGATGAAGAAGGCGAAATAACAAAGCCTCGCGGAGCCGCTACCCGGCCATTGATTGGTAAAGCCAATCGAAAAACGTCTGGGTGGCTACGCGTGTACCAGCGCTCTGACCGCCGGAGAAGTGGCGATCGGTGTAAGTCAAGCCGCCGATTGAGTGCGTGGTAGATGTCGACGCCGTCCATCAAGATCATGCGGCGTGCGGTGCAATTCCACGGTCTTCGGCACACTATCGATGACAATCGGGCCTTGCCATTCATCATATGCTCTCGCCGAACTTCTTGCCATCGGCTTCGCGAGACCTTCGACGTCCGTGACGCGCGTTTCAAGACGCCTGCGGGGCTCCGTTTTATCTGGAGCACGACGTCAACCTCCACCGCTGTCACCCCGGCAGCTTGCGCGACCGCCAAGATACTGGGTTATTTGGAGCGGATTCACGCAGTCCGCGATGACGGTCTATCGAGGATCAGATTGTCTCCGGCAATGCCGTAGCAACGATGTAGCCTGCAGGGCCGGGTTCATCTGCTATTCCGGAAGCCCGTATCGCTTGTTCGATTGTATCCACCCGCACATGGACGGCGTTCAGCCGCTGCGCCAGAGCCCGTGCAATCGTCGTCTTCCCACTGCCAGGCAGCCCGCCGAAGATAATGAGCATGATTTCCTCCACAATCAGGACCGTTCAACCGGTGACGCCTTCTGGATGAGTGCCGAAACTTTCATCGCGCAGCCGACAAAATGCATTTATCGCGAGCAGTGCAATTTTAGGTAAATGTATCACGCAGTGTTAATCGCCTCATGCGATGCGTAGCGGATCATGGAGGATTTGACGATTACTATTCGTTTTTGCGCTACCGTTGCCGCCCTCACCTTCGCCGCATCCAGCGCGTTTGGCCAAGCCGCCTTCCCGCGAAATGCGATGATACCCGAGGGATATGTCGCCGTTCAGTCGAGCATTTCGCTGTCGTTGCCCTTTGATCAAAGCGTCCAGGCGGACGAGTAGGTCCAAAGAGCCCAAAAGGCGCTATACGATATTGCGTCACGGAACTGCTCAGTCGTCATGGAGACCATCGCGGATGATTGCAAAATCACTGGAATGACCAACAGCGTCGATATGCAACGCGGCAATAACCGAGATGATTTCATATCGGTTCGCGGTCAGATCAACATGGCGATTAAACTGAAACCATCGACGCAGGGTTCGAAATAGTCCGTGGCTATGGCCCTGGTCACTTCATGCCCATAGCCTCATGAGTCCATTCACGAGCGGCGTCCTTGGAACCGTGGGCATGCCCACGCCGTCTTACTCAGCGGTCATAGTGCTGCCACAGAGTTCGGCCCAATCACGCTTGTATAACAAGCGATGGCGACAAAATGAGATTGCTGGCTCTCTTGGCTGCAGCCCTTTTGCTGACGGCCTTTCAGGCCCAAGCCCAGGTTTACGGGCCTTATGATGGATACGACGACTATGGTGGCTACGGCTATGACGACCCGTACAGCCCTTATCCGCCACCGCTGGATTACGAGCCAGTGCCTCGCTATCGGGAACCTTGGCAAGAACGTCGGGAGCCATCGACGCGAAGCGCAAGGGGAACCATCGTCATCGCCACGCGTGAGCACACCCTTGTTTACATCACCTCACAAGGCGAGCAGTTCGCCTACCC
>NZ_ATTQ01000020.1 GCF_000419765.1 Rhizobium mongolense USDA 1844 | reverse complement strand
CCCGGCCGTTTCCGATCCGGGTCTTTCGACCTTCGTCAAGGACGCGCTGTCGGCTTCCGACCGTCCGGAGCTGACGTCGGCAAAGATCATCATCTCCGGCGGCCGGGCGCTCGGTTCGGCCGAGAACTTCAAGCAAGTCATCCTGCCGCTCGCCGACAAGCTGGGAGCCGCCGTCGGTGCNNNNCGCGCCGCCGTCGATGCCGGCTATGCGCCGAACGACTGGCAGGTCGGCCAGACCGGCAAGGTCGTCGCCCCTGAACTCTACATCGCCTGCGGCATTTCCGGTGCCATCCAGCACCTTGCCGGCATGAAGGACTCGAAGGTCATCGTCGCCATCAACAAGGACGAGGAAGCCCCGATCTTCCAGGTCGCAGACTACGGCCTCGTCGCCGATCTCTTCGAGGCCCTGCCGGAACTGCAGAAAGCTCTTTAAACGGGCAGAATGCCAGCTTTTCGCACTTGCGAATGACTGGAAAATTATCTCTTATGGGGCTACTACTGCTGCCGGGCGATCATTTTGCCCGGCAGTTTCATTAGAAGAAAAATACGGGCGGAGCGGGCGGCTGCCACGGGGGTTTGGAGATGAGTGCGGTGTTGAAAACGATCGGTATTGTCGGCGCGGGCCAGATGGGCTGCGGCATCGCCCATGTTTCAGCAGCTGCGGGCTATAAGGTCCAGCTCTACGACCTGACGCAGGAGCGCATCGAATCTGGTCTCGCGACGATCAATGGCAACCTTGCCCGGCAGGTAACGAGCGGCAAGATGACGGATGAGGAGCGCAAAGCAACCCTTTCCCGCATCTCCGGCTCCGCCAACCTCAATGACCTTGCTCCCTCCGACCTCGTTATCGAGGCGGCAACCGAGGAGGAAGCTGTAAAGCGCAAGATCTATGCGCAGGTCTGTCCAGTGCTGAAGCCGGGCGCGCTGCTTGCGACGAACACATCCTCGCTCTCCATTACCCGCCTGGCATCGGCAACGGACCGGCCCGAGCACTTCATGGGGATTCATTTCATGAACCCCGTCCCGGTTATGAAACTGGTGGAACTGGTGCGCGGCATCGCAACGGACGAGATCACGTTTTCGACCGCAAAGGAATTCGTCGCCTCGCTGGAAAAGACCGTCACGGTAGCTGAGGATTTTCCGGCCTTCATCGTCAATCGCATCCTGCTGCCGATGATCAATGAGGCGATCTACACGCTCTACGAAGGCGTCGGCACTGTCGATGCCATCGACACGGCGATGAAGCTCGGCGCCAATCACCCGATGGGCCCGCTTCAGCTTGCCGATTTCATCGGCCTCGACACCTGCCTCTCGATCATGCAGGTGCTGCACGACGGCCTAGCCGATTCCAAGTACCGCCCCTGCCCGCTGCTGGTGAAGTATGTCGAAGCCGGCTGGCTCGGCCGCAAGTCGGGCCGCGGCTTCTACGATTATCGCGGCGACACACCCGTCCCGACGCGGTAGCGTCAAGACCCTGTAGCACCCTTGATCAGCGCCTTCGCATCGCCGCTATCCCATGCGGCAGGGCCGTTCATCGCCGAAACCAGGCACCCTTTGTCGTCGATGAGCAACGTCACCGGCAGGCCGAAAGCAAGCCCCTCTTTCTTCAGGCTGTTGAAGACGCCAATCGTATTGTCGCGATAGAACTGCAGGGAATCGACGCCGGTTTCGCTTAGGAAAGCCTTCGGTTTCTCGTCATCTCCGGTGTCGATATTGACCGCGACGACCTGGAATTTGTCACTGCCCATCTCCTTCTCAAGCGCGTTCAAGGCCGGCATTTCCTCGCGACAGGGCACGCACCATGTTGCCCAGAGATTGAGAAGCACGGTCTTGCCCGCGAAATTCTCGAGCGTCACCGGTTTGCCGTCCGGACCGTTGAAGGCGACGGACGTGAGCTTTCGCGGCGCGTTGACAGCAACCATCGCCGCCACCGCGCCTTTGGCGAGCGGCGTAATCTTCTGGACGAGATCCTTGGCCGCGGTGCATTCGGCAGAGGCCGTTTCGCCGCCGGCATTGCCATACCCGGCCTCCTTAATGTAAACCGCTGCCGCACCGGCAATTACGCCTGCGACGGCGGCTACCGCGATCAATTTCAAGGATGGCAGCCCGAACAGCTTTCTTGTCGTCATTTCATTCTCCAGGGCATGCACCCTTAAGACAGGCATCTTTCATGGCCGACGGCACAAAGGACACCAAATCCTCCAACCAGATGTGGGGCGGACGTTTCGCATCCGGCCCCGACGCGATCATGGAGGAGATAAATGCCTCGATCGGTTTCGACAAGAAGCTCTTTGCCCAGGATATCCGTGGATCGATCGCCCACGCGACGATGCTTGCCCATCAGGGCATCATTTCCGCCGAAGATAAGGACAAGATCGTTCACGGACTAAGCACGATCCTGTCAGAAATCGAAAGCGGCAATTTCGAATTCTCCCGCCAGCTCGAAGATATTCACATGAATATCGAAGCCCGCCTTGCCGCGCTGATCGGCCAGGCCGCCGGCCGCCTGCACACCGCCCGTTCACGCAATGACCAGGTCGCGCTCGACTTCCGCCTCTGGGTGAAGGAAGAGCTGCAGAAGACTGAAGCGATGCTGACGAACCTCATCGCAGCCTTCCTCGACCGCGCTGAAGAACATGCCGAAAGCGTCATGCCGGGCTTTACGCATCTGCAGACAGCTCAACCCGTCACCTTCGGCCACCATTGCATGGCCTATGTCGAAATGTTCGGCCGCGACCGTTCGCGCGTACGCCACGCCATCGAGCATCTGGACGAAAGCCCCATTGGCGCCGCAGCGCTGGCCGGGACCGGCTACCCGATCGACCGCCACATGACGGCAAAGGCGCTCGGCTTCCGGGAACCTACGCGCAACTCGATCGATACCGTCTCCGACCGCGACTTCGCCATCGAGTTCCTGTCGATCGCCGCGATCTGCGGCATGCATCTGTCACGCTTGGCCGAAGAGATCGTCATCTGGTCGACGCCGCAATTTGGTTTCGTGCGGCTTTCCGATGCATTCTCGACCGGCTCTTCGATCATGCCACAGAAGAAGAATCCCGACGCCGCCGAACTCGTGCGTGCCAAGACCGGCCGCATCAACGGCTCGCTGATTGCGCTGCTGACGATCATGAAGGGCCTGCCGCTCGCCTATTCCAAGGACATGCAGGAAGACAAAGAACAGGTGTTCGACGCGGCCGAGAGCCTGGAACTTGCGATCGCCGCCATGACCGGCATGGTCCGCGACATGACGGTCAATACGGAGCGCATGAAGGCCGCAGCCGGTTCCGGCTATTCGACGGCCACCGATCTCGCCGACTGGCTGGTGCGCGAGGCGGGACTTCCGTTCCGCGACGCACATCATGTGACCGGGCGTGCCGTGGCGCTTGCCGAAAGCAAGGGCTGCGACCTCGCCGAACTGCCGCTTGCCGATCTCCAAACCATCAATCCGGCTATCACCGGCAAGGTCTACGACGTCTTGACTGTCGAGGCTTCGGTTGCAAGCCGCAAGAGCTTCGGCGGCACTGCACCCTCCGAAGTGAGGAAGCAGATCGCCTTTTGGCGGGCTCGCAACTGAGAAAACAATCAGGGTGCACAAGGCGGATAAACTTCGCTATGAAGATGTCCACCAGCGCCGCTCCAAGAGGAATCCCATGCAGACCAGCTTGCCGCACCTCATCCGCCTGACGGCTGTTTTTGCCGTCATCGGCCTTGCCGTTGCCGGATGTGGACGCAAAGGCGATCTCGACCCGCCGAGCGCAATGGCAACGAAGGAAGGCGACGTATCGAAGCCGACGAAACAGCCGGGCGCCGTTGACAAGCCATTCCTTCTCGATCCTTTGCTTTGATAGGCACGTCCCGTGAACCACTTCGAATATCGCGACGGCATCCTTTACGCCGAGAACGTCCCCGTTCCAGAGATCGCCAAGGCCGTCGGCACGCCTTTCTATTGCTATTCGACCGCAACGCTTGAGCGCCACTACCGGGTCTTCGCCGAAGCCTTCAGCGATATCGACTCCATGGTCTGCTATGCGATGAAGGCGAATTCGAACCAGGCTGTGTTGAAGACTCTCGGCAAGCTCGGCGCCGGCATCGACGTCGTGTCCGAGGGCGAGTTACGCCGCGCGCTTGCCGCCGGCATCCCGGCAAGCCGCATCATGTTCTCCGGCGTCGGCAAGACGCCCCCTGAGATGGACCTTGCGCTTCAGGCCGGCATATACTGCTTTAATGTCGAATCCGAACCGGAACTCGAAATCCTCAATCAGCGCGCGGTCAAGGCCGGCAAGAAGGCACCGGTCTCCTTCCGCATCAATCCGGACGTTGATGCGAAGACGCATTCGAAGATCTCGACCGGTAAGAAGGAAAACAAGTTCGGCATTTCCTGGGAACGCGCTCGCGCCGTCTATGCGCAAGCCGCCAAGCTGCCCGGTATCGAAGTCACCGGCATCGACATGCATATCGGCAGCCAGATCACCGAGCTGCAGCCCTTCGACGATGCCTTCAAGCTGTTGCGCGAACTGGTCGACACCCTGCGTGCCGACGGCCACGACATCCACCATGTCGATATTGGCGGCGGCCTTGGCATTCCCTACAAGGAAGATAACGAGCCGCCGCCGCTGCCGGATGCCTACGCGGCGATCGTCAAGAACCAGCTCCGCGGGCTGAACTGCAAGATCGTGACTGAACCGGGCCGCCTGATCGTCGGCAACGCCGGCATTCTCGTTACCGAAGTTATCTATGTAAAGGACGGTGGCGAAAAGACCTTCGTCATTGTCGATGCGGCAATGAACGATCTGATCCGCCCGACGCTTTACGACGCCTGGCACGAAATCCGGCCCGTCGTGATCTCGGCGGCGAATGCTCCGCGCATCAAGGCCGATATCGTGGGGCCGGTTTGCGAGACCGGGGACTATCTGGCGCTCGATCGCGAGATGGCGATGCCGAAGCCGGGCGATCTCTTTGCGGTCAGTTCCGGCGGCGCCTATGGCGCAGTGCAGGCAGGCACCTACAACAGCCGCCTGCTGGTGCCAGAAGTTCTGGTGAAGGGCGCCGATTTCCATGTAGTTCGGCCTCGCCGAACCTATGAAGAGCTGATCGGCCTCGACTCCGTACCCGCCTGGATCGAGTGACAGCCTCATCACTTTTTGGCGAAGAGAGGTGAAAAAACGGCTTTGCCGACCGCCTGCCCTCGCCTTCGCCACAAAGAGTGTTATCTTTTCTTCATGCGAGCATATTGCCTAGCAAGCGCCGGAAGCGCCCTCTGTTACTCCAGCATCAAATGGCGGAGACCGGATTGACGAACAGCCCCCGCAGGCAAAGACATGGTGCGTTGTTTGCCCTTCGGCCCTCCCTCGCGAGGCTCGTAGCGGTAAAACGGTTCTTTGCGCGCCTGGTACTCGTATCCGAGCAGGTCCTGCCACCGCTCGTCCCGGTTCTTTCCGTCGTTGCCTTCTATCTGGCAGCGTCCTGGTTTGGCCTCTTCCGCTCCGTTCCTGACTTCATGCGTGTCGGGCTGCTGATTGCCTTCGCCATCGCCTTCCTCGCCGCGCTGATCCCGTTTCGCAATCTTCGCTGGCCCAAGACCGCCGAAGCCGACCGCCTGCTTGAGGAGCGCAACGGCCTGCCGCATCAGCCGGTGACGGTGCAGGAAGATGAACCGGCCTTCGACACGCCCTTCGCAAAGACGCTTTGGCGCGAGCATCAGACGCGGATGGCGAAGAAGATAGCAGCCCTCGACACTGGCTTCCCCCGCCCGGACATCGCAACCCATGACCGTTTCGCGCTGCGTGCCATCCCGGCCCTCCTTCTCGTCACGGCCTTCGGTTACTCGCTTTCGACCAACGGCGGCTCAATCACCGACGCGCTGCAGCCACCCGTCGCGCCGGCAGCGACCAATCCGGCCGTGCGTATCGACGCGTGGGTCACCCCGCCCTCCTATACCAGCCGCGCTCCGGTCTATCTGACGGCAACCGGCACTGAGCAGGCGATCAACATTCCGCAGTTCTCCAACCTGACCGTTCGCGTCAGCGGCGGGCAGACGGACGAAAAGGTCGTATTCAGGAAAGAGAGCGGCGAGGTGCGGGAAATCGCAGCCGAGGCAAAGGCAAATCAGCAGCCTGATGCTGCACCGCAGGCGAAGCCACAAGCTTCTGCCACGCCGGCACTTGCCGCACAGACACATTTGATGAAGCTTGAGGAAAACGGTGCGCTGCTCGTCAATGGCCGCAGGTGGAACTTCAATGTCATTCCCGACAAGGCACCCGAGATTGCTTTCGACGGATTGCCCAGACCCAGCGTAAACGGTGCGCTGGAAATCGGCTTCACGGTAAAGGATGATTACGGCGTGCAGGAAGCGCGTGCGGAAATCCTGCCGGCCCAATCCGATCCGGAGGCAAAGCCGCTTTATCCACTCCCCGATTTCCGGCTCGACATTCCGCGCCGCAACGCACGTGATGCCAAGGCTGTGACCAGCAAGAACCTGACCGAACATCCGCTGGCCGGAAAGCGCGTACGCGTTACGCTGGTCGCCAAGGATGGAGCCGGCCAGACCGGCCGCAGCCCGCCGCATGAAATGACGCTGCCGTCACGGCCGTTCAACGAACCGCTGGCCGCAGCCGTTGCGGAAGAACGCCAGGTTTTCGCACTCGATACCCGCAAGATGCCGGAAGCGATCGCTCTCAACGAGGCGCTGACGATCCGTCCTGAAGAAACGATTCCTAAGCTCACCAACTATCTGCTGCTGCAATCGGCGCAGACGCGCATGAAGCTCGCCAAGGGCGACGAGCAGTTGAAGGATATGGCCGACTATCTCTGGGATATCGCGATCGGCATGGAGGACGGCGACCTTTCGCTTGCGGAACGCAACCTGCGCAACGCCCAGCAGAATCTCGCCGACGCACTTCAGCGCAATGCGCCGGACCCGGAGATCAAGAAGCTCATGGACGAGCTTCGCAAGGCGATGAACGAATACATGAAGGAACTTGCTCAGCGCATGCAGAATGCGCCGATGCAGCCGAACCAGAACGCGCAGAACGTCATCCGCCAGCAGGATCTGGAGCGCATGATGGACCAGATCGAGAATCTGGCCCGTTCAGGCAATCGCGATGCCGCTCAGCAGTTGCTTTCCGAATTGCAGCGCATGATGAACAACCTGCAGGCAGGCAGGCCGCAACAGGGCCAGCAACAGCAGGGCGACAACAGCCAGATGCGCCAGCAGATGGACAAGCTTGGCCAGATCCTTCGCGACCAGCAGAAGCTGATGGAGCAGACTTTCAAGCTGGACCAACAGTTGAAGGACCGTATGCAGCGCGGCGACCCGAATATGGGAATGAACGATCCGCTGCTTGACCAGATGATGCCAGGCCAGGATGGCCAGCCGCAGGATCAGCAGCAGGGGCAGAACGGCGAACAGGAGCAGTCACCTTCGGAGCAGATGACCGAGGAGCAATTGCGCGACGCGTTGAAACAGCTCCGAGCCCAGCAGGATGCGCTTGGAAAGCAGCTCGGCGAACTGCAGAAAGGCCTTGGTGAGATGGGTATGAAGCCCGGCCCAGGCTTTGGTCAGGCACAGCGCGAAATGGAAGGTGCCGGGCGCGAACTCGGCCAAGGCCGCGGCGAACCGGCCCTCCAGGGCCAGGGCCGCGCGCTGGAAGCGTTGCGACAGGGCGCCCGGGACATGATGAACCAGATGATGCAGGCGCAACAGGGCCAGCAAGGCCAAGGGCCACAAGGTCAGGTTGGCCAGGGCAACCAGAACGGCCGCGATCCGCTCGGTCGTCCGCGTCGCGCAGAGGGTCCGGATTTCGGCGATCAAGTGAAGGTACCCGACGAAATCGACGTGCAGCGCGCACGCGAAATTCTCGATGCGATCCGCGAAAAGCTCGGCAACAACCCGCCGCAGGAGATGGAGCGGCACTATCTGGAACGGCTGCTGGATATTCAGTAGCTGAACTTGGATCGCAATGCGCCATCCAAGTCCTTGGGTGCGGACGATTCTCTTTCAAACGATGGGTCGCTCACGGCGCTGACGCAGCGTGGCGGGTTCCTGTCACAAGGACAGGAATGGGGAGCACGGGAAGGTGCCGCCAACCCGTCTCACGCAGCCAGCGCCCGGGCAACCGCTTTTCGGATGTCTGGAAGTGCAAACGGCTTCGACACGACATCGACGATCTTTTCTGCAAGGTCATCGGCCCGTTCGCGCTGCTCGGCATAGCCCGTCATCAGCAGGATTTTGAGCGCCGGAAAGGCGGATTTCGCCTGATGCGCAAGCTCGATGCCGTCCATGACCGGCATGCGGATATCCGAAAGCAGCAGATCGTAGATCCCGTCCTTCAGCTTCTCTAGCCCCTCGGCGCCATCGGCGGCTTCGTCGGTCTCATGACCGTCAAGGCGCAAGGCCCGGGCGACGAAAGAGCGAAGCGAATCTTCGTCTTCCGTGATCAGAATTTTTGCCATGATGTGCATCGCTCCGTCTTCATGCCCCGGAACGGAAATTGCACGGCGTTCCTTTTCGATCGGTAAACGAAAGAAGGCGATGGAAGGGATGGTTAACAACCCGTCTTATCATCGTTGAAGTCAGGCGTCGCCGGTAACCACGCCGACGTAGGGCAGCTCACGGAAGGCATAGGCGACATCCATGCCGTAGCCGACGACAAAGTAATCCGGGCATTCGAAGCCGACATAGTCTGCCTCGAGCTTTTCTTTGCGCTTGACGCTCTTGTCGAGCAGGACGGCGATGCTGACGTTGCGCGCGCCGCGTTCATAGAGCAGTTCCTTGGCGAAAAGCAGCGTGCGGCCGGATTCGAGAATGTCGTCGATCAGCAACACGTCGCGATCTTTCACGTCGCTGTCGATATCCTTGACGATGCGGACGCCCTGAGAAACTGTTCCCGTGCCGTAGCTGGAAAGCGTGATGAATTCGACTTCAGGCGCAAGCCCGCTGTCGTGTAGCGCGCGGATGAGGTCTGCGGCGAAAATGAACGACCCCTTCAACACGGCAATGACGAGCAGGTCCTTTGTCGGGCCCGCAGCAATATGCTTTGCCATCGCGTGATTGCGTTCGGCAATCTGCTCGGCAGTGAAAAGCGGTTCGATAATTTTTCCGCGCACGACAGGCATACGGCTAGCTCCATGAAACGAAGGGTAAGCCGTTAGCACATTAGAAGGGCAGAAACACCCTAAGGCATGAACGAAAGCCGGACTTCCGGCATTTTTCCGCCGGAGTGCTGCACGCGTGCCGAAAAGCCACGGCTCTCGCCACCATAGATGACGTCTGCCGGAGGATTGATGACCGTGCTGGCCACCATCCGCTCGCCGCTCATCAGATCGGCGCGGATCGGCCTCACGGTCTGTGTCGTACCACTGCCGTTTTCGATGATGCCGTTGATAACCAGGATGCGCATACCGTTTGCCTCGCGCCGCGCCACCGTGACATGCGTGAAGTGGAGCGGAGAGGTCAACGCAGCAGTATCGCTCCCCGCTAGGCCGGAGAAACCGCCCGTCAGGCCGAAAACGAGAACGAAAAGCATGAAGACCAGGGCTACAAAGCTCTTGAGCGACGCCCGCTGCAGCCATTCTTCTGCGATCCCGAGGAATATAGTCGCTTTCGAGAAAGCCGTAGGCGTCGCAGGTAACTTGGCAGCGACAGCGGCGCGCTTACGATCATTGAAACTTTTGGCGTTGAAGCCTTGGCTCCGGTTGCCGATAACGACGAATTCGGCATCAGCGACATCAGCCGGACGGCCAGGATAGCGGGACTGACGCGCGGCAGGCTCCGGCGGCAGGAAATCGTAGGCGTTGCCCGGCGCGCGGCGCCTGAAGGTGGATGCTTCCATGTTGACGGTCTCTCCCATCTCCACATGGTTTCAGTGCACGGTTAAAATCCGGCATTGAAACGAATCCTGCCCAGTCGTAAATTTTAATGGTTAATGCTTCGCTAAGCTTGCCGTCGAACAGGCATCTTTCCGACGAAATTCACTGATTGTTAACGGTGTTGGTTAACAAGTCGATGGCGTGAAACCATGAAAGACCGGGCTACCCGTTGATCCATTTCGAGAATGTCGGTTTGCGCTATGGCATGGGCCCGGAGATTCTCCGGGACCTCACCTTCGATATTCCGAAAAAGTCCTTTCAGTTCCTGACCGGTCCCTCTGGCGCCGGCAAGACGACGCTTCTGCGCCTGCTTTTTATGTCGCTGCAGCCGACGCGTGGCTTGATCCGCATGTTCGGACGCGACATTTCCGACATCCCGCGGCCGGAGCTGCCGCTGCTTCGCCGCCGCGTGGGTATCGTCTTCCAGGATTTCCGCCTGCTCGATCATCTCACCACCTATGAGAATGTCGCGCTGCCGCTTCGTGTGCGTGGCAAGGACGAGAGCTCTTACAAGACAGACGTGCTCGAACTGCTGAAATGGGTGGGGCTCGGCGAGCGCATTAATGTGCTTCCGCCGGTGCTTTCCGGCGGCGAGAAACAGCGCGCGGCGATCGCCCGCGCGCTGATCGACCGGCCCGAGGTTCTGCTTGCCGACGAGCCGACTGGCAACGTCGATCCGCCGATGGCACGCCGCCTGTTGAACCTCTTTCTCGAACTCAACCGCCTTGGTACAGCTGTCGTGATCGCAACTCACGATCTGACATTGATGGACCAGGTGGAAGCCCGCCGCATGATCCTTTCGGAAGGGCACCTTGACGTCTATGATTGAGCCCGCATCAAAAAACCGCGCGCAAAGCGCCGCCCAAGCACAGCAGAAGCGGGCGGAGATGCGCGTGCGGCCAACGGCGCCGATCCTTCCGCCCTCGAATATCCAGGGCAACGCATTGACGGTGGTCATTGCCATCATGGCCTTCCTCGCCTGCCTGACGCTTGGCGGCGTCAGCATGGTGCGTTCGACAGCGGCCAGCTGGGAGAGCCAGATTTCCCGCGAGATCACCATCCAGATCAAGCCGGACGACGGCCTCGATATGGAAAAGGCGCTGACGCAGGCACGCGATATCGCCATGACCTTTGTCGGCACCAAGAGCGGCCAGATCGTCGATGAGGCGGCAACGGCCCGTCTGCTGGAACCATGGCTCGGCAGCGGCCTTGACATCAAGGAGCTTCCCGTCCCCCGCCTGGTGATTATTACCATCGACGAGACGAACCCGCCCGATTTTGACGCGATGCGCTCACTGCTGAAGGAGAGCATCCCTCAGGCGTCGCTGGACGATCACCGAACATGGGTCGATCGCCTCGTTTCAATGGCGCATACGACGGTCATGCTCGGCACCGGTGTGCTGCTGCTCGTCTTCATCGCCATGGTGCTGACGGTCGTCTTTGCGACACGCGGCGCACTTTCCGGCAACCGCCATATCGTCGAGGTCTTGCATTTCGTGGGCGCCGAAAGCTCCTTCGTCGCGACTGAATTCCAGAAGCATTTCCTGAAGATCAGTCTCAAGGGATCGGCAATTGGCAGCGCTTTGGCAGCTCTCTTTTTCTTAGCGGCAGGCTTCCTGCAGAGCCGTACGATTGCGACGCCGCAGACCGATCAAGCGACGGCTCTCTTCGGCACGTTCTCGGTCGGAGCCCTTGGCTACCTCGGCATTTTTGCGACGATGATCGTCATTGCATTGCTGACGACGCTGACAGCGCGGCTCACGGTGATGCGCACAATCTATGAAATCGATACGCTGCGCTCGGACCCGACGCGAAGCGATGGCATCGCGAATTGAACGGCTCAGTCTTTTTTGCCACGAAAGTGTCTGTTCCCTGCCGCAATCTGTATATATTCACGATTTATGACCATGGGCCACACTAGACGCACTCCGATTCGTCCCGACCCGGCGCTTGCCAGCTACGGTGTCGAAACCCTGCGTCGTGGTCCCCTGCGCCGGATGTTGCGATGGGGCGGATTCGCCTTCGTCCTGGCGACCGCGCTGCTTTTCGTCGGCTTCCTGCGGTTCGCCGATTCCGTAACCACCTTGAAACCTCCGGCAGAACCGAAGGCCGATGCCATCGTCGTTTTGACAGGCGGCTATCAGCGCATCGATCAAGCCGTCGAACTGCTGGAGAAAGGCGCGGGCAAGCGGCTGCTCATATCGGGCGTTCATCCGTCGACAACGCCGGGACAGATTCGCAAAACCACATCGGCGTCCGCTGATCTTTTCGATTGCTGCGTCGACATCGGCTATGACGCGATCGACACGATCGGCAATGCGCAGGAAGCCGCAAACTGGATCCATGCCAAAGGCTACAAGAGCGTTCTGGTCGTCACCAACAACTACCACATGCCACGCAGTCTCGCTGAACTCGCCTACGTCGATGCCGATACGCAGTTCATCCCCTACCCGGTCGTCAACTCCGACCTGAAGACCAGGGCCTGGTTCACCGACCCAAATGCGCTTCGCGTCATGCTCGCCGAATATGCCAAGGTGCTTCTGGCAGGCGCGCGCAACATCACCGGCTTCGGGCGCCATCCCGGCCTTCGCTCGGCAGGCATCACGGGTCCGAGCTGATTTCCATCAAGCGCTTTTTATGAGAGCCATTATCGTGTAGGCAGGGCCAGCCCGCCTTTTGCGCGGACACTGGCTTTGGAAAATTTCATGATCGCCCTGCGTTCCGTTCTCTTCAACACGATCTTCTACGCCAACCTCATCATCCGGATGATCGTGCTTTCGCCCTATTATTTCGTCGTGCCCCGCAAGACCGCCTATGCGATCCCCAAGAACTGGGCGCTTTCGAACCATTGGCTGATGGAAAAAATCGTCGGGACGACCTTCGAGATCGATGGTATAGAGAACCTGCCGGACGGCAGCTACATCCTCGCCCCTAAGCACCAGTCCTTCTGGGACACCTATGCACTGCTGCCGTGGTTGAAAGACCCGGTTTACATCCTCAAGCGCGAATTGATGTGGATCCCGTTTTTCGGCTGGTATGCGAAAAAACAGCGCATGATCCCGGTCGATCGCGGCGCACGCGGCAAGGTGATGGTCGAGGTGCTGAAGCGCACCAAGGAAGAGCTTGCGACAGGCCGTCAGTTGATCATCTATCCGGAAGGTACGCGCCGGCCTCCGGGCGCAGAACCGCTCTACAAATACGGCATTGCCCGCATGTATCGGGATCTCGGCATTCCGGTCGTGCCGGTGGCCATGCATCCCGGCCTTTTCTGGCCGCGCCGCAGCGCCGTGCGCCGTCCCGGCCATTTCAAGGTTCGCATCCTGCCTGCCATTGCGCCGGGCATGGATCCGGATGCGTTCTTCGAGCATCTCATCGATGTGACCGAGAAGGCGAGCGACGAACTGCTGGTCGATACGGTCGCGCGTAATCCGCACCTGCCACTGCCGCCGACCGCCGTCGAGAGACTGGCGCAATTGCGGAAGGCAACGGCCGCTTCTGCCTAAGCGGCCCGCAGCCGCTCGACCTCGCCGGCGACCCGTTCCAGCCAATGGTCGCGAATGCCCATCTCGTTGAGATGCGAGAGCGTATTGAAAACATAGGCGTCGTTCGAACCTGACTGACCCTTTGCCTCATGCACCGTGCGCGCAGCTACAGCGGCATCGAGTGCGCCGGCATATTGGGCGTGGTCGCGATCAACGATATAGGCAATTGCCTTGATGTTGCGTCGGCCGGGAAGCGATAGCGGCACATGCCGCTCCAGATAGACGTTGGTGACGAGCTCGCGGGCGCGCAGATAGTCCATCACCTCGTCCCGCATCTCCAAGGCCACGCGAAACGCTATGCCGCGGCAGGAGCCGCCGCGATCGAGGCCTAGCACGAGACCCGGATTTTGCTGCGTGCCGCGGTGAACCCAGGAATGGACGCAGAGCGATCGCCGGTAGCCGTAAACGAGAGCCTGTGAGCGCTCAAGAAACTCGAAGCCCGGATTCCACATCAGCGATCCGTAGCCAAATACCCAAAATTCGTCCATATCGCACGCCAGACCGAAAATCCCATTCGCGATTCACCATTGGAGAACCATCATGGCAGCGTCAAGCCAATCCGGTAGCGGCAGAAAATTCTGGTTGCTCGGCTTGGGCATCGTTCTGTTTATCGCGATTTATACCGGCGGCTGGTTTTACGCAGCCGCCCACCTCAAGGAAACCGTGCTGAAGGTTATTGCGCCGCGCAGCACGGCGGGCGTCAGCGGCGAATGCGCCGATATCGACTTTCGCGGCTATCCGTTTCGCATTGGCCTCTATTGCTCGAAAGTGGGTGTGGATGACAACACGAACGGCGTCTCCGCTTCCTTTGGCGAACTTCGTTCCGCAGCGCAGGTTTACGCGCCGGGCCGTATCGTCTGGGAACTCGATTCGCCGGCCGAAATCCGCACGGCAAACGGCCTTTCGATCTCGGCGCAGTGGGCAAACCTGCAATCCAGCCTGGTGACCAGGCTGAGGGGCATCGACCGCACCTCCATGGTCATCGACGGCCTGAAGGCGACCGCTGTCTCCTCCTATACCGGGCAAACGGTCAATGTCGATGCAGGACGCACGGAAGTCCACCTCCGCCAGAATGCAGGCGATCTGGACGGTGCCTTCTCACTCCAGGATGCAAATGCCGTCATCAAGGACTGGCCGCAGGTCTTCCCGAAATTCTCGGCGAGCGCCGATATCACCCTTGCAGGCAGAGGCGGAATGATCGACGGCAGCGATCCGCAGGGGCTTTATGGGGCAAGCGGAGAGCTGCGCAAGGCCGTGGCCGATATCGGCGACGGCAAGGTGATGACGTTGACAGGCCCCTTCTCCTTCGATGAGCAAGGCTTTTTGTCCGGAAAGTTCAAGCTGGAGATCGAGCAACTCGGCCCCTGGCGCGACAGCCTGAAACAGGCCCTCCCGGAAATCGCCAAGACCGTCGACACCGCCGCCAAGCTTCTGAAGGCGCTCGCTGTCGGTGGCGATAAGGTTTCGGTCGACCTCGTCGTTCAGCACGGCAATGCCACCGTAAGCGGCTTCATCCCACTCGGCACGATCCCGCCGATCTGAGGCTCAGTTCGTCTTCGTATCCTGCGCATGTGGGCGGCCAAAGTCTGGCGTGTCCACATCCTGTCCGGCCTGGACGATCGAGCGGCGGATTGCGCGAGTGCGGCTGAAGAGCTCGAAAAGCTTGTCGCCCTCGCCCCAGCGGATCGCGCGCTGCAGATAGGCAAGATCTTCCGAAAAGCGCGCCAGCATTTCAAGGATCGCATCCTTGTTGTGCAGGCAGACGTCGCGCCACATTGTCGGATCGGAGGCCGCAAGGCGCGTAAAGTCGCGAAAGCCGGAGGCGGAGTATTTGATGACTTCCGATTCCGTCACGGTTTCCAGATCGTCGGCCGTGCCGACAATATTGTAGGCAATGATGTGCGGCAGGTGCGAGACGATGGCGAGCACCTTGTCGTGGTGGTCGGCGTCCATCTCATCGACCTTGGAGCCAAGGCTTTCCCAGAATTTGCGAAGCTTCTTGAGCGCACCCTCGTCCGTGCCCGCAATCGGCGTGAAGATGCACCAGCGGCCTTCGAAAAGGCCTGGAAAGCCGGCGTCGGGACCAGATTTTTCCGTACCAGCCAGCGGATGGCCGGGGATGAAGTGCACATGCGGTGGCATATGCGGCTGCATCTGCGCGATGACCGACGCCTTGGTGGATCCGACGTCGGTGACGATCGCGCCCGGCTTCACGCTTCCTGCGATTTCCCTGGCAACACTTTCCGAGGCGCCGACCGGCACGGACACGATGACGAGATCGGCATTCTCGGCGGCCTCGGCCGACGAGGTCGTATAACGGCTGCCGAGTTGCAATTCCTCGGCACGCTTCAGCGTTTCGGCACTGCGCGTTGCAACGACGACTTCGTGGGCGAGCCCCAGCCGCTTGATGTCGTGGGCGATCGAGGAGCCGATCAGCCCGATGCCGATCAGCGCGATGCGATCAAACTGCGCTGTCATGCCGGGCGTCCCATGAATTCGCCGAGCGCTTCGATGACGCCGTGATTGGCCTCTTCGGGGCCAATGCTCATGCGCAGTGAATTAGGGAAGCCGTAGCTGCGAACCGCCCGCAGGATATAGCCACGGCTCGTCAGATAATCGTCAGCATCGGCAGCGCGCTTGCCCTCGACATCCGGAAAATGGATGAGGACGAAGTTGGTCACCGACGGCGTGACCTTGAGACCGATCGTTTCGAGCGCTCCTGTAACCTTCTCGATCCACATCTGATTGAAGGAGGTCGCCTTTTGAACGAAGGCCTGATCGCGGATCGCCGCGGCACCGGCCGCGATCGCCGGCGTATTCATGTTGAACGGGCCGCGCACGCGGTTCACTGCGTCGATGATCTCGGCAGGCGCATACATCCAGCCGACGCGGAGCGCCGCAAGCCCATAGACCTTCGAGAAGGTCCGGGTCATGACGACGTTCGCGTTCGAGGAGACGACCTCGATACCGGATTCATAGTCGTTGCGCCGGACATATTCGGCATAGGCCGCATCGAGCACCAGGACGACATGCTTCGGCAGACCGGCCTGTAGGCGGCGGACTTCGCTGACCGGGATATAGGTACCGGTCGGATTGCCCGGATTGGCGATGAAGACGATCTTCGTCTTGTCCGTAACGGCGGCAAGGATCGCGTCGACATCGACGGTATGATCCGTCTCCTTCACCACGACAGGCGTCGCGCCCGCGCCCATGATCTGAATCTTGTAAACGAGGAAGCCGTGCTCGGTGATGATGCCTTCGTCACCGGGGCTGAGATAAACGTGGCAGAGCAAGCCGAGCAGTTCGTCCGAGCCGTTGCCACACATGATGTTAGCCGGATTCAGGCCGTGAACTGCGGCGATCGCTTCGCGCAATTCGATCGCCTGCCCGTCCGGATAGCGTTCGAGATGGCCGGCCGCCTCACGAAAGGCTTCTATGGCCTTCGGGCTCGCACCAAGCGGCGTTTCGTTGGAGGAGAGCTTGTAGACGCGGGCGACGCCCGGTGCATGTTCCTTGCCCGGCACATAGGCTGCAATATCCAGGATACCGGGACGCGGAACAGGCTTGCTCATCTCAACGCTCATGGGATCGACCTTGAAAAAACGCCGGAAATTCCGGCCGGAAATTGCCCTGTGGCAATAAAGCGGAAAGCGGCCTTTGTCGAGTGAGACTTAACGGCTGCGTGTCGTCGGAACACCATGCGGCGCAAGAACCGGCACGAAGACGCGGCGCGAAGCCCGTGCGGCTACCGGCAGGCCCTGATAGAGCCGCTTCTGTGCCTCGACGATGATGACGCCCGAAAAGGCCGGCCAGAGTGCGCGGCCAATGCGTTCGAAGCCGCGGCGAAGGCTGAGAACCGCGCGAAGCTTCGATGGCGGGAAGAACAGCGCCTCGGCGGTCGCGCCGGGCGTGAAATTCGTCTCGCGCAGCAGATGCGTGAGTTGACCCCGCGAATAAGGGCGCCCGGAGCCGAAAGGCGTATGTTCCATGCGCGCCCAGACGCCGCGCCGGTTCGGCACCACGATGACGAGGCGTCCGCCGGGCGCAAGCACGCGCCAGAGCTCCTTCAAGGTTTCCCGCGGGCTTTCGGCGAATTCCAGCGAATGGACCATCAGCACACGATCAATGGACGAATCGGGAAGCGGCAGTTCTTCATCGAAGATCAGTGCGGTCGATGACAACGACCCCACCGGCCAGTTCACGGCGCCCTGCCCGGCTGGCATGAAGGCGAAGGTGCGCTCGGTATCGGCGCTGAACCGGTCGAGGAAGGGAACGGCATAGCCGATGCCGACGAGCCGCTCCTGCGGCAGGCGCACCCAAAGCGACGACAGCGCCATGGCAATCGAGTGCTCGGCAAGGCGGCCGAGCTCGGAATGATAGAACTGGCGCAGATCGACAATATCCGTGTGCATCGCAATAAATGTTATCAGCGGGCGATTGGACTTCAAGGCCGGAGCCTCTACATTCCGGACATGTTCGTGGGAAAGAGGCCGCTTGGACAATGAAACCTTTGGAACTAGAAGTTTTTCTCTGCCGATCCGATAATTTCGGCGTTCTCGTGCATGATCCGGAATCCGGGCTGACGGCATCGATCGACGCGCCGGAAGAGGCGGCCGTGGCAGCGGCTGCAAAGCGGCGCGGCTGGAAGATTTCGCACATCTTCACCACCCATCACCACACCGACCACGTCGAAGGCAATCTGGCGCTGAAGGAGCAATTCGGCTGCGAGATCATCGGTCCGGTCAACGAAGCCGTGGCAATTCCGGGCCTCGACAAATCGATGGCCGATGGCGACAGCTTTCTCTTCGGCGACCATATGGTCAACGTCATCGAAACGCCGGGCCATACCGTCGGCCATATCTGCTACCATTTCGCTGACGACAAGCTGCTTTTTGCCGCCGATACGCTCTTTGCACTGGGCTGCGGCCGCCTCTTGGAGCGCCCGGCGGCGGATATGTGGCATTCGTTGCAGAAGCTGGCCGTGCTGCCAGACGAGACGGCGATCTATTTCGGCCATGAATATACACTTTCGAACGCGCGTTTCGCTTTGACGATCGATCCGGACAACGAGCGGCTGAAGACGCGTGCTGCAGAGATCGAGGCTCTGCGTGCCGAGGGCAGGTTCACGATCCCGACGACGCTGGGCCTGGAAAAGGACACCAACCCTTTTCTTCGCGCTGCCGATCCCGCCATCCGCCGCAATCTCCTGATGGAAAGCAAGACGAACGAGGAAGTCTTTGCGGAGATCCGCAGGCGCAAGGACAATTTCTGATGTCTCCCGACAAAATTATAGAGGCGCTTTCGATGCAGCCGCATCCGGAAGGCGGCTGGTACGTGCAGACGTTTCGCGATGGCAATGGCGAGGATCGCGGGCACTCGACGGCAATCTACTATCTTCTGAAAGCCGGGCAACGTTCGCACTGGCATCGCGTCCACGATGCGGCGGAGGTCTGGCATTACTACGCCGGTGCGCCCTTGGCACTCCACAGGTCCGCAGACGGCACGGGAAGCGAAACCTTGATGCTCGGCATCGACCTGGCAAGTGGTGAGCGTCCGCAAGCAATCATTCCGGCAAACTGGTGGCAATCGGCAGAAACGCTTGGCGAATACACGCTCGTTGGCTGTACGGTGGCGCCCGGTTTCGAGTTCTCGAAATTCGAAATGGCACCGATGGATTGGAAACCGGGCGGCTGAGGCCTATTCAGCCGCCGCAACTTGTTTTGCGACGCTTTTACGGCGGAACATTTCCTGAGCCGCAAGCACTGCACCGCCGGTGACCAGCAGGCAGGCAAGCGCAATGCGCCAGCTTGGCTCGGCAAAGCCGAATATCGTCAGGATGAGCGTCGAAAGCAACGGCGCCGCATAACTTGCCGCGCCGAGGATCTGGATGTCGCCGTTCTTGACGCCGTAATCCCAGGCATAGAACGCAGCGCCGACCGGGAAGAGACCGAGACCGGCAACGGCGATCCATTCGAAAGCCGTTTCCGGCCAAAGGGTCGTTTCCAACCCGAGATGGCAGAAGAACGACAGAAGGGAGGTCGCAAGGCAGAAGCCGGTAACGACATCGGTCGAGACCGCATCGAAGCGCCGCGTCAGCAGCGAATAGCCGGACCAGGTGAAGGCACAAAGGAAGGCCGCGCCGTAGCCGATCGCATATGCACCGTCGAAATCGATGCCGTTGCGGCCGACGATCAGGAAGGTGCCGCAGAGCCCGGCGAGCGCGCCTGCCACATGATACCAGCGCAACCGCTCGCCCGGCAGCAGCGCCGAGCCGACGACAATCAGCAGCGGCCAGAGATAGGCAATCAAGCCGGCCTCCACCGCCGGCGCGTTCCGAAGCGCGGTGAAATAGAGGAAGTGATAGCCGAAGAGGCCGGCAATGCCGATGATCCAGACCTTTGCCGGCTGCCTCAGCAGCGCCACGCGAGACGGGTTGAAGATCAAAACGGCAATGCCCGGGATGCTGCCGATCGCAAAGCAGATCGCCGAAAGCTGGAACGGCGGCATCTTGCCGGATGCAGCGGTGAAGAGCGCCAGAAACGACCACATCAGAATGGCCGTGAACCCGATCGATGTGGCCCGAAGCTTCACCTGTCCCCCTTCACGGAGACCAGCTCCGTCAGTTTGCACTGTATTTCACCGCGGTAATCGTCACCGTTCCGTACTGCGTCGGAATGCGAACATAGACCGGAGCATATACGTTGGCCGTTTCCGCCTTTGCAAACCAGATTTCCATGTTGCCGCTTCTTCTCAGATAATCGATATCCTTGCGGCCTTTCCTGTAGCCAGACCTGGGCACGAAACGTACGCCGCAGACCGTTGCCTTGCCGGAAAACCCATCCGTCTTGAAATCCTCGGATCCCTTTGGCGAAAGCACAAGGTCCATGCGCATCTCGCCGTCATAGATCGGCAGGCGCTGCGAGCAGAGCTTCGTATCCGCCGGGAAGATCAACCCGGAGATGGGATCAAGCACGGAGCGCATATCGCCCGGCTTGACATCGACCCAGTTGCGTGGCTGGCGCCGTTCCGGCTTCACGGTCGTGGAGACGATATCGCCGTTTCTGTAGCGGACTTCATAGGTACGCGCGCGTTTGCCGCTCTTGTAATAGAGGTAGTAGCGCTGCGCCTGCAATCGGTCATTGCGCAGGACACCGGTGACGTTGGTTTTCGCAGCGATGTTCGTCACAAGATCGGCAAGGCCCGCCGAACTGATATTGCCTGAAACCTGGTAGCGCTGATCATCGTCGATCTGGGTAACGAAGGCGGCGCGCGCAATCGGCAGGATTCCGAGAGCAACTCTATATTCCGTACGATGACGGATCTCGCTTGCGCCGGCCGGGATGGACATCAGCACTGCAATTGACGATAGGAAAATCCGCCTGCCCAGATGAGCCATGAAGAGAGCCTTTTTCAAGGGCAGACAATGCCCTGCACCAGCGGTCTATACTCCTGCCGCACATAGAAGCAAACACGAGCTTTTTGACAGAATTGCGGGAAAGGCCAAGGTTTGGCTTGACGCGGGCGGCCGGCCTGACTATAGAACCGCAACTTTCCAATTATGGCCTGTTGGATTGCAGACCCGCGTTTGCCGGGGCATCGTAATCGATGGCCTAGAAAAACAAGAATAGGTGTTCAATGTCCCGCGTGTGCGAATTGACCGGCAAGGCCGTCCTGACTGGTAACAATGTCAGCCATGCCAACAACAAGACCAAGCGCCGGTTCCTGCCGAACCTGTGCCAGGTTACGCTGATCTCCGACGCTCTCGGCCAGCGCTACCGTCTGCGTGTTTCAGCTGCTGCCCTGCGCTCTGTCGAGCATCGCGGGGGCCTCGATGCCTTCCTGATCAAGGCAAGCGAAAACGAACTGTCGATGCGCGCGCGCCTGCTGCGCCGTCAGATTGTCAAGAAGACCGCCGAAGCCGCATAAGCTTCGACACCTTCTTCCATACGGCTTCAAAGGCTTGCACGGCTAATACCGGACAAGCCTTTTGCTTTGCCGGCCCGATACCCCAACTGGTGGCATCACCCAGGATAAAAAAATGCTGAAGACCCGCTATACCCTCCTCTACATCGCTCTGATGACGCTCGTCGTCGTCGCTTCCAACTTCCTCGTCCAGTTTCCTGTGAACGCCGAGGTCGCCGGCATCAACCTCGCCGATATCCTGACGTGGGGTGCGTTCAGCTATCCGGTCGCCTTCTTGATCACCGATCTCACGAATCGCCAGTTCGGTCCTCAGGTAGCGCGCAAGGTCGTGTTCGCCGGCTTTGTCGTCGGCATCGGGCTTTCCTTCTTCACATCAGTGCCGCGCATCGCGATCGCCTCTGGTTCGGCTTACCTCGCCGGCCAGCTGCTCGATATCGCCGTCTTCAATCGCCTTCGCCGCCAGACCTGGTGGCGTGCGCCGCTCCTCGGCTCGCTGATCGGCTCGGCGCTCGACACGGCGATCTTCTTCTCCTTCGCCTTTGCCGCCTTCTTCGTCTTCCTCGGCCCGAACGATCCGTTTGCGCTGGAGCAGGCCCCGATCCTCGGTGCATTGGCCGCTCAGGCGCCGCGCTGGATTTCCTGGGCGATCAGCGATTTCTCGGTGAAGATGATCATGGGCCTCGTCATGCTGCTGCCCTACGGCGCACTCATGAACGTGCTGCGGCCGATGCAGCCGGCCCGCGCAAGCTGATCGCCAGTGGCCGGCCTTCGAGCAGGCCTTTTACTCCGTGAGACGAAATTCCAGCATGAGGTTCCGCTCCAAAATGGAGTGGTTGTCATCGGAAACGATGATCACATGCGTGCTGCCATCCGGCGCCTGAAAACTGTCCAGGCCTTCCATATTGTCGATCTGGTACCCAAAATCGGCCGTCAACAAAATGTCGCCATCGGCGACGGCGTCCGGCCTGATCTCTGCCGCCGGGATGCGCCGGATTCGCATAGCGATGCCGTTGGCGATGTTGAAACGACGCTCCAGAAGCAAAAGATCGCCGTCCGGCAGAAAGGCGCCATCGGTCGGATCGAAATCACCGTTGCGCGTCACCGCGAAACGGCCCTTGAGCGGCCCGGAAAGGATCGCGCCGTAGATATTCCCCTTCCGATCCCGGCTCTCTTCCGAAATGATGACGGCAGCGCCCTTCAAAGCGCTCTCGGGTGGAGCCACCGCCAGCGTCTCGAAGCCGCGGCCGCTTCGCAGCAACCGTGTCGGCACGAGAATGGGGATCGAGCCAACCGATGACGAGGTCTCGAACCCAGGATCGGGGTAGGCTTCGACCCGATGGTCCTGTTCGAAGGAAACCAGAACCTGGTCGCTTTTGAGGGCAAGACCCTCGGCATCCATGTGTCCCTTACCCTCGAAAGTATCCCCGCTCCCGTTTTTCATAGGCGTGATTTCAACGCCGGACAAACCGGAAAGCCTTCCCTGCTGATCGCGCTCGATGCTGCCGGTAAGCCAGTGGCCGGTATCAAGCACACCAACAAAATGCTTCCGGTCCGGCACGAACCGGATCGCCGACCAAGACCCAAAAAGCCGGTTGCCGGACACCATCTCCAGCCCGCCAAGGAATTCCAGCGGCCCGAATTTCGTCTCGCTGGAGCCAATCTTGAAGGTCGAGATGATGCGGCTGCTGATATTTACGCTCTCGCGCGCAACCGCGATCGAAGCGCCCCCGGCGAGACAAAGAGCAAGCAAAGCCGCGCGGGACAGACGGATCATTAAGCGCCGGTTCCCTTCGGCATCAGCTTGCACGTCGCAAACGGCCGCCACGCGGCTGCGCTGCCTGATCTTCGAAAAGCGAGGCAAGCTGCTCGGTCATCGCACCGGCAAGCTCATCCGCGTCGACGATGGTCACAGCGCGGCGATAATAGCGCGTCACGTCATGGCCGATGCCGATCGCAAGCAGTTCGACCGGCGAACGGGTCTCGATCTGCTCGATCACGGCGCGCAGATGACGCTCGAGGTAATTGCCGGGATTGACCGAAAGCGTGGAATCGTCGACCGGCGCACCGTCGGAGATCATCATCAGGATGCGGCGCTGTTCGCGGCGAGCAAGAAGACGATTATGCGCCCAGATCAGCGCCTCGCCGTCGATATTTTCCTTCAAAAGCCCTTCGCGCATCATCAGGCCGAGATTGGTGCGCGCACGGCGCCACGGCGCGTCTGCGGACTTGTAGATGATGTGACGCAAGTCGTTGAGGCGGCCGGGCGTCTGCGGCTTGCCGCCGGCAAGCCAGCTCTCGCGCGCCTGCCCGCCCTTCCAGGCCTTGGTCGTGAAGCCAAGGATCTCGACCTTGACGCCGCAACGCTCGAGCGTGCGGGCCAGAATATCGGCGCAGGTAGCTGCTACGGTGATCGGGCGCCCGCGCATGGAGCCAGAATTGTCGATCAGCAGCGTCACGACCGTGTCGCGGAACTGCGTGTCACGCTCCATCTTGAAGGAAAGCGGCTGCATCGGATCGATGATGATGCGCTGCAGGCGGGCGGTATCGAGATAGCCCTCTTCCAGATCGAAGTCCCAGGAGCGGTTCTGTTGCGCCATCAGGCGACGCTGCAGTCGATTTGCGAGCCGGCCGACAGCGCCCTGCAGGTGCGCGAGCTGCTTGTCGAGGAAGGCACGCAGGCGCTCCAGCTCGGCAGCGTCGCAAAGCTCCTCGGCGGTGATGATCTCGTCGAACTCTTCAGTAAAGACGTGATAGTCGACCTTCTCGTTGAAATCGGCAAAGGGCGTGTTTGGACGACGGGTTTCGCCCGGTGTTTCCGAATCGTCCTCGCCCTCTTCCATCATGTCGTCGTCGGAGATCTCGGCGCCTTCGGTCTCGCCGTCCTCCATCTGCTCATCGGCAAGTTCGCTATCTTCGACCGGCGCGGCGTCGGTGCCCGCGTCGTCATCGACCTCGTCCTGATCCGACTCGTCGCCGTTCGGCTGGTCTTCCTGATCCTGCTCGTTGTCCTGGTCGGGATCGCTGTCGTCGTCGCCGTATTCTTCCGCCATTTCCATGGCGGAGAGCATGTGGCGGATCACCTTCGAGAACGCCTGCTGGTCGTTGATGACGCTTGTAAGGTCATCGAGTTCGGAACCCGCCTTCTCTTCTATGAAGGACCGCCAGAGATCGAGAACCTTTCCCGCAGAGGCCGGCGGCTTCTGGCCGGTCAGCTTCTCACGCACCATCATGGCGACGGCTTCGCCGATCGGCGCATCCTCCTGCCGCTCGATGCCGGTGAAATTCGCCTTGGAGTACTTCTCCTCGGTCATCGAACGCAGGTTGGCAGCCACGCCCTCCATGCGCAGCGTGCCGATCGATTCGACGCGCGCCTGCTCGACGGCGTCGAAGATCGCCCGCGCGTCAGAGCCCTGCGGCGCCATCGTCGCGTGCACCTTCTCATCGTGGCAGGCAAGCCGAAGCGCCATGGAGTCGCCTAGACCGCGCGTCACCGCCAGCTCATGCGCCGTTGGCCGCTTGGAAAGCTCCGGTAGCCGAATACGCTCAGCCGTCATGCCGGGGCGCTCGTTGGCAAAAGTCACCTCGACCTCGCCATCGCCTGCAATCGCGCGCACGCAGCCGGTTATCGCGCGCCGCAAGGGCTCGACGTCGACGGGGCCGTTCGGCCTTGCTTTCGAATTGTCACCACGTGATGCCATGATCGACGGGCCTTAAGCCTCCAGCACGATGTTGGCTGCGCTCTCCTTGAGCTCGACACCAAAGGCGCGCTGATAGTGCTCGGCGACCAGCGGACGCTCCAGCTCGTCGCACTTGTTGAGGAAGGTGACGCGGAAGGCGAAGGCGAGGTCACCGAAGATATCGGCGTTTTCGGCCCAGGTGATGACCGTACGCGGGCTCATGACAGTCGACAGATCGCCGTTCATGAAGGAAGCGCGTGTCAGATCGGCGACGCGGACCATCTTGGAAACGGTATCGCGGCCATTCTTGTCCTTCTGGAAGCTCTTCACCTTGGCGGTGACGATGTTCACTTCATGGTCGTGCGGCAGGTAATTCAACGTGGTGACGATCGACCAGCGGTCCATCTGCGCCTGGTTGATCTGCTGCGTGCCATGATAGAGGCCGGTGGTGTCGCCGAGGCCGATGGTGTTTGCCGTCGCAAAGAGGCGGAAGGCCGGATGCGGACGAATGACGCGGCTCTGATCGAGCAGCGTCAGGCGGCCTGACGATTCCAGCACGCGCTGGATGACGAACATGACGTCCGGGCGGCCGGCGTCATATTCATCGAAGACGAGCGCGACATTGTGCTGATAGGCCCAAGGCAGGATGCCGTCCTTGAATTCCGTGACCTGAAGGCCGTCCTTGACGACGATCGCGTCCTTGCCGACGAGATCGATACGGCTGACGTGGCTGTCGAGGTTGATGCGCACGCAGGGCCAATTGAGGCGGGCAGCGACCTGCTCGATGTGAGAGGATTTACCGGTGCCGTGGTAGCCGGAGATCATGACGCGGCGGTTGTGGGCAAAACCTGCAAGAATGGCGAGCGTCGTCTCGCGGTCGAAGAGATAGTCGTTATCCAGGTCCGGAACGTAGGCATCGCCCTTGCTGTAAGCCGGAACGCGGATATCGGAATCGATCCCGAAGACCTCCCTGACCGAAACGGTGGTGTCTGGAAGCTCGGAAATATCAAGGTCAATCTTGCTCATCATGTCTCCAAGGCGGGTGCTTCCACCCGGCCGTACTATCAGGCCATTTCGCAACCATGACGCCGCAGCTTTGTTCTGCGCCCGTTCAAGGTGGGAACGTCGGCGATACTTCTCCGGGACTGAAGCGAAACCTCGGCGGGATAATTGACCGCTTGCGAGCATTCTGGAACAAAGTCCCGGACAAGAAACGCCGCGTCCGGAAGGTTGGCAAAGGCGGCGTTGGCAAAACGCACAGATGCATGCCGCGGTTGCCTGCGGCCTCAGCCGATTTGGACCATACCCGATTGAAGGCGGAGAGCAAGGACAGGAATTAACAAAAACCGTTCTGCTTCAACAATTGATAGGCCTGGATGACGGCGCGGAAGCGCTCTTCGGAACCGCGGTCCCCGCCGTTGGCATCGGGATGATGCTTCTTGACCAGTTCCTTGTAGCGGGTCTTGATCTCAGAAGAGGTGGCACTTGCCTGCAGGCCCATCGTGTCGAAGGCCTTGGCCTCCAGGCTCTTCAACTTGCGCTGCTCGGGAAAACGCGGACCGCTGCCCTTGGCGCCGCTGACGAAGCCGAAGGGATCGCGCACACGGCTATAGGCGCCGGAGCGGATGTCCGAATGCAGCGGGCTGTCCTTCGCCGCCTTGTTGACGCCAACGGTCCAGGTCGGACGATGCCCGGTGACCGCCTCCTTCTGGTAGCGGGCGATTTCGCCGTCCGAGAGGCCGGAAAAATAATTGTAGCCCTTGTTGTATTCCTTGACGTGCTCGAAGCAGAAAAGAAAGAACTGCCCTTCGGCATTGCGTCCGACAGGAGCGCGATGCACGCCTTTTTTATCACAGCCGTCCCACTGGCAGGTCGGAGGAGCCTGCTCGGTTTCCTGCTCGCGCTTGCGGCGGGTGCGGATGCGATCGAAATATTTGGAATCGAGTCTCATGACGGCGCTAATTATGGGCCTGCCGCGAAGCGACGACAAGAATTGACAAACACGAATGTTGCTGGCTTGGTGGGAACCCCCTTTTTGCGAAGCAACTGGACGAAATCGTGACCCTTGAGACCCGCATCGAAGAAAAACTGACCGAAGCTTTTGCGCCCGAGCGCCTGAGCGTCATCAACGAAAGCCGCCTGCATGCCGGCCATCAGCCGGGTTTCACCGGCACCGGTGAAACGCACATGCGCGTGCGCATCGTCTCAGCCAAGTTTGCAGGAATGACGAGGCTCGCCCGCCACCGCGCCGTCACCGAACTGCTGAAGCCGGAACTCGACGCAGGGCTGCATGCGCTCGCCGTAGAGCTCGCCGCACCCGGCGAAGCAACCAGCTGGTAGCGGAACACGTCCCTCATATAGGCGTTTGCCCTCCTTTCACCAAGGAGGAAACAGGGATGACGAAGCCGACGATTGCCCGGATCTGGCGCGGACGTACGCCAAGAGCCAAGGCTGACGAATACGAAGCCTACAACTACGAAGCGGGCATCAAGCCGCTGATCGAGAAAGCACTTGGTGTCCAGACTTTTCGCGAAGACCGCGAAACGGAAAGCGAATTCGTGACGATCTCTTATTGGGAGAATATCGAGGCGATGAGCACCTTTGCCGGCACCGATCCCACGAAGATCCATCACCTCGAACGCGACAGCGAGTTTTTGATCGAACTGCCGAAAGAAGTGCAGATCCTGCGTCTGCTCACCAGCCATGGAGCGACCGGATCAGAGTCAGAGCGGTTTGGTCTCGTTCTCCGCAGCAGGGCGGATGCGTAGCCTGGTGATGCGGTTCTTCTCGCGCTTCATGACGATGAAGCGCTTGCCGTAAAAAGTGAAGGCCTGCCGCTCTTCCGGGATCGTCATCGATTCATGGATGACGAGGCCGGCGATCGTCGTCGCCTCTTCGTCGGGCAACTGCCAATCGAGCGCGCGGTTCAGGTCCCGGATCGGCACACTGCCATCGACAACGATCGAGCCGTCGGATTCCTGGCGCACGCCCTGCATATCGATATCGTGCTCATCGGAAATATCGCCGACGATCTCTTCTAGGATGTCCTCGAGCGTCACGATGCCCTGCACCTCACCATACTCATCGACGACGACGGCGAAGTGCTGCTTGCGGCGCAGGAACGCATTGAGCTGGTCTTCGAGATTGGTGCTGTCCGGCACGAACCAGGGTTTCTGGGCAATCTTGACGATATCGAGATTCTCCGGCTCCACGTTCGGCTCGGCCAGCGCGCGCAGCAAGTCTTTTGCGTGGACGACGCCGATGATGTTGTCGATCGTGCCGCGCCACAGCGGCATGCGGGTATAGGGGCTCTCGAGGATCGTGCGAACCACGACCTCCGGCGCGTCATCTGCATTGATCGCCCGCATCGCCGTGCGGTGGACCATGATGTCGGAGAGTTCGAGCTGGCTAAGGTCGAGTATTCCGCCAAGGCGATCCCGGTCAGCCTTCACCACCGCCCCCTCGCGATGCAACAGATCGACGGTACCGCGCAGCTCCTCGTGCGCCGTCAGCATCGGGATTTCACGCGATAGGGTGATGCCGAAGCGCCCCAGGATCCCGCGGACGACGGCATTGACGAGAGAAGAAATCGGACCGACGACAGCGACAAAGAGCTTGATTGGCAATGCCGCGCTCAATGCAAAACGGTCAGGCGACGAGATCGCCCAGCTCTTCGGCAGAACTTCCGCGAAAATGACGAGGATCACCGTCATCGCAAGCGTTGCAAGCGCCACGCCCGAGCTGCCGAAGAGACTGAGAAACAAGCTGGTCGCCAGAGACGAAGACAGGATGTTAGCAAAGTTGTTGCCGATCAGCAGCGCCCCGATCAGCCGGTCGCGCCGCTCGATCAGCTGGCGCACAAGACCGGCGCGCCTTTCGCCGTTGGCTTCCAGCGTATGCATGCGGCTGCGAGAGACCGCCGTCAGTGCAGTCTCCGAACCAACGAAGAAGGCCGATATGAGCACGAGGGCCACGATGGAAACGATTTCCGGCCAGTAAACCGCAAGAAATGCCAGCGTGCCTTCGCGTGTCATTGCGGCTGCTTTTGCTTGAGGAAGGCCAACACTTCTGAAGCCGGCACGTCATCGGCGATGAACGACCGGCCAATGCCGTGAGTCAGGATGAAGGTGAACTTTCCGTTTTTCACTTTCTTGTCCTGCGCCATCGCGTCGAGCAGCTTTTCGGCCGGCGGAAGAGCCCCCGGAATATCGGACATGCGCGTCGGCAGGCCGACCTCTTTCAGATGTTTCTCAACCCGCTTCGCGTCATCAGGGCTTGCGAGATTCATGCGCGCGGAAAATTCATGCGCGAGGACCATGCCGATCGAAACGCCTTCGCCGTGCACCAGGCGTGCACTCTCATAGGCGGTGGCCGCC
This sequence comes from Rhizobium mongolense USDA 1844, assembly GCF_000419765.1. GTDB lineage: Bacteria > Pseudomonadota > Alphaproteobacteria > Rhizobiales > Rhizobiaceae > Rhizobium > Rhizobium mongolense. The sequence continues at coordinate 84,096 of NZ_ATTQ01000020.1, read as the reverse complement.
TCCAGAGCGTGCCCAAAAGTATGGCCGAGATTGAGAAGCGCCCGCGGACCGTTCTCGCGCTCGTCAGCGACCACGACATCGGATTTCGCCTGACAGCTTGTGGCAATCGCCTCGATACGCGCAGAGCCGCCGGCAAAGACGGCGCTCCAGTTTGTTTCAAGCCAAGCGAAAAAATCCGGCTTGTCGATAAGACCGTATTTCGCAACTTCTGCATAGCCGGCACGGAATTCGCGCTCGCTGAGAGAGTTAAGAACATCCGTATCGGCAAGGACCAGATCCGGCTGATGGTAGACGCCGATAAGGTTTTTGCCGTGTCGGCTGTTGATGCCCGTCTTGCCGCCAACGGAAGAATCCACCTGCGAAAGCAGCGACGTCGGCACCTGCACGAAGCGCACGCCGCGACGCACGATGCCGGCGGCAAAGCCGGCAAGATCGCCAATAACGCCGCCGCCAAGCGCAATGACGTAATCATTCCGCTCGACGCGGGCCTCCAGGATCTTGTCGCAGGCGGTCATCAGATGCTCGAAGCTCTTCGTCCTCTCGCCGGCGGGCAGCACAAGCTGCGCGGACATGATACCCGAGCCTTCGAGGCTATTAACGAGCGCTTCGAGATAGAGTGGCGCTACGTGCTCATCCGTGATGATCGCAGCTTTGCGACCCTTCAGCCGTGACGCTATTTCCGCTCCAGCGCGCGCGATCAGCCCCGACCCGATCAATATATCGTAGGCGCGCTCACCGAGCGGTACGTGAACCTTTCGTTGGGAGGAGGAGGTGATCGCATTCATGGTACGGTACTTTCGGTTTGGGCTTCGATCACGGCCTTCAACACTTCGTCAGCCATGACTTCCTTACGCACATCACGCGACAACACGGTGATGTCGGCTTCGGCATAGATCGGGTATCGCGCGTTCATCAGGTTTTCGAGCGTCTGCTTTGGATTCTCGGTCTTCAGGAGCGGGCGTGTGTCGCGCTTGCTGACCCGCTCCCACAGCACGTCGAGATCGGCCTTCAGCCAGACGGAAAGGCCGCTCTTCTTGATGTGCTTTCGCGTCCGATCATTGATGAAAGCGCCACCGCCGGTAGATACCACGCGCGGCCCATTCTTCAGCAACCGTTTCATCACGCGTGTTTCCAGCGCGCGGAACTCATCTTCGCCGTAAGCTGCGAAAAGCTCCGAGATGGTCATCCGGGAGACGCGCTCGATCTCCACGTCGCTGTCGATGAAAGGAATACCCAGCTGATGGGCGACGATACGGCCGACGGAGGATTTGCCGGCCCCCATGAGGCCAACGAGGATCAGATTGCGGGATCCGAGCGTGGCGCGAGCTCTGTCTTTCAGGCTGTCTCCCACTTTCAGAACTGGGTCACTCATCGGTCCATTCACACTTTGTTTGCAAACGGTATCGACAAATGCGGGTGTAGCGTCAAGTCGCGGACCAGGGAAACATGGTTCAAAAGCCGCTTCTTGCACGCAAACCCGCTTCTTCATAAAAGAGGCAGAGCTCATGGAGTTGCGAAATGCCGACCCTCTTGCGTCTATTGGCTGTCCTGGCGATGATCGCTGGGGCGATTTATGGCGGTATGGTGGCGCTCGTGACCTTCGTGGAGCCACAGCCACGCGACGTGACGATTCGCATCCCGTCGGAACGGATCAACCCGCCGGCGACTGGCACGATCAAACCGGCGAAGAAGTGATCCGATGAAGGATCTGAGCCGCGTCCATGTGGAAGCCTTTCTCGAGATGATGAGTGCAGAGCGAGGTGCTGCCGTGAACACGCTGCAGTCCTACGAGCGCGATCTGGACGACCTCCATGCATTCCTGAACGGCAAAAGCGTGCGGCTGACCGAAGCGGCCTCCGGCGATCTCGCCGCCTACCTCTCCTCGCTCTCGAAACGGGGCTTCAAGTCCTCGTCCCAGGCCCGCCGGCTGGCAGCCATGCGGCAATTCTACAAGTTCCTTTATGCCGAAGGCCTGCGGGTTGATGACCCGACGGGCGTTCTCGACGCGCCGAAGAAAGCGCGAGCTCTGCCAAAGACAATGGGCGTCGAGGAGGTGACGCGACTGCTGACACAGGCCGAAACCGAAGCCAACAATCCCGCGGACGGCCAATTGCAGCGCCAGCGAATGTTGGCGCTTCTGGAGCTGCTTTACGCGACAGGAATGCGCGTCAGCGAGCTCGTTTCGCTGCCGGCACGCGTTCTCGACCAAGAAGGGCGTTTCCTGATCATTCGCGGTAAGGGCAACAAGGAGCGGCTCGTACCTCTATCTCAATCGTCAATCGCTGCACTCAAGGCCTATGGCCGGTCGCTCGCAGAAGAGAAGGCCAAGGCGAAGGATCCGGTTGATAGTCCATGGCTTTTTCCGGCAGCCTCCAAGGAAGGCTATCTGCCCCGCCAGGTTTTTGCCCGTGAACTGAAGAACCTCGCGATCCGTGCCGCATTGACGCCATCAATGATCTCGCCGCACGTCATGCGTCACGCCTTTGCAAGCCATCTTCTTGCTAACGGCGCCGACCTTCGCGTAGTTCAAGAACTCCTCGGACATTCCGACATTTCGACGACACAGATCTATACGCATGTCCTTGAAGAAAGGCTGCAGCAACTGGTTCAGACGCATCACCCCCTTGCCAAACAGGCGAAAAAGCACGAATAGGACCGGCGACATGGGGCAAGGCCAGCAAGCTGCCCCGGGCACAAGGAACGGAAACGCACCTCATGCACAACTATCTCGACTTCGAAAAGCCGATCTCCGACCTCGAAGGCAAGATCATTGAACTGAAGAAGCTCGCTTCCGAAGACGAGAGCATCGATACGTCCGATGAGGTCGGCAGGCTGGAGGTTCGCGTTCGCGAAGCGATGGTCGATATCTATTCCAAGCTCAACGCCTGGCAAAAGACGCAGGTTGCTCGCCATCCGCAGCGCCCGCACTTCGTCGACTATGCAAAAACGCTCTTCCAGGAGTTCACGCCGCTCGCTGGCGACCGCAAGTTCTCCGAGGACGCGGCGATCCAGGCAGGCCTTGCGCGCTTTCGCGGCCAACCGATTGCCGTCATAGGCCAGGAAAAGGGCAGCGATACGAAGAGCCGACTGAAGCACAATTTCGGCAGCGCCCGCCCTGAAGGCTATCGCAAGGCGATCCGCATTCTTGAAATGGCTGACCGTTTCGGCCTTCCGGTCGTCACCCTCGTCGATACTGCTGGCGCTTATCCAGGCGTTGGCGCTGAAGAGCGCGGCCAGGCTGAAGCAATCGCCCGCTCGACGGAAATGTGCCTTGGCGTCAAAGTACCGATCATCTCCGTCATCATCGGCGAAGGGGGCTCCGGCGGCGCGATCGCGATCGCGACCGGAAACAGGGTCTATATGCTCGAGCATTCGATCTACAGCGTGATCTCACCGGAAGGCGCGGCCTCCATTCTATGGCGCGATTCGACCCGCGCCAGGGAAGCAGCAACCAACATGAAGATCACCGCCGAGGACCTGAAGTCGCTTAGCATCATCGACGGCATCATTCCCGAACCGCTCGGCGGCGCGCATCGCGATCCGGACAGCGTCATCGCCGCCACCGGCGATGTCATCGCCAGCGCCCTTGCCGAACTTTCGCCGCGTTCTGGCGAACAGCTGCGCAGCGACCGCCGCCAGAAATTCCTCGCCATGGGCCGGAATCTCGCATAACTCCCAGCATACGTGACCGGATTGCGGCCAAACCTTGGCCACAATAATGTTATCTGTAACAGTCGCGCTTGCGGGACATCCTTGGGCAAGTCATAGGCTGGTAAGAAATTGTGAAGTATAAGCCGCCTATGATTCTGGGATTGCCCGGACTCCATGGACGCGGATCGGGTCGTATCGATTTAATGGGCTTGTTGGGAAATGCGCATTCGTCATTTTGCCTATGTTTCGCTGATGGCGCTGGCTCTTGCCGGCTGCAACGACGCTTTGGACGTCACCCATACTGACCTGTCGAAGGTCAAGAACAAGGTTGAGCAACCTCTGCCGGCGCGTATCCTCGCCGATATGAGGACGAAAGGCATGGACCGCAATTCCCCGATCATGATCCGTATCTTCAAGGAAGAAGGCGCTCTCGAAGTTTGGAAGGCCAAGACGGACAACCGCTTCGACAAGATTGCGGATTACAAGATCTGCGCGTGGTCCGGCCGGCTGGGTCCGAAGGTCAAGACCGGTGACCGGCAGGCGCCGGAGGGCTTCTACAACCTGACACGGGCGAACCTGAACCCGAACTCCAAATATTATCTGGCGATCAACACCGGCTTTCCGAACCGATACGACGCCGTCAACGGCCGCACAGGCTCCGACTTGATGATCCACGGCGCATGTTCGTCTTCCGGCTGCTATTCGATGACCGACGAGCAGGTTCTGGAAATCTACGCTTTCGCGCGTGATGCCTTCAAGGGCGGCCAGGCAACCGTTCAGCTGCAGGCGTTTCCCTTCCGCATGACCGCGGAAAACATGTTCAAGCACCGCCTGAACCAGAACTATGACTTCTGGAAGATGCTGAAGGTCGGCTACGACAATTTCGAGATCACCAAGCGTCCGCCGGAAGTGAATGTCTGCGAGAAGAAATATGTCTTCAACCAGCAGTTAGCGCAGGGCAGCGCCGCCTTTAATCCGGCAGGCCAGTGCCCAGCAATGTCAACGCCTCCAGCGCTGGCCTCAGCACTTGCTGCCTATAACAAAACATACGCGGCCGACTTCGCCAGGGCAGAAAGGAAATTCGACGGCATGGCTTGGTACGATCCAACCGAAGCCGAACGTAAAGCCGTCGTCGCCAAGCAGCGCAAGGGCCGTGAACTCGCTTATGCTCCCACCGGCACGTCGCTGGAGGCAGGCCGCATGGTCAAGGTAGCCGAACTTGAGGAACTGATGTCGAAGCCCGCTGCACCCGCGGCAAATGCGACGGCGACCGCCGCTGCGGCACCGGCACCGGCAGCAGCACCTGCCCAGAACAATGCGACGGCGGTTGCAGCGGTTGTACCTGCCAATGTCCCCGTTCCGACGCAGAACCCTCTGGCCTTCGCGCCGGAACCGCCTCCGCAGGAAACAGCAGAAGCCACCAAGAAGCCGTTCTGGAAATTCTGGGCCAGGAACTGAGCGGCTTGGACGCCTTTTCCTATGACCTGCGCGGCCTGAAATGCCCCCTACCCGTGCTGAAGACCCGCCGCAAGCTTTCTTCCATGACAAGCGGCGCGCTCATTCGGGTGGAAACGACCGACCCGCTGGCTGGGATCGACATCCCTCATTTCTGTAAGGAAGACGGCCACTCGTTACTGGAAACGGTAAAAACCGAAACCGGTCACCGTTTCCTCATCCGCAAGAGATAATCTCAGATCTTCATGCCAGGAATGGCCAGCGGATTGTCGTTGAGAGCCGCGCGATCGGGCGTGTCGACCTGCGGCTTTCCGAGGAATGCATCGAAGAGGTTCTTCACGAAATCCTCCGGCAGATCCTTGGTGATCAGTACCATGCGCGTGCGCCGGTCGACCGGATCCGGCCAGGCCGGAAGGCGCACCGGCGGGTGAAAGATGTTCTGCACGCCATGCAGGATCAGAGGCCTGTCCGGCCTGTCCGAAACGGCAACGATGGCCTTCATGCGCAACAGCTTTTCGCCATGCGCGGAGCGCAACAGGTCGATGAACATCTCGAGCGCCATCGGCTCGATCGGCTTGTCTTCGACAATCGAGAAAGACCGGATCGACGCATCGTGACGGTTCACATCATGGGGATCTTGATGGTCATGACCATGATGGTGGTGGTGATCGTCTCCATGATGGTGATGGGCATCATGCTCGTCTTCGTCGCGAAGCCAGCGGCTGACGTCGGCGATCTTCGTTGCCGGGTTGTATAGACCGTTTACGAAAATCTCCGCGCTACCGGCGGGCGCGCTGTCAGCATCCATCGGTACCGCGCGCGGATTGAGGTGACGCAGCCGCGCCTCCAGCACCGGCAACAGCTCGGCGGATGCCATCGACTGCTTCGACACGATGAGGCGATCGGCGACTGCGACTTGCCGGCGTGCCTCCTCGTGATTGGTGAGTGTGGGAAGACCATTGACTGCGTCAACGACCGTGACGACGCCGTCCAGCTCGAAATTGGTTGCGATAATCGGGTTGCCCATGATCGCCTGCATGACCGGCGCCGGATCAGCAAGGCCGGTAGTCTCGATCACGACACGTTTGACGGGCTTGACCCGGCCGGTCTGCACCGCATCCATGAGGTTTGCCAGCGTATCGACGAGCTCGCCGCGCACTGTGCAGCAAAGGCAGCCGTCAGAAAGTTCGATGATCGCATCGCCCGAGCTTTCGACGAGCAGGTGGTCGATGCCGACATCGCCGAATTCGTTGATGATAACGGCGGCATCCTTCATCGCCGGATCCTTGAGGATGCGGTTCAACAAGGTCGACTTGCCGGCGCCAAGAAAGCCGGTCAGGATCGTGACCGGGATCGTGTCGTGATGAATGCTCATTTGCTTTTGCCTTAAAAGGACGTCGGGCGCGGCAGCGGTACCGGTACATTGGCAAGGTCGCCGATGGCATCGGCCTTTGCCATCTTGTCCGGTTGGACATCCTGGCCGGGAATGAGGCCGGCAAAGACGTAACGCGGCTCGTGATCCATTTCCTGGATATAGGGCGACTGCACTTTCATGCGCCCGACCTCGTCGCGCGTTTCGCTACGCACCTTGGCGCCCTTTGCGCTGCAGATATCGGCACTCATGTCGGTGACCTGATCCTGCCCCAGTCCGTAGGGCTTCAACGAACTCAAGGTATCGACTGCGGGAAACTGTGCCGTAAAGCCCTTCTGCAACAGGTTCGCCGTCGCATCCGCACGCGCCGCGAGGCTGTCTGTACCCAGAACGACCGAAATGATGGTGCGGCCGTTACGGGTCGCCGAACCGATCTGATTGAAGCCCGACGCGCAGATGAAACCGGTCTTCATGCCGTCCGCACCGGCGAAACGGCCGATCAGCAGATTGATATTCGGCGTATTCGTCTTGCCGTTCGTAAAGCCTTCAAGAGCGAAATAGCCCGCATATTGCGGGAAGTCACGCCGTAACGCGACCGTCAGGACTGCGAGATCGCGCGCCGTCGTATATTGGCCCTTGCCCGGCAGGCCGTTCGGATTGACGAAATGCGAATCCGACATGCCGAGCTTTGCTGCATCGGAATTCATGCGCAGGACAAAGGCATCCTGGGTACCAGCGACGGCCTCTGCCACGGCAACCGCGACGTCATTCGCCGACTTGATCATGAGGATCTTCAACGCGCTGTCCAGCGTCAGCTTCTGCCCCGGCTTGTAATACATTTTTGCAGCCGGCTGAGCAGCCGCCTGCTTGCTGATGACGATCGGCGTTTCGAGGCTGATCTCGCCGGCGCGGATTGCATTGAACACAGTATAGGCCGTCATCAGCTTCGTCAGCGATGCCGGGTACCATTTGCGAAAGGCTTCCTCATGCTCCAGCACGCGGCCGCTTTGGACCTCGACGAGAATATGCGGATTGGCTTGCGCCAGCGGAACCGAGAAGAAAAAAGCGGCCGTAGCGGTGGCTGCGAGTGAAATCAAACGTTTCTGGCGCGTTGACACGGTTCGTCCCTAAGATGTCCGGAAATCTCGAAAGCTTCACCTATTTAGCTTATATGGCCATGACATGGCAAAGGTCATTGCATAAGTTATTTCCGCGGCACAGCATTGCGCAAGCCGCCGGACAACCCGATTTCGCGACAGGAAGTTACGTATGCCGATTTTGAACAGAGCCGCTGAAATGCAAGCCGAAGTGACCGAATGGCGCCGCTACATCCACGCCCGGCCGGAGCTTCTTTTCGCGGTCGAAAACACGGCGGCCTTCGTTGCCGGCAAGCTCAGGGAGTTCGGCGTTGACGAAATTGTGACCGGCATCGGCCGCACCGGCGTGGTCGGCCTGATCAAGGGCAAGGGAGAAGGCAGCCGTACGATCGGCCTCCGCGCCGACATGGACGCCCTGCCGCTGACGGAGATCACCGGCAAGCCCTGGGCCTCGACGACGCCCGGCAAGATGCATGCCTGCGGACATGACGGTCACACGGCAATGCTGCTCGGCGCCGCGAAATATCTCGCGGAGACCCGCAACTTCAACGGCAACATCGCCGTAATCTTTCAGCCGGCCGAAGAGGGCGGCGGCGGCGGCAACCTGATGGTCCAGGAGGGCATGATGGAGCGCTTCAGGATCGAGGAGGTCTACGGGATGCATAATCTGCCGGGCCTTCCCGTCGGGCAGTTCGCCATCCGCCAAGGCGCGATCATGGCGGCAACGGACGAGTTCACGGTGACGATCAGGGGCCTCGGCGGTCATGCCGCCCAGCCGCACCGGACGATCGACCCGATTGCGATCGGTGCGCAGATCGTCACCAACCTGCAGATGATCGCTTCGCGCAGCGCCGATCCCCTACGTTCTGTCGTCGTCTCGGTTACCAAATTCAATGCGGGTTTCGCTCACAACGTCATTCCGAATGACGCGCAGATTGCCGGCACGATCCGCACGCTCGACGCCGAAGTCCGTGATCTGGCGGAAACACGCCTGAAGCAGATCATCAACGGCCTAGTCGCCGCCCATGGCGCGCAGGCCGATATCAGTTTCCACCGCAACTATCCCGTCACCGTCAACCATGCCACGGAGACCACCCATGCGATTGCCACCGCCAGCGACATAGCGGGCGCGGCGAACGTCAATTCTGAAGTCGATCCGATGATGGGAGGCGAGGATTTCTCCTACATGCTCAACGCCCGTCCCGGCGCTTTCATCTTCATCGGCAACGGCGACAGCGCAGGCCTTCATAATCCGGCCTATGATTTTAACGACGAAGTCATCGCCCACGGCATCTCTTATTGGGCCCGCCTTGCCGAAAAGCGTTTGGGCGCGTGAGAATCTATACTCGATAAGAACTCAAAAAGGCTTGGCTTCCCGCCAAGCCTTTTGTATGCATGGCACGGAGTGGTCCCGTAGCTCAGCAGGATAGAGCAGTTTTTGGGGCTTACCGGTTTTACCGTTTTTCTATCCGATTGAAATATAATAAATATTTCCGATATAAAAGCCGGTATGAGTTTGCGCAGTTTTCCTTTCGCCCTAGGGAAGAAACGCTTTCGCCGTCTGATCCTTGCTACTGTGGCAGCGGTCTCAAGTACAAGAAATGTCATTTGCTGCGCGATTAATTGTGCTCAAACGCAACTGGCCGGGGCTGAGTCGATAAATTATTGGGCCTGCGGCTTCCTCGCGTTGGCCTCCTGGCTAAACTGACGGCGGAGATTCAGTCCTCCTCGTAGTCATGAACTAGGTGTTGATATTCAGGACTGCATCGGGAACGAACCTCCAAGGAACAAACGGTTTGTCCACGTAGCTCAGCAGGATAGAGCATTTCTTAGGGCAAAAAAGTTACCGGGTTGGCGATCTGCCCCGAGGACGAAGGGTTGGACATAACGGTAATCTTACCGGTCGACCTGGAGCGAAAAAACATGCTCTGCATCGAGACCTTTGCACGGGAGGTTCAGCATTGGTCTCGCGGCGGCCCGCTTATAAGTTCTGTCGGTGGTCTCAAAGAGGCTGGCGGTGGCCCATCGGCGTAGTTGCAGCGAGATAGGTCGCTACATCAGAGATCGCGGTGAAGCAGGCACCTGCTCAAACCATGATATTTCAATCGATACCACTCGCCGCGGCTCCTGAAGACCGCGCCAGCGACCAGTTGCGCTTCAAGAAGTATCCTCGGTTAGCCTCCAGTTCGACAAGTCCGTCATGATGTAGACTGCTGAGGGCCGCCGCGACGGGGGCACGGGATACCTTGAAGGTGTCAGCGAGGACCTGGGCTGGCAGATGCTGCCCACTCATCATCCGGTTCTTGCAGACGTACTCGATGATGTCGTTCGCTACTTGGGCGGAGACACTCTTTCGGGCGATGATCGCTTTGCTTTGCGGTAGTGCTGCAATATCGGCCCTAGCTCTACCGCAGCACCGCAAGAAAGCGAACTAGATTTCGACGGCCGAAGAGTGAGTAACGACCGGCGGCTTTTCGAAGTATGGACCCGCAAGACAACGCCATTCCTGGAAGTCGGCGGAGTTCCGAAACTCGACCATATGGTTTCAATGGTCTCCCATTTCACCAGAAGCCGGTACACGTTCGGGGTCTCGACCACTCGATGCAGCGCCAGGCCGCGACATCCTTTCGCCCGAAGGAACAAGGGCCGCGCTTTCGACACTCCCTCTTCAAAATGCTTCGTTTGTCCATCGCGGACGGTGATTTCGGCAACGTCGATAATCATCAGGCAGCGCCAGCGGAGCTGGTGTGTTCGGCGTCGATTGCCCGTTCCTCGCCGGTCGCGATCATCGTACGAGTCGCATCTATCGACGCGTATATCCAAAAGATACGCATCGGCTGACTATCAGATGCGTTGATGAACCGGTGCGGAACGTTCGCCGGAATCCACGTCGTATCGTTTGCACCAAGCCGATGCCGGACGCCGTCGATCTCCGCGATGGCTTCGCCATCCAAGACCATCACACTTTCCTCGCAGTTATGCCTGTGAAGCCCTATGGACGCTCCCGGGTCAAAAGCGGTAATTCCGTTGATCATGCTGGTTGAACCGCATTTCCGGGTAACGAGGGGCGTCGTTCTTGCACCACCGCCTCGGTCATTCGTATTTAGCTCTTTAGGGCGAAGTATCGCTGCCTCAGCCATCTCGTGTCCTCTGATTAGGTTGCTCTTGCGGGACCGACCCACACGGTTTTCACGTTCACGAACTCTCGGATGCCATAAACCCCAAGTTCACGACCGTATCCCGACCTCTTGATACCACCAAAGGGATACCGGGGGTCCGATGCGACCATCCCGTTGATGAACACCGCTCCGGCGTCGATCTTCCGAGCAAGGCGCTTGGCCTTCTCCGTGTCCTGGGACCAAAGAGCGGAGCCAAGACCGAATTCGGTCTGGTTGGCCAAGCGAATGGCTTCATCCGCATCCTTTACCCGGGTGATAGCGGCGACAGGGCCAAAAGTTTCCTCGCAGAAAGCGACCATATCCGGCGAGACATGATCGAGGACCGTCGGCGGATAAAAGAAGCCATCCCCTCCGATGGGCTTGCCTCCTGCTCGAGCGACCGCGCCGGCAGCAATTGTCTTCTCAACTTGAGCATGGAGACCTGCAAGCAGGTTCGCCCGCGCCATCGGGCCAATATTTGTGTCGCGCTCGTTTGGATCGCCAATCTTCAGCTTAGCGACGCCCTCGCAGAACAACTCTACGAATCGCTCTGCCACGGATTCTTCCACGATAAACCGCTTAGCGTTCACGCAGGATTGACCGACATTGATGTATCGAGCTTTGACCGCGACAGCAGCCGCCTGTTCCAAATCCGCATCGGCTAGCACGATAAATGGGTCGGAGCCACCAAGCTCTAGCACCTGTTTTTTCAGGGCTTTCCCCGCTTGCCCGGCGACGATGGCACCAACTTCGGTTGACCCCGTCAGAGTGACCGCCGCGATCCGATCATCGGCGATTAATCCGGCCACCTTGGATGCATCGATGAGAAGCGTGCGGAACAGTCCGTCAGAACATCCTGCCTCCCGCATAATGTCTTCCACGGCAAGCGCACACTCCGGAACATTGTTAGCATGCTTCAGGATCGCACCATTACCAGCGGCGAAAGCCGGAGCGGCAAAGCGGAAGAACTGCCAAAACGGGTAATTCCAGGGCATGATCGCGAGGATAACGCCCAGGGGGTCAAATGCCACGACGCTTTCCGTGGCGTTCGAGATAACCGGTTCGTCGGCGAGGTATTGAGTTGCATGCTCAGCATAGAAATCACAGTTGTACGCACACTTTTCGATCTCGGCCTCTGATTCCGCGATTGGCTTTCCCATTTCCCGGGTTATCATTTCAGCATAAGTCGACTTGCCTTTGCGAAGAGCAATAGCCATCCGCGTCAACAGTCCCACACGTTCGGTGATGGGAACCTCACGCCATTTCCGCTGAGCCCTATTAGCCGCCGTCAGCGCGGCGTCCACGTATTCATCGGAATGCAGCTCGAAGGTTGCGATCTCTTTTCCGGTCGCCGGATTGATCGAGGTGAGCATGGTTACCTCCCTGGGTTCGCTTGAATGTAAGACATGAGACTTTCCATCTCGCTTGCCGATCCCATCAAAACGCCGACACGCTGATGTAAGCCGTGCGGGATCACATCAAGGATCGGCTGGGTGCCGGTGGAACAAACCCCACCCGCGGCCTCAAGGATGAAGCTCATCGGATTTGCTTCGTAGAGAAGGCGCAATTTTCCTGGGCCGTCGATTGACTTTCCCGGGTAGAGGAAAAGACCGCCGCGCAAAAGGATACGGTGCAGCTCTGCCACCATGGAGCCCACCCACCGCATATTGTGCTTACGGGCAAGCGGACCCGTCTCCCCGAGATCGCAGTCACTGACAAATGCAGCAATACCGGGTGGCCAATCCATTTTCCGGCTAGCGTTGATGGCATATTCTGGGTTCTGGGCAGGCACCCGATGACCTTGGCTGATCAGCCTGTACTGACCACGGTGATCGGCACCAAAAACCGCGACCCCGTTGCCGAGGGTGAGGGTAAACAAGGTTGAAGGCCCATACGCGGCATAGGCTGCAAAGCGCTGTTGACGGCCCGGCTGCAGAATCTGATCCAACGTCGATGCTTCGACCACTGAGAAGATCGAACCTACTGTTATGTTGACGTCGACATTGGACGAACCGTCCAACGGGTCGAAGATCACCGCGTAACGACCAGCTGTGTTCAAAGAAACTGCCTCGTCCACCTCCTCCGAAACCGCGAAAGAGACATGCGCGAGAGGCTGAAGGGCAGCCATCATCCTGTCGCTGGCTATGACATCGAGAGGCTTTTGAACTTCGCCCTGAATGTTCACGGTACCCAAGGAAGTGTCGGCTTCCATCCAATTCGACTTACGAATGTCTTGAGCTATGGTCAGCGACGCAGCTGCCAACGCCGTTACGACTTCAGCGAGATCGGGGGAGACACCATCGTCGACAGCTTGGCTGAGGAAGCTCGCCAGGGAAGTGATACCTTTCCTCATGCTGCGGCTCGTACCGACCGGCCGTGCTCGCATATGGCTGAGAACTGCTTCGCATCGAGGCTTGCACCACCTACCAAGAGCCCACCGACCTCGGAAATTGCCAGAATCTCTGTAGCGTTCGACGGTTTGACCGATCCGCCATAGAGAATGCGGATGCCCCGACCGCTTTCTCCCCAATGCGCCAATAGCTCCACTCGGATATGCTTATGCACTACGGCAATTTCATCCAAGGTTGGGGTGACGCCGGTCCCAATTGCCCATTTAGGTTCGTACGCAATCACGATCTGGTCGACCGCAGAAGTCCGTGGAACGGAGTACAAAATCTGGTCGGACACCGCCGCAAGGGTTTTGCCGTCTGCCTTCTCCTGAGCGATCTCACCGATGCAGATTACGGCCTTTAGCCCCTCCTGAACTGCCTGGATCGCCTTCCGTCGAACTAGATCATCACTCTCAGCATGCCGCTGGCGGCGCTCCGAATGGCCAAGAATGACGAATTTCGCTCCGGCATCTTTCAGCATCGAGGCTGATATTTCGCCGGTGAACGCGCCAGAAACCTCGCTGCTGCAGTCCTGACCGCCCAATTGCACCCTAGTATCCTTGAGCAAGATCGAGGACACCGCGAGAAGCGTTGCAGGCGGAAACACCACGACGTCGACCTCTTCGTTCAAGTGCTCGCAAGAGCGGGCAGTCTCCTCAAGCACAGCCAACGAGCTGTTGAGCCCATTCATTTTCCAATTACCCGCGATGAGATAGGGACCGGTCATCGCTACTCCTGTCGTTTAATCTGCTGGAAAAATTCAGTACGCGCCGAACACGGCTTTCAGCTCGGCCACGTTCTCTTCAGTCAGCATCCGCGTCGGTGCGCCGCGCAGAAGCACCAGAAGCTTTGCTCTCCTCAAGCTCTTCGGCCGCGTAGACTGCCGAGCCGATGTCCTTGCCGGTCACGACTGGGCCGTGGTTTGCCAACAGAACAGCGGCATAGCGTCCTTTCAGTTTGCGGATCAGATCGCCTGCCTTCTCGTCTCCGGGCCGCACGTAAGGAACGAGTTTCACCTGACCGACGCGCATCACGACATAAGGGGTCAACGGAGGGATGCAGTCATCCGGATCGACGTCTGTTAGGCAAGACAGAGCGGTTGCGAAGGTAGAATGCAGATGAACGACCGCCCCTGTTTGGGGCCGTGTTTCGTAAAAGGCGTTGTGCAGGAAGATTTCCTTGGAAGGCTTGTCCCCTGAAAGATGCTGACCATCACGGCTGACCTTGCTGATGCGAGCAGGGTCAAGAAAGCCGAGGGAGGAATTCGTTGGCGTCATGAGGATGCCGTGGTCAACCGCGGCGCTGATGTTTCCCGCCGTACCGACCGAGTATCCTCGCTCGAAAAGCGACCGCGACAAACGGACAATCTCTTCGCGAACTTTAGATTCATTGCTCATTGTGACGTCAGCCTGTTCAATGCCTTTGTGAAGAAATCCTGCGCACCGAAGTTTCCGGACTTCAGCGCGAGCGCGATGGGCTTGTCGCCGTGCGAAAGGAGAACCGGTACGCCGGGGTCGATCTCCTGGCCAATGGTCAGCGCACCGAGATCGAGCGCAGAAACCACGGCCCCTGACGTCTCCCCGCCTGCGACGACCAACCTTGTCACACCAGCGGCCACAAGCTTCTGTGCTGTCTCCGCAAAGAACCCGTCGAGCTTATGGGCGACCTCGTCGCGACCGTACTTCTCTTGCATCCGGCGGACGTCCTCAGGAGTACCGGAAGAGTAGGCAAGCGGTGCCTTGCCGTGGTTTGCCTGGATAAACTTGACGATATCGTCTGCCGTGGTTTCTCCACTCATGACCTTATCGACATCGATTGGCAGTGTCGGATGACTTGCCTTGTGGAGGTCAATCTGCCCTCGCGTCGCACCCGAGCAGCTTCCGGCGAGTATAGCTTCCGGACCCGTCGTCCCAATCGAGCTGTCTCGCGAACCCTTCGCCAATCCCCGTCGGATGAAATTGGCGGGTAGGCCGATTGCGATACCGGAGCCCCCGGTGACCAGCTTGTGGTCAGCGATGGCAGCGCCAATAGTCGCCAGTTCCTCATCTGACGTGGCGTCGACGATGACCATGGTACCTTCGGCCTCAGCCAGTGCGTCTCTTATCGCGGCTTCGCCCTGGCGCACCACTCGGGCAGGGACCAGACCAACAGGTGTCTCCGTCTGATAGCCAAGCCACCGCCGGATGTCCGGGTCGTTCATTGGCGTCAGCGGATGGTTCTGCATGCCGGATTCGTTGAGCAACCGGTCATGGACAAACAGATGTCCCATGTAGACCGTGCGACCAGCTCCGGGGAAAGCCGGGCAAGCGACAACGCCTCTAGCGCCAAGTGCTTTGGCGAGTGCCTCGCCAACCGGTCCGATGTTACCCTCTTTTGTAGAATCAAACGTCGAGCAGTATTTGAAAACGATCTGCCCACATCCCTGCGAAAGTAGCCAATCGAGCGCTGCCAACGATTGCTGGACAGCGTCCGCCACACGTATCGAGCGGCTCTTCAAGGCTACCACGCCCGCTTCGATTTCCGGCGGGGCCGGCCTCGACGGAACTCCCAAAAACTGGGCGGTCTTCAAGCCACCATGGGGCGGCAAGCCTTTTGCGATCGTGTTGGCTATGTCGCTAGCGCCGGTAAAGTCGTCCGCGATTACACCCAGGAGCATTCTTCACTTCCTTCCCGCGAGCCTTAGAAGCCGTAGAGCTTGGCCGCATTGTCTACAAAAATCTTCTGGCGGGTCCCGTTGTCGCCCGCCCAGTCGGCGCACAGGTCCATCAGCGTCGCATCGTTCGGCTTGCCAAATTTGCCTGGTGATGGGTGTGGCCAGTCGGAAGCCCACAGCACCCGGTCTGGCGCTACCTTGATGTAAGCCCGCGCGAAGGCACCCATGTCTTCGTAAGTCGGTGGTCCGACGACTGTGTCCTGATAAATGCTGGAAAGCTTGGTATAGGCCTTCCCCTGCTCAAGGAGAGCGCTAACAACGGCGAATGCCGGGTGCTTGATGCCCTCGGGCTGGGGAATGCGACCAAGGTGATCGAAGACGACGGTTACCGGTAAGCGAGCGAACAGGTCGGCATTCTTGGCTATATCGCTACCAGACATATGAACCTGAATATGCCAGCCAAGCTCCGCAACCCGCTTGGAAAGCGGTTCGATCATCTCGATCGTTGTGGCCCCCGCCCTGCCCAAATTAAATCGAATGCCGCGTATGCCGGCGGCGTTCAATTCCTTGAGCTGCTCGTCGCTGACCGAGGTATCGACCACCGCAATCCCGCGAGCACGAGGCCCCAGATTTTTAAGGGCTTCCAGCAGGCAGGAATTGTCCGTCCCATAGGTGGACGGCTGGACGATCACGCTACGCTCGAATCCCAATCGAGTGCGAAGCTTTTCGTAGTCGGTCACCAGAGCATCGGGCGGCACCAGGCTTGCGTTCGGCGCGGCCGGGAAGCGCTTGTCATAGATATGGAAATGCGCATCGCAAGTGTTGGCGGGTGCCTTGAAACTCGGCTTGTTGTCACCGGATGAGTAAGGAACCGCGTCGGAGCCGTTTGCAGACGTTGAAACCGTAACGGCTGCAGCAGCACCGAAAGTGCCCGCTATGAACTCGCGTCTACTCATATGCATTGCCTTTCTCCTCCCATTTTTTCACGATTTCGTCGCGTCTATAGAAGCAACTTCTTCAATTTCGCGACTGCTGCGTCCGGACTGCTAAACACGGGGATAGACGTGACCTCGCGAACTGGCGAAAGTGCCCGTGCGGTCGAAAAATGTGCGAGCATGATTGCGTCGAAGTCACGAAGCGAGGCGGCAGCTTGTTTGACCAAGCGATTGTGGGTCTCGGCGTCGCCGCTTCGTACCGCTTCAATAGCGCCTTCAACGAGGAAACTCTGAATGCTGGCCTTCGGGTTGAGCCGCTTGGCCTCTACGTGGAATTCCTCTTCCATCCCCTCGCGAGCCGGCGGAAACGTGTACAGCATCGCAGTTCTGCCGCCTTGGCTGATGGCAGCCTCAAACATCGCCTCATTTGGCTTCAAAACGGGGATTGGAAGCTTGGCGGCTGCCGCTTCGATCGCGGTTCCAAAGGCCGAGCAGGTGAAGAGGACGGCATCGCATCTCGCGTTGAAGGCATATTCCGCTAGCGCGAATATTCGTTCCGCCAGTTCCGGCGTGATCTCGTCTGCCTTCGCTCGATCCGGTGACAGGCTATCTTCGAGAAGATTCACAGTCTCGGCTTCCGGCCAAGCGGTGGCAAAGGAGGCGTTGATCGGTTCCATCGCGATGGGCGTCGCATGGATAAGGGCAATGCGGGGGGCGGACATTTTGGCCTCTGAACTGAACTATGAAAGTCAGCGGCCGCCCGGGAGGAAGGGCGGCCGCCGGAGTGTGGCCTACTTCTGAGCGCCGGAGAAAACCCAGACACTTTCGGGCGGGATTTGCGCCCACACCTTGCCCGAAGCCATCTGTTTCGTTCCGTGCGCCTTCGCCACAAAATCACCTCGGCGGAGACGGTATTCCCAGCGATCCCCCAAGTAGATGCTGTCGTCGAGGTTCATCTCGATGCCCTCGTTCGCGGGAACGTCTGTCACCTTGATCTGCTCAACACGAATGACCGCACGAGCGTCCTCAGAACCCGTCAGACCGGCTGCTTCGCGGATCGTACCGTTCAACGACCAGCCTTCTCCGCCAATCGTCGCAACCTGGCCGCTGACCGTTTGCACCTTCCCCTTGACGATATTGTTCGCACCAAGGAAATCGGCCGAGTAGAAGCTGTTCGGGTTCGAGTAAATCTCCTGCGGTCCGCCTTGCTGGACGATACGTCCGTCCTGCAGCAGGAGAATATTGTCGGCCGCCGCCAGCGCTTCGCTCTGGTCGTGTGTGACGAGAATTGCGCAAATTTGCAGATCGAGGATCAGCTTGCGAATCCAGTACCGGGCCTCCTCGCGAAGCTTCGCATCGAGGTTGGAGAGCGGCTCGTCGAGCAGCAGAACGCGCGGTTCGTAGACAAGGGCGCGGCAAATGGCGACGCGTTGCTGCTGGCCACCGGATAGCTGCGACGGATAACGGTCAGCGAGATGTCCCAGACCCATGCGGTCGAGAATAGCCTGGACACGAGTACCGATCTCGGTGGGGTTCACACCGCGTAGCTTGAGGCCATACCCCACGTTTTCCTTGACGGTTCTATGCGGCCAAAGCGCATACGACTGGAACACGAGACCGATATTGCGTTGCTCGGGAGGAAGCGCAACCTTCTTCTCGCCGTCGAGCACCGTTTTGCCGCCGATGACGATGTTGCCGATTTCCGGCTGTTCGAGGCCGGCGATGCAGCGCAGCAAGGTAGTCTTGCCACTGCCCGACGCTCCCAGCAGTGCGACAATGCTGCCGCGCTCTGCCGTGAAGGATGCACCCTTGAGGATTTGAAGGCCGCCCAGCCATTTCTGGACGTTGTTTACAACGAGTTCAGTCATGGATTTTAGCTCCGAGTCGCAGGGCAAGGGCGAGACCCGCACCTGTCAGGACGATACTGATAAGAGAGAGGGCTGCGATGGTGTTCATTGCACCGGTCTGCAGCAGCGAGACCATCAGAGAGCCGATTACCTCGGTTCCCGCGCCCATCAGATAAACGCCCGTCGCATACTCGCGGAGGAAGATGATCATGATGAGTGCCCATGCACCAGCCAGACCAGGTCTGACGATAGGAATGACAACGTCCTTCCAGGTACGTCCGATGGTCGCGCCGGTCGTTCGAGCAGATTCTTCCAGCTCTGGCGCAACCTGCATCAGAGTGCCTTGAAGAAGGCGCAAGCCATAGGACAGACCGACGACCACGTAGGCGATGAACAAGCTGGCGAGGGTCGGACGAAGGGGTGTCAGGAACGGTACGAAGAGGAACACCCAGAAGAAGGCCAGACCGATAACCAGGCCAGGGAGCGCCCTTGGCAACAGCACCAGATAGTCGAGCACAGTGTTGGAGACACCCCAGTTCCGGTGACCGGCGAGGCCGACCAGCAGATAAATCCCAACCGCAACCGCACCACCAACGACGGACAGGAGGACGGTGTTTATGATGCCGCGAACCAGGCTCGGCACTTCAAGCAGATGATCGAAGTTCGAGAAGGTCAGCTGGTCCCAAAGATTGACGCCCTCACCCCAGGCATTGACGAATGCACGAACGGTGATGCCACCGATGGGCAGGCCGACCGAAATGAACAGCCACAGACCGATGATCGAAAGAGCAATGATCTGACCGCTCTTCCCGAGCTTCAACGTAGCGACACGAGCCCCTTTGCCACCCATAGCGGCGTAACGACGGGCGTTGCGCAGAAGGCGACGCTGAATCCACACGAGAGGCAGCGTGATGAGGATGAGAACAACAGCAACCACCGCCATCAGCTGATAGGTTGGCGTGCCGAAGAGCGTCGTAAGCTTGTAGATATAGGTCGTGAGGACCATGATACCGTTCGGGTCACCCAACACCAGCGGAATACCAAACGTCTCGAAGCCCAGGAGGATGTTGAGAGCCGCCGCAAAGATCAGAGCGGGGAGAACCATGGGCAAGGTTACGTCGCGTGAAACCTGCCAAATGTTGGCACCGCTTGTACGGGCAGCCTCTTCCAGATCGGAAGGAAGGTTCTTCATCGACGCGGAGACGTACAGGTAGACGTGCGGGACGTGGCTGAGGCCACCGATGACGATCATCCCAGCAAGGCTGTAGATGTTCCACGGCACGAAGCCTACGAGATCGCGGATGACCAGCGATAGGAAACCTGTCGGTCCGACCGAGACGGTGTAGCCGAAAGCCAAAACAATCGACGAAATGAACATCGGCACCAGGACGAGGATTTCGAGCCAGCGCTTCGCCTTGATGTCCGTCCGCGTGATCAGAAATGCGAGCAGGCCACCAAGCGGCACGGCAAGTGCTACCATTCCGAACGAGAACAGAGCGGTAGTACCAAGTGCGCGGTAGAAGTTCTTGTCAGTGAAGACATACCGATAGGCGTCAAGGCCAACGTGGGCGCGTGGGCTGAAGAATGCCGCGCTTAGAAAGCTCTGATAGATGATCAGGCCCACTGGAGCGAGAACGGCAATTGCCAGCAACGTGATTACGATAATGCGGTACGCGCTTGCGTTCCCCACTGACGGCATTTTAGGCGGATACGTGTTTGCGGCTGGCGCTGACTTTGCGGATAACGCAATCGCGCTCGGAGCCTGAGCATGTGTAGACATGATTGCCTCTCAATTTTATCTGAGAGGCTGCGGCGCGTCTTGCGCCGCAGCCGGTTGGCCTTAGCGGCCGAGCGCAGCTTTCCAGTCGTTCAGGAACTGAACACGCTTCATCTGGTCCATGTACTCTAGTACGCCTTCATCGACAGCAATCGGCTTGAGGCCGCCGCCAACGAGTGTATTTAGGGTCTCGATGTTGAGACCGGCCGTGACGTCCTTACGAACAGACGGCAACCCACCTTCGGCAAGCAATGACTGGCCTTCCTGGGAAAGCATATAGTCAACGAAGACCTTGGCAGCGTTCGGATGCGGCGCATCCTTCGTGATGAGCGCGAGACGCGAGAACGCCGGGGTATAATCGGTGGCGAAATGAACGCCCAGGTTCGGGCTTTCCTTCACCCACTGCAGGGCGTACGAGCCGATGATGTTGATGGCGATGACGTTCTCGCCCGAAACAACCGTCTCCTTCATACCGCCGGAGCTTGAGTAAATCTTCGCGCCGTCGTCGCCCATTGCCTTGGCGAGGTCCCAGAAGTCCTTGCGCTCGCGAGCGTCATTAGAGTGATGAAGGAAGCCAGAGCCGCTCTTTTCCGGATCGAAGGTGGCGACCTTCCCCTGAAGCTCGCTCTTGTCGGCCTTGAGGAAGGTGATCATGTCAGCGTACGTCTTGGGGAGCTTGTCCTTGTTCAACGCCTTCGTGTTGTAAATGACACCAATCGGCTCGACGGTCGTGCCGTAGAGAGTGTCTTTGTAGTTCGCCCACGCCGGCAAATTTGCCGCTTCAGGCGACTTGTATTCAGCGCCGTAGCCGTCCTGGATCAGCGTCATCTGAAGGTCCATCGCGGAACTCCAAACGACGTCGGCCGTCGTCTGACCGGCGGCAGCTTCCGAGATCACCTGGTTATAGGCACCGTTTGTGCCCTGGTCGTTGTAGGCGATCTTGATGCCGAACTTCTTGGTGAACGCGTCCTGCAGCTTCTGCGAGTTGGCCGCATCGGTCGATGTGTAGATCGACACCGTTCCCTCCTTCTTGGCTGCTTCCAGGATCGACGCATAGTCGGCCGGATAACCAGCAGGAACCTCCTGAGCGAAAGCTACAGAAGTCAGAAGTGAAACGAACGCAGCAGTGACCGCAACCCCCTTAGGGGACATGGAATATTTCATTGTCTCTTCTCCCAAAATGCCCGAGAATTCTCCTCCGGGCGGCAATCCCGAGGACGCACCCTTGCGCCCTCGCGAAACTTCAATCGGCCCCGAAGAGCCGGAAAACCAACTGCCTGTTAGGCGTTCGCTACCTTCCTGGCCGAGCCGCCATTGGTAATCGCCTGAGCTACGAGCGAGCCAAAAGCATCTGTGTTGACGTCGCCGCCAAGGTCGCGCGTGCGGGTGGCCGGGTTCGCGAGAACCTCGTCGACAGCTCGTTCGATTTCAGCACCAGCCGCTTCATAGTTCGGAAGCTTTCGCTGCTCACCCAGCCAGCTGAGCATCATGGCAACCGAAAGGATCAACGACGTCGGGTTGGCGATGTTCTTGCCCTGGATGTCCGGAGCAGACCCGTGCTGGGCCTGGGCGCATACGAGGCCCAGTTCCGCGTTCGCGTTGATGGAACCAGCAAGACCAAGGCTGCCGGAAAGCTCGGAAGCCAGATCGCTGAGAATGTCGGCGTAGAAGTTCGTCGTGACGATAACGTCAAAGCGTGACGGGTCACGAACCAGGTGAGCGGCCATCGCGTCGATGATGAAGTCATCGAGTTTCACTTCCGGAAACTCTTCAGCAACCTTGCGAACCTGCTTCATGAAGAGGCCGTCGGTCAGAATGAAATTGTTTGCCTTGTGTACAGCGGTGACGCGCTTGTCGCGCTTCATTGCGAGTACGAATGCCTGCCGCGCGATACGCTCACAAGCTTTTGCGGTGATCTTGCGGACCGAGAGAGCGACATCTTCGGTCGGCATGAATTCGCCAGTACCAGCGACCATGTTGCGGTCCGGATAGAAGCCTTCAGTGGCCTCGCGCATAATCACGAGGTCCATCTTTTTCGCGTTGTTCAGGAACGAACGCGAACGAGCCGGGCGTACGTTGGCATAAAGGTCGAGCTTGACGCGATATCCAGCGGAGACGTTGACGCCGCCCTTATCGCGAGCGGGGTAATCCATATGAGACTGCGGCCCAAGGATGATGCCATCCGCCTTGCGAGCGCGATCCAGAACTTCGTCGCGAAGCGTCGTGCCGTACTTCTCCAGGCTGGTGAACCCGGTGTCTTCGAATTCGTACTCCAACCCGAGACCAAAGGCCTTATCGGTTGCCTTCAGCACTTCCAACGTTGCAGCAGTGATTTCCGGGCCAATGCCGTCGCACTCTGTGACCGAAATTTTCATGTGATCTAATCTCCCTAGAAGGCGAAAGCTTTTTCCGCCGCTCATCACCACGGCCTCATATTGGCTTTTTACGCGTAAAAATGCAAATGCCATTTAGAGAAAGAAAATATTTTCTACGGGAACCTGCGATACGGCGGCTATCGGAACCGATTTTTTCGAGATCGTAACGGTCAAAGATTCAATTTCTTCGAAAAACCAATCTGGTCGCCACAAGATGAAGCATCACGTCTGTGATTATTGGTTTTTTAAATATATAAAAGCAAAACTTGCTGGATTTTTCCCCGCGGAGGACTTTCGATGTCATTCTTGAAGAACAGCAGCATCCGGCTAAAGATTTTAGCCATTACAGCCAGCATCAGCGTACTTGCAGCCGGTAGTCTCGCCTACACGTCTTTGCGCTTCGAGCAGGCAGATGGACGTTACATCCGTTTCGTGAACTCGGAGGACCAGGCGAATACTCATATTGTGGCAGCAGCCCGTCACATGCAGTCAGTTGCATACCGTGCCTATCAACTCACCGCCTATTCGCCGGATGCCAAAGACTTCGAAGACGTTGCGAGCAGCTACGAGAAAAACGCACAACGGATGTTCGACCGCTTGAATGCGGCCATAGCGGCCTATCCGGACGGCAGAACTGAACTTGAAGCATTTCTGGCCAAGGCCACCGCGATCAAGGTTGGTCTCGACAAGGCCATTGTCGCGGCTAAAGGCAATCGCGATTTGAACGCCTTGGCTGTGCTGGGAGCTATCGATCCAAAAATTGACGAGTTGGCAACAAGCCTTCGCGAATGGAACGAGAAAATGGACAAGCAGGTTGCGGACGGTGTTCGCGACCTTTCGGAAGCAAACCACCAAACGATTTTCCGGAGCGCTACCTTGCTGGCGCTGGCTATCGCCTTGACGATCGCAGCATCCATGGCCGTGGCGTCGTTTGGCATCTTGAGGCCGATTGCTCGACTGCGACAGCAGATGATGCGACTAGCTGAAGGCGACCTTAGTGTGACCGTGGAAGAAGCGACCCGTGGCGACGAAGTCGGCCAGATGGCCAAGAGCGTCATCACCTTCAAGGAAAACGCGAAACACCGCTTGAGACTGGAGCAAGATGCGCAGGAGTCGGAGCGTGTGACTCAAGAGGCTCAACGCCACCGCACTGCCGAGAAGGCAAGGCATGACGCAGAGGTCGACTTCGCGGTCAACACATTGGCTACCGCGCTCAACGCACTGTCAGCCGGCGACGTCACTCACCGGATTTCCACCCCCTTTGCGGGAAGCTTCGACAGAATACGGCAGGACTTCAACGCCAGTGTCGAGAAACTCGAATACACTCTAAGTGCCGTCTCCGCCAACGCTCGCTCTATCTCTGCCAGCGCCGCTGAGATTCGGTCGGCTGCCGATGACCTTGCGCAGCGAACAGAGCAGCAGGCTGCTTCCGTCGAAGAAACGGCCGCCGCCCTAGAGCAGATTACGACGACCACGCGCGATGCGACGCTCCGAGCGCAGGAAGCTGAGGACCTGGTCCGCAAGGCCCACCAGGCAGCGCAGACGTCGGGGTCAGTCGTTTGCGACGCGGTCAGCGCCATGCAGGCCATCGCCACCTCATCGAGCGAGATCAATAATATCATTGGCGTGATCGACGATATCGCCTTCCAAACGAACCTACTGGCTCTGAACGCCGGTGTCGAAGCGGCGCGTGCCGGTGAAGCCGGAAAGGGCTTTGCCGTCGTCGCCCAGGAGGTCCGCGAGCTGGCGCAACGGTCTGCACAGGCCGCGCGGGAAATCAAATCGCTCATCACGACCTCCGGTGAACAGGTAAAATCCGGTGTCGATCTGGTCGGTCAGACTGGCACAGCCCTTCAGGAAATCGTCGACCACGTTGAGGAGATCAATAACCGGGTGCGGTCCATTAACACGGCTTCGCGGGAACAAGTCGTCGGCTTGCAGGAGATCAATGGAGCCATCACGACGATCGATCAGACGACACAGCGGAACGCCGCAATGGTCGAAGAGTCGACCGCTGCCAGCCACGGCCTCGCTACAGATATTGCGGAGCTAAACCAGCTCCTGCAGCAGTTCGTTGTTTCTGAGAGACCAACCAAGGCCGCCCCATACTCGCGAGCTGCGTAAACGACTGCTGGGTGGAGCGGAAAGCTCTCCCTTAAATTTATATTGCTTTTTTTAGCATTAAAATCCAATTGTGGGGCATTGTACGCTATTTGAGGATGTTCGATGCCCCTAGTTTCTCTCCGACAGATACTCGATCACGCCGCAGACCACGACTACGGCCTTCCAGCCTTCAACGTTACGAACCTAGAGACGGTCCACGCGGTGCTCCAAGCGGCGGACAAGACTAAAAGCCCCGTCATTATCCAAGCCTCGCAGAGCGCCCGGGCCTTTATAGACGACGTGTTCCTGAAGCACCTCATCCGTGCATCGGTTGAACGTTATCCGCATCTTTCGATCTGTTTCCACCAGGATCACGGCAGCAGTCCTGAGGTTTGCGAGAAAGCAATGGACCTCGGTTTTTCGTCCGTCATGATGGACGGGTCGTTGAAGGCTGACGGGAAGACCCCTTCCGACTTTGCCTACAACGTGGATGTAACGGCACGCACAGCACGGTCTGCGCACCTGAAAGGGATATCCGTCGAGGGCGAGATCGGGGTCTTGGGGTCACTGGAAACCGGTAGCGGTGAACAGGAGGACGGTCATGGGTTCGAGGGCAAGCTCGGCAAGGAAGAGCTACTTACCGACCCGGAAGAGGCTGCAAGGTTCGTGGAGGCGACCGGCGTCGACGCGCTGGCCGTTGCCATCGGCACCTCTCATGGAGCGTATAAGTTCTCCAAGAAGCCTACGGCCGAGACCTTGGCGATGGCCGTGATCGGCGCGATTCATCGAAGGCTACCGAACACTCATCTCGTCATGCACGGGGCGTCGTCAGTGCCCGAGGAACTGCAACAGTTGATCAACGAGTTCGGAGGCGAAATCCAACCGACTTTCGGCGTCCCACTCGAAGAGATCGTCAGGGGCATCAAGTCTGGCGTCCGCAAGGTAAACATCGACACCGACCTGCGAATGGCCTTTACCGGAGCGCTGCGTCGGTATCTGTCCGAGAACAAGGCTTCCTTTGACATCCGAGGGATTCTCAAGCCCACTATCGCTCGGATGCGTGCCGAGTGTGAACTTCGCTTCGAAATGTTCGGGTGCGCTGGGCAGGCCGAAAAGATCAAGCCGCTCACTCTTGAGCAGATGGCGAAATCCTATCAGTCAGCCCGGTAGGGGCGTTAGTCGACGGCGGCGGAACCTAGTAGTTCCGCCTGCTTTCCCCCTGCGACCTCTTGCGACCAGAGCAAAGGTGACTTCCGCGTAAGCGCTCCGCCCAGATGTCTGCGCATCGCATAGGAGGCTTCAACGATTTCACCGCGTTCGAGAAGGGAAAGGATCGCAAGGTGTTCTTCACACTGAACGTGAAGTCGGTCACGATCGACCCTCGAGCGATATTCCAGCAAGCGGCGCATGCGGTTTACTCGTACCAAGGACAGGTGGAAGAACGGATTACCGCTCATCTTGATCAGCTCTTCGTGGAACAGCGAACCGTTGTAGAGCAACCTTTCCGCCGGAAGCGTACGGATGTCGGTTTCGAGCATCCTGGACTGTATCCGGCGTTGCTCATCGATGATCTTTCTGTCCAACGCAAAGGTTGGCTCCAGCATTGCCGCAGGCTCAATCAGCATGCGGAAGCGATAGACCTGTTCGAAAGCCTCGGCGGTTTTCGCGACCGGCAGAAAGCGCCAGCCGTAACCTTGCTTTCGTTCTGCCCACCCCTCTCTGGCAGCACGCATCAGGATGTCGCTCACCTGGGCTTTGGTAAAGCCGTAGCGGTCTCGGAGCATCTGTTCGGTCACATCGGCAGGAATGCGGTCAGTAAGCCAATCTTCCGAAAGACGATGATAATCGCTCATCGTCTCTTGCAATTGGTCGCTCGGAGCCTCGACCGGCTCATCGACGACCTTTGTCGATACAAAGAACCCGCGGTTCGGCTTTTGCTCAAGCAAGCCCTGCTCGAAGAGGACCTGCATGGCCTCGCGCACGGGCGAACGCGAGACGCCAAATTTGTCGGCCAGACCCTGAGTGCTCAGATGATCGTCTGGTTTTAGATCGCCGGATCGGATCAGTTGGCTGATCTCTTTCGCAATGTTTGCGGTCAACTGACTACTGTTTCGCATCCTGGCGCACTCTGTCTCTGAATCGTCTTTATCTAAGTTAAGGCCTGATTGAGCGGAACGCAAAGGTGACGCCATTCGCCCCGGCGAGAATCACGGGGCCACATCAGCGTGGCTCATCTGGTTTTGGTCGTATGCGGCTCGCATGGAACCATTTGACTTCATTTCATCCATTATGCGAACGGCAGCTTGCAGGGCTTGGACATTCTTTTGTGGCACCACAATCGCCGTACCGGCCTCGTGGAAATGACCGTCGACGGCATGGCAACCTTCCAGCCCGGGAAGCATGCTGATAATCGACTCTTTGCCTAGAGCAATCGCGTCCAATTCGCCGCTACGGAACTTTGCCATGGCCTCGTCGAGTGACCCGTATCCGTCGATGCTGGTATTCTTGAGCGTTCTTTCGGCGCTTCGCAGCGTTGCCGTTCCTGCAACCCCCGCAACCCGTACACCTGCCTGATCGACGTCCTGTAGTGTTTTGAATGCCTCTTTTCGAGCGAGATAGGTGCTCACCCCGAGATAGTAGTTAGGACCCACGCCCAGCACCTGACGGCGTTGATCGTCTACCGGGACAAAGGAAAGGGTCCATAATCCGCTGTCTGCATTGGAAACAATGTCGCCCGAGCTGGAAAACTCGACGAGTTCCAGTGGGAGACCCGTACGCAGCGCAATCTCTTTCGCAAGGGTTATCGTGACCCCGCGTGCTTCACCAGACGCCTCGTCGCGAACACACCACACCGCCGACGCAGCGGGTCCAACCGCCACCGCGGCTTTGATTACGCCCGCTGGAGCGAGTTCAGCTTTCTCGTCTGCCGAGAGTTCAAATGCATTAGGCATCGGATCATACCATCAGGTGTTTCTGCGGCCCTTAGTATTGCATTTTTACGATTGAAAATGCAAATATGAACTGCAATTAAAGGAGCCGCTTATGTCCGCAACTTGGTCCCCATCTCAGTATCTGAAGTTCGAAGATCATCGGACGCGCCCGGCGATTGACCTTTTGGCCCGGGTCGTGGCCGATACCGTGGAAGCTGCGACCGATATCGGCTGCGGGCCGGGCAATTCCACCGAGCTGCTCGCGGATCGTTTCGGATCGACCGCGGTTTCAGGCATGGACTCTTCTCCCAAGATGGTCGAGGCTGCCAGGAAGCGCCTGCCTGACTGTAAGTTCGAGTTGGGCGATATCGCTCACTGGCAGCCTGACGCCAAACAAGACCTGCTTTTTGCAAATGCTGTCCTGCAATGGGTTCCGAACCACGATGAGCTTTTCCCGAAACTGCTTTCATTCCTGAAGCCTGGCGGAACGCTGGCGATGCAGATGCCGGACAACCTCGACCAACCGACACATATTGGTATGCGAACGATGGCGAAGGATGAGCGTTGGTCTGACGCACTGAAGGATGCCGATGCCGAGCGAACGTCGATCCTGTCGCCTTCGGACTACTGGTCTATCTTGAAACCGCATGCGTCGAACATTGACATATGGCGGACGACCTACAACCACCCGCTCAAGGGATTGAGCGGTATCGTCGAGTGGTTCAAGGGGACAGGCCTGCTGCCCTACCTCAGCCGGCTGAGCGAAGCGCAACAAGCAGAATACCTTACGACATATGAAGAGCTGCTTTCGCAGCAATATTCCGTGATGGACGACGGCACTGTTTTGCTGCCGTTCCCACGTCTTTTCATTGTTGCTCGACGCTGATTGGACCGATGTTCGCGACGTTGAGCGCCCCAGCGCTCGACAAACAGCAACCCGTCAAAATCCTAATTGCATTTTATTATCATAAAATGGAATACAGTGCACCACTGGAGTTTAAGCCATGTCTGATGCTCTCGCGCCTTCGATCGAAGTAGACGGGGCGACTCTCCCGATAATCGATCTCGTTATCGAAGCTGAGGGGCAACTGCAGCGTCTTCCTCAAATTCATCGAATTCTGCTTGAGAACGTATTGCGCACCGCGGGCGAAGATGCCGGGCGAGCGAAGGCTGCGATCTTGAATTGGTTGGATACGGGATCGAGCGAAGAAGAAATCCCGTTTCTGCCAAACAGGGTTCTCATGCACGATACGACGTGCGGTCCCGCGCTCGTAGATATCGCTGGCATGCGATCCGCGCTCGCGGAAGCGGGCGGCGATCCGGCCGCCCTGAACCCGGTTGTTCGCGTCGACGTTTCGACAGACCACTCGCTCGGCGTGGACTTCTACGCCCAACAAGGTGCTTTTGGTCTGAATATCGCCCGTGAATACGACAGAAACGCCGAACGCTACCAGTTCATGAAGTGGGCGACGAACACCCTCTCTGGTTTTCGCGTGCATCCGCCCGGAACCGGAATCATGCATACGCTGAACCTTGAACGACTTGCGACGGTAGTCACCACGGTGGAAGTCGATGGCAAGGTTTGGGCCGTTCCGGACACGATGATCGGTACCGACAGCCACACGCCGATGATCAATGGAATTGGTGTGCTTGGTTGGGGTGTCGGGGGCCTGGAGGCCGAAAGCGTGATGTTCGGCATGCCGGTCACACTCCGGGTTCCAGACGTTGTGGGCGTAAAACTGGTTGGGAAGCTGCCATCCGGTGTACTTGCCACCGATCTCGCACTTACCGTCACCGAGAGGCTGCGCCGGCTCGACCTGCAGGACAAATTCGTCGAGTTCTACGGTCCAGGCGTTTCCACCCTGACGGCAGGTGACCGCGCCGTTATCGCAAATATGACGCCCGAGTTTGGCGGGAACAGCGGCTATTTCCCTATCGATGAGCAGACCATCCTCTATCTCCGGCAAACTGGCCGTAGCGACAGCCAGGTCAGTCTTGTGGAAGCATACGCTCACCGCACAGGACTGTGGTTCGATCCCGAGAGTGATCCAACCTACACATCCACAATTGAAATCAACCTGACGGGCATCGAGGTCAGCCTCGCGGGCCCGACCCGGCCACAAGATCGCATCTCGGCCGGAAATACGCGCTCGGCTCTTCAAAAGCTAAAGGCATCTCTCGTGCCGTCTCACGAGAACAAGCCTGCCGACGGCGCTGTCGCGATCGCTGCGATCACTAGCTGCACGAATACCTCCGATCCTCGCTTGGTCGTGGCGGCCGGACTGTTGGCGCGTAAGGCAAGGCATTTCGGCCTGCAGCCACCATACTGGGTCAAGACATCGCTGGCTCCGGGGTCACCGACCGCCGAACGCTATCTGCGCCGGACAAACTTGCTTGAGGACCTTGAGGCCATCGGCTTCGGCATTGTTGGCTATGGCTGCACGACCTGCATCGGGAATTCCGGACCACTTCCTCAGACAATCGTCGAAGCGATGGAAGAAAGGTCCATTCTCCCGGTGGCAGTGCTGTCCGGCAATCGTAACTTCCCTGGCCGGGTCCATCCACAGCTCGAGGCAGGCTTTCTTGCGTCCCCTCCAATGGTGATTGCGTTTGCGCTCGCGGGAACGGTTGATATCGACATTCTGAACGATCCACTTGGATTCGACGCGAACGGGAAACCGGTGAAGCTTGCTGACCTATGGCCCGACGGTGCCGAGATAGACGCCGCCTTGGCGCTTTCGGCAGACCGCTCGGACGTTGATCACGCATATGAAATTGCCGAAGCAAGCGAGGCATGGTCGAAACTCGATGCCCCAACCAGTGTCCTTTTCCCCTGGAACGACACTTCGACTTATATCCGCAGGCCACCGTTTGCACGGCTCTCTGATCGCGAAAGGCAACAAGCGTTCGAGGCAACGCCCCTTCTGGTGCTCGGTGACGATATCACGACCGACCACATCTCACCGGCCGGCGCTATACCGAAGAAGAGCGTCGCGGGGGGCTATCTCGCTGCTCGGGGTGAGGACCCTAACGATCTGAACGTCTACGCATCCCGGCGAGGGAACTGGGAAGCAATGGTCCGGGGCCTGTTCACTAACAAGACCGTGCGAAATAAACTGGCCCCCGATCTGCCGCCTGGATCGACTCTCCATGTTCCTTCGGCGACGGTGATGCCATTGTGGGACGCTGCTCAGGCATACCGAAACGCAGGCGAAAACGTCGTTATCATCGCAGGGGAGTGTTACGGGATGGGATCGTCCCGTGATTGGGCTGCGAAGGGGGCCGCGCTCTTGGGCGCGAAGGCCGTTCTTGCTGTCAGTTTCGAGCGGATACATCGGTCGAACCTGATCGGCATGGGCATTCTCCCGCTTAGGATCAACCAAGACGGCCGCGGTCTGAACGTCTGTCCCGGAGACAAAGTCTTTGTCGATCTCGACAAATCCACACTCGAACCGCGGTCCGCGATCCGGGTGGAACTTCGCCGAGCGACCGGCGAAGTTGAAGTTCTGGAAGCGCGGGCCGCACTTGAAACCGAGGCCGAGGTCGAGACCCTCCGTCATGGAGGCATTTTGCCAATGATATTGGACGGATGCATCCGCGGGCGTGACTAATCAGACGGCCACGCCCAATGCTCGCTTGCAGCCGACGGCGACGAAAAACCAATTACTTTTTGTCGCATTAACAGTTAAAGGCTTCACAACTGCATTTTAATATCCTAAAAGCCAATCTACGACAAAGTCTGGGAGGCTCGTCATGGCTTCTGCCCGTTACCTAAAACCCCTTTATGTTCAAGTTATCATCGGCGCTGTGCTCGGCATTCTTGTCGGTCACTACTTTCCATCTCTCGGTGTGGACTTCAAACCGCTCGGTGACGGCTTTATCAAGCTACTGAAAATGGTAGTCGCGCCGGTGATCTTCACGATCATCGTTATCGGCATTGCCAGAATGTCCGATATGAAGGCGTTGGGACGTGTCGGTCTCACGACCGTCGTCTATTTTGAAGTCCTGACAACCGCTGCGTTGTTCATCGGCCTAATCGTCGCGCACATCATTGCGCCCGGCAAGGGGATGAACATCGATCCCTCATCGCTCAATGCCGATGCTGTTGCGGGATTCGCGAAGACTGCGGAATCCCAGCACCTCGTAGACTTTTTCCTCAAGATCATTCCTGACACCTTCGTGTCCGCGTTCGTAAATGGCGAAATTCTGCCTGTCGTGTTCATCGCGGTGCTGACCGGATGCGCCTTGGCTCGCGCCGGTCGTGCCAGCGACGAGCTTACCCGGGTTATCGAACAGGTGTCCGATCTTTTCTTCAAGATTGTCGGCTTCCTGATGTATCTGGCACCCCTTGGTGCTTTCGGCGCGATGGCTTTCACCATCGGCAAGTTCGGCGCAGGAAGCCTGTTGCCGTATCTAAAGCTGATGATCGCCTTCTATATCACCTGCGGGATATTCATTTTTGTCGTCCTCGGGGCAGTCTCCCGTTACGCTGGGGTCAGCATTTGGCGTCTGGTCGTGTTCCTCAAAGACGAGATTGTCATCGTCCTTGGCGCGGGCAGTGCCGAACCAGCTCTGCCTCGTCTTCTGCAGAAGCTCGAACAGATGGGTTGTGACAAGACGATCGTCGGGCTCGTCGCCCCGACAGGCTATGCCTTTAATATAGACGGGGTCTGCATCTACCTGACCATGGCGGTCGTCTTCCTGTCGCAGGCTCTCAACATCGAGCTGACGCCCACCCAACAAATCGTCATCCTTTTGATCGGCTCGTTCACCTCGAAGGGGATGAGCGGTGTGCCGGGTGGCGGCTTCGTGGCCTTAGCTGCGACACTTGCCAGCGTGGGCACCATCCCGCTTCCCGCTATCGGTCTTCTGATCGGCGTTGACCGCTTCATGGGCGAAGCTCGGGCAGTCACCTCGTTCATCGGCAATGCCGTCGCAACCGTCTTCGTTGCTCAGTGGGAAGGCAAGCTGGACCGCGAGAGAGCGCGCGCCGTGCTCGCGGGCGAGATACAGATCACCATCGAGGGTCCGGTCCTTCCTGAAACATCGAGCACGAGGACGGCATGACCCTCTTTGCCTACGTCGGCTGCAGAACGACCCGTGAGCGCAACGCTCGCGGGGAAGGCATTAGCGTCTACAAGGTCGATAGTTCGACTGGAAGCTGGTCTCTCCTTCAGGTTCTGCCGACGGAAGAAAACCCATCGTTTCTTGCCCTCCACCCAACGTTGGACGTTCTTTATTCCGTTCATGGCGACCTCGATCTTGTAACGTCCTATGCCATTTCGCCGGACGGCCGGATCGAGGCCACCGGAAAGCAGTCGACGCGCGGGCGAAATCCAGTCCATCTCGCTCTGAACCATACCAATCGCTGGCTTGTCGTTCCGAACTACAAGACCGACAGCCTGGTAAGTTTACCTGTCAGTGAAGACGGAAGCCTCTCTGCAATCGCTGACCTCTGCGAATTAAAGGGCACTCTCGGCCCCCATAAGCTCGAACAAGACTACGGCCGCCCGCACCACTCGCCCTTTTCGCCCTCTGGCAAATGGATCGTTGTGCCGGAGAAGGGAAATGATCAGGTCACGGTTTTGAAGCTCGATGAGGCTTCCGGTCATCTTAGCATCGTCCATCGCGAACCGGCCCGCGAGAACGCCGGGCCAAGACACATCGCATTTCATCCGACATTGCCCAAAGCGTATGTGTTGAACGAACTGGACTCCACCGTCACCACTTATGACTTTGACGACCGACAGGGTGTGCTGACCAGCGTAGACGTGTTGTCCGCTCTTCCACGAAACTTTTGCGGTAACAGCCGAGCCTCAGAGATTGAGATCAGCGCAGACGGCCGGCACCTATACACTTCGAACCGAGGCCATGATTCAATCACGACGTTCTCCGTTGCTTTCAACGGACAGCTGACAGCAAGCCACTGGACATGCTCAGAAGGCCAGACACCGCGCTTCTTCGCCATGGACCCTGATCAATGCTGGCTCTACGTCGCGAATGAGGACAGCGATATGATTGTGCCCTTCCGGCGGAACGAAGATGGATCATTAGCAAGAGGGGGGCAAGAAGTCAGGGTTGGCAGTCCGACGTCGATTGTTTTCCGAGAAGCCTAGTTTCTGGCATGACGAGAGTGTCGTAACGGCTAAATCATCTACCGGTCGAATGAAACCCATTTGCATTATGGGTTTCGGTGACTGCTAGCATTCCCGGTTCGCTCAGGAAGCTCGCTGCGACGGTATCTGTTGACACCGACGACTTCGTCCGGCCTTTTCCTATTGCTGGCTAGCTCTTGGCAAAGAGGGGAAAAGTATGCTCGCGGTAGCGGATCAGATTCATCATGATGTCTCATTGAGACGCCCACTTTCAATCCTGCGCAGCTATGTGGGCTCTTTCGGAAGAGAGAGCCAGTTGGACAGCTTCCTTGAACTCTGGGACAGGGCCATCGCGGAATCGGATTTCCAACCGGTCGCGAACGCCTATCCGCCGTTCATCACAAAGACGCTGCTAGACCTTTCCGACGATGAGCTTGCTCGCAATGGAATCCAATCTTGGGCAATGCATGAGGATGGGCATCAGGCTATGCAGCTTCTCCGGCGCGCGATAGCCGGACCCGGCCACCAGATGACGCTGAACGCAATAGATAGCGACTATCTCGAGGACACCTGTGCGGACCTTGGCGGAATTTTGGAGGCCATGGAAAACTTCAGGGACCCGAGAACATACTTGCGGGAGCGGAGACCTCGTTCCTGGATGAACGAACATCTCGACGCCGACGAAGTCGATGGCAGCGACCCAATTTTGCTTTCGGACTTCTTGTTCGACGTGGAGGCATTGGTCACGAACTTCGTCACCGCGAAACGAAATTGGTCGCGTTGGCTTAGTCGATAAATGTCGGCCGGCTTTTTTTGGTAACTTACAAAGGCGGTTAAGTCCCCTAGCGCAGTGATGATCTTGGTGTTGATATTCCTGGCCGCATCGGGTACGAACCTCCAGGAAATGATCGGTTTGTCCACGTAGCTCAGTAGGATAGAGCACAGGATTCCTAGTTGTAAATTGGGGGCTGCACATCGAAAGGGTGTAGTCGATCTGCTCAAAGTCGGGGAACGCTTCGCTGAACTCTCAGCATGCCAATCCCGAGCCAAGCTCCAGGGAAACCTGGTGAAGGTGTAGAGACTGGATGGGCAGCACCTAAAAGTCGAAAGGCTCACGGTGAAGGGACAGTCCAGACCACGAACGTCCTAGGACGGCGGCTAAAGCCGAAGTGGTATGAATCCTGGGGTCGGAGGTTCGAATCCTCTCGTGGACACCATTCTGATCTCTCAGGTCGGGCACCCGCCAGCTGACCGGTGTTGGGATGGCTACATCACCGAGCGGCTTACCTGGAAAGCAACGAATGCCGAATGACCCGATGCTTTCGGCCTTGAATACTATTCGCCCTAATTGACGCGACGAAATCGCCAAAACAAAGCCGCCGTGCCGATTGGCAATCATCTCGAACAAGACGAGTAGTTGTGACGAGCATCGCCCGTGTGGAACAGTCGTTCCTTGCTGCGGCTTCGGCTTCCGTTCTCAGTTAAACGAGCGCGGCGATAGCAATCAGTGAGGTTTCCAAAAAAAATGGCCTCACTGCCGAGAACGGCGGCGATCAGATGCGGGCTTTGCTCATGATTTCCTCAAGGGCCTTACCATAGGAGAGCCCGATCTCGTTACAACATGTGTGGCGTGAGCTGGCATTGTTGAACCGACTGCGGGCCGGGCTGCGGACGACTCAGCAGATTTGGAGTGTCTGGCTAAGAAGTTATTCTCATCGGCTCATCGCCCTCTTGCCAAATCAACCAGCAGTGGCTTTAGAGATACCATACTGGGTTGAGGGAGATCGCCGTGGCAAAAATCAGGTCGGAGGCTGAGCGGTTCCGAAGGTTGTTGGATTACGGGTACTTCGCACCCGAATTGCCTCCGTGCTTCTCGGCTCGGGGCTTTGGCGCTAAGGGAGCTTCACTGCTCAAACAAATAAGACAGCTGCCAAAAATCAAGGGGAGACCTGCCTATCAGAGGTTTGTGTCCGAGAAGGCCACATTTTATTACCCGCGCTTCAACAACACAGATCGCCTTCACTCGGTGATAAATCCGATTTCTCACCTCTTTACGTCTGCTTTGATTGCCAAGCACTATAGTGCGCTCCAAGCAGTGGAGCACCAATCAAACTATTCTCTGTCGGAATCGATTTTCGATTGGGGCGGACAGCGAGCACTACGCCGCCCCGTCTTCGCTCGGCGCGACGAGTTTACATCTCAGTTGTCACCGCGGTTCGAATATACTGTCACCACCGACGTACGTGCTTTCTACCACTCGGTGTACACAGGATCGATACCGTGGGCTGTGCACGGTAAGACAACAGATACCACGAGCAGGCCGACTCTATTCGGCAACCAACTCGGGTTGCTGGTTCGGAATGCACAAGGCGGGCAGACCACGGGCCTACCCGTCGGTCCCGACACTTCAAGAATCCTCGCCGAGGTAGTCGCATCGCGCATCGACAAGACAATTGACGACGCCTTGGCAATGAAGAAGGGCGACGCCTCACGGTTCGTCGACGATTTCACTTTCGGTTGCAACTCAATCGAAGAGGGGCATCGAATAATCGCGGAAGTCCGGCGCGCTGCAGCCGAATTCGAACTCGATATTGGCAAGGAGAAAACCTCAATCGAGCCGACGAACCATCTCGCATATGTGGGCTGGCAGGATTTCATGCGGGCTCACCTGCCTCCCAGGAAGCCGGATAAAGCCTCGTTCGAGCGTTTTTTCTACATTGTTCACGATATGAGCAAGCGACACGGCAATTTGAACGTCGAGAAATTCGCCATGTCGAGTTGCCGGACCGCTTTCGTGCAAAGTAATGATTGGGACTTCCTCCAAGATCACATCGTTTCATCGTATCGGAAAAACACCACTCTGGTGGATACTCTTGTTGAAGCGTTCCTGCTCCGTCATGACGCGCGCGGCGATTTGAACCTGGCTGCCCTGTCCGACTTCATCGCTTCTCGCCTGCCGATGCTGGGGGCGCACCAGAGAACGGGCGAAATTCTCTGGCTCCTTTATCTGGCATGTCGCCTCAATATTAAGATTAAGGCCGAGGCGCTTACGAAGTGCCTTCGCATGCCGAATCCGATGCTTGCCATCCTAGTTACGCACGCAGAGAACGAAGGATTGATCGATGGCGCGATCGACACGTCATACTGGAAGTCTTACGCAAACGCCGACGGCCTCCGCTCGAACATGTTTCTTTACGGCTACGAGGCGGCAAAGAGCCAGTGGACAGACGATCGTTATGGGGAGAACGACCAGTTCTACAGGCTTTTCCTGAATGAGCAGCTTTCGTTCTTTGACATGACGAACGAGCGAAGGGACTTGTCGCAGGTGCTGACCGAGCGCGAGAGAGAGAACCGCCTGTCGCGTTTGATCTTGGCTCGCACAGCTCACAACGAGTTCACCTCGGACCCCGAAAACGAGTTGGACGTGTCGGATTTCGACGACATCGAAATCCGACACGTCGATCCCGACATATATTGAGGCCAGCGAATGACCACGACCCCAACCAGCATGCCGACGACTTCTCCGAATACCCCCCCGAAGACACTCGAATACTATCAATACCTAACGGATCGCGTCATCGCCGGTACCAGGGGCGCTCGGTTCACGGCGGCGAGGCTCCTGGTACTCAAAGAGCGAGCCAGCCTCTTCATCCAGTCGGTTCTCGCTGTTGTTCTAATCTGGGTCTCGGTCATCTTCTTGGCTTACCCCAACATCGACGAAACAATTACGCGCAAGCTGGGTATCGTATCGACCATGTCATCCGTCGCTATCCTAGCGATCACCCTATTTGAGTACGCTCTCGGCCGCGGTTTATTGGCTGCAAAGCTTCACGACAGCGCCCTCAGAGCCACCGCGCTCATGCGAAAGCTAGAACGGGAACTGGCCAGCCCACAGCCATCGTTGGACATTTTGGCCAACGCCGCCGAGGAGTACGAACAGGAGAACATCCTGACCAACGTCAACCATTCCGCGGTAGATTTCACGCTCAATACGTGGTCGCGGGCTAAGTCCAAATGTAGGATTGTGAATTTCTTTTATAGCGTCAGAAGCTTTGTCGCGCAGGCAACAGTCATAGCGCTCGCGGTATCTCCCGGCCTGACGACCCTCGCGGTCATCATCTATCAGGCTTGGGACCTTCCTTATCTGGGAATGAAATAGGTTAGATCACCAGCCTTCTGGCAGGATAAGTCATCGTCACCCGTCGTCCAAAAAAATGCCTGCCGTGCCTCCACCGACGGCGTGGCCCAGGCTCCAGAGCTTGCACGATTGATCCGGGCCGGGTAGCCGACAGAGGCGACAATCGCTCATGTGCTGGTGTCCTAATACGCCGATCACCTACCACTCTATCGGCAGACCCAGATCATGAGCCGACAGGGCGTCAATCTTGACCGCTCTACACTCGCAGACTGGCTCGTCAGGGCACCATTCGAACTACGTCCGGTCTTGGACGCTCATTATCGCCGATCTGAGGCGATCGATGTCACTACCGATGACGGGATTTCCGTCGAAGCCCTTGGGGTGCTCCGAGCGACGGACAAGCCTGCAACTGTGGTTCGACGACCGCCTGATAACGCGATTGAGTCGGTACAACACCTCGAAGATGGAAAGCTGCACAAGGTCGAAAATTGTGATAGCTCTACAACTGGAGGCTTCAACATGCACCTGAGTCGCATTGTAGTTAAGGGGTATCGGGCGCTAGACTTTGTCGATGTAGCGATCGCTGAGAAAGCTACCTGTATCATCGGAGAAAACAGTTCCGGCAAGTCGGCGCTCATACAGGCACTGCGCCTGTGCCTTGACGTCGATCTGTCGTCATCGTTTCGGTCGTTGCAAAAGGATGACGTCCATTGTGACATCGACCAATCGAATCCTTTCCAGGTCCTGATTGGTGTCGAGTTCACCGGATATGAAGCTAACGACAACGAAGTCGCCATGCTCCACGGAACACAATTGGGCGACGGGCGCGCCAGAATTTTCTACAGGTTCAGACCGCGAGCGACAGTACGAGAGGACCTCCTCACTGGCGCGAGAGTACTTGGCTCTCTGGTTTTGGACGACTTCAGCTGGGAACTTTTTGGTGGCGGAGACCCAGGCGTCGATTTGACCGCCATTGAGTGGAACGTCGAAAACGACGATATCGGAGCGCGCTCGGTCGGACTTCAATACCTCCAAGCCTATCGCGTCGTATTTCTGCACGCGCTACGCGATGTGGAGCACGACCTCGCCGACATGCGCAAGTCTCCCTTGATCAGACTGATCGCGGCAAGCAAGGTACCGCCAGCCGAACAGGCTGCTCTCATCGCAGCGATAAAAGCAGCCAACGACGGGATTGAGAAGTCACCGGTTGTCACGGACGTGGCCGGGGCGATCGACGCCGCATTGAAGGACGTGACGGGAGAGGCGTTCAGCCTAGACGTCAACCTCGGCCTCAGTTCACCGACATTCCAGTCGATTCTGAGAAACATCCGGCTTTTGCTGAGCGGCCCTGCGATGATGTCGTTTGAGCCCCGGCGCAATAGCCTGGGGATGAACAACGTTCTGTATATGGCCATTCTGATAGAGCAGTTTCGCAGGCGTGCTGCCGAGGGCAAGGCGGCCGGGGAGCTGATACTCATCGAAGAGCCGGAAGCTCACCTGCACCCACAACTACAGATGGTCTTGTTAGATGCTTTGCGGGTGCTGCCGTTTCAGTCAATCGTCACCACGCACAGTACACAGGTGGCATCAAAAGCGCCGTTGAATTCGTTTGTATTGCTTACAAACGTCGGGAAATCCGCACCGCAGGCATCAACCGTAGCGGCAAACGATGACCTTACGGCCGGAGATGTCGCGGACCTTGAAAGATATCTCGACGCCACGAAATCGAATCTGCTCTTCGCGCGACGTGTCATGCTGGTCGAGGGTGCCGCAGAGGCTTTCCTTCTCCCACCATTGATCAAGTCAGCTATGGGAATTGACCTCGATCGCGTCGGCATTTCCGTCGTGGCGATCCATGGCGTTCATTTCGGTGCATTTTCGAGACTGTTTTCCGAAAAGGGGATTCACAAAAAATGCGCGATCGTGGCCGACGCGGATCAAGAGCCGCCCGTCGATGGCAATGAAGATGGTGAAGAGCTGGACCTGCCTGAAAAGGAAGATGTCACGAAGCTCTCCGGCGATTACGTAAAGGTGTTCCTTGGAAAGACCACGTTCGAGAGAGAGATAACGCTCACGCCAAACCTTGGCATGCTGGCGGACGCCGCCGGAAAAGTTGGTGCCCCGATTGTATCTAAAAAGCTACGGAACGCGACGACCGGTGCAACGGAGGCACTAGCGAAAAGCGTTCTCAACACTGCGAAAAGGTTCGGCAAGGCTCGGTTTGCTCAAGCGGCAGCGGAGAACGTTCCGAAAAATGCAGTTGTTCCGGATTACGTCGAGGCTGCCGTGAAGTGGCTCCTCGAATGAGATTGACGCCGCAGCAACGGGAAGCTGTCGAACACTCTGGAAATCTTCTCCTGAAGGCATGCCCCGGGAGTGGAAAAACCAGGACGATAGTCGCGCGGCTCATTCAGGAAGTCGACGCACTTCGAGGCACTCCGTTCTCAGCAGCCTGTATCACGTATACAAACGCCGCCGTTAGCGAGATAGACATCCGTGCTGCAGCCTATCTTTCTCCCGATGACAGCAGAAACTACACCGTTTCCACCATACACGCTTTTTGCCTACACCAGGTATTGCGCCCATTCGCCTCTCGAGTAGCAGGCTTCCGCGGCTCGATGAAGGTGCTCACCTCAGACAATCCCGTCTTCACGGAAATTGCGGAAAAGTCCGCCGAGAAGGTAGGGCGGTATGATCTAACCTTCCAAGAATACGAGCGGTTTGGTCAAATCGGTCTCAATGCGGCGGGTCAGTTTATCGGCTCCGCCCTTGAAGACGACATGATAGCCAAGGCCGCCCCGCACTTCGTGAGCTATTGCCAAGCCGCCGGCTACATCGATTTTGCGTCGATCCTCTACAGGACATATTGCCTGCTGAGAGACGACGCATCTATTGCGAACTCCGTTGCAACTAAATTTCGATCGTTCTTGATTGACGAGTTCCAGGATACGACCGAAATACAGGTCGAAATCCTCCGACTTCTCCATGCTCAGAGCAAATCGACGTTCTTTCTGGTTGGCGACCCGTCGCAATCGATTTTCGGATTCGCTGGGGCAAGGCCGGAGCTGATAGACCCGTTTGCAGACGAAATAGGCGCAAGACGCGACCTGTCGCTGTCGTGGAATTTTCGGTCCAGCCCCGCCATTGTGGTGCATGGAGAGCGCCTTTTCCCACGCGTGCCTGCAATGACCAGCGAAGGCGAAAGCAGACACTGCGCCGAACCGGTTCACCTCGTATCGGGGAAAAAGAGCTTCGAC
This sequence comes from Rhizobium mongolense USDA 1844, assembly GCF_000419765.1. Taxonomy (GTDB): domain Bacteria; phylum Pseudomonadota; class Alphaproteobacteria; order Rhizobiales; family Rhizobiaceae; genus Rhizobium; species Rhizobium mongolense. The sequence continues at coordinate 42,863 of NZ_ATTQ01000020.1, read as the reverse complement.
GCTATCGTTGAGGACTTCATCCCCGCCATCAACAGGATGAAGCTAAGACTTGGTCGATCAGCCGTCCTGGCCAAGAGTTGGAATGCGCTCTATCCGATATCCAGGGCCTTGCGCGAATACGGCATTCCGATCGTAGGACCCGGCGCACGACCGTATCGCCGGTCGCGTTTATTCGCTACAGTTGCTGAGCAACTCGGCGGCGCAGTCATCGACGGTCCCAAGTTCAACGTCAGGCAGATCGAGCGCGCTGTTTTCCACGCACTGCAGGAAATCACAGGTGAAAGCAGGTTTGATGTCTTCAGTTATGAGGGGCGTCGAACGATTTCAGCTCTCGTTCGGACAGCGAATGATCTTGCCACGGAACTCGATGGAGTGGTTTGGCTCCGAGAAATGTCCGCTGCTGCTGGCACTCTTCTAGCGAGAGATTCATGGATCGGTCCGCGCGATGTCAATCGGTTCGCATCGTCTGTGGACGAGATGATTGCGGATATGCGCCACAATAAGATCGATGTCGACAACATCTCGATCGAAGACCTCGGAATGTTTGCCAGCCCCGAGAAAGCGCTACGGCTCATGACGATACACGAGTCCAAGGGCCGTGAATTCGAAGCTGTGGCGGTTATTGGAGTTCGCGAGGGAACAATGCCATTCTATAAAGCGAAGACCGCAAGTGAAATCGAGGCTGAGAAGCGCCAATTCTACGTCTCGGTTACAAGGGCAGAGAAGCTACTGATGTACATGTACGAACCAGACTATTTCGGAAACCCGCCAAGCCGGTTTTTGGGCGAGAGTGGTGTACAAATTCTGTAGCGTACCGACTGCGAGACGACATTGCTCACATCCAATGTACTTTCCATAGAGAAACTCCTGTTGTTCGTCCATGGAAAGTCGATCACAGATTAGGTCGAGGAGGCCTACGTTGGAGTGGAACACCTGTTACAGTTGACGTGAGCTGGAAGACGATCATCGTCCACGGCATCGGCGATCGAGCCAAGCCCCAGAGAAAATCTGAGAAGGCTAACGAAAATAACAAAATCAAATGAGTTTTAGCCTGGGGCTTGGGTTTAGCTCGGAGGAACCAACCATGAATCTGGGACGAGGGCGTCACCATCTCGCCAGTCGGCGATAGGCACCACCCCAACCAGCTCACCCCAGACGTCAGCGCCCGCATGGTCCAAAACAATGGCCTGCAGCTGGCCCTTTGCTAACACGATCTCGTCGGCTATGGCCGCGAATACTCCTCGCACTGCGGCAATATCCTGATCGCGTGTCCGACCAGGCGCTTCCCGCCCCGGTTTGTCAAAGCCCGATGGAAAGTAGACTTGGCTCGGTTGGTCGTAAATCAGGAAGCCCGGGACACAATGATCCGGAAGCTCACGGAAGAAACGCTGGAGCGATAGGGTCACCGCGATGTGGTAGGCAAGCCAGTTCGCGCCACTACCGATCTCCCAAAGGTAGTCCTTGCGGTCGGGATGTACGACGCGGACAGTCAGGTCATCGATCAAAACCTCAATCGGCGCGTTCGGCCATTCGCCGTCAAGCCTGGGGAGGATCGAGGCGGCAATTTTCGCGACGTACAGGAGCGCGTTGTCCGTACGCTGGTAGACCTGCCGTTCAGAATAAATGGCTTTCTGCTCGTCGATTAAGTCCGCCAGCCGGCCGATCTCTTCGGCCTGCGCGCCACCGTCCTCGGCGCGCTCGAACGTCTCAAGCGCCTGTTCCAGACGGCCGAGGAAGCGCTCGACCCGATCCCTTCGGTACGTTGCCTCCCTGACCTCGCCCGATCGACGTTCGAGGATCGTGATCTCTTGGCGAACGGAGGCCAAGGCTTTCGTTGCATCATCGAGGTCCTTCCTGATCCGCAGACGTTCCTTGTCGAACGTGTCGGACAGGCTCGGTTGCGTGCGTAACTGGATTTCGATCCCCGCCAGCGCTTGCACCAGCGCGTCAATCTTCTCGCGACCATCACCCAACGCGGCTATCGGATCATCCGCGACTTCCGTTCTGGACTTGAGCCAAGCCGCGATGTCCAGTCGGTCCTTCTGGATGCGGATTGCGCCGCCATACTTTCTACTGCTGTCTACGAGGCGTTCCACCTCTGCGAGGTGTTGCCGGAGGACGGAGAGCTTCGCTGCGGTTTCCGATTCCCGGTTTTGCAAGACCTCTAGCTGACGCAGCGATGAATCGATGGAGTCCACGGTTGCGAATGACGTTCGGGTGTCGGCGCGGGTCGCCTCGCGCAGGAGGTCAATCGTTTGGTTCGGATCATCCTCGGGAATTTTCGTCGCCTTTGGCAGAAGGCCAAGCTCGAGCGCCTGTCTAAGCCATCCGCTGGTTTCTGCTTGCCAGGCACGCACGGCTTTCTTGACAGTGGCAAGAGCGGATTCGGCCTGCCGAAGAAGTCGCTGAAGTCGGTCAATCTCCCATCGCGCCGCTACCATTTCTGGAGTCAGAGCACCGAGAACGTAGGGGAAGATGGCCTTCAACTTCTCTCGGTGTTCGGTCGTGTCAGCCCCGAAATAGAGGGCAAGCGGGTTGGCGACAATGTACTGAGGCTGAAAATTGAAGGCCATGAGATCGCGAAAGCTTACGCGGCTTTGGTAGGCCGCCTCCACGTTGGGATTTATTCGGAGACGCGAAAGGCCGGACAGCTCACCGAGTTTCCGTTTAACGATGTCCGCCGTGGTGTTCTTTTCCACGATCCGATAGGGAATTTCGATATCGTCGCCTTCGAGGAGATACATATCTCCAGTCTGCTTCGCTTCGCCAGGCTCCCGTCGGGCCAACAGCTTCTTGCCTTCCAGCGTATCAACTACAATCCCGAACCATTCGCACGTCTTCCGTATCGTCCCGACCGGGATGCTGCATTTACCTGACGCCAGGCAGTAGTCGATGATCGGGATTACCGCTGACTTACCAGTCTTGGACGCGCCCGTTATCACGTTCACCATCCCACGTTCGAAATTCAGGACACGGGGCTGATGATCGGCCTTAGGCCACAGGATCAAACTTAGAATCTGGAAATGCATGGCTAGGGTTCCACCCACAAAAGTGCGAAGGCCTGATCGAGCGACAGCCTACCGAACCACCGACCGAGCTTGTCTGCTCCGGCAACGTGGTGCTTCAGCCGTTCGGGCGGTCTCGGGGGACGTGCTTCGTTACTCCGAAGCCTTCCCGTGTCGTAGGAAAGGGTCATCAATCCACTGGAGATTGCCGCTCCTATCGAGGAGAGCGTCAGTTCGCGCATCTTCAGGCTACGCTCCTGCACCGAGATAAGAAGCTCGCGCTCCTCGCTCAGTTTTTTTGTGAACTGCGAGAGACCGGACGACTCGTAGGTCGAGCGGATGCGGTTCAGCGTGGGTGCATGGTACAGTAGTGGGAGCACTACGAAGAACGCCTGCAACTGAGCAGGTTCGACCAACCGCTCTTCCTGATAGGATTTTCCGAACCGCCAAAGCAGCAGCGCTCCCAGCGCTGGATTTTGGACCAGCGCCACCGTCGATAGAGGGGCATTCATCATGGTGCCCCCTTGGGGAACAACGTCTGATGATCTGGGTGCCAGCCGACTCTACGATCGTCGGCCAGGCAATTGTATTCTCCAGCAACGAAGTAGCTGGGAAGGGTCTGGCCCTCCAATGGCATCTTTAGATCAGCGCACCGGCGATAAAGTTGCCTGCCCCGCTGCGGAGGATCGAGATGTCCGTGAGTATCCGAAAGCTCGTCGGAAGTCATAGCGTGATGACGGATGAGCGACTGGTCGAGTTCATCGAGACTGCTGTCGACAATACTACCATTGTCCGCCCAAGCGACTTTGTCCGCCATCGCCCGAAGAAAATCGCTAACTGCCATCGTCATGAGGTTCTCCGAAGCCTCCACCGCAGCAAGTTGGCGCACGAAGGTCGGCTGGCGGCTGAGGAGATCGGCAATCTGGTTTTGCGCGGGCTCGTCCGCTGCTGGGACGAGAAGCTTGGAGAAATCATGTTTTCTGATGAACGCTCTTAGCTTCCGTCGAAACGCCACGGCGTCTAGGATCGGTGCCTTCTTTTTCCGGATGAGACTTTCGACGTCGGTCTTTGCCATGCCGATGGCTGCAGCACAGAACTGTTCCAGACTTTCTTCCGGAAGGGTCACAAGCAGCTTTTCCCGGATCGCGTCGATCGGGTCTTCCTCACTTTGCAACTCAAAGAGCCGTATTACCTTGAGGCAGGCCTCTTCGCCGGCGTCTAGAAATTTGCTTATCAGTGGTTCGACGCCGATACCCTTCTTGCCTCTGAAAGACTTTGTTTTCAACTTCTTCAGCAGCGCCACAGCCTTTGCAGGGTCGTTGGCGTCATGCAATGCGTGGACGAGGTCACCGAGTTTCAGCGGAGTGACGTAGAACCGGAACGCGGTAGTAGCGTCAAAAAGCGAGCTTGGAAGTGAGGCCCAATTCGCGAGTGTCTTCCAGAGTTCCGCCGATTTGTCGGAGGCGGGATTGCCAGATAACGCGCTTTTCGATTGCTCCAAGATCAGCCCGCCGGACGCATCATGAATGGCAATGTCATCAAGCTGCTCGAGCGACACCCGACAGCCGTTAGCAACACTCATCAGATAGTAGCAAAGGCGAACCGGCTGAAGGCCATATCCGAGATATTGACCCGGTACGGACGTCTTGAGTTTCGGATATTCGTCTAGCGACATTGCACCCCGGCCAGAATCGTTGCCGAAACACGCTAACTAAGATCAGTGGTTGCACAAGATGCACTTGTAAATACTAACATGTTTTCGAATAGTGGTAGTGAATTTGCGAACAAACACCGTCGCTTGCCGGCGAAGGGAGACATTCGTGCCGCGACTCTGCAAGAACAGCCTAACGTTCCTTGCTGTACACTTTCGGATTGAGCCAGAACCTTGCGCTTGAAAACAACGTTCCTATGCGGCCTAGACCAGATCGAGTTGCCGATGATCTCGGGCCGTGGGGAGCGGTTTGCAGATGACTATTACATCACGAGGGACAGATCGCGCATCACCGCGCTGCTCGAGCGGTTCGGGAACGCCCTGGGAAGTGTGGAGGCCAGGTATCTGGCGGATCGAGCGAAAGCTGTGGTCTATCGATCCAGTGACACGGAGGGCGATGAAGTTGATCTCGGCACATTCCTAGAGAAAGCGCTAATCAAGGACATGCTTCGACTGAAAAGCTTGGAACTTGGTCTTTGGCTTGTGAAGGATAATGCCAGCCTGTTTGATCGAACGTGGATTGCAGCTCCGCCCGACCGAGGCATCATGGTCCACACCAATACTTGGGCGTCGCGCAACTCCTCCGCAGACGGGTCATTCCGAGCAGTCCCGTTTTCTATTGAGGAATTGCGGATCGCTCGTAGCATCCAAACGCCGCAGCTGCCACTCTACATAAGACAAAATGACTCGCCTACCTCGCTCCAGAAGGGTTCTGAGCGCTTCAGCCGATTCCAGTATTTCATTGGCGCGGCTCGAAGCATTCCTGACGTCGCTTTGAAGATCGCACAATATTGCTCGGGCCTTGAGGCGCTAGTGTCGACGTCGCAGCAGGAACTCAGCCATCAAGTGTCCGAGCGCGTAGCAGCGGTACTTCATCCGCCGGGAGACGACCGCATCACTACCTATAAGCTTGTAAAGCAGGCATATGGCTTCCGCTCCAAGGCGGTTCATGGAGCAACCTTCAAGCCAAACGAGGTGGCTCAACTCAAGCAGATTTCCAAGGGCATCGACCGGGTCTGTCGTGCCGTGTTTGAGGCTTACATCGAGGATACAAGCCCGTTCCGTGAGGCACTTGAAACCTCGGATGAGGACCTCAACGGGTTCTTGATTCAGATACTTCTAGGAAGTGCGGCGTCGACACTCTAGAACGGCAGCCCACCAAGCCCAGAACCGCATCCGTCCTATGCCGCGCTACGTCAACGCTTTCCGCAGCTCGTCGATACTGCTTGATGCCAAAAGAAGAGATGCCGTTCCGACAGTCTCGAGAAAGACCGCGGAAAGGCCCGTTCCGTTCACCCGCAAAGAATGACCTACCTGCGTTAACCGCATCTCTATTTCCTCAAAATCGGCAGCATTGTCGTGATGGTGCGCGCCGCCACATTTATTCGCCACGTAACGGATGACACTATGACGCGTAACCGGCAGCCCAAGCATGGCTAGACAAGTCTGCTCCTCAAACGCCTTGAGTTTTACATCCGCGAATGAATGCACGCTCGGAGAGTTCGCCATCAACCTCTCGAATTGCTGGCGATGAGGACTTGTGTGCCCTGGCTCTCGGTAGGCGTAATGCGGCTTTACGACTCCAAGGCCCAAGTCGTATCCGCCACAGGCAAACAGCAACGCCTCCCCAACTGGGATGTTTTGTACGATCGGCGCTCTGATCGTAATCTTGTATCCCAACTCGTGCGCGACTTGGCCAAGCGCTCGATCAAACAGAAATCGAAGCGATATACTCGCGCGGATGGCTTCGGAGATTCCCGGCGTCGGGTTGGCTAAGAGCTGTTCGAGAGCGTCCAGGTGCACCTTGACGACCTGAGCACGACGGACGAGCACTTCGGAAGTATTCATTTAAAGCACCGTGTCGGTAGCTGCAGGGTTCGCCAGTCACTCGCTAGCGATCATTCCATCGCGAACGCTTGGTTATAACGTCGTGAATGATCATTACGTCGTCTCGGGCTTGCACCAGTATACGCAACTGACCTGGGAGCCGGAATTGGATCAAACGCATACCATCGACAACAACGACGCGTGCATCTTCGTGACGGCGCACGATCCGTTTTGCCAAATCCGATACCGCAATCCGTTCTTGGCGGAGCGCGATCGATGCCCTGCTCGTAATCAGGATTTCGGGGCGCGGAGGTTTGGAGGAGTCTATCAACTCCGGAAGGGCGGGCAGCTCATATATACGCGAGCGTTCGCGTTGGGCGCGCGATCGCGCAACAACGTCATCCAACGAGAAATTCCCAGATTCTTCGGCCTTGAATATTTCGCGGCAGATGCGTTCCATATTCCAATGGTTGCGGGATTTATCCAGTTCCAGCCGCGCCTTGTTTGCCGCTCGTGCGATCCTTGGCATCCTTATAGCGACATAGTCGGGGTCGAGGCTTAGGTCGCCCTTATCACGGTTGTGCGGGGGGCATGCGGGAACAAGATTCTCGAGAGATTCGAGATTAAAGTCCGTCTTGATCGCACCTTCGGCAACCAGTTCGGCAAATTCCTCGGCAGACATAGATCGCTTAATGAAATGATCGATTTCCACCTCTTCGAACTGGATAGGGCGCTTGCAGTAGAAGCAAGCTTGATTGTGCGCGAGCCAAATCGCTTCACGCATCCACTTATTCTCGTTCCACTCTGACACCGGTCGCCCCATTGATCGAACGTAGAGTACGCTTGCTCGTCATCTCTACCAGCAGCGGTATCTATCGACACAAGGGTAAATGTTCGGTTGCTCGGCGAACACCGCAGGACTGTCATCGATTGCCCATCAACGATCTTCGGCAATCTGACACCATTGTCTTGCTAGGTTGACGCCGAAACTGGTATCGACGTTGCATCTGATCAACAGCAAGGAGAACATCGAAAAGCCTGTCCTAGACCCGCCTTTTTATCTGTTAGTTGGCATCACGATGCGATTCTGTGTCCTTTGACCTCCTTACGCCCGCAGAGGTAGGCTGTGCCGATATGGCGGAGGGCAAATGGGACGACGATTGTTCATAATCGGGAATGGCTTCGACCTGGCGCACGGCATTCCCTCAAGCTACTCCGATTTCGGCCGGTATCTCGAAGTCGTCGATCCCACCGTCAGCCGCTTTATCCGTGAATACCTCTATGTTGACGAGGATTTCTGGAGTTGCTTCGAGGAGCGGCTGGGGTCGTTCGATTCCGAAAACGTGATCGAATATGCAATGAATTTTCTGGCCTCTTATGGTGACGACGACTGGAGCGACTCAGGGCACCACGACTTCGAATACGAGATCGAGCAGATCGTTGAAGGTCTGTCTAGCAGGTTACGATCCCGGTTTGCCGAATGGATTCGATTGTTGCCGATGCCGCTGCCGGGCAGTTTCGTGCCCGTTCGATGCATCGACCCGAGCGCTCGTTTCTTGTCATTCAACTACACCCCGACGCTCCAGAGCCTCTATCGAGTGCCCGATGCGAACATCATTCACATCCATGGCCGGTCTTCCGAGGCCAACTCACAGATTATCCTGGGCCACGGTTGGCAGCTGCAGGCTACTGAACTGTTGGCGACCCAGATCGACGAGGATACGGACGTGAGGATTGCAGGAGGTTATAGACTGATAGACGACTACTTCGCCGAGACATTCAAGCCTACAGATCGGATTATCGATCAGTATCAGGCGTTCTTCAACGACTTGGCCGAGGTATCCGAGATCAGCGTGCTTGGACATTCACTGGCGGAGGTCGATGCGCCTTATCTTTTTGAAATCCTCGAATATATCAATCCGCACACGACGCGTTGGACCGTAAGCTACTACATTGACGCTGCCAATGAGCGGAGGAACTTTGCCCAGTTCGGAGTCCCGCCTCACCTCGTACAATTCGCAAGGTTACGTGACCTGTAACCGCGAGGTAGTGGTGATTTCGAAACGACTACGACCACCCTTGCCATAGCTTCTTCACGGCAGCCAGGTATGCTTGGCAATTTGCCGCGCGCCAGGTTACCGGGGAGTCACCGATCAGCGGGTGTATGCCATTCGCGCACTTGAATTGCGATCGGTCAGCCTCGGCAAGGAAATTGAAGGTCTCAACGATCGTGTCTTGGAAGTTCGTTCCGAACATGTCGTTGGGTGCGTTGTAGAGCATACCTTCGATGAAATACGACGGAGCCATCCCCTCCTGAAGCAGGCCCGTCGATCATGTAATTTCGCATGTTCTTGTAGCAACGCACCGTGTGCTTGAACCATGTCTTGGTTTGCTGGTGCTTGACTGTGCAGTTCTCTGAATGCTGCTTTGGAAAGTTTACGATCTGGGTTCCGTCGGGCATGAAGAAGCATATGCCGCTTGCGTAGGACTGATCTGTGATAGTGCCGAAGCGATAATAGTAGCGGTACTCCATCGCGGGCAGTACATCGCAGTCCCGCCTGTTTTTTCCAGCCGGGATGAAGATCGCCTTCTTCCCGGGCACTACTCCCGGCCCGTAGTTTGCGACCAGCCAAGCGGTCACATCGGCCTTATAGTGTTGATAGGTGTAGCCCGCCGCTCCACCGTAAGTGCGGCCGAATGCAGCGTATTGGTCCGGTGGAAGGGTGCTGGCGTCGTGGTAGAAAGACGCGGGGTCGTTAGCGAGACAACGTCAACATCGCTGTCGTTGGCGACATTGGTGTCGTTTCCGTAGGAATCCTGCAGGAAGATATCCCGGCGCTTACAGGCGAAGGGCGACGCGCGATCGTCCAGAACCTCCCTTACCGCCCCGTACGTGTCCCGTGATGGACCGGACGAGGGCTGACTTGACCATGTATCTAGTTGACGCTCCGGAATCGCCATCTTGTCCCTCATAAGAACGCTTTCAGATCAGTTTCGTATTCGAGCTTATCGAGGTCTGACTCGAAGAGGTCGGCAGCCATATCCGGCTCGCTGTACGTTTTGCTGGTTCTGACGGTTGGGACGTCCTTGAACAGCACATTCCGAAGTTGATGCATCGACTTGGTATTGATCTCCAAGACCTTCTGCAGCAGACGGACGGTGAAGAGGTATCCCACCCAATGGGCAAGGCTGGTGTAGCGTCCGGGTGCGGGGTACTCTCCGACGCCGACGCTGACGACGCGGATGTCTGACCGAGCAACGCCGAAGGCTTCAGTAGCGTCCGCGATCGCGTAGAGCGTGGGATTGTTCGCACAGAACTCGCCGTCCGCAGCGAGGATTTTCTGGCCGTTACATCCAAGCAATCATGCTGCTATCAGCTTGCAATCATGTCAGATTGCAATATGCGATAAGCTTGCTAGCAGCAAGCATTTCCATAGCATTCAGCTAGCTTGTAGATTGCATTTGGCATGCTTTCTGATAGCGGTAATAGGAGCTTCAACGGAAAGGGTTTCTCGATGCCAGTTGTTTGTGCTGCAAATCCAAAGGGCGGCGCTGGGAAGTCCACTACGATACTCACGCTGGCGACGACCCTTTCTGAGCAGGGTGCGTCCGTGACGATCATTGATGCCGATCCCAACAAACCGATCTCGGATTGGCGGTCGGGCAATAGTCGCCTTCCGATCAAGGTAATCAGCGATGTCACCGAGACGACCATCAGGGACAAGATCAACGCCGCTGCGTCAGAAGCTCAGTTCGTGTTCGTGGACCTTGAGGGCACGGCAAGTCGTCTAGCGTCTCGTGCGATCATCAGGAGCGATCTGACCCTCATTCCATTGGCAGGGACAGCGCTGGACGCTAAGCAGGCGGCGCGCGCGGTTGGCCTAATCAAGGAAAACGAGGAAGACACCGGCAAGAAGTTCAATTTCTCGCTGGTCTTCAACCGGACCAATCCACCGCCATTTACCCGCCGAATTGAACGCGAGATCGCAGACCAGTTACGGAACAATCGCGTTCCCGTCTTGCAGGCCCACCTCTATCGGCGGGAAGCGTACAACGCCATGTTCATGGAGAGGGTCAGTCTCTACGAACTCAACCCGTCGTCGGTGAATGGACTGTCGGGAGCTATCGAAAACGCAATCCATATCACGGCCGAGGTTCTTGAGCTTCTCCGGCAGTCAATGGCCAAGGAGGCGGCGTAATGGCGAACAAAGACCTAGGCTTCGGTAAAACGAAACTCGATTTATCAGGGTTCGAGCCGCGACCCACAGCAGTCGAGGATGAACCTCCAATCTCAGCCGATTCCATCGCTGAAAAGGCTGGTTTCGTCAGCCGCGAACCCGTGGAGCGTCTGTCCCGAGTACGTAAGCTGGCTGAACCTACGGACACCGCATATATCCGGGCACCTATATCCGTAATCAATCGCCTCAAAATCTACTGCAATGAGAATGGCCTGTCGTATGGCCAAGCCCTTGAGGAGATGATGCGGAAGGCGGGAATCTAGCATCGCGTAAAAAGGGTCGAGCCGACAATTAGTCGCGCTCCTATTTCACCTGAAAGACTGCCGCGTTGTCCTAAAGGTCGCGAAGACCTTTGTAGGAGGCGTGCCGAAGCTTTTCATCGTGCGTCCAAGCGCGGCGTTCGATTTCCGCGATTAGCGTTGGCTGTACCCAGACAAATTCTTTCGTCTGCCGTCGTAGGCAGCGCTCCTGCGAAACGTTGATTTGGTTTCGCACGCCGCCGCCGCAATAATCGATTGGCATTTGACGTTGTCGCCTTACTTCACTTTAACGGCCATCTGTCATTGACGCGTGTTAAGGCAAACTCGCGAGACGCAGATGAATTATTCGGAAGGCCTAGTCGCTGATTGGCTCACACGTCAAAGGTGTCATTGGATTTACGTCGACCAAGAAAACTATCACCACGCTGATGGTGTTAAACGTTCTGATCCAGGTCGCCCCCTGCATCGACCAGACCTGCTCGCTTTCCTGGATGGATTCGGTTCGATTGCGATAGACGTCAAAGACTACGAGCTGAAGCACCGCGTGGCGAAATTTGATGTATTACTTCCAAACGACGAAGAATATTCATTTGAAGATAAGTTTTCGTGGATTGATATCTCATGGAGCGAGATAATACATCTGCAAAATTTCCAGAATGTTTCAAATATACCGACGTGGATTTGCATAATAAACACAAAAAATTCGACTAAAGGGGAAACATACTGGTTCCGCGTCGATAAGATATTCAACTCATACGGTCGCCTCTTCTTTCCATCCACGATGGCCGCGTACGAGTTGGCGGACATACCCGAAGTCAGATACTTTGACGATTGGCCGTCGATTAAGTTGCAGTCAAAATCATACGGCTCAACCTCCGACGATTATTTCCCGCTTTTGGTCTCGGATGACGACTCCACAGACGGTCTGCTGACGGAGTATGCCGAGGAGCTGTATGTGAGGCCATCGGTGCTCAATATACAAAAGAAGACTTCTCTGAAAGATTTGATCCAAATCCGGAATGCAGAACTGCCGAACGAAGTAGAGCCCACTCGGGATCAGTTCAGGTACGCATACGATATTGCGAAGGCTCTCAACCTCGATCTTCCCGCCGAAAGGACCAAGACCGCTTTTCGCGACTTCATCAAAGCTAACGAGGCAACGTTTCAGATGAAAAAGCGGGGGACTAAGCCATCGTGGAAATGATCCGAACCCGGATCAGGGCTCTTGCGAGCGCTCATTTGCATGCTGCCCACTTCAGTGCGCTTCCAGAACTTTCGCTTCTCTTCAGCTCGGGGATGCTTCCGGTGGACCGCGAAAGTGGGATGATCACAGATGGCTCGGCATCCCATCCGTAACGAGGGTGGCTACTTCATCCCCCGAAAGCTCGCCCTTCGCGAGGAGAGCCTCGACCATCGCGTCCAGTGCTGCCCGGTTCTCCAACACGATAACTTCGCCACGTTTCAATTGCTGCGTGAGAATGTCGTCGATCTCCTTGAGCAGATATGGTTTTTGATTTCTCATGCCGGGATAGTTTCCGAATGCGGCTACCGGATCGACAATTAGGCTACTTCCCATGCCATGGCTGGCCACCAGGGAAGTTGCGATGTCGGTCGCTTCAGCGAGATCAGAGCTTGGCGTGCCGCCTGAACCGTCGGCATGATCGCCGTACACGACACGTTCGGCTGCCATACCTCCAAGGAGCGTGGCGATGTTGCCGAGGTGGAAATCGCGAGTTCTTCGCTCCAGCGCTGAAAACTCGTAGCTGGTGACCCCGAGGCTTGCGCTTCCTCCCGCCGGCATATGTTTGCGGACTGAAACCGATTTTACTTTTGCACAGCCCAAAACCGCAGCGACCAGAGCATGACCGGCTTCGTGCACCGCGACGCAACGGCGATATGCCTCGCTGAGGACAACTATCGGGGGAAAGCAAGATAACACCGTCCTCACCGTGAAGCGGGTGCTGGAGATGCGCGCTTTCCGCCTTGCCTTGCGAACCACCTCCTCGATATCAGCGCCCGTCATTCCATCAGTGAGATCGGAGAAGACCACCTCCTCATCGATTGTCGGCACTATGTCCGCGATCTGTATCAGAATCGCGATCCGATCCTCCGCACTTGGCAGGGGTATCTCCAACCTTCGCCCTAAGCGCCCCGATCGGACGATCGCCGGATCAAGCGCATCCCATTCGTTGGTTGCCCCGATGACGACCACGCCCTCCCTTCTCCGGGGATCGAGGCATTCCAGAAGTCCGTTGATCGCGATGCGCATGTATCGGGCGTTGTCGGATTCACGCTTGCTACGAGACCCGAAGGAGTCGATCTCATCTATGAACAGAATGGAGGGAGCCTTTTCTGCCGCTTCCGCGAAGGCGTCACGCATAGCTTTGAGCAAATCGTTCAGGTATCCCATGGACTGCCATTGCGCAGCGCTAGTTTCAACGAGATGAACTTCCGCCTCGAGAGCTAATGCCCGCACGAAGGTCGTCTTGCCAGTCCCGGGCAGTCCAGAAATCGTCGCACCACTCTCGATGTCTGACCATCCAACTCTGCCAGCCCCGAAGTCTTTCAGATCGCGGGCCAGCTCGAGTCCCCAAGTCTTTGCGGCACCGTAGCCCTGCAAGTCGGCAAGCTTTGCGACACCGCTCTTGTGGTCTTTCGCCGCCGCTGATGGCGCTGCTACCGATCCGATTTCGCTCGCGAAACGCCTAAGCTTGTCAATGGCAAGGTGGTAGCTGCGACCAGGTCTGAAAACCCGGTCGAGTAGGTCCCAGGGGGTTTGGGCCACAAGGGCAAGCTCGTATTCGCCCGGCTCGATCCCGTAGAGCGCCCTGATGGCGCTTCGGTAGTGACTTTGGGTCGGAATCAAAATTCTCTGGAAAAAGTCCCCGACCACATGGATTTCCGGGAACGAAGTAAGCATTTCATCAGAGTGGATGAAGAGAAAATCTCTGGTGGGAAAGTCGCTTAGGTGAGCAAGCGCATTTTTGGTGTTCTCCGACTTCTCCAAAACGCAGAACCCGTAACGCGACTTGCTGTCGTTAGAAAAGAAGGACCTCGCCGCACGGACGAAGACGTCCATCTGTGCAGCGGGAACGATGAGAACAGTAACGCGCTGGCTTGAGGTGCGTTTGAGAGGCCGCATCGCCCGAGCCACCGCAAAGAAGGCGACCAGCAATGGCAAGGAGAATGTTTCCGTCGTCAGTTCTGTCGCAGGTAGGAAGTACTCATCACGGGTAAGGGATCGAAATCTCGCGAGCCTGAATGGCCGATAAGTCCTAGACATCGATGACAAGCCCCGGGTCGAAGTGGCTGACGCCGTTTTCCTGCGGATACCCACGCGGATTACAAACAACGCGGGTGCCGCCGATCATGTAGTCAGCGCGGGCATGAATGTGCCCGTGAACCCAAAGTTCAGGACGCAATTCGTGGATCAATGCCTCCAAGTCGGACGCGAAGTGCGGCGTCGCGGGATCGTTGCGATAGACCGCAGGGATCGACTTCATTGACGGAGCGTGGTGGCTTACGACGACCGTCTTGTCCCAGTCGGAATTCTTTGTCGTCTTTAGATAGGCGATGGCGTCGCGATGCATTCTGAAGGCGTCGATCGGACGGAATCGTTTATACGGGAACTTCCGATATTTGATCCGTTTGAAGTCCGTCATCGTGTCTTCGGCATGTGCCATCGACGGCTGGGGCGACCCGAGGAGGCGGTAATCAGTCCATAGGGTTGTTCCGAGAAAGCGCACGCCTTGAATAGCTACCGCGGAATTTTCTTGGAAGTAGACGTTCTGCCAAGGTCGCTCGCCGAGCTGTCGTCTTGCGCTCTCAAGGTCTTCCTGGACGCTTGAATAGTAGAACTCGTGGTTTCCCGCCACAAAGACCACAGGCATCCGTTTGCCTATGTGGGAGAGCCAGTCGATAGACGGCAAGATTCCATCGGTTGAGATATCACCAGCGCAAATCGCTACGTCCGCCTCCGGAATAGGAAGTGGTGTAGGATCGAATTCGAGGTGAAGATCAGAGAATATCCAAAGCTTCATTCGCCCTCCGACGGCCGCCAACGAGTCGCCTGGTGATTCGCAAAACACATCATAGCGGAATTAACGTGTGTCTCTTTTGATTCGCTTATACAAACTAAAAGTGACAAATTCTAGATATAGATTGAGGAAGATTGACAGCAAGCGTCAGGACCCATTTCGGTGCAAGAAATGGGTCCGCTTATTCCGAAACGTATCTTCGTCGCCGGCCGTATTCTTGCTGGTTTGAACCAGCGAGAAATGGCATCGCTCGCGGGATTAACGCGCCATGCAATCCTTCAGGCAGAAAAAGGTCAGGCCTCTCATTCCGTCCTAAATGCACTCGTTAGTGCCCTACATCGCAACGGGGTCGGAATACGCTATCCTGACGGCGCGCTTGGTTTCGGGGTCTATTTTCTGAAACCGAGCGAACGGCTGCCTTCCCAAGTCCTGGTGGCAGGACGAGAACTGGCAGGCTTGACCCAGCAACAGCTTGCCGCGGAATCGCGGCATAACCGACGTACTGTCGTGCGCGCCGAGGGGGGCAATGCATCGCCACCTACCATGGCTGATTTAGTTGAGGCCCTGGAGAGATCGGGCGTACGTCTTGTTTACCCAGATGAACGCAATGGCTATGGCGTTTGCGAACTGCTCGATGCTTAAATAACCGTGCAGCTCTTCCATTATGCGGTCCCGCTGCAATTCCTTCAGACGCAAAACCGTTGCGACGAGCGCGCCAGGGGCGGTCGTTACCTGCTTCCGCGATGTTATCGATTGATACGCAGCACGATTGGTTATCCTGCCTATAGGTGATCTGGTTCGAATGATATTCCCGGCTTCGCTGTATGCAAGGATGACCATCTCCCCGGTTCAGCTTTCCGGGATGCGAGTAAGACGTCAAACCGGTCGTTCCGCGCCGGGACCCCGAAAGAACTCATCTCGCATTTGACCGAGTAAGCAAATCGTCAAATAAAGACGCCAATTCATTAAATCGCACCTTTATCGGGCAGAATAGAAGACTCCATTTTGAATCAAAGACTCCAAAAAAAGAATTCGAGACACCAAATAACTCAACCGAACAAGGAGCGCAGTCACCCGCGGGGCTTTGGACGGGATTTAATCCAGTATCCATCGCCCTCATTCACAAGCTCCTTCGTCCGCCACAGCACTCTCGTGAGAAACTTCGCTGGCTCTTTTTTGTCAATTTGCAGACCTCGCTCGAGAATCCGATTGAGAAGTTCGTTTCTGTCTAACGGACGATCGGCGGTCAATAGTTCCGAAATAGCTAAATTTCTCAGTTTCTTAGATAAGGTTCCGTCTTTACTGGAATTTGCTTTGTCTACCGCTGCCGCTTCGGGTGAACGATCGGAGAGGGACTCGAGCGCTGATATCGCTCTGTCGAGGCGAGTTAGCTCACTCCTCCACTCTCGATTCCGCCTTCGCATTTCTTCTTCGAGCGCGCGTCGCCGTTCGCGCAGTCCATCGAGTGTGTCTGAAAACGCCTTCTCTGCGTCAGAGTTACTGCCGAATACCATATCTGTTTTTCACTATTGGAATCCAATATCGAATCAGGTATCCCAGAAATGGGTCGCTGATCGGATATACCAGTCGATGCGACCCTATAGGAACAATCCGCAACGGTCCACGCTGGACCTTGCGCCGAAGACTTGAGGGAGACGGGCGGCTATCCGTGGGCATTCGATGAGCTGCCTCAGTTGATGGGAATATTGACTTGGGATTTCAATCGCTGGCTGGGCATCAAGCTCGTGGCAGATTTCATTGGATTGCGTGGGAGCGTCACCCCGCACATCCGGACGTTCAGCTTCCCTTCCTTCATCTGCGGTCGTCCGAGAACCGCCCACTTGGTCCTTACTATCCGATCACAGATTTTGGGCTGACAAAGTCTGCCTCCTCTGGGCCAACCCTCATGAAAGCCCCAACCATAATGGGCCTGATCTGGGACTATCTCCTGGTGGCCAACATTGAGCCTGAACGACTGAGGTGGCAAAATGAGGTAGCACTGTTCTTCACCAGTTTTTGCCGGCACCTTCTATATGGCATCGATATCAATGCCCCAGGCAATCGAGATGCCTCACGTCTCGGTTGGCTGCCCCGGACACATTTGGTTGTTAACGGGCTCGCACAAGCTTTCGATGCGTTTGCCTTGGTCATGTCGCCAAGAGCACCCTGGGCAATGGATCAATTTGTGCAGAAGTGCCCTGGAATCTTTGCGGCTTCGATAAAGTTGGCTTTGAAATCGTCGCACACCCCCGACGTGAGTCGGGTCGCTTACGCTGGCGAGGGCGGCCGGAGCGGAAGGTGGCAGAGCAACGAGAGGGTTATTGAGCCCAATCCAATACTCGAGGGATTGATTCCCAGAAATACCAAAGCAAGGCCTCGCTCTCTGTCTCCAACAAAGCGAATGCCTCAAGATTTGCTTTTTCCGATATTGACCAAGGCATTTGTTGTTCATCGTAAGAAGGATGGCACCGAACGGCACGACCGAACGGGGGAATTTGCTGCTACTCTGTTGCTGGGGGCGTTACGGAGCGCTGAGGTCTTTCACTTATGGGTGAATGACCTCCAGATTTCGAAGGCCGGGAAGCTCTATGGGTTTCTTAGGCATCCGGGTCTCTACATCGAACCGGGAGAGGGATCGCGCCGTGATCTCCTATCGCGTCGATATTATGGGTTGCGTCCTCGCAATGAGGCCAGGGGAACAACGATGTTTGCCGGCTTTAAATCGGTCGCACTCAATGCGGATCACTGGTCGACCATCGAGTGGATACCAAACACTGAGGACTTCGTTCGGTTATCCTTCAAGCATTACATTCTCGAGGTCAGGGGGCCGGCGATGGAGGAACGGCGTAAGCTGGGCCATCCACCTCATCCATTCCTGCTCGTTTTTCAGCGATCGATCCCACATCTTGGCATCAGAATTGGAGACCCTTACACGTTGAGCGCATTCAGAGCTTCATGGGGGAGGGCAATAGGCCGGCTAGAAACGATCGTCGGGCGTTCAGTGATCCTTGCGAAATACGCAGGAACCACGCCCCACGCTGTGAGACACTTTGGTGGTAAGGCGTGGGCAACCCAGACTAGCATTGAGAATGTGCGAAAACTCATGCGTCACGTAAGCATTTTAAGCTCGCTAGTTTACACGGCGCTCGACGATGAAGAGATTCACATTATCGCCGAGGAAGTTTCCGAGAGAGCTAGGAATGACGACTGGGTGGAAGATTTCCGTTATTTCAGCTCTGTCGAAGAGGAGCTGAAAAGATATGCGAACTCGGCGTTCGCAGGCGGCGCGAGATGGCGGTAGTTCTCAATGCCGGGGGAGAAACCTATGTAAAACACTCCCGAGACGCTGACGCTATGAACGCCATTATCAGCGAACTTGTCGATGTTCCCACAAGCTATCGGAAGAGGCTAGAGCGCCACGATAGCGAAGCTACAGCGCGATCCAACGAGATGAAAATGCTCGCTGACGTTCTTCTCGGAATGAATAACTCGGGCGATCTTCGAATGTGCCCGGGCCAATTCGATCCCCAAGGCCTTCATGTCCCGTTTGATATCGCAGAATACCTCGTGGAGCGAAGCGCTCTCGGGAAAGACATTTCGCGTGTTTTCGAAGAGCTAGGAATTCCTGAGAACATCTATGGGGACATGAAAACGAAGGACAACGTCGCGAGGTACAAGAAGCACTACGCGCTGTACATTGCCAGTCTGACAATGTGCGTCAGCGGCGCGACAGAATTTTCCGACTTGGGAGGAGATGTCATACTCAGCTGGCTTAGCCAGTACTATGACCACGACAAGCGCACTTTCTATCGTTGCGGCCCCAATGGTTCCTATACCGATGTGAAGATACTCAAAGAGATCGCCAAAGGTATCGGTGGGCTCTTGAACAGTCAGAGCATAGTCGATCTCGGAATGACCAAACGCACGTCGTTACGACACGTACCAGGGGTTGACGCAGTGCTCGCCAATCCTCCCGAGCACTTGTTACCTTGGATTGCGCTCTGGGAAAAATGGCGTCAATCTTTACCGCCCCGATCTAAGAAACCTAAAGGCGCGCTTCAATATTTAATCGGATATTTGAATCAGTACCCGGACGTATCCGGCAATCCTCTTCAGTTCTTGTTGAAGAAGCGGCAGAACAGTCTCCTCACCTTCTACCGCAACGTTCGCCTGGGAAGTGGCCGAACGGAGTTTTCCGGAGGCCACGAGTTCAGCCAGTTAAGGGCGTTCTCTCAATTTTCCGCGAAGGAACTGCAGCCGCAAGCATACCCGCACCGCATCCAACCTCTCGTTCCAGACAACGATGCGCTGACTTATAGGAACGCGCTTGCAAAGATTGGAAAAGGCAAGAAGCACTTTGAAAGCGTGAGCCTGCCACTACCACCACGTTATTATAAGATCGCCCGAGAAATCCTGCTGGAGGGCGAAGACGGATGGCCCGGACAGCATCCGCTCTGCCGAGCAAAACTCAAAGGGGCTTGGCGATATGTAGCGGTACTTCCAGTGCTTTATCTCTGCACCTTCGAAATACCTGCCCGAGTGGTGCAATATCGGCGAATGGACAGCGGAGAGGGGGACCGGCAAACATTTAATGGCCGCGAGTTGAGATGGATGGCCAGCACGAGTGAGCACAAAAATTATTGGGCGACTCACGATAGCAGACAGCCGGACCGGGGATACGCCGCACGAACCAACAGTCCGAGCATCGTCGGGTTCTTTTTCAATACCAACAAACATTCTGCGCCGTATATTGTCCCGTGGCAGAATGCGGCGCTACACCAAATGCTGTTTGATCTGCGGATATGGCAGGAGACATGGAACCCTGTGACAGGTCCCGTGCAGCTGGAATATGACGGCGACCCCGAAGAAGGCGCAAACGACGCTCTTCCGATTGTTTTCCCTCTCTTCAGGATGCCGGCTGGAAGACATACCCATAAAAGCGCGCCAGTAAAGCACACTCAATGTCATCGTTTCTGGCTCGATTTGATGCTGGAGGTTCAGAAACGCTGGAACGCTACCTGTTTGCCTGAAGACACAGACATATTTGTTGAAATGAGTAAAACCGGCAAGCAGGTTCAAAGCTCGCGATACAAATCGCACGGCATGCGGACCGCAGGAATTACCAATCTTCTGCAAGCGGGAATGCCGTTACAGATAGTCAGCAGGCTTTTCGCTGGGCACGCCACCGTGCTCCAGTCGTTGTACTATGCGAGGTTCCGCGCGGATTATCTCAGTAAGAACTTTGACGCGATCAGGGGCCGGGCCCGCGATCAAGAGGCAGTTGAGTTTTTTGCCGAAATGAAGGGCCTCAGTATTGAGGAAGCACGGAAACGGCGCTCCCTCAGCGGAACTGAAACACTGTCAAGTGCCTTTATAGCCAAGGGTTCATGGCAGCGTCGGGACCTTGGTGTGTGCCCTTATAACGGCCAACGCTGCGATGACGGCAATCGAGAAACGAAAAAAACGCTCGTCGAGGGCGGCAAGGGAAATTGCCTCTTGTGCCGTCACCTTTTGTCCGGTCCAGAATTCCGTAACGCTATCTGGGCGGAAGAGATGTACCTCTTCTACAAACTGCGGCGGATGAATGAGCGCATCATCGAACTCAACGACGAGGTCGATGAACTTGAACTAGAGCTGGTGCAACTTACCCAAGATGATGAAAGTTACCGCGAGCAGCATGACCAGGCTGAGCGCAACAGAGTAATTATCGACGAGATCATCCAAGAGCAGGAAGCCTTGTCGAAAACCCTTGCGGAAGCTCATAGCAGGTTAATCCAGTATGACGAGATCGAAAGGCTGATCCCCGCCTCGTCAGAAGCGCGCTCACTTCTGATTGCCGATGCGGCATCATCTGATGACTGGGTCGAAGTTTCGGACATCGAACTAGCATTTATCCTTCACAAAAACGCTCAAATTTATAAAAGCACGTACGACCCCGAAGTTCCCTTGGCGATACAGCGCTTCGCCGATGAAGCTATGATGCAATGCGGTTATCGGCCACTATCGATCCAGTTGAGGTCAAAGGAACAAATCGCCCAAGCAGCGGAATCCACAGTGCGTCGCCTTCTGACGGAGATTAGCTCCGAGAGCCTGATCGCCGTTGAAGAGGGGGCAACTACAATAGATCAACTCCTGACCCACGAGCAACAAGAAGACATATTTGTAGCAGGGCTCCAACTCTCGCCCATCCCGCTCAAACGGGACCTTCAAAAAAGATTGGCCCGAGCTAATGGCTAAGCGAATTACCACAACGCACGAAGATCGACATCAGACAATTCTCAGGGACGCGATAATAGAGTCTGAACAAATTATCAAAGCGCTGCCCGACAAGCAGAAGATCAAGCGTGAAAACTATCGGCGCATACACGATATATCGACAAAACTACTCTCTGATAAGGAGACTTTTATACGGCCCGACGCTGAGAATTTAGCCAAATATGCGCAAATCGGTGGGGTGGCGTTTATAACGCCACGAACCTTAATTAATTGGTATCGCGACATGATCGCCGTCTGGGTGAGCGCCCACAAGGATATGGTCGCTATTCGAATGGCGAATATCCTCGCGGGGAAAGCCACGCGAAGATACAACGATCTACAAATCAACGCTGAGATTCAATGCCTCGAAGATATGAACCGGGTTCTTTACCAGGAGAACTGTGAGCTACGCGCGCGACTGTCGAGCAAGCAGCCGGACATTACGCCCGAATCGAATCCTGGCGACTTCCATGAACGTAGCACAACCGCTGGAGTAGAGTTTGCTGATATCCGACCGCTTCGGAAGTGGGTGAACTCTTTGACTCGTGAGGCCAGCTTTC
Source organism: Rhizobium mongolense USDA 1844 (assembly GCF_000419765.1). Taxonomy (GTDB): domain Bacteria; phylum Pseudomonadota; class Alphaproteobacteria; order Rhizobiales; family Rhizobiaceae; genus Rhizobium; species Rhizobium mongolense. The sequence continues at coordinate 20,970 of NZ_ATTQ01000020.1, read as the reverse complement.
TGGAAATAACCGAGACTGGACTGAAAATCAGCAGAAAGGCCAGGTTCGGCGTAACCGTCATGAGCCGTGAGGTCTACGAGTTGCTCAAGTCCCTGTGAGCGAACAAGGTCAGGGGAGTTGCCAGACTGCCCCCAACGCCCTGAATTATAGATCACGTGGCGGTGGTTTTCATTCTTTCGGAGCAGCGCGTCCTTTCCCTTACATTTGCACTTCAGAGGTCGGAATAAGCTGCCTGCGGCATACGGCACTCGCTTCTAACTAACGAGAACGAACTGGTTACGATCCTATTGAGCAAGCTAAAGCCAAGGGTCTCGCAAGCTCGACAAATTGACGGGCCATAGGCCCGACTTCTTCTGTATCCGTGCCGATCGGGGCCTGCCAGACTGAGGGTCGCTGGCCCCGACGGCTCGTATACCAAGACGGAATCCGCCTAGTCGGCGGATGCTTTTATTGTTGGGCCTTTCAAACCGGTATGAACTGGTATGCCCCAAAAAGAGCATCAGATTCCTAATCTGGGGGTCGCGCGTTCGAATCGCGCCGGGATCACCAAAACATTCCGAGGAAGCCCTCAACGCGGACAGTCCCTCACTGAATGGGCTTGCGAGGGCTGGCTGTGTGTTCCTTCACCACTTCATTTGAACTATCGATTTCCTGAAGCAGAACCTCGTAGCCCCAAAGATTGGCGAGGTGCTGCAGGACGAGCTTCGTATCGGCCTCCTGGAGAAACCAATCGTTCGTGACGTTGTGGCGCAAGAGAAGGCGGCGGTCACCGGCAAGATCGACATCGACGATGTCTATTCCCGGGTCGATCCAGCCGATGTCGTATTCGCGGGAAAGCTGACGGCGGATGCGCCGATAGCCGCGTTCGTCGTGGATTGCCGAAACCAGAATTCCTTCTTCCTGCTCCGGGTCGTCGTAAAGATGGAAAAGGCGCAATTGGCGGATCAGGTTCGGGCTCAGGAACTGATTGATGAAACTCTCGTCCCGATAATCGGCCCAGATGTTACGCAGCACGGACATTGCATCGCCTTGTCCGGCAATGTCCGGGAACCACACCCTGTCCTCCTCAGTCGGTGCCGTCACGATCCGCTCGATATCCTGCATCATTGCAAAACCCAGCGCATAGGGATTGAAGCCCGAGAAACGACGATCGTCGTAGTTGGGCTGGAACACGACATTGGCATGTGATTTCAGGAATTCGAGGAAGTTTCCGTCGCTGATCTGCCCGCGCTCGTGAAGCCTGTTCATGATGCGATAGTGGACGTAGGTGGCCGTCCCCTCATTCATCACCTTGGTCTGGCGCTGCGGGTGAAAATACTGCGCGACATGGCGGACGATGCGCAAAATCTCACGCTGCCATGGCTGCAGCAATGGCGCTGATTTTTCGAGGAAGTAGAGGATGTTGTCCTGAGGAAGGCCAAGGGCGAGGCGCCGCTTCTCCAGGCCGACATCGGCTGCCGTGCGCTTCTTGCCGGTGGGAACAGTCCGCCAAAGATCGTTGAACACCTGCTCTTCGTGGACGCGGCGCTCCTGCTCACGCCGCTCCTCGTCACGAAGGTCGACCTTGGTCTTGCCGGCGTGCCGATGCACGCCATGCGACATCAGCGCGTGCGCGGCATCGAGCGTACGCTCGACCTCGACTTCACCGTAGCGCTCCTCGCAGCGGGCGATGTAGCTCTTGGCGAAATTGAGGTAGTCGAGGATGCCATCGGCATCCGTCCAGAGCTGGAAGAGATAGTTGTTCTTGAAGAAGTGATTATGTCCGAAAGCGGCGTGCGCGATGACCAAGGTCTGCATCGTCGCCGAGTTTTCCTCCATCAGATAGGAGATGCAAGGCGAACTGTTGATGACGATTTCATAGGCAAGGTCGCGCATGCCGCGGCGGTAGAAAGCCTCGTGATGCGCGAAATGCTTGCCGAAGGACCAATGGCGATAGAAGAGCGGCATGCCGGTCGATGAGTAGGCATCCAGCATCTGTTCCGATGTGATGACCTCGATCTGATTTGGGTAGACGTCCAGGCCGAGTTCGCCGAGCGCGATCTCCTCGCAGGCATCATGAACGCGCTGGAGCGTTGGAAAATCCCAGTCGGCGCCGTTAAACAGCAACCGCTCCTTTGACACCGCCGTGGTCGTCATGGCGCCACCTGTGCATCGCGTTTCTGGAAGAGATCGTGGAAGACCGGGAATATTTCGTTACGCCGGCACACCTTGCGCATGGACAGGGGCACCTGTTCGGCACGGATCCCTTCGTAAAGCGTCCAGAGCGGTGAGCGGGACACGGAGGAGTCGCTGTCTTCCTCGCCGACTTCGATATAGGCGAAATACTGGCATAGCGGCAAAATCTCATGACGCAGCAGTTGCCCTGTCATGGTGCCGTCCGAATAGGAGTTGTCACCATCGGAAGCCTGGGCGGCATAGATGTTCCACTCTGCCGGATCGAATCGCGCCGCGACAATCGTGCGCATCGCCGCAAGTGCGCTTGATACCAGCGTACCGCCCGTCGCCGGACCATAGAAGAAGGTTTCCTCGTCGACTTCTTCGGCTTTGTCCGTATGGCGGATGAAGACGATCTCGACCTTCTTGTAGCGCTGTGACAGGAAAAGGTAGAGCAGCAGGTAGAACCGCTTCGCAAGATCCTTCATATGCTCCGACATAGAGCCGGAGACGTCCATCAGGCAGAACATGACGGCCTTCGCCACCGGTTTCGGCTCGCTTTCGAAGCGTCGATAGCGCACATCGAGCGGATCGATATAAGGAATGCGCCGGCTTTTTTCCGTCAACGCTTTGAGCTTAGCCTCAAGAGCCTGGCGCTTCTCGTCGTCTTCGCATTCCCCAATCTCGCGCCGAAGTGCCTCTACCTCCTGGATGCGCGGGCGACGAAGCGCAATCCGTCGCATCATCGCCATCCGCGTCGTGCGACCGACAGCAATGTTGGACGGTGAACCGGATACCGAATAACCGGCCCGCACAGGGCTTTCTTCTTCGGTTTCCGTCAGCCGCCGCTTGGCGAGATCGGGAAGTTCCAGATCATCAAGAAAGACGTCGAGGAACTCCTCGCGCGTCAGCACGAAGCGGAAACCATCCTCGCCGTCGCCTTCACCTGCCTCCTTCGGCCTGCCACCGCTCCTGCCAGGCGGCCGTGGGATGATATCCCCTTCAACGAAGGCTCTGTTTCCCGGCAGAATTTGATCGCTGATACCGCCCTCGCCCCGGCGGAAACCCGGCTCTGTCAGGCCGTCAATCGGCAGGGTGATTTCGCCACCGTCGAGCACGTCCCGAATGTTACGGCTTTGCAGAGAGCGTTTCACCGCCTGCTGCACGGCGCTTTTCGCGCGCCGAAGAAACCGTTGACGATTTTCCAAGCTTTTACCGCGCGGATTCAGCCGGCGGTCGACAATGTGCATGATAGCTCCCGCGTGAGCGTTAACTTGCCTGCTTAACGCGCATGTACCATTCCACTAGGCGCCGAACCTGTCTTTCGGTGTAGCCGCGCGTGGTCATGCGCGAAACGAATTCACTGTGTTTCTTCTCGGCTTCGCCGTCCTTCTTCGTGCCGAACGAAATAACTGGCAGCAGGTCCTCGACTTGTGAGAACATGCGTTTCTCGATCACCTCCCTGATCTTTTCATAGCTCGTCCAAGACGGGTTTTTCCCGCTGTTGTTTGCCCTCGACCGCAAGCAGAACTTGACGATTTCGTTGCGGAAGTCCTTCGGGTTGGCGATACCCGCCGGCTTTTCAATCTTCGTCAGCTCCTGATTGAGCAGTTCCCGGTCGAGAAGCTGGCCGGTATCCGGATCCTTGAAGTCCACATCCTCGATCCAGGCATCGGCATAGTCCACGTAGCGATCGAAAAGATTCTGTCCGTAATCGGCATAGGATTCGAGATAGGCTTTCTGAATCTCGTTGCCGATGAACTCCGCATAGCGCGGAGCGAGCTCGGCCTTGATGAACTCCATGTAGCGTTTCTCGGTCTCGTCAGGAAACTGCTCGCGGCGGATCGCCTGTTCCAGAACGTACATCAGATGAACCGGATCGGCCCCCACTTCGCTCGTGTGATGATTAAAGGTCGAAGCGAGCACTTTGAAGGCGAAACGTGTCGATATTCCGTCCATTCCCTCGTCAACGCCGCCCGCATCCCGATATTCCTGGACACTGCGGGCGCGCGGATCGGTTTCCTTGAGGCTTTCGCCGTCATAGGTGCGCATCTTGGAAAAATATGTCGAGTTTTCGTGCTTTCGCAAGCGCGAAAGCACCGAAAAGCGCGCCAGCATTTTAAGCGTTCCGGGTGCACAAGGAGCATCCGCGAGTTCCGATCCTTCGATCAGTTTCTCGTAGATCTTCTGCTCCTCGGTGACCCGGAGGCAATACGGCACCTTGATGACGCAGATGCGGTCGATGAAAGCTTCATTGTTCTTGTTCGCCTTGAAACTCTGCCATTCGGCCTCGTTGGAGTGCGCAAGAACAATGCCCGAAAAAGGAATGGCGCCAATATTTTCGGTACCAATGTAATTTCCCTCCTGCGTCGCTGTCAGCAGGGGATGCAGCATCTTGATCGGCGCCTTGAACATCTCGACGAATTCCAGCAGGCCCTGGTTGGCGCGGTTGAGCGCGCCGGAATAGCTGTAGGCGTCCGGATCATTCTGGGAGTAGGTCTCAAGCTTGCGGATATCGACCTTGCCCGCCAGCGAAGAAATATCCTGATTGTTCTCGTCGCCCGGCTCGGTCTTGGCGATCGCGATCTGGCGCAACCGCGAAGGCTGCATTCTGACGACGCGGAATTGGGAAATATCGCCACCGAACTCGTCAAGCCGCTTCAGGCACCAAGGGCTCATCAACCCGGTCAACCGCCGCGTCGGAATACCGTATTCCTCAAGGAGCAGCGACCCCATCGTGGCTGGATCAAAGAGGCTGAGCGGACTTTCAAAGACCGGACTGATCTCCTCGCCCGCCTTCAGCACAAAAATCGGATGAACTTCCATCAACTGCTTTAACCGTTCAGCTAGCGACGACTTGCCGCCACCGACCGGACCGAGCAGATAAAGAATCTGCTTACGCTCCTCGAGCCCCTGCGCGGCATGTGTGAAGAACGAAACGATACGCTCGATCGTCTCCTCCATGCCGTAAAAGCCAGCGAAGGCCGGGTAGGTCCGGATCGTCCTGTTCATGAAGACCCGGCCGAGGCGCAGATCCTTGGCGGTGTCCAATACCTCCGGTTCGCCTATCGCCGCAAGGAGACGCTCCGTCGCGTTGGCATAGGCGAGCGGCTCCTGCTTGCAGAGCGACAAGTATTCTGCGATGGACATCTCAGTTTCGCGTCGCGTTTCATAGTTACGCGTAAACGCATCGAACACGGATTCATTCAGCATGGGCCCTCCATTCAAGGTTTATGCCACAGGCTCCCGAAATAGCCGTACCACCGCAATGGAAACAACATTTCGTTGAGAATCAATATGTTTCGTGAATTGATTGGACACCTGTCGGCCGTCTATAGCAATGCACAAAAATGTGCATCCACCGGTCGTTTTGGCCCCAATCAAACTAACTATACTATATCCTAATTCGTAAGGCGCTAGTGCGATATCAGCACATTTCAGGACGTGACATGAGGCCGCAAAGGGCTTCTAATGCCGCTGCTGCTGATTCCCGCGCACGGAAAATCGAAAGATTCCCCGCTTGATCAGTTGCGCTTACGATTTTAATTTTGCCGCGAGCCGGCATAAACAGCGCGGGACCGCGAACCTCACAGGCTCCAGCGGACGCTTTTGCTATATTTGCCGAACCAAACATCAAACTCCTCATCCGAGCTTGCGCCCCTTCCGACATGACGAAAGGGGCGTAATGCAACGTGTCAGGCCGGGGTGAGCGTCATCGACGCCCCGGCCGCTGCAATATTGAGACCGAGCTGGCCTGTTACGCTGAGAGGTTGGAGATGGATCGATCCTGCAGTACCACCGACCAAGACATTCGCACCGACACCGGCGCCAAGCGTGGCTTCAGCCACGGCGCCGACATAAAGGCCACCGAGCGAGCCGCGATGATAGCCGGCCGTCGGCGCGAAGACGGCCCAAATGAGGCGGCTGCGCGTCGTGAAGCCGAGATCCACACCGAGTTTCCTGATATCGCCGGTATAGTGATCGGAAATCTCTTGACCAACACTCGAAGAAAAAACGCAGTCGGCCTCTTTCGCCGAACCCAGCACGTAGCCGAGGCCTCCACCGACATCGCATGTCAGGAGGCCAATCTTAACCCCACCGCGTACGTCCGGCTCTTGGTAGCGCCGGATCGTGTCTGCTGCGTTTGCAGCCGTCACGCAGGCTTGAGCCAGTGATGCTGCGGCAACTATCATCGCAATGGACTTTTTCATCATGGTCTCCTTACTGAAATTATGGCGACGGCATTGGGTTCAACCGGCGAAGAACAAACTCTGAAACACATAACGTGCGTCATCGAAGAATGATCCAAACCGTCTCCACCTATCTGCATGTCATGGCGCCGTGCCTTGGTTGCATGTTGCGGACAGCTACCACTGCTCACATCGCAAACGGACATTTCGAAGGCGCAGCCTAAATCGGCCCGGGTCGGCGTCCTTTTCTCCCAACACGTGGCGGAAAAGCGACAGCGAGCAACCTGGCTCCCGATATCGTCACGGGGAACTTTGGAATAGGGCTAGCGTTGAAGGCGAAACAGGGAGTGTTTCGTCATACGTACAAAGATCACCATCCTTGCGATTGCTTACATCGCGATCAGTGGCCTGCTGCTTGCAATTGCCCATCAGTCGTCCGGCCCAGTCACCACCGAAAAGACCGACCGCGCCGGTGGCGCCGACAGCGGCTCGGTATTCCTTAGCGAGCGCTTTGCCGGCTGAATCAGCTAAAAGCAATGTTGGCCCCGCTTTCCAGCATCCAACTGCGAAGCGCCAATCTTTTTGGTTTGGTTTGTGGTGCTGCGTGTGCATTCAACCAAGCAGGATCCGGTTTCGAACAGAACCTACACCTTGAACGCCTCGCGCGACGGCCGTCGCGCGTTCGATTTCATCGGCAGTACCAACCGTGCCGGTGAGTACGATGTCGTCGCCTTCAGCCGTTACCTCGACGTCCGAAGCGTCGATGCCTCCAGCTGTCGCAAGCGCGCCAGCCACTGCCCTTTCAAGCGATGCATGATCGACCGACACCGCTTCGATTCCAGGCTGCTTCCCGTGGAATGTAGCCTTCTTGAAAACCATGATCGTTCCTCCTTTTGGATTGCGGAGAAACGCAAAGGCAACCGGCTTTGTTGCAGCCGTCGATCTCGTGATCACCTACCAGCTTACCCGGTAGTTGACATTGACGCTGGCTGAGCGCCCCGACGAAAGCGGATCGGTGACCGAAGCATTGAGATTGAGGTTCGGAAGAACAGTCTGGCTGACGCCGACTGAACTCGAAAATTCCTTGCCGAAATTCGTCACGCTGCTTCCTGCCGAAATTGACGTTCCGGTCCACGGATAGATCAGTTTCAGCGCCTGGGTTGCCGTCACCGACGTCTGACGTGTTTCGACGGCAGCGTAGCCGACGCTGACAGCCCGGCTTGTCTGCAGGTCGAGCGAGTCTGAGAGAATAAAACTGCGCGAGCGGCTCAGCATCAGCGACCCACTGCCGCGCAATGTATCGATCCGGAGGCTTGCATCCTGTTGCGCTTTGCCTGCCGGCGTGACGCGCGCCTTTGTGATCTTTCCCCAAAACGTCGCCTGTTCGGAGCCGGGCTGGATGGCCTCGCCATCGGTCGAGGCGAGCGCCAGGTCGGCGCCGGCGCTCGTTTCCCAATCGAAAGGAAGGCGAAAACCCATCGTCGCCTTGTAGGACTGCTCGGAAACCCGCACTGGCGCCCAGATCAAAAGGTTGTCCGCCTTGGCCGGAAGAGCCCCCAGAAGGCATACGCCCGACAATAGTATTTGCTTCAACGTCGTCATCAAATCCAATCGCACTCAGCCCGCACCGCGCAAAAAAACGCGGATGCGCTTCCACGCATCCTTTTCAACTCCTCCCGATTTGTGAACTTGCCCGGCACCTGATGCCGTTTGCCATGCAGCGCGGCATCAGTCGTGGGCAACTGCAGAACAACTGCGGAGTTAAATCCCGCAGGCATTGTTATAAGGATCACATCCGAAGTTCATTGTGTAAACCACTCAACGGTAGAAAAGTGCTGCACTGCACACTTGCCGCCCATTTCAAAGCCTTGTAGAGCCAGAGGCTAATGGGAAATTTTCGGCAAAAAACCCGCATGACGACCGGCACAAACGCGCCGCGGCGCCTCAGCATCTTTGGTTCAACGGGCTCGATTGGACAAAATACGCTCGATGTCATCCAGCAGTTGGGCGGCCGTGAGAGCTACGAAATTTCCGTGGTGACCGGAAATGAAAATGTTGAGCTACTTGCGCAACAGGCAAGATCGACCGGCGCCCGGCTAGCAGTCACAGCGAGCGACAGCAAATACAGATCGCTGAAGGCCGAGCTCTCGGGCAGCGGCATCGCGGTCGCAGCCGGTGCTCAAGGACTGGCGGAAGCCGCCGACATCGAAGCGGACTGGGTCATGGCCGCCATCGTCGGGACGGCGGGGCTGGTGCCGACACTGGCGGCGGCGCGCAAGGGTGCGGCGATCGCGCTGGCAAACAAGGAGTGCCTTGTTTCAGCAGGCGATCTCTTTGTCGAAGCGGTACTGAAGGGCGGCGGGCTATTGATCCCGGTCGATAGCGAGCACAGCGCCATTTTCCAGTCGCTTGACGAAAATCAGCGGCACGCCGTCGAACGGATCATCCTGACGGCATCGGGCGGCCCTTTCCGCACATGGTCGCGCGCCGAGATGGCGAATGTGACTGCGGCAACCGCACGCGCCCATCCGAATTGGTCGATGGGCTTGAAAATCTCCATCGGCAGCGCCTCGATGTTCAACAAGGCACTGGAGATGATCGAGGCCAAGCACCTCTTCAGCGTGCGACCGGACCAGATCGAGGTGGTCGTGCATCCGCAATCCATCGTCCATTCCATGGTCGGTTATACCGATGGATCCATCATCGCCCAACTCGGCAGCCCGGATATGCGAACGGCGATCGGCTATGCGTTGGAGTATCCGCGCCGGCCGAAGCTGAATGTCGAGCGCCTGGATTTCGCAAAGCTCTCTCGTCTGGACTTTGAAGCGCCGGACGAAAAGCGTTTCCCCGCTCTCAGGCTTGCGCGCACGGCATTGGAGCGAGGCGGCTTGCAAGGGGCAATCATGAATGCTGCTGAGGAAGTGGCCTTTCATGCCTTCGTCGACGAACGGATCGGCTTCCTGCAAATGGCCGATATTGTCGAAGCCGTTATGGACAGGATGGCCGGCACGGGCGGCGCGCACACGATGGACGACGTCTTTGCGGCCGACACCGAAGCCCGCAGGCTTGCTGCCGAACTGGTTGCGCTCAACGAGAAGGCCGCCTGACGGCGGACCGCCGATTGGCGGTCCTTTCTTCCCGATTAGCGCGACCGCAGGTCCACAATCGCAAAGACGAGCGCAGCGACCAACGGCACCATGTCGGAAGCGCTGCCGGCCGAAAACCGCGGTCGATACGTACGCCGATGGCGATGAGTAAAGAAGAGATCCAGACGACCGCGGTCATCCGCTATCTGTATCTCCGGAACAGCAAGGCCAGAAAGGCGAAACGGAGGGCGCAAGGAGCGGCCTGTTGCGGTCGGCGTCCCTATCGCACGGCCGGACGGCGACCTAGTGTTGTTCTTCCCGATGACCACGAAGCAACCAGAGGCCCGGCGCTTTTCCGTCGAGATCCCCGCGATTTCAACTACGAAGCCAATCGACTTTACGCGACCTGCCTTGCGAGCGCGCAGCGCGACCAGAGGGAATGGAGTGCTGCAACCAGCTGTTCGATGTCGGCATCGGAATGCAGCGGCGTCGGGGTGATGCGCAGCCGTTCGGTCTTCTTCGGCACCGTCGGATAGTTGATCGGCTGGACATAAACGCCGAAATTGTCGAGCAGCAGATCCGAGATCCATTTGCACTTCGCCGCATCGCCGACCAAGACCGGCACGATATGGCTCGGGTTCGGCATATGTGGGATGCCGCGCTGGTCAAGCAGTGATCTCAGCTTGCGCACCCGGTCCTGATGGCGGGCGCGCTCGAACTGGCTGACCTTCAGGTGCTGGATCGAGGCCACCGCACCGGCAGCAAGCGCTGGCGGCAGCGCCGTCGTGAAGATGAAGCCGGAGGCAAAAGAGCGGATGAAATCGCACAGTGCCGTTGAGGCAGCGATATAGCCGCCCATGACGCCGAAGGCCTTGCCGAGCGTGCCTTCGATGATGGTCAGCCGGTCCATCAGCCCCTCGCGCTCGGCAATGCCGCCGCCGCGCGGACCATACATGCCGACGGCATGCACTTCGTCGAGATAGGTCATCGCGCCATATTTGTCGGCGAGATCGCAGATCTCCTTGATCGGCGCGATATCGCCATCCATCGAATAGACGGATTCGAAGGCGATCAGCTTCGGCGCCTTCGGATCGGCGGCCGCAAGCTTGGCTTCGAGATCGGCGACGTCGTTGTGCTTCCAGATCACCTTGCCGCATTTCGCATGGCGGATGCCTTCGATCATCGAGGCATGGTTCAGCGCGTCGGAGAAGATGATCAGCCCGGGGATCCTGGCGCCGAGCGTGCCGAGGGAGGCCCAGTTGGAGACATAGCCGGAGGTAAAGATCAGCGCTGCTTCCTTGCCGTGCAGGTCGGCCAGCTCGCGCTCGAGCAGCACGTGGTAGTGGTTGGTGCCAGAGATATTCCGGGTGCCTCCCGCACCCGCGCCACAGTGGTCGATGGCGTTCTTCATCGCCGCGATCACCTTCGGGTTCTGGCCCATGCCGAGATAGTCGTTGGAACACCAGACGGTGACGTCCTTCTGACCGTCCGCCGTGTGGCGCGTGGCGCGCGGAAAGCTGCCGCGATGACGCTCGAGATCGGCGAAAACCCGATAGCGGCCTTCCTTGTGAAGCCCGTCCAGCTCGCTCCTAAAAAATCCGTCGAAATCCATTCATATGCTCCAGTATCGCGCGACGGTTTTGCTGAGCGGACGATCGCGCGTCAACCCTTACATCACGCTTTAGCATCAACTGCGGCAAATGGCCCATATTTTTGAATGATTCCAGCTAAAAAATTGCGCGACTCTCCCTGATCCGGAGCGCATTCTTGCACAATTGATGGAGCCGGAAAGCCGGCTCCGTTCGATATGCTAGCCCGCTGCGGCAACGGCGCGCTTCGCCATCACCTTCACCAGATTGGCGCGATATTCCGCGCTGGCATGCAGGTCCGACATCAACCCGGCCGGATCGACATTGACGCTCGTGACCGCATCCGGCGACCAGTTGGCGCCCAGCGCCTGCTCCATCGCAGATTGGCGAAAGACACCGCCGGAGCCCGCCCCGGTGACGGCGACGCGCACACCGCCGGAGCCCTTCGAAACGAAGACGCCGGTCATGGCATAGCGGGAAGCCGGATTCGGAAACTTGGCGTAGCCGGCCCTCTCCGGCGCCTCGAAGCTGATTGCTGCGATCAGTTCACCCTCCTCAAGTGCCGTTTCGAAAAGACCGGCGAAGAAATCGTCGGCTGCGATCTCGCGTTTGTTCGTGACGATACGGGCATTCAGCGCCAGCATCGCAGCCGGATAATCGGCAGCAGGATCGTTATTGGCGATTGAACCGCCGATGGTTCCCATATGCCGCACATGCGGATCGCCGATCCGTCCGGCGAGTTCGCACAAGGCGGGGCAGATTGCGCCGATTGCGGCAGAAGTCGCCACTTCAGCATGTGTCACTGCCGCGCCGATCCGCACCTTGCGACCTTCGACCTGGATACCTTTCATCGACTCAATGTGGCGTAGATCCACCAGGTCGCTTGGCGCGGCAAGCCGTTGCTTCATCGTTGCGATCAAAGTCATGCCCCCGGCGACATATTTGCCCTCCGATGCGCCCGTGAACATGCTGACGGCCTCATCGACTGTCGAGGCGCGGTGATAATTCGTCTGATACATTGCCGTTCCTCCTCAGTGGGTTGCTTGCGCAGCCATCCACACCTTCTGCGGCGTGGCGGGCATCGTCAGCATGTTGTTGCCGATCGCATCCGTGATCGCGTTCATCAGCGCCGGCGGCGAGCCGATCGCGCCCGCCTCGCCGCAACCCTTGACGCCCAGCGGGTTGCTCGGACACGGGGTGTTTTGATGCGACAGATCGAAGGATGGGAGGTCGTCGGCACGTGGCATGGCGTAATCCATGTAGCTCGCGGTCAAAAGCTGGCCGCTCTCGTCGTAATGAACGCCTTCAAGCAGCGCCTGGCCGATGCCTTGGGCAAGGCCACCATGGACCTGGCCCTCGACAATCATCGGGTTGATGATATTGCCAAAGTCGTCGGCAGCGACGAACTGCACGATTTTCGTCGTGCCCGTTTCGGGATCGACTTCGACCTCGCAGATGTAGCAGCCTGCCGGGAACGTGAAGTTCGACGGATCATAGAAGGCCGTCTCCTTCAGCCCCGGCTCCATCCCGGTAGGCAGATTGTGGGCGGTGTAGGCGGCAAGCGCTACCTGGAACCATGGCAGCGTCTTGTCCGTGCCCGCCACCTTCAGTTCGCCGTTTTCGATCACAATATCGCTCTCATCCGCCTCCATGAGGTGCGCGGCAATCTTTTTCGCCTTGGCCTCGACCTTATCGAGCGCCTTGGCGACGGCCGACATGCCAACGGCACCAGAGCGCGAACCATAGGTACCCATGCCCATCTGCACCTTGTCGGTATCGCCGTGAACGATGGAAATGCTATCGATCGGCACGCCGAGCCGGCCCGCAACGAGCTGTGCGAACGTCGTTTCATGTCCCTGCCCGTGGCTGTGCGACCCGGTCAGGACCTCCACGGTACCGACGGCATTGACCCGCACCTCGGCGGACTCCCAAAGGCCGACACCGGCGCCGAGGGAGCCGACCGCCTGCGACGGGGCAAGCCCGCACGCCTCTATATAGCAACTCATGCCGATGCCGCGCTTCATGCCACGCCGGCTAGCCTCCTCCTTGCGCGCGGCAAAGCCGTTCCAATCGGCCGCCTGCATCGCCGCGTCGAGCGAAGCTTCATAATCACCTGCGTCGTAGTTCAAAATGACCGGCGTCTGGTGGGGGAACGAGCGGATGAAATTCTTCCGCCTGAGTTCAGCAGGCGAGATGCCGAGCTCGCGCGCCGCCGTTTCCATGGTCCTCTCGAGGAGATAGGTCGCCTCCGGCCGCCCCGCGCCGCGATAGGCGTCGACAGGCGCGGTGTTGGTATAGACCGTACGCACATTGGCGTGGATTGTCGGGATATCATACTGGCCGGAAAGCAGCGTCGCGTAGAGGTAGGTCGGCACGCAGGACGAGAACAGCGACATGTAGGCGCCGAGATTGGCGATCGTATCGACCTTCAGTGCCGTGATGCGATTGTCTGCATCGAAGGCCATCCTGACCTTGGAGACATGATCGCGGCCGTGCGCATCCGTGAGAAAGGCCTCCGTGCGGTCCGCAGTCCATTTTACCGGCACGCCGGCCTTCTTGGATGCCCAGAGACAGACGATCTCCTCTGGATAGATGTAGATCTTGGAGCCGAAGCCGCCGCCGACATCCGGCGCGATCACCCGCAGCTTGTTTTCCGGCGCCACGTTGTAGAAAGCGCTCATGACCAGCCGCGCCAGATGCGGATTCTGGCTGGTGGTATAGCAGGTATAATGGTCGTCGCCCGCATCGTAGATGCCGAGCGTGGCGCGCGGCTCCATCGCATTGGGGGAGAGTCGGTTATTGACGATATCGACCTCAATCACATGGGCTGCTTGCGCAATCGCCTGGTCGGCAGCGGCAGCGTCGCCGATCTCCCAGTCGAAAATCAGATTATTGGCCGCTTCCGGATGGATTTGCGGCGCACCGGGTTTCAGCGCATCGACCGCCTCGATCACAGCCGGCAGTTCCTCGTAGTCGACAACGACCGCTTCTGCCGCGTCGCGCGCTTCGTCGAGCGAGTCCGCTATGACGATCGCAACAGCATCGCCCACATAGCGCACCGTCTCCACCGCCAACGGGCGCCACGCGCCCATTTTCATCGCAGACCCGTCCTTCGAATGGATCATCCAGCCGCAGATGAGATTGCCGATGCCGTCAGCGAGCAATTGCTTGCCGTCCAGCGCGTCGATGACGCCAGGCATGGCTTTCGCAGCGGAAATATCGATGCTCTTGATTTTGGCATGCGCATGCGGGCTGCGAACGAAATAGCCGTATTTCATGCCGGGCACGACCATATCGTCCGTATAGCGGCCCTTGCCGGTTAAGAACCGCTTGTCTTCCTTGCGTGCGACGCGTGCACCAACTCCTTCGACACCCATGATGTCCTCCCAATGGGGTTTTGGCCCGGCACTCCGCCAAAGAGGATCGTATTCGGCAGTCAGCCAGACATTTCCGGAAAGATGTTACTCGGCAGCCTGCTTGGCGCCGCCATGCATCTCCGCATTGGCGGAAAGCACGGCCTTGACGATGTTGTGATAACCGGTGCAGCGACAGATGTTGCCTTCGAGCTCCTTGCGAACCGTCTGTTCATCCAGTTGCCCGCCATGACGGCTGATCATGTCGACCGCGGTCATCACCATGCCGGGCGTGCAGAATCCGCACTGGAGCCCGTGATGTTCCTTGAAGGCGGCCTGAACCGGATGAAGTTCACCATTTGCGGCCAGGCCTTCGATCGTCGTGACCGACGAGCCCGATGCCTGAACGGCGAGGATCGTGCAGCTCTTGACCGACTTGCCGTCCATATGGACGACGCAGGTGCCGCACTGTGTGGTATCGCAGCCGACATGCGTTCCCGTCAGGCCCAGTTTTTCGCGAATGAAATGGACGAGAAGCGTGCGCTCTTCACAGTCGCCGCTCACCGCCCGGCCGTTCACCGTCAGTTTCACCTTCGCCATGATTTTCTCCTCGTGCCTCCTCCAGGCACAGGAACATCATTTGACTTTTTCGCTTAGGGATCAACCGCTACTTTGGGGAGTTCTGCCAAATTTGCTCTACGGACGACTGCATGACTCCGCATGACATCTGAATCGGATTGAAAACAACCGTGATCAGAAAAATTTCAGGTGCAAACTGGACGCCAACCTGTTGCGACATAGTTCTAATCATCAAAAAGACACCCGTGAGGGACAGCGGCTGCCAAGCGGCAGTCAACCTTGGAGAGAAGAAATGAAGAAAGCAATCGCATTTGCTCTGATCGGCCTCTCGATCGCGAGCTGCACGGCGACGGAGCAGGGTGCCGGGATCGGGGCGGCATCTGGCGCGGTAATCGGCGGGGTCGCCACAGGCAATGTTCGCGGAGCCGCAGTCGGCGCTGCAATCGGCGGCGTCACAGGTGCCGTCATTGGCAGAGTCGCCGAACAGCCCGGGCAATGCTACTATCGCGACCGCTACGGTCGCCGCTACATCGACGATTGTCCCTGAGACGTAGTTGCGCAAGGTCCGAAAATCCCGGCTACAAACCGGGATTTTTCATCTTTCGTGCTAAATTAGCTCGAAAATAGCTTAAATCGGTACACCTCGTGCATTTTTGCCGCTAAGCTGTTAATGGCTGGGCAACGCATGTAATTAAAAGCGGCGGATGCATATCAGAGGGAAGACACCGAAATCGAGTTTTGCGTATCGGCGGGCAGGCACCATGATGGTGATCGCGGCGACGGCTGCGTTTTCACCGGTTCTGACTGGCGAGGCCTATGCATTCAAGCTTTTCGGCATTACCATTTTTGGCGAAGACGACAATGACAGCGAGCAGGTCCCTGATCCTCTGCGCTACGACGCCAATCTTGCAACGAATACCGCCGATCCTGATCTCAAAGAGGCTTTGGAGAACAGTTCGCGTCTGATCGGCGACGAGGATCGCCCGGTTTCCGGCGATCTCGGCATTGTCGTCAAGGCACGCGACGACCGCGACCGCCTGATCGCGGCGCTCTATGAAAAAGCGCGCTACGGCGGCGTCGTGACGATCACGATCGATGGAAAGAACATCGACGACCTGCCTCCCAACCCGACCTTCGACCGGTCCAGGCCCGTTCCCGTCCAAGTCGCCATCGAGCCGGGACCGGTCTTCCGGGTCAAGGAAGTGCAGTTCGGCGGCGATGCTGCAAGCCGCAATCCTGCCGATTACGACCTGGCGCCTGGCGAAGTGGCGGGATCGCTGACGATCATCAAGGCCGGGGACAAGATCGTCGAACAGCTGAAGAGCGAGGGCCGACCGCTTGCGAAGCTGACCACACGGCAAGTGGTGGCCGATCACCGCACCAAGACGGTCGATATCGTCATCGCGACGGAAGGTGGTCCGGTAGCCCCGATCGGCAATGTCGGCGTCACCGGGCAGAAAGCCGTCAGACCGGCTTTCATCCAGCGTTATTCACGCCTTGAAAAAGGGGGAGCCTATTCTCCCGAGGCGCTCAAGAAGGCTGGCGAGCGATTGCGCGCGCTCGGCGTTTTTTCGAGCGTTACCATTCACGAAGCCGATAGCCTCGCCGCCGATGGTACGTTGCCGATGACGATCGAAGTCTCGGAAGGCAAGCAGCGCTATTTCGGTGTCGGCGCCAATTATTCGACGATAGACGGCATGGGGGTCCAAGGTTATTGGGGACACCGCAACCTTTTCGGCGAAGCGGAATCCCTTCGAATCGAGGGCACCGTTGGCCGCCTCGGCGAAAACGACATCGGAAATCTCGACTACTCGACAGGTATTCTCTTCACCAAACCCGGCGCCTTTTTCCCTGCTGCAACGCTAAAGGCCGGCATTCTCGCAAAGACCGAAAATCCGGATGCCTACAACGCATCCCTGATTACCGCGTCTCTCGGCCTGTCTTACGAGCTGACGGATCAGGATACCGCTTCGGCGAGCGCTGAAATCAGCTATGAAAAGGACGATGACGCGTTCGGCGACAATGAATATCTGACTTTCGCCTTGCCGCTTACCTACGAGCGCGATGCGCGCGACAACAAACTCAACCCCACGGAAGGGTACCGGGCAACGCTTGCAGCGACGCCGAGCTATGAGATGTTCGGCAGCACGATCTTCTCGTCCTTCGAGGGTTCGATAACCGGCTACCAGTCGATCGGCACGGAAGACAATGTTGTCTTCGCTGGCAAGGTGGCGGCCGGCCTGCTGATTGGCGGAGAATTGCCGGACATTCCCGCAACGAGACGTTTTTTTGCCGGCGGTGGCGGCTCGGTTCGGGGATATGGCTACCAGGAGATTTCCCCCTACAACGCTGAGGATGATGCGACGGGCGGCAAATCCTATGTCACCGCCTCGCTGGAAGCGCGCGTCAGGATCACCGAGACCATCGGCATCGTTCCTTTCATCGACGTCGGAACAGTGGGGAGCGAGGAGTTTCCCGATTTTTCCGACATCCGGGCCGGTGCCGGCATCGGAATACGTTACGCCACGCCTTTTGGCCCCCTGCGGCTTGATTTTGCCGTACCGTTGAACAAGTACGAGAATGGCACGAGTTACGGCATCTATGCCGGGATCGGCCAGTCATTCTAGAATGCGATATTCGCGGATTTCAAACCCGCGAACAATGACGAGACAGGGTAGTTCCGCCTTCATGCAAGCGCTGACGAAATTCGTGAGTTGGACCATCCGTGTGATCGGCTTTGCGACCGGTGTCGCACTGATCCTTGCCGCGATAGCCATTGCGATCTTCGGCTTCACCTCGTTCGGCTCGCGCATTGTCACGGCGGAAGTCGCCGAAGCCCTTTCGAACCGCGACATGAAGATTGCGGTCCGCGAGCCAAGCGGCCTGCTGACCGGCGGATTACGCGCTGCGGAGATAACGGTCTCAGATACGCGCGGCGTATTCGCGCAGATAACCGGTCTCTCGATTGACTGGAACCCGCTTGCGCTGCTCCGCGGCGCATTCCACGCAAGCGAACTCTCCCTCGGCTCGGTCAATATTATCCGAAAGCCGGTGCGTACCATTCCTTCAACACCAGCAAGCGGTGAGGACGAGGGATTCAGCCTACCGATCAAGATCGATGTCGACAGGATCGCCATCTCGGATATCAATCTAAGCGAGAAGTTCGCGGGGCGTGCGTTCACTTTAACGGCGGGCGGCAATCTAAAGGCCGACCAGAATGGCGGGAATGCCGTAATCAATATCAGCCGTCACGATGTGCCGGACGCCAAGCTCTCGGCCGATTTGGCGTTCATGCCCGATCAGAACCAGTTGCGGCTGAAGGCGCAGCTGTCTGAACCGAAGGGGGGGCTGCTTGCAGCTTTCCTATCGCTGCCGGGCGACCCTTCAGTCGATATCGTCGTCGATGGCGAAGGGCCGGTTTCAGATTGGAACGGCAGGCTTCAAGCCGCCCTGGACGGTCAGCAACGCGCTTCGATCAAAGGACATCATGCGCTCACACAGGATGGTCTGCACCATCTTGACCTCAAGGGCGGCGGCGATCTGAGCACCCTTCTGCCGCCGGCCTTCCGGCCATTGTTTTCCGGCCAGACGAACATCGATGTCTCCGCCACCTTCAACAATAGGGGCAAACTCGATATCCAGACCGGCAACATAGCAACCGGCAGCGTCGTCATTGCGGCATCCGGCACCCTGGATCGGGCGGGCAACAACAGCCTGAACGTCAACGTGCTCGGCACGTCAGGCCCGGTCGATTTTCGTTGGCCGCTTGCCGATGGCGAAGCCCGTTTCATGGTGACCGGTCTAAACCTCGCCCTCACGGGCGATGCCCAGTCGGCACGGCTGAACGCCAGTGCTTCGCTCGATGCCGCAACATTGCCCCAGGCGACGATCGGCAACGTAAAGCTGACGGCAAAGAGCGACGCTTTCAACCTGGCCAAGCGTTCCGGTGCCGTTCAATTGCGCATGGTTGCCGGTGATACGACGTTCCTCAACCCAGATATCAATCGGGCAGTACAAGGTCCTGTGACGCTTGCCGCGCCGCTCCAAATCGCCGCCGATGCCGTAGGTTTCAACGGGACGACATTTGAAAGCGCCAATGCAAGCGGCACCGTCAACGGCACCTACAAGCTCACCGACAACACGCTGACGGGAAATGCGAAGCTTACAGTTCAACCCGCGGCACTGCCGCCTGCTATCGCGCCGCGCTTTGATACGCCGATCTCGATCGATACACAGATCGCCGGAACCATTCCGTCCAAGATCAACCTCTCGGATCTCGTCGTCAAATCCGGAACGATCGAAACTGCCGGCTCCGTGATGCTTGACGGCGAAAGCCTCATCGCCAGCCTTTCCGGGCGCCTGCCGGATGTAAGGAAGCTTCTGGAAACCGCCGAAGGCGAGGCGAGCTATACGGTCAATGCCAGCGGCCCGCTGACAGCACTGGCGATAAAGGCAAATCTGAAGGCCGCAACCCTTCGCACCGCTGGCCGCACGCTTGGTGACCTCGACGTCAACATTTCCGGCGCGGCTGATCCCGACGCACCGCAAGGTACCATCAATGCCAAGGGCACGATCGACGGCCAACCGATTTCCATCATTGCCGACGCACAGTCCAAAGGCGGCGTCATCAGCGTTCCATCGCTCAGTGCGGACGTCGGCGGCAACCGGCTGCGAGGCAATATCCAACTGTCCTCACGCTTCGAGCCGACCGGGGCGCTCACCTTCGATTTTCCGGATATCGGCCTGCTAGCCGCACTTGGCGGGCAGAGAGCTCAGGGAGATCTCAAGGGTGCGCTCGACATCGCCAACGACAATGGCAAGATCGCGCTAAAGGTGACGGCCGCAGGAAATGGCTTGCAGCGCGACACATTTTCGATCGTCAGACCGGACATCGCTATCACCGTCACCGATCTCAAAGCCCTTTCCGCCCACGGCATCGTCAAGGCCGGGGAGATGTCAGCAGGCGCCAACAAGCTCGCTCAACCGGTGCTGAAGTTCGTGCAGCAACAGAACCGCACGAAGTTCGATCTTAACGCTGCCTACGACGATAATCCGGTGCTTGCCGAAGGCGATCTTGAAACAAAAGCAGGCGCGACGACGATCCGGCTCGATCGATTTTCAGGCAAACCACGCAACATTTTGGTTGAGCTCTCCCAACCCGCCGAAATCGCGATTGCGAACGGCCAGGCCGCGCTGAGCGGTCTCACAGTCAAGACCGGAAGCGGTTCCGTGGCGGTAACCGGCTCGGCGGGCGAGACGCTCGACATCAATGCAGTCATCACCGACCTGCCCGCAAGCCTCGCCAACGGTTTCGTTCCCAAACTGAATGCCGAAGGTGCCATCTCCGGCACGGTATCGGTCAAGGGAACGCCGGCGACGCCGATGGCGGATTTCAAGCTTGACTGGAAGAATGCCGCAACTAGCCACACCAAGAGCGCGCATCTTGCGCCGTTCGGCGTCGCCGCGACCGGAAAATTCGCCGATAACAAGCTCGACTTCGACGCAAGCGTCGATGGTTCCGAGGGTGGCCTGTCCTTGAAATCCCGCGGAAATGTTGTTGTTGCCGGAACGGACGGACAAAGCCTGAAAATCGATGCCGATGTCGTCAATCTTCCGGCGAGCATCGCCAACGGTTTCGTTCCGGATCTTGCCGCCGAAGGCGCGATAACCGGCACCGTTTCCGCTTCTGGAAGGCTCTCCACACCGGCCGTTGATTTCGATCTTGATTGGAAGGACGCAGCCACAAGCCAGACCAAGAGTGCCGGATTGAAGGCGCTCGGGCTGAGCGCCACTGGCAAATTTGCCGACAACAAGCTCGACTTCGATGCCGGCCTATCGGGCCCAGCCGAAATGGGGCTCAAGGCAAATGGCAATGTCGTGATTGCCGGCACGGCGGTCCAAAACCTCGACGTAAATGCCAATCTCAACAATGTCCCGGCAAACATTGCAAACAGCTTCGCGCCCGGACTTGCCGCCGAAGGAACGATCTCTGGAACTGCCACGGCATCGGGAACACTTG
>NZ_ATTQ01000019.1 GCF_000419765.1 Rhizobium mongolense USDA 1844 | reverse complement strand
GAGGCGGCGATGGAAACACTCGGCGTCGATCGGATCGAAGCGGTTGCTGACCGGGGCTACTTCAAGATCGAGGATATCGAGGCCTGCGAGAAAGCGGACATCCCGCCTATGTGCCGAAGCCGATCCGGGGCCCTGCCGTGCGCGAGGGCTTCTTTTCCAAGGAGGAATTCCGCTACGATCCGGACAAGGACATTTTCCTTTGCCCCGGAGATCAGGTGCTCTCGCCCCGTCATTACGGCAAGTCACGCNACAATGTGAAGATCGACTACACCAACCGCGCCGCCTGCAAGGCGTGCCATCTGCGCGAACGCTGCACCAAAAGCTTCCGTCGCGTGTCGCGCCTTGAGAACGAGGCGGTGCTCGACCGCATGGCGGCGCGGCCCGGCCCGACATTCTCGACCGGCGGCGCGAGAGCGTCGAGCATCCGTTCGGCACGATCAAGCAATGGATGAACCAGGGCGCGTTCCTGATGCGGCGGCTTGCCGAAGTAGGTGTTCTTCGGGTGGTTCCACTCGAGCGATAAGCTCGAACTCGTCGATCATATGATGCTGATCTGACCCGACAATAGCGAGCGTCCAATAGCCTGGATCTCCGCCGAAGACGGTAGAAACCTGCACAATGGTTGTCTGCCCGTTTGTGTGCTTGTCTGACGTCGCCCAGTAAAAAGCGTCCGGAACCAAACTCGTCATGACGCCTACTCCCCTTACGGAGGGCAGACGATACGAGAACTTTGAAAAATGACTATCCCTCTCGTTCTCTCGTCCCCGAGGCGGACCGCTCTGTACGAGCCAGCGGGGGCGTATCTTGTAGTGAGGTCCCGTGCTCATTCAATCGTGGCTTCCGTTCGACCGCGTAGCCCCGACCAAACGTGTGACTCTTTGAAAACGCGGGCGACGGCTACCGGAAAGGGCGAGCCGACCGTGAAATCGGCGCGCTGCACAGGAAGCTCGAGACCCAACTGAGAACGGAAATTCGCCATTCCTACTCCGCAGCATACGAAAACATCGGAAGCAGGAATAAACTCCTATCGTTGGCCTAGATCGGCACTTTAGGAGAAGCTAATCGGCAGTTTTCCGATTTAAGGCAGGGTTTTTCGGAAAATTGGAATCTGCTCTTCACCAGCTGCTCCACCTTGACGGCGCAGAGTCTTTGCGAAATGCTAAGACGTCAGACCAATTTGAAATGCTGCTTTAAGAAGTCAACTGGGGAACCATGAAGGCAAATGTCGGCGATACCCCTTTGATCCGGCCGCTTCCCGCCATGGATCGTGCGCGTCAGGTGACTGAGGCGCTGGCTCATTATGTTGAGGCGGCGAAGCTTAAGGCAGGCGATAGGCTGCCTGCCGAACGTGAACTTATGGCAGCCCTTGCTGTGGGTCGTTCGACTATTCGCGAGGCGATCCGGCACTTTCAGGCGCTTGGAGTGATTGAGACGCGCATGGGAAGCGGCACCTATCTCTTGAAGCCGGTTTCCAAGGCGACCATCCACATGCCGCTGTCGTTTGACACGGCGCATCTTCGTGACGTCCTTCTGCAGACGCTGGAGGTTCGCCGCGGCATCGAATGCGAAGCAGGCATGGTGGCTGCGCGGCGCAGAACGGCCAGGGACCTCGCCGTCATCGAAGAGAAGCTCGATGAAATGGAGCGCGTGCACCAAGCGAAGGGCACGTCCGGTCCCGAAGACCTCGCCTTTCACATGGCTGTTTATGACGCAACCCATAACCCGTTGTTCGGCCAGCTTCTTGAGCAGATGCGCGAGACCTTCGAGCGCTTTTGGACTCATCCATTCGACCGGGAAGACTTTGCGCGCCGGTCCTTTCCGTTCCACCGCACGCTTTTCAACGCCATCGTTGCCCAAGACGCCGAGGCTGCCCGCGAAGAAACATTGAAAATCCTCGAGGTTGTCGAGGAAGACATCAAGGAAATGTCCAAATGAGCAACGGCTTGGAGCCATTCGAGCTTGCTTCGCTGATCACCGCCCATGACGAGGGTCACTTCGCGGATGCGGTCGTTCCGCCGATTTTTCAGACGTCGCTTTTCACCTTCTCCGACTACGATGACATGATCGCTTCCTATCGCGGCGACAAGGTGCGGCCGATCTATACGCGTGGGCTTAATCCGACCGTGCGGATGTTCGAGGAGATGCTGGCCAAGCTCGAGGGCGCGGAAGATGCGCTCGGCTTTGCGAGCGGCATGGCGGCGATCTCATCGGCGGTCCTGAGCTTTGTAGAGCCCGGTGACCGGATCGTAGCGGTCAGGCACGTCTACCCAGATGCTTTCCGCCTGTTTGGCACGATCCTGAAGCGGATGAGGATCGAGGTCGCCTATGTCGACGGGCGCGACGAGGAGGCAGTCGCCAAGGCGCTGCCCGGTGCGAGGCTCTTCTACATGGAAAGCCCGACGAGCTGGGTCATGGAAGCCCATGACGTTGGCGCGCTTGCGGCACTCGCCAAGCGGCATGGCGCCGTTACCATGATCGACAACAGCTGGGCGAGCCCCTTCTTCCAACGGCCGCTGACATTAGGCGTCGATCTCGTTATCCATTCGGCCTCGAAATATCTCGGTGGCCACAGCGACGTCGTCGCCGGCGTCATTGCCGGTTCCAAGGAGATGATCGCGCGCATCAAGGCCGAGGCCTATCCCTATCTCGGCGCCAAGCTTTCGCCGTTCGACGCCTGGCTTCTCATCCGCGGTCTCCGGACGCTGCCGCTTCGTATGAGGGCCCACGAGACTGCGGCGATGGCCATCGCCCAGCGCCTGCAGAAATTCGATGTCGTTGAGCAGGTCTGTCATCCGGGACTTTCCAATCGTCTGCCCACTGGCCTCAATGGCACATCGGGGCTCTTTTCGTTCATTTTCCGCGAAGGTGTCGATATCCGCGCCTTTGCCGACCACCTCAAGCTTTTCAAACTGGGTGTAAGCTGGGGTGGGCATGAAAGCCTGATCGTACCGGGCGAGGTTGTGCTCCAGCAGAAAGCGCAGCCGAATTCCGCGCATGCCTTTGGCATTCATCCGCGGTCCGTACGCCTCCATGTCGGCCTCGAAGGAACCGAGGCACTGTGGAGGGATATCGAAGAGGCGATTGCCGCCGCTTCATAACCGCCAACTGAAAGAACACCGAAAAGGGGGAATGAACATGAAGAGACTGATAACCGCAACGCTCTTCGCAGCGATGATGGCAGGCACGGCCTTTGCCGATACGACGCTGAAACTCGTCGAAGTCATCACCAGCCCGGAGCGCACCGAGACCCTCAAATCGATCGTCGGTAAGTTCGAGGCCGAAAACCCGGGCACCAAGGTCGAAATCATCTCGCTGCCGTGGAACGAAGCCTTCCAGAAGTTCGCGACAATGGTGTCGGCGGGCGACACGCCAGACGTGATGGAAATGCCGGACACCTGGCTTTCGCTCTACGGCAACAACGGCATGCTTGAAAGCCTTGAACCCTATCTGGAAAAGTGGGAGCACACCAAGGAACTGACGCCGCGCGCGCTCGAACTCGGGCGCGATGTCAAGGATACGGCCTATATGCTGCCTTACGGCTTCTATCTGCGTGCCATGTTCTACAATAAGAAGTTGCTCCAGGAAGCAGGCGTTGACGAACCGCCGAAGACGATGGACGAATTTGCCAGGGCCTCCGAAGCGGTCTCCAAGATCTCCGGAAAATACGGTTACTGCATGCGCGGCGGCCCGGGCGGCTTAAATGGCTGGATGATCTTTGCAGCCTCCATGGCAGGCGACAACGAGTACTTCAACGAAGACGGCACTTCGACCATGAACAGCCCCGGCTGGACAAAGGGTATCGAGTGGATGGTCGACCTCTACAAGAAGGGCTATGCGCCGAAGGACAGTGTGAACTGGGGCTTTAATGAGGTCGTTGCCGGCTTTTATTCCGGCACCTGCGCCTTTCTCGACCAGGATCCGGATGCTCTGATTGCCATTGCCGAGCGCATGAAGAAGGAAGACTTCGGCGTCATCCCGCTGCCGAAGGGGCCGGACGGCAAATCCTTCCCCACGATCGGCTATGCGGGATGGTCGATGTTCACGACGAGCCAGAATAAGGACCTTTCCTGGAAGCTGATTGCAACGCTTGAAGGTCCGGAAGGCAACATCGAGTGGAACAAGAAGATCGGCGCTCTGCCGGCCTATACTGCGGCCGAGAAGGATCCCTTCTATGCAGGTGATCAGTTCAAGGGCTGGTTCGAGGAACTGGCTGACCCGAACACGGTTCCGACCGTCATGCCGACCTACCTCGAAGAGTTCGCCTTCTTCAAGGATTCGCTGGCGATCAAGACCTCGCAGCAGGCACTCCTTGGCGACATTACTCCAAAGGAGCTGGCCGATCAGTGGGCCGACTACTTGACCAAGGCGCAGCAGAAGTTCCTGGCCAAAAAGTAGGTGCCAGGGGCGGCGGAGCGATCCGCCGCCGATTCTTCCCGACGAGACAGACGGCGCCCTCAGCGCCGCGAACCGGAATTTGGCCGATGACTATGATCGCCGACACGTTGAACAGGGGCCACCATCGCAGGCCGTGGCTGAAGCGTCTTGCAGATGCCTCGGAGCCGTATCTCTACAGCGCACCGTCGCTGATCCTCATCATCGCGGTTATGTTGGCGCCGCTGGCAGTGGGCATTTCCTACGCCTTTCGCGATATCCAGCTTCTGAACCCATTTTCCGGCGGGTTCATCGGGCTTGAGCACTTCCGCGCCCTTTCGCAAGATGCGGCCTTTTACGGCGCGCTTCGCAATACGCTATGGTGGACCGGCGCTTCGGTGATCTTGCAGTTCATCTTCGGGCTCATCCTGGCGCTTTTGCTTGATAAGCCGTTCTGGGGCAGGGGTATCGTCCAGGCACTCGTCTTTCTGCCCTGGGCGGTTCCGTCCTTCCTTGCGGGCCTCAATTGGGCCTGGCTTTTCAATCCGGTGATCGGGCCCATTCCGCACTGGCTCTTCGGCCTCGGGCTGACCGGCGCGCCTGGCAACATTCTTTCTGATCCGCAATATGCAATGTGGGGACCGATCATCGCCAATGTCTGGTGGGGCATCCCGTTCTTCGCGATCACGCTGCTCGCAGCGCTTCAGGCAATTCCCCGCGACCTTTATGAAGCCGCATCGATCGATGGCGCCGGCTGGGTCCAGCGCTTCCGTTCGATCACGCTTCCCTTCCTTGCGCCGACGATTGCCATCACCGTCTTGCTCCGGACCGTCTGGGTGTCGAACTTTGCTGATCTCATTGTCGTCATGACTGGCGGCGGACCGGCGGACCGGACGCAGATCGTCGCCAGCTATATCTTCACCCAGGCATTCAGACGGCTCGATTTCGGCTATGCCTCGGCCATCGCGCTGGTTCTGCTCGCACTGCTGCTTGCCTATTCCATGCTGATCATCCTGCTGCGGCAGACCCTGCTGAAGGATTGAACAGATGAGACGATCCACCATTGCGACCATCGCCCATCGCCTGGCAATCCTCTGCTATATTGGTTTCGCGCTCTTTCCGCTGTTCTGGCTGCTGAAGGTCTCGGTCACGCCGAACGACCTGCTTTATAGCGAGGGCGTGCGCATGTGGCCGTCGCGTACGACATGGGAACATTATTCCTTTGTGCTTCAGCACAGTGCCTTTCCAACCTTCTTCAAGAACAGCCTCATCGTGTCGGCCTCGACGGCGGTGGCGGTGACGATCTGCGCGTCGCTTTCAGGTTATGCGCTGTCGCGCTTCAATTTCCGCGCAAAATACTGGATCGTTGCGCTGATGCTTTTGACGCAGATGTTCCCGCTGGTCATGCTTGTCGCACCGATTTTCAAGATCCTCTCGCCGCTGCACTTGACGAACAGTCTGACCGGCCTCGTCGTCGTCTATACCGCCTTCAACGTGCCCTTCGCGACGTTCCTGATGCAGTCTTTTTTCGATGGCATTCCAAAGGATCTCGAGGAGGCTGCGATGATCGACGGAGCGACGCAGTTCACGGCCTTCCGGCAGATCATCTTGCCGCTGACGCTGCCGGGAATCGCGGCAACCCTCGGCTTCGTCTTTACCGCGGCCTGGAGCGAACTGCTCTTCGCACTGATGCTTATCAACGGCAATGAGGCGGCAACCTTTCCGGTCGGCCTTCTCACATTCGTTTCGAAATTCTCCGTGGATTTCGGGCAGATGATGGCGGCGGGTGTCATGGCGCTCATTCCAGCCGGCCTCTTCTTCCTGCTCATTCAGCGTTATCTCGTCCAGGGCCTGACGGCCGGCGCGGTCAAGGGTTAGTTACATGGCATCGATCGATATACAGAACATCAAGAAAGCCTACGGCCACGTCCAGGTGCTGCATGACGTTGATCTCAAGATCAAGGATGGCGAATTCGTCGTCCTCGTGGGCCCGTCGGGCTGCGGCAAGTCGACCCTGCTGCGCATGATCGCGGGGCTCGAAGAGGTCACTGGCGGCGAAATCCGCATTGCCGGGAACCGGGTCAACGAGTTGCATCCGAAAGACCGGGACATCGCCATGGTGTTCCAGTCCTACGCGCTTTATCCCCATATGAACGTTGCCGGCAACATGAGTTACAGCCTAAGGCTCAGGAGGACGGCGAAGGAAAAGATTGCGAGCGCGGTTGCAAATGCCGCCTCCAAGCTCGGCCTCGATCCGCTGCTTGAGCGGCGGCCAAAGGCACTTTCGGGCGGGCAGCGGCAGCGTGTTGCCATGGGCCGGGCCATTGTTCGCCAGCCCAAGGCCTTCCTTTTCGACGAACCGCTCTCGAACCTCGACGCACGTCTTCGCGAACAGATGCGTGCTGAGATCAAGAAACTGCACGCCGACCTGAAGGCGACCTCAATCTATGTGACGCACGACCAGATCGAGGCAATGACGCTCGCCGACCGGATCGTCGCCATGCATGGCGGCGTGGTGCAGCAGGTCGGCAGCCCCCTCGAGCTTTACGATCGGCCCGCCAATCTTTTCGTCGCGGGCTTCATCGGTTCTCCCGGCATGAATTTCCTGGATGCGACATGCGAGACGGGCGGCGTCAGGCTGAAGGACGGGACGCTTATTCCGCTGTCGGCACCGCTTGCGCTTTCGAGCGGCGCTAAAGTCACGCTCGGCATCCGCCCTGAGCATGTGGTCATGTCGGATCAAGGCGGAATGCGTGCCGAGGTCGAGCTCGTCGAACCGACCGGCTTCGGCATCATCCTGCACCTGTCGCTGCATGGCCTGCCCTTCAAGGTCTTCACGCTGGATCGCGAAGCGCTGACGGCCGGGCCCGAAGTCAGCGTATCCTTTCCGGCGCAGCATCTGCATCTATTCGACAGCGAGGGAAATAGGGCTGGCTGACGTATTTTTTTCCGCCTCGACCGACTGACGACAATCGCCGTGGCGGCCCACGAATAGCTCAGGTAGGTTATCGGATCACCGGCCCGTTCGCCTTCTTCCAGGCATCGATGCCGCCTTCGATGTGGCAGGCGCTGGCCAAGCCGGCATCCTGGGCTGCCTGGACGGCCATTGCTGAGCGCTCGCCGAAAGCGCAGTAGAACACGATGCGCTTGCCGGTCGCCTCTGCCAGTTCATGCAACATGCCGCCGGTGCTGATGTTTTCCTGCAAGTCCGGATAGGGCGCATGAAGGGAGCCAGGAATTGTTCCATGTTTTTCCCGTTCTCCCTTCTCCCGCAGGTCGACGATTGCAATGTCGGGACGCCCGTTCAGCGCCAAGGCCTCTGCTGCCGAGAGGGCCCAGCCCATGCGTGCAATCTCGTCCTGATGCAGGCCGATATGGATATTTGCAGGCACGGCCACATCCATCATCTTCGGATTGGGAAGCTTCAGGTTGTTCATGAGGTCGGCGTACTCGTCGGCTGATCTGACCTTCAGGCGCGGATTGAAGCGCTTCTCCTCGCCGATCGTGGAAACAGTGTCGCCCTTATAATCGTGCGCCGGATAGACCAGGGTCTCGTCAGGCAGTTTGAGGAGCTTGTTGAAGATGGAGTCATATTGCTGGAGCGGATTGCCGTTCTGGAAATCGGTACGCCCAGTGCCGCGGATGAGCAGCGTGTCGCCCGTAAAAACGCGGCCATTCATGAGGAATGAATAGGAATCGTCCGTATGGCCCGGTGTGTAAAGGACGTCGAGGCTCAGTCCCTCAATCGCCACGCGGTCGCCTTCCGTGACGCGCATCGAGACGACATCGGCAAGCGTCTGCTCGCCCATCACTGTAACGCAATGGGTCCGGTCGCGCAGCGCACCCAGCCCGGTAATGTGGTCAGCGTGCAGATGAGTATCCACGGCCTTGACCAGCTTGAGGTCGAGCTCCTCCACCAGCTTGAGATAGCGGTCGACCTTTTCGAGCACTGGATCGATGATGAGCGCCTCGCCTCCCTTTCGGCTGGCGATGAGATAGGTGTAGGTGCCGGAGACACTGTCGAAGAGCTGGCGGAAGATCATCGGCACCTCCCTTTTGCAAATTGCTCCACCGGATGCCGCACCTAAGCCTCTGGCTGCGGGACGATCCGGATGTAGGGCTTCGGTGCGGTCCATCCGTTCGGATAGATCGTCCTGGCCTCGTCGTCGCTCACCGAACCGGCGATGATGACATCCTCGCCCTGTTTCCAATTCGCCGGTGTGGCGACCCTGTGCTTGGCGGTCAGCTGCAGCGAGTCGATCACGCGCAGTACTTCATCGAAATTGCGGCCGGTGGTCATCGGATAGACGAGGATAAGCTTGATCTTCTTGTCGGGGCCAATGACGAAGACGTTGCGCACGGTCTGGTTGTCGGCCGGCGTGCGCATTGTCGGATCGCCGGAGACTGCTGCGGGGAGCATGCCATAAAGCTTCGATACGGTGTAATCGGTATCGGCAATCATCGGGAAATTCGGTGCAGTGCCCTGCGTCTCCTTGATGTCGCTTGCCCAACCGGCATGACGATCGACGGGATCGACCGACAGGCCAATGATCTTCACGCCACGCTTGTCGAATTCGGGTTTGATCTTGGCCATGTAGCCCAGTTCTGTGGTGCAAACCGGCGTGAAATCCTTGGGATGCGAAAACAGGACAGCCCAGGAATTGCCGATCCAGTCGTGAAATCCAATCTTGCCTTCAGTCGTTTCTGCCTGGAAATCCGGTGCGGTATCGTTGATCGCCAGAGACATGAACCCCTCCATCTGACACATGGTTGCCGAAACGTTTCGCCGGGTGCGGTTGATCTATATTCCGCTAAATTAGGAAATGCGCAATAAATAAGTGCGGCGGCTCTCATTGAAGCCGCCGGCAATATATTGCAGAGGGCGCTGGCAACACATTTGAACTTTCGGGGTTCGGGCCGTTTTGCCCCTTTTGGAGAAGGGCAAGGATCGTCAGGCGTTCCTGAACAGCTTCCAGCGTTTGGGGCGGAAGGCGATGCGGTTGCGGTCAAGGCTGTCAGCTTGCTCGGGCGGCAATTCGAGCTCGATCGACGGGTGATCTTTGCCGATGTTGACCTCGATATGGCGCGTGCCGGCAACGCGGCGGCTGGAGACGAGCAGACCGGCGATGCATCCACCGCAGCCGTCGCGCAGTTCGATGTCGTGCGGTCGGAAATAGAGCTGCGCGCTGCCGTCCCTCTCATTGTCCGCCTTCAAGCCAAGGGGACGATCTTCGAACCAAAGTTCGCCCCCGGCAACGCGCACATCCAGACAATTCGACTGGCCCACGAAACCGAAGACGAAGGGCGAATTCGGATTGTCGTAGACCTGGTCCGGTGTGCCGACCTGCTCGATCGCGCCCTGGCTCATGACGACGACGCGGTCTGCAAGTTCCATCGCTTCGTCCTGGTCATGCGTGACGAAAACCGTGGTGTGACCGGTGCGGTCATGGATCTCACGGAGCCATTTGCGCAGGTCCTTTCGCACTTGGGCGTCGAGCGCGCCAAAAGGCTCGTCGAGAAGCAGTACGTTGGGCTCTACCGCAAGAGCGCGCGCAAGCGCGACGCGCTGGCGCTGACCGCCCGAGAGCTGGACCGGATAGCGCTTTTCCAGACCGGAAAGTTGCACGAGATCCAGCAGTTCCAGTGCGCGGCTGCGGATCTCGGACTTTGTGGGGCGGCGCGTTGCATCGCGCACCTTGAGCCCGAAGGCGATATTGTCGAGCACCGTCATGTAACGGAAAAGAGCATAGTGCTGAAACACGAAGCCGATATTGCGCTGCTGCACGGTCTTTTTCGAAGCATCTTCATCGCCGAAGTAGATCAGACCTTCGGTCGGGCTTTCGAGGCCGGCAATCAAGCGCAAGAGCGTCGTCTTGCCTGAGCCGGATGGGCCGAGCAGCGCGATCAGCTCTCCTGAACGGATATCGAGCGAGATGTCATGGAGCGCCGGGAAGCGGTCGAATTCCTTGCGCAAGTTTTGAACGCGTACTTCCATTCTATTTCCTTCAGTGCCGCCGGCTGGCAGCGATTTCTTCGCTGTATCGCATTTCGAGCAGCGTCTTCAAAACAAGAGTCACAAGCGCAAGCAAGGCAAGCAATGTTGCAACGGCAAAAGCGCCGGTGAAATTATACTCGTTATAGAGAATTTCCACCTGCAACGGCATGGTGTTCGTCTGGCCGCGGATGTGACCGGAGACGACTGAGACGGCGCCGAACTCGCCCATGGCGCGCGCGTTACAAAGAAGCACGCCATAAAGCAGGCCCCATTTGATGTTGGGCAGTGTCACATGCCAAAAGGTCTGCCAGCCGCTGGCACCCAGTGACAGGGCCGCTTCTTCATCCGCCGTTCCCTGTTCCTGCATCAACGGGATCAGTTCGCGCGCGACGAAGGGAAAGGTGACGAACATTGTGGCAAGGATCAGTCCGGGCGCTGCGAAGAGGATCTTGATGTCGTGCGCGTCGAGCCATTTTCCGAGATAGGTATTGGCACCGAAAAGCAGCACGAAGACGAGGCCGGAAATAACCGGCGAAACCGAGAAGGGCAGGTCAATCAGGGTCGTCAGGATGGCCTTGCCCTTGAATTCGAACTTGGCGATCGCCCATGCGGCCGCGACGCCGAAAAATAGGTTCAACGGCACGCTGATACCGGCGACGATAAGCGTCAGGCTTATCGCCGAGAAGGTCTCGGCGTCCTGCAGCGCCTCGAAGAAAGCACTCCCGCCCTTTCGGAAGGCCTCGACGAAGACAGCCGCAAGCGGCAGCAGCAGAATAAGGAGCAGGAAGACCAGGGACAGGATGATGAGCGTCCAGCGGGCGAACTTCGTTTCGGTGACGACCGAGCGGACCTTGGTTGAGCGAGTGACCGTGTCAGATGCCATGCCCGTACCTCCGCCTGCTCCAGCTCTGGATGAGATTGATCACGAGCAGCAAGATGAATGAGATGATCAGCATGACTGCCGCAATGCCTGTCGCGGCCGCGTAGTTGTATTCTTCCAGCTTGATGACGATCAAAAGCGGCGCAATCTCTGACTTGAACGGCAAGTTGCCGGCGATGAAGATGACCGAACCGTATTCGCCGACCCCGCGTGCAAAGGCCAATGCAAAGCCTGTCAACACGGCAGGCGCGAGGGCTGGAAGAAGGACCCGGAAGATCGTCTGGAAGCGATTGGCACCAAGCGTTGCGGCAGCTTCTTCCACCTCCTTGTCGATCTCTTCCATCACCGGCTGCACGGTGCGCACGACGAAAGGCAGGCCGACAAAGACGAGGGCAACGACGATGCCGAGCGGTGTGAAGGCGATCTTGATGCCAAGCGGCGTCAGGAACTGGCCGATCCAGCCGTTCGGCGCGTAGAGCGTCGTCAGGGCGATGCCGGCAACCGCGGTCGGCAGTGCAAAAGGCAGATCGACCATCGCATCGATCACCCGCTTGCCGGGAAAACGGTACCTCACCAACACCCACGCAAGGACGACGCCGAAAACGGCGTTAACACAGGCCGCGGCAAAAGCCGCGCCGAAGCTGATGCGAAGCGCGCTCAGCGTGCGCGGATCGAATGCAATTGACGAAAACTTGTCCCAGCCAAGCTCGCTCGAACGCCAGGCGAGGCCCGAGAGGGGGATGAGGATCAAAAGGGTGAGCCAGGTCAAGGTAAGGCCGAGCGCCATTCCAAAGCCTGGAATGACGCTCGGCCGTTTGAACCGCCACCGCGTGGGGCTATGTGCTTTCATGCGACGTATTATTGGGCCGGCTTGTAGATTTGGTCAAATACGCCGCCATCACCGAAGAATTTCGGCTGTGCTTCCTTCCAGCTGCCGAAGTCGTCGATGGTTGCGAGCTTCAGGTTCTGGAAGCGGTCAATGTCCGCCTTGTCGGCGACCTCCGGCTTGCTCGGGCGGTAGAAGTGCTTTGCAGCGATCTTCTGGCCTTCGTCGGAGTAGAGATAGTTGAGATAGGCTTCGGCAACCTTGCGCGTGCCCTTCTTATCGACATTGCCGTCGACGACCGCAATCGGCGGATCGGCGCGGATGGACAAGGTCGGCGTGACGATCTCGAACTGGTCCGGCCCGAGCTCCTCCAAGGAGAGATAGGCTTCGTTTTCCCAGGCAAGCAGAACATCGCCCAGGCCGCGCTGGACGAAGGTCGTCGTTGCGCCGCGAGCCCCGGTATCGAGAACTGGAACGTGCTGCAGGAGCTTCGTTACGAAATCCTGCGCTTTGGTGTCGTCGCCGCCGTTTGCCTGCTTGGCCCATGCCCAGGCGGCGAGAAAATTCCAGCGCGCGCCGCCCGAAGTCTTCGGGTTCGGCGTGATAACCTGAACGTCATCCTTGATCAGGTCGCCCCAATCCTTGATACCCTTCGGATTGCCCTTGCGAACCAGGAAAACGATTGTGGAGGTATAGGGCGCCGAATTGTTCGGGAATCTGGATTTCCAGTCGGCTGGGATCTTGCCGGTCTTGCTGGCGATCGCATCGATGTCGCCTTCGAGTGCGAGGGTCACGACGTCGGCCTCAAGACCATCGATGACGGAACGCGCCTGGGCGCCCGAACCGCCGTGCGAGGTCTGGATCGTGACCGTCTCGCCGGTATCCTTCTCCCACTTCGCGGCAAAGGCGGCGTTGAAATCCTTATACAATTCACGCGTTGGATCGTAAGACACGTTGAGAAGCGTCTGATCGGCGAAAACCGGGGCAGTGGCGCCGATTGCGACGCTGCTTGCAAAGACAGCGGCCGCGAGGAATCGGGTGATCCGTATTGACGGCATGGGGAACCTCCTTCGTTCTACGTAAACTCTATCAACTTGGTCGTATAACGAAACGAAAGTTCTTCCGGTTCCTGATGTGCTTTTAGAAACCCATCCCATTCCGCTGGCAAAATTGAAACGGACGTCCCGACCATCACCGATCGTGTGCCGTTACAGAAAAAGCACCATTTCGGCCCGCTCGCCATGACACCGATGAAAACATCGCGATCGGTGCAACCGATGACCAGCCCGCGCCGCCTGCAACACGCTTTCTAAGCTCGGATCAACAAACGCAAAGCGCGGCACTCAAGCCGCGCTCCCTCATGGCCGTGAATCGCCAATGAAACTCGAATAGAACTCATCGACGTTTCTCGCCTTATGCATCGACTGAAGGACGCCTTCCGATTGCAGGCGTCGCGCGATGGCGGCCAGCACGTTGAGATATTCGCCGCGGTTGCTTTCTCCGAAAAGCAGCAAAAAAGCGATATCCGTCGGCAGATCGTCGATCGCCTCGAAGTCCAGCGGCTGGGCGAAGCGCACCAGAAGGCCGCGCGGGCTCGTCATGCCGGCGATCGCCGCATGTGGTACGGCAATGCCATTGCCGATGCCAGTCGAGCCGAGGTTTTCACGGCTTTCCAGTGCCTGGACAATCGTCTTTTCCTTCACGGCGAACGCCTTACCGGCCTTTTCCGCGAGGCTCTGCAGCGCGCGCCACTTCGTCGACACGGAAACGCCGATGAAGGTATGCTCCGGCCGGATGATGTCTGCGAGCTTCATGTCGTTCTCGTTGTCTTGCTGGCACAGTGATTGAGGAGAGTTCAATCCGGCTCCCTGAGCCGATAGCCGACGCCGGTCTCGGTGGTGATATATTGCGGCTGGTCCGGAATCTGCTCCACCTTTTGCCGCAGCTGGCGGACGTAGACGCGCAGATACTGAACGTCGGCAGCCGGCCCCCAGACCTGTTTCAGGAGGAACTGATGCGTCAGCACCTTGCCAGCATGCTGGGCAAGGACGCGCAGGATATCGTATTCCTTCGGAGACAGCTTGATCTCCTTGTCGTCCAGCTTGACGATCCGCTTGACGAGATTGATGGAAAGACCGCCCGTCTGGAAGATTGCCTTTTCTCCCTGCTGCTGCAGCCGGTGGCGGAGCGCCACGCGAATGCGGGCCCCGAGCTCGTTGATGCCGAACGGTTTCGTCACGTAGTCGTCGGCGCCGGTTTCAAGCGCCTTGACGATGCCCGCTTCGTCGGTGCGGCTGGAAAGAATGACGACGGGCATCGAAAGACCGTCCTCGCGCCATTCGCGCAGCAGATCATGGCCAGGCTTGTCGGGAAGGCCGAGGTCCAAAACGATGAGATCCGGCTCACTATCCTTTACCGCCTGGAGGGCGCTGGCGGCATTCGGCGCCTCTTGAACCTCATAGCCCTGTGCGCTGAGCCCGACACGAAGCAGTTTACGGATCGGCGGCTCGTCGTCGACGACGAGAATTTTCACGGCTGAACCGGTCATTTGAGTTCGTCCAGTTTTGGAATGTCATTGGGTTTTGGCATGCGGATCGTAAAGATGGCACCGGAGCGGTCCTTGCGGTTTCCGGCGAAGATCGTGCCGCCCATCGCTTCTATGAAGCCGCGGCAGATGGAAAGGCCAAGGCCCGTTCCGGCGCGCACCTGATCGCCCTTGCGGACGCGATAGAAGGTGTTGAAGATGCGCGTCAGGTCAGCGGCTGGAATGCCTGGGCCTTCGTCGGTGACCTGAATGACGACCTCTGCGGCGTCGGCCCATCCCTCGATGCGGATCGCCGAACCTTCAGGCGCATATTTCGCGGCATTGTCGAGCAGGTTGAAGAGCGCCTGCTCGAAGAGCACCGGATCGACGCGCACCATCGGCAGGTCAGCCGGCATGATCATCTCAGGCTTGTGACGGTCAAGGATCTTGGCGGCCCGTCTCAGCGCGCTGCCGGCGATGTCGCCGGGATAATGAAGGCCGTAGTTCGGCTCCATGGCTCCGGATTCGATCTTCGTCATGTCGAGCAGGTTGGCGATGAACCGATTCAGCCGCTCGGATTCATCGATGACCGTCGCCAGAAGGTCGTTTCGGTCCTCCACCGGCATGGAGCCGAAATAGTCGCGCAGCGTGCCGGCGGCGCCGAGGATTGCTGCGAGCGGGGTCTTCAGATCGTGCGAGATCGATGTCAGCAGGGCGGAGCGCAGGCGATCGGCTTCGGCGGCAAGCTTGGCGCGATCGACATCGGCGACAAGCTGTATGCGCTCGATGGCAAGTGCTGCCTGATCGGCAAGCGCATCCAGGAGCCGCTGCTGTTCGGGTGTAAAGAGCGGGCCGTCGCGGCGATCGCTGTCGAGACCGATGACGCCGACGGCGGTGCGTCCGGTTCTAAGCGGCACATAAAGGCGCTTTGCGCCAGGCAGCGTATCGGCGCCGCGCCCGGCGGCGTGGTTGTGTTCCCACGCCCAGCGTGCTGCGGCGATGTCGGCATCGTCCAGCGTGTCGTCGGGCGGATATCCAGCCTTGACTGCGATCGTATCCCCTTCGGGCAGGAGCAGGACGACCCGCACCTTAAGCATCGAGGCGATCTGAAAGGCCGTTGCCCACAGGACGTCGTCGAGCGTACCGGTGCTCGCAAGCTTGCGGGAAAAAAGATAAAGGTCCTCGGTGGTGCGCGCACGCTGGCGAGCGGCCGCTGCCTGGCGCTGAACGGTCGCCGTGAGATTGCTCGCAATCACGGCAACGCCGATGAAGAAGAAGAAGGCGACCACGCTTTCGGGGTCCCTGATCGTCAGGGTGAAACGCGGCGGCAGGAAGAAGAAGTTGAAGGCAAGTGCGCCCAGAATGCAGCTGTAGAGCGCGGGCCGCAAGCCGTGGAGTACGGCGGAGGTGAGGACGGCCATCAGGAAGACGAGAGCAAGGTTGCGCACGTCCAGAACCTGATCGAGCACCGTGCTGAAGGCGAGTGCTGCCGCAACGTAGATCGTTGCAAGCAGATAGGCCTTGATGTTGAAGGCCGGCAATGCGGGTGCCGGCTTGACGCCGCGGCCTGCATTGCCGTCCTTCTCGTTGCCGGAGATGATGTGAACGCTGATACCACCAGCGTGCCGGATCAGCTCGTCGACCGGCGAGCGCTGAAACCATTGGCGCCATGTCGCCTTCTCTGGGGATCCAACCACAATATGTGTTACGTTGTTGGCGCTTGCGTGGCGAAGCAATTCCTCGGCAACCCCGCTGCCGGGAAGGGTAAGAGCCTCGCCGCCTAACCGCTCGGCGAGCCGCAGCGTGGCAGCGATCGTATCGCGCTGTTCTTCTGTCAGACTGATCGACTGATTGGTTTCGATATAGACCGCTGACCACGGCGCGCGCAGCCGCGAAGCCATGCGCGTAGCATAACGCACCAGCGAGGCTGATCGCCGATGGTGATCGATCGAAACCAGCACACGCTCGCCGGCAGCCCAGGGACCGGAGATGGCATGCGCCTGCATATGGCTGACGAGTTGATCGTCGACGCGCTGTGCGGTCTTGCGCAATGCGAGTTCACGAAGCGCCGTCAGATTTCCGGGCGTGAAATAGTTGCTGAGTGCGCGTTCGGCCGTTTTCGGCACATAGACCTTGCCGTCGTGCAGGCGTTTGATCAGGTCGTCGGGCGTCAAATCGATGATCTCGATATCGTCAGCCAAGTCGATCACCGAGTCCGGTACGGTCTCGCGAACGCGGATACGGGTGATCTGCGAAACGACGTCGTTTAAGCTCTCGACATGCTGGATATTCAACGTCGTATAGACATCGATGCCGCGGTCCAGCAGCTCCTTGACATCGAGATAACGTTTCGGGTGGCGGCTGCCTTCTGCGTTCGTATGGGCGAGCTCATCGACGAGGACGAGATCCGGCTTGCGGGCGAGGATGGCGTCGAGATCCATCTCCTCCAGGGTGTGGCCCTTATACTGGACCTTCGCCCGCGGAATGATACGGAAGCCGTCGAGCAGCGCCTGCGTTTCCTTGCGGCCGTGAGTCTCGACGACCCCAACAACAACGTCGATGCCGTCTGCAAGCTTTGCCCGTCCGGAAACCAGCATTTCATAAGTCTTGCCGACGCCAGGGGCGGCGCCAAGAAAAATCTTCAGCCGGCCGCGCATTTCCGCCCGCGCCTTCTCGAGAAGCGCGTCGGGAGAAGGCCTTGCGGCCTGATCGCTTCTGTCGTCCGGCATTCGCGCAATCTTTCTCTGTCAGCAAGCCCCGGAGCGCCTGCGAGCGTTCCGGGGCCTTCAACCGTCACTGAGTCATAGAAGCATCAAGGGACTGGTTCAATGCCAGAACATTGACGGTGGGCTCGCCAAGGATGCCGAGTTCAGGATTCTGAATGACGCTGTCCACCAGGGCTTTCACCGCGGCCTCGTCCATGTTGCGAGCCTTGGCGACGCGCGGCACCTGGAAGTAGGCCGCTTCTGGCGAGATATCCGGGTCAAGCCCGCTTCCGGAGGCGGTCACGAGATCGATCGGGACCTCTGCACCAGGGTTGATGGCCTTGGCCGCTTCGTAGTCGGCCTTCACGCGGTCGATCAGCTTCTGGCTGGTCGGGGCAAGGTTCGAACCGCTGGAGCTTGCAGCATTGTAGCCGTCGCCTGCCGCCGAAGGACGGCCGTGGAAATATTTGTCGGCGGTAAAGGCCTGGCCGATCAGCGCCGAGCCGATCACCTGACCGTTGTTCTCGACCAGGCTGCCGTTTGCCTGTGCCGGGAAGAGCGCCTGGGCGGCGCCAGTCATGGCAAGCGGATAGACAAGGCCGGTGATGGCCGTGGTGGCAACGATCATGACGATTGCCGGACGAAGTTGTTTCAACATTGCCATACTCCTTAGGCGAGGCCGGCAGAGGTGATCAGCATGTCGATCGCCTTGATGCCGACGAAGGGGACGACGATACCGCCAAGACCATAGATCAAAAGGTTGCGGGAAAGCAGCGCGCCGGCACCAATCGGACGGTAGCGTACGCCTTTGAGCGACAAGGGGATCAACGCGATGATGATCAGCGCATTGAAGATGATTGCGGAAAGGATAGCGCTTTGCGGCGACGACAGACCCATGACGTTCAACGCGGAAAGCCGCGGATAGAAGGTCAGGAACATCGCCGGGATGATGGCGAAGTACTTGGCGATATCGTTGGCGATCGAAAAGGTCGTCAGCGCGCCGCGGGTCATCAACAGCTGCTTGCCGATTTCGACGATCTCGATGAGCTTCGTCGGATCACTGTCGAGGTCGACCATATTGCCCGCCTCACGGGCGGCGACCGTGCCGGTATTCATCGCGACACCGACATCGGCCTGGGCAAGGGCTGGTGCGTCGTTGGTGCCATCGCCGCACATGGCGACGAGCTTGCCTTTCGCCTGTTCCTCGCGGATCAGTGTCAGCTTGTTCTCCGGCGTTGCCTGCGCCAGGAAATCGTCGACGCCGGCTTCTGCGGCGATCGCAGCAGCGGTCATCGGATTGTCACCGGTGATCATCACGGTGCGGATACCCATGCGACGCAATTCGGCGAAGCGTTCGCGGATGCCGCCCTTGACGATATCCTTGAGCTGAATGACGCCGAGCAGGCGGCCGTTACGGGCAACGGCAAGCGGCGTGCCGCCGGCCTTGGCGATCTCGTCGGCGATTGCCTGCAGCTCCCTCACTACATCGCTGCTGGTTCGAATGGCGACCGCAGCGTTGCCCGAGATGGAAGCAGAGCCCGAGCCGACATAGGAAAGTACCGCGTCGACTGCGCCCTTGCGGATCGACGAGCCCTCGAGGTCGACGCCGCTCATCCGGGTCTGGGCAGTGAAGGGCACGAAATGTGCCTTCAGGTTCGCCATCTCCCGGCCGCGGATTGCGTATTTTTCCTTGGCGAGCACGACGATCGAGCGGCCTTCGGGCGTTTCGTCGGCAAGCGAAGCGAGCTGGGCTGCGTCGGCAAGCTCCTCTTCGGAAACGCCGCCGACCGGATGGAAGGCGGTCGCCTGGCGGTTGCCGAGGGTGATCGTGCCGGTCTTGTCGAGCAGCAGCGTATCCACGTCGCCGGCGGCTTCGACGGCGCGGCCGGACATGGCCAGCACGTTGAAGCGAACGAGGCGGTCCATGCCGGCGATCCCGATCGCCGAGAGCAGGGCGCCGATCGTCGTCGGGATCAATGTCACGAAGAGCGCAACGAGAATGATGATCGGGATCGAGCCGCCCGCATAAATCGCAAAACTCGGGATCGTTATCGTGGCGAGAACGAAGATCAGCGTCAGGCCTGCGAGCAGGATATTGAGCGCGATCTCGTTCGGTGTCTTCTGGCGTTCCGCACCTTCGACGAGCGAGATCATGCGATCAAGGAAGGTCGAGCCGGCAGCCGCTGTGATGCGAACGCGGATCCAGTCGGAAAGCACCTGCGTGCCGCCGGTAACAGCCGAGCGGTCGCCGCCGGATTCGCGGATGACCGGGGCAGATTCGCCCGTGATGGCGGCTTCGTTGACCGAGGCGACACCTTCGACGACTTCGCCGTCGGACGGGATGATGTCGCCGGCCTCGACGAGGACGAGATCGCCGACCTTGAGGCTCGTGCCCGGGACCAGGCGATAGCCGCTGCCGTTGTTGGCGGTAAGCAGCTTGGCCTGCGTCTCCGTGCGGGCCTTGCGGAGCGAATCGGCCTGCGCCTTGCCGCGGCCCTCGGCGACAGCCTCCGCGAAGTTCGCAAAGAGCACCGTGAACCAGAGCCAGAGATTGATCTGGAATGAGAAGCCCAGGTCTGCGCCGCCGCCTACAAGGTCGCGGATAAAGAGGATGGTCGTGAGGGCGGAAACCGTGGCCACGACGAACATGACGGGGTTCTTGGCAAGCGCGCGCGGGTTAAGCTTCTTGAAAGCGGCGCCCACGGCCGGAATGAGGATGCGAGAATCCATGATGCTCGCGCATTTTGCCTGGCTCATAAGAGACTCCAGCTTGAAACGAGGTGAGGCGACCGGCTTTCCGGTCAGCCATGGAAAATTCTAAGGGCGGCGAGGATGACGAGGAGGCCGGCCATCAATGACGAGGATGATGTTGGAGGCGCGCGTCATCCGCTCGCACGTCCCGGCAAACCGGGACGTGAATTGAAGGACTTTCGGAGCCTGTGACGAAGGATCATGACAACACCTCAGAAGGCCTGGCCGGTGATCATCATCAGGTGCTCGACGACCGGACCAAGCGCCAGCGCCGGGAAGAAGGTGAGGCCGCCGACGATCAGGATCGTGCCGCTCAGAAGGCCGACGAAGAGCGGGCCGTCCGTCGGAAACGTGCCTGCCGAGGCCGGAACCGTCTTCTTGGCAACCAGAGAACCTGCGATCGCAAGCGCCGGGATGATGACCAGGAAGCGGCCCATCAGCATGCCGATACCGAGCGTGATGTTGTACCAGGGCGTGTTACCCGTCAGGCCACCGAAAGCCGAACCGTTGTTTGCCGCAGCCGACGTATAGGCATAGAGGATTTCCGAAAAGCCGTGCGGGCCCGCCGTACCGACTGAGGCAACGGCGGATGGTAACACCGTGGCGATCGCGGTGAAGACGAGCATGGCCAAAGGCAGGCAGAGAATGGCAAGGACAGCCATCTTCATTTCCTTGGCCTCGATCTTCTTGCCGAGATATTCCGGTGTGCGGCCGACCATCAGACCGGCCACGAAAATCGCAATGATGACGAACAAAAGGATGCCGTAGAAGCCAGCGCCGACACCGCCTACGATGATTTCGCCGAGCTGCATGTTGATCAGCGGTACCAGCCCGCCGAGTGCCGTAAAGCTGCCATGCATGGCATTGACCGCGCCGCAGGAAGCGGCGGTCGTGATGACCGCAAAGAGCGAGGAGAGCGCGACACCGAAGCGGACTTCCTTGCCTTCCATATTGCCGCCATTGAGACCGAAGGCGTGCATCAGCGGGTTTCCGGCCGCTTCTGCCCAGTAGGTGATGCCAACGCCGACGAAGAACAGGATGCACATGGTGGCAAGGATCGCCCAGCCCTGACGCTGGTTGCCGACCATGCGACCGAAGACGTTGGTCAGTGCTGCACCGATCGCAAAGATCGAGAGCATCTGGACGAGGTTAGAGATGGCATCGGGATTTTCAAAGGGATGCGCGGAATTGGCATTGAAAAAACCGCCGCCGTTGGTACCGAGCATCTTGATTGCGAGCTGCGAGGCGACGGGGCCAACAGCGATCGTCTGTTTAGCGCCCTCAAGCGTCGTCGCTTCGACATAAGGGCCAAGCGTCTGCGGCACGCCGAGATAAACATAGACCAGCGTCAGTACGATGCAGAGCGGCAGGAGCACATAGAGCGTGCTGCGGATCATATCGACCCAGAAATTGCCGATCGCCTTGCCGGAGGCGCGCGCAAAGGCGCGGATCAAACCGACGGCGATGGCGATGCCGGTTGACGCCGACACGAAGTTCTGAACAGTCAACCCTGCCATCTGCGTAAGGTAGGACATTGTACCTTCGCCGCTGTAATTCTGCCAGTTCGTGTTGGTGACGAAGCTGACGGCGGTGTTGAACGACAGGTCCGGCGGCACGGAGGTCATGCCGGCGGGGTTATAGGGCAGACCGGCCTGCAAGCGCATCAACGCATAAAGCACGAGCACGCCCAGGAAATTGAAAAGCAGCATTGAAAAAGCATAGGAGGTCCAATGCTGTTCCTCGCGCTCGCTGGTGCCGGCAATGGCATAAAGCCCCCGTTCGATCGGAA
This sequence comes from Rhizobium mongolense USDA 1844, assembly GCF_000419765.1. Taxonomy (GTDB): domain Bacteria; phylum Pseudomonadota; class Alphaproteobacteria; order Rhizobiales; family Rhizobiaceae; genus Rhizobium; species Rhizobium mongolense. The sequence goes on along the minus strand of NZ_ATTQ01000019.1, from coordinate 93,054 downwards.
CGAGGACCGGCGAGAAGAACGTGCGCTCGCCGTTGAAGACACGCGTCATGTAACCGCCGAGCGGTTTGACGAGCACGAGGACGATCCCGCAGTAAAGCAGGATCTGAAGCCATCCGTTGAGGGTCATGAGAGGTAACTTTCAGTACCCGGTGCTTCCTAGTCAGAAGCGCTCGGGGCGAATGAGGGCATAGGTGAGGTAAACGGTCAGAAACACCGTCACCGCACCGCCCAGGATATAATCGAGCGTCATGATGTGTTTCTCCGTTCAGAGCCGGTCGCAAGCGCTGGTATAGGCAAAGCACAGTGCGAAGAATGCCACCGCGATGCCGAGCGGGATGATGTCCATCATTGATCTTGGCTCCTGTTATTGTTCTTTGGAGTCAGACAAGACGAGGGGCACCGTTTCGAAAAACGACACCTTTCATGCTTTCTGGCGTGGAGATGATCTTGTCGATCTCTCGGGCATCAATATGCAGCCGAACCGCATAAAGGTTCGAGACGGGGCGAAGACCGCCAATATAAAAATCTTATAAATGCCCTGGGCTGGCCTTTGCCTTCTACGGCATCCCTGATGAAGGGTTCAGCGCGAGTGGAACCAGCATTTTACTGTGACTGGGATGAAAACAATGTCGCAAGCGGCTGACCGCCGAATGGCGCCGGTCAGCGGGCGGCTCTTGGAACGTGTCTCGCTCTCAAGCAAAGGCATAGGAGCCGTCTGGCCGTTTCGGGACGCGCCGTTGCCAATGAACGTAACCTTCCTCAGTCATTGCCTCTTCGTCCATCTCCACGCCCCAGCCGGGCCGATCGGGCCGCAGTTCTAGATAGCCGTCCTTCGGCAGATAGGGATCGACGACATATCGCGTCTCGCCCTGCCGCTTCTCTATGTCGTTGCCGCCATAGACATAGGCCTGGCCCTTCGGCAATCGGTATTCGAGAATGCGGAAGTTCTGGGCGGCAGCCGAAAAGTGAACGTTGACCGCGGTCGCCAGCGGGCCCATTGGGTTGTGGGGTGCCACGCCGACGAAGAAAGCCTCGGCGAGAGTGGCAATCCGCCGCATTTCGCTGATGCCGCCAACCACGCAGATGTCGGGTTGTATCAGGTCGGCGCCCTTCACCTGCAGCAGACGCAGGAACTCATTTCGATTGTAAAGCGATTCCCCGGTTGCGAGCACACAGTTGAGCCCCTGCTTGAGGTCGCCCCAGGCTTCGATGTTTTCCGGACGAAGCGGTTCCTCGTAAAACAGCGGATCATAAGGTGCGAGCGCATTGCCGAGCTGGCGGGCGGCAATCGGCTCGAAGATCTTGGCGTGGGCATCAAACGCAATTTCATAGTTGTCGCGCACGGTTTCCCGCAGTGTGCGAAAATAATCCGCCGAGGCTTTGACGACGTTGCCCCAGCGATGGGCGTGCATGTCGATGCGCCACGGGCTGAGCTTGAAAGCGGTAAAACCCCATTCAGCGTTCAGCCGGTCGAACTCGTCGCGGGCCGCCGGCGCATCCGGTGCCGTATAGACGCCCGCATAGACCTTGATGCGATCGCGCACTTCGCCACCCAGAAGCTTGTAGACGGGAACGTTTGCGGCTTTGGCCGCAAGGTCCCACAGGCAGTGATCGAGGGCGGAGATTGCAGCCAGCCCCAGTGCGCCTGGCGGAAATCTGCTTTGCTGGATGAGCAGATTAACGAGATAGTCGACACGTGTCGGATCCTGGCCGGACAGGAAGGCGTAGAGATAATCCAGGAGCGGCGGAAGCGCCTTGTCCGGACCATGGTTATAGCATTCGCCCCATCCTGTCAGTCCGTCATCTGTGTCGAGTGCGACGATGACGCGGGGACGGTCCTTGTCGCGGGTCATGAAAACCCGCATGCGGTCGATCTTCATCTTCTTGTCCTTCTACCGATTGAAATAGGCGCAGCGCGACAGACGCGTCTGCACATAGAGATGCTCGTTGTAGGTTCCGGGATTGTACGAGCCGGCATCCTCCGGCACGGGTACCGAGACGTTGCCGCCACTTGGGAAGCGAGCCACGAAAGTCTCATCGATGTCGCAACCGAGCCCCGGCGCATCAGGAACTGCAATCAATCCGTCGACCTGCTCGGGATGAGGCACGATCGTCTGCCGGCGGCCGTCCCAGTCGTCATCGATGCGCTCGAGGATGAGGGCGTTGGGGATCGCAGCAAGCACGTGCAGGGCCGCATATTCGGCGACCGGGCCAAGCGAGCCGGAATGCGGTGCCACCTGGATATGATGCGCCTCGGCCATCGCCGCAATCTTCTTCATCTGCGTAATGCCGCCAGCCCGGCCGGTATCCGGCTGGATCACGTCGACCAGTTCTTCTTCGATAAGTTCTCGTTCGCCGAAGATGGTTGCCGAACGCTCGCCGGCCGCCAAAGGCACGTGCGCCGCATCGCGAATACGCCGATAGCCATCGGTGTTGTCAGGGGCAATCGGATCTTCGACCCAGAAGAGTTCGTAAGGCTCCAATGCCCGCACCAGCCGGCAGGCATCCGCCGGCGTCAGCCAGGGCGGTCCGTGCAGATCGATCGCAATGTCGATATCGTTGCCGACTGCCTCGCGCAAAGAAGCGACCTTGCGAACTGGATCGGCCACCCCGCCACACTTGATCGCCTTGATGCCGCGCTCCTTGGCTGCAAGCGCCCGCTCGGGGCTGTTTGCATGGGAGTAGATCGGGATCCGGTCGCGCACCTTGCCGCCGAGCAACATCCAGACCGGCACACCAAGGGCTTTTCCCTTGATGTCCCAAAGTGCCATGTCGATGCCGGTCATGGCGCCGGCGCCAACTGTTCCAAGCATGCCGTGGCCCATCATGGCGATATGCATCTTCTGCCAGAGCCGTTCGATATTGGCGGGATCCTCGCCGATAAGCAGTGGTGCGAGATCGTGTATCGCCGTCTCGATGACCCGCGGCCAGCCCGAGCATTCACCGATGCCGGTGATGCCTTCGTCGGTATCGAGCTTCAAGAAGAGCCAGTTTCTGGTGCCCGGCAGCAGTTTGGGCGCGTCGTCCCGCGAGCGCGCCTCCAAGGCCCATTTCGAGGGGGCAGGTTGGCCCGCATGCATGAGAAAGGTTCTAATTCCGGTGATCTTCATCGCACAGAACTCCCGTTCTTCAAATTGCCTGGTTCGACATAGCGGAAACGCCGCGAGCGATCGCGATCGCGCGGGTCGGGGCGCGGAATGGCGGAGATGAGGGCTTGCGTGTAGGCGTGCTCGGGCGTTTTGCAGACCTTGTCCGCATCCCCGACCTCGACAAGCCGGCCCTTGTACATCACGCCGACACGGTCGCACATGTAGCGAATGACGCCGATGTCGTGGCTGATGAAGATGTAGGCAAGGCCGAGTTCATCCTGCAGGCGCATCAAAAGGTCGAGCACCTGGGAGCGGACGGATACGTCGAGCGCCGAAGTCGCTTCGTCTGCCACGATGACCCGCGGGTTGAGCGTGATGGCTCGGGCAATTCCGATGCGCTGACGCTGGCCCCCCGAAAAGGCATGCGGATAGCGTTCGCGGCTCGCAGGATCGAGACCTACTTGTTCCATCAGGTGGCAGACGCGCTCGTCGAGCGCCCGCCCGCTCGCGACGCCGTTGACAAGCAGTGGCTCGCCGATGATTTGAGAAACGGTCATGCGGGGATTGAGAGAGCCGAAAGGATCCTGAAACACCATGCGCAGTTCGCGTCGGGCCGTGGCAAGCGTCTGCCCTTTCGCCGTCGCCAGATCGATCGTGCCACCATCGGCGCGGCGATAGACGATCTCGCCCGCCGTCGGATCGATGAGGCGCATGATCGAGCGGCCCATCGTTGTCTTTCCTGAGCCGCTTTCGCCGACGATGCCGAGCGTCTCGCGTGGCAGGAGCGAAATGGAAATGTCGTCGAGCGCTTTGACCTCGCCGAAATCCACGGAGACGTTGCGCAGTTCGAGGATGGGCGCTGCCGTCTTGTCGAGCGGCGTCCGCGCCAGCCTGATTTCGGCCTTGGCCTCCAGCTTCAGAACGGAGCCGATCAGCATTCGGGTGTAGCTGTCTTTCGGCGCATGAAAGATCTGCTCGACCGGCGCATACTCCTTCGCAACGCCGTTGTGCATGACAAGCACGTCGTCGGCGATTTGCGCCACGACGCCCATGTCGTGCGTTATGAAGAGCACCGCCATGCCATTAGCCTTCTGCAGCCGGGCAATCAGGTCAAGGATTTCGGCCTGCGTGGTCACGTCCAGAGCCGTGGTCGGCTCGTCGGCGATGAGCAGTTGAGGCTTGCATGCGAGTGCCATTGCGATCATGGCGCGCTGGCGCATGCCACCGGAATATTGGAACGTGTAGCGATCGACCGCTTTTTCCGGGGAGGGAATTTCCACCTGCTGCAGGAGGGATATCGCTTCAGCGCGTGCTTGCGCCTTGCTCATCCTGGTGTGAAGACGGAGGGCTTCGATGATCTGGTCGCCCACCGTGTGCACCGGCGAGAGTGACGACATTGGCTCCTGGAAGATCATCGCGATATCGCGGCCCCGTATGGCGCGGATTTGACGCCCGCGCGGGCTGAGACTGACGAGATCAACGGGGCGGCCGTCTTTGCCGTTCAGGACGATGGAGCCTGCGGCGATGCGGCCGGGCGCGTCTACAATCTGCAGAATGGAACGCGCCGTCACCGACTTGCCGGAACCGCTCTCGCCGACGACGCAGAGGGTTTTTCCCGGATCGATCGAAAAGGAAAGACCGTCAACTGCGCGAAAGACGCCGTTGCGCAAGGCAAAGTCGACGGTCAGGTTGTTCACCTGCAGGAGCGGCGGTCTGCTGCCGGTGATGGGAACCATGTCAGTCATGCCGGCCTCATTTGTTATAGGGGTCGGCTGCATCACGCAGGCCGTCGCCGAGAAGGTTGAGCGCCATGACGGCAACGACGACGGCCGCCCCCGGCATGAAGAGCCACGGCGCCGTAGCGATTGAACGTATGTTTTGAGCCTCGCGCAAAAGGACACCCCAGGAAATGGTCGGCGGCTGCAGGCCAAGGCCCAGGAAGGAGAGGGAGGTTTCCGCAAGGATCATCGCCGGCACGGCAAGCGTGATCGACGCTATGATGTGGCTTGCGAAACTCGGCAGCATGTGACGAAAGATGATGCGCCTTTCTCGAACACCATCGAGCCTTGCAGCAGCTACAAATTCCTCGGTGCGCAAGGACAAAAAGCGACCGCGCACGACACGGGCAAGCTGCGCCCACCCGGTCAGCGACAGAATGATGGTAATCATCATGTACTGAAGCGTTGATGGCCAGCCCTGCGGCAGGGCTGCCGCCATCGCAAGCCAGATCGGGATCGTCGGCAGGGAGAGTACGAAATCGATCAGCCGCTGCATGAAGAAATCGATGCGGCCGCCGTAATATCCGGAAATGCCGCCGAAGACGATGCCGAGCATCAGCGAGAAGAAGACGCCGACAAGACCGATCGACAGCGAGATCTGAGACCCTTGAACCGTCCGGCTGAAGACATCGCGCCCGAGCCTGTCGGCTCCGAACAGAAGAAGGGGCGAAGTCTTCTCGGACGAAGCGAGCAGATGGATGTTAGTGTTGAAAAGGCCGAGCACGGAATATTCATAGCCGCGCCCGAACAACCGGACGTCGACCCGCTTCGTCCTATCCTCCTTATAGATCGCGGCAAGGGTTTGCGGGTCGCGGGTAAGCTTCAGCGGATAGTAGTGCAGGCCAATGGAAATCCCATCGCCGGTATCGATGAGGTGCAATTTCTGCGGTGGATGAAAGGTCGCCCGAGCGTTCTGCAGGTTCGGATCGTTGATGGCGAAGAAGCCCGGAATAACGGCAACGATGTACATCAAGAGGGTGACAACGAGGGCTATCATGGCAAGCCGGTGCCGACGGAAAGCCCACCAGATGAGCTGCCATTGCGAGGCGACAGCGGCGCGATCCGGCGCAAGATTTGTGACTGCAATGTCGGCCATGAGGACTCCCTATTCCAAGCGGATGCGGGGATCGACCAGCGCAAGCAGGATGTCGCTGATCAATGAGCCGATCAGCGTGAGCGCGCAGATCAGCAGCACGAAGGCACCAGCCAGGTACATGTCCTGTGCCATCAGCGCCTGCAGCAACAAGGGCGCTGCCGTCGGCAGATTGAGGACGATGGCCACGACGACGGAGCCGGAAATCAGGTTTGGAAGGAGCCAGGCAATCGTCGAGATGAACGGGTTGAGCGCAATTCTCAAAGGGTATTTCACGAGCAGCCTGAACTCGGAAAGACCTTTTGCCCGTGCCGTGGTGACGTAAGGCTTCGGCAGTTCATCGAGCATGTTGGCGCGCATGACGCGGATCAGGCTCGCGGTAGAAGACACGGCCAGAATGATGACGGGAAGCCATATATGTGAAAGAAGGTCGAGGACCTTGGCGATGCTCCAGGGCGCAGTCTCGAACTCGGATGAAAAGAGGCCTCCGATATCCTGGCCGAACTCGACAGCCGCGATATACATGAGCACCAGCGCCAGCAGGAACGATGGAATAGCCAGTCCGAGGAAGGTGAAGGCGGTGAAGAAATAGTCGCCGATCGAATATTTGCGCACGGCAGAAAAGACGCCGATCGGCAATGCTATCCCCCAGGTGGCGATCAGTGTCGAAAGAGCGAGCACCAGCGTCAGCGCCATGCGTTCCCAAATGAGGCCAGAAACCGGTTGCTGCCATTCAAAGGAGATGCCGAAGTCGCCGCGGGAAAGGATGCCCCATATCCATTTAAAATACTGCACGAGCATCGGGTCATCGAGGCCGAAGCGCTCACGCAATTGCGCCGCGGTATTCTGATCGATGACTTCGTTCGATGCCGCAAGCGTCGCAATATATGTCGTGACGTAATCTCCCGGCGGCAGCTGGATAAGCACAAAGGCAAGGAAGCTGACGGCGAAAAGGGATGGGACCATCCAGAGAAGGCGTTTAGCGATGAAGACCAGCATGAGACGTCTCTTGCATTAAACACCGCTCCCGAGCTGCGGGCAGCGCGCTTGAAGGAGCGCCGCCCCGCAAAGGGACGGCGCTGGAGCGGCAAAATCAGCTCGTGAAGCTAAATTGCTGGGGCAGTGCAGGGCCTGGATTTGGCCAGGACCAACTGTCGGGCTGCTTTTCTGGAACGTTGTGCAGGTTGTTGCGGATGATGCCGAAACCGCCGACGGCAAGGCAGAGACCCACTGTCTCGAATTCGTCAGCCGCAATGTCGAAGATCTGCGTCATGATCGCGCCGCGCTTGGAGAGATCGGCGGTGGAACGGGCGTCGTCGAAAAGCTTCATGCGTTTCTTCTGACTTTCGGGCGGTTCTTCGCCGCGTGCGCCGTTCGACGTATACCAGAGCGACCACGGAATGGCGTAGCGCGAACCTTGCGGATGGAAGGCGAAGAAGTCGCGCGGGTCAAGCATCGGATCAAGACCGCCGGGACCCGGCCAGACTGCCGCATCATGCGCGTTGTCGTCGCCGCGTGTGTAGTAGAGGGCGCGCTCGATCGTGTTGACCTTCATCTCGATGCCGATTTGTGCCCAATGCGCCTTGACCAGTTCCAGGGCGTCAACGAGGTCGGGATAGAGCGTCGGAATGACGTCGACTGCGAAAAACATCTTCTGGCCGTCGGGCCGGAGGCGCAAGCCGCTCCCATCCATCTTGTAACCGGCCTGATCCAGCATCGCGCCGGCCTTATCAGGATCATATTCGCTAAACTGGCGCGCGAGCTTTTCATGGTACCAAGGGTGTTCCGGACGAGGGCCGGCCTGATAGGCTTCGCTCTGGCCGAAATAGACGATGTCGATCAATTCCTGCCGGTTGATTGCAAGCGAAAGCGCCTGCCTGAACGACTTGTCGGCAAACATCTTGCGCAGGGCAGGATCCTTGTGGGTCATATTGAAATAGATCTGGCACTGCTGGGAGGCCGAAGGCACCAGCGACAGCAGGCGATAACCGCCTTTTTCCATGTTCTGGGAGAGTGTCGGCTTGTTTGAAAGAACGCTGATATGGCGTTCCTGGATGTCGATCTTTCCCGAGATGACATTCAGCATCAGCGACTCCACGTCCTGCGAGATGCTGAAATTGATCTCGTCGATATAGGGAAGCTGGTTGCCCTGGGTGTCGACCTGCCAGAAATAGGGGTTCCGGGTCATGACGACGCGCGTCGCGCCACCGCTGTAAGGCTCCTTCACAACCCATGGATCGAGCGTCGGCTTGTCGGGGTTGCCCCACCGCGACGGGATCTCGATATCGCCGCAACGCGCGCGGAAGAGATCGGTCCAGCTGCCCACGCCTGCCTTTCTCACCTCTTCGGCGATATTGGGATTGTACTTCGGCAGGAATTGGCTGCAGTAGTGCTTCGGAAAGAGTGTCGGATGCTGGCCGAGCGGTGTCGCGAGGTTTTCCAGATAGAGCGCGTTTGCCGCTGCAAAGGTGAACTTCACCGTAAAATCATCGATCTTCTCGACCTTGACGGCCTTGCCGGCAACAGACAGCTGCGCAGGTGTCGAGCTGTAGAGCTCGCTGTTCTTGACGCAATCCTCAATGGCGAAGACGATGTCGTCGGCGGTAAAAGGATGACCGTCGGACCAGCGCACCCCTTCGATCAGGTGGAAGGTGAATTGCGAGGCGTCGTCGTTGATCTCCCAACGTTCAGCGAGGTTGGGCATAACTTGCGTAAACTCCAGATTCCAGCGCACGAGGCTTTGGTTGCCGACCATGCGCAGGATGCCGTTATGGTCGGATGAGCCCCTGAGGCCGCGACGGAGCGTTCCGCCATAGGTGCCGGCCTTTTCGAAAGGTGTCACGACCATCGGCTTCTTTGGCAGCCGTTCGGCAAGCGGCGGCAGCTTTCCGTCTTGCGCAAGCTGTGCCCATGCGGGCGCCTCGCCGCCTGCCGCAACGGCGCGTCCGGCCATGGACAGAGCTGCCACACCGGCCATGCCCCCGAGCACGGCGCGCCTGGTCACGCCGCGAGACAATATTTCATCGCGCATCGAAGTTCCTCCCTTTTTTTGCCGGAACGACGCTGGTGTGAACCGGCGCGACGAGCTCCCAACTCGGCGCAAGACGCCCTTCTCAGCGCCATGAGCCGACCATAGACATGTTCTCAAATAATTACAAGAGTTGACAGATAATGACAGATTTAGTAGCCCTTCAACATGGAAAGTGGTTGTAGTCGCCGCAAAAAACGGTCGCGCCAGAGTCATTGCGGCAACGCTCCGGGTGATGGGGGCTCTGCAGAATTTGCTGCCTGGCGGCAGAAAGAAGAAGGACGATGAAACTGTCGGCCGTTGCCGACCCCAACAGGGGCGCAACACGTTTCAGCGACATCATCTACGAGAAGATCGTGGGGATGATCGCGGACGGAAACTTTCCGGTGAATGAACGGCTGCCGCCGGAATCGAAGCTTGCCGTTATGTTTGGCGCATCGAGGCCGGTCGTGCGTGAAGCGCTCGAGCGTTTAAGGGTCGACGGACTGGTCGTCTCGCGCAAGGGGTCGGGCTCCTATGTGCGGCAGCGGCCGGACTCGTCCATGCTGAAAATGGTCCCGGTCGGCTCGCTTGCCGACGTGCAGCGCTTCTTTGAGTTCCGCGCCGGCCTGGAGGCCGAGGCTGCCGAACTTGCCGCACGCAACTGGCAACCAGCCGACAAGGAGCGGATAACGGCTGCCCTTTCTGCGATTGAACAATGTCTAAGGGACGGCAAGCTCGGCGCCGAGGAGGATCAGGCGCTTCACGATGCGATTGCCATGGCGACTGGGAACCAGTTCCACATCACGGTACGCGAATGGTTCAGGCCGCATTTCGCAATCGGACATTCCGTGACGCGAAGCTTGAGCCTCAAACGGACGCCCGAACAGATACGCAGCGTCCAGGATGAACACGCGGTCATCGTGGCGGCGATCTTTGCGCGAAACGAAGCCGAGGCCCACGACGCTATGAAGAGACACATATTGAATGCGCGCGCCCGCATGTTCCAGGGCGTTTGAGCGACAATGGGAGGAAGGAACGATGAAACGGCTGGCCCTCACAGGCGCTGCCGGGCGCGTAGGCACATTGCTGAGGCCGCTTCTTCGGCCGCATGCCGAGCATCTGCGTCTGATCGACATCGACGAGCCTGCAGCGCTGGGCAAGAACGAAAGCTTCGTGAGAGCCGATCTTGCAAGGCGCGATGAGGCAAATGCTGCCCTGCAAGAGGTTGACGGCGTAGTTCATCTGGCCGGGATAGCAAGCGGCGTCGACATGCGCGCGATTTTGGATGCGAATGTCCTCGGCACTTTCAATCTCTATGAAGCGGCGCGGATCAACAAGGTTGAACGGGTGGTTTACGCCTCAAGCAACCATGTGACCGGTTTTTATCCGCGCGGCCAGCTCGTCTCGCCGCTGGATCCGATGCGTCCGGACAGCCCCTACGGGCTTTCCAAGTGCTGGGGCGAACTGGTGGCAGGGTTATATTACGACACCTGCGGCATTCGCACTCTTTCCATCCGCATCGGCAACGCGGGCACCTATCCGGCCAGCGAGCGGTCCATGGCAATCTGGATCAGTGCACGTGACCTGGCGCAACTGGTCGGAATCGGCCTTACCCACCCCCTCATCGCGGCAACCGTCGTCTATGGCGTTTCCGACGCCGAGGAGCGTTGGTGGAACAACGGGTTGGCAAGCAGACTTGGCTACCAGCCGCAAGACCGGCCTCGTGATCATGCTCGCATCGAGGAGCCGTCCGAAGGGCCGGTCGCCCTTGCGTTCCAGGGCGGAGCGTTCTGCGAGACCAATCACGACGGCAACATCCGCATGCGCGATGCCGAGGGTTTGGCCAAGAGCCCGGAGACGGTTCCATGACGGCGCCGCGGATCGTCCGTCCGCAAGTCCGTCCGGTGCTGCAGCAGCCGCTGGGAGTGGGTGAATCGCCGGTATGGGACGAAAAGAGCGGCACGCTCTGGCTTGTCGACATACAGGCGCCAGCTGTCATCCGGATCTTGCCGCAAGGAAAGGTCGATCGCTTTGACATGCCGTCCGCGATCGGCAGCCTTGGGCTTTGCCGCGACCGGCGTCTCGTGGTCGCACTTCGAACGGGCCTGCATCTTTTCGATCCCGTTTCCGGAGACTTCGAGCTTTTGTGCGATCCGGTGGGGCGCGTCAACTGTCGTCTCAACGATGGGAAGGTCGGCCCCGACGGCCATTTCTGGGTCGGGTCCATGAGCGAGGCCAAGCCGCAGACCAATGACGCTGCGCTCTACCGCCTGGGGCCGGACGGCAGCGCACGGACCGTCGCAACAGGGCTGACCAGCTCGAACGGGCTTGCTTGGTCACCAGACGGCCGGCGCATGTATCACTCCGACAGCCGCCAATGTTTCCTGCAGGCTTTTGATTTCGATCCGGAAGAAGGCGAGCTCGCGAACGCCAGCCGGCTTCGCGTCTTTTCGGAGGAGGAGGGCCGGCCCGATGGCGGCGCAACCGACCGGGACGGCTACTATTGGAGTGCGGGCGTTTCCGCGGGCCGGCTTAACCGGATTTCTCCCGCCGGTGAGATCCTCGAAATCTACATTCTGCCGGTCGCCGCGCCGACGATGCCCTGTTTTGGCGGTCCTGACATGCGGACGCTCTTCGTCACGAGCCTGTCGACCAAACGCAGCGGACGTTTCGAAGCGGGCACGGTCGTTGCTTTCGACCTGGACGCCGAGGGCTTGCCGCCCTTCCGCTTCGGCAATTGATGGAAAGGGGTAGAAGATGGGCATTGCAACCATGCGTCAGGCGCTGATGGGCGTGTCGGGTGTGCCGGTCACGGCCTATGACGAAAATGGCGAAGTCGAACCGCAAATCACGGCAGTGGTCTACGGGAGGGTGGCAGCCGCTGGCATCCACAATATTGTTGCTGCCGGAAACACCGGCGAATTCTATGCTCTGACGCCGCAAGAGATCCGCCGCGTCCATGAAGCTGCGGTTTCCGGCGTTGACAACAAGGCGCCGGTCACTGCGGCGATCGGCAGGTCGCTGCGCGAAGCAATCGGGATGGCGAAGGATGCCGCCAGCATCGGCGCATCTGCGGTGATGTCGCACCAGCCCGTCGATCCCTTTGCTGCACCGTCGGCACAGATCGACTATTTCTGCAATCTTGCGGACGCGTCGCCTTTACCGCTGGTCGCCTATGTGCGGGCGGATGGCTTTAGTGTCGATGAACTGGTCCGTCTTGCGGGTCACGGCAACATTGCCGGCATTAAGTTCGCGACGCCGGATCTGATGCTGCTTTCGAGGGCCATTGCGGCGTCGGATCCGGCGGGCGCGCTGTTCGTCTGCGGTCTTGCGGAGAGCTGGGCGCTGTCGTTCACCGCCGCGGGTGCACGTGGCTTCACATCCGGCCTTGTCAATGTTGCCCCGCAATTGTCGCTCGCCGTCCACGATGCGCTTTCCAAGGGCGATTTCGCTGCCGCACGCGCCATCATCAACCGCCTTGAACCGTTCGAACGCATGCGCACGAAGTTCCGCAATGGTGCGAATGTGACGGTCGTGAAGGAGGCTGTGATGCATTCCGGCCTCGACGTCGGACCCGTGCGCGTGCCGGGACTGCCACTCCTCGACCAAACGGATCGCGAAGAACTGTTTCGCTTGCTCCAAGGTTGGGAGGCTGCAGGCGACATCCACGGGCGTGGAGATCTGCGGCCTTCCCGCTAAGGCGGCGGGCTGAGTTCGACACCATAATTTCAGGCAGGCAAGAGGCGCTGAACCACTGCGCCACGAGATTGGGAGGTCTTGAGATGCTGAAGAACTTACTGACGACGATCGCACTGGCCGGTGCTTTGGTCACGGCACAGCCGTCTTTTGCGGCGTCACCGCCGAACATGCTGGTGATCGGTACCAATCTCACCGGTATTCGAACGCTCGATCCGGCGCAGAACAATGCCCGCACGGTCTCCGAGCTGATCTCCAACCTTTACGACAACCTCGTCCAGTTGTCGCCGGATGATCTTAAGACGCTGAAGCCGATGCTTGCCACAAAATGGACTGTCTCGGAAGACGGCAGGCTCATTACGCTGACCTTGCGTGACGACGCGGTCTTCCAAAGCGGCAATGCTGTCACGGCCGAAGACGCCGCATGGTCCATCCAGCGCGTCATCAAGCTGGGGCAAGTCGGCTCCACCGATGTCGCGCTTTGGGGTTTCACGTCCGAAAACGTGGACAAGCTCGTCCGGGCCAAAGACGGGCAAACGCTGGAGATCGAACTGCCACACGCCGTCAATACCGATCTTGTGCTTTATTCTCTCGCTGGCTCTTCGATCGGCATCATCGACAAGAAGACGGCATTGTCGCACGAGGCGAACGGCGATCTCGCCGGCGCGTGGCTGTCGGCCAACTCGGCAGGAAGTGGACCCTTCACGCTAGCGCAATGGCGGCCAAATGACGTTGCGATCTTCAACGCGCAGAAGAATTATTGGGCTGGCCCGCCGGCCATGGCACGGGTTGTCGCCCGCCACATTCCCGAATCCGGCAATCTCCGGCTCCAGCTTGAAGCCGGCGACGTCGATGTCGGGCAATATCTCGCAAGCGGCGACCTTGATGCCCTGGCCAATAACAAAGAGATGGTGATCGATAGCGTTCCGGGCCTCGGTTTCTACTATATCGCTCTCAATCAAAAGGATCCGGACCTGCAGAAGCCCAAGGTCCGCGAAGCGTTTCAGCATGCTTTCGACTGGAAGGCGATCTCCGGCAATATTATGCGTTATACCGGCTTTCCGTGGCAGTCGATGATCCCTCGCGGCATGATTGGAGCACCACAGGACGCGACGTCCCGCCACGATTATGATCCCGCCAAGGCCAAGCAATTGCTGGCCGAGGCCGGATACCCGAATGGCTTGAAGAAAGTGCTCAATCCGTCGGGAGCGGCGACCTTGCCCTTCGCCGAAGCGCTGCAGGCGAGCGCCCGTGCCGCCGGTCTTGATCTTAATCTCGTGCCCGGCGAATTCACGCCTGCATTTCGCGAACGGAAATATGAAATCCTGCTCGGCAATTCCGGTGCCCGGCTGCCGGATCCTTTCGCGGTTGCCACGCAGTACGCCTACAATCCCGACAACAGCGACGAGGCGCGTCTCGGCAGCTATTATCTCTGGCGAGCCGGGATGAAGGTGGACGAACTCAATACTCTCGTCGATCAGTCCATGAAGGAACCTGATACGGGCAAGCGCACGGAAATCTTCCAGAAGATGGACGGCATCTACAGCGGCATGGACGCCCCGCTCGTCATCTTCTTCCAGCGCACCGACCCCTATGTCATGCGTGCCAGTGTCAAAGGTTATCATGGGCATACGACCTGGTCGACGCGCTGGCATGGCGTGACTAAGGAGTAAGGGGCCGTGGCGAGCGCCGATCTGACATCGAAACGGGATGCGGACAGCAATCTGGATGAAGACGGCTTGGCACATGCGCCGTCCCATCCGCTTGTGATGATCCTGCGACGGTTGGCAGGGCGCGTCGTGGCGGTGGTGACCACACTCCTTGGCCTGCTCTTCCTCACCTTTTCGATGGGACGTCTGCTTCCTGCCGACCCGGTGCTTGCCATCACCGGAGCGGAGGTCAGCAAGGAGGTCTATGATCGCGTCTACAACGAGCTGGGACTGGGACGCCCGATCTGGGTGCAATTCCTAAACTATGTGCAGAAGGTTGCAACGGGCGACCTCGGCACATCGGCAACGACCGGTCAGCCGATCCTCACCGATCTGCTGACCATCTTCCCCGCAACCATTGAGCTTGCCGTCATCGCCATGATTGTCGGCGCCCTTGTCGGCGTGCCGCTCGGTATCACCGCTGCTGTCAGGCGCGGCACGATCATTGATCACATCGCACGCATCATCGCGCTTGCCGGCCACTCCATTCCGATCTTCTGGACCGGGCTGATGGCGCTTTTCATCTTCTATGCGAAGTTGAAGCTCGTCGGCGCATCTGGCCGGGTTGACGTATTTTACGAGGGGCTTGTCACGCCGGTGACCGGCTTTCTCCTGATCGATTCGGCAATCGAGAGACAGTGGGACGTATTTCGAAGCGCGCTCGGACACATCATCCTGCCGGGCACGATCCTTGGCTACTATTCGGTGGCCTATATCAGCCGCATGTCACGCAGCTTCATGCTGGAGCAGCTCGGCCAGGAATACATTACAACGGCGAGAGCGAAGGGGCTTGGACTGCGGAAGGTCGTCTGGCGTCATGCCTTTAGAAATATTCGCGTGCAACTTCTGACCATCATGGCGCTCACCTTCGGGGGCCTCCTTGAAGGCGCAGTGCTCATCGAGACCGTTTTCGGCTGGCCGGGACTCGGCCAGTATCTCACCCGCGGACTCCAGATGAACGACATGAACGTCGTGATGGGCGCTGTGCTGACGATCGGCGCCGTTTTCCTGACCATCAACATCCTTTCGGATGTCCTTTATCGCATTCTTGATCCGAGAACACGGTGATGCCGATGACACTGTCCGCCGAACATGCAGATCGCGTCAACGCAAGCAGCCTTCGCAGATGGTTGCTTGCGCCCGAGCCGCAGGGCCGGTTTCAGTCCTCAGCACAGCAATTCCACCAGGGCTGGCTGAAGTTCCGACTTCACCCCCTCGGCCTGGCAGGGCTCGGAATCATCGGTTTGCTGATCCTGGTCGCGCTCGCTGCGCCATTGCTGACGCGTTACGATCCGATCGTCCAGGATATGGCAGGCCGGCTCGCACCGCCTTCGGCAGAACATTGGCTCGGCACCGACAATTTTGGCCGCGATATCTTCTCAAGGGTGATCTACGGTGCGCGCACGACGCTTTACATCATCATGCTGGTTTCCGTCATCGTCGCTCCGATGGGTCTTTTGATCGGCACCTGTTCGGGTTATTTCGGTGGTATCGTCGATGAAGTGCTGATGCGCATCACCGACATCTTCCTTTCCTTTCCAGGCCTGGTGCTTGCGTTGGGATTTGCGGCGGCACTCGGTCCCGGCATCACCAACGCGATCATCGCAATTTCGTTGACGGCATGGCCACCAATCGCCCGGCTTGCGCGTGCCGAGACGCTCAGTCTGCGCAAGGCCGATTTCATCGCCGCCGTGCGTCTGCAAGGGGCGACGCCAATGGCGATCATCACCCGCCACATCCTGCCGATGTGCATTCCGTCGGTGATCGTTCGCGTGACCCTGAATATGGCGGGCATCATCATCACGGCGGCGGGCCTCGGGTTCCTCGGTCTTGGCGCGCAGCCGCCTTGGCCGGAATGGGGAGCAATGGCCGCGACCGGACGTGAATTCATGCTCGACAGTCCATGGGTCATTGCCGCGCCCGGCATTGCCATCGCGCTGGTCAGCCTTGCGTTCAATCTTGTCGGCGATGCCCTTCGCGACGTACTTGACCCGAGAGGTTCGGAATGACGTCTTCCCTCATCGACATCCGCAATCTCGAGATTGCCTTCGGCGGCGGAACCGTGCGCGCGGTGCGCGGCGTCAGCTTCTCGCTAGGACACGAAAAGCTAGGCATCGTCGGCGAATCCGGGTCGGGCAAGTCGACCGTCGGGCGCGCCGTCATGAAGTTGCTGCCGCCGACGGCAATCGTGCGCGCCGAGCGGATGACGTTTCGCGACGTGGATCTGCTCAAGGCCGACGAGCGTATGATGATGACAATACGGGGACGACGCATTGGACTGATCCTGCAGGATCCGAAATATTCGCTGAACCCTGTTATGCGGATCAGCGAGCAGATCGCCGAAACCTTTCGCTTTCACTATCCGAAGTCGACTGCAAAACAGGCTGACCGGAAAATGATCGAGATGCTCGAAGCGGTCCAGATCCGTGATGCCGAAAGGGTGGCTCGGCTCTATCCTCACGAAATTTCAGGCGGCATGGGTCAGAGGGTCATGATCGCGATGATGCTGATTGTAGAACCCGAGGTTCTGATTGCCGACGAGCCGACGTCTGCCCTCGATGTGACGGTGCGGCTCGAAATCCTGGCACTGCTTGATGAACTCATCGCCCGCCGCAACCTCGGGCTGATCTTCATCAGTCACGACCTGAACCTCGTCCGGAACTTCTGCGACCGCGTGCTCATCATGTATGCCGGGCGGGTCGTCGAGGTTCTCAAGGCTTCTGATCTTGAGAATGCAAGGCATCCCTATACGCAAGGCTTGCTGGCATCCTTGCCGTCGATCGAAAATCCGCCCGCCCGACTGCCGGTATTGAACCGTGATCCGGCCTGGTTCGATGACATCACTTTGGAGACGCCGCATTGATCGAAATTGACAATCTCACGATTCGTTTCGGTTCCGGTCAGAGGCCGGTCGTCAGGAACGTCAGCCTTCGCATCAAGAGGGGCACGGCATTCGGTCTGGTTGGTGAATCCGGCTGCGGAAAGTCCACGGTCCTGCGGGCAATATCCGGTCTCAACCCGAATTACGAAGGCGGGATCAAGCTGGATGGAGACACGTTGGGTCGGCAGCGCGACCGGCAGTTCTTCCGCCGCGTGCAGATGGTTTTTCAGGACCCTTACGGTTCACTTCATCCCCGCAAGACAATACGCTCGCAGCTTAAGGAGCCGCTCCGCAACCAGGGCCTTGCCACCAACTCGGTGGACGTAGATGCCCTGCTGTTGGCGGTTGGCCTCGATCCGTCGCTCACCTACCGCTTCCCGCACCAACTTTCCGGAGGGCAGCGTCAGCGCGTGGCCATCGCCCGAGCCCTCGTGCTTAATCCGGCCGTGCTGTTGCTCGACGAGCCGACGTCGGCGCTCGACGTATCGGTTCAAGCGGAAATTCTCAATCTGCTGGAAGATCTGCGCAAGGAGCGCGGCCTGACCTATCTGCTCGTCAGCCACGATCTGGCCGTCGTGTCCCACATGTGCGGTCGCGTCGCCATCATGGAGGCAGGCGAGATTGTCGAAGAGGTGGATATCGAACGGCTGCGAAAAGGAGCCGTCGAACATTCCTATTCTCGGCACCTGCTGAATGCGAGCAGAAACTACGGACGGACGCATTGACTGAGTAGCGAAAGAACAGATCGCTCCGGATACCTTCCAGGCCATGCGGTCAATGACGCGTACCGACTGCCATTTCCAAGCATTCATTGAAACTTTTGAACGTCATTGACACTAATCAGCCAGTCAGAAACGCGCGAAATTTTCAAGCATCTGCTGCCCGGCCACGTATCGAAAATCCCCAGGCTGACGACGGCAAGCGTGCTTTTATTTCCGGCGACGACACCGCAGCAAAGGGGCAGGTCGGCGCGCTGATGGCCAGGCTCGGCTTCTTCGGGATTCGATCTCGGCCCGCTTGCCATCGGCGGCAAGCTTGCGCAGTTCCTCGGTGGTCGCGATTAACTGAGCAATTCATCACATTGTGGGCAAAAGCCTCGCAATTCTGTTGAACTGCGGGCCTGGAGGGTCGTATAGTCGGTTAAACGACGTCCGGGGTGAATCGGACGAACTATCAGGGAAGGAAACCGACATATGGCCAAAGTCCGTGCGCTAGTACTGGAGCGTCAGCATGAGCTTGCCCTTCGCGATATCGATCTATCGCTGGAAACCGGGCCGGGACAGGTGAAGATCAAGATCCATACCGTCGGCGTCTGCGGCTCGGACGTGCATTATTACACGCACGGCAGGATCGGGCCCTTTGTGGTCAGTGAGCCGATGGTGCTTGGGCACGAAGCGGCCGGTACAGTGGTCGAAGTCGGTGAAGGCGTGGCACATCTGAAAGCCGGCGACCGCGTCTGCATGGAACCTGGCATTCCCGATCCGAACTCCAAGGCAAGCCGGCTTGGCATGTACAATGTCGATCCTGCCGTCACCTTCTGGGCGACGCCCCCGGTTCACGGCGTGCTGACATCGGAAGTGGTTCATCCCGCCAACTATACCTACAAGCTGCCGGACAATGTAAGCTTTGCGGAAGGCGCGATGGTTGAACCATTTGCGGTCGGCATGCAGGCCGCGGCCAAAGCAAAAATCGCACCCGGCGACACGGCCGTCGTCCTCGGCGCCGGCCCGATCGGCACGATGGTGGCGATTGCCGCGCTTGCTGGAGGTTGTGCCCGGGCAATTGTTGCCGATCTCGCCCAGCCGAAGCTCGACATCGCCGCGCAGTATCAGGGCGTCATTCCGGTCAACATCCGCGAGAATAATCTCACCGAAGAGGTGAACCGGCTGACCGCCGGGTGGGGCGCAGACGTGATCTTCGAGTGCTCCGGGTCGCCCAAGGCCTGGGAAACGATCATGGATCTGGCGCGCCCCGGAGGGGTCATCGTTGCCGTCGGCCTGCCGGTGAATCCTGTCGGCTTCGACGTTTCGACGGCTTCGACCAAGGAAATCCGCATCGAAACGGTCTTCCGCTACGCGCACCAGTACGAGCGCTCGATCGCACTCCTCGGCTCCGGCCGCGTCGACCTCAAGCCGCTGATTTCGGGGGTTTTCCAGTTCGAGGATTCGATCAAGGCTTTCGATCGTGCCGTCGAAGCACGGCCGACGGATGTCAAGCTGCAGATCGTCATGGAATAAGGACCTCTCAACTTCCTTCCGGCGCAGAGAAGGAAATATTTCAAACCGCCTTCAAATCTCCCAGCACCGTCGGGATCAGTTCCGAGACGGTCGGATGGATCGGCACCGACCATTGCAGGGCAGGGTAGGTCGTTCCGGCATTCATGGCATCGATGATGCCGTGGATTGCCTCGTCGCCTTCGATGCCAAGGATTGCAGCACCGAGAATTCGCTTGCTTTCGGCCTCAGCGACGATCTTCATGAAACCCATGGTCTCGCCTCGTTCGTTGGCGCGACCAACGCGGCTCATCGGGCGGGACGAGACCATGATCTTTTTGCCGGAAGCGCGCGCTTCCTTCTCCGTCATGCCGACGCGGCCGAGCGGCGGATCGATATAAAGTGCATAGGCGGGAATGCGGCTGCTCACCTTGCGATCGCCACCATCAATCAGGTTAGCTGCGGCGATCTCGAAATCATTATAGGACGTGTGCGTAAAGGCTCCGCGGCCGTTGCAGTCGCCGAGCGCGAAGATGCCCTCGACATTGGTCATCAGCCTGTCGTCCACCGTGATGTAGCCGCGCTTGTCCGTCAGAACGCCGGCGGCATCGAGGCCGAGATCGTCGGTGTTCGGCCTGCGGCCGGTTGCAATCAGCACATGGCTTGCCTCGATCGCCGGCTTGCCGGCGCCGGTGCTGACGGCAACAGCATCGCCATTCTTTACGAATGCGATAGGATCTGCCTGAGTGTGAACCGCAATACCTTCCGCACCGAGAATCTCCGCGATTGCGTCGGAGATGTCCTCGTCTTCGCGGGAGGCAAGTTTCGGCCCGCGTTCGATGATCGTGACTTCGGCGCCGAAGCGACGGTACATCTGCGCGAATTCGAGACCGATATAGCTGCCGCCGATGACGGCGAGGTGGCGTGGCAGCGTGTCGAGGTGGATGATCGACGTGCTTGTGAGATAGTCGATGTCCTCGATACCGGGAAAATCCGGAATGACCGGGCGGGCACCGACATTCAGAAAGATTTGCGGCGCCGACAGCATCTCGCCGTTGACGATGACTGTCTTCGGATCGGCAAATCTGGCCTGACCGTAGATCACGTCCATTGTTTCCATGCTGTCAAGCCAGTCGATCAGGCCTTGGCGGGCGTTCATGGTAACGGTTTGGGCGCGCTGGCGCACGATCATCATGTCGATCTCGATCTTGCCAGCGATCTTCACGCCGTAGTCGCCGCCGCGGCGCGCGACATGGGCGGCCCGGGCACTGGCGACCAGCGTCTTCGTCGGCATGCAGCCGGCATTGACGCAAGTACCGCCGAGATATTTTCGCTCGATCAGCGCTACGTTCATGCCCTTTTCGGACATGCGGGCGGCGAGGAAGGGGCCGGACTGACCGGCCCCGATAAAGATCGCGTCGTAACTTTTCATGGCACGGCCACCACAATCAACAGCGCGCCGCCGATGGCGACGGCATCTTCGATAAGTGCCGCCGGCAAATCCTTGCCGAAAGCCTTCGCAAGCTTGCCGCGGACAAATGCACCGCCGAGCGTTCCGACAACGGCACCGACGATGCCCGCAATAAGTCCGGCTGTCAGGGAACCACCCGAAGCGCCGATCGTGGCGCCTGCCAATGCGCCCATGACGATACGGGCGCCGAACTGCATCGGCACCTTGCGGCTTGGCGTTGTCGGCAATTGGTCGGTGATCATTTCGACGGCGGCAAGCACCGTGAAAATCCACGGCGTCCACCGGTAGCCCATAAAGGCGAGAGACGTTTGAGAAACGTTGAACCCGCCAAGTGCGGCGCCCCAGGCAACGGCGGCGGGTGCAGTCATGGCCCTGAGGCCGGCAATAATTCCGATCAAGAATGCAAGGAATAGAAGCATATGAGAAACCCCTTCCCCTATTGGCGCTGTATCGGCGACGCCAGCGTTGCACAATCTCCAAACGGTTGCAATTCACGCTCCCTGGCCCATTTGCGAAATGCGGTGAGGAGCTTGGAATGGATAAGGACCTTGCATTTCCGATCGCGATCGGCATCGCCTTAGGGGTAGGGCTCGGTGCCACCTACGGCAACGTTACGCTCGGGATCGTGGTAGGTGTTGTTGTTTCGATTGCCTATACGCTCTGGCGCCGCCGGGCGGGACGCTAGTTCGCGAAGGCCTGAATTCCCGTGATGGCGCGGCCGAGGATGAGGGCGTGGATGTCATGCGTACCCTCGTAGGTATTGACGACCTCGAGATTGACGAGGTGGCGGGCGACGCCGAACTCGTCGGAGATGCCATTGCCGCCGAGCATATCGCGGGCAGTGCGCGCAATGTCGAGTGCCTTGCCGCAGGAGTTGCGTTTGAGGATTGAGGTGAGTTCCACCGGCGGGTGGCCCTCTTCCTTCATGCGGCCGAGCCTCAGGCAACCCTGCAGGCCGAGCGTGATCTCGGTCGCCATATCGGCAAGCTTTTTCTGGATCAATTGATTGGCGGCAAGCGGCCGGTTGAACTGCTTGCGATCGAGGGTGTATTGCCGGGCCGTCGCATAGCAGGCTTCGGCCGCACCGAGCGCGCCCCAGGCAATGCCGAAACGGGCGGAATTCAGGCAGGTGAACGGACCCTTCAGACCGGTCACATCGGGCAGCAGGTTTTCCTCCGGCACGAAAACATTGTCGAGCACGATCTCACCGGTGATTGAGGCGCGCAGACCCACTTTGCCGTGAATGGCCGGCGCCGAAAGGCCCTTCCAGCCCTTTTCCAGGATAAAGCCGCGGATCACGCCGTCCTCCGTCTTGGCCCAGACAATGAAGACATCGGCAATCGGCGCATTGCTGATCCAGGTCTTGGACCCGGTGAGGCTATAGCCGCCATCGGCCTTTTTGGCGCGCGTCACCATCGAGCCCGGATCGGAGCCGTGGTTCGGTTCGGTGAGCCCAAAGCAGCCGATCCATTCGCCGGTTGCAAGCTTGGGCAGATATTTCTGTTTCTGCGCATCAGAGCCGAAGGCCTCGATCGGCACCATGACGAGGGACGACTGCACGCTCATCATTGAGCGGTAGCCGCTGTCGACGCGCTCGACTTCGCGGGCAATCAGGCCGTAGGCGACATAACCCAAGCCTGCTCCGCCGTATTCCGGCGCGATCGTTGGACCGAGCAGGCCGAGTTCGCCCATTTCGCGGAAGATCGTCGGATCGGTCTTTTCATTGCGGAAGGCATCGAGCACCCGGGGAGCGAGCTTTTCCTGCGCATAGGCGTGTGCCGTGTCCTGCACCATGCGCTCCTCGTCGGTCAGCTGTTCTACCAGCCGGAAGGGATCGGCCCAGTCGAAGGTTTCGCGGGTATGCTGCATGACGGCGTCTCCTCACCATTTTTCCGGCAAGCCTGATCAAGCCCGCCATAAACCCGGCCAGCTTCGGCGTCAATTGGAAGGAATATACCGATGCGCCCTTTTCAAACAGACTTCAATGCTCCAACTTGCCGCCCGATCGGAATCGAAGTGAGGAGGCGAACATGACATCGAGCGCTCTTTTCGTGCATGCCGAAGGCGCTGACTGGATCAGTCCGGAGCCGGGCGTCACGCGCCGGATCATGGTCTACCTGCCCGAGATGATGATGGTTGAAGTTGCCTTCGAAAAAGATGCAATCGGTGCTGCCCATTCGCACCCTCACATCCAGGCGAGCTATATTGCCGAAGGCAGCTTTGCGGTCACCATCGACGGGAAGACCGAAGTGATGAAAAAAGGCGGTAGCTTCATCGTGCCGCCGGACCTTGTTCATGGCGTCAAGGCATTGGAGAAGGGGCGGCTGATCGACACCTTCACACCGCACCGCGCCGAATTCCTGAAATAGTCATCCGGGCTTTTGGCCGGAATGGATTGCGGCCGCAAATGGCGGGATGAAACGTGCGTCTTCGCCTTTCACGGCCTCGCGCAGAAAGTCGATGACGGCGCGCACGCGTGGCGCTTGTCTCATATCTTGATGACAAGTAATCCAATAGTTGCGGCAGAGGTCCACCTCATCCGGCAGGACGCGCACAAGCTCCGGATAAAGGCTTGCGAAGAAGTAGGGGAGCACGCAAAGCCCCAGGCCGTTTCGCGTCGCCGTCAGCTGCGCAAAGATGCTGGAACTTTGGAACTGCGGCTTGATGCGCGGATGCACGTCCCCGAGATAATCAAGCCCCGGCGCGAAGATCATCTCCTCGATATAGCTGATGAAGGGATGGTTCAGCAGGTCGTCGCGGCGGGTGACCGGCGGGCTCTTGGCAAGATAATCCCGCGAGCCGTAAACCTGCAGATGGTAGTCGGTCAGCTTCTCGGAAAAATACGGTCCGCCCTTCGGTTCGTCCAAAACGACGGTAATGTCCGCCTCCTTGCGCGACAGTGACATGATCTGCTGGATCGTCACAAGCTCAAGCGACAGATGCGGATGGTGTGCTGCGAATTTCGGCAGCACGCTCGCAAAGAAGAAATTCGCAAAACCCTCCGGCGCACTCAACCGCACGAGGCCGCGCTGCGTCATCGACCCTGCGGCAAGATCGGCTCGCAGGCGTTCGGTCTCCTGTTCCATTTTTTCGGCGGTGTCTACGAAACGCGTGCCCATCGCCGTCAGCACGTAGCCGCGCGCGTTCCGCTCGAAGAGCTTGACCTTCAGGGCAAATTCAAGCCGGTCGATGCGTCGCGAGACGGTGGCATGGCTGCTGCGCAGCTGCCTTGCAGCCGTCGATAGCTGGCCGGTGCGCGCCACGGCTAGAAAAAACTGGAGGTCGTCCCAAGTAAATTGCGGAGGATTGCTCATGCAGCGTCGCGCGTCCATCTACGTCTTTTGGTCTAATCGCCGATCGCTGCCCAAGAATGGAAAGCGCCCTAAGTGTCGGTTTCAACCTTCTGTTCAACAACCAATAATGAATTGCATAATTTTCCGCAACCTAAATAGGCTGCTGTTTTTACTGAACTTTTTGTCCTCATGCACTGAGATCAAGGATTTAAGCGAAGCGTCTGTTTTCACTCGCTTATCAGGACAACGGCTTTAGAACTACTCGTGTAAGTTGAAACATGGAGTAGGAAAATGCAAATCCAAGTAGAAGCGAAGCAGCAGTTTCGGGTTTGGGGAGTTTTCGACGGCGAGCGTTTTGATCGCAATTTTCCAAGTGCAGCGGCATGGCGCGCATGGCGTTCGCTAAATGAGCGGCGTTATGAAATCGAAGTTTTGGGCATGAAGTCGGAGGCCGCATAATGCTGCTGGTCACGATGGAGCAACGTGCGAAACTGCTCGAAAACTTCGCTAACAAGGATGACGATCATATCCCGGTCGTCAAACTGTTCACGCCATGGGCGAATGCGACCTGGCTATTCGTGGATCTTGATCCTGAGGATGAAGATCGCTTGTTCGGGCTTTGCGATCTCGGTCACGGCTCGCCAGAACTCGGATACGCGCTGTTGTCGGAGTTGGAAGGTCTCAAGGGGCCATGGGGATTGAAAATCAAGCGCGATCTGCACTTCCACGCAACTCGTCCACTGTCCGAGTACACGATAGCTGCACGAGCAGCACGGCGTATCGTGGAAATCTAATCAACATCTGAACTTTGAGGTCGGGGCTCATACCTCGGCCTTTTCCACGATAAAATAATCCTTGCAAAAAATTTAGTGGCTGTTATTTGTTTTGTGACAATTAAATTGTGAGGGATATTACAATGGAACTACGTCACGAAAACGAACTGATGAACCGGCTAGAGCGAGTGGAAATCCTAGGATGCGCCGAGATACTGCGGGAAGAACTTAAGCGTTGGTACGGCGCTGATCGAATTGGCGTGAACGTCTGGCGCGACTTGCACGACCGTTGGAAGATGATCGAGCAGAGACCCGAAATGAAGTTGCTCGTCGGTGGCACGGACTCTTCGAATTGGGTATTCATTTGGGGCGAAGGTTTAGCGACTGGGGAAGCATCGTGGTTTAAGGACGTTGCATTTCTTGCTCGTCGCACGAACGCACAGGGGAGAGTGGTAGAATTGCTGCCACCGGATGGCGATTGAGGTTTCTGCGGGATGGCACTTTACGAAAATTGCGACATGACCGTGTTCTTCTCGGACGAAGAGCCGATGGCGGTCTACCGGTGCGACGTTCGAATCGGTGACGGCACCATCGTTGTTTCTTACGATTCCGAAAATGGTACCGTAGTTTACAGAGGTAACGAGGTGGCACCCGGCCACTTTAAACTTTCCACACTGGATGTGGTCAAGGGCCGCGCCACGCTACACTGCTTTGAGCAAAGTACGCGACTGGAAGGCACCTGGCAGGAGGACGGCGCACGCGGTATGTGGTATATCGATCTGTCCGAGGAGGATTGAAAAACCCTTCCCAATGTGAAGATCGGGAAGGGCGAGGAATATAAATGAACATGCCCATGCAATAGCACCTTCGCTTCTATTTATTAGCGGACGCTCAAAACGCGTAAATATTGATGGCACTAAGAGTTGGTGCTGGCTGCTCAGCGGGCTCGGCAATACGGCGAGCCCGCAGTCTTGAATAATGACTGGACTGCTCCAATGGCAGCATAATGTTGAAAAAGGAGCAGCTATGAACAGCAAACAAATCAAGCACTTCAAAGCCTCGCATCGCCGGATGCGCACCGTACACAAGGAAAACTTCCAGTTCACCGTGGATGAATGGTTGGCGTTCTGGGATGCAAATCCGCTGATGCCGGTTCGCGCTGCTAGACCGGGCGATGTGATCGTCACTCGGAAAGATGCCACTTTGCCGTGGTCGATCACGAACATTGTGACGAAACGCAATACGGCGTTGCCGAAACCATCTACCCGCGTGAGAACACCTGCTGGCCCTCGACCGGAGCCCTATGCGAACTCGCGCACTCTGACTGTCAAAGAGTGGATTTCCGAAGTCAGACGTTAAATAGCTGGTGATCTTTCAGTCATGGGTCACAACTCCAAAAGGCCTCTCCTGTCATCGCTCCGACAGGGGAGGTTTCCCGTATCAGGCGGTAAATACGTGATGACAAACAATAAGAGGAGCGAAATCCCGATGACTGACAAACCCGAAATCACCCGCAACGATCAAACCGCTATCGCATTCCTGAAAAAGATCGTTGATCGTTTAGACGCGGATCGTGCAGCCTACGAGGCTCGTATCGCACAGTTTCATGCAACACTTAGTTCATTCAATACCGTGTACTCGCACCCAAACCTGACGTCAGCCCAAGCAAACATGGCGTCAGTCCAACTTCAAGCCATCGCTCTGCAGCAGACACAGTTGACGCAGGTTGCCGCTCAGTACGGCAATCATTCACATACGGTTTCCACACCAGGTCACTCGCATGGGATCGGCATAACCGTTCCACAGTGGGAGCCGTATCTGACGCAAGCCGAGTACGACACGCTTCGTGCTTGGGCCGATGGCGAAGACATTCTCCTGCACATTCTGAGCGCCGAACGGTAATTACGCCAGTAAAAACAGTATCATAACGCGCCATAGAACGCCTCTGGCGCGTTTCGTACTTTAGCGTAGCATTGTGCGTTTTAGTCAGCGGGAGCGTTCCTGGGGCTTCCTTGGGCGGCCTGTGACCGCAACGGATGCATGGCATCCCGACTAACACTTTTGCGAGTTGATCGATCGCAAGGCGACGGCAGAATGGCCTCGTCAAAAAAGGAGGCGATGCGATGACAAAACTCAAAACACCCGCCGATGTACCCGCACTTGTGGATGCCTTGATAGCGAAAACCCTGAGGTGACGGCGGTAGGCGACGACAGCTATTGTGTGATCGATCTGGATCGGCCCGAAGCAAACGCGCGCATTGAGAAAATCCTAGCTGACTTCGGACCTCGCGATCATCTTTTCTTTGAGATCATCGACTGCTTAAAGGCGAGGGGTCGCAACTACACGCTACCGACCACGCGGCATTGAGGCGAGGCGCGCTTCTCTTAAGATAAAGAAACATATCGACAGTCAAAACACCGATTTGTTATAAATAGAAATGTAATGCTTTTGTCTGGTAAACGAAGTCATTACGCTTCGTTGCAGACTAAAGCGTTCAATTCTTTTGAAGCACCTAAAAGTCCTGCTTGTTTTACCAGACGCGAGCAGGACTTTTTCGTTTCAACAAAGGATTAATGCAATGAATTCCACATCTGGTAAACTTTCAACAGCCGATATTGTTGCCCTCGTTAAAATGAAGGCGCTGGAAAAGGCACTCTCCCACTCCAACAGCATGAACTCCGATCTCCGTGATTGGGCTCTTGATGCAAGCCGCGCTTCTCTTAAGGACAGCAGCGGAACCGGCGTATCTGAGCAAAAAAATTTAGATCAAGGCGCGCTTCCCTTAAGTATTGAAGTGAGAGAGAAGTTACTTAAGAGAAGCGCGCCTGAAGGCGTTCCCGCTTCAAGTGAAGTTACTTGTTTCACACCCGAATATGGAGTGAAGAGCCACGCGGCTGCGCATTCGCTTGCCACGACGGCCAATGAAGTTCCAGCTACTTCGCTTTGCTCATCCGCTGAACAAGAAGAAGTTCAAAAGGGCTGCGCGAGCATGACCCCCGCCGACGACCACGACGATCCCGCACGCCAGCACTACGACTTCTACGAGATCAAAACCGACCTGTTCGACAACTCCGCGAAGGGCAAGAAGTCCAGCGTACACCGCGCCAAACTTATGATCCGCGCTGAACCTACGACGACGGCGAAGGACGCGGACGTGTTCATGCTGGATTTCTACAATCGCACTCGCGAGATCAACAAGCGTCTTAAGACGATGGAGGTCGAGGAAGACGATTGGTACATCCACTTCAAGGGCGAGTTTACCAAGTACGAGAACATGCTAGTCGCCTACGAGATTGCTCCGAAACTGGCAATTCTCAAAGAGATCATCAAGGAAGACAACACGTCCGAAATCATCGGTTATGCAGCTGGCATCATGTTCCAAATTCGGAACCAGCCAGCGACCGTAATCCTCTATTACGGCGCAGCCAAATACGAGCTGCCACTCGACTTCGATTTCAACCGCGCTCCCGGTAGCCCGATCTACAAGAAGGGCATTTACCGCGACGCCGCTCGCCAGCACTTAGATGTTGAACTCGACCAAACAAAGAAGAAGTTCAAGATCAAGACGAGCAAGGATTTCAGCTAAACCTACTGCAGGCCGGTCCGACATAAATTAGAATGTAGCACAAGAAGAAGGAAACAATTCCCATGCAAGTCAACAACGACATTTTCGAAAACCTGACCCCGGCAACGACGACGACCGCACATGTGGATTCTGTCAGCACGAGCAGCATCATCGAGCGCCCATCGAAGACGACGAAGGCGAACGTCCAATACGTCAGGCTCTCCGACGACGAACACGCCACGCTTCTCGCTTATATTGCAGCCCTCAACATGATGCGCACGGACAAGTCCAATCCCTCGGTTTATATCAAGATCAATCTGATCCTCGACATGAACAGCGGAATTTGGGGTTCAGAACTCCGCAAGTTTTCGACACTTCGTGAAGTGCTTGAAGGGGTAACGGCGAAACTCGCAAAGCGTCACAAATACGTGCTGGGCCGCAAGGGCGAAGACCTCAGTGTGAAGCAGCTGACGGCGATCAACCTGATTGTTGAAGCGCTCGACGCTACGCCAATCGCGATTCCAGCGAAGTGAGGTGCAGTATGACCTTGCCTCCGTAGAGGCTGCGTCGTTCGCAAAACTGTGGCGCTGCCGTCAAGGATGCTCAGTTCGAATCCTCTCAACGACTTCCTTGAAGCCATTGAGGGTGAACTTCGAAATGCTTTCGGTCCCACAATCATCGACAAACCTGAAACGGATTTCTGCCGCTTCGTTCATCGCCGCTATGAGCGCAGGTCCAAAATTGTAACTTTGGTTTTCAGCATTTCGAACCGATAAAGTCTCGTTAGAAGAACTGACGTCGAACCGGGCTCGCACTTCCTTGAGTTTGTTTCCTGCGTTGTCGAACGTTAAGTAGGAGACCGACATCAGACCGTTATCGCTTGTGTCACAGATAAAAGGCATGCCCGGATTTAGCACAATGCGCGGCGCATCGAATGCAACTTCGCCTCTGTCGGGATGTGCCCAAATGATCAAGGCCTCTTTCTGAGTGTCCGAATAGACGAAAGCGCCTTTTGTCTTCTTGCCGTCAAATTTGCTCTCTGACACTTGGTACTGCCAATTCGCCAAAACGGCCGATGGCGCTAAGCAGGCAATCGAGGCGGAACAAAAAGCACGAAGTACAAATTTCTTTAGACGTTTCATAAAACCCTCACTCGTATATACCGGTCTGATAAGTTGAGGAATTTGTTACGTCAAGTTGGCATCGACGGCATCTATCAGCAAATGATCAGAACATACGAAATAAGCGGGGCACTTTGCGAGGAGCGGCGTGAGCAAAAACATTGAGGACGAAATTCTCCGGCTCAAGTCCACCTTGAAGAACCTTGAAGGTCGCACTGAGCCGCCATCACCAGAGATGGCGGAATTGATCACTTATTATCAGCACAAACTGAAAGCAGCGCGTCTGGATATGCTTCCGTTGGATTTGCAAGAACATCTCGATTACGAGGCGATTGGTAGCGGTGATCACGAGGACGATCTTTGAGCGAATGACCGATCAACCCCAAGAACCTCCCGCTACCGCACGAAGGATCAAAGAAAGACCCGGTACGCTCTCGATCCCTTTAACTGCGAAAACGGCTAGCGCGACCAACCCAATGATCAAGCGCGGCGGGATTTCCACCTTATAGCCCTTGTCCTTTAACCACACCACTTTCATTGCCAGCCTCGCAGCGTCGTCACTTTCCATCATGGTAAGCGGCGAATGGTTGGCATGATAAATCAAACACCTTGTCTGAACATCTCTGATGTTGCGAAGCCAAGAGGGCACATCTAAAACACGCGAACTTGCCATCATAGTGCGATAGCCAGCGCACGTTGTCGGGCCATATCAAATGAGATTGATCCATTCCGCAAAAATAGAACGAACGCAGAACGTCGACAAGTTGCTTACTTGTGACAGGGCTCCGGTTTGCCGGTGACCAGCGTATTGTTAATACCTAAGAACACCACGTCTCCGAATGGAGTGTTGTCCGACCAGTCGCCAAACGTTTCAGCGTCATGCGTTTCCTTATAGGCCAGGATGTGGAAGTTAGCTGCGTCCATCAACTCCTTAACGGTGATATCGTACTCGCACTGCCAGTAGAGGTGGTCACGAATACCGGCGAGGTATTGGACGACTGTCTTCATTCCTGTGTCGTCTTTGATGGCAAAAGCCCCAACATAGTAGGCTACGCTGAAGCGCGGCAGGTCTTCAGCCGCAAACGCTGTCTGAAAAGTAAGAATTGCTGCAATAGCCGTAAGAAGTGCTCGCATTGTTCCCCGCAAAATTCACTGATGCGATTCGTAGTAAAACACCAACTGTGAATGATTTCGAGTAGAACAGAGGCTTCGGCAAGAACGCCCAAATCCGGCGATCCTAATAAATACGTGCACACGAATTCATGAGGTGCACGTATGGCCGTAACAAACACATTCTCCGCAACAGCTGATAACACCGAATGGGTCGAAGTCGTAGACGGCTCGACCATCGCCAGTTTCGGCGTTGAAGTTGATCCCACCAGCACAAGCGTATTCCTCGCGGTTTCGCAGGACGTTCCCGACGACGACAGCGACGATTATCTCGTCCTGCAACGCGAGCGCGACACGTCGATCAGTTTCTCGCTGAATGCAACGGACAAGGTTTATGTCCGCGCTCCTTCTTCCACCGTCGTAAAGGTTCGCGGCTATCAGGTGACACGCTGATATGGGCTTTGGCTTTTCATTCTCCTTGAGCCCGCAAGGCACGTCTACGCCGCCGGCTCCTCCAACGGGTGTTCCCACGAATAATGCAATGCCGGTGATTTCCGGCATTGCACAATCCGGCAGCAAACTCACGACGACATTTGGCAGCTGGACACAAAGCCCATCCGGCTATGCGTATCAATGGAAAGCCGACGACGCCGACCTTATCGGCGCAACCTCCCGAAGTTACACGCTGACAGATGCAGAAGTGGGCAAGACGATCACCGTCACCGTTACTGCGACGAACTCATTCGGCTCGGCCTCCGCAACATCGGCGGCAACCAGCGCAGTTCTTGCGAAGCCGGTCACCGTCGCCCCTATTAACGTGGTCGCCCCGGTAGTCACCGGCAATGCGCTGGTCGGTTCAATATTGATGGTCAGCGATGGCACGTGGGCAAATAGCCCAACCTCATATGGGTATCAGTGGTTCAAGAACGGCACTGCATTGTCCGGTGCCACTGCAAATATCTTCGCGCTATTGATCGAGGACTTCGGCGCGATCTTCTCCGCACAGGTCACAGCGACAAACGCGATTGGTTCGACAAATGCCAGCACGAATAATGCTGGACCGGTCTCGCAGACACCACCCGCAAATACGACAGCACCAGCGATCACCGGCACGGCCCAGGTCGATCAGACACTAACTGGCAGCAACGGCACGTGGTCGAATGATCCGACGAGTTTCACATATCAGTGGACAAGAAACAGCGTCGATATCCTCGGCGAAAACGACCTCACCTATACGCTTGTAGAAGCCGACATCGATCAGATGATCGGTTTCAAGGTCACAGCAAGCAATTCGGGTGGATCAACCACAGCAAGCGCAACCAGTGTTGGCCCAATCGTAGCCTTGTCGATGAAAATCAATATCGTAGCTGAGGGTGACAGTCTGACCGATGGTAGCGGAACGACTGATCCGGCGACCAAGAACTATCCGTACGTTGCGATGTCGGCGCTCTCAGACGGTCCCGAATACACATTGGACAATATCTCGACTGGCGGGATCAAGGCCGACGACATCTCAAACAATTTCGATAGTCGCGGTGCCGCTGCATTCGATGTAGAAGCCGACCTTAACGTGTTCACGCTCCTAGCGGGTTCTAACGACAGAGGCTCAGGCGCCTCGTATGAGCGTATCTACCGAGACCTTCGAAAGATTCTCAGAAAGGCAAAAGACGCAGGCTATCAGCGACGTTTGATCGGTACGATTATCAGCGACGATACTGGCGACCCTCCGTATCAGGAATGGTCGGCCAACGATATCGAGTTAACCCAATACATTCGCGATTACTGGAACTCGGATTTGGATGCCGATGGCCTCTTCGACCTTGCCGCTGATAGCCATTTCGATGAAGTCTCAGATACCTTTGATACCCTCTACTACAATAGCGATCGAGTTCACCCTACGGATCTTGGTTCCTCCGTGTTGGCGAGCATCTATGCACCTGCTTTGAACACGGCAATCGCAACACCTGCTGCACGAGTTGAACTGCCAGCGACATGGTTCGAGCTGGACAAATCATCGAATCTGCAACTGACGAATAGCAATCGCACAGTGAATTGGCCTGCACCGGGTTTCGCCAACGCCAACGTAAGAGGGGCACGAGGCAAAGCCAGCGGCAAGTGGTATTTCGAAACCCAAATAGACCTGTCCAATATGACCGCGGTGGGTCTTATGAACCTCGACTTTGCCGACGATATTGCCGCTGATTGGGTTGATCCTTGTGAAAGCCCTAACGCGATCGGCTATTCCAGCTGGACCGGCAACATCAACCATAACGCTTCGGCAATTGTCACTATGGGCAGTATCAGCGATAGCGACGTCATCGCACTCGCCGTCGATCTGGATACTCGCAGTTTTTGGATGCGCATTAATGAGGGTCCGTGGAATGGTGGAGCGCCAGAAGGTGCGCCAACGATCGATCCCGCAACGGGTGTCGGCGGCATTGATATTTCGATGCTCGGCACCGGCATGATCTATCCGGTTGGTTTCATCTACGAGGCCGGTCAGATCACATCGCGGTTCGCGGCAACAGAGTTTACTGGCCAGATTCCTACGGGCTTTACGGCTCTTGGCTAATATACTCGCTTACGGAGCATACAGTTTCATACGGCTTATACGTTGACATAGCCACAAGAATGATGCATTGGTATCTCCGTCAACCACGGAGAGGACCCGATGCCGCACGCGATTACGCTTTCAGATGAAGTCTTTAGCCGCCTTCAGGCTCATGCAATACCGCTTGTCGATACCATCGAAAGCGTCATTATACGGATACTAGACGCCTATAGCGATTCAAAGCCTGAGATTCATACCGACGGGTTTAAGGCGTTTGATCCCTCGTTGCCGCCTAATCTTGGGCATACGACTGTGCTTTCGGCCAGTGTCGCGGGCGCAGTGTTAAAGCCGGCGGATACCTTCTGGAACAATATCATTGTCGTGCTAATCAAAGAGATGGCAAAGCGCGGGATGACACCAGCCGCCATCGACGCCAGCATCACCAGCAATAGCGTTGTGGGCGAGAAGAAGGGCAACGGCTACAAGTTCATCAAGGAAGCCGGTGTGTCTGTTCAGGGTCTCGACGCAAACAACGCGTGGAAGACCATCAACTTCCTGGCCAACGTGACCGGTATCCCGGTGGATGTTAAGTTCCGGTGGCAGAACAAGGAAGGTGTGGAAATGCCCGGTGTGATTGGCGCGTTTTCGACAGGCAGAACGATGGAAAAAGCCGCTTAACGCGGCTTTTCTTTGCTTTTCAAAGCAAGCAGTCATAGCAGCCGGACCACCACGTAGCCGATCAAAATCGCCATAATCCCGGTCGAGATCATGCTCGTGCTGTCGCTGATCATCCCATAGACATCCATCGGATTCACCCCGTCACGTATAAGAGCATCGTGACCGCTACGATAAGGGCGATCACGAACACCGCTGCGAGAGACACCCAAAGCGTATAAAACAAGTCCTCTTGGAAATCGTAGCGGGTCACATATCTGCCGATTGCAGCGCAAATCAGCAATACGCCCCAAACGGGAATGCCCGTAAGCGCAACAAGCCAAGGGGCAAATATGAGCCCGAACAATAAGCCCCATAGCCAGCCGAGAACTCGAATTGCGCGCATACCCGTCACCTCAACCCCGGCCATGCTAGCGTTCAGTGGTTAAGAAGTACTTGGAGCCTTTACAGGGGCCAACAGGCTTTTCCTCGGTATACGTTAAGATTTTTCGTAATTCCTATTGAAACAACAAATTGCAATTCCCAGATCAGCATCAGGTTTGGTGCTTCGGCACCCCACGGAAAAGAGACCACGACGTTTCCTCGCAAGGGTTTCATCAAGGTCGTTAAAAGAGGAAATCCTTGCGGGATGTCGGCCTAACCGGCGTGAGACGGTCTCCATAAGGGGTCTCTCGCAATAGTATGAGGAGCATCGAGTGTTCGCACTGGTTGCCTTCGAATATCGCAATACCAAGGGCGAGAGCCTTCGGATGGTCAGCGGGTTCGGTATCGATCCCAAAGTCATCTCAATGATCTCGCTTCTTACGCGGTTCTTCATTTAGAAAGCCGCATCCAACAAGAAGCCTCCCGGTTACCGCTGGGAGGCTTTTTGTTTTCACCTTAGTGGCCTCGCGTCTTGATGATCGCAGCGGCTACCATTTTGGGGTCTTCGGTTTCAGATGCACCGATATAACCCTTAGCGAAGTATTTGTTCGTGTGCTTGGCGATGGCATCGTACAGAGCATAACGGGTACTGTTGCAGCCGGATGACGCGATTTGTCCGAGTTCCAGCGGTGAACCCTCGACGCGCGAATATTCCTGCACCTTGGCTTTCAAACAAGCC
This sequence comes from Rhizobium mongolense USDA 1844, assembly GCF_000419765.1. GTDB lineage: Bacteria > Pseudomonadota > Alphaproteobacteria > Rhizobiales > Rhizobiaceae > Rhizobium > Rhizobium mongolense. The sequence continues at coordinate 57,923 of NZ_ATTQ01000019.1, read as the reverse complement.
GTGTGTAAGGCCCGTTCTGGAAGGCTCTTCACGTCGAAATTGGCAGTTGAAGACTCAGTAGTTTCGCAGCCAGCCAGCGCAAATGCGGCCAACGCCATTCCAATATACTTGTTCATGATTTCCCCGGTAATGCCCCTCAAATCGCAGTACGCAATAGCTACATGATTCGTGGCAATACCAGCCATGCTAGATGTAAAAGGCTTCCACCTGCGAGCCCTCCGGCAGATGGTTGGCGTCATGGGCGACGATCATCAGCGTGCCGAAGGATTCACGGAAGACCGCCAAATGCATACTGATGTTGAGGGTGTCTTCGGCCCATAAACTGGAATATCGAAATTGTTTGCTGACTTCGAGTCGTCCCTGTTTGAGGGTGGTGCCTTCGCCAAACAATCCAAGCAAGTCGGGTGGTATCTCCCCGGTAAAGGCGTCGACGTTGCTGTAGTGGTTCAACAGGACTGCACCACCAACCGGCACGATCTGCTTTGTCGCCTCATAATGGAGGGACAGGCCGAGTTTCACACCGAACTGATCGAGCGAACCCCGGCAGATAGGACCATTTACGTTTAGGAAGTTCCACGTAGGGAGATTCTTTGCCCTTTCTCCTAGTCGTTGTAGACCGGCAACCTGATCCAAGTGCATCTCATCGGCTAGACCTGGATGATTGCGGAAAGCGGCATCAGCGAGTTTCCTCATTTCCGATTTGTTTGACCGAACGGATCGATCAGGAAAAACCCGCGACAACATAGCGATGACAGTTTCGGCTTTACGTGTAGCTGAATTACAGGGCTCGCAAGCGGAGAACTCAAGTCCCTTTGGCCGATGCTTGGCGTCGAAAATGACACGAGAGGGGATATGTTCGCGAGTAGTGGCGAGAGTAGTTCCGCCGCAATAGATGCAATAGGGTTGCTTGGCGAGTAGCCGCTGAGTAGCAGTCAAAGGAACGGTAGCAGTCATAAAACCCTAAAGTGTGAATCGAACGCGATTGCCAGTAACGTACTCGATTTTACCTGCACCGATTAGCGAGTACATCGCATTCACGATTTCATCCTGTGAATAACCCGCTGCAACCAGATCAGGCCCGACATCCAACAGATTGATAGGCTTATCCCGTGTGCAGCCTTTTGCCCGTAGTTGCTGCATGAGTGCGGTTTCAACATCTGTCCGTGTCATCCAACAAAAATAGAACAGACTGCGAACGCAAACAAGATGGACGCTTGAAGAACGGTCAGGGATCAGTAGCGGATCAGCACGCTAGCGGTAATCAACACATCCACTCGCATCGCATTGCCATTCCCACGATATTTCCACACAAAACCCCTAAAAACTGAGGGTCAGACATTTTACTCCATTGCAATCAAAGGGCGAGCAATCCTTTCACTCGCCCTTTAAGTTTTTCGGCAGCAGGAACAGTGAACGCCCTTTCATTGTTCCGACGGAGTTACAACCAGTGCAACCTACAAGTTATGTCGCGTATTATCGTGTATCCACGCAGATGCAGGGACAAAGCGGATTAGGCTTAGAAGCCCAACGCGCTGCTGTTGCGGGATTTACCAGAGGCAATCCGATTGTCGCGGAGTTCACAGAGGTGGAATCCGGCAAGCGCGATGATCGTCCTCAACTCCGGCTGGCACTCAATGCGGCAGAACAAGCCGGTGCTACTTTGGTGATTGCGAAACTCGACCGCCTCTCACGCGACGTTCACTTTATCTCAGGACTGCTAAAGCAGAATGTGCCGATCAAAGCCTGCGACATGCCCAATGCGGATAACTTCCAGTTCCACATAATGGCGGCTGTAGCTGAGAAAGAACGGGAAATGATCAGCAAGCGGACGAAAGAGGCAATTGCTGCAAAACGCGAACGTGGTGACGCATGGGGAACCAATGCAGTCCGAGCAGAACAAGCGCAAGCCCATGCCGAAACTATGCGTGGGTTTGTCCAATGCCTCAATGCCGGGGGTATAACGACACCAGCAGCAATTGCTAAGGAACTCAATCAACGCGGCTACGAAACCATTAAGGGCGGAAAATGGCACAGCAATCAAGTCACCCGCTTGCTTGAGCGTTTAGCGGAAAAAGAGTGCTCAACTCAGAGTAGTCTTCGGTTGCCCTGAATTGCCAACGGCTATTGGACGGAAGCACGGCAGCAATGGTGCTGCTGGTGCAAAGGACTAAGCAAATGGCAAATGCAATCGAACTCCTCAAGGCAGCTGCAACGACTGGTGTTATCGTTGGGCAGAGCCCGCTGGATATTTTCTACGGCAAACTGGCCGCGCAGATTAAACTTGCTGGCGAAGTCAAGGACGGCAAGCAGATCAACACTCGGTCGCTGTGGTTCCGCAAGGACGCACAGGGCTACGTGGTGCGCATCGGTCGCAATGCTTTCGAGATCGCCGGTTCGAAACTCTTCCGTGCTGCCGACCTGGACGCGGTGGTGGTCGTGCTGAACGCGGCAAAGGAGGCCATCCAAGCGGACAAGAAACTGCAGGACGCGATTGCCCTGCATAGCCTGGAACGTTCGGAGCGGCTGAAAAAGGGTCGTGCAAAGGCAAAGTAAGCAGCAGCGATTACTTGCGCAAGTGATCGGAAGCCCTGATCGAAAACGGTCAGGGCTTTGCCATGTCCTGTGTCAGAGAGTCCTTAGGAGGTCCGTCCGCTGCGTTGCTGGTGTTCTGCGCTACGTGTGCTGCAACGGCATACCGCGTGCGGACGATACGTCAATGCGTCTTGCTGACTGTACATCATAGGGCGCCGGGAAGCAGCCAAGGAATAGCCGACGGATACGGCGTAGTGCGCAGCATTATTCGTGCTGATGCTAGCGGATGAGCCTCCATTGGTGCCGTTGACTGCTTCGGACAGGGAAGGGCTCTTTGTGGGGCGGGCACGCTCTTTGGCCCCCCTGCTTCGCTTACAAAAACCTTTATATGTTGCGCTACTATTTGATATGATTTTACAACTTTCCATACAGCGAGAGCCATTGGGCAAGGAGATTATATGACTGAGGAAGCCTTTCGTATCCCGACCGTGTCGGTCAGGGTTCCATATGATTTTGTTCACAAGACGTGCGCAGAATTCTTTGCCGCACAAGACACAATGCCGGTCGAGGTGCTCCAAAAATCATTCGAGGTCGCCATCAAAGATTCGGGCATGGACAATGCCCAGATCGCTCAGTTCAAAGAGCAACAGGAGTTAGAACTCCATAAGGCGATGGTGCGTGAGGCAATCAGCCGTATGTATCAGGGCAAACTTGCAATGGTGTTCGCACCAGACCGCGATTCCATGCGTATAGCTCGTGTGCTAATTGATCACTGTATGTTGGCGTTCGATGCACAGCAGAACGCAATTGCATCGGTGATTATGCCGGATGAGGAAACCGCCCAAAAGTTTCGAAATCTACTCGCAGAAACCAATTGATACGATTTGGGAACTTTTCATGGCCTCAGACACTGATAGGCAATCTCGCTTGAAACCCAAAACGAAAACCTTTGGGCTCAAAACCCCATATGACCTCTACAAGAAATTGCTTTTCGATATCGAACGCCTGCGATCAAGCGTGGCATCCGCGAATGTCCGATACGCCGCTTTTGATTGCGCTGTCACAGCCAACCATATCGTTGATTGGGTGCTGCATTTCAGCGACGACGCCCGCCACTTCCGCTTGACGGGTAAAAATCGGCTCGATGCGGAGGGAAATCCAAAAAAGGGCATCATGAAGGGGTTTGGCAAGAAGAATAAAGGTCGCCTCCCAAGGCTGGAATTCTGTCGGCAGATCGCCAACAGCGTCAAACATGTCGAGGTAACTCATGGACCTCGAATGCCCAACATGGTGACTGGCGCTGGTGTCCGGTTAAAGCCGGAAGTCGCCGCATACGCCTACATCATCCACAACGATAAGAAATCGCCAATCATCGAGGTCTTTGAGGAGATGGCCGATCAGTGGAAAGTCTTCCTGATCGAAGAGGGCTTCTTCAATCCCGATAATGAACCCCCCGATGAGTAGGATCAAAAACGTCCATTCGGATGCTCTTTCTTATACCATCCGAAGAACCCGCCTAAAATGAAAATACCTCCCCCGATCATCCCCATCGAAGTCAGCCAGGTGTTGTGGGGTTCGCCTAAGACTTTTTCCATCTTCTGGCGTTCGTCATCATTGCTCACCCGTGCTTCTAATTTGTCTTTGAAATCATTCCCCCAAGTTATAGTCGCGGCCATAAGCGTGCTTTTCTCGGCGTTTCGCTGCGTTTCCACGAGTTCTCGCCACTGCTTGTCGAAAAACTCCTTCACAAGTGCGTCTTGAGCCACGCTACTTTCAAACGCCATCGTAGCCTGCCACCGCTTGTCGTTAATCTCGTCCATTCGGTATCCGGAGTATCCTGCCACCGCTGCCCCGAACACGCAAAGCCCCATCCAGACGTGTCCGACATTTTCAAATATAGATGCCATTTTCCGAACCTATTTTCTTGAATTGATCGAGTGACTTCAATGCAATGCTGTTTCAGTTACTTTGCCAGATTGAACGCGTCTGACCGAAATTCGGATCAGGAAAAGCCTTTGGCATACTCAGTTGCCACAGCATGTAGTCCTGATTGCTCTCGAACCATAGACCTTGCATTGCCCATGTCCCGATAGGCGACGGTGATCCATGTGGAGCGGTTAACCGGAATGAGAACGCGCAGACATTTGCCTGTCTGCCCGAGAAATCAAGCGCCTTGAACACGAGCGCGTCACTCCGGCCGTTCAAGTCGTGCTTGGCTTTCGGTGTGAGTGCAATCTGCAACGCGTAGCCACTTTGAGAAAGGCGTTCGTATTGATCAGCGTGATATTCGTAGCTGGGCATCCGCATGGAACCCGCGTGGGCATAGCGGCGTCTCGCGCTCAAGTCCATGAAGATTGAAACCCCGATAACCATATCGGGTATCGGATGGTTCGCCTTCGCTTCGGTCGCTCTAATGTAGCCTTCTGCTGAACGCATTCGCTCGGCCAGTTTTATTAGTTCGCCCTGCGGGATTGCCCCTAGTGTCAAAATCTCAAATGCCATTTGTCTCTCGTTGACCCCTGAGTGACGGGGCCGAATTGCTCCGGTCCCGATTATCCGTCGTCGGTTAAATTTTCAGCCAATTAGCGGGCAAAAATTTTCGAGTCTCGTGCATTTTAATTTCGACAAATCGATTACGCCTCCCGTAAGGTAGGTTCCAGATCGAACCCCGACATCGCTGATTTCCGCGACGGACCCGCCACGAGCCGGTCCGAGATCGAAACGTTTTCCGTTCATCCGACGACGCAAGTTTCGGCCCTGGAGTGGCGCGCGCTCGTCTATTAGTGAGTATTAAAATGCGTAAAATGAGCAAGAAACCAAAAACATTCGAAACGCCAACTGGCGAGTTTTTCATCCCCTCGCAAATGTTGCCGCCTCCTCAGGACGGTTTCATCAGTGTTGCCGATCTCGTTGCAAAAATAGCTCCGGCCAATCGGGCGATCATTGCCGATGCTTACCGTCGCCATCTCCGTTCAAAGGGAGGTGCAGCATGAGCAGGCAGACTAAGAGAACCCGCTACATCGTTAAGCGAGACGCATTCAACAACGGGTACACATTCGACACGAAGAAGGTTCGGATCAGAACTCCACGAGTCAAGTACACCATGTCCTGGGATGCGTTCGTTTCTCGCCCTGAAAAACAGGAAAAAGCCAAAGGGGGGCAGAGATGACCCCCATGAGCGGATTTTACGAATTATGGTCACGTCTCGAAGAGACTGATCTTCTCGACGATGTAAGGTGGACGTTTTACAGCGGTCGCCCGCAAGGAGGCCGAAACACCCTTAATGAGTCCGTGCCGAAGGATGACTTTCTCGCGTTTCTCTGCGCGGTCACCGAATGGGAGTTCAAGGTCTGCTACCATACGGTCGCCGAGGCGATTGAGATTGCCCACGACGCGTTTCGGATTGTGTACCGCTACAAGCAGTGGCAAGACGCAACTGAAGACCTATCCGACCCTGACGCTTGGTACTGGTCGTATGTGGTAGACCGAATTGACGGTGACGAGAAAATGCTACGGCAATATCTGGTCACACAAAAACTCGCCCGCCAATGACGTTGAAAGCCCCGGAAACGGGGCTTTTCTCATTGTACTCGGTGGGACTCGGGCGCAGCCTGTTCGACATTGAGGTAAATCGGACGGTTGCCCTTCCGCGTTCGTCGTGCAATTGGTCCTGCCTTATAACCTGCGTAGGATCATTATGGCTTTCGGGACTGCCTATTTCGTTCTCACCACGAAACATTCGGACTTCGACTCCAAGAATCGACCCCGCCTCGAACGGTGGCGACACTGGTGGAACATCATGGACAAGCGGTCTGTCGGTGATGTTTTCGTCTTCGAACGCGAGGATGCCTGTCGAAAATTATACGCGCTCAGAGTCGAGCAGTGTATTTCGTTTGGATCGGAAACGAGTATTCGGTACGTCCGTGCGCTCACGCAAAAACGCGCTGCTGAGGCTGGCTTTCGAGGAGAGGGCGAAGTCCTCGAATATCATCGCCCCACCTATGAAGAAGCCCAAGAGTTAACACGGCGCGCGGAAGAGGATGATCTCCGCAGATATCGAGAGGACATTGAAAAATTTCGGGCGGTCATCGAACGAGCACATGCTCGCTTTCCGAATATCGATCGCTCGGAGATTCCTGCTGTAGATGATCAATATCCACGCAGGGAGAAGGTTTATGTAGAGCACTATGTAGCGGCGCTTTTTCAATGCGGTGCCGTCCCAGACGCCGAAATTGAAGATCTAGCTAAGACTCTAAAAACCGGCCATGGTAATCTTCGCTACTGGCACGATGCCCCGGTGATCAAGATGGTTCCGAATAGCTGAACTAGTTGGCCGATCATTCCGATTTCTCCTCAATCAGCTGCCCCTCGATTACCAAAGGCTGATCCGGCGTCGTCAGCGCCTTTGCTGCGTTATGGGCGTCCAGCGCGTTGAGAAGCGCGGACCAATCCTGTTTGTGGGTAACATCGACATCGACGCTCTGCTTCGGTGCTCCCCATGCACGGTTCCAAACGGCAACCGCCGCATTAACTCGGCTCGTCTCGTTCTTGCCGCGCAGAGCGACGTCAACAAGCACCTCTAGCATTGGGATTGTGTAGGCTTTAGCGGCTTCTTTCACGTCGGGATGGACAGGGGTGCGGCCCTTTGGATTGCCTGTCTCGCCCGGTTGAAACTGAGCGGCTTTTTGCGCTGGCGTGCGTTCTTTCTTCTCTTTTGTCATTAAGCACCTTCAATCGGCACGATCTTGCCGCCGACATTGCGGACGAAATAATCCTCGTGATTTGGATTGTCGAAATCGATTGAGAAACTGCCTTTCACGTTGTCGCCATCACCCGAATACTCAACATCACCGATCATGAAATCGGTAGTTTCCATGTTGGTTTCGATCCACTTGCCGTAGCGGGTATCGACCCACATTGCGACGGCTTCCATCGGCGCCAGCTGCGGATTGTCCTCGATCAGCTGACGCACTTCGCCACGGAGATAACCCCCGGCGATATTCATTCGAATTTTGCTCATTCTGCACTCCCTAAAATCGTATTTACCGGGAAGCAGCGAAATCGCGATGAAATGACTGGATTTCACAGTGCAACCGATAGACGAGACCGCCGCATCGCGGCATCGTCCGTAGCCGCAGGCTAGGCACGGATTGATTCGATGGAAAGAAACTGGAAATTTTGGACGAAAGACGCCGGGAAACGATTCAAAGAGCGGTTTACCAAAGACAATGCAGTTAGTTCGATAGCAATCTCTTTGTTTTCAGTTTTCATAGGGCCAGCCGCAATGCAGTCGTGGCCCTCTCTGTTAACCGGCTCGGCAGGTTTCCTATTTGTTTGGATCGCGATATTTTTCCTCTACTTGTTGACGGCACCATACCGGACAGAGAGAGAAGCACACGATACGCTGAAAAGTTCGGATGCATTCAAGGCATATCAGCGGGCGATTGATATTCTCGGTATCGAAAGTTCATTCACTTTGTCAGAGGCCGCTTGCCTTCTCGCGAGACAAGAAATCGTGCGCAGCGACCCAAAAGGTGTGGCCAGTTTTTTCATCACTCGGATCAAACAGGCAATTGTTGACGGCTCTATTGGGTCGAACGTGCCGAAATCGACTATCGATTTGATCAAGGCTCAACGGATGATGGCCGGGTTTGGTGGCCAAACGCAGGTTGCCGAATTACCCGATGACGCAATGATCTCGAAGAAAACCCTTCTGGCTCTTAGTGCGAAGTACGACGTACCACTCCTCTAGTACGGAAGCCGTTTGGGGCTAAAATCCCTGCTTTTGCTTAAATACGGACAGTAATTTCACTGATCGGGCAGGCAGAATGTTCATCAAAATCACAACTACATGCGGAACGTTCCAGGCAGTAAGCCGTGCTTGAAAGTGTAACCGCATTCCTCATTTCCCTCGGCATTAATCCGACCCACGTGACCGCTGGCTTAGCCGGTGCGCTCGTCCGATCGCTGCTCAATAAGGGCGCGTCCAAGTGGGAGAAAATCTCAGGTGGTTTCGTCGGCACGCTTTGTGCGGCCTATCTGACCCCGTTGGTTGTGCAATGGATGGCTCTCGATATCTCGCAGTTCAGCACGATTAATGCTGTAGCGTTCGGGATTGGCATCGTGGGCATGTCGCTCGCTGAAGGTGCTGTTCGAATGGCGCAGAGTTGGGCAGAGAAGCCGCGCTTGCCGAGCGAGGCCAGTCTAAAGGGACTAGCTGAAGCAGTGAACCCACAGGACGAGGGTCCAATTGAACCAACACCCATCGATATCCCAGAGGAAGAAAAACCGGAGCCAAAAGCCCCGGTCCGTCGAAAAAGCCGACGTCAAGTTTGAGATCGAAACTTAGATATTACCAGTCTGCGCGGTAGCAGCGGCTGCTTTTGTTTCTCCAAGCAACGTTATGTCGCTAACATTTAACCATGCGCGGCTAAACGCGAGAAAAAACACAGAAAATCGCAAAATTCCTGTTTTCACATAAATATCGGAGTTCAAATAATTTCGGTATGAAATGGCTAATATTACTTCGCAGCAGAAGCAATCGCTGCTAGCTGCATTTAAGAAAGACCCTCAATTCTTCGCGACGACTGTATTCGGAGAAGAAAATGCTCTCCGACCGAAGCAGGTCGAATTCTTCGAAAAGTTCCTCGCACACGATCACATCACGTTCAAAGGCGGTGTAGGTTTCGGAAAGACCCGCGTAATGGCGATTTTGGTCTGGTGGGCGCTGTTCTGCTTCAATGACGTGAAGGTCAATATTTTCGGACCTTCTGAAGGGCAGATCCAAGACAACCTTTGGAACGAAGTCGGCATCCTCTACGGGCTAATGCCTGAAGTTTTCAAAGAACAGTTCGAATACGCCGCGTCCCGCGCATTTCGCATTGGTTCGCGAAACGAATGTTTCGCCACCTATAGTGCTGCGAACAAGGATAACTTGGGTACGGTTCGCGGTATTCACGCGACCAATAACTTTGTTCTGGTGGACGAAGCCGCTGACGTTCCCAACGAAGTTTTCATGAACCTCGAAAACATCATGTCAGACAAGAATCCGAAACTTGTGCTGATTTCGAACCCAGCGAAAACGACGGGATTCTTCTACGACACGTGGGAACACCCTGAAATCAATAAGGCGTGGGCAAAAGTCCACGGTCGCATGAGTGATAACCCCAACATGATGCCCGAAAAGTTGGAGGCTTTCACCGCGCTTTATGGCGGAAAGGGATCTCGTCAATACCGCATCATGGTCGAGGGCGAGTTCCCGCTTGATGAAGTCGATGGCGTTATCAGTCGAGAGCATGTCATAGCTGCAATCGAAAATCCTGATGTCTTTACGCCTAAAGACGCTCCCGTTGTCTGGGGTTTGGACCCGAACGGTGGCGGTGACGACCGATCCACTTTGGTCATGCGCAAGGACAATCGAATAATCGGCATTAAGGAGTTTCCGGGTTTCGATGCCGTCCAGCTGGCGAACGCGATTCACTCGGAGTTCTACAGCATTACCAATCTAGCTGACCGGCCCGTAGAAATTTGCGTTGACGCCAACGGCCCCGGCTACGGCCCGTGGAACATGCTGCACAACATGGGCGGCCTTCCTATCAAAAAGTGCATGTCGCAGCACAGCCCGACCCGCGACCCGCTTTTGTATTTCAACACTCGTGCTCAGATGTGGTGGGAAATGCGCAAATGGTTTGCAGAAGGCGGCGTGTGCATTCCGAACCACCCCGATTTGGTCATGGAACTTTGTCTGCCGCTCTACGAATACAACGCGAAAAACAAAATTCTGATCGAGAGCAAGAAGGATATCCGCAAGCGCGGCAAACGTTCTCCCGACTTTGCCGATGCTCTCGCGCTCACGTTCCTTTCGAACAAAACCAACGTTGCCGGTCGCTTCGCCTGGTCCAAAACCATCGAATACGACGTGCGCTGTTACGAATGAGCCCCGAATTGCGCTCCGCAAATAAATATGACGAAGGCCAGCATTATTCGTGCTGACCAAAGGGAGCGAGCAAATGACTGAGACAAATTCCGCGCTGATCGCAGCGATCGACAACGCCCAAGTGGCGATTAGTCGAGCGATCCAAGAACTAGAGGCACGCCAAGTGTCCGTGAAAGGCTTGAATGGCAAACAAGAAGAAGGGCGCAAAGCCTCTAAACGACGAAGAGATTCTAAATCGCATTGGCGGCCCTCTCCGTAAGGCTGCTGATTGGTCGAAGGATAATATCGCGATTAAGGGCGAACTCGGCCTCAAGTTCTACAACCGAGAACTATTCGACACCGACAAGGCCAAAGAGGGAAAGCCTGATCCGCTAAAGGGCCGTTCCAAACACGTTGTTCCGATGGTGCAAGAGCAAGTCACGACTTTTGTCAGCCAGTTCGAACGTGTCTTCGACGGTCAGGGGAAGGTCGTCGAATTTCTGCCAAACGGACCAGAAGACGCACCGGTTGCCAAGCAGATGACCGACGCCTGCAATTTCTTCGTCCGCGTACAAAACTCCTACGTCGCGCTGCTTGATTCATGGCTCATGAATGGCGCGATCACTGGCCTTGGTGTCGCGCATATCAATTTCTACGAAGAGAAGGGCTGGCATCCGCCTGAAACTCTAAAGGGTGTTCCTGAGGAGCAACTGGTCGAGTTTGTCGCTCAGGAAGAGGCTGGGGAAGTCAAAATCCTAAGCCGTAGCGAGCCATACGCGGCTCCCCTTCCACCAGAAGCAGCGCAGCAAGGTATCACTGCTGAAATGTTGGCAGAGATGGGCGCTCCGGTCCAAATGCTCCGCGACATTAAAATTCGCAATCGCAATAACGCGTGGAGAATGCGCTTTCAGAGCGTCCGTCCAGAAGATTTCATCGTCTCCAAAGACGCACAATTCGACCAGCAGACCGGCGGCATCAAGGCCCGCTTGCAGGGCCACAAATGCGTACTCGCTCGTGCTGCGCTCATCGAAATGGGCTTTGACGAAGAGAAAGTTGCCCTCGCTACGTCGGCTACCGATGCCATGGACGGCCTTGCGATGGAGCGTGCCCAAGAGACTGATTACGATCAGGGCGTTGGCGACATCGAAGACGATGTTGATGTTTACGAAATTTATATGCGGCTGGATATCGACGGGGATGGTTGGCGTGAACACGTCCATTTGACAATTGCCGGCGACCTGCTGAACGCGCCTGTGCTGCTCAACGTCGAGGAAGTCAGCAAGTTTTACCCATATGCGGCGTTCTGCCCGTTCCCGCTGCCGGACACGCTTTTCGGCCACGGAATTGCAGACCGTGTTGGTGATGATCAGCGTTTGGTCAGCAACATTTACCGCTCCAATATCGACGGCCTAAACGCCAGCGTTAACCCGCAAAAAGCCGTCAATATGCAGGCGGTTCCGAATTTGGACGACCTGCTACTTCCGCATCCCGGCAAGATCATCCGCGTTGACGGCAATCCAAACGAGGTCGTGCAGTTCATCAACACGCCTTACAATGGCGGCCCGTCGATGCAATTTGCGGAGCAGATCAAAGACGAAGTGTCCAGCGTAACCGGCGTTGGTGGTGGAATGACCACGATGAACGCCGCGGATTTGCAAAGCACATCACCGAGCGCGATGAGCCAGCACGCGAACGCACAGATGCTAATCATAGAGAAGTCTCTTCGCTTCTTTGCAGATACCGGCATTCGCTACTCGTTCCGCGTTATGGTCGATCAGCTGCGCAGTAATCCAGACGGCGCACAGGCCCTAATTACCCGCCTGACCGGTTCTTACACTCCGATTTCCGTCGATAAGTGGGATCCAGAAATGGACATGACCACTACCGTCGCGTTCGGCGTCATGAATCGCGATTACATGCAGGCGGTGCTTGATAAGACGATCCAGACGCAAACCGCTGGACTGACAAACGGCTCCCCGCTTGTAACAATCCAGAACGTTTACAACGCGTCTCGTCAGTATCTGGAAAACGCTGGCATCAAGAACCCAGACGCATTCCTCACTGATCCTTCCAAGGCTCCTCCACAGCAGGACAAGCCGAAGGAGCCGACCGAACTGGAGATTCAGGCGCAAGCCATGCAGGCCGCGACTGAGCAGAAGGCAGCAGATGCAAAGGCTAAGAATGATCTGAAATTGCTGGACCTGTATTTGGAAGATGACCGCATCCGCGACAAGAACGATCAGGATTTCGAGATCGAACGCGCGAAGAACGCGGCCCAGGTCGATACCGCACGTGTCGAAGCGCAGATCAATGCCGAGCGTGAAACTCTAACACGTGGTTTCCAGCAGATCGCAGCAATGCAGCCGAAGCCTCAGCAGCAACCAAACCCACAGATGCAGCAGGCTCCTCAGATGCCTCCGCAGATGCCACCACAGCCATAAGGGAACGAAATGACTACGACTGACGAATTTACAAAAAACCTCGATGAGACGCTTAATCGCCTTCGCGAGTACCTCGCCAAACTCGAACCGGAAGAGCGTCCCGGCCAATGGGTAATCACCTACATCGGTGCGCCGCGTTATTTCCAAGTGGATGAGGTCAAGTAGCCATGACCGACGAAGGCAAAATCGAACGAGGAACAGCCGCCGACCGCATTTGCAGCGATCCAGTTTATCAGGGTGCTTGGGAGAGCATCATGCGCGATCTCTACAAGGCGTGGGTCGAAAGCCCTCTTGATGATGTCGCAGGCCGCGAACGGCAGCGTTTGGAACTGGACGTTCTCACTCGCCTCAAGGGTAAGTTCCTTAGCTACATGAACGAAGCAGCCATGGTGAAGGCCGAGGCCGAATAGGCACAAAAATCATCAATCCCGCTAAATACGGGCAATAAAACAATAACATGGGAGCAACCTATGACAGACGCCAGCAACTCCGACAACGGAATTGGCCTTTCGCAGAATGATGCTGCGAGCCGCATTTCAGGTCTTTTGGATAGTGATTTCAGCGAAACCGCTGATGCCACTGCAACCCGCGAAGAAGTGAATGCTGAGAACGAAACCGAAGAGGTTTCACAACCGTCTGACGACGTGATTGAAAACTCCGAAGAGCAAACCCTTGAGGATTCCGACGAGCCAGTAGACGCGGAGACAGATGAAGCGGAGGAAACCGAAGCAGCCGAAAAGCCGGTTCTAGCAGATGACGTGGAGGTCGAAGTTAACGGCCAGAAGATGTCGTTCAAGGAATTGAAGGAAGGCTACGAACGTACCGCCGATTACACGCGAAAGACGCAAGCCTTGAAAGAACAGGTTCGCGCCAACGACGCTAAGGTCGATAGCATTCGCGATCAGTCAGTGCAGTGGTTCCATCGCATGGAACAGGAAATTGCATTGCACCTCCCACAAGAGCCGAATTGGGCGCAGTTGGCGCAGGATGATCCTGCCGAATACATCGCTCAGCAGGAAAAGTGGAAGGGTATTCACGCTCAGATTCAGCGTTTGCGCAATGAGAGACAGCTGGTCGAACAGCAGGCAGCAGAACGTCAGGAAATGGAATTCAAGCGTGCATTGGCCGATGGTCAGCGCACCCTTGCAGAAATGCATCCTGAACTTGCCAAGCCAGAGACCGGCAAGTCGCAGGCACTTGGAAAGTATCTCGTTGACGCGGGCATTCCAGTCGAAGCGATCAATCGCGAGACAAATCCGATCCTTTTCAGCATTGCCTACAAGGCCATGCAGTTTGATCAGCTGCAAAGCCAGAAGGCTAAGGCCGTCAAGGTCGTAGACGAGAAGCCATTGTTGGCAACACCGGGTTCTTCCCCGGCTCGTTCGAATTCCTCGCAAAGCGTAATCGACCGCAAGATGGGCGCACTTAAACGAAGCGGTTCGCAGGCAGCTGCGGCCGATGTTCTCAAGCATCTACTTTAATAAGGAGAAGCCATAAATGGCCACACTAATTACCAATAACGCGACAAACGTTCGCGAAGACCTCGGAGACGTTATCTCCCGCATTTCGCCAGAAAAGACACCGTTCAAGACAGAAATCGGTTCCACAAAGGCGACTGCAACAAACCACTACTTCCTCAAGGATTCTCTTGCTGCTGCAAACAAGGACAACGCTGCTATTGAAGGCGCTGACGCCGTTTTCGGTACACTAACTCCTCCGGAAAAGATCTCCAACACCACACAGAACTTCGTTAAGTTCGTGCAGGTTTCGGCAACTTTGCAGGCCGTCAACACAGCTGGCACAAAGGACGAGTACGCTCGTCAGGTTGCTAAGGTTGGTGCCGAACTGAACCGCGACATCGAAGCGGCTCTTGTTTCCAAGAACGCTGCTGTTTTCGGCACAGGCTCCGTTGCTGGCAAACTCGCTGGCGCAGAAGCATGGATCGAGACAAACGCTGATCACGGCGTTGGTGGTGCCACAACCGGTTACACAGCTGGTGCAGTTGGTGCCGTAACCGATGGTACTGTTCGTGACCTCACGGAAGCGATGTTCAACGAGATGGCGCAGAAGGTTTGGAACGAAGGCGGCGATCCGACTCTCGTTATCGCACCGGGCCTGCTCAAGCAGAAGATTTCGACGTTTGCCGGCAATGGCGTTCGTCAGCAGCAGGCAGATTCTAAGTCGATCTACGCTGGCGTAGACTACTACGTTTCCGACTTCGGCAAGCACCAGATCATCCCGCATCACTTCATGAGCAGCACAACGGTTATCGCGTTCGACCCATCCCTTTGGGCTGTTGCGACACTGCGTTCGCTCAAGAAGACTGACCTGGCTAAGACAGGCGACAGCGACAAGAAGATGCTCGTTACGGAACTCACTCTCGAGTGCAAGAACGAAGCAGGCAACGGCAAGATCGCTGACGTTGAATAATTAGGAATGGGGTCAGCATTATTCGTGCTGACCCCATGCATATCGCCAATAAAAACAACAAGAAAAGGCGAACTATGGATGATTTTGATCCCTTCTCCCAATCCGTCGGCAGTGCAGTACCAGATGGCGCTTCCATCCCTGTTTACGAGGACGAATTCAAATCAGTTTTTTGGGTCCGACGCGGCGACCTCGTTGACGTTGTGACGTTTACAAAGGTCGATGCGTTGCTTGCTGCGAATTGCGCAGAGGCGAACGAATTCTCTAAAACAAGCAAGCACGGAGAGTTAGTCAAAGTCGCCTCTGTCCCGACCGCCCTTCATTATCAGTGGCAGGCTGAGGGAATTACCCGCGATGACAAGGCTCTCTCGCGCCGTCTCAACGACAGCGATCTCGCCAAGTTCCGCACGAATAGCTGGAGGCTCTAATGGCCATCCAGAATTATTCCGATCTCATCACAGCTATCGATTCCTTCACCGTAAATGCTGGTGCCCCTGCTGATCTTTGCGTGGCTCTGGCAGAGGAGGCTTTGCGCCCGCTGCTCAAGCATCGCTTGATGGAGGAGAAAGTCACCACCAACGTTTCGGCTGGTCAGTCGCCGGAACTGCCAGCGGATTTCCAAGAAGCACGCGCAATCCTGTTGGATGGTGAGCGCATCCGCCCGCTGAGTTTTCAGAACGACAACCTAGCGCGTTGCGATCTCGGTTACGTCGTGACCGGCAACACGATTGAAATTCGACCGGTTCCAAGCACGGATTACGTGGTCGAACTCTATTATTATCAGCGTTTGCCTTCGCTCAGCGTGTCCAACCCGACAAACTGGCTGATCACGAATTTTCCGACTGTCTATCTCCGTGCCTCGCTCGCACAAGCGTATCACTGGCTGAAAGACTTCGACGCCGAACAAGCCGAAAAAGACCTCACGTCGGATGCGCTCTCCGCTGTGGTCCGCGATCACACTCGTTCGACCATGTACGGCAACACCATCATTGAGGAGTTGTCCTCATGGTGATTGACAGCGTTCTTGGTCCATGGCGTCCCGATGTGCCGGTCCTCAATAATCCCGGCGTTACAGTTGCACGAAATGTGCTTCCGGCGATTGGTGCTTTGAACGGCGCTATCGCTTACGAGCCCATGAAGCGCACGCTGCTGTATTCGAATGCCTCGTTGCCGTCTCGCCCGTTGGGAGCGATCAGCGGTCAGGATCTAGCCGGAAACGGTAAGGTTTACGCGGGCTGCTCCGAAGGGCTTTTCAAAGTCAGCCCATCGGAGTTGTCGTGGCAAGACGTGTCTCGTTCTACCCCGTACACGCCGGGTACTGAGAAGTGGAATTTCACCAAGTACGGCTCGTGGGCTATCGGAACAAATTTCGTCAATCCACCCCAATATATCGACATGAACGAGGACGAGGAGTTTCAAGACCTCACCCCGTTGCTCAAGGCCCGCTATGGCACCGCATCGCGCGGCTTCGTAATTTTTGCGAACACGAATGATTCATTCGACGGCGACGTGCCGTATCGCGTGCGTTGGTCTGGCTTGGATCAGCCGAAGAGTTGGGATTTCTCGCAAACAACGCAGGCTGACTTTCAGGATATCAACGGCGGCTCTGGCGTTATTCAGGGCATCGTCGGGGGTGAAGATGTGACCATCTTCATGAAGGACAGCATCGTCAAAATGACCTACGTCGGCACGCCTTTGATCTGGCAGTTTGACGAAGTCGTGCAGGGCAAGGGCTGCGCAGTTCCAGAGAGCATCATCACCGTTGGCCGGACAACGTATTTCCTCGGCAAAGATGGCTTCTATGCATGGGATGGCGGTCTGACGCGTATCGGTGAAGGCAAGATCGACAACTACTTTCTGAAGAGCGTCAACACGGATCAGTACACGTATATGAGCGTTGCGGCTGATCCGGCGAAGCCACTCATTTACTGGCTGTATTCGAGCACCAACGCCATCGACGGTACGCCAGATAAGATGCTCGTCTACAACTATTCGATTGGCGAGTTCACAGAGGTTGAAGCCGAAATCGACTTCATCTTCAACAGCGTGAGCCAACCGTGGACGATTGCGCAGCTAGACCAGTACTTCACAATCGCTGGCATGCCAGCGCCATGGGACAGCCCGACATGGGCCGGTGGCAATGCTCAGCTAGCGGGCATGAACGTATCCGGCGCAATCTACCTGTTTACGGGTGAGAACCAGACCGGCACGATTGAGACCTCAGAGCAATTCCTGATCCAGCAGATGATTCAGATAAACCCCGACATCAAGGGTGATCGCAGCATCGTTACGCGTGTTCGCCCGATGATCGACGGCAACGGCAGCGTCACGGCTCGTGTCGGATCACGCCTGTTATCGCAGGGCGATTTGACGTGGAGCCAGATGACCGCACGCAACGAAACCGGCTGGTGCATCATTCGCCAGCAAGGCCGCTTCCATCGAGTGCGCTTGGTGCTCACCGGCAACTATACGCAGGCAACGAGCCTCCAATACGACGCGGTTCCGGCGGGATTCCGCTAAATATTGCGATAGGGAAGGAGCCCGCAACTTGCTGAATCTAAAGATCAATCACACACCGCGCGATGTCAAAGTGCTGACTGATCAGCTGATCGCTGGCATTGATGGCTTGAACGACAAGATGCCGATCACCGGCACTGTAACGTTCGCAACCGGCGCTGCTTCCACAGTGGTTACGAATGCGAAGGTGACGCCGACGAGTGTAGTTGTCTTGTCTCCGAAGCACGTGAATGCGCAGGGCGTGACTTACTATTACACGGCGGGAACCGGCCAGTTCACCGTGTTTCATGCGAACAACGCGACGGCCAACAGGACATTTGGATACGCAGTTTTTTGAGAAGGTAAGAGTGGCGATAAAGCGGATCGAGAGCGATGAGGATTTCCGAGTTGAATATCCCCGCGTCCGCGAGTGGCTTTTGGAAGCCCTCAAATACTCTACGAACTCGGATGAGCGTGGAGTTTTAGCCGGCCTGATCGACGGCAGTTATTCGCTTTGGACGGGCACGAATAGTGCTGCGATCACGCAGAACATGCAGTGGGACAATCGCCCCGTTTGCATTCTGTATCTCGTAGCTGGTGATCTCGCAGAGATTTTAGGCGAGGGGCATCAGGTCATTTCGACCTGGGCCAAAGCAAACGGCTGTGAGGGGTTTGTCCTCTTTGGCCGTCCCGGCTGGCAGCGTGTGCTTGCGCCGCACGGCTTCGAATTTTCATCCATCGTCATGTTTAAGGAATTTTGAGAATGGCAAGTACACCAAAAGAGACGACTACAAAGACAAGCACTGAACCGTGGAGCGGCGCCAAGCCGTACCTTGAGGACCAGTACGCGACGATCGACAAGGCGATTAAGGCCGGACAGCCCGCATATTATCCGGGTTCGACGGTCATTGATCAGAGCGATGCTACGAAGACCGCTCAGTCCTCCATCATCAACACGGCAACCAATGGTTCTCCGCTAATCGGCAACGCGCATGACGCGGTCAACGGGGTGACGACTGGTGCTGCTTTCGATCCGACTGGCGCGAACACGCTGAAGGCTGGCACCGGTTATACGAACTCCGGTATTGCAGCAACGCAGAGTCTTTCGGACGTGCTTTCCGGCAACGCGAACCCAGCGACAGCAATGTTGCAGGGAACCGCTAATGGCGACTACCTGAACAGCAATCCGTATTTGCAGCAGGCAATCTCCAACGCAAATCAGCCGCTAATCGACGACTACATGCAGAAGGTCGCTCCGGGCATTGACAGTCAGTTCGCGGCGGGTGGCCGTAACGGATCGGGCGCTTTCGCTGCAACGCGTAACAGTTCGGATAAGACGTTTACGGATGCCATTGCGAAGCAGACCGCCGACATCATGAACACCAATTATGCGAATGAACGTCAGAACCAGATTGGCGCACAGAACTCTATCGGCAGCCTCTACAATGCGAACGCACAGAACGCGCTTGCCGCTGCTGGTCAGCTAGGTTCGCAGAATCAGGCGCAGCAGGATTCTCGTAATGCGGCTGCATCCTCTTTGATGAGCGGCCAAAACGCACAGGCAAACACTCAGTTGCAGGGCGCGGGCATGGCAGGTGATCAGCGCGCACTCGATTACATGGATGCCGATAAACTTGCTGGCGTGGGTGCCCAGAAGGACGCCTATAAGGACTTGCAGCTACAGGCCGATATCGACCGCTGGAACTACGATCAGAACAAGGACATCAACGCTGCTTCGCAGTTCGCCAACGTCCTCAATGGTGGTGGTTATAACACGCAGACGACAACGAAGCCGGTTTATTCCAACGGTCTCTCCACTGGTTTGGGTGCGCTCGGCTCGATTGCATCGATCTTCGGTATGCTTTGCGACATCCGCGCAAAAGAAAACATCCGTTTCGTCGGATACATGCTCAACGGCACCCGCGTTTACGAATTCACCTACAAAAACGATCCATCCGGCCAAGTCTACGAAGGCCCTATGGCGCAGGAAGTCGAAATCACCCGCCCTCATGCGGTTCGCGAGATCGATGGTTTCAAGCGCATCGATCACCGCGCTCTAATTGGAGAACCCGCATATGTTCAGTAATTTTGATGAAATCCTAAAGGCTTTGCAGGCGGGTGCTTTGAACCCCGGCGTAATGGGCGGCTCGATGCCGGGTCTTACCGGTGCCGGCGACGTTAAGTTGCCACCATCGGACGTGCAAATCCCGCAGAATTTTGCTCAGCCGCAAACACCAGCGACCCCGGCAACACCTGCAACACCGGCTACACCCGCGCAGGCTGCTCCGCAGGTTGATCCTGCGCAGACAGGTTCGCTCCCCCCGAATATCGGTCAGTACGCAAGTTTCGCCAATCCGAATGGTCCATCTGCGCCGGGTCTTACAGGCCAGTTCCCAGATGCACCCGGCATGAAGGGTATGCTCGGACCTATAGGACGTGCACTTGGCACGAATGATGGCACTGCGGGCCCGACCGCATTTGGTGGCCTCCTCAACTTTAAGGACGAAGATAGCAAGCAGGCTGCTTTGCGCGGTATGCTTGGTGCTTCTCTTGGAACAATGGCAGCTGGTGGTCCTTCTGATAAGCCGCACTCGGTTGCGCAGGATTTAGCCTCTGGTGGCGCTGCTGGGATCGGTGCATATGACGGGTACAAGGACGGTCTTACAGATCGCACTTACAAGGCCGCACAGACCGCTCGCTATGGCGTGGCGAATGCACAAGACCTGCAAAAGATGAAGCAGGCAGAACAAGATCGTCAGAACCGCGCGCTTTTGTTCGGTGGCCCAGGTTTTAACGGAGGTAGCAACACTGGCGCTACCGCTGCTTCTTCTCCTGCCAGTGGCTCTCCTGCATCGGCTGCTCCAGCTGGTGGATCTGACCTTGCAACGCAGATCAATCGCCAGCGTTCGACGTATCAGGCTCAGTATAACGGCCTAATGGCAATCGGCGACACAACAGCAGCCAATCCGATTTTCGAGCAGATGAATTTTATGGACAAAGAGGCCGCAAAGCAGGGCCTTATATGGGATGGTACAAAGTTCACGGCGGCTCCCGGCTTCAACGAAGGCGCACAGGCTCTCAAGCAGGCCGAAGCAACTGGTACGTCGTTGGGTAATCGTAACGCGTGGACTGATGACCAGAAGGAACTTGCTGCTGTTAACACTGAACGTTCGGCAAAGGGTCTACCGCCACTTGGTTTGGAGGAATACTCCACTTCGCAGAAACGCGCTGGCGCAACTACGGTCAATGTGGGCGAGGGCAACAAAGTCGGCACAATTCCAGAAGGCTACATGCTTTCTACGAAGCCCGATCCGGCTAATCCGGGTGCAACACTTACCTCGATGATCCCAATTCCGGGTGGTCCTGCCGCTCTTAAAGCAGAGCAGACCGCGACTGCAAAGGACAAGAAGGACGATCACGCACAGGTTTCGTCGGATGCGGTTGATACGGCATTCAACAACGTTCTGCGTGTTGACAGTGAATCGACGTTGCCGACTACCGGGTTCTTCGGCGGAATGCTCAGCGGCGTTGGTGGCACAGGCTCGAACGATGTTCGTGCCGCGCTCGAAACGCTCAAGGCGAATGCATCGCTATCGACGTTGCAGAAAATGCGTGACGAGTCCCCGACGGGCGCAGGTATGGGTAGCCCATCAGACTCCGAGCAGAAAATGATTCAGGCCGCGTATGCGACACTAGAACAATCTCAGTCTCGACCAGAGTTCATTCGCAACCTGAACAACTTCCGCAATCTCTGGATGGACCTCGTACACGGTCAGGGTAATGGCCCGGCACGTCATCCGGTCGATTACGGCCTAAGGCCACTTACTGACGAAGAGATGGCAGCAGCGGAGGGCAAGACCTCTCCTGCGATCACCGGCAGCACGAATAATGCTGAAGGTCTGCCGACTATTAAGGGCGTTGATGACTTCTACAAGTTGGCACCCGGAACCGTTTACATCGATCCGCAGGGGAACAAGCGCACGAAGCGATAAGTACGTGAAGTAACCGGCCCAAAAGAGGCTGAGACAAGAAGCCCCGCAAAAGGGGACGAGGTGAAAATGGGCAAGCCCGCACTCAACGACAATGCTCGATACGCATATCGATATTTGATCGAAAACCACAATCTTCAGCCACATCAGGCAGCTGGCATCGTCGGCAATCTCATGCAGGAAAGCACGATGAACACCGGGGCACGAAATCCCGGTGATGGCCGCGACGGCTCCGACAGTATCGGCATCGGTCAGTGGAATGGCGAACGTGCCGTCAATCTACGCAACTACGCCGGTGAGAATGTCAGCAACCTTGATCGGCAGCTGGATTTCGTGCTCCACGAGATGAAGAACGGTGGCGAAGGCTACGCTTGGAAGCAATTGCAAGCGGCACAGGATATCCCCGGTGCTACAGCGGCTATGATCTCTTACGAACGTCCGCAGGGCTGGTCACGCAATAACCCAATGGGCGGTCATGGTTGGGACAACCGACTTGCGTGGGCCGCTGAGGTAGGTGGCGCAAATCCAGCCGACTTCGTTAACATTCAAGCGGCCAGCAATCCCGTCGCAGCACAAGCGCAGGCAGCGTCAGGACAAGCCGCAGGTTCCGCAGGAGCGTCAACAAGCGCGTCCGCAGGCGACGCAACAGCTGACAAGACCATAGGCGGAATGCTCGGCATTGACGTTCCTAAGGGGTTTCCCGACATGCTCAAGTTTGCTTCCCTCGCAGCAGGGGCAGGGCAACAGCAGCCCCAGGACGACACGCCTCGCGGTGGTCTGCTTCCGTCGCAACCTGTTCAGGTTCAGCAACTCAGTATGGGGCAGGCGCAAACTTACAAGCCGTGGGAACAGATGCTGACGATGTTCAGCCAGAGGAGAGCGTAATGGCTGACAAAAGTAATCGTGCGGCTATGCCGTGGGAAAATGATCCAATCGTTGAACCGGCAACTCAGTCGGCTCCGTGGGAGAATGATCCGATTGTTGAAGAGGCCGCTCCGAAGGCATTTTCGTCAACCGACATTGATCCGGTTTTGCAGGTCCCGAAGATTGTTCGTGCGCAAGTCGGTGCACTCGACAAACCAGAAGATCGACTGAGAACGCTTCGCCAAACCTATCCCGATGCACAGCCCTATAACGGCGATAACTTCATCATGACCGATCCGCAGACCGGCAAGACGATGGTCTACAACCAAGAAAGTTGGATACCGGACTTGAACGACGCCGCTAGTCTCATTCCTGAAATTGGCGAAGGCATAGGCGCAATTGGCGGTGCGGTGACAGGCGCAGCTATTGGCGGCACTTCAGGCAGCGTTGTTCCGCTAGCAGGTACGGCAGCCGGTGCGGTCACAGGTGGTGCTATCGGCGCTGGTACTGGCGCCACTATCGGACGTGAAGCGGCGCAGCGTGGTGCAAACTGGTTCTTTGGAAACGAAGACACCCGCACAACCGGCGAACAACTCGGTGACGCAGCAAAGACATTCGCCCTGAACGCAGCTGGCGAAGGTATCGGCTTAGGCGTTGCACCATTCGTGGGCAAAGCGGCTCGTGGTGTCGGCAGTGCCGTGAAGGATGGTCCAACCGGGTTTGTTATCGGAAAGGTTGATGATCCGGCTCTTGCTGCTCAGCGTGTAGCGGATGCTCGTAACGCTGGCATCGACCTTACCGCTGGAATGATCAGCGGCTCGAAGAACACTGCCCTGAAAGAGCAGGCTCTGGCCGCTACAACGGCGGGTAAGCAGATCCAGGATCGTATTGAAGGCGCGTGGAGCGGCTTAGATCGCCGTGCAAACGAAATCGTCGGCGATATCACTCCGCAGACGCTTTCTAAGCAGGAACTAGGCCAAGCCCTCAAAGATCAGTCAGCGCAGTTGAAAGCGCAGACGAAGGCACGCAACGATTACCTCTATGACCGTGCTGGTGAGTTGACGGGCGATGCACAGGCTAGCGGTCTCAATACTCGTCAGTATCTGGGGCAGTTGCAGGCCGAGCGTGAGGCGATGGGAAAGTCCGCTGCTCTCAATAATGGAAAATCCATTGATTCTGTCATCGCGCAGGCACAGGCAGTTGTCGATGATATCGGCACGGGCGTCAATTTCAACGTGTTGAAGGAAGCCCGAACCAGCGTCGGTGCTATTGCGAACGACCCCGGCGTTGATCAGGTACTACGTGATCGCGCACAGGGTCTTTATTCGGCGTTGACAAGGGACATGGGCGATACTGCGCAATCCGCTGGCGGGGATGCTTTGCAGGCGTGGAAGAAGGCCAACAATTACAGCCGTCGTATGCGCGATCCGAAGAGCATTTTCAGCACCAAGGGTTCAGTCGATGAGATTCTGAAAAAGAAGACGCCGGAAGAGGCTTCGGATTGGGTTCTCGGTCAGGCTAACAAGGGCGGTACTCGGATGAATGTGGTTCGTCGTCAGATCGAACGCACGGAGGGCGGTCGTGAACTATGGGATTCGCTGAGCGGTTCGGCAGTCGAACGCATGATGTACGAAGGCGATCAGCTCAATCCCACACGCTTTTGGAAGCAGTGGAACGCCGTATCGCCGGAGGCCAAGAATGCTTTGTTCAGCGGCACACGTCGCGCTCAACACAGAGGTGACCTCGATGCACTCTCGCGTTTGTCTGAGAATTTCAAGAACTATCGTCGCATGGACAACCACTCAAACACCAACAAAACAGCGGGGGTGATGTCCGAATTGAACCCGTTGGACAAGACGACACTGCTTGGTGCGTTGTTCCTCGGTCCGAAAGCGCTTGCCGTATCGGCAGCAGGGAAGGCCGCAAACTTCGGTTACAAACGCTGGCAGGCGAAGTTGCTGGCCAATCCAGACGCCGCCCGCTGGTTTAGAAACGTCCCGAATGCGCAGATGCAGAAGGGCGGATTGAAAGCCCACTTGGGCCGTCTTAAAGACATCGCAGCAAACACTTCCGACAACGCGCTAGCCGTCGCGATCAACGATTACTTCGGGGAGATTGGCTACTCCAATTAACTGAAATGCCCGGCGAAAACGCCGGAAGCACCCAATAACAACAATAATAAAGTGGTGAAAAATGGTAGACTACACAGACCCTCGGTGGAATCAGAGCGATTCCCAAAATACTTCCCCATCCCCAAACGGTATCACGACTAGCTCAGCACCAAGTGCGGTGCCAGCGGTTCTTCAGGCACATGCCGGTGCGGCGGTGCGATCATTTGACCGCATCAACGCTCGCTGTCTCTGCACGAATAGCGGCAACGCCTATTCACTCACGTATGATGTGCCGCCCGTAGCGTACGAGATCGGAGAATTCTTCTCCTTTTTCGTCAGCGCGACCAATACTGGTGCCGCAACGCTCAACATCAACGGAATGGGCGCAAAGGCACTCGTAGTAACCGATGGGTCTGCGCTAAAAGCGGGCGATATCACAGCTGGTATGCCCGTTACGGCGACGTACAACGGCACGCATTTCCGCTTGGTTAGTACAGCTGGCAAAGTGTTGAGTGCTGACGGTGCCGGGTCCGGCTTGGATGCCGATCTATTGGATGGGCAGCACGGCGCATGGTATCAAAGTCGAGCCAATCATACAGGCACCCAAGACGTTGCAACGATCACCGGCCTGCAAGCGCTACTCGATGCTATCGTTCCCGCAGCAACGGTCATTTACGTTGCGTCTGCTGCCGCTCCATCCGGCTATCTTGCTGCTAACGGAGCAAACGTTTCGCGCACCACGTATTCTCGATTGTTTACGTCAATCGGCACCACATATGGCGCTGGCAACGGTTCGACTACGTTCACGCTGCCCGATCTTCGCGGCGTGTTAATTCGCGGCTTAGACAGCGGACGCAGCATAGATGACGGTCGTACTCTTGGTTCGTTCCAAGACAGCATGAACTTGGCTCACAACCACGGAATTAGCGATCCCGGCCACGGTCACAGCGGTTATACCGACTCGCAGGGCAATCACAGCCACTCCATTAACGACCCCGGCCACGTCCACTCGGCGGCGGTTGCAGCAAGCGCGACGGTATATACGGGTTCGGGTTTCAGTAATCCGGGTACTAGAGCTAGTTCCTCAAATACGGGCTCTAAGACCACGGGCATCACGATCAATGCTGGTGGCGCTCACACTCACAACGTCGGTATCTACGGTGCGACCACCGGTATCAGCGTGCTGAACAACGGAGGCGCTGAAAGCCGTCCGAAGAACGTAGCGCTGCTTCCCTGCATCAAATACTAAGCAGCATTATTCGTGCTGGGCCGTCTTGCGCCCAGCACGTTCCCTCTCGAAAGCCTCTTTCTCTGCCGCGCGTTTCGCCTTGATTGCGATCACATCGGGATCATTGAGACGTGGGTTCGCGAGTGGTGAGACAGGTCTACTTTCGGGCAAACGTTTGATTGCTTCAATTCGATCCTGGCGAGCCTCGATCACATCGGGAGCAATCATCTTATTTGCACCTTCACCGATGGTCCTTATCGGAATATCTGAGACCATCGTGTTTTCATCAAACGCCTTCGGACGCTTAGCAATGATCCATTGCTTTCCTGTTGCATCAACCTCTTTAGCGAAATAGCGCGTTCCCGTATGGTAATAGCCGCGTTGTCTAGCATCGTACTTGTCTAGCAGTGCTCCGGTCTTATCAAAGAGATATGCGCGTTCGGTGCCGATCATCACAATGAACTGCTTTGCTTGGAAATCGACGCTGATTTGCGTGATCGTTTTGCCGATCAGCAACGATACTCGTGACCGGCTCCTGTAGACTTCACTTGAAGAGCCTGTCGTCCACAGCAACCGCTCGATCTTGATCCGGTCGGCAAATTCGGTAGCCTCACGCTTGCGGTGATCGAAAGTTTGCAGATCCGTTTGTAGCTGGAGCAGAACGTCTTTCGCTTCGTCAACCTCCCTTCGCCGAAGATTCATCTGCGCCGCTAGTTCGCGGCGGTCGTCGTCGGTTTCGGCAAATTCGATTGTTGCCCGCAAACTTGCTCGCCTTTTGTCCAGCGCAGCAATCTTTTCCTCTTGTTTTACAACCGCTTCGATCAGGTTGTTACGGGCCTCGTTCGAATTGCCGGAGAAAGCATCGTTATCCTGAAACTCGGTGACGTTGTCGAGAATTGCCTTTTCAAGCACATCGTAGCGAAGCGTGCCTTTGTTATAGTTGCAGTCTCGCGTCTTGTACTTTCTGGAGCACTGGACGTAGGTGAATCGCTGCTTGGGCGTTCCACCGATGCTCAACATTAGGCGATGACCACAATGGCCACAGCAAGCGATGCCCGCGAAAAGGTTTGCAAAGCGCACTCCTTTTCGACCGCGAATAACTGGCTTGCGCTTGTTTCGCTGCACGCGCCAGTACAGTTCGTCGGAAATAGCAGAGGGCAGAAAGTCTTTGATCGGGTCGCCATATGGCATTTTTTTGCCTTCAACGACGTGTGTAGGCTGATACGTGCCAATGACAGCCTCGTTCTTCAATACGCTTGAGATATTGCCCTGAGTGACTGGTTTGCCTTTGACACCATTCATGCCCAGCCGTGTCAATTCGCGTTCGATCTTCAAGCATCCGAGACCAGCATCGGCTAGTTCGAACATCTTTTGAATGACATTCACGTGTTTATTCAATTGGTATTCATAAGTATTTGGTTTGACTTCAACTTGATCGATCCAACCCCACATCTGACCGCTGAATTTGCCAATGCCATTGACAGCGTTCTCACGTCGGCGTTGATGAGCCTTGGTTATGCGTTGGGACTTGATCTGGCTTTCTTCATGAGCGCGAGCCATGATCGCCAGTGACATCATTAGCTGTGTGAAGTTGTCGCCTACAGTTTCAGCCGAATAGACCTGATTATCTGCTAGCGTGACGACGATGATTCCGGCTCGCAAAATACTCAGGAACGGTTCAAGCGCGTCAATGACCCGTTCGCGAGATAGGCGATCGAGGCTTTCAACAAGCAAAAATGAGCCACGAGCAACACGACCCGCATGGACTAATTCGAGAAAACGACCAAGCGCACCTGTCTTTACGTTGGCTCCCGTCCATGCGGAAACACCAATGTCTTGTAGTGAATGGTCTAAGATGAGATCGTGCTGTCTAACGTATGCTTCGGATAAATCCAGCTGGCGTCGGAGAGAATCGCCTTTCAGCTGCTGTTGTGTACTCATTCGTATATACGAGTACGCGATTGGTCTTTGGTCTAATGCTGCCATGCCCTGCACAACCTTTGAAACTGCCCTAGTTTTAGCGCTAAGCGCTTAACGCTTTGCGCTTTTTGCGGGCTGGGGCTGAAATTATGTAATTCACTAGCTGTGCAAAAACGAACAGATACTGTTTGTAATTAACTGCAAACCACCGGTTGCCTCAAGGCAGATTTTCCTTGATCGTAGGCGAAGCGTCGGCTGGTTTGAGGAGAGCGGCTGGCCAATTTTGAACAGACGCGCGGTTTGGCCATCTCTGGGAGGAGAGACATATGCGAAAGAATTTCATTGCGTCCGTGGCATTCCTGCTTGCCAGCGGCACCGCCGTACTCGCCGATGGTGCTTCCGACGGCAAGGTGAAGATCGGCATCCTGAACGACCAATCCGGCGTCTATGCCGATTTTGGTGGTAAATCGTCCGTTGAAGCCGCCCAGATGGCGGTCGAAGATTTCGGAGGCAAAGTGCTCGACGCTCCAATCGAGATCGTCGACGCCGACCATCAGAACAAGCCGGACATCGCATCGAACATTGCCCGGCAGTGGTACGACACCGAGCAGGTCGACGCTATCATGGAATTGACGACCTCGTCGGTTGCGCTTGCTGTCCAGGCAATTGGCAAAGAGAAGAAGAAGATCGACATCGTCACGGGTGCGGCAACGACGGATCTGACGGGCAAGGCCTGTTCGCCCTACGGCTTCCACTGGGCCTATGACACGCATGCCCTTGCTGTCGGCACCGGTGGCGCACTTGTGAAGCAGGGTGGCGACAGCTGGTTCTTCCTGACGGCCGACTACGCCTTTGGCTATTCGCTGGAACAGCAGACGAGTGATTTCGTCAAGGCCAATGGGGGCAATGTCGTCGGCTCCGTCCGGCATCCGCTCGCCAGCCAGGATTTTTCGTCTTTCCTGCTGCAGGCCCAGTCTTCCGGCGCCAAGGTCGTCGGTCTTGCCAATGCAGGCCTCGACACGTCAAACGCAATCAAGCAGGCGGCCGAGTTCGGCATCACGCAGGGTGGCCAGCGTCTCGCGGCGTTGCTCTTCACGCTCGCTGACGTCCATGGCCTCGGTCTCGAAGCCGCTCAAGGCTTGACGCTCACCGAAGGTTATTACTGGAACCGTGACGACGAGAGCCGCGCTTTCGGAAAGAAATTCTTCGATCGCACCGGCAAGATGCCGAACATGATCCACGCCGGGACCTATTCCGCCGTGCTTCAGTACCTGAAGGCAATCCAGAAGGCCGGAACGGACGAAACGGAAGCCGTTGCGAAGCAACTGCATCAAATGCCGGTGGACGACGTTTTTGGCCGCGGTGGCACCGTCGGCCCGAACGGCCGCATGATCCATGACATGTATCTCCTGCAGGTGAAAAAGCCGGACGAGAGCAAGGAGGCCTGGGACTACTTCAACGTTCTCGCCACCATCCCCGGCAAGGACGCCTATATCGATCCCGCCAAGAGCGGCTGCGATCTGGTGAAATAAGCCCATGGCGGTTCCCGCAACACAGACGAATGCAACGCCGCGGGTGGTACTGTCCGCCCGCGGCCTTCGCCGGGATTTCGGCGGCTTCACGGCCGTCAAGAATGTCGATCTCGACGTGCACGATGCAAGCGTCCATGCCCTCATCGGACCGAATGGCGCGGGCAAGACGACGGTTTTCAACCTGCTGACCAAGTTCCTGCAGCCGACGCACGGCACGATCACGCTGATGGGGACGGATATCACCAGGACACCGCCGGACAAGGTGGCGCGCATGGGGCTGGTGCGTTCCTTCCAGATTTCGGCGGTCTTCCCGCACCTGTCGGTGCTCGACAATGTGCGCGTCGCCCTGCAGCGACCGAACAACCTCTCCACCCAGTTCTGGCGGCCGGTCTCTGCGCTCGATCGCCTGAACGACCGCGCCGAACAGTTGCTGGCAAGTGTCGGTCTTTCCAAGGAGCGCGACCATATCGCCGCCGATCTTTCCTACGGCCGCAAGCGCGTACTGGAGATCGCCACGACGCTTGCGCTCGATCCGAAGGTTCTGCTTCTCGACGAGCCGATGGCCGGCATGGGGCAGGAGGACGTCAGCGTCGTTTCGGCCATCATCCGCGAGGTTGCCCGCGTCCGCGCGGTACTGATGGTCGAACACAATCTCTCCGTCGTTGCGAATATCTGCCAGCAGGTGACCGTACTTCAGCGTGGCGAGATCCTCGCAGAGGGCGACTATGCCTCCGTCAGCCAGGATCCGCGCGTCCGTGAGGCCTATATGGGCACGGAGGAAGGTTGATGGTTGCCCTGCTGGAAATTCGGGGCCTCAATGCCTGGTACGGCGAAAGCCATATCCTACACGGCGTCGACATGCGCGTTGGCGAAGGTGAAACGATTACTATCCTCGGCCGCAACGGCGTCGGCAAGACAACGACGCTTCGCACGATCACCGGAATCGTCCAGGCCCGCAAGGGCAAGATCAGCTTTGGCGGAGCGGATATGATGCAGGTGCCGCTGCACAAGACCGCACACAAGGGCATCGGCTTCGTGCCCGAGGAGCGCGGCATCTTTTCGACGCTGAGCGTGTCGGAAAACCTGCTATTGCCGCCCGTCGTTGCCGAAGGCGGCATGAGCCTCGACGAGATCTACGAACTTTTTCCGAACCTCTACGAGCGCCGCGCGAGCGCCGGGACCAAGCTTTCCGGCGGCGAGCAGCAGATGCTGGCGATCGCTCGTGTCTTGCGCACCGGTGTCAAGATGCTGCTGCTCGACGAGCCGACCGAGGGTCTTGCGCCCGTCATCGTCCAACGTATCGGTGAGGTCCTGAGGAAGCTGAAGGAGCGCGGCATGACCATACTCCTCGTCGAACAGAATTTCCGCTTTGCAAGCCGCATTGCAGACCGCTTCTATCTGATGGACCATGGCCAGATGGTATCCGAGTTCCCGGTCGGCGAATTGCCGCAGCGGATGGATACGCTGCACCGGGTGCTGGGAGTCTGATGCCATGACGATGATATTCGGCATTCCCGTTCAGGCACTACTCGGCCAGTTGCTGATCGGCCTCATCAACGGCTCTTTCTACGCGCTTTTGAGCCTTGGCCTGGCAATCATATTCGGCCTGTTGCGCGTCATCAATTTTGCCCATGGCGCGCAATATATGCTTGGCGCCTTCGTTGCCTATCTGATGCTCGCCTATGGCGGCATCGGCTATTGGCCCGCACTGGTTCTTGCTCCGCTTGCAGTCGGCCTTTTCGGCGCCGTCGTGGAACGGCTCTTCTTGCGGCGGCTCTATGATCTCGATCCACTCTACGGATTGCTCTTCACGTTCGGCATGGCGCTCGCGATCGAAGGGACCTTCCGCTATCTCTACGGGTCTTCCGGCCAGCCCTACGCCACGCCGTCAGCCCTTGCCGGTGGTACCAACCTTGGTTTCATGTTCCTGCCGATCTATCGCGGCTGGGTGGTCGTCATGTCGTTGGTGGTCTGCATCGGCACCTGGCTTCTTATCGAGAAGACCAAGCTCGGAGCCTATCTTCGGGCGGCGACGGAAAATGCCGTGCTTGTGCAGGTGTTCGGTGTCAACGTGCCGGTTCTCCTGACGCTGACCTATGCGTTGGGTGCCGGTCTTGCAGCCTTTGCCGGCGTACTGGCTGCACCTATCTACCAGGTCTCGCCGTTGATGGGGTCCAACATCATTATTGTCGTCTTCGCCGTGGTCGTGGTTGGCGGCATGGGCTCGATCATGGGGGCGATCGTCACCGGCTACGTTCTGGGCGTTGCGGAGGGGCTAACCAAGGTTTTCTATCCGGAAGCCTCGAACATCGTGATCTTCGTGATCATGGCGATCGTGCTTCTCGTCAGGCCCGCGGGCCTCTTCGGCCGGGATGCGTAAGATGACGGACATCACCGAAACCATTCGTGCAGAAAAGAGCCGCACCGCACTGTCGGTCCAGGCCGGCTTCCTGATCATCGGCCTTTTGCTCCTGCTGCTCGCGCCGTTCTTCTTCTACCCTATCTTTTTGATGAAGCTGCTGTGCTTTGCGCTCTTTGCCGGCGCGTTCAACCTGTTGCTCGGCTATACCGGCCTGCTTTCATTCGGGCATGCGACCTTCTTTGGCGGGGCCGCCTATTTCACTGCCTACACCGTCAAGGCATGGGGGGTGCCGCCGGAACTCGGCATCCTGATCGGCGTTGCAGGTGCTGCACTCCTCGGCCTCGTCATGGGCTACCTCGCCATTCGCCGTCAGGGCATCTATTTCGCGATGATCACGCTTGCGCTTTCGCAGATGTTTTTCTTCTTCTGCCTGCAGGCGGAATTTACAGAAGGCGAGGACGGCATCCAGTCCGTCCCGAGGGGGCATCTCTTCGGCTTCATCGATTTGAATAATTCGACCAGCATGTACTACTTCGTCCTGGCGGTCTTCGTCATCGGCATGCTTTTGATCTGGCGTTTCATCCATTCGCCCTTCGGCATGATCCTGAAATCGATCCGGGAAAACGAGAACCGAGCGATCTCGCTCGGCTATTCGGTGGCGCGTTACAAGCTCGGCGCCTTCGTGATGTCGGCAGCCCTTGCCGGGTTGGCGGGAGCCTTGAAGTCGCTGGTCTTTCAGTTCGCGACGCTGACGGACGTCGCCTGGCAGATGTCGGGCGAGGTGATTTTGATGACGCTTCTCGGCGGCATCGGCACGCTGATTGGTCCGATCTTCGGGGCGGGGCTTGTCGTGACACTGCAGAACTATCTCGCGACATCGGAATTCCCCGTTACGATCATCACCGGCGTCGTTTTCATGATCTGCGTGTTGATCTTCCGTCGCGGGATCGTCGGCGAATTCTACGCCTCGTGGATCGGCCGGAAACTGGGCTTCGTGTATCGCCGTTGAGCGGCCGGTGACATCAGATGGATCGCTACGACTATATCATCATCGGCGCTGGCAGTGCAGGCTGTGTGCTGGCGAACCGCCTATCCGAAGACCGCAATAACCGTGTGCTACTGCTGGAAGCCGGCGGCAGCGACAACTATCACTGGATACACATACCGGTCGGCTATCTCTACTGCATCAACAATCCGCGCACCGACTGGTGCTTTACCACGGCACCCGAGGAAGGGCTGAACGGCCGGGCTCTGGGCTATCCGCGCGGCAAGGTGCTCGGCGGCTGTTCGTCGATCAACGGCATGATCTACATGCGCGGCCAGGCGCGTGACTACGACCTTTGGCGGCAGATGGGATGCAGCGGCTGGAGCTGGAGCGATATTGTGCCCTTCTTCCGCAGATCGGAGGATCATTACCGCGGCGCGGACGAGATGCATGGTGCGGGTGGCGAATGGCGCGTGGAGAAAGCGCGAGTGCGCTGGGCCGTGCTCGACGCCTTCCAGCAGGCGGCTCGGGAAGCCGGCATTCCGATTACGGAGGATTTCAACCGCGGCAGCAACGAAGGCTCCGGCTATTTCGACGTCAACCAGCGCTCCGGTATTCGCTGGAACACGGCAAAGGCCTTCCTCCGGCCGGCTATGAAGCGCACCAATCTGACTGTTCTGATGAAGGCGCAAGCGCGGCGGCTGCTTGTGGAGGAGGGTGCCATTTCCGGCGTCGAGTTCCAGCACGACGGCACGGCCAAGCGCGCATATGCGGCCAAAGAGACGATCCTTTCTGCCGGTTCCATCGGCTCGCCGCATATCCTGGAGCTCTCCGGCATCGGTCGCGGCGACGTGCTCAACAATGCCGGCGTCGATGTCGTTACCGAGGTCAAGGGGGTCGGGGAGAACCTGCAGGACCATCTGCAGCTTCGCCTCGCCTACAAGGTCACCGGCGTGCCGACGCTGAACGAGAAGGCGACAAAGTTGATCGGCAAGGCGGCGATCGGGCTCGAATACCTGATCCGCCGTTCCGGGCCGATGGCCATGGCACCGAGCCAGCTTGGCATCTTCACGCGCTCGGGGCCAGACAAGGAAACACCCGACCTGCAGTATCACGTACAGCCGGTCTCGCTCGACAAGTTCGGCGATCCGGTGCACGCCTTTCCGGCGATCACCGCAAGCGTCTGCAATCTCAGGCCGGAAAGCCGCGGCTCCGTGCATCTTGCAAGCCCGGATTTTGCAACGCAGCCGACGATTGCCCCGAAATACCTCTCGACGGAGCGTGATCGCGACATAGCTGTTCGATCGATAAGGCTGACACGGCGGATCGTTTCACAGCCGTCCTTTGCGCGTTTTCAGCCCGAGGAGTTCAAGCCCGGTCCCTCCTATCAGACGGAGGCCGATCTGGAGCGGGCCGCGGGCGACATCGGCACGACGATCTTCCATCCGGTCGGAACCTGCCGGATGGGCGCAGACAAAGACAGCGTCGTTGATCCGCGGCTGAAGCTGCGCGCGCTCGCCAAGCTCAGGATCGCGGATGCCTCCATCATGCCGTCGATCACGTCGGGCAATACGAATTCTCCAACGATCATGATCGCCGAAAAGGCGGCCGCGATGATCCTCGAAGATAACAGATAGGGAGGCCATGATGGCACGGATCGCATTTATCGGGCTTGGCAACATGGGCGGGCCGATGGCGGCCAATCTCGTCAAGGCCGGGCATGAGGTGACGGGATTCGATCTCGCCGCGCCGGTTCTCAAGGCGGCAGAGGAAACCGGCGTGAAACCCGCGAGCCACGTGAGCCAGGCGGTGGCCGGTGCCGAGACCGTCGTCACGATGCTGCCGCAAGGTAAACATGTGCTGACCGCCTGGCCGGACATTCTCGCTTCCATTCCCGCCGCAACGCTGGTGATCGACTGCTCGACCATCGACGTCGAAAGCGCGCGCAAGGCCCATGCCATGGCCAAGGCGGCAGGCTGCCTTTCGCTCGACGCCCCCGTCTCCGGGGGAACGGGCGGGGCTGCGGCGGGAACGCTGACTTTCATGGCAGGTGGTTCGCAAGAGAGTTTCGCCAAGGCCAAGCCGATCCTTGAAGCCATGGGCAAGAAGATCGTTCACTGTGGCGAAGCGGGCGCTGGGCAGGCGGCCAAGATCTGTAACAATAT
This sequence comes from Rhizobium mongolense USDA 1844, assembly GCF_000419765.1. GTDB lineage: Bacteria > Pseudomonadota > Alphaproteobacteria > Rhizobiales > Rhizobiaceae > Rhizobium > Rhizobium mongolense. The sequence continues at coordinate 22,956 of NZ_ATTQ01000019.1, read as the reverse complement.
GATCCTCGGAATTTCGATGATCGGCGTCTGCGAGGCTTTCGTGTTGGCTGAAAAACTCGGCCTTTCACACCAAGCGCTTTTTGATGTTGCATCGACATCGTCCGGTCAGTGCTGGTCCATCAATACCTATTGCCCGGTGCCGGGACCGGTTCCGAGCTCGCCGGCAAACAATGCCTATAAGCCGGGCTTTGCCGCTGCCTTGATGCTGAAGGATCTGCGCCTTTCGCAGGAGGCGGCACTTTTGAGCGGCGCATCAACCCCGCTTGGTGCCGAAGCCGCGCAGCTTTACGCACTCTTCGAAAAGCAGGGCAATGGCGGAAGGGACTTTTCCGCCATCATCGAGATGTTTCGCAGCAAGGTCTGATTATTTCGCGACGAGCGAAAGGTGCAGCTTGCTGGTCTCGCCGAGAAGGATGTCGATCTCGCCCGGCGAACTCAGTTCGATCGCGCCACAGAGGGTACCCGTCGTAATCAGTGCTCCCGCTTTCAGCGCGCTTTTCGGCCGCAACCTGTCATTGGCGTAGCCGACAAGCCAGGTGAGCACGTCACCCTTCGGATGCTGCGCGGGGGCATCGTAGAGCGGCTGGCCGTTGACAGTGACTTTCAGCGGCGTTCCGGTCGCCGTGTCGATTAGCGTTTTCGACACGGGTGGACCAAGCACATAGCCGCTGTTGCCGAGGCGATCGGCAAGGAAAAGCAAAAAGGAGGCCCTGCCGCTTTCCTGAATGGCGGAAACCAGGAGTTCTGCGCCGAGATGGACGGTCGCGACTGCATCGGCGACTTCGGCGCGGCTGTAGCCGCTATCGCGGATCGGCAGATCCGTGCCGAGCCGAATGGCAATCTCCGCTTCAAATTTCATGCCCTCCGCCCAGGGAATTTCGGCGCCGGAATCGGCTTCGATATAGGGATGAAGCGGCGCAGCCACAGCCTGGCCATCCGGCGAGGCCGCCACTTTCCACGCATTGCTGGTAATGCCTTGCTCGGCGGCAAGGAAATTCTGCGCGTCCATGGCGTGGCGGAGGTCGGTTGGAAGTGCGAAATCGGCGGTCGGCACCTGCTTGCCCGCGTTGTGGAGGCTGCGAAGCCGCGCGGCAAGGGCACGCGGATCGAAGACCGCGTTTAAATCCGTCATGATATTTCCTCCGCCTGAGTTTGAACGACCCGACATTAGCTGCCGGCCTAAGATCAGGTAAAGAGCACGGATGGAAAGACCGTTATGCCATCGCTGCATGCCAGGCGCAGCGATAGTCCTTGAGACCGGCAATTGCGGCCGGCGTGAAACGTCTTTCCGGACCGGGCGCGGGTCTGATACCGGTAAGCAGTGCGGCGCCCTGGCTGGTGCCGGTCGAGCCGGGCAGCGCGATCACGTCGCGTCCCATCAATGCCGCGAGAACCTTGAGATACGTCTCGTTCAGCGCGAACGGCCCTTCGACGATGACAGGCCCATTGGCGCCGATCAGGCCGAGGCAGGCCTCGGTCATCAAAGCGAGGTAGAGACACATGGCGGCGTAGCGTTGCGCAGGGCTTGCGCCATCGGCATTCAGCCAGTGCCTTTTGCGGTCGGGAAAGGGGCCGGAGCCGGGGGCCACGTTCGGCAGCAGCATCAGGTTTCCTGCAACAACCGGGCCGACAGCTGCCGCAACGTCTTCAAGCGGAACATTGCCGATTTCTGCTGAAAGAATTTCGAACTCGCGGCCACCCATGAAGCGGGAGGACGGCACGGCCCGGCCATAGGCATCGACATTGGCGAGCGCATCGCGCTTCGGGTCGAGATGGGTGAGATCGCCGCCGACGCCGAAATTTATAACCCATGTGCCAGTCGAGACAACCGCAAAGGGCGCCGTGCGCGCGACGAGATGCGGCAGCAGCGAGGCGTTGGAATCATGGATGCCGCAATAGACCGGGATCTCTGCGGTAAGGCCGATCTCGGCGGCTATGTCCGGCAGGACGGGGCCGAGTGCGTCGAAAGCCGAGCGGATCGGCGCCATGAGATTGCGAATGCCGAGCCGATCGACGAGCGAGGAATATTCGCCTGTTTTCGGGTTCCAGAGATCGGTATGGCAGCCGAGCGAGGTCAGTTCGTTGGCTGTAACGCCCGTCAGCCGTCCCGCCCAATATTGCGGATAGGTGACGATCGTTGCCACCTTCGCGAATTCCTGCGTAAAGGCGGTCTTCTGATAATGAAGCTGGGCGCCGACATTCAGTCCCATCGACTGGCGCGGTGAATAAGTCTCCGAGAAGGGAGGGCGCAGCGCCGTATAGGCGTCTCGGATCTCTTGCGGATATTCATGCTCGTAATCGAGAACCGGCATCGCAAGCTTGCCGTCTGCGCTGAGCAGTGCTGCTGACGCGCCATGGGTCGTGATCGAAATCGCATCGAATCCCGGCTTTGCCGCGAAAGACTTCAGCGCATCGATCGCAAATCCCCAAATGCTCTCGATATCATAGCGCGGATAGATTCCGGACCGGATAACTGTATTCGCCGTCTTTGCGGCTGCGATTTCCATGCCGGTTTGGCTGTCGAGCACGACGACTTTTGCATTCGTCTTGCCAATATCGAGAACGGCGATACGCCGGTAAGCGGGCGGTTTGCTCATGGCATGTGGAAGACGGTGACAAGGTCGCTCTGTAGGGGTGAATTGTCCGGATTGGTTTCCATGATGTCGGCCATATGGCCCCACCACTTTTTCATGAGGGGATGTTCCGGCAGGCTCGCCATCGTGTGATCTTTCGGCCGCGTCAGCACGCCGAAGAGCGTGTTCGTGTCGCGGTCGAGATGGATCGAATAGTCACTCGCGCCGGACTTGTGCAGCAGCTCGACGAGCTCCGGCCAGATCTCGTCGTGCCGCTTCCTGTACTCGGCCTCCATGCCTGGATTGAGTCTCATCTTGAAGGCGTGTTTTTCAAGGGTCATTTGGAACTCATGGCTTTGATACGTCGGGCGATAATCGGAATGGCAATGGTGATGATGAGCAGCAGGCCGATGAAGATCGACATGACGATGCCCGGAACGTTGAGCAGGCCGAGGCCGAAAGTAACGAGACCCATGACGAAGGCCGCGATGACGACGCCGCCGATCGTGCCCGAGCCGCCGAGGATCGAGACACCGCCGAGCACGACCATGGTGACGACTTCGAGCTCCCAACCCTGCGCAATCGAGGGACGGGTGGAGCCAAGGCGCGAGGTGAGGCACACCGCTGCAATACCGCTCATGACACCGGTCAGCATGAAGAGGATGAATTTCACGCGTTCGACCGGAATCCCGGAGAAGCGGGCAGCAAAATCGTTATTGCCAATCGTATAGACCTGGCGGCCAAAGTTCGTGGCGTGCAGCAAGATGGCAAAGAGGATCGCCAGCACGAAGAACAGCACGAATTCGAAGGAGAGGACCCAGACGACATAGCCTTGGCCGAAGTAGGCGAAATCGGCCGGATATTTGCCGTAAGCCTGGTCCCCCAGCACGATATAGGAGATGCCGCGGAAGAGGCTCATCGTGCCGATGGTGACGACGATCGACGGCAGTTTCAACACGGAGACGAGGACGCCGTTGAAAACCCCGCAAACCAGCCCAGTACCGATGCCGATCAGCACGAGGCCCGGTGTCGCGATGCCGGCCTGCGCGGCCGCCCCCATGGCCGTCGATGCAAGCGCGATGATGGCTGCAACCGAAAGATCGATCTCGCCTGCGATCACAAGCAGCGCCATGGCAAAGGCGATCATCGCTTTTTCGGTGAAATTGAAGGTTGCGTCCGAGAGGTTCCATGCATTCAGGAAGTAGGGCGATGCCAGGGAGTTGAAGACGAAGATCAGGATGGCAACGCCGAAAAGCAGCACTTCCCAGCTGGCCATGATGCGGCGCAACGGTGTGCCGAGACGATCGGGAATCACGCGCTTTTCGGTTGGGGCGGAAACGGTGTTCATGCGACGACCTCGGCTGGAGTTTCTGCAGCTGCCTTGTCGCGCAGGATGATACGGCCGCGACTGCGCTCGCGTCGGGCATTGAAGACGACGGCGAGGATGATGACGGTGCCTGAGATCGCCATCTGGGTGAAGGGCGAGATACCGATGACGGGAAGCGCATTCTTGATGACGCCGAGGAAGAGTGCGCCAAGCACCGTGCCGATAACTGACCCGACTCCGCCGGCGATCGAGATGCCGCCGATGACGCAGGCGGCGACGCTATCGAGCTCGAAGCCGCTGGCGATATCGACATAGGCGACCGCGTAACGCGAGACCCACAGGTAGCTTGCAAGGCCGGCGAGCGCACCGGACAGCACGAAGGCCAGGAATTTCGTCCAACCGGTATCGATTCCCGCATAGACGGCCGCCGTCGGGTTGCCGCCAGTCGCATAGGCCGATCTGCCGAACTGGGTATATTTCAGCAAAATATACATCAAGAGCACGATTGCGATCCCGACCCAGCTCAAAACTGGCAGGCCGAGGAGCGGCGTGCGGGGCACGGAAAGGAAGGTCGGTGTCATCTGGTGGGCGTTCACCCAGGCACCGCCGGAGAGCACGAAGGCCATGCCGCGATAGATGGTCAGCGTCCCGAGCGTGACGACGATCGGGGGGATTTCAAGGGCCCAGACAAGAAAGCCGTTGATCGCACCGAGGCAGGCGCCGATCGCAATCGCTGCAAGGATCAGGACGACCAGCGGCAGATCAGGAAAGGCGGCATTCATCATCGCGATTGCCATGCCGGTGAAGGCGAGATTGGCGGCGACCGAAAGGTCAATCGATTTCGTGAGGATAACGGTCATCTGCGCGAGCGCCAGGATGATGAGGATCGAGGTATCGTTGAAGATGCCGGCGAGGTTGGAGGGCGTCGCAAAATCTGCAGCGCGCGCCGAAAAGACCGCGATCATCAAGACGATGATGAGGAAAAGCAGGGTTTCGCGTTTTCTGATCAGTCGTGCCATTCCATCACCTCATGCATTTCCGGTCGCTGCGCGCACCAGCGTCTCTGGCGAGAGCTCTGCGCGCTCAAACAGACCGACCGACAAGCCCTCTTTCATCACCAGGACACGGTCCGACATGCCGATGATTTCCGGCAGTTCAGAGGAGATCATGATGATCGAGAGCCCTTCGGCGGCAAGCTCGCTGATGAAGCCGTGGACCGCCGCCTTGGAACCGATATCGATGCCCTTGGTGGGCTCATCGAGGATGATGACCTTGGGCTGCGTCGCCAGCCATTTTCCGATGACGACTTTCTGCTGGTTGCCGCCAGACAGCGTGCCGACGGGGACGGACAGTGCGGCTGCGCGAAGGTCCAGCCGCTCGGCGTATTTACGCGCGAGCGCAAATTCGTTGGCGGCCTTCAGGAAACCCTTGCGCGAGGTGCGCGTCAGTGAAGGCAGCGTCATGTTCTGATAGATCGGCATCGGCAGTGCCAGGCCGTGGCGGCCGCGCTCTTCCGGCACATAGACGATGCCGGCACGGATGGCGTCGTGCGGCGATGCCATCGAAATTTTCTTGCCGTCGAGCATGAGCCTGCCGGAGAGCGGCTTGGTGATGCCGAAAAGCGACTGGCAGAGTTCCGAGCGTCCAGCGCCGATCAGGCCATAGACGCCGAGGATTTCGCCCTTGCGAAGCGTGAAGGAAATATCGCGGAACTCCGTGCGGTGACAGTAATCCTGGACTTCGAGAACGGGGCCGCCGATCTCTACTGGAGACTTCGGAAACACGTTCTCGACATCGCGGCCGACCATGAGCTTCACGATCGCGTCCTGCGGCGTTTCCTTCAGCCTGCCGTTTCCGACAGCGCGGCCGTCACGGAAGACGACGAAGTTGTCGGCAATCTCGTAAAGTTCGTCGAACTTGTGGCTTATGAAAAGGATCGCCTTGCCCCTTTCCTTCAGGCCCTGAACGATGCGGAAGAGATCGTCGATCTCCTTGCGCGAAAGGGCAGCCGTCGGCTCATCCATGATGACGATACGGGCCTCGATCGATAGCGCGCGGGCAATTGCCACCAGATGACGTTGTGCGATCGAGAGGTCCTTCAGCCGGATTGTCGGATCGATGCTGCTTTCAAGTGAAGTCAACAGCCCTTTCGAGCGGCTGTTCATCGCCTTCCAGTCGATGGTGCGGAATTTTGTGCGCGGCGCATGGCCGAGGAAGATGTTTTCGGCAACCGTCAATTCGTCGAAGAGGACAGTTTCCTGATGGATGGCAGTGACGCCCGCATCGATTGCGGCCTGAGCGCTTGCGAAGGTGACGGGCTGGCCGTCGACGATGATTTCGCCTTCGTTCGGCCGGTAGATGCCGGTCAGGATCTTGACGAGCGTGGATTTGCCGGCGCCGTTTTCGCCGATCAGCGCCGTGACTTTACCGGGGTAGAGCGTGATGCTGACATTGTCGAGCGCCTTTACACCGGGGAAGATCTGTGAAATGCCCCGCATTTCGAGGATGGCGGGCGCATCTGCGGTCTTGCGGTCCGTGACGGGTTGTTGAAGGGCAGTGTTCATCAGCGCTTTACCGGTGTCGAATGAGAAATCCCGGCGGCCCCAAAGCCGCCGGGCTTTATGCATGACAGTTCAGATCAGAAGACCTTGGAGAACTGGTCAATGTTCGAAGCGTTGTAGACGAACGGATCTGCCATCGCGGCCTCGCCGTTGTCGCCAACCTTGATCTTGCCCATGCGGCCAGCTTCGATTTCGCTGCCTGGCTTGCCGTCCGAGTCACCCTTGACGAGGTGATAGGCGATCTGCGTGGCCGAATAGCCGAGGTCGATCGGGTTCCAGATGGCGAATTCTTTCGTCGCGCCTGACTTGATCGCACCGGCCATTTCGGACGGCAGGCCGAGACCCGTGACATAGACCTTGCCGACAAGGCCCTTGTCCTCGACGACCTTGGAGGCAGCCAGGATGCCGACCGTCGTCGGAGCGACGATGACCTTGACGTTCGGGTTGGACTTCAAGAGGCCCTCGGCTTCACGATAGGATTTGTCCGAAAGGTCGTCGCCGTAAACGGTGGTGACGAGGTTGAGGCCCGGAAAGTCCTTGAGCTGCTTCTTCATCTCCCCGATCCAGATGTTCTGGTTCGTCGCCGTCGAAGTAGCGGAGAGGATTGCGAAGTCACCCTTGCCGCCTTCGAGGTGATCCTTGGCGAGCGTCAAGCACATCTTGCCGATCAGCTCGTTGGACGATGGATTGAGTTGCAGGATGCGACCTTCAGGCGCAACACCGGAATCCCAGGAGACGACCTTGATGCCGCGCTGGGCCGCTTTCTTCAGGGCTGGGACGACGGCATCCGGGTCGTTCGCCGAAATCGCGATGGCATCGACGCCCTGTGCGATCAGCGAGTTGATGACTTCGATCTGGCCTTCGGCCGTCGGCGCCGTCGGGCCGGTATAGATCACTTCGACGCCACCGAGCTCCTTGGCGGCTTCCTGGGCGCCCTTGTTGGCTGCGTCGAAGAAGCCGTTGCCGAGGGACTTGACGACGAGGCCGATCTTCATGTCGGCAGCACTTGCTGTGCCTGCCATCATGGCGACGGCGAGTGCGACGCCCACCGCGAGTTTCTTTGCAAGTTTCATGCTTTCATCCTCCCACGTTGATTAAGACTAACTACACCTGGCCGGCGCTTCTCAGGCGACCGACGAGGAATCCTCCTTCACCGATTGCAGGCCGGCGCTCGCAACGACGAGCTTGATGCCTGCATCCTCGATCATCCTGGCGCAATCTTCCTGGATGCCGTCATCGGTGATGATCGTCGAAACACGGTCGAGCGGGCACAGAATGAGGCTCGACCGGCGGCGGAACTTGCTGGAATCGACCATCACGACGAGTTCGTCGGCCTGATGCATCAGCTTCTGTTCGCTTTGAATGATCTGCGCGTCGGCTTCCATAATGCCGAGCGGGCCGACGCCCTGGGCCCCGATGAAAAAACGGCGTGCATAGAAATTGCGGATGGCGTCATTGTCGAAGGGCGACAGAATGAGGCTCTGTTCACGGTAGATCACACCGCCCGGCACCGTCACCGTGTTCTTGGAATGTTTTACCAGATGTTCGGCGATCGCGAACGAATTGGTCATGACCTGCATGCGGTGCGCCGACATGAAGTGTACCATCTGAAACGTCGTCGTGCCGCCATTGATGATGATCGCATCGCCCGGGTCGCATAGATCCACGGCGGCGCGCGCAATTGCGCGTTTTTTATCGATATTGACTGATTCTGAAACTTTAAAGGGACGTCCCGCAAGGTTGCCGAGCTGCGGCGGATGGACGGCTTCTGCGCCGCCGCGCACGCGCCGGATCTTGCCCTGCACATGGAGAGCCGCGATGTCACGCCGGATCGTGGCCTCGGAAGCTTCGGTGAGCTCAGCAATATCCTGGATCGTGACGACCGACTTTTCCTGGACGGCGCTCAGGATAATGCGATGGCGTTCGCGTTCGTGCATTTGGCTCCTCCCTGTCCTTATTTATTTCGCATCCATTAAAAGCTGTCAATCAAAAACGATCAAGAAATATCATATTGCGCTGCACAATAACTGTTTTTGATGGTTTTTGATTGACAATATGCGTTTTGATGAGCGATACCATCAGCGGATACAGCGTGGCTTTCGTCTGCGCATAAGGCACACAAGGGAGGATGACATGGCGGCCACCGTCCGGCTTCTTGAAAACCGTTGGGATGATTCTTACGCAGCAGGGCTCGATGAACCCGGTAAGCTGCTTTACCGCTCGAACCTCCTTGGCGCTGACAAGCGCATCACCAATTACGGCGGCGGCAATACTTCGGCAAAGGTGATGGAAACGGATCCACTGACCGGCGAGAAGGTCAAGGTTCTTTGGGTCAAGGGATCTGGCGGCGATGTCGGGACCATTAAGCTCGACGGCTTTGCGACGCTCTATCAGGACAAGCTTGATTCGCTTAAGGGCATCTATAAGGGCGTCGACGACGAAGATCGCATGGTCGGCTTTTTGCCGCATTGCACCTTCAACCTGAATTCCCGCGCCGCCTCGATCGACACGCCGCTGCATGGATTTGTGCCCTTCACACATGTCGACCACATGCATCCGGACGCCATCATCGCGATCGCTGCAGCCAAGAATTCCAGGGAACTGACGAAGCAGGTCTTTGGCAAGGAGATCGGCTGGCTGCCCTGGCGCCGCCCGGGTTTCCAGCTCGGTCTCGATCTTGAAGCATTCGTCAAGGCGAACCCGGATGCCAAGGGTGTCGTCCTCGAAAGCCACGGTCTTTTCACCTGGGCGAACGATGCCAGGGCCTGCTACGAGCTGACGCTCGCCATTATCAACAAGGCAATCGAATGGTTCGCCCAGCAGACTGAAGGCAAGAAGATCTTCGGCGGCCAGGCGACCCAGAGCCTGCCGGTGGCTGAACGCCGGGCCATCGCTGCCCGCCTGATGCCGGAAATCCGCGGGCGGATCGGCAAGCAGGAGCGCAAGCTTGGCCATTTCGACGATCAGGATGGCGTGCTCGAATTTGTCAACTCGAAGGATCTCCGCTCCCTCGGCGCGCTCGGTACCAGCTGCCCGGACCACTTCCTGCGTACCAAGATCCGCCCACTGATCCTCGACTTCGACCCGGCAAAACCTGACGTAGAGTCGATCGTTGCCGGTCTCGACAAGGCGCTGGAAGACTATCGTGTCGATTACGCGCGCTATTACAATGACTGCAAGCACGGCAATTCACCGGCGATGCGAGATGCCAATCCGGTCATTTTCCTCATCCCGGGCGTCGGCATGCTGTCCTTTGCCCGCGACAAGGCAACGGCCCGCATCGCGAGCGAATTTTACGTCAACGCCATCAACGTGATGCGCGGTGCGTCGACGGTCTCCGAATATCAGGGTCTGCCTGAACAGGAAGCCTTCGATATTGAATACTGGCTCTTGGAAGAGGCAAAGCTGCAGCGCATGCCGAAGCCGAAGAGCCTTGCCGGAAAGGTGGCCTTTGTCACCGGCGGTGCCGGCGGCATCGGCCGTGCGACGGCGGCCCGTCTGGTAGGCGAGGGTGCCTGCGTGGTGCTTGCCGATATCGATCAGTCGGCACTGGAGGCGACGGAAGCCGATTTCGTGAAGAAGTACGGTGCGGATGCGGTACGCAGCGTGAAGCTCGACGTCACCAAGGAAGATGCCGTGGTCTCGTCCTTTGCTGAATCCTGCGTCGAGTTCGGCGGCATCGACATCCTCGTTTCGAACGCCGGTATTGCGTCGTCAGCGCCCATCGAAAACACCGAGCTTTCGATGTGGAATAAGAATATCGATATTCTGGCGACCGGCTATTTCCTGGTTTCGCGCGAAGCCTTCCGCCTGTTCCGCCGTCAGGACCTCGGCGGCAACGTTGTGTTCGTCGCTTCCAAGAACGGCCTTGCCTCCTCGCCGAATGCGGCTGCCTATTGCACGGCGAAGGCCGCGGAGATCCATTTGGCCCGCTGCCTGGCGCTGGAGGGGGCAGACGCAGGCATTCGCGTGAACACCGTGAACCCGGATGCGGTGCTGCGCGGCTCGAAGATCTGGAACGGCGAGTGGCGCGAACAGCGTGCGGCCTCTTCGAAGATCGAAGTGGACGACCTGGAGGAACACTACCGCAAGCGCTCTATGCTGAAGCTCAACGTCTTTCCCGAAGATATCGCCGAGGCGATCTATTTCCTCGCGTCGGATCTTTCGGCGAAATCCACCGGCAACATCATCAATGTGGATGCCGGCAACGCCCAGAGTTTCCCGCGCTAGGATCTACTTGCGGAGTATCACCCAAATGGCATGGATGATCCCGGGCACGTAGCCGCAAAGCGTCAGTAGGATATTGAGCCAGAAATGCAGACCGAGCCCGACCTGCAGGAAGACACCGAGTGGCGGCAGGATGATCGCGAGAAGGATGCGGATGACGTCCACTAGCGCCTCTTTGGTGGGTGAGGAATAGAGCAATACAACGCAGAACAGGGCCTATGGTTCGTGTTTTCAGGGAGGATTTGATGGCCGAGTTTAAGATTGCGCAGCATATAATTGCCGAGGAAAATGCCAAGCGCGCGGCGGCTCTCAAGGCCGATTACGACGCGCTCGGCGCAAATCTTGGACGCCGCGGCGTTGATATCGACGCCATTACGACGAAGGTCGCAGCATTCTTCGTGGCTGTTCCTTCGTGGGGCGTCGGAACGGGTGGCACACGCTTTGCCCGCTTTCCCGGCACCGGCGAACCACGTGGCATCTTTGACAAGCTGGACGACTGCGCCGTCATTCATCAGTTGACGCAGGCAACGCCGACCGTTTCGCTTCACATCCCCTGGGATAAGGCTGATGCCGGCGAGTTAAGGGCCAAAGGCGATGCGCTCGGTCTTAGCTTCGATGCAATGAATTCCAACACGTTCTCAGACGCGCCGGGTCAGAAGCGCTCTTATAAATATGGCTCGCTCAGCCATACGGACGCCGCGACGCGACAGCAGGCCATCGAGCACAATCTGGAATGCATCGAGATTGGCAAGGCGCTCGGCTCAAAGGCGCTGACGGTCTGGATCGGCGACGGCTCGAATTTCCCAGGCCAGAGCAATTTTACCAAGGCCTTCGAGCGCTATCTTGCGGCGATGGCGGAGATCTACAAGGGGCTGCCCGACGACTGGCGGCTGTTTTCCGAGCACAAGATGTACGAGCCGGCCTTCTATTCGACCGTCGTGCAGGACTGGGGCACGAACTATCTGATCGCGCAGACACTCGGGCCGAAAGCCCAGTGCCTCGTCGATCTCGGTCATCATGCCCCGAACACCAACATCGAGATGATCGTCGCCAGGCTGATTCAGTTTGGCAAGCTTGGTGGTTTCCACTTCAACGATTCGAAATATGGTGACGATGACCTCGATGCCGGTGCAATCGAGCCTTACCGTCTATTCCTCGTCTTCAATGAGCTGGTCGATGCCGAGTATCGCGGGGTGAAGGGCTTCCATCCGGCTCACATGATCGATCAGTCACATAATGTCACTGACCCGATCGAAAGCCTGATCAATAGCGCAAACGAAATCCGCCGCGCCTATGCGCAGGCCCTGATCGTCGATCGCGAGGCGCTGTCCGGCCATCAGAATGAAAATGATGCGCTGATGGCGGCGGAAACGCTGAAGCGCGCGTATCGCACCGACGTCGAGCCGATCCTCGCCGAAGCGCGTCGGCGCGCCGGCGGCGCCATTGATCCGGTCGCTGCTTATCGCGCCAGCGGCTACAGGAAAAAGGTTTCCGCCGAACGTCCGGCCTCCGTGGCTGGCGGCGGCGGTATCATCTAGGCCTCCCAAGGCGTTGTGGCCGCCGCGTTAACAGCGGCGGCCAGGGGGAGCCACTCATGGCTTCCAATCGCCGGCGATCTGGCGCGTCGCGACGTTCAGCCGGTTCCAGACATTAATGTTGGCGATGGCGATGACGAGGGCCGCAAGGCTCTTGGCGTCGTAATGGCGTGCCGCCTCGTCCCAGATTTCGTCCGGCACCGGATCGGCGCGGTCGCTGACGCGGGTGATCGCTTCGGTCAGCGCCAGGGCCGCGCGTTCTGCCGGGCTGAAATAAGGCGTCTCACGCCAGGCGGAAACGGCAAAGAGGCGTTCATCGGTCTCTCCGAGCCTGCGGGCAATGCGCGGATGACCGTCGACGCAGACGCCGCAGCCGTTGATCTGGCTGGCGCGCAGGTTGACGAGCTCGAGCAGCTTCGGCGAAAGGCCGCACTTTTGGGCAATATTCCCGAAAGCGAGCAGCGCCTGCATGGCTTCAGGGATGACGACGGCCGGATTTCCCATTCTCGATTGCATGATATGTCTCCTGCTATGTTTCAGCGAATGACGCCGCCGGCCACTTGTCTGTCACATCGGCCGGAATTCGTTCGTCATGGTGGTGACGTAACGCGATGAAGGAATGTGACCGATGGACGAGAAAAAAATTCTGGCCGGCGAATTCGAGGCCAACCGCGCGCACCTGAAGACTGTCGCCTACCGCATGCTCGGCTCGCGTGCGGAGGCGGAGGATGCGGTGCAGGAGGCATGGCTCAGGCTCGGCCGCGCGGACACAAGCGAGGTTGGCAATCTCGGCGGCTGGCTGACGACGGTCGTGGCGCGCATCTGTCTCGATATGCTGCGCTCCAGGAAATCCCGGCGCGAAGAACCGCTCGATCCGCCGGTGCATGAAAAGATCGCCGATACCGCGAAGTCCGCCGACCCCGAGCAGGAGATCGTGCTGGCGGACTCCGTCGGCGTCGCGCTGCTCGTCGTGCTGGAACAGCTTGCGCCGGCAGAGCGTGTCGCCTTTGTACTGCATGACATGTTCGATCTGCACTTTGACGAGATTGCGCCCGTCATCAGCCGCACACCGGAAGCAACCCGCCAGCTCGCAAGCCGCGCCCGCCGCCGCGTGCAGGGGACGACCGAGGCCCCCGAGGCCGGCATCGAGCATAGGAAAGAGGTCGTCCGGGCGTTCCTGGCCGCCTCGCGCGACGGTAATTTCCAGGCGTTGCTTGCTGTTCTTCATCCCGATGTTGTCTTCGCGCCTGATGCGACGGCCGCTCGTTTCGGACATGCCGGCGCACTGCGCGGCGCGCAGGCGGTTGCAACGACATTCAACGGGAGGGCGCGCGGCGCGCTGCCGGCTTTCGTAGACGGCGGCTTCGGTTTCATCGTTCGCATCGAGGATCAACTGCGCATCGTCGTCAAAATCGGTTTCGATGGCGAGAAGATCGCCACGATCGAGGCGATCGCCGATCCCGATCAAATTGAGCGGATCAAATACCGCCTGTTCGACCGATAGGTCAGCCCGACTTACGACGGCGCGCGCAGCAGCAGAACTTAGCGCGCCTTCTCATTTCCGAGCATAGGTCCACATTCCCGGTTGACAGGACCACTATGGCCGATATTCTATTATAAAGACTTATATAACATAAATATGGAACAACAAATCGGGAGCATGAAATGAAGACGCTAGTCGCATTCCTTCTCGGCACGGCAATCGTCGCCTTGCCGACCACGCTGATGGCGCAGGAAAAAGGCGGTATCATCAATGTGGCGACGATCGGCGAGCCGCCGACGCTTGATCCGATGTCCTCGACTGCCGACCTCGTCGGGATCGTCACGCAGCACATCTTCGAGACGCTCTATACCTTCGACAAGAAATGGAACGTCACACCGCTTCTGGCTGAAAGCCTGCCCGATATCAGCGGAGACGGCAAAAGCTACACGATCAAGCTGCGCACCGGCATCAAGTTCCACGACAACAGCGACATGACGTCGGAAGATGTCGTTGCATCGCTCACCCGCTGGACAAAGATCGCCTCGCGCGGCAAGCAGGCTGCAGGCTTCATCGAAGCGATCGCTGCAGTCGATCCGGCAACCGTCAAGATCACCCTGAGACAGCCCTATGCGCCGCTGACCTCCCTGCTTGCCTTCAACAATTCCGCTGCAATCATCATTCCTTCCGACAAGCAGGACGAGCCGATGAAGGAATTCATCGGAACCGGCCCCTACATGCTGAAGGAGCGCAAGGCCGACCAGTATATTCAGCTTGTTCGCTTTAGCGGCTACAAGTCACGCGATGGCGAGAGCGATGGCTATGGCGGCGCGCGTCACCAGTATCTCGATGAAATCCGTTTCGTTCCGGTGCCGGATCCAAATACCCGCGTCGAGGCTGCCGTCTCCGGCCAGTATGACTATGTCGATTCCATCCCGGTCGAATCCTTCGACAAGCTGAAGGCATCGACGGCCTCGCAGCCGATCATCCTCAAGCCCTTCGGCTATCCGGTCTTCGTCTTCAACACCAAGGAGGGCATTGCAAAGAACATCGAGGTCCGCAAGGCGATCCGCCAGGCCCTCAGCATGGAGGACATGCTGGCCGCTGCCTTCGGCAGCACGGATTTCTACACGCTGGACGGCGATATCTATCCGGAAGCCTATTCCTGGCACACGGATGCCGGCGTTGAAGGCAATTACAATGTTGCAAAGCCCGAAGAGGCTGCCGAAGCCTTAAAGAAGACGGGCTACAACGGCGAACCGCTGCGTATCCTCACCAGCCGTCAGTACGAATTCCACTACAAGATGGCGCAGGTTGCAGCGGAGTATCTGAAGCTCGCGGGCTTTACCGTCGACATGCAGGTCGTCGATTGGGCGACGCTGACGCAGCGCCGCGCCGATCCGAAGCTCTGGGACATTTATATCAGCCACAGCCCGTTCCTGCCGGAGCCGGCGCTGATCGGCTCGCTCTCGACCAGCTCGCCGGGCTGGTGGGATACGCCTGCCCGCAAGGCAGCCGTCGATGCCTTCACCTCTGAAGTCGATTCTGCCAAGCGCATCGAACTCTGGGCCAATGTCCAAAAAGCGATCTATGACGATGCGCCCTTCATGAAGATCGGCGACTTCAACGCCGTCTCGGCGGAATCGAACAAGCTCGAAGGCGTCGATCCGGCTCCGTGGCCGTACTTCTGGAACGCTTCGATCAAGAAGTGACGATTGATCCTCGGGATGCCGGTCCTGCGGGCCGGTATCTCTCTTCGACGGTGCCCGGCTGGGCATAGGGACCGCATTTCAATGATCCGTTACATCCTCCAGCGCCTCTTCGGCATGATCGTTGTGATGTTCCTCGTCGTCACGATTGTCTTTGTCATCGTGCGCGTGACGCCAGGTGATCCGGCAGCCGTCATGCTGGGGCCAGACGCAACGCCTCAGGATATCGCCGAGCTTCGCGGTCGTCTCGGGCTCGATCAGTCGCTCCTGGTGCAATATGTCTATTATATCAGCCAGCTCCTGAGAGGCGACCTCGGGCAATCGATCTTCTTGAACATGCCGGTCACCGCAGCCCTTCTAGACCGCGCCGAGCCGACCTTTTTCCTGACGGTGTTCTCGCTGGCGATCGCCTGCGTCATCGCGCTGCCGATCGGCATTTATGCTGCCTATCGCCGCGGTTCGTTCGTCGATCAGGCGGCCACGACGCTTGCAATGTTTGCGGCAAGCATTCCGAGCTTTTGGCTCGGCCTGATTCTGATGCAGTTCTTCGCCGTGCGCTTCAACTTCTTTCCGGTTTCGGGCTATGGCGGTCCGGGCGCGAACTTCTTTGGGCGAATGTATCACCTGACGTTGCCAGCCTTTGCGCTCGGTATTGTTTCCTCGGCGCTGATCTTGCGTTTCACACGTGCCTCGATGCTTGATGTGCTCGGCGACGACTATATCCGCACGGCACGCGCCAAAGGCCTGATCGAACGCCGGGTGATCCTCAAGCACGCGCTCAAGAACGCGCTGATCCCGATCCTGACCGTTATCGGGTTGACTGCGGCGGTCTTGATTTCAGGCGCGGTCGTGACCGAAACGGTCTTCGGCCTTCCAGGTGTCGGCAATCTTGTCGTCTCGGCGGTCCTTCGTCGCGATTACCCGGTCATCCAAGGAGCGCTGCTCATCATTGCAGCCCTCTACGTGCTGATCAATTTTGCGATCGACATGCTCTATCTTCTGGTCGATCCGAGGGTGCGCTACTGATGACGGATATTACAACACGGCCCGCCTTAAGCGAGGGCAGCAAGTTTCTCCGGCGTTTCCTGAAGCGCAAGACCGTTGCCTTCGGCGTGCTCATCCTCACAATCTTCGTGCTCTTGGCAATCCTTGCTCCATGGGTCACTCCTTATTCACCCTCCAAGCTTTCGATCGTCAACCGGCTGAAGCCGCCGAGCGGAATGTTCTTCTTCGGAACAGATGAATTCGGCCGCGACGTCTTCTCGCGCACGATCTTTGCCGGGCGCCTGTCGCTGCTCGTCGGCGCTGCCGTCGTCGTGCTTTCGGCGTTGATCGGGGTGAGCCTGGGTCTGCTTGCCGGCTTCTTCAAGCAATTCGACACGCCAATCGCCCGGCTGATCGACGCGATGATGGCCTTTCCGGACATTCTGTTGGCGATCGCGTTGGTCGCGGCCCTTGGACCGTCGCTAACCACGGTCATCATCGCGTTGTCGATCGTCTATTCGCCACGTCTTGCGCGTATTGTCCGTGCATCGACGCTGGTCATCCGCGAACTGCCCTATGTCGAGGCCGCGCAAGCGCTCGGGATTTCAACCTTCCACATCATGACCCGGCATGTCCTGCGCAATCTGCTTTCGCCGATCCTGGTGCAAGGCACCTTCCTCTTTGCCAGCGCCATGCTGGCTGAAGCCGGCCTTTCCTTCCTCGGCCTTGGCGTCAGCCCCGAAATTCCGACCTGGGGAACGATGATCGCCGCCGGGCGGCAGTATATCGGCCAGGCCGACTGGATGACGCTGTTTCCGGGCGTCGCCATCGTTCTTTCTGTGCTCTCACTGCAGATGGTCGGCGACGGGCTGCGCGACATGCTCGATCCAAAACTTCGAAAGGACCTTTGAATGACCGGGGAACAAGGGCGCGAGCCGCTCCTCCTCACCAATGTGAGGCCTATGGCCTTTGGTGCTGAAATCTCAAGCAGTGCCGTTGACATCCTCATCGACGGCAACGGCCGGATCGCACAGGTCGGTCCGCAGCTTTCAGTCTCTCAGGAGATGATCTGCGTCGATGGCAAGGGCGCCTGGATTTCACCGGGCTGGGTCGATCTCCACGTCCATATCTGGCACGGCGGCACCGATATCTCGGTCCGTCCGTCCGAATGCGGTGCCGAGCGCGGCGTAACCACCCTGGTCGATGCGGGTTCTGCCGGTGAAGCCAATTTCCACGGTTTCCGCGAATATATCATCGAGCCATCGCGCGAGCGCATCAAAGCCTTCCTGAACCTCGGTTCGATCGGTCTCGTCGCCTGCAACCGCGTCGCCGAATTGCGGGACATTCGCGACATTGATCTCGACCGCATCCTTGAATGCTATGCTGAAAACAGCGAGCACATCGTCGGCATCAAAGTGCGCGCCAGCCACGTCATCACCGGCTCGTGGGGTGTGACGCCGGTAAAGCTCGGCAAGAAGATCTCCAAGATCCTCAAGGTTCCGATGATGGTGCATGTCGGCGAGCCACCGGCTCTTTATGATGAAGTGCTGGAGATCCTGGGTCCCGGTGACGTCATCACGCATTGCTTCAACGGCAAGGCCGGTTCGAGCATCATGGAAGACGAGGACCTTTTCGATCTCGCGCAGCGTTGCGCGGGCGAGGGCATCCGCCTCGACATCGGCCATGGCGGCGCCTCCTTCTCCTTCAAGGTCGCGGAAGCCGCAATCAAGCGCGGCCTCTTGCCCTTCTCGATCTCGACGGACCTGCATGGCCATTCGATGAATTTTCCGGTTTGGGATCTGGCGACGACCATGTCGAAGCTGCTTTGCGTCGGCATGCCTTTCGACAAGGTGGTGGCAGCGGTCACGCATGCGCCTGCCTCCGTCATCAAGCTTTCGATGGAAAACCGGCTTGCCGTCGGACAGCGCGCCGACTTCACGGTCTTCGATCTCGTCGATTCCGATGTCGAAGCGACCGATTCCAACGGCGACGTTTCCGTTCTTAAGAAGCTGTTCGAGCCTCGCTATGCGGTGATCGGCAGCGAGGCCATTGCCGCAAGCCGTTACATTCCGCGTGCCCGTAGGCTCGTGCGCCACAGCCACGGTTATTCCTACCGCTAAAAGCCAGAACAGAAATCCGCATGACAGGAGTTTGCGTGAACATGTCTCCAGCCAACGCCAAGCCGGCAAGCTCGCCTTATGAAAGGCTTGCCGCGCTCGGTATAGAGCTTCCCCCCGCGCCGCCGCCGATCGCCCATTTCGTGACGCATGTGCTGGAGGGTAATATTCTCTACCTCTCCGGTCAGGGGCCGCGCGAGGCCGATGGCTTTCTTTATTCTGGCAAGGTCGGCGCTGAAATCGGCGTCGAGGATGCCTATAGACATGCGCGGCTCACCGGCATCAATCTCCTTGCCGTCATGCATGATGCGCTTGGCGATCTTTCCCGGGTAAAGCGCGTCGTGAAGCTGCTCGGCATGGTCAATGCCGTACCCCAGTTTGCAGACCATCCAAGCGTCATCAATGGATGCTCGGATCTCTTCGTCGACGTTTTTGGGGAAGACACCGGCAGTCATGCCCGTTCGGCGGTTGGCTTCGGCTCGCTGCCGGGTAACATCACTGTCGAAATCGAGGCGATTATCGCCTTGCGTGATTGAAGAGGGGAAAGCCTAGTGGTTGCGCCAGCCCATGATCTTTTCGATGCGTTCGGCCGATGTCCGCACATGCGCGGTATAGTGGTTCTCGTCGGAAAAAGCCTTTTGTTCTGGAAGGACAATGGAAATGGTCGCGACGCATTGGCCATCTCTGTCGCAGATCGGCGAAGCGATGCAGGCGACCGCATAGTCGGACTCGCCAGCCTGGATCGACAGGCGGGACTGAAATGCCGCACCCGCCGAGGCGGAAAGCACGCCGGGGTCCATCTCGGCGCGGCCGGTCGGCGAGGATTTGGCGCAGCGCTTGAAAAGCTCGATGCGCTCCTCTTGCGGCAGGTGGCCGACAAGCAGGCGGCCGGATGCGGTCCAGTTCAGCGGAACGCGTGTGCCGACACGCGAAGCGACCTGGAAATGGCTCGGGCCGTCGGCCATGGCAAGCACAAGCATATAGTCGCCGTCGCGGCCGCAAACCTGAACGGTTTCGCCCACCTGGCGGCAAAGATCGTGCATCTCATGCGTCGCGACGCTCATGAAATCGAGCGAGCGGGCATAGGCAAGGCCGTAATGGTAGAGCCGCGGACCAAGCCAGATCGTGCCGTCGCCATTGCGCGTCAGCATGTTCTTTTCGACCAGATCATCAACGATGACGTAGACGGTCGAGAGCGGCGCCTTCACAGCCTTGGCGATTGCATAGACTCCCGTCGGAGAGCCAGTTTCGTAGAGGTGATCAATGACCTGCAGCGCGCGGTCGATACCGCTCACCCGCGAGCGACGTGCGCCCTTGCCGGGTTCTTCAATAGGTGCCTCGTCTTCGGAGTAAACTACTGATGATGTCTTGCCGTCCAATTCCACGCTCCTCGTATGCGGGCATGAGTCTATTACATTACTATGGGATAGCCGTCGAGGATACAAGCTGCAACACTCGCCATCTCGCCATTCAATCTGGAGATACACATGTCTGATGACATTCGCGCGTCGATCGGCCTTCGTCCGGTCATCAACGTTTCCGGCACGATGACCAGCCTCGGCGCATCAATCGTCGTCCCCGAGGCAATCGCGGCCATGTCGTCGATCCTGCCGCAATTTGTCGAAATCAACGATCTGCAGCGCAAGGCCAGCGCCGTTATTGCCCGGTTGACGGGTGCGGAAGCCGGTTTCGTGACGGCATCCTGCTCAGCGGGCATTTCCCTGGCCGTCGCAGGTGCCATCACCGGCAATAACCTGCTGGCGATCGAGAAACTGCCGGATGTGACGCCAGAAAAGAACGAGGTTCTGGTGCAGATGGGCCATGTTGTGAGCTATGGCGCACCCGTCGATCAGGCGATCCGCCTTGCTGGCGCCAAGGCGGTGCTGATCGGTCAGGCGACATCGACCCATCGTTTTCACATGGAGAATGCAATCACCGAAAGGACGGCTGCGGTCGTCTACGTCGTGTCGCACCACGTCGTCGACTATGGCCTTCTGAACCTCAAGGAATTCGTCGAGATCGCCCACGCCAAGGGCGTGCCGGTCATCGTCGATGCGGCGTCGGAGTACGATCTGCGTGTTTTCCTGGAGCAGGGCGCGGATATCGCGCTCTATTCCGGTCACAAATTCCTCGGTGGTCCGACCTCCGGCATCGTCGCCGGCAAAAAGGAACTGGTGCGCAACGCCTTCCTGCAGAACATGGGCATCGGCCGCGGCATGAAGGTCGGCAAGGAAAGCATTTTCGGCGTCATGGCCGCCCTGGAAGCTTGGGAAAAGCGTGACCACGCCGGCATTCGCGAGCGCGAAACGGGCTACCTCAATCTCTGGAAGCAGATGCTGGACGACCGCCCCGGCGTAACTGCGCTGCGCGAACCCGATCCGACCAAGAATCCGCTTGATCGCCTGCGCGTCATCCTCAAACCGGAGGAAACCCATATCACCGCCTGGGATTTGGCCGACGCGCTGGCGCGCGGGACGCCGCCGATCATCGTTCGCGACCACGAAGTCGAGCATCAGTATTTCTATCTCGACCCCTGCAATCTGCACCCAGGCGAGGAAAAGATCGTTGCAAGCCGCTTGGCCGAAGAACTGGACAAGGCGCGCGCCTCCAACGAGATCATCGCAACGCCTATCGAAAACCGCGGCAAGCGCCGGTTCGACGCTGTATTGCGCTGGCCGGATTGATCTTCCCGGCTTTTAGGCATCCAAGAGGAATCGAACATGGCAGGCTTTCAGGCGCAGGCGATCCAGCAGGTAGAACCCGTTCTCTCCGTCGAGAATCTCACGACATCGTTTCTGGTCGAGGGAGAGTGGAAGCCTGTCGTCCGCGATGTTTCCTTTCGCGTGGCGCCGGGTGAAACGGTTGCAATCGTGGGCGAAAGCGGCTCCGGCAAGAGCGTCACATCGCTGTCGATCATGCGGCTGCTACAGCCGGATACGAGCCGGATCGAAGGCAAGATCATGCTTGGAGACCGCAATCTGCTGGCGCTTCCGGAAAGTGCCATGCGGCAGGTGCGCGGCAATGACGTCTCGATGATCTTTCAGGAGCCGATGACGAGCCTCAACCCGCTCTTTACGATCGGCGACCAGATTTCCGAAGCGCTGCTTTGCCATTCGGCCATGTCGAAGACCGAAGCGCGAGCCGAAGTGATCCGGCTTCTGGAAAAGGTCCGCATTTCCTCCGCGGCCTCGCGTTTCGACGAATATCCGCACCGTTTTTCCGGAGGCATGCGCCAGCGTGTGATGATTGCCATGGCACTTGCCTCCAAACCGAAGCTGCTGATTGCCGACGAACCCACTACGGCGCTCGACGTTACCATCCAGGGGCAAATCCTCGATCTCATCAAGATGCTGCAGGAGGAGGAAGGAACCTCTGTTCTCTTCATCACCCACGACATGGGCGTCGTTGCCGAAATAGCCGACAGAACTGTGGTGATGTATCGCGGCGAGCAAGTTGAAACGGGGGCGACGGCCGACATCTTCCATCGCGGCCGCCACCCCTACACGCGCGCGCTGCTTTCCGCCGTGCCGGTGCTGGGCTCAATGCAGGGGCACGAAAGGCCGCTGCGCTTTCCCGTCGTCAATGCAGCGACAGGCGAATGCGACGTTCCGGTGGAGGTCGGCGACACGGTTGCTACTTCAGCAAGGCCGGTCTTGGAGGTGAGGAACCTCACCAAGCGCTTTGATATCCACTCTGGTTTCTTCGGCCGCTTGACTGGACGCGTGCATGCCGTTGAAAACGTTTCCTTCGATCTCTTTGCCGGTGAGACGCTGTCTTTGGTCGGCGAATCCGGCTGCGGAAAATCGACGACTGGCCGCGCCATAATGCGGCTGATCGAACCGCAGAGCGGGTCTGTGAAGGCCGAGGGCAGGGACGTGCTGGCACTCGACAAGAACGGGATGCGCGAGATGCGCAAGACCGTGCAAATGATCTTTCAGGATCCGTTCGCCAGCCTCAATCCGCGAATCCGCGTCGGTGCGGCGATCGCCGAGCCTTATCTTGAACACAAAATGGGAACGGCAAAGCAGGCCAAAGAGAAGGTCGCCGACCTTCTGGAAAAGGTCGGTCTTTCAACCGATATGGCGTCGCGCTTTCCGCACGAGTTCTCCGGCGGTCAGCGTCAGCGCATCTGCATTGCCCGGGCGCTGGCGCTCGATCCGAAGGTGATCGTCGCCGATGAAAGCGTCTCGGCGCTCGACGTCTCGATCAAGGCGCAGGTCATCAATCTGATGCTGGACCTGCAGCAGAGCCTCAACCTCGCCTTCCTGTTCATCTCGCATGACATGGCCGTCGTCGAACGCGTCAGCCACCGTGTTGCGGTCATGTATCTCGGTGAGATCGTCGAGATCGGCCCGCGTGCTGCCATCTTCGGCAACCCGCAGCACCCTTATACGAAGACGCTGATGGCGGCCGTTCCCGTGCCCGATCCGGATCGCCGGCGCG
>NZ_ATTQ01000018.1 GCF_000419765.1 Rhizobium mongolense USDA 1844 | reverse complement strand
GGGTAGGCGAACTGCTCGCCTTGTGAGGTGATGTAAACAAGGGTGTGCTCACGCGTGGCGATGACGATGGTTCCCCTTGCGCTTCGCGTCGATGGCTCCCGACGTTCTTGCCAAGGTTCCCGATAGCGAGGCACTGGCTCGTAATCCAGCGGTGGCGGATAAGGGCTGTACGGGTCGTCATAACCGTAGCCACCATAGTCGTCGTATCCATCATAAGGCCCGTAAACCTGGGCTTGGGCCTGAAAGGCCGTCAGCAAAAGGGCTGCAGCCAAGAGAGCCAGCAATCTCATTTTGTCCGCCATCCGCTTGGGCCGAACTCTGTGGCGGCACTATGACCGCTAAGTTGCAAGAACTTCGAAACGATGCTGTCGCCCATGATCGGACCGCCTCCTTCATTTCCGCTTTCGCCGAAATTTCCATCTGGCGTCGATCAACGCCATCGTGGTGGTTCATGCGTTCGCAACCAAGGCCGCTCTACGACGGAGCTTTGCGATTGAGATACTTGCTCCGTACTGTTTAACGACCGCCTGTCGATCGACTTCCTCGCTGCGGCCACAGGCTTCACAAGCGACGACAAGAACCTGACACCGAACCTGTCGGAGAATAATCCCATCGCATAAGGAATTTTTTCTTACTTCGGACATCGGCCTGCGGTTGGTCAAATGCTATCGCGTTGAGTTTGGCCGAACTGTGCACTGTTCGTGATAATCTGCCTGGGCGAGACAATCCTGACGACCGGCCGCAATGCCGCCGAACACATGTCGGGCGATCTGACGTTTGCTGTTTTCTGCAGCGCTTTTAAAGTCTGAGGACTTTGATCAACCAAACCTGGCTTGTCGTTTAGACGCGCCGAGACTTGCGGGCTGCGTAGCGGCGGTCCCGCTTAGCCTTCCGATCTGCCTCGTCTGAGATCACACTGGCAATTCGCTCTCTTTCTTGCGTTTCGCGCTCCTCGGCTTTAGCCCGCGCCTCAGCATTCGCTGCGTCAGCCAGGGCGGCTGCGGCGGCAAGGTTGCGTTCGGCTTCTTCCTGTTTTGACTTCACGCGCTCGGCACGTCGTAGTTCACGAGCCTCGGCTGTGGCCCGTCGTTCCGCTCGCCTGGCGACCATCTCAGGGTCGTCGGCCTTGGGCGCGGCCTTGAGTTTATCAAGCAGCTGCTGCTTGGCTTCGTTCGCCGCTTTGCGGCGATTGGCAAAGTTATCATCGCCTGGATGTCTCAAACTATATCGTCCTGTTGTGTTGGTTTTCCTATGCCATTCACAGCTATCGACGCACTTGGCATACGACTGAACGGCATTGCTCTATAATAACCTGACCCTCCCTCACAAACAATCGCGGGGGCGGCTAAGAATCTGGGGCGAAAAGCGTCAAACAATGGCTGCGGCTCGCGAGATGGCGGCCGAAATGAGCGACATCGCAAACCTTTCCGATTTCAACTCCTGAAGGCACACCACGTCCGGCTTGGATTCCTCCAGCCAGCGCAGAAGAACGGGCAGCCGCCAGTTCACGCCATGACCTTGTAGGTGGCGATCTTCATCAGCGCTCGTGATCGCCTTTGTCACCTTCGCCCATTTTTGCTTTTGTCTTGGCCTTCGTGCGGCGGTCGGCTGCCAAAGATTTTCCGACGTCCACTGATTCTTTGAACCGGCCGTCTTCGTCACGCCGGACGTAGCGTTTGTCAGTGCCGGTATCGATGAGTTCGCGTTTTGTCATGTGTCTTCCTTTCGTCGGAGGTTATTGTGTTTTCTCGGTGCCTGCTGGCGCGACAGACTGAGAATCTCCCCCCGAACCGGATTCAGCAGTCGGATCGCGATCCGTCGGCGCGGTTTGCATCTGCTCACCGGCCGGAGGGGTATTGTCGATCACCTTTTGGTCGGTAGGAGTGACAACGGCATTCGGCTCCGTCGTGGCCGATTGGTTGACGTCGGTCGCCGAATCGTTGTCGACCGCCTCGCCAAACATTTCCGAGATGCCCCAAGCGATCATCGCCAGAAACAGGCCCCCGACCAGGACCTTCAAAACCGGACGTCCCAGAAACCCTTGTCGTGCTTCGACCGGCGTTTTGACGACATCCTTATCCTTATCCTCTGACGCGACCCGGTTGCCGCGCTCGTCTAAATAGGTAGCCATGGCATCATCCTCTTGAATTTAATGCAGCTAAACTGAGTTCCTATGGGAATGTTCCCTCACAATGAAACGGTCCTCGCGTCGTGCCTTCCTGCTCATCACGAGACACGCGGAATTCCCCAGGACCCGGATAATGAGAGTTGCACGAGAAGTTCGATCTTCTCATCATGCGGCTAATCGCAGAGTGTGCCGAAGGCGGATTGTCGCCTGCGACGGTCCTCGGTGCGCTTCGGGACGAAACTGGGAAAAAGGCTTGTCGCAATAGATGAAAGTGACGTTCGGCTTCGATTGCCATCACGCTCGGTCCATTGAATACTTGCACCGCGCTGGCTTTTCGCCTCTCAGCCGAACGTGCCCACAGCTGGCAACTCTGTGTTCTGGCTGGGGTCGTCAGGGGAAGACTGATCTTCAAAACCAAAAATTGTTTGCTAGGTCCCCGAGCGCGAGGTGATCACTTGCTCGCGTGACCATCCTGCATGGCTTCATCTATCATTGCGGCCGCTTGAAACTGAGTGCCCCGCTTTGCCACCAAAATTG
Source organism: Rhizobium mongolense USDA 1844 (assembly GCF_000419765.1). Lineage (GTDB taxonomy): Bacteria > Pseudomonadota > Alphaproteobacteria > Rhizobiales > Rhizobiaceae > Rhizobium > Rhizobium mongolense. The sequence goes on along the minus strand of NZ_ATTQ01000018.1, from coordinate 141,207 downwards.
TTCGGTGGTGTAAGAAAGTCGGCAAAGCGCTTACAGGCAGTCGCCGAACGTCCCCGATCACCTCAACTGGCCTCGAAAGGTGGCGGGGAGGAGCCTTCTCAAGGCTCATGGCCGCGCATCCGCCTAAGCATCAGCCATGGCAAAAACAATTTGCATTAACGCAGTGCGCTTAAACAGAATTCAGCGGCGCGGCCCCCCGTTCTCGATAGTTGGTCATCGAATCAGTTGAGGTGAAAGACTTCAGTTAAAAACTTTTTCACGGTGGCCTGTGCTGCCTCAGTCGCAGCCTTGTCGTAACCACTTGTCTCACCAGGTGCCATACAAGCATCCGCGTAGGTGAAGGGTTTGCCGGTCGAGACGTTGACGATCTTACCGTTTTCTTCACGGCGCTGACAATTGCGCGGCGTCTGTGCGCTCTTATTAAGACCTGGCCGCGCATCAGGGATATCAAATCCGTGATACGGGCCGCGATATTCGATCATGACCGCGTCCTTCCCGGCGTCCTTGAGGCGCGTGACGTAGTCACGACAGGTAGCAGCCAGGGTCGTGTCGTCCGCCGTGCCATGGAATTCGCGGATCGGTGCATCGGCGACATCGAGTTCATCGACGAACTTGAGTATTGCAGGCAGGATAGAACGAAATGTGTGCGGCAATCCGCGTTTTGCTCGGGCCATGGAGAGTTTGGAAGCGCCGCATGCTGGTGTACAGTGCTGCGGTACCACCGCGCGAGAAGCCCATCACTGCGATCCGTGAAGGATCGATGCGTGGGTGGGCCGCAAGCACGTCGACGGCGCGATAGGTGTCGTAGAACTGTGCGAAAGAGCTCAGTCGCGACGGGTCTATTTCAACCTCGTCTATGCCTCGCCCACCAAAGCTGTCGAGACGGAACGTGGCGATGCCCATTCTATTGAGAAAGTCGGCCCATCGGACTATCGAGACGTTCTTGTTGGTTCCGTGGAGCAGAACGACGGCTGGAAGGTGCTCATCCCAACCTGGAAACCGAAGCTGGCCGGTCGGCGTCACAGCAATGCCGTTCGCCGTGTCGCCCAGCAGGAACTGCTCGTCCGTTAAGGTGAGCGACGGCACTGTCAACGTTTCGTCTGGGGGAAACTTCGGCCGGGCTTCCTCGGCGTGCCCGTGTGGAGCGAACAGTGTCACAAAGAACAGGGTGAGGGCGGCTCCGATAAAGCGTACCATGATAAGCACCTCCGGCTTGGGGCCAACTTAGAAGGTTACGCCGCCAAGCCATTGACTCTCCCACAGCTTGTCTCGGATTGATGATAATATCCAAGGGTGGGATTTGCTGCAGAATTCCGCAAATCTCGACCTGCTACAGCGTGTGCGATCAAGATTTAGCGTACCTCCTATACGGGCGTTTCTCGTGATGCCGCAACTGATCGTAGCTGCCCGTTCTGTAATGCTATTCGACGGCAATGAAGCTGGGTTTGCCTTTCGCTCCGACCATCACGACCAGGAGTTTCGTAGGGACGCCGCCAGGATTGAAGGCTTGCATGGGGGTGTTCATCGGTCAGTTGCCGTTGCCGTCGTCTTCAGTAGAACTTTCCCTTCAAAGCCCACGGCTTCGTGCGAGTGATCCTGGGCAAGTACGGTCGTCGGGAACGGCGTCAACCAAGCGCACCCCGCCGCAACAGCAACGCCCAAGGTGAGGGATAACGTGCGCATAATCGTGTTCATCGCTTCCTCCATCCAGTCGAGGAATATTAGGTCATCCGAAATCAAGAGCGATAACGGTGGGTTGTCAAATCAACTTTTGGGAAATAGCGCACCTGCCGCGTCCACTGGGGACCGTACGGAAAAGTTCCGCCCAATTATAATGCGGCGGCCATTAGTGAGCGGCCGCAATGGGCGGCAATGAGCGTTCGGCCGGATCAGATGGACTTCAGCTTTTGGCGCATTCCGATCGCTGTTGGCCCGAAGCGGTCTTTACCGCTTGTGGCGAATCATCAAGCCCGCTAGCTTCCGCTGCACAGGCTTGGCCCGCGCCTCCTCCCTCCTTTCGGGGAAGTATCGCACATACGGGGTGACATCATCATCGAACCATCTGTTCGAGCGTCGCATAAGGAGGGGTTGCGTTTCAGGTTCGGAATGGAGGTCCTTTGATGAAACTCTCTGCCCCGATCTTCCAATTGAAACGCCGAGCCAAGCTCATGGCTCGGAATAGTAACGTTCCTCTGCACGAAGCCCTGGATCAAATTGCGCGAGAGGAGGGGTTCGCAAGATGGAGCCTGCTCTCGTCTCAAATCGCAGCGGGGTCACTGTCCAAAACAATATTATCCCGGCTGAATGATGGTGATCTGCTATTGGTGGCCGGTCGGCCGGGACATGGCAAGACCTCGCTTGGACTTCAGCTTTTGCTTGACGCTGCCCAAGACGAGAGAAAAGCGGTACTATTCACACTAGAACTTACCGAGCAGCAGGCACGCAAACACTTTCAGTCTTTGGATGAAGGCTCACACGGCGTTGCCGACAATCTGGAAATCGTGACGTCGGATGAAATCAGCGCGGATTACATCATTCGCTATTTGTCGGGGGCGAGGCCAGGAACGGTCGCCGTTATCGACTATCTGCAGATACTCGACCAGCAGCGAAGCAAGCCCGCCCTTTCGGATCAGGTCGTCGCTCTTGGAGAGTTCGCCAGAAAAACTGGTGTTGTTCTCGGGTTCATCTCCCAGATTGATCGGTCGTTTGATCCAGATAGCAAACGGCTGCCGGATATCCGGGACATTCGGCTTCCCAATCTCGTGGATTTAGGGCTCTTCACCAAAGCCTGCTTCCTGCACAACGGTGAGGCCCAGCTTCACGACGTGGTCTAACGTGCTCGACTGCCGTGATGCCGCAGGCGGGTCGCGGCAGTCGATCTTGCAATGACCGGTGTTGGCGGAATCCGGGCCGATGCCTCGTTCGCGTTCCGGCCCTTAGCGGCGATCTGTATATCCGACAACACATTCACGGGGATTGCGGCCAAACGCTAGGGACGTGAAATGGGAGATAGTCCGCATGGGTTCTCATGCGCTCCGGTCGGAGTTGCCGGGGTATTCAGCTCGCAAACTAGCGAGAACAACGAGGGAAAGTTCTCGGTGGGGCCGAGTGCGTTGACGACGAATGCTTTGATTGCTGCACCCTCACGCTCTTGGCGGGAATTTGCCTCGGTCGTGCTGCCCCAAACACTCCAGACGGCCACCAGATGACGTTCGATTGCTATTGCTGCCGTACAAAGCGTTGTATCGCCGGTGCTTTTGGTATCACATACGAGCGACGTCTCCCCACTCTTCAGGTGCATCTCACGGAGCTGGTCGGAGACCCTCCGATGGTTTTGGAACGCGTCCAGTTTCCGGTCATCGACGAGGAAGAAATGATTGTTGTCGTGCGGCATCGCTTGCTGAAGAGGTGACGATGGATCATTGCAAACCGACCGCGACCATTGGCGGGTAAAGCGAGAGCAAATTCGTATGAGCGACGTGTCAAAGTCGTCCCATCCGTACGTCCTCATTGTAATTTCCAGGTTATCAATCGTTGGTGCGGTGTCCTGGCTGCTTGCCGATTTACGAAACTCTTCCAAACGCTCTTTTGCCGCTTTGCGATCTTTTGATTTGTTTAATGAGAAAGAATGCTTCGCGCTTACGAGGCCCGTCAAGGCGACAAACGGCACCACCAGGGGCACATCTCCGACAATTACATGAGCATCCGAGGCGAGGAATTCGATTTCAGTTTCAGAATAGCGCTTCTGCGAAGGCGAGCACGCTGCCAGAACCGCGACGAGCACGATGCAGAGAGACAAAAATGGCAAGGGCGGGCAACGCGACGTCATCCCTATCAGATACCACGCTCAGACTGCAGGATCGTTATTGCTAATCAGCTAATTGTACTGACTTTCGGTTGATCTCCCCGCGGTTTGCCGGGGCGTGCAAAGACAGATTCCCGGGCGAAAGCGACGCTGTCAGACAGCTCGTCTTGGCCCAAGCAGACGCCAGTGCCGCTAGCCGGTGACTTTGACGACCCGAACTTCACCCCGCGATGCGCGGCCGGAATCCCAGCAAGGCCCACCGAATGGCCAGCCCAAGCGTAAGGATTAACAACGGAGGCACGATGGCACTCCATCCAGTCGTCCATAGGGCCTCGTAGCGTGCAAGCCTGATCTTGGCATTCTGTAGGGCCGTGGCTTTGGGGAGGTACGCTTCGATGGTCTTTAGGTTTGCCTCATGTACTGCGCTAGCCGGGAAGAAGAAGGCCGTCTCTCTAAGGCCCGTTTGGTCAAAGCTGATTTCATACTCGATGAGCAACTTTCGCTCTTTGAGCGCACGCGCGGCTGAAATCTTCTCACCCAAGGGTTCGAGGTATTCAGGATCGCCTTCACCCATCCTGAACCCCCCAAGAGATATAGGGATTGGCTATGCTGTTCCACATGAGGAGGCCAACCAAGACACACCAGATCACACTCAGGACGATCCACATCCTGAATAGCCCTCTACCCCACGCCATTTAAGCTCCCTCACCCCTGCCAGAGAAGTAAGCCGATCATGAGACCAATACGAACTCCCAGCAAGTACCAAGTAGCCAAGGGCTATCCGATATGGGAGGCGCGATGACGCTCATGGCGCGAAGGAGGTCGGACTGTCTTCAGCTTCGGCCCGAAGCGACCATTCAGCTTTCCCTTGCAAGCCAGGATGAAGTTCTTTATGAGCAGCCGCATGAACAACACCGCGCTCATCGCCGCAATTTATTATGCGACGCTTCCCTAAGGAGCGGCGCGTTTCAATCATGCCTTGAAACAAGCCGCCGTCAGGCGGTTTTGTTCATTGTGGAGAACCCCTGGCGGCAATACCAGGAGAGTTCCGATGACAATTTCCGATGCCTCGGCCGATCATTTCGAACCGCGTTCGGTGGTCATGAAGACGCTGGTCGAACGCGGTTATGTGAACCAAGCGACCGATCTGCCAGGGATCGATGCCGCCTTCGAGGCTGGCATCGTGCCCGCTTACGTTGGTTTCGATGCGACTGCCGACAGCTTACATGTGGGCCACCTTCTTCCGATCATGACTCTTCGCCGCCTTCAGCAGGCAGGTCATAAGCCCATTGTTCTCATCGGGGGCGGGACCACTCGTATCGGTGATCCGAGCTTCCGGTCGGAGGTGCGGCCGATGCTGACGGACGAGCAGATCACCAGCAACATCGAAGGGATCAGAAAAGTCTTTGATCGTCTTCTTGCCTTCGGTGACGGCCCGACGGATGCCATGATGGTCAACAATGCTGACTGGCTGGATGGCATTCGCTGGATCGACATGCTGAGAGACGTAGGCAGGCACTTCTCCGTCAATCGGATGCTCTCTTTCGACAGTGTCAGGTCGCGGCTGGAGAAGCAGGAGAACCTGAGCTTCCTCGAATTCAATTACATGATCCTCCAGGCGTTCGACTTCCTTGAGCTATCCCGCCGGATCGGCTGCCGCTTGCAAATGGGCGGGGCCGACCAGTGGGGGAACATCATCAACGGCATCGACCTGGTCCGGCGAACGGACGGGAACGAAGTTTTTGGGATGACTGCGCCGCTTCTGGCAACTGCTTCGGGTTTGAAGATGGGTAAGACGGCTGCCGGAGCTGTATGGCTGAACGAGGATCGCTTGTCGCCATACGACTACTGGCAATTCTGGCGCAACGCGGAAGATGCTGATGTTGTCCGGTTCCTGAAGCTCTTCACAGACCTGCCGGTGGATGAGATCGAACGGCTCGGCCAGGCAGAAGGGGCCGAACTTAACACCGTCAAGGAACGTCTCGCCAACGAAGCCACGGCGCTTGTCCATGGAGCTGGTTCCGCAAATCAGGCTGCGGCTACGGCGAGACGGGCGTTCGGGCACGGTGAGGCTGCAGAGGGGCTGCCGACGCTTCATTTGGATGATGCGGAGCGCAGGAGCGGGGTAGCCCTTGTGGAGTTATTGGTCCGTGCTGGATTGACCTCCTCGAAGGGGGAGGCGCGAAGAGCGATCTCGGGGCGCGGTGTGCGGGTCAACGGCGAGATCGTGGAGGAACTCGATGTCATGATATCAGACCAGGACCTTCCGATCCGGCTTTCCCTGGGTCGGAAGCGTCACACGGTCGTGAAGTAGGTCCGATGCGCCGGATTGCAGAGCCCGGCGCATCACTTGTCTGCTCCGTTACTTCCCTGGCAGCCCTGCCTTGATCAAGTCGCTCACCTGTCGGTCCAGAACGTGGTCGTCGACAAAGATGACGCGCTCACGAGAAAGTACGTCGGGAAATTTTTTAACCAATAATACGCTGCCATCGTTTCTTCTCGAATTGTTGGCTGATCGATCAAAGGGTGAGGCGATGTATGAGCAGTTCGACAGACGAAGTAAAACCCCAGCCGCGTGGTAAGTCTAGTAAAAATGCTGGTTGTAATATGGGTGCTGCTTGGCCTGCCTGTTTTCTCCAAGATGCTTGGGGCAGACTTCCTCCCTTCCACGGACTGGATGGCAAAGTCAGGTGCTCTTGGAATAGCTGCCGGTCTTCTTACCGGGGCCATGGTGTTCTTGTTGATAATCAGAAGCATCGACACGCAGCCGGGCAGCGATTTCAAGAAGTTCTGCGCGATCATCATGTCTCCATTCTTTGGTTACGTCATAGGAAGAAATGCAGTTATCATCATCGGCCCAATGATCCTTGGACTGGTCGTGGGCCATCAGGTGGAACTTCCGTTCACCGTTTCTAACGCTAATTATTCTGGTTCGAAGGGATGCCGTTCGCCAATTGAACTAGAGAGCCTCCGATCCTCTTCGCTGAAATCATCTGGAGCTAATTTTGTAACCGGAGATTTACCAGCTTACAATCAGAAGGCCGCCACATCTTGGAAGCGGCGGTTGTTTTGCGTATAACGATTTTGCTAACAGGGGTTGTGTTCGTGATCTACATCGCGGTTGGACTTCTTATTGCTCATGTTGTTTTGATCGCTACTGGGTTTGGTCTTCGTAATAGCGAGGAACAGTGGGTGCTCGGCCTGATGTTCGGCTGGTACTGTTTCACTATGCTTGGCTCCATTGCCGCGATCTGGCTTCACTATAAAAAAATCACCCGCGCGTGGAGCCGTCTTGCTAGATGCAGCGCGCCATTCAGCTTCGAAATCAAGCGGCGCGGCGCTCGTGCTCTTCGAAACGGAGCATCTCAAAGCCAATATTCGCGCAGCACTGGCCGAAGCGACGCTCAGTCCGTGGCAGCGGAGCTTTCTCTCGGACGTGCTTCACAGGCTGGAGAGATACGGTGGCAGGACGCGCCTGACCGACAAGCAAATGTTGAAACTTAATCAAATTCTCGGGCGCGACGGAACGCAGCGCCACGAAGCGATAGTGGCATTCCGTTCGGCCCCATACCCGCGTCGCTCACAACATCGCAAATCTTCCTTCCTGCCGCGACAGGTCAGGTGGTGGAGTAGAAAGTTTGCCCGAGATGCAGTGATTGTGGCACTCATCGCGATGGTCGGCTTTCTTTATTCACTGTTCGAGACCGGACCGAAGCAATTTTTTCTTGGTACAGCTAGCAAATCGCCGAATGTGGCGGAGCAGGTCTGGTCATCGTTCACAGTGACGGACGGCGATACCGTCCACGTCGCGGGAGAGCGGGCAGGGACGCGCCTAGTTGGCTTCAACACACCTGAGACCTTCAGCCCTCAATGCAGGTATGAACGGGAACTGGGCAACCGCGCGAAAGAGCGTCTGAAGGAACTGGTCAGTTCGCCAAACGTGCAACTCACAAAGGTGGCGTGTGCTTGTCCAACCGGTACCGAAGGAACGGACGCGTGCAATTACGGACGCAGTTGCGGCGTCTTGAAGGTCGGAGGACAAGATGTAGGGCAAATCCTGATTGCCGAAGGTCTTGCCGTTCCCTTCATCTGTGGAGGAAGCCGCTGCCCGAGAACTCCAAGGCCGTGGTGCGGGCGGCAATCATGACGATTTCTCCGAGAAGGCCGTTCATGCTCATGGAACCATCGGCTGTGCGCCGACTGCTGGTCCTTTTCCTGCTTCTTGGATTTTCTGGCATTGCATTGGCTGAGGAAAATGTTTGGAACGAGGAGACGTTCGAATACTATGCCTCGATCATCCGTCAGCAACCCGACACGCATAGCCGTCTCATTGATGGGTGCGCCCAGCGCGGGATACTGAAAATGGACAGCGACACCAAGGCGCAGATCGAACGCGACTCGTCTATATCTGCTAGCGAGGCGACCAAGGAAGTTTGCCGCCGAGTGATCAAAGGAATCGCTTCCGGCGCAGTTACCTATGAGGTTTTTCGAAAATGGGCCAACGCGCCAGATGACGAGAAGGTCAGTTTTCCCGACTACCAGTGATTTGTCACAAGTGGACGAGGGGCTGTCGCCTTTGATCACGAGATTCATGCCGATGCCAAACATCGCTGGAACCGTAAATTGTTTGGTATCCCGGCGGACGTTCAGCATCAGGAGAAAGCGTAATAGGCTGCCGCGACGCAGAAACCAAATACCGCAAGTGCAGCCCACGCTGCCACATTTATCCAAGGCCAAATAGGTTTCGGCTTGCCAGATAGGCGTTCAAAAACAGCAGGAAAAACTGCCGTCATCAGATCGTTCATCTGCAAAGACCTAGACTGCAAAGTAAGCGTCCGGTGATGTTGACCAGCAAGCAGGGCATCGGAATGTTAAGACGGTGTGGCTCATTGGGGAAGGAAAAACTTGTGCGTCGTACTTTCGTACTGCTTCTGATCGGTGCTTTTGCGACGCCGAGTTTTGGGCAGAGTCGGGCTGAGCTTGGAGCCAATCCTAACGACCATCCATTTCAGTGTGGAGCGGCATTCTCGATCATGGCGAAGGTGTATCAGGAAGCCGGTGACACCAGCAAATCCGAAGGCTACCAAATCAAATTTGACAAGCTAGTCACCGAGGCCGAGGCCATTTTTGAGGAAGCCCATAAGTCTAAAGGCGATGCGGAGGCCTACATGCAGAAGCATGTCGATTTGTTAGCGGCTGTTGCCGAGAGAGACGCAAAGCTCGTGATCAATTTCGCCCGGCGTTGTGAAGAGCGTTTCCCTGGTTAAGGGCGGATATACTCGTTCGGGGGTAGATGCTAGCCGGAACGACGGTATGCCTCATACATCCCATCCCGATTAGGAATAGGGGCGGTTGCAACACCTTCGTCGCAGAATATTACGAAACGAAAAAGGGCCCTGCTGGGCTGGGGGGCGGTCGGTTGCAGGGCCAGGTCGCCTGAATAGGACTGGCTGAACGCGCGTCTCGTTACCCGAAACAAGAGAGTGTGCGCGATATCGAAGAATAACAGATTTCTCATGAAAGGAAGCTGCAACTTCGCCACAGACGCTTGCGGCGCGTGCAGTGACAATTTCAAGAGACGGTCTTCGAAATCTGCTGGTTCAGTTGAAGGTGTGCACCCTGAGTTTCAGGCTGCCGTCGGCCTGTTTCTCAAAGACATGGGTTGCCACCCCAGCCCATGGCTGGTCAGCGCCCTTAGCGTCTTTACCCTTGGCCGACCATTTCGCTGTGCCAACCAGCAGCTTGCCGTCGCCCTGTGCCTCGATCAGTTCAAGCTTGTGGCCTGTCACGCCCATGCCGAAGATTCCGCCGAAGAATTTCTCGACGCCGCCCGGCCCCTTAATCACGTCATGGGTGGCGGGCAAGAAAATAGCGTTGTCCGTATAGAATGCCGCAACGGCTTTTGCGTCCGCTTTGTTGAATGCTGCGTCCCACGCCGAGTAGGCGGCCTTTACCTCGTCTGCCGGGTCAGCCTTGGCAGGGGCGAACGAGAAGAAAATGCACAGCACGGCAAACATGGAAGTCAGAAGTTTATCCATGATGTCCTCCCAACAAACATGCGGGCATAGATGGTAAATCCCGCTTCGAACCGTAAGCTCCGACAGCCGGGGTGTAAACTCGCCCATTTGGCGTAGCAGCTCCTGTAGCGCGGAACATCGAGAACCGCGCGGCACGCGCTATGCCGCGTGAGTTTGTTTACCACATCCCGATCATATGCCTCGCACACTCCCAAAAGATGATATCGGGCGAGTTCACTACCCGACGTGGCCGCTAGAGACAGTTATCAAGCAGCGAACGGTGACCGGAGCAATCCGACTGGAGATGGAAAGGGGCCGGTACGGGTGTTCACGCAATCTACCGTCATCGTCTGCCTGCTTGGAACCATTGCGCTTGTTTTGACAGCGATCTCGACAGGGCATCGGCGAAAGCAACGGCGAATAGGAGTCCGGGCATTTCAGGCCAGGCTGGCGATGCCAGCCACTTTGTCGCTCAGCGGCTTTGTGGTTCTAGCTGTTACGGAAATCCCGCCCCTGCAAGACGCGTCGAACACGCTTGGGGTGCTGCTGTTTTTCGTCATGGGAATTTCAAGTTTTACGATCCCGTTCGCGCTCACTTTTTGGGTCATGCTTCTCGCATTGGCCAAGTGGGTGAATGTGTTTGCGGCAATTGCCGTCGTCTCGATGGGAGTGACCGTTGGCCATGTCGTAGGGTACGTGCTTGGAAGAAGCCGGGTAACCGGCCAAACCGCCTAGCGGTTCCATAAGATAGATTATGTGACATGTATGTTATAGCCGGGTGGGTTCAAGGATGAAGTGCGACTTGCGAAAGATGCCAATGGGTTATCGCTCGCAAGGAAAGCGCAATGAGACACACCTACTCCCATATCGACCTGGATGAACGCCGCAAGATCGCTCGCTGGCGGACGGCCGGCATCAGCGTCGAGATTATCGCCGAGAAACTCGGGCGGCATCGCTCAACGATCTTTCGTGAGCTCAAGCGCAACACGTTCGTCGACAAGCTGATACCGGATCTCAACGGCTATTACTGCGTGACGGCCCATGACATGGCTTGTGAGCGTCGTGCCAAGTTGCGAAAGCTGGCGCGGTTCTCACATGTGCGGCAGTCCGTGATCGACCGGATCCTGCACGGATGGTCGCCCCAGCAGATCGCTGGTCGCATGCGGCTGGAGCGTCATCCGATCTCGGTCAGCCACGAAACGATCTACAAATTCGCCTATTCCGCAGATGGTCAGGCCATCAAGCTGTGGCGGCACCTGCCGGAACACCGGGCCAGGCGCCGGCCGCGGCATGCTCGACGTCGACATGGCCAGCGCTTCAGCCCGGAATTGAACATCCTGCGCCGCCCGGACGTCGTTGCCGATCGCAAGCAGTTCGGGCACTGGGAATGCGACCTAATCCAGTTCCGCAAGAAATTCGGCAAGGCCAATGTGACATCGCTCGTCGAACGGGTCAGCCGCTTTGCGATCTTCCTTCGCAACAACGATCGGCAATCCCGGCCTGTCATGGACGGGCTGATCCGCGCGCTGCAATCCCTGCCCCATCTTGCCCGCCGCTCGATCACATTCGATCGCGGCACCGAGTTCACCGACTGGCCGTATCTGCAAGCAAACATCGGCACCCAGACCTGGTTCTGCGATCCGCAATCGCCTTGGCAGAAAGGCACCGTCGAAAACACCAATGGGCGAGTTCGCAAATGGCTTTCGAGAGAGGTCGATCCCTTGTCGGTGACGGATGCAGACCTTCTTGCCGGGTGGGTTCAAGGATGAAGTGCGACTTGCGATAGATACCAATAGGTTATCACTCGCAAGGAATGCTCATGAGACGCACCTACTCCCAGATCGATATGGATGAACGTCGTAAGATCGCTCGCTGGCGAGCGGCCGGCCTGAGCGCCACGGTCATTGCCGAGAAGCTTGGACGGCATCGTTCGACGATTTTCCGCGAGCTCAAGCGGAATGCGTTTGAGGATCCGCAGATGCCGAATCTGAGCGGCTACTATTGCGTGACCGCCAACGAGATGGCACGTGAACGCAGAGCCAAGCTGCGCAAGCTCGCCCGCTTCGTCCATGTGCGCCAAGCGGTGATCGAGCGGATCGTGCATGGCTGGTCGCCACAGCAGATCGCCGGCCGCATGCGGCTGGAGCGCCATCCGATTTGCGTCAGTTACGAGACGATCTACAAGTTCGCCTATTCCGCAGACGGTCAGGCCATCAAGCTGCGGCGGCACCTGCCGGAGCGTCGCGCGAGACGGAGACCGCGGCATGCCCGACGCCGTCACGGTCGCCGCTTCAGCCCGGAACTCAACATTCTTCACCGTCCTGACACGGTCGCCGAACGCAAGCAGTTCGGGCATTGGGAGTGCGATCTCATTCAGTTTCGCAAGAAGTTCGGCAAGGCCAACGTGACGTGGGCAAACGCACATACGAGCCCGTGGCAAAGGCCGAGAAGAAAGAAAGCGCGGGGAGCCCGCCAGGCTAATCGTTTGAGCGATAGAACAGGGCCCGACCCGTCGGCATCAACTGAAGCAGATAGTCAAAGTCACTCACATTGGCCGTGAGAACGGTGAGGCCGATCTTTTGCGCCTGCAAGAAGAGGACGCAGTCGTGAAGGGCACGTAGGCGGGCATCACGCTGGTAACCCTGCAATCGACATAGAATCCCAGACAGGAGAGCTGCGCGTCCCAGTGTGTCGGCATCCGGCACGAAGATGCGGTGCGCCGGCATTTCACGAATCATCGTCCTGATCTGCCGAACCGCCGCCCTCGTGCGGGGGTGCTCAGGATCAAGCACGCCAACTGTGTGCATCAGCTCCTGGACAGCGATTGTCGAATGATTGCTATGGCGGATGTCGAGCAGGTTCGCAACGATGTCAGGGGCACGTCCTTGCAAACCATCTATGTAGACGCACGTGTCGAGAAGGAGCTCTTGCCCGGCCTCCGCCATATCGCTTAGGAACGGCAACTCCTCATCATCGCGCCGCGCCAAGGTTTTTCGCGGATCGAACCGTGCCCAGCGGAGGGCCGCGTCGAAGTCGAAATCGGACACATCAGAACCCGAGCTTTAAATCAGGATCGACGGTTCCCTGCATCTTCCGGAAAGTCGATCCAAAATTGTCATCGAGAGCTACGTTCGCCAGGGCGAATTCGATAAGGTCGGTATCGGTTTCAATGCCTGTGTGCTTCTTCGCCTGCTCGATGAGCGCGGGACTGATGCGGCCACCGATTCGCTTGCTTTTTTCCCCGAGCAAGCCGGAATGTTCGGCGGCTTTCATCACGGCATCAAAGCGTGCTTTACTAACGGCAGCGAACTTTCCGGTCTTCACGTGGCGCCCCACCTTTGTCAGAAGACCGTTGTCCCCTGACGCCGGCTTTTTGGAGCTGCTGTGCTTTCTCATGACGTGGGACTCGCTTCATGTCCGACAAAATTAGATTCCGTCCAACATAGCGTTCATAGGTTTTTTTTCAAGAAGGGTCTTTGCCGCCTCGACACCCCGACAGATGGACGATGAAACCGCCGCCGTCGAAGCGATGTCGAACGCAGGCATCGCATCTTCCGGCTGTCGCCGGTCCCGGTCGGCACGATCGCGTTTCAATGCTACGCGAGCGTCCAGGACGCATCGTCGATGCAAACCGGCGACGCCGATTTCGCGCACGATTATGCGATCTCGGCCGAAGTGGAGGATTCTATTCCTCCTGTCCTCGATGTCCTGAAAGGCGCTGATCATATATTTCGACCTTACTGGGCGGTGGGCCACCCTTTCGGGCTAATTGACGCACGCTCTTGTTTCGAGCTCTTCTGATGTTGAGTCAGCTTTTTCTACCCAGGGGGGAATAAATGAAAGTCAATGCCATCTTAGCGGCTAGCGTCGCCACATCTATTGCGATGTTTTCGCAGGCCACACAGGCCTCAACGCAAACATATGCTGATCAAACCACCTGGTCGAACGCGGTCACCATGACTGGAGGCGACAATTACAACGGCAATTCGTGGTCCAACGAATATGAGCAGTATTTTGGAACGAGCGGCGCGAATCTCTCCGGTGTGGGCTATCGGGGACGCGGAATTATTCGGCATCGGCACGAAGACGAGCCATGATGCACCCTACCTACGTTCGAGTGGCTTTGTCTTGTGGCAAAACGGTCTGACGCATACTCTGACCCTTGCCTTCGGATCGTTCGTAAACGCCGTCAGTTTTGACTTCGGCCAATTTTACGGCACATCGACACCGTTTACCATTACCCTCGGCAATGGCTTCAGCGCCTTAGTGTCGTCCAGCGAAAACGCTTTTGCATACTTTTGGCGTGCTGTCAGATACACCGTTCTCAACGGTTTCAATCACCGCAGGTGACTTTCCGGTAATCGATAACCTCCAGTATGGAACGACCGCCGTTCCCGGCCCTGCAGCAGGCGCTGGCCCTGGCGCTCTCGCTATGGGCGGAATGGCTCTTTGGATGAAGCACCGCCGCAGGGTAAAGCTCCGGCTGCTTGAGAAGCGACTCAGCGTTCTTATTTGAAGCCGACGCACGCGCCTTCGTCTATCGGTCAGGATGACAGATTCTCATTCTGTAAAGACGAATTCCACTCTCGTCGGGCGTACCGTCGAGTGAGCCGAACCCGGAGCAGGAACGCGCTGACGTTCCTGCTTGCGCTTTTCGATAAATTTCACCGCTTGCCGGAGCGTGTTGAGCTGATGGCGATAGCTCAGGATCGTGGAAAACCAGGTTTCCGAGAACACATGCCGCCGATCTTTGTCGTCATCCCGAGGGCGGGGGCAAGCAGGCCAGTCCTGCCGACGCGGACGCCGCCCTTCGGTGCCGATTTCGCTGATGAACGGCTCATCGGCACCCCCGCCGTGCTGAGCCTTAACACCGGAAAATTCCAGCTCCCGCTGGCCCAAAATCGGGTAGCACTTCAAAAAACCGCTGGAGCGAACTCAAAACTGGATAAAACTTGGGGGCAAGGTCAGTCGCCCTCCCCTACCCTCCCAAAATACTTGCGTTAGATCAGACCGTCGTATATAGTCACGATAGTCACTATAGTCAGGAGTGAGCAATGCAGCCATCAACGCACGAAGACAAAAGCTGGACGGTCGCCGGCGCCAAGGCAAAATTTTCGGAGGTTATCGAACGCGCACAATCCGTGCCCCAGACGATCACTCGAAACGGAAAACCGAGCGTCGTCGTTGTTTCGGCGGAGGAATGGCAAAGGAAAACGGCACGCAAAGGTTCGCTCGGCGAGTTCCTGATGGACTCGCCACTGCGCGGCACCGATCTGGACCTCGAGCGTCAACGCGATGAGCCGCGTGATTTGCCGCTGTGAGACTGCTCCTCGACACCAATGTCTTGTCCGAGGTGACGAAGCCGCGTCCCGATACACGCGTCCTGGAATGGCTTGATGGGCTTGACGAAGATCGTGCCTTCATCAGTGTTGTATCGATCGCGGAAATTCGCCGCGGTGTTGCTCTGATGGATAGTTGCAGAAAACGCGACGCGCTGGCGGAATGGCTTGCCAGGGATCTTCCGCAACGTTTCGAGCAGCGCGTCATTCCGGTAGAGGAGCCTGTCGCCCTGGCGTGGGGCGACCTGATGGCACTTGCGAAGCGAAGCGGTCGTGGGCTCGCCTCGATGGACGGTTTGATCGCTGCTACGGCAATGGCACACAATCTTACCCTCGCCACGCGCAATACCAGGGATTTTGAAGGTTTCGGAATCGAGATCGTCGATCCATGGAGCAGCTAACTAGCGTGACATTATCGCCCGTCGTCGGAAAGGATGCCTGCGTGCTCTCCTACAGCCTGCTGAAAAACCAATGCCGGCATTCTGCTGATCGGCGCCAAATTAAGCTTCTCGACGCCGTTCTCCATCATCCGGTGAGCGACGCTTGAGCACTCCGGGCTTCAATCGACGGTCGGGATCTCGTTAGCATCGCCGGTGTCAACGACCGGGCGCTTGCACGATGTGGCAATTCTCCAAAATAAGCTCGAGCGGTCAATATCTTGACTGCCGACAAGCATGATACACACCGCGTTGCACGTCGGCTGAAAATCGACTGAATCTCAGGAAAGCGCCAAAAGCGCCCTTCTCCTATCCGGTGTCACGCCGCCGGCAATTTCGCAATCGCGATCGGCTCGCCGTCCTCAGTCCCGCTATCAAACGCCACCTCGCCGGCAAGCTGTCTGATCCGGTTGAAATCCTCAGCCCCCTCGAAGAGGGCACCGCCGAGTTTGAGCTTCAGGTCGAGAGGCGCCTCCTCGGTTTCGAAGGCAGCCTGCGAGACGCGCCTGCGGATACGTGCGCCGATCTCTTGAGCGTTTTCGGGGCTGGCGCCGGGCAGGAAAATGCCGAGTTCATTTGAGGCGAGCCGGGCGACGAGGTCGCCGCTTCTGACCGAGGTCTTGATGATATCGGAGAGCGACAGCATAACCGTGTCGGCCCATTGGGGGCCATACCGGCGGCTGATCGTGTCGAGCGTCTCGACGACCACGGCGATCATGATTCCGCCGGCATCGGTTGCGATTTTCCGGCGGCGGTCGGCATAGTTCTGCATTGCGGCCGCAAAGGCGGTGGCGGTGAGCGCATTCGTCACCGGATCGTGCCGGGCCGTATGGTCAATGTTCGCGTGCAGCGCCGCAAGTTCTGCGTTTCGGAGCTGCAGCGCGAGGAGCAGCGGAAATGCAACAACAAGCGAAACGACGATGATGCTCACGAATCCGGCTAAAAATGGTTGATCCGGGAGGAGCATGTTTAAGACAAGTAAAAGACCAACGGATCCTGCCAGGCAGCAAGACGCGCCGATCGCAGCAAGCAGCAAGGCGGGTTTTATTATGGCGGGGGAGTAACGATTGACAAAATTCATGGCGGTCAAATACTCGCTGAGGAAGAGCGTAAAGCTAGCCCACAGCGCAACAAGTCCCGGTAAAAAAATCCGGTAAAATTGTTGCTTTAGACGCGGGACTCATCGGCTTTCTCCGCTGTGAGGTGCTGTGGGCAGTTGGTACGAAGATGGCTTCATGTGGCTTGCCTGTGCAACATCCCTGCCGCGAGCAACGATCTGGACTTGAGCGCGTTCTTCCCTCGCGTTGTCTTTGCCTGCTTTTTTTTGCGATCCGCCCTTCTTATCGTCCTGGCGCTCGCGACCTTTCGACAGTCATTCGGGTCTCAGGGAATCGAGCATGGCCGAGGCGCGGGCCAGCGTCGACTGTGCCGCCGCCAGTTCCAGTGACACTTCAAACAGATCGCGGTTCGCCATCGACAGAAAAGCGCGCAGCACGGCATCTGAATTGCGGGCGAGCAAGATCAATTGCCAGCCGTTCGGACATCGGCTGCCTGCCAGCCAGTATTTCGCCGCCCGCCCACTTACACCGGTCCAGCGCATGATGGTCTTCGCCGCTTGTGCGCCTGTTCCCAATTCTCCGTTGAGAGCGTCTGCAATCGTCCTGCTGCAATCAAAGCGGTTGTTGGCGGGGCAGTTGCGAACAACTGTGCCCTTCTTCGGAACCATCGTTCTTCCTCCTTGAGGTAAAGTCTGCGGCTTGATGGGAGAATCTCGTCATGAAGTTCGATCGCGGCCGAAAAGGTGAACTAGCGGCGCAGGGCGTCGATGAGGCCACGGTACCTGTCGCTGCCTACGTGCGCATGTCCACCGAAAACCAGCATTACTCCCCCGACATTAGCTCGAGGTGATCCGCAACTACGCGCAGGCAAAGCGATTCGACATTGTGCAGCTTTATGCGGACGAAGGAAAAAGCGGGCTCAGCTTGACCGGCCGGAATGCAATCCAGCAGCTCCTGCACGATGTCATGAACGGAGAGGCTGAATACAAAGCAGTCCTCGTCTACGACGTCAGCCGCTGGGGTCGCTTTCAAGATCCTGACGAGGCCGCAGATATTGAACTCCGGTGTAAGCGGTTTGGCATCAAGGTGCATTATTGCGCCGAGCAGTTTGACAACGACGGCAGCATGGGCTCGTCAATCATCAAGACAGTCAAGCGCGCGATGGCGGCCGAATACAGCCGGGAACTGTCCGTTAAAGTCAGAGCTGGGCAGATGAACCTCGTTCGCCGCGGCTTTCGGCAGGGCGGTCCTGCCGGTTTTGGATTGCGCCGGCTATTGGTGGATGCCACGGGCAAGCCGAAAGGCCGCCTCAAAAGAGGAGAGCAAAAAAGCATCGCCACCGATCGAACCAAAGTTGGAATGTCACACTCCCCGGTTTTGACGACGGTGGAGATTGCGGATGGGCTTGATAGCGATGAGCGAGCGTGATCCGCAGCGGATCGAGATTTTGTCGAAGGTGATCGCCGGCCGCATGACGCTGGTGTGAGCGGCGCATGTGCTTGATCTGAGCACGCGCCAGGTTCGCAGAGCTGCCCGAGCGGATCAAGCCTCCAGCGCGTCGAGAATCCGCCGCCAGTCCTGAGGACCACCGAGAAGACGTAACACGACGATATGGTCATCCGCATCAGGCTACGCTCGAACAAATTTGCCTCAAGAGTGCAGATGCCATTCTTATGTCGGTCAAATCCGACAGTGATCGTCTTCGCCCAACCTGCGGGTGGTTCCTTTATTGCGTGTCGCCTTCTTCCGAGTGTCGATGCCTGATATTCCGCACGATAAGCGAAATTCCCAAGACGACGACAGGCACCGAGATTGCCGTCACAATTTCTGATCCAAACTCGATGCCAAACAAGTGTACCCCTTTGGCGACATATCCAATAAGTCCGACGACATAGTACGAAATGGCAGCAACGGAGAGGCCCTCAACGGTCTGCTGCAGGCGTAATTGCATTTTTGCCCTGCGGTCCATGGAGTTCAGCAACGTCATGTTGATCCGCTCCAGCTCGACATCGATCCAGCTCCTTAGCAAGGATGTGGCACGAGCTAGTTTGCGCGAGAGATTTGCCTGACGCTCTTCTATGGATTGGCAGGTTCGCATGGCCGGCGCCAGGCGCCGCTCCAAGAAAGCACCAAGGCTCTCGCTCCCGGATGTCGCTGTTTCGGCAAGCGCCCGAATTCGCTCCTGGACAATTTCGTAGTAGGCGCGGCTGGCGCCGAACCGGTAAAGACTCATCGCAGCATTCGCTTCGAGTTCGGCCGCCAGACGGGTAATTTCCGCAAGCAGTTGATCGGCTTCGTCGCGAGCGTGCTGCTTCATCCGCTGAGTGACCGCCGTCAGGCTAGCTTCTATCCGGCGGATCTCGGGTGACAGCGATTGTGCTAAAGGCAACGCCATCATTGCAAGTGTTCTATAGGTCTCAATGTCCAGTAGCTTCTGAACGAGCGCGCCACGCGAGCTGTCGGATAGACCGCGGTCAATGACGAGGATCTTTGTCAGGCCATCCCCATCTGGACGGAAATCCGTAAGAATGGTGGCCTCCCCGCTTCTGAGGTCACTGCGGCAAAGGCTCGTCCGATCGAAAACGGCGAGGTCCTTCTGTGTCTCTTCAGTGTCAGGTCTGATCTCCAGTCGTATTCCCGAGATGAAGGGTCCTGGTTGCGAAAACCCGTCACCGA
This sequence comes from Rhizobium mongolense USDA 1844, assembly GCF_000419765.1. Taxonomy (GTDB): domain Bacteria; phylum Pseudomonadota; class Alphaproteobacteria; order Rhizobiales; family Rhizobiaceae; genus Rhizobium; species Rhizobium mongolense. The sequence continues at coordinate 121,875 of NZ_ATTQ01000018.1, read as the reverse complement.
ATGGATGCACGGGGATGTTAGCTCCGAACTTTTCCGGAGCGGGGCTGTCCCAGAAATAGGTCGAGAATTCCGTGTGGCGTTCCCATCTCAGCGTTCCTTGTCCCCAGCTGATCGCATGGTGATTGGTCTCGTGAGACGGAGGCGGCGATCCGCTCGATTGGGAGAGCCGCTTTACGATATCATGATCTTGATCGGGCTCGCTGTCCGTCAAGAAAGCAAGCTGAAAGATGACGCGAGGCACCGAAATAAGGGCGTATGGCCGAGCATGGATTTCGCCCACCGCTCTTTCACGAAGAGCGGCCGGTCTGAAAGCAAAATCACCCCTGCTCATTTGACCCCCGGCAACAGTTGAGTTTCTACCCGTTGCCATGCCTCAAATGTCATGTAAATCAATTTGTTAAGCTAAGTCGAGTTTAATCGATTATAGGGCAGCAGTCCGCTTGAACGACGGATGTGTAAGCCCCTCGCGACTTGCATCCCAGCCAACTTTGGCACGCAATGCGGATCATATCAGCCAGCCTGCACACGAAGGCCCCAAACGAAATGCCGGAAGCGGCAGCGGGAGGGCGGCGTCTTCGGGCAGCCGACAGTTACAGTCGCGGCAGCTCCCCACCCTCCCCTCGCCTACCCGGCTCTCAATATGCAAGCACACTACTGCAGGCGCGCGGCATCGTTCGCCGTTTCAAGCAGCTTGCGCAGCTGCCTTCAATGGGATCTCGACGTCGATTTCCAAAATCGACACGTGCTCATTACGATCCATCTTTACTTGGACCTTATCATTGTCGAGCTGCACGTGCTTGGCAATCACTGCAAGGATTTCCTCGCGCAGCAGCGATACAAGGTCTGAACCCGTCGACGAGCGTTCGTGGGCCAGAAGCACCTGCAGGCGTTCACGGGCCGCAGGGGCGGTTTTCTTCTTGCCGAAAAGACTGAAGATGTTCATGCGGCCCTCCGTCCGAATATCTTGCCGAAGAGACCGCGCTTTTCCCCGGGAATTGTGATCGGTACTTCCTCACCGGCAAGCCGACGGGCGGCATCGAAATAGGCCATCGCGGGTGCACAGCGGCTATCAGCGAGCGTTACAGGTGCGCCAATATTGGAGGCGCGCAGAACATCCATGCTTTCGGGAACAATGCCGAGCAGCGGAATGGAAAGGATCTCCAGGACGTCATCAACTTTGAGCATATCGCCCCGTTCGGCTCGGTTGGCATCGTAGCGGGTCAGTAGCAGATGCTTCTCCATCCGCTCGCCGCGTTCTGCCTTGGCGGTCTTGGCGTCCAATAGGCCGATGATGCGGTCCGAATCGCGGACCGAAGAGACTTCGGGGTTGGTGACGACAACGGCGATATCGGCATGGCGCATTGCAAGAGTCGCCCCACGTTCGATGCCTGCGGGGCTATCGCAGATGATCCAGTCGAAGTGGCGCTTCAGATCGGTCATGACACGTTCGACACCCTCCGGCGTCAAGTTGTCCTTGTCGCGTGTTTGCGATGCCGGGAGCAGAAACAGCGTCTCGAGTCGCTTGTCGCGTATCAGCGCCTGAGGGAGCTTGGCATCGCCTTGTATGACATTGATCAGGTCGTAGACGACCCTTCGTTCCGCACCCATCACGAGATCGAGATTGCGCAGCCCGACGTCAAAATCGACGACGACCACTTTTTCGTTCCTCTGCGCCAGAGCCGCTCCAAGCGCGGCGGTAGAAGTTGTCTTGCCAACTCCGCCTTTGCCTGAAGTGACGACGATGACTTTCCCCATCTTGCTCTCCTGTGTCCTAGCCAGCTTTCGGCTCAGATAAGTTTCTCTGCCATGATCGTGTCGCCTTCCAGCCAGAGCTGGACAGGTTGTCCTCGAAGGTTCGAGGCCATGTCTTCGGCGGTCTTGTAGACGCCATCAATCGCAACGAGCTCTGCCTCGAGCTTTCGGCAGAAGATCCGCGCGGACGCATTGCCGACCGACCCCGCCATGGCCCGGCCCCGCAAGGTGCCATAAACATGGACCGAACCTCCGGCGATGATCTCCGAACCGGAGGCAACAGAACCGACGATGGTGACATCGCCTTCCGGGAAAATCACTGACTGACCTGAACGCACGGGCTGCCGGATCACAATGGACTGGAGTGCCGGACGCGCTTCACTTGCCGGCTGCTTGGTTTGCAGATCGATGATTGGTTCCGCTTTCGGAAGCTCAAAGTCGGAAACAGGCCGTCCGCCCTTCAGTGCAGGTGGCATGCCAGGCCCAAGGATTGACGGCCGCCCGCCCTCGATTCCCATGACGCTCACATTGCGTTGCGTCAGTTCCGCAATAAGATCCTTCAACTGCGATCGGTCGATCTGCAGGTCCGTGACATCGAGCACGATGGGCCGGCCCAAAAAGAATCCGGCTGAGCGGGCTGCGAGATCATCCAGCCTCGCCAGCCAATCATCGAGCGGGAGATCTGGAGAAAGCATGACCGCGAGGAAAGAGCGGCCCTTGATGCGGATAGAGCGAGCGTCTGTTAGCACTTTGGTCATCTATGTTAAGAGATCGTTGACCATGTCTACCGCCGCCATGGTTAACAAAAAGTTAACAGTATTAAGAAAGGTTTGCGCAGCCGCTGGGCAATGTCATGCCGCTGGATCTTCTAGACTAAGTCTCTCTGAAATCTCGCGTGCCGACATGGGCTTTCCGACGAGATATCCTTGAAGCTGGTCACATCCTGTATCGCGCAATATCGCTGCCTGGCGGGCATTCTCGATGCCCTCGGCGGTAACGGGAATATTAAGAGCCGTTGCCAAGGAGATCGTTGCCCGAAGAACCTCAATCCCGTTTGCAGCGTCTTCGACACCCGAAACAAGTGATCGATCGATCTTCATCCGATCGAAGCCAAATTGCCGCAGTGCGCCGATACTCGCATAGCCGCAACCGAAGTCATCAAGTGCGAACTTGATTCCGACGCGCTTAAGCTGGTCGATGGACCGTCGGGCCTGATCAGGATTCGTCATGAGGACGCCTTCGGTTATCTCCAAAGTCAGGCGGTTGGCGTCGAAATCAGATTCCTGCAGGACCGCAATCACTTGCGCCCCGAAGTCCGGATTACACAGCTGGATTGGCGAGACATTGACGGACAACGTCAGGCCGGGCCAGGCTCTCGCATGACAGATCGACGCACGCAGCATATGAACGCCGAGAGCGTCTATGAGGCCGGATTTTTCAGCAAGCGGGATGAAAACCTCCGGACTGATCTTTCCGGCGGCGCTTTGCCAGCGCGCCAAGGCCTCAAGGCCTGTGATCGCACCCGTGGCGGCAGAAACGAGCGGTTGGAAAACGGGCTCGATTGCTCCACTCTTTATGGCGTTTTTCAATTCGCCTTCCAGTTCGCCGATACGCACGCGTTCGCGGTCGAGCTCGGGATCGTATCCAACAGCTTGACCTCTGCCATTTTCCTTGGCGCGGTAGAGAGCCATGTCGGCCCGCCGAAGCAGTTCCAGGGGCGCCATGTCCTCGCTTCTGGTTGCGGCCCCGATGCTTGCCCCGACTTCGATCGTTCGCCCGTCGATTTTGAACGGCCCGGCAAACAGGTTGAGAATTGCCTGTTCGAAGTCGCCGAGCGCAGCCGATCCGACTTGCACCAGCGCGAATTCGTCGCCACCCAGTCTCGCGGCGGCAAAGACTTCCTGGTGGCAGGCCGGCAACGCCTTCGCAACGATGCGAATCAGATCATCGCCGACCGCATGCCCCCAAGCATCGTTGATCGCCTTGAAGCCATCAAGATCAACGAGATAAAGCGACACCTCCGGCACAGCCGAGCTGCTGAGATGCTCCAGCACATTTAAAAGGCCATGTCTGTTGAGCAGACCGCTCAGATTGTCATGATTTGCTTCGAAACGTGCCACGTCCGCCAATCGACGCAAGCGCCGCGCCTCAGAGGCACCGGCGAAAAGGACGGCTGCCAGAAACAGGCAAAGGATGACCGCGGCGGCCAGTATGTACGGATAGACCGTCGTAAAGACCGCGCTTCCAGGCGCTTTGCTGGGCCAGACAAGAAAGGCAATGGCAGCGCCGTCCATGCCTTTGATCGGGGCGCTCAGGAGGCCTGGTTCAGCCGCTGCCTGGAGCCGCAGCCCCTCAAGCTCGTGTTCAGTGGAGAACGTGCCTAGAACGTCGGGCGTGACTTCCTTATAGAAGCTCAATACGCTCAGCCTCGGAAGCTCGGCATCTGCCGAGAAGGGCTGAATTGCTTGTGATGCGACCAGCGCGACACCGCTTTCGGTCTTGAAGAAGTTGACCAGAGGAGCCTCGCTAGCGATCGCGGCAGCTTTGCTCTGCCGCGCGAAGGCCTCGCCAAAATATTCGCGCGGCTGGAAAGACTTGCCCTTCGCATAAGAAGAGATCGCCCTTCCATCGGGATCGATGACGATTGCACCGTCATACAGCGGATAGTCCTCGCTGGTCTTGCCCCAGTTGTCGTAGGCCCAGGCGGCGGCATCGGCTGAGGCAATGGCGGCGTAAGCATCATCCCACACGGCATTGTCCGTTACGGTCCCGCTGAGGCGTGCCGCAAATGCTGCGATCGCGGCATTTGCGGCACGGGTGGCCCGCGCATCGTCGATTTCATTGCCCGACCGGGTCATGGTCGCAACAACGTGGGCCATCAGGCCCGTCAGCAAAAGAGCGACGGCAAGGAAGCAGATGGTTGCAGCAATGATGGAAGACGTTTGAGCACGAACATATTTCGCTGCAAAGCTGGACGACATGAAGGGTCCGAGAATCTGTGTTTAAGGATCATGTCTTGGGACGGCAGGAGACATCATGTCCGCAATGCGCTGCATTTCAGGTTTAGCATTCGACGATGTAAGCGCGCTTAAAAAGCGTGGTTAACGACAGGAGTAACCATCCAACGCAGACAGTGGCGTCCAAACGATAGCCAGCCACCGGGACCTAATGCAGACAACGCGTTAAGCTGCCCGAAAGAAAAAAAGCGTAGAAGTTCAAATTGATCCACGTTCTTGAGCTGCTGAAACGATCATGAGCACAACCTGGCAGATACTGACGGGAAACCTCGCCGTCGTTGCACTTGTCATGTCGCTGTGGGCTCATTTCTATTATCGATTCCGCGATCTATCCGCGCTTCAGTCGAGGGTCGCATTCGGTCTGACAATGGGCCTTGGCGCGGTTGCATCGATGTTGCTTTCGATCCCTGTCAACTCCGGCGCATTCATCGATTTGAGATCGTCGCTGATTGCGATCTCCGGGCTGTTTGGCGGGCCGGTGGCAGCCATTGCCACGATGGCTGTTGCAGGCGCTTTCCGGATATTTGCAGGCGGAGCGGGAACAATCAACGGCGTTGCCGGTATCCTGCTGATCGGCGCCGTTGGTCTTGCCGCTCACATAGTCGTCCAAAACCGCAAGATCGGGATCATCGATGTCGTGCTCTTGGCTGCTGCGGTTTGCGTAACGCTCGTGGGGTCGACACTGGTCCTGCTAAGCGACGCCGATGGCCAAACACTTACGTCGATCATCGCACCCGCTCTCTTCTTGAATTCCTGCGCCATCATCATCTCCGGGCTTGTCCTGTTGCAGTTCGAACGCATTGCACTCGAACGTGATCTGTTGACGGCCGCCCTCACCCAGACATCCGACTACCATTACGTCAAGAATAGCCAGAGCCAATTTGTCATCGTCAACCGCAATGTCGCCGAACATCATCACTTCAGTTCGCCGGCCGAGATGATCGGCCTCACTGATTTTCAGCTTGCAACGCAACGCCGCGCGGAGATCTTGTTTGCCGAAGAGCAAGAGCTTGTGCGCAGCGGCAAACCCGTGATCGATAAGATCGAACAGCTTCGCGAGGGCGAGCAGGAAAGATGCTACTCGACGTCCAAGTTTCCTTTGCGCGACGGAAAGGGCGAAATCATCGGTCTTGCTGGCGCCACGCGCGACATCACGGAACAGCGGCGCGTGGAGCACGAACTGACCGAAAGCCGGAACCTGCTGTCGCACGCGATGGCCGGCATGTCGGATGGATTTGCGATGTTCGGTCCTGACGGCACGCTGCTATTCTGTAACGAGCAGTACAGGTGCCTTTTCCCCTTGTCAGGTCCAGCGCGGATTCCCGGAGCCAACATTAAAGATATTCTGCGGAAGGTCGCGGAGACAGAGGAGCGGCGCATTCTGCCCAAGGAAGTGACAGACGACTGGATCGACGACGCCGTCGCGCACCTGCATCAGGACAAGGACGAGGAGATTAACCTCTGTGATGGCCGCTGGCTCAGCTTGCGGACGCGACTGACGACAGACGGAAAAGCACTTGTTGTCGTATCCGACATCACAGCCATGAAGCAGGCCGAGCACTCGCTGCGTGAACTTGCCGAGCAAATGAAGAATTTGGCGGAAACGGATGCTTTAACGGGGATCGTCAACCGGCGGGCTTTCGACCAGGCGGTCGTCATAGAGCTTGCCCGGAGCACCAGAAACCGGACACCACTCAGCCTGCTTTTGATCGATGTCGATCGTTTCAAGGCCTATAACGACACTTATGGTCATGTTGCCGGCGACGAATGTCTCAAAGCCGTCAGCGACTGTTTACGCCAGGTTGTCAAACGCCGCACCGATGTCGTCGCCCGCTTTGGTGGTGAGGAGTTCGTCGTTCTGCTGCCCGAAACCGACGAAGGCGCAGCCCAAGCGCTTGCCCGCAAATTCCTGGCGGGTCTTCGGGCGCTGGAAATACCGCATGCGGGAAGCGAATTCCGGTATGTCACTGCAAGTGTCGGCGTTTCGACAAAGCAAAGGTCGTCTTCCGAAGTCGTATCGTCGGAGCTGATCAAACGGGCGGACGATGCTCTTTATGATGCCAAGCGCAACGGTCGCAACCAGATCAGCACCTGGAGTGCCCAAAAATGCGATGAGCGTCGGCAAAAGGGGCCATCGTGCTCAAGATGATTGCGCGACCCGGGCCTGATGCGCTTTTCCTGCGCTGCAGGATCTTCTGATCCCCGCCCGCTTTCAAGCCAGCGCACGAATTCTGCTCGTCTGTGAGAGCATCGGCGGGACCTCGCCGCTGCCGGCAATGAATTGCGCCGGCACCTCAGGTGCCGGCGAGTATCCCAACATCAGTTCGCCGGCTCGGCGGGCGTCTCCGTGACAATCGTGACTGTTGTCGTTGTTTCCGTGGTTGCGGGCTCCTCAACCGTATCCACGGCCTCCGGATCGGGCAGCGTTTCGCGAATCTCGTCAATCTTGCCGACTGCCGGTCCCACGCCGAGGATTTCCTTGGCTTCAGCTAGCGCATCGTCGCTCACCACGCCCCCTTTTGTGAATCCCGTAAGCGCCTCGCGTAGCGCCTCATCGCTCAGCGCCGGATCGGTCGGAACCACATCGGGCCCGCTTACCTTTTCGAATTCAGCATATGCCATGACGTAGGCCGCAACGGGTGCCAGTCGCGGGTCGTTGGAATGCATGTAGGCGTGATAATTGCGGTTCAACGAACTCAGCCCAACCGTGTCCGATTTGGTGTTCTTCAGACTTTCCTTTGCAGCGTTGCCGCTCTTGACGGGCTTATCCGCCTTTGTTGCCTTACCAGTCTTCTTGTCATGAAAGAAAAGCGATTCGAGCGTCGGCGTGCTTGCACCCGACTTTGAAGTCGTCTTCGAATGGGAATGCGCATTGCCAGACTTGCCATGGTTCGAGCCGGCGCTGCCGTGGTTGCCTCCATTCCCATTCCCATTCCCATTCCCGTTTCCACCCCCACCAGAATTGCCGTTGCCATTTCCGTCCTTGGCGAGGGCCTCGTTCGAGATTCCGAACGTAGCGCTCGTTAGTGGAGCGATTGTCATGGTAAGCACAAGAATGCCCCCGCTGATCAGTTTTCTGATAGGCATGCGATGTCTCCTCGTTAAAGCGGCGGCGATGAAAATCACGGCCAGCCGCCGATGAGCGGCTTCGGTGAACGCAACGATAGCTTGCGCGGCGGCGCGGTTCCATGATCCTCAGACCAATGCCGCAGCGGGTAGGACTTAGGTCCGATGGATGGATTCCAAACGTCTGATAGTGGACGCTTGACAAGCTCGCCATTGACCGCCGCAGCGGAGAAGGTAGGTTATCTGCAAGATCGAAACGGGTCGCCCACGCAATGCGACCAATCCCCGAGAATAACTCGTGCGTCGGCCCAACCTGATTTCAAAATGGAATTCGCAGTCACTGGCCAAGCAGTTTCTGGTGATTGGCGGCATTGTCTCGATTGGAGCAATGCTTCTGGTCGGGGCGTTCGTCACTCGTTTGATCGAAGACGCCGTTACACGCAATTCTGCCGCAACGACTGCACTTTACGTGGACAGTGTCATTGCTCCGCTGCTGCCTGACATGCAGACGAGCCAGGCGCTTGACGACACGGTCGCGCGGGCCCTGGACGAGACGCTGGGGCAAGGTGCGCTGGGCGACCGGCTGTTGTCATTCCGTTTGTGGCGTTCGGATGGAACTATTCTCTATTCGAACGACAAGACCATGGTCGGAAAGAAGTTCCCGCTCAGTGATGAGCTCAAGACGGCCTTTGCCGGCAAGATGGCGGCACAGTTCAACGAGCTCGACGATGTCGAGGACAAGGTAGAACGTCTTGCCGGCAAACCGCTTCTGGAGATCTACAACCCCGTCCTGCAGCCCTGGTCGGGACAGGTGGTCGCCGTTTCCGAGTTTTACGAAATTGCCAATGATTTCCAGCACAGCCTTAGCCAGGCCCGGCTTCGCACCTGGCTCGCGGTGGCGGGTTTTACGCTCGTGTTCTTCGCGACGCTTTCGGCGATTGTTCTAAGGGGTAGCCGAACGATCGAAAATCAGCGTCATGCGTTGAGGCAGCGGATTGACGATTTGTCCGCTTTGCTTGCCCAGAACGAGGCTCTCCGGGAGCGTGTCCAGCGCGCTTCCGAACGCGTCACCGCGTTGAACGAGAGCTATCTGCGGCGTATCGGCGCGGATCTTCACGACGGCCCAGCCCAACTTATAGCTTATGCTTCGCTTCGGCTCGATAGCCGCACCGTCGTCAGCGCATCAACCTCTCCTGCCACCCGCGAGCGGGAGATAGCATCCATCAAGGCAAGTCTCGACGAAGCCATGCGCGAAATCCGTACGATTTGCAGCGGTCTGGTCTTGCCGCAGATCGAGGCAGCGAGCCTTTCGGAAATATTGGAGCGGGGTGTTCACGCGCATCGCCAGAGAACCGGGACAATCGTCGACCTGGTGACGTCCAGCATACCTGTTTGTCTGTCGCCGTCGGCGAAAATATGCATCTACCGCTTTGTGCAGGAAGCATTGAATAATGCCTATCGTCATGGCGGCGGCGCAGGCCAGCGTGTTATCCAGCGTCTGCAGGAAAATCGCGTCAGCGTAGAAGTCGCAGACGATGGACCAGGTTTCAGTCCCGACGACGTCGGACCTACCAGCCTTGGACTTGCGGGTCTCAGGGAACGCGTTGAAAGTCTTGGCGGTACGTTCGAGATCACGTTTGCGGCGCCAGGTACGATCGTCAGGATGACACTCAACACCGAGGAGACCGAGCAAGTATGAGCGAAACGATAAGGGTCGCGGTTATAGACGATCACCCGTTGTTTAGAGAGGGCGTAACGAGAAGCTTGTCGGAGATCGATGGTTTCGAGGTGATCGCCGAAGGCGGTTCGAAGGATGACGCGTTGCGAATTGCACAGAATCTCCGGCCCGACGTCATCCTCATCGACATTTCCATGCCAGGCGGAGGACTGAACGCGATTGGTCCGATCCTTGAAGCATCACCATCGCAGAAGATCATCATGTTGACGGTCTCTGAAGCCAACGATAATGTTACCGGAGCCTTGAAGGCGGGGGCGAAAGGTTATGTTCTCAAAGGCGTCGGCTCCAGAGCACTCGCCGACATCATCCGCACGGTGGCTGACGGGGACGGATATGTCGCTCCGACGCTGTCTGCCAAGTTGCTTCACAATCCATCCGAGCCCTCCAACGTTGACGCCATTGCTGCGCTGACCGCCCGTGAACACGAAGTTCTAAAGCTCGTCGCGACGGGACTTAGCAACAAAGAGGTGGCCCGGAAGCTCGACCTGCACGAGAAAACGATCAAGCATCACATGACACAGGTCATGGCGAAACTTGACGTCAATAACAGGACAGAGGCGGCGATGGTCTTTCGCGATGCGATCGATCGAAAGCCGGTCAGGGACTGAATGATTGAAGCCGCTTTACATCATCAAAAGTGGCGCGCCGATTGACGATCGTGCGCCCTTTCGCATCCTTCATGATGTAGCGTCCCCTTTTGACTTCCTCGCTCATTCCATCGACGTGAAGCACTTCGAGCGAGGAGTTGACATCGCCGCTTTTCGTTGCTGACACACCAGAGCTTTTTCCGGAAGAGCTGTTGCTCGAGCCGCTCTTCCCGTTGCCATTGCCGCCGCCATTGCCGTTGCCGCCGCCATTGCCGTTGCCGCCGCCATTGCCGTTGCCGCCGCCATTGCCATTGCCGCCGCTATTGCCGTTCCCGCCGCCATTGCCGTTGTTTCCACTCTTGGCCAGGGCAGACTGGCTGGCTACGTCGAACGCGGATCCCGATATTTCAATCTTATAGGGAAGGATTGAAAGGGAGACACCAACCAAACCCCAACACAACGTGGCTAGAAAATTCCGACGCGTAGTCATCGCTGTTACCTGACGCGGGGTCAGCCCACGTCCTTTGTCAATTAAAGAGCGCACCTGGAGCAATGGCGAATATTCGGCTCGGAGGCGGTGGGCAAAGCCTGCTAAGCAAATTTACATGCAGCATCCAAGATCCGAAGCCTGAAAGGCCAGTCCAAGTTCTTGAGATTGCTCATGACGCATGCCGGTCGTCAACCCTGGAAGCGCCTGATAAAGGAAGATCAGACCTTTCCTGCGCACGGGATCCGACCTTCGTCCGCTTGCGCATAGGACCAAAGTCCGAGGACAGACGAGGACTGGGAGGGCATGATCAACCCACGAGAGATATGTGATCGCGTACTCTCGTTACTTGCTGATGTCCAGGTTGCGTTCCGGAGACCGTAATGATCCCTCAATGGCTGGCGCTTCTGAACCGGACCCACCCCCCGGGCGCGGTTACACGTTTCTCGGCTGCTGCATTTGAGCTTACGGCCGCAATCAACCTACGCCTTGCCTTGAGGCTGATCAAACCGACAGCGGAGTGTCTGGCCAGAGCCGAAGAGGTTTACGAGCGAGCAACGCTCTATAGCGAATTACGCGAAGCCGGTTCGGCGTCTACCGTCAATGCGGAAAGACAATTGGCCGACGCTTTAAAATTGCTGACAGCGGAAATGCGGACGTGTGATCCTGGACGAAGTGCCAATGACATTCTGGCAGGACACATCTTGACTGACGAGCGTCCCAATTCGTTCAACCATGCCAGGAGACCAGAACCGCCTGACACGGATCGAGAGGGCATTCCTCATGAAGTTGGAGATTCCGATAGTCTCCGCTTAACATCGTGCTGACCGGTTAGATGGAACTGCCGCGACCGTTGCCACTTCCAGCAATTCCGACGACCATCTACTCGCTCCGGTTCATGCGTCGGTGCCGACACCGGACCCGCAGGCGTTCGTGCATGCCGCCAAATGCCACAATCTAGACAAGAAATTACCTAGAGAATGTCTTGAACAAGATCATCGGCAGAATCAGACCAGTTCCGGATCGGGTCGACCACACGGTCGGTGGTAGCGAGCTTGAAAATCAGACGCGGCCGGCTCGGGCTCGCAGACTGGAACGCTGGCATGCTGCCGAGGCGGCCAGCACTATGCAGTCGTTGGCTTGATGAAGCGCCTATCTTCGCCTGGAAAGGGACAGCGTTTTCCGTCCCTTTTGGCCGATCCGGCGACATAAACAGGTTTGGGGTGACTATTTGGCGCTGTCATGACGCCAGTTCGGGGGACCAGATTGTCAGATAATCGACGCAAAGAACCACCCGTACCCCCTGGTGCCGAAACCGAAAATGGCGTGCGGGGCGACGACACTGCGCCGGCAAAGGTCGAACGCCGTCGTTATCCGCGATCGGCACAACCAAGCAATGAAGAGCCTCCGGCTCCGCCAGCGTTGGAACCATTGCTGTTTTCCACGCGCGAGCTGGAACCGGCAGATCAATTTGCGGCCTGGCAAGCTTATGTCGCTCCCCTTATCGACATCCGGCGTCCGGATTCCCCATCGCAAGCGGAGTTTGTAGCCGATCATGCGGCCTGGAATCTCGGCGGCATGCTCGTCGTTCAACAAAGCACACCTGCCCACAGCTATATACGATCGGAGGCAAAGGTGCGGTCAAATCTCATCGATCATTGGCACATTTCGGTCCTGCGCAACGGCCGGACATGGACGGAAGTTGATGGGCATGTCTCGGAGGGCGAGCCAGGGAAGGTGGAGCTGCGTTCTTTGGGCCATCCCTTTCGAGGCCGATCAACCGAGGCACGAGTCCTCTCGCTTTATTTGCCGCGCGAACTGCTTTTTGATGTTCCCGCCTCCAGCGAAATCAAAAACAATATCGCCTTGTCGGGAACCTACACCAAACTGCTGATCGAATATCTCGATGGTGTCGAGGCAAACCTTTCACGTCTGGCTGCTGTGGACCTCCCCCACGTCGTCCAGACCACACGTGATATGATTTTGACCTGCGTTTCAGCATCGGCTTCGAATATCGCCGTACCTGAGCAACACAGCACGTTGGCTTTGATGGAGCGCGTGCGCCGCTTCGTCCAGCGCAATTTGATGTCGCCGGATCTCACGACGGATCGAATATGCCGGGAACTCGGTGTTTCGCGCACCCGCCTCTATCAGGTGTTCGAGCCGGATGGCGGAGTTCATCACTATATTCAGCGCCGGCGGCTTTTGTCTGCTCACGCTGCCCTGAGTGACGTCAGCAATCGGCAGCAAATCGTCGATATCGCCTTTGCTGTCGGCTTTTCTTCTGCTGCCCATTTCAGCCGGGCATTCAGCAAGGAGTTTGGCTACAGTCCGCGTGAGGCGAGAAATGTAGCCGTTCCGCTCTATCTTGGGCATGCTGTCGCACCAATGTCAGAAGTCGAGAGCGCTCCTTCCTTCAACAAATGGCTAAAGACGCTCGGCCATAGTCGCTAGTCCCGGCCCGTTCTTTATTAGAGCAGGCGACCTGTGGCATTGATGACCTCATATCTCTTGGCGCACACATCGATCGTGTGCCGCCACATAAACGAATGCTCCATTGTCCAGCCGATGGCGATAGGTCCAAAGCAGCCCGGCGGTCTCCTCGCGATCAAGCCTTTTTACTGGTCGCCGCCTCGCCGCAGGACCACGGGCATGTTTGCTTGACAGAATATCATCGCCACCGAGGGTAAAATTCCGGATCGCCGATCGGTGATTGCAAAAATGGACGCTGCTGCAAGTTTCGGGATGCGTGGCTAACGACACGCGACACTTAAGTTATTAGAAATGAAGCATAATAGCAGTTCAGACGAGAGAAGCCGGGTACATGAACGAATGTACTCTCCATGCAAATAGCGCAACCTCTAGGGGGCATATCAATGGAATTTACCCGTCCGACTATACAGATCAGCAACCCGCAACATGGCGCAAGTGATCCATATCGAGCCGTCGAGCGCGAGGAGGTCCTTGCAGCGGCATTTCAAGATTTCGTGCAAAGGGCACTTGCTGCGGGATGGAAGGAGCCGGAGGTCGCTTTGACCTTGGCCGACATCGCCGATGACTATGTGATGGCGCTCGCGCGAAGGGTTGCGGCAAATTAGTATCGAGTATCCGTTCGCGTTTCGCACGACAACAAGCGCGAAATGGTGCCAGCAATTCTTCGGCAAGCCCGCCGGCGCTGCTGCTTCACGACGAAGCGGCTCGCCGGCGGCGTGCGTGGTCTGAGACCATGCTATTAGCTGCTGGATCATTGCGGGATCATTTGCCCGGATCGATCCGCGAGAAGGCGGCGAGAACTGTGCGCTCAGACTGCATCAGATACGCTTCGAGCGCTGTAGAAGCTTCGGCCGTCAATCCCGCCTCGAGCTTTTCGAGAATAGCGCCATTGAGATCGACATAGGGCGCGTGCAACAATTCGGGATCGGCGAGAAGGCCGAAGCTGAGACGCAGCTCTGCGGCGATCTGCGCGTAGAAAGCATTCAGGCGCTGACTGTCGGCAAGATCGACGATCGCCGCATGAAAGACCATGTTTTCGCTGCCGACCATTGCCCAATCCTTGCGATCGCGCGCGACCCTGGCGCGCTCGACCGCCGAGCGCATGCGCACCACCGCCGGATGCTTGGGATAGGCCTTTGCAAGCGCCTGGCATTCGATCATGCGGCGCACACGATAGATGTCGATGATTGAGGCCATGCTCGGCGTGGCGACAAAGACGCCGCGATTGGGCTCGTGGCGCAAGAGATTTTCCTTGGTCAAGAGCCGGAAGGCTTCGCGCAGTGAGTTGCGCGACACATCCAGGCCGGCGCTGAGCGCTGCCTCCGACAGGCGCTGCCCCGGCTTCAATTCGCCCGCGATCAGCATGTCGCGGATCTCCTCCGCCAGGCGCGGCGCAAGCGCCGATACGGTATCCTGTTCTGCCATCAAAGCCCCTTCTGCATGGAAATGGATGAAGCATCCATCCCCTTGCGCATCGATATAGCGGTTCTCGCTCAATGGGAACCATGGGGCGAACGACACGGCCAATCGGGCCACGGCGGCAAACGTCAATCGCGGCCAGTCAGACATTTTCCTTAAGGGCACGAACGGTGACAAGCGCGCGGGCGGGTGTTGCAAAATGGGTAATCGGCCATCGCTCATGAAATGCTCAGATTGCTCAACAGCTCGGCAATATAGTAGAACGATAAATTAATATCGTTGAACAATCTTGACATCGTCAAGAAACGCGACGACGCTGGCTCGTGTCAAAACTCACATGGCCCGTCCGAGGAACTGCGGGAGGGCCGCATAAGGAGAGGGGTTTATGGAACAGCTATCTATTTCATCCACAGAGGGCGCATCGGGCGCATCGGCCGCATCGTCTGGCATGTCGCTCAGGTCGCGGCGCGCAGCACTAACGGCTGCGGTCTTCCTGATGGCTACCTCGGCCATTGGCCCGGGATTCATCACCCAGACGGCAACATTTACCACCAAACTCGGCGCGGCTTTCGCTTTTGCGATCCTCTCCTCGATTGTCATTGATTTCGTCGTGCAGCTGAACATCTGGCGAATCGTGACTCTGACGCGCATGCGTGCCTCCGATCTCGCCAATGCGGCAATCCCGGGCGCTGGCTATCTGCTTGCTGTTCTGGTGATCGTCGGCGGATTATTCTTCAATATTGGCAATATCGGGGGCACGGGTCTTGGTATCAATGCGATGATCGGGCTTGATCCGAAAATTGGCGGCGCAATCAGCGCGGTTCTTTCTATCGGCATCTTCTTATCGAAGCGCGCCGGCATGGCCGTCGACCGCTTCATCATCTTCGCCGGTATCCTGATGATCGCATTGACGCTCTATGTGGCCGTCGTATCGGCCCCGCCGGTTGGCGAAGCACTGTTCCAGACCTTTTTGCCGGCAACCGTCGATTTCGCCACGATCACCACTATCGTCGGCGGCACGGTCGGTGGCTACATCACCTATTCCGGGGCCCATCGCCTGCTCGACAAGGGCACGGTCGGCATCGAAAACCTCGGCGCCGTCAACCGCGCAGCGCTCACTGGCATCGCCGTCACCGGCGTCATGCGCTACGTCCTCTTTCTCGCTGTGCTCGGCGTAGTCGCCAGCGGTGTCGTAATCGATGTCTCAGGCAAGGGTGCCAATCCGGCCGCCCAAGCCTTTGAGGCCGCCGCCGGCGATGTGGGCATGCGCATCTTCGGTATTATCCTGTGGGCTGCCGCCATCACCTCGGTTATCGGCGCTGCCTATACGTCGGTTTCCTTCCTCACGATCTTCAAGCGGGACCTTGGTGAGAGAGCCCGCAATATCGCGACCGTGATCTTCATCGCGGTATCGCTGTTCTTCTATGTGATTATCACCACCCCACCGGCTCAGATGCTGGTCTTCGTCGGCGGCCTGAACGGTCTCATTCTGCCGATCGGCCTGTCGATTTTCATCTATGCTGCCTGGGCTCGCTCTGACCTGATGGGTGGCTATCGCTATCCGCGCTGGCTGCTGGTGCTCGGCGTGCTGGCTTGCGTCCTCACCTGGTACATGGGCTACAAGTCAATCGGCCCGATCTTCGCGCTTCTGACCGCCTAAGGAGACCTGATATGACTGCCATCGATCTGAACAGCGATCTCGGCGAAAGCTATGGCGCATGGGGCATGGGCGACGACACCGCTATGCTCGCCCTCGTCTCCAGCGCCAATGTCGCCTGCGGCTTTCATGCCGGCGACCCGCTCGGTATTCTAAGAACCGTCAGGGCCGCAGCTGAAAAGGGCGTTTTGATCGGCGCGCATGTCTCCTATCCTGATCGCGTCGGCTTCGGCCGGCGCGACATGGATGTCGCAAGCCACGAACTGACCGCCGATGTCATCTATCAGATCGGCGCACTGAAGGGCATCGCAGCGGCAGCCGATGTCACCGTCGGTTACGTCAAGCCGCACGGCGCTCTCTACAACCGCATCGCTCGCGACCCGAATCAAGGCCAGGCAGTGATCGACGGCATCAAGGCGGTGGATCCCTCCTTGGTGCTGATGGGTCTTGCAAATACGCCAATTCTCAAGCTCGCCCGCGACTGCGGCTTGAAGGCCGTGGCGGAAGCCTTTGCCGACCGGGCCTATACGCCCGATGGCGACCTTGTCTCACGCCGTGAACCGGGTGCCGTCCTGCATGATCCCCAGCTGATCGCTCGCCGCATGCTGCAGCTTGCCCATGAAGGTACGCTCGAAGCGATCGACGGCTCGACCATCAAAATCGACGCCCAGTCGATCTGCGTGCATGGCGACAGCCCCCGCGCTGTCTCCATCGCCACGGAGATCCGCCGCGTCTTCGAAGTCGACGGGATTGCCGTCCGCTCCTTCCTGGCCGCCTGACCGACCTGCGAGAGACATGTAATGATCGCCATCGAACATCTTCGCCACATCAAAGCTGGGCCGGCTCAAAAGGCCCGCGAACGCTATCGGGCAGGCAGCGTCGAGCCGACCTCGGGCGTCGCGCCGGGCTTCACCCAGGCTAATATGATCGTGCTGCCGCGCGACTGGGCCTTCGATTTCCTGCTCTATGCGCAGCGCAATCCAAAGGCTTGTCCGGTGCTCGATGTCTCCGATCCGGGTTCTCATGCGACCCTGCTTGCACCCGGTGCCGACCTTCGCACTGATCTGCCGCTCTATCGCATCTGGCGTGATGGAAAGCTCGCCGAAGAGACAGCGGATGCGACGGCAGCCTGGGCTGAATATCCCGACCTCGTCAGCTTCCTGATCGGCTGTAGCTTCACCTTCGAGACACCGATGGCGGAGGCCGGGATCGAGATCCGCCACATCACGGACAAGTCCAATGTGCCGATGTATCTGACCAACAGGCCTTGCCGGCCGGCCGGCCGCCTGCATGGGAACATGGTTGTTTCCATGCGGCCGATCCAAGCGTCGCGAGTGGCAGACGCCGCGACCATCTCGGGACGCTTCCCGGCAGTGCATGGCGCACCCGTGCATGTCGGCACGCCGGAAGCGATTGGAATCAAGAATCTCGCCACGCCGGAATTTGGCGATCCGGTGCGCATCGAGCCGGGCGAGGTCCCGGTCTTCTGGGCCTGCGGCGTCACCCCGCAGGCGGCCGTGATGGCCTCCCGTGTCCCCTTTGCGATCACCCACGCGCCAGGACACATGTTCATCACCGACATTCCCGATTCCGCCTATCACGCTTGAGGTTCCCATGCGTTTCCTGCCTGTCAGCCTGACAACCATGCTTGTCGAACTCGCCGATCTCGACGAGACGCTGGCGCTGTTTGCCGCGCTCAAAGCTGATCCGCTGGAAGGTATCGAGGACATGGTGCCTGCGGCCCGCACGCTGATGATCCGCTTGCGGCCGGCAAAGCTGACGCTGGAAAAGCTGGCCGGCGAGATCGCGACACGCGATCTGTCGATGCGCGCGGCACCCTCCGACAAGCTCGTCGAAATCCCCGTTTGCTACGATGGTGAGGACTTGGCAGATGTCGCGGACCTTACGGGCTTGTCTGTCGAGGACGTCATCCGCCGCCATACCCACAGCGAATTCACCGTGGCTTTTTGCGGCTTTGCGCCCGGCTTTGGCTATCTCACCGGCGGCGATGCGGCACTGCAGGTGCCGCGCCGCCAGAGCCCGCGCACAAGGATCCCGGCCGGCTCGGTTGCTTTGGCCGGCGCTTTCAGCGGTGTCTATCCGCAGGCGAGCCCCGGCGGCTGGCAAATCGTCGGCACGACGCCGAAAAAGATGTGGGACCTATCGCGCGATCCGCCAGCACTTCTTCAGCCCGGCTACCGGGTGCACTTCTTCGATCTCAAAAAGAAAGCAGTCTCAACGACCAGAACCACGACCAAGACCCTGGTCGCCCGCCCACCAGTAGTCGCGTCGGACAGCGCTACGCTCAAGGTTCGTGCCGCCCCCATCCCGGCACTGTTCCAGGACCTCGGCCGCTTCGGCAAGACCGACCAGGGGGTCTCATCCTCCGGCGCGCTTGACCAGGGTGCACTCAAGGCGGCCAATCGCGTGGTCGGCAATCCGGCCGGCATGCCCTGCCTCGAAATCACGCTTGGCGGTTTTTCCTTCGAGGTTTCTGGCCGCACCGTCATGGCGCTCACCGGCGCGCCCTGCCCGATCAGCATCCGCGATGCAGCTGACCGCACGATGAGCGCCGGGACCTACCAGCCAATCCCGCTTGAACCGGGCGATGTCGTGACGCTCGGCCATGCACCGAGAGGTATGCGCAGCTATCTCGCCATCCGCGGCGGATTTGCCGTTAGGCCGATACTCGGCAGCGCTTCGACCGATACGCTGGCCGTTGTCGGTCCCGACCCTGTCGCCGCAGGCGCAGTGCTGGCTATCAACAATGATAGCTCGGCCCTAACCAGCGTTTCGCTTCATGAAGCGCCGGCCTTCGACCATCCGGCAGCGGACGAAACCATCACGCTCGACGTGATCATGGGGCCGCGCAGCGACTGGTTCACCGAGGCTGGTATCGCCACCCTCTCCGGCCAACTCTGGCAGGTGACACCGCAGTCCAACCGCGTCGGTATCCGCCTTTCCGGCGATGTCCCGTTGGAGCGCAAGGACAAGGCGGAATTGCCGAGCGAAGGGACGGCGACCGGCGCAATCCAGGTGCCGCACAGCGGCCAGCCGCTCCTCTTCCTCGCCGACCATCCGCTGACTGGCGGCTATCCGGTCATCGGCACGGTCGCCGAATACCATCTCGATCTCGCCGGACAAATCCCGGTCCATGCCAAAATACGATTCCGGCCCGTGACGGCTTTCGCCGATATTCAGCCCGCCAAGGCTCGCGATCGGTGACGACTAAAATCAAGTGAGGAGACATCATGAAGAAAGTCCTGATCGCCAATCGCGGCGAGATCGCAGTGCGCATCATCCGGGCTTGTCGCGATCACGGCCTGCAATCTGTCGCCGTCTATGCCGATCCAGACATGGATGCGCTCTTCGTCAAGCTGGCCGACGAGGCCCATGGGCTCGTCGGCGCCCGTCCGGACGAGACCTACCTCGACATCGACAAATTGATAAGCATTGCCAAGCGCTCCGGTGCAGATGCAGTGCATCCGGGCTATGGCTTTTTGTCCGAACGGGCCGAATTCGCCCGTGCGGTGATCGATGCTGGCCTCACCTGGATCGGGCCCGATCCGCATGTCATTGAGGCATTGGGCGACAAAGTCGAGGCGCGGCGGATCGCGACCAGCGTCGGCGCGCCGCTGGTTGCCGGTAGCGACGGCCCGGCCAAGTCGGCTGCCGAAGTCATCGCCTTTGCCGAAGAGCATGGGTTGCCCGTTGCCATTAAGGCTGCCCACGGGGGCGGCGGCCGTGGCCTGAAGGTCGCTTGGAGGATGGAGGAAGTAGCAGAGCTTTATGAATCTGCAGTCCGCGAGGCCAAGGCCGCCTTCGGCCGTGGCGAGTGTTTCCTCGAGCGCTTCCTCGACCGTCCGCGCCACGTAGAAGCGCAGGTGTTGACCGACAAACACGGCAATGTGCTGGTGCTTGGCACGCGTGATTGCTCGCTGCAGCGGCGCAATCAGAAGCTCGTCGAGGAGGCCCCCGCCCCCTTCCTCAGCGACACCCAACGCCAATCGATCCACGATGCTGCGAAGAAGATCTGCGCTGCCGCCGGCTATTGTGGCGCAGGTACCGTCGAATTTCTGCTCGGTGGCGACGGCACGATCTCCTTCCTTGAAGTGAACACCCGCCTGCAAGTCGAGCATCCAGTAACCGAGGAGACAACCGGCATCGACCTCGTCATCGAACAGTTCCGTATCGCCGACGGCCTGCCCCTGCGCGTCACCGAGACGCCTGTCCCGCGTGGCCATTCGATCGAGTTCCGTATCAATGCCGAGGATCCAGGCCGAGGCTTCCTGCCAACGCCGGGTACAATCACCGTCTTCGACCCTCCCGCCGGGCCTGGCATCCGTGTTGACAGCGGCGTCGTCTCCGGCTCGACGGTGCCTGGCACCTTCGATTCGCTCATGGCGAAACTGATCGTCACCGGCGCCACTCGCGACGAGGCGCTAAGACGCGCCCGCCGCGCGCTCCGAGAATTCAAGATCGACGGCATCGCGACGGTTCTGCCCTTCCATCGCGCCGCGATCGAGATGAAGGATTTTACGGGCGAAAGCGGCTTCAAGGTGCATACGCGCTGGATCGAGACCGATTTCGCCAATCATCTTGAAGCGGAAGCCCGGCCAGAGCCGGTTGCCGATCCCTCGCTGATCCGCACCCATATGGAAATTGACGGCAGGCGCCATGAGATCGGCATTCCGGTCGCACTGCTGGCCGGTCTCGGTGGGCTTGCAGGCCAAGACACCGGGCTGGTGACTGCGGCCAGGGCGGAAGACATCTCGAGCGTGACTACGCCGATCTCAGGTACGCTGCAGGCCTTCAAGGTCGAGGATGGCGCGGAAGTGGCGGCAGGTGACCTAATCGCGGTGATAGAAGCGATGAAGATGGAAACCCTGGTGACGGCATCGCGGGCCGGCAAGATCCGGATCAAGGCCCAAGCCGGCGCCTATCTGCAAGCCGGTGCCGAGATCGCCCGCTTCGAGACGCCACCGTCGGTCAGGTAGACCCGACGAAGAGAGCCGATTTCGTCTGGCCGATCGGACGGTTGTCCCAAAGGCAGAAGCAGCAAGGCTTAAGCGCATCCGGTATGTGACTGGCTACTCCTGCCACGCCGGAGCGGAGGGCGGTCTCTCCGCCTGCGCCAGCCGCGACCGGAGTCCGCGCCTGTGGCACGTTCGACAGCGCGGCCCTTGTCTTGTGCGAGACGGCTGCCATCTATCGGTGATCATTTGGAATCACGTACCGGTGTCATCTGACATTTAACAGAGAAGCATGGAAATCAGCGAAATCGTCGCCGCTTACATACGTGTCTTGGCGTTGGCTGTCTTAGTCGTTTATGGCTATGCTTGGGTCATTCGCACCATCAGCCAAAGATTGATGAGGGGCGTTGCGGCAGGCCTTTTGTTTGGTCTCGGCGGCATTCTTTCCATGAACGATCCGATCGTGATGAGGCCCGGGCTTATCTATGACGCCCGATCCATTCTTCTGGTTCTCTCCCCTCTCTACGCAGGACCGATTGGCACCATCATTGCTGCAGCAATGATGGGCGCGCACCGTTTGGTTCTTGGCGGCGTCGGCGCGACGGGCGGCGCGGCGAGCGTCATCCTTGTAGCGCTCTGCGGCTACGCCAGCACGCTCATACCCCGTCACAGAATCGGCACCGGTTGGTGGAGATCGCTGCTGCTCGGCCTTGCGACTGTCTCTTCCTTCATCGTCCTTGTCTTTCTGCCTCCGGATGTCGCCAGGGACCTCTTTCTAAGCGCTGCGGCTCCCGTCATGCTTGCCAATATTCTCGGTGTCCTCCTTCTTGCCGATCTGCTTGAGCGCGAAAAACAGCGGGTCCGGATGGTGCGGGCGCTTGAGAATGAGGCGAGCGTCGACCCTTTGACGAAGCTGCCTAATCGCCGCGTCTTCCAGCGGGCCGCCGACCGCTGCGCCGAGGAGGCGAGCAATCGCGGGCGGCCTTTCTCGATCGTCATGCTCGACGTCGACCACTTCAAAAAGATCAACGATACCTGGGGACACACTGTGGGCGACACCGTACTTTCCCGGGTCGCCGACCTCATTCGCCGGACCGTGCGCAAGACCGATGTCGCGGCTCGCTACGGGGGCGAAGAGATCATCATTCTTCTTCCAAATACCGAAGAGGGCGACGCCTCAACCGTTGCCGAGAAGATCCGCCATGCAATCGAGTCAGAAGATTTGATCGTCGGTGTTACCGCAATCAAGGTTACTGTCAGCATCGGCGTCGCGGTTGTCGATTCTAGCGGCACCAATATTCGTGCAACAATCGAGGCCGCAGACAGAGCGCTCTATCGCGCCAAGACCGCTGGCCGAAACCGCGTCGAACTGGCAAGGGCTGCGTGAGAACGATGGTTCTGACGGGACGCCGACAGCGGCGCTGCGGGCCAAAGCGGGATCAGCCCGACGTCTCTGGGCGCGTGGCTCGCTTGAGGTCGGCAAGCCCTCTGTTGGCATCCTTACTGCCAGTGGCGGCGGCCGCATTGAATATCCGTGCGGCATCGCCATACATTTCCAGATTCAGATAACAATAGCCGCGCAACACCATGAGATCGATCGTCTCGCGTTTGATCTGCGCCCGCTGATCGAGATAGATCAGCGTCTCGCGATACCGCTTGGCGCCATAAGCGGCGAGTGCCCGGTCAGCAAGGATTGAAACCTGGAGTTCGGCGGCGCGCTCACGGCTCTGAGGCGCACGCGTTGCCGCAACGGCTGCATTGTTGGACAGGCCGGCGCGCAGATAAGCGAGACTCTGTCCATAGGCGGCGTCTTCGCGCGTCTGCCGCGCAGACCCCTTCAAGGCTCTTTCGAAAGCGGCAACAGCTTCCATCGGACGATTGAGATCCATCAGGCACCAGCCGCGGCTGAGCGCGGCATCGGGGCTGAGGAGGCTCGCATCCGTCGTGGTCGAGCAGCCGCGCGGCTTGCGGGTGCCTCGCTGCACAGTCACTCTCTCCATTGCCGATCCTTCGGTTCGCACAGCCAAGCCCGGAGGCTCGGTTGCGCTTCCTCCGTAAGCCGGTTGAGCTGGCACAGCCGCACGCGCAACGCTTTGTGGAAGCCGGGCGGGCGCTTGAACCGGTGCCTCGACGGAGGACGCCGATAGCGATGTATCGTCAAGCGTGGCGATGCGCTGAGAGCGGCCGGCCCAAAGCCGCTGGACCTCCGCGACCCCCCTGCGATCGTTCAGTTGCTCACGGGTGATGGCAAGACCATAGGCGGAAGGTTCGTCGTCCGGTTTCCAGCGAAGTGCAGTTTCAAACCAGCGCGCTGCAGTCTGCGGCTGATTGAGCGAGCGTGCATACCAGCCGAATTGCTGCGCGGCCGGCACGTATTTCTGCGCAATGACCTCCTTTGCCATGCGACCAAGTACGTCTTCGCTTATATTGGCGGGCGGCTGCAAAGCCATCAGATTGGCAGCAGCGGCAAGATAGGTATCGCTGGCATCCTTGGAATCGCTGCGCCACCTGTACATCACATCCTCAGCCTCCTGAGGCGCCTTGCGGGCGACAAGCGCCAGTGCCAGGCCCTGTGAAGCGGATGCCGAATCCTGCTTGGCACGGGCTGCGCGAAACCACGTCTCCGCCTCCGGCGCATTTTCGCGTCGAAGCTGATACCAGCCCAGCAAGAGCGCATCAGAAGCGAGCCCCTGGGTTTCCGCGAGACGCGCGACACGCGATACATAGTCTGCCGCGACATCAAGCTTCGGATCGGCGTTGCCGTCAGCGACGAAGCGGCGAGCGAGCTCGTCACGGATGCCATCGAACTCGCGCGCGCCGCTCACGGCAGGCTGCTCGAGGGCAAGCAGCCGCTGCATGGCCTGATAGGGCAGCGACGCCGAGGCCTTCTGGACGCTCGCAAGGCGCTCCTGCGGGTTCGTGCAGTTCTTCAGGATGTAGCTGTAGGCATCTACGCTGCGCGGTTCTCTTCCTGTATGGACGAAGGCTTCGGCGACGCGCCACAAGACATCGATATCGCTGCAGGTCAGAAGGATCGGGGTCGCAGCGCCGATCTCGATGACTGTTGTATACTGTTTGAGGTCGGACGCATTCACAAGCCGCGCCCGGGCTTCCGCGACATCCACGCGATCGAGCAGGTCAGCGGGCGGCTGCCAGCCGCTATCAGCCGTCCGGCGGTCGGCGATAGCTTTGCGAAGCTCTGCATAGCGCCCCTCCGCATAAAGCTGCCACATGGTTTCGAGCTGCTTATCGCCGCTTTGCGGCACGGCCAGCGGATCGGCGGGCGGCACCCACTTCGGATAGAGCGCTTGAAGACGGGAGATTTCGGCCTGCAGGCGAACCTTGTCGCCGCGGCTTGCAAAATACCGCAGCGCGCTTTCGTCGACCTTCGGCTGAGCTGCCGGTTGCGGCGCTGCCGGCTGATGGGCCGGCCGCCCCTTCTCGGCAGGCTGCGGCTGAGCCGGGGGGACGGGCGCCTGCTGAGGTTGAGGCGCCTGAGCCGTCAGCACCGGTGTCGCCTCCTGAAGACGGTCGGCGACCGCCTGGACATCGATCGGCCGGCTGCTGGGCGTGTCCGGCTGCATCTGACGGTCCGTCTGAAGGTTCGAGCGTCCGGTGCCGAATTTCTCCACCAGCGCGGCACGGTCCTTCACCCCGGTTATTACGATGGCCACCACCGCTGCAGCCGATAATGCGATGAGGGACGACTTCACAGACACTCCGGATGTTTCTTCACGACAAGGGCCAGCCCGAGCAACTGGAGCGTGGACGGATAATAGAGCGCAGGCAAAAACTGCCGGGCCGTCGGGGGCAATTTCTTGCCGTTGAGCACACAGGCCACAACATCGTTAACAATTCGATAACCTGGGTCAGCAAGCACCGTCTTCACGCTACCCGTGGCAAGATCGATTGTCGCCGGAGCACCATCTGCGGTCATTCCATCTTGCAGCCTGGAAAGCAGGGCCTTGTCGGTAATCCCTGCCCTTGCGAGATAAAGCGGGATACGAACAGCGTTGTAGGCGAATTCCGCATCAAAACCTTCGGCTGGTGCCGGCCGGCGGGCAAGGCTTACCCATTCAGCAGGCAGTTTGCGCGGGCCGAATTGCAGGGATTTCACGAGTGCAAGGCCGTCATCGGACAGCTTCTGCCACCGGTCTGACGGCGCAAGCAGCGCCATCACCGGGATCGCCTCGAAGATCCAGTAGGAGGGGTTGACCACCGGCCCATCTCTCCGGCCGGGTGGTGTAAAACCTTCGACGCCGGGCAAGAGCAGCGTACGGCCACCGGCCTCCACCACTGCTTCGGAAAGGAGCGCTTGGGCCATTCTGGCAGCGGCCTCAATATAATCGCTCCTGTTCCAGGAGGTGCCAGCGAGCGCAAGCGCATAGGCAATCAGCATGTCGCCGTCCGAGGCGTTGTTGGTGTCCGTCACATGCGGTTTGGCCAAAGGATCCCATTTCCATACAGCAAGTCCATCATCGCGCAGCAGGAGTTCCGTCCGGGTGAAATACCATATCTGCTCGAAATCGGCGGGGCTGTTGGCGAGGTAGGCAAGCAACAGACCGTAACCCTGGCCCTCGCTGTGGCTGATGTTGCCGTTGCCGTTGTCGATGACACGGCCGCTCGGATCGAGAAACTGCACCTTGTAGGCAGCCCACGCCTTTGGATCGACGAGCACCTGTTGGGCCTGAAGGGGTTCGACAGCCATCGCAAAAGCGAGTGCACAAGCCAGCACCGTTGCCACGATCCTCTTCATTTGCCCCTGCCCAGTCTGCTCAGCATGCCCGAGGTCGCCATGCCGAGGAGAATCGAAAGAACGACGAGCAGAAAGGCATAGGAGAGGATATTGGTGGAGAGCCAGTTTGCGGCGATCAGCCTAAAGTTCGCAAGCGACCAAGGCTGTGATGGCACGAAGTCGAAACGCGAGACCGGTACGGTTTCGATCTCACCGGTCTTGCCGGAATAGGTGGTAATGTGTCCGGAAATCTGCGGCCAGTTGCGCTGCTCCGTCACAGCATCGATACCCTCGCGCAGGTCCTTTGCCGAGGGGGCGGTTACGACTGTCCAGGCCCCGGCGCCGGTCGGGCTGGCGCCTTGCGCAATCATCAGGCTCGCCACATTGGACGGCGTGAAAACGGCTTCTGCTCTCGGTACAAATTGCAGCGAACTCAGCGAGATGTCGAAGTTCTCGCGCAGCCACTCCTGGAACGCCGTGACCTGACCGCGCCATGCGCCGCTGCTCACCTTCGAGCGCCATTGGTCGAAAGCGGAATTGGTGTCCGGCTGGACCACCTGCGTATCCGGTACCGGGCGCCAAGTGGCCTGGCTTGCCGTGGAGATATTCAGTTGGGACAAGACCGCCGCCGGCAATTGCGAGATGGAACCGATGAACACGGCCTCCTGATCACCGATCGTGCCTGGCGAAGCCGTCGGCTCTATGTTCATGGGGCGACCGGAAACAACCGCCATCTGGCCAAGCAGCGTGGCCGCGGCAGAAAGCGTGTCGGCGTCGATGCGGTCTATGAAGAGCGGCATCGGACCGGCAAGCCGTCCATAGGGGTAGGCGGTACCGGCCATGGCGGCAAGATTGGGACGCTGCCCGACGCGGGCGAAATCCGGCATGCGGAACTCAGTCGTATCGAACAAGGCAAAGCGCGACGTGGTCGAGGCGGTCGCACCGGGTACACATATGTTGTCATCGCTCGTCATGAGGATTGCTTCAAGACTGAGGGAATTGAGGCCCGGCTTGAAGTGGCGCATGGCCACGCGGATCGGCAGATGACGGAGGATGCCGCCGCCGGTTCCGGTAATCGGCATCGTCGAGGCGATATTGCCGTTGACATAGATGTCGATATGGCTGCCGGGAAGGACGCTGCCGGTATAGGCCGCGTCCAGCAGAACCGTCGCTTCTCCATAGGCATTCGCATAGAAGTCGGAAGGAACCGCGACATTGAAGTTCGTCCGAAAACGCCGACCGGAAAACTCTGTCGTCTTTACGCCCAGATCGGCAAATGTGAGCCGCGTATCCTTAAGTATCAACGGTGCGTTTGGCGCGCTCCAGCGCTCGGTGGTCAGCGCATCGCGCCTGATGCCCGGGGCACGATCAGTTGGGGAGACGATGGTATCGATAGCCGAGGCGATTGCCTGCCACGAAGGGCCACTGATCAGAAGCACGGGCGAGCCAGTGCGCGGATCGGGGACGAATGTCGAAAGAGCTGCGGAGTGCGCCGCCGGTGGCAGGTCTGGAAAATAGGGCTGCAGCTCGGAAGTCGTGCCGACGAGAACGGTAAGCCTGCCGGGACCGGCTGCCGGCAGCCTGTCGACGCTGAAGGAGATGGATTGGTTCGGCATACCACTCAGCACGGAGAGCCCCTGTGCGAGGCGAAGCAGCGGCTTCGTCGTGCCAGGCTGCTCAAGGGCTGGAACGAGAAGGTCGAATTCCGTTCTGCCGGACCCGTCGACGCCGACCGCACGGATGGCATCCGTGCTTGACAACTTTGCGGCTTCTTGCCCTTCGAAGCTCAGATGGGTCTGCGCAGGATCGATATTGGACCAGAGCTCATAAGTCGACTGGATCGTACAATCCGTGCGGTGGCGCTGGCTTGCCTCGAAGGTCAAAAGGTTTGCGCCGGGCTGTAACAGACCACGCGGAACATCGAAGCTGACTTGGGAGGGTGTGTCGGGTGAGCCGATCTGCTTTTGACCGATCGGACGGTTGTTGATGAGCACGGTGATCTGCGAGGCTTCCGGCGCAACGACGATGGAATTCTGGTAGGCGAAATTGAATTTTGCCGGCGCGGCTGCCTGTTCTGGAGTGAGGTAGACGCTCCACGACTTTCGGTCGTATTCGCCCTCCAGACCGAATCTGTCGAAGGGAACGACGTAGCGGCGCATGCCGCCGGCCGTCTCCGCCGGGGTGCCGGCAGGCTGGACGGCTTGCGGCCGAGCGGAATTTGCAGTGCCGGGAAATGATGGGGAAGGTTTCGGCGGAGCGGCAGGGACGGACGGTGCGGCTGGAACCGTAACAGGCGGTGTCACGGTTGGATCAGGCAACGTCAGGCGCGGCACCATGGGATGAAGACCGGCCGGGCGCTCAGGCGACATGTCAAAGGGCGCAGGCGCCAGTGCAGTCTGAGCCCAAGTGAGCGCCGAGGTGCTGATGAGAAACAGTGCAGCGGCAAGACCCGTCCTCATCAGCCGTTCGCCTTTGCCATCTGCTGCTGCGCTTCGCGCTCCGGCCGCATGCTGCGGAAGAAATAAATGAGCCCGCGGCTTGTCTGATAGAGCGATAGACCAAGGAACCAGATGGTTCCGCGGATGAGGCCCGGATTGCGGCGGCGCGATTCCTGAAACTGCGCCCATTGGTCGGAATTGGCAAAGATCAAATCGGCGATCAGGCGATGATCAAGCGCGCTCTTCGGGATATACTGGCAGCCGACAGCCATGATATCGCCGTCCTGCTCCATGTTGCGAACGATGAGCGGCAAAGTTTCGAGGTCAGCACCGCTGTAAGGGCGGAAGCGGATTTCGCCTTCGGCGCCGATCGTCATCGGGTCGAGTTGCTTGTTGAAGACATGGAGACGTGCTCCGTGAACCGAGACGTCCTCGATCGAGGCGGTATGCCATTTGCCGTTGACGCCGAATTCGCAGCGCCGATTGACGCGCACACGCCGCGAAGCGGCACGCTCGCCGCGCTCGGAAACCACGCCAAGCGCGCAGCCTGCCATGATGAGATTGAAAAGGTTCCACCCGCCGACAACGAGCGTCACATCCGCCTTGTAGGGCTCGGCATAGATGCGATAGATCGTAATGGCGAGCGCAATGATCTGCACGGCAAAAATAACGAAAAAGGGCCTGCTGATTTCCGAAAGGCGGCTGACCGAAATCGATTCGTCCTTTGCCGTGACCTTGAAGGTTGGTTTTCGTGGATTGATCATGACGGAAATGACGGCAGGTAAAAGGTGGACTGTCTGCACATACTCGTAAAGTTCCGATATCCAGGGCCAGCGGAACGAACCATAAAGATAGTTCTGCATCATCAAGTTCACGAGCATATAGGCAAGCGTATAGGCCAGAAACTCGCCGCCGGAGGCTGTGAATATTTCAAGGTCGAAGAACAGATAAAAGAGCGGCGCGAACAGGAAGATCGTACGCGGGAACGGGAAGAGCCAGAACAGCGTCGAGGACATGTAACAAAGGCGCTGGGGAATCGACAGGCCGCGCTTTAAGAGCGGAAACCGAAAGCGCAGGATCTGCATCATGCCTTGCGCCCAGCGGCTGCGTTGGCCGATGAAACTTGCGAAGGTGGCAGGCTGCAGACCGGCGATCAGCGGCTTGTCGACATAAATGCTATTCCAGCCTGCGCCATGCAACGCCAATGCGGTCTCACAGTCTTCAGTGATGCTGATGCCGCTAAAGCCATTGGTGGATTGCAGCGCGCGACGGCTGAGAACTGCGGCCGAGCCACAGAAGAAGGCAGCGTTCCATTTGTCGAGGCCCCGCTGGATGATGCCGTAAAACATCTCATTTTCGCTCGGCATCCTGTCGAAAGTGCGCAAATTGCGCTCCAGCGGATCTGGATTGATGAAGAAGTGCGGCGTTTGCACGAGGAAGAGCTTCGGGTCGTCGTCGAAATAGCCGACCGTCTCGCGCAGGAAGTCCCGGGCGGGCGCGTGGTCAGCGTCGAAGACGGCGATGAGCTCGCCCGTCGAATGCTGCATGCCATTGTTGAGATTGCCCGCCTTGGCATGTTCATTGCGCTCGCGCGTCAGGTAATTGACGCTGAGTGCCTCACAGAGCTGCCTCAGTTCATTGTGCCGCGCAATGGCAGCCTGGGCTTCGAGCAGCTTGTTGGAATTGCGTTTTTGCAGCGTGCCGCCATCATCCAGCAGCCAGACATGCAGTTTATCGGCCGGATAATCCATTGCTTTTGCGGCGGCGAGCGTATTGCCGAGGAGATGGGCGTCTTCGTTATAGGTGGGCACGAAGACATCGACATGCGGAAACCGCTCTTCCTTGACAGGGCGCGACCGGCGCGGCGGAAGTGGGGTCGCGACGATGAAGAGGCTGAGCGCCAGCATGGCGATACTGTACATTTCGGCGAGATAGAGCAGCAGCCCGGGAATGAAATTTTCAAGCTGATTGACGGGCGGCAGCGTACTCGTCGTGCGCCAATAGGCATAACGCAGAACGACGGCAGTGCCGAAGGCAAGCGCGATCAGGCGCCATGTGCCCTCCCCCTTCAGGATCTTGATCATCGCCATGATCGTGACGACGGTGATACTGGCAATAAGCTGAGTCTGCAGGTTCACCGGCAAGGTGATCAATACGAAGACGCAGAGCGAGACGATCGCCCAGGTGAAGATGCTTCGAGCCTTATGCATCGACGTCCCTTCAAAAGCACGGCCGGGCATTGCGGCGCCGGGCTATGCGTTTCCTATCTTCGGCACGCGGCCGTCATGGCCGCATCGCCTATGCAGTCGGGGGAAGGCACGGTGATGCCACCTGCCTTCGCCGCTTGTTGAACGGGGCCCCGCGCCGGCATCGGCTGGGTATTGGCCCCTGGCGTTTCGAAAGCGGGGTCCGGCAGCGGTACACGCACCCCGATCGGCGCCGGCATGGGCGCTGTTACCGGCGCCTTGACTTGACGTGGCTGACGGCGGAGGGCGGCCGGGGCCGGTTCGTAGCCGATTTCAATGGCGCCAGCGCGGTGGCCACCGTCGTCCGGGTAAACAGGGCTGCCGGCGCGGCCGAGAACCTCATCGGCGCCTTTTACCTCGCCGTAAGGATTCCATATCTCGCCATTGAGCGTGCCGGTGACCGTATAGCCATACATGACGCTTAAGAGCTGACGCTCGCTGGCGCGCGAGTCGCAAAGGCGAAGCCGCACCTGGATCATCCCGAAATTGCGCACTTGCGTATGTGCCGCCTGGCTCGATCGGATCTGCTGCCAGCCATAAAGGCAGGTATCGCCGGCGCGGCTGCGACCCGAGGCATAGGCGAACGGCCCATAGCTGTTTTGCAGGAAGGTGTTGTTCCTCGCCATCGCAACGCCCGGCGCCGCCGCGAATGCTTCGCGCGAAATCCCCCTCTCGCTGATCATCTTGTAGGGCGCGCCTCCCGCTCCCGGATTGGAACCACTTGCCCCATAGAATTGCACTTTCAGGAAATTCTGCCCCGGCACGGCAGAGGACGTATAGAGCGAAAGCATCTGCTCCACGCCGTTGCCGCGCCTGGTTTCGACGACGCTCACGATGGCCGGGCCACCGGGGGGCGGAAGAATGAGCGCCTTTTCGCTGGCCACCGTCTCGGGCGCCGAGGGCTGCCTGATGCTGCTGCTCGTCGACGCACAGCCGGCCAACAAGGCCGCCGTGACCACCGATATCAACCCCAGCAAGCGCATTTTGGGTGCCGCCGCAAAATCGTCTTTCCAGATATCCACCGGCACTTCGTGCAATGGATGTTCGAATCAACGACCGACCGGCCGTTAACGAGGAATAAACGGCGGATACGGTTAATCAAACGTTAAAATCGAGCAGCCTTGCGACAGTCAACCGGCCGCAATGACGCAGCAAGCTCGATAAACGCCCACTCGCGTCTTCTCATGGTGCGACGCGGCTGTTTCGCGCCGCCCGGTGAGATTGATTCTCAGGACGGACCGCGAAGATCTCAGCATTTTCGCCGCCCCGTCGCGCCGCTACGGTCGAAAGTTGGTTTGTTATTATTTAGATAAGCTTTCTGTCATATACGATCGAAAACCCGGTCGTCACACGGCCGCACGATAGCGCGTTCTGGTAGAGCTCTGCGTTGACTACAACGAGGCTCGCTCTAGTTCTGATACGGAACAGGTGTGGGTTCGGCAGGATGTATCGATAACGGACCACGTAAAGCGAGGCGGGTTAGGAGGGTGACCCCATGCCGGAAAATCGTGCGAATTGGCCTCAGCCGGCTCCGCAGAAGTCCGAATCCGCAAGCCGCGCCGAGGGGCTGTTTTCACTCTGGGATCATGATCTCAGGCTTATCGACTGGTCTGAAAAACTCAAGGAGCGCCTGGACCTTTCTGACGAGGCACCCATAACTTTGGGGGGTGTGTATCCCGACCTGGCAAATCCCGACCTCGCTGCCCTCGTTCAGCTCGTCGTCAATAGCGGCAAACCGCGGACCATTCGCCTCGGGGCCAGTGAATCCGAGCGGCGCAATCTGCTGTTGTTCCAGGCCAGGGCCGGCCTTGCGATCGTCGAATTTGGCGGCGCTGACAATGATGAGACCGCAAAAGCGCAAGAGCTTGACCGGGCGTTACTCCTTCACCAGGCAACCCATGACGTTTTGACCGGCCTGCCCAATCGCCGCCAATTCAGCGACAAACTGGGAACTGTTCTCCCAGTTCGTGCAAAGGCGGGTCTTGCACTGATGCAGATCGATCTGGACGATTTCAAGCCCGTCAATGACACGCTGGGCCATGGAGCCGGGGATATCGTCCTAAAACTTGCGGCCGAGAGGATTCGAAAGGCGCTGGGTAAGGACGAGACCGCCTACCGCCTTGCAGGCGACGAGTTCGCCGTCATACAGATCGCCCGGGAGCAGCCGGATGAAGCCGAAAGATTAGCAGAATCGCTGATCAGCGAATTTCGCAAGCCCTTCACGGTGGACGGAATTACCGTGTTTGTCGGTGCCAGTATCGGCGTTGCAATTGCACCTCGCGACGGCAATGAGAGCGAGCAGTTGATGAAGGCTGCCGATGTTGCCCTTTATGCCGCCAAGAAGGACGGACGCCGGCGCGCGCGGACCTTTAACCCGAGCATGCTGCAGGTGCTGGAACAGCGAGAGGTATTGAGACGGAGCCTTCGGGTTGCGCTGCAACACCGTGAATTCTTTATCGAATATCAGCCGCTGGTCGATCGGTCGTTGGCGATAGCCGGCTTCGAAGCACTGCTGCGCTGGCGCCACCCAATCCTCGGAGTGATCTCCCCGATCGCTTTTATCCCGATGGCGGAATCAGACGGCCTTATGAGCGAAATCGGTCAATGGGTACTGGAGGAAGCGTGCCGGCAGGCTTTGACCTGGCCCGCCTACTATACTCTTGCGGTAAACCTATCTCCCGCCGAATTTCTAACCCCAGGTCTGACCGACCGAGTGTCGCAAACCCTCGACGTCGTCGGACTGCCCTCGGAGCGGTTGGAGCTCGAGATCACCGAAACGGTGCTGCTGGAGCGCACGATCAACAATCTTGATACCCTGAACACGCTCAACGTGCTTGGCATCCAAATTTCCCTCGATGACTTCGGGACCGAGTATTCCTCTTTGAGTTATCTGAAGAACTTTCCCTTCGATAACATCAAGATAGACAAGTACTTTATCAACGACCTCCCTGATGATCAGAAGAGCCAGACCATCGTCCGCTTCGTCATCGCGATGGCCCATGGGCTTGGCATGCGCGTGACTGCCGAAGGCGTTGAGACGGCCGAACAGGCGGCCTGGCTGCAGGCGGAGGGATGTGACCGGTTGCAAGGCTATTTCCTGAGCCCTCCTCTGGGGGCCGACATGGTTGATGAATTTATTCGCAAGCATGCTGACACGGGACCCGATAATGATCGGGTCAAATCCTGAAAAGTGAAGCGGCAATTCGCCGAGGAGGTGTCGGTTGACGAATCAAGAAGCGGCAATTGGCCCTACATTTGACCAGTTGCTCAGTCTGAAGATGGACATGGCGAGCTTTACCGCCGACTGGCTGCATTGCGATCAGTTGTCCAACTACGTCGCGCGAATGGTCAGCCATGACCGTCGCGATCCCGTGCGCCATTCCAACCTGCTGTCCTCAGCCCTTAACGAGCTTCTGGAGATGTCGTTTCGCTCAGAGGCGGATGATGGCGATTTCGTATGCAATTTTTATCGCTGCCAGCAGACCGAGCGCATCGAGCTGATCTTTCCTTGCCCGCCAGAGCAGCGACAATTCTACAAGAAGATTGTCCTGGGATTAAAAACCGGCCGGGCGCTTATAAATTATTGCAACGTGATCACCAACGATGCCGCCTCCGATGGCCAGGCGATCCTGCTTGGACTGGTTGTGAACTATGACGCGGAAATCCAGATCCACGATTTGGGTATCGGCACACTTGCATTCATTGTCGACCTGCCGCTCGAAAGGCTACTGAATTGACTGCACAAAGTCCTTCGCCTGTCTTTACAGCGCAATTCAACATCAACGATCAGGAATTCTCCCTCGCTGGCGTGCTTCGCCCTCATTCCACGGCTGAAATTGCCGACGATCTCTTGCTGCTGCGAAATGGAATCGAGACCGTCAGCGGTGTTTTATACGTCAATCTAAAGCGCGTTACGCATATGAACAGCACGGCATTTCGTGCCTTGACGCGGGTTTTGGTCGATGCTTCGCGTTCAAGGCCCGAGATCAAATTTGTGGTCGTCGCATCAAGCGTTGTCGCCTGGGCGGCACGAATGTTCCGGCATTTGAGCGATCTTTCGCCGAACATTGCGATCGAAATCTACGACTCGGCTTTTTATCCCGGCCAGACATTCGTTGAAAACCAAAGCTTCATTCCAATCCTCAGAACGCAGACCAAGATGACGTGGCGGCATGAGCGAGAGATATTGCCGCGCCATGGGCTTCGCAACGGCATGGTGATTGCCGACATCTGTTGCGGCATTGGCGATTTCGCGATGCTTGTCAGAAAGGAGTTCGGCCCAGCAAGGATCGTTGCGCTAGATCATTCCTCGCCAAGCCTCGACTATGCCCGTGATGTTGCCGAACGGTTCGATGTCCGCGATATTGAATACACCTACGGCGATGCATCGCAGATGCTGTTCGAAAGCGACCAGTTCGATTTCGTGACCTGCCGGCACTCGTTGCAAATCTTCGATCGCCCCGAACTGCTGCTCAGGGAGCTCTATCGGATCTGCAAACCTGGCGGCCGGGTTTACATCACCAATGAGAAAAACTCCCATTGCCTCGGGGAACCGCGGGCCGACAGCATCCAATGGACCTATAACGAGGTTGCCAAGCTCTTCAGCCATTTCGACATGGACGTCGAAATGGGGCCTAAAAGCTTGCGTCTTTTGCTGGATGCGGGCTTCGAGGCGGTGAAAATGGAAAGCTTCATGGTCACCAACCTCGACGGCGATCCCCAGGAGTTCGCAGACGTCATCGCAGCATGGCGAGATGTCTACGCAGGCGAAATGTCTGTCCGTAGAGGCGATTCAGCGGAATTCATCGAACGTTTCAGGCAAGGATTCGCCGACCATATCTTTGCGGCGCTTCATCCAAAGGGCTACGCCGGCTGGCCCATTTGGGCAGCGTCCGGACGAAAACCGCTATGATGACCGCGCCGATCAGGAAGCCAAGCCTCGGTTTGCGCTCTTTTCGCGCGAAATTCATGATCGTTGTCGGTGGGGCGGTCCTATTTGACCTGCTTGTCAGCGGCGGTCTCGCCCTTTGGAATGTCCAGCGACTTTCTCGGGATGCGACGGCAGAAGTGGGGCACGGCCTTGAACGGGCAAGCCAAGACTATATCCGCTCGTATACCGATTCCACGGCCGCGCAGGTTGGCTTGCTTCTCCATCAGGTCCATTCCGACGTCAAGGCGTTGACAGGCGTGCTTCAGGGTCAGATCGATCAACCAACGAGGAACGGGGAGATTGGAGCCGCCATGGCAAGGGCAGCTCCAGGTGCGGTGACCGTGACGTTCGACCCCAAAGGTCAATGGGCGCAGAACCTTCCAGGGGCGCCGTCGGTCGTCAGCGTATGGGGCTACCTCCTGGACAAGGATCGCCATCCGCTGCCGCAGGTGCAGACCGATATCGAGACGAGTGCGGTCCTTGATCTTGTTGCCCCCGACCTCCTGAAAAATGGCGCATCGAAGCTGCAGATGTACTATATCGGGCCGAAAGAGCGCCCCATCTTCAGGACGGCACCTTATACAGATCAAGCGCAGACTTTCGATCGGCTTTATCCCGGTCACAACAGCGCAGACTTTTGGGATTTCTTCTTTCCCGGTCTTTATGAATCCTGGCAGAAATGGGCAAGCGACCCTTCCTTGCGGCCGGTACCGGACAATATCACCCAGACCGCTCCCTATACGGACGCAATCACGGGAAAATTGATCGTCAGCTTCTTCCATCCGCTTTGGACTGCCGATCGGCGTAGCGTGGCGGGGGCTGCGGGCGCAGACATCACGCTTGACCAGCTCGCCGAAATTGTCGAGCGCGTGAAGGTCGCCGAAAGCGGCTTTGGCTTTCTAACCATGTCGGACGGCAACGTCGTTGCAATCAACCCTGCCGGGGAAAAGATTATCGGTCTTCGCTCGGCGAGCGACGCCACGAACAAGGGCGTGACCGGCCTTGACCGCTCTTTACGCAACAGTTCCCAAAAGGAGGTCGCCTCAATGCCGCTTGATGCCGATGGCGTCATAAGGCACATTTCGCTGAACGAGAGCGGCGAAGATGTTCCTTATCTTGTCGTTACAAAACAGCTAAACGCAACCAATCTTTGGATAAACGGACCGGTTCAGCGCGAGGTCATGTCGCTCGGCATCGTTGTCCCCGAGCGTGAAATCTATGCCTCCCTCACTGCCGCCAGGGATCAAATTTCGCGGGCAACCAACCGCATTCTGATATATCAGATCCTCGCGGTTCTCCTGTCGATGCTCGTCGTCACCGGGGCGGTCTTTGCGGCGTCAAAGCGAATTACAAGCGGGATCAGTGCACTGGCGGGTGCCGCCAAGCGCATACAGGCAAAGGATTATTCTGTCAGAGTCGATATCCCCACCAAGGACGAAGTTGGCGAGGCTGGTCTCGCGTTCAACCGCATGGCCGAGGAGATCAGCTTCCATACCGAAAATCTCGAGAACCTGGTTGCTGAGCGCACGAAGGAAATTGAGGTGGCCAAAGAAGAAATCTCGATCCTGAACGGCCAGTTGACGAGCGAAAACCTACGCCTCGGTGCCGAACTGGATGTGGCTCGGCAGATTCAGCTTATGGTGCTGCCACGGGCGAAAGAGCTTGCGGCAATCGAGCAGTTGGACATTGCCGCCTATATGCGCCCCGCCGACGAGGTCGGCGGCGACTACTACGATATCCTGCAAAACGGAGATCACCTGAAGATAGGCATCGGCGACGTGACCGGTCACGGCCTCGAAAGCGGTGTTTTGATGCTTATGGTGCAGTCCGTCGCCCGCGCGCTGCAGGAAGCCGGCGAAACGAACCCCTCAAGGTTCCTCAGTTACCTGAACCGCACGATCTACAAGAACATCGAGCGGACGAAAACCGACAAGCATGTCACGCTGTCATTTCTGGACTACGATGGCGAGCGTTTGACGATTTCGGGCCAGCATGAGGATCTGATCGTCATTCGTCATACCGGTGCGGTCGAACGGATCGACACCAGCGACCTCGGCCTACCAGTGGGACTTGAATCTGATATATCGTCTTTCATCGATACCCGCGAAATACCCTTTCACAAGGGCGATTTGATTGTCCTTCATACCGATGGTGTCACCGAGGCTGAAAATCCCGAAGGCGAACTATTCGGCATCGAGCGGCTTTGCGAAAACGCCCGCCGCCTGCACGGTCAAACAGCTGAGCAGGTAATGAACGGCATTCTCGAAAGCCTCATGGCCTATATCGGAACGCAAAAGATACATGATGACATTACGCTCGTCGTAGTGCGACACAGGTGATGATATGACAACGGTTCTTTATGGGCAGGAGCATCTCGCTTCGTTTGACGCGACGCACGCCGTTCAGCTGCGGCTACTCGATGGCCCGCTTGACCTTGCCTGGAAACACTCCAGCATGACGTCGGATTTCATCGCCGAGATGATGGCGCTTCGATTTCGACCTTCGAAGCGGCGCTATAATCAGGTCCGACAG
Organism: Rhizobium mongolense USDA 1844; assembly: GCF_000419765.1. GTDB lineage: Bacteria > Pseudomonadota > Alphaproteobacteria > Rhizobiales > Rhizobiaceae > Rhizobium > Rhizobium mongolense. Next base: position 83,805 of record NZ_ATTQ01000018.1, on the reverse strand, counting down.
GATATCGGCTACCTGACGAACGAATTGATCGAAAACGCCATCAAGTTTCGTGCTCCAGGCGAGATCGCGATCGAAGCCATGGCGGAAGACGACAACTTTAAGATGAGGATATCGAATTTTGTCGACAGGCAGACGGCAGCCAGGTTCCAGCGGTTGCTGTCGAGCATAACGCAAGGCGATCCGAGCGATCTTCTCATCCAGCAGATCGAGGCGAGCGCTAAAATGGCCGGTAGCGGTTCCGGATTAGGCTTGCTGACTTTGATGAGCGACTACAAGGCAGACCTGGCTTGGCTCTTCGAGGAGGACCGCCCCCGCAACCGTGCAAAACTTGAAACATATGCTGCAATGCCAATTTCACCGTCATGAATCGCGAGAAAAGTGCTATGGAAATCAGAGAAGAAGCGTTCCGCGTCTGGTCCGAGGGCGGTACCGTTTATTTTGACGGAACCATGCGGCTGGCAGGCCCGGATGCCTACGCACCCATTCATGCTTTGGCCATGAAAGCGCTCGAAGAGGGGGCCGGCAAGGCCACTTTCGATGTGACCGGACTTCAATTCTTGAACTCCTCCGGTATAAACCTGCTTGCCAAATTGACGATCGAGGCTCGCAACCACCCGGACATTCATTTGACCGTACGCGGTTCTTCCCAAGTCCCGTGGCAGATCAAATCATTGCCCAACCTCAAGAAGTTGCATCCAGGCGTGGATCTGCGGCTGACCTGACACGTGTGTGCATCAGACCTATCCGACGCCCCGAGTGATCAGCGGATACTCGGCCTTCACCGTGAGGCTTGCTTAGCTGCGTTCATTCGGTGGCTGTCGGGCAAGCAGATGCAAAGCTCAGGCCTTGGCAAAGGCCGGAGCAACCATATCATCACGTTGGCGACGAGGTGATGCGCTTCTGGTGAAGGCGAGCAGGCTATCTGATTTTGCCGCAATATCGGCAGGATCAACGTCCGCCGAAGCCGGAGGCGATGGTGATGCCCCGATAGATCACCTTCTGCAGCACGATCGCCAGGAAGATGCCCGGCAGCATCGAGATCGCTGCGCCGGCCATGATATAGTTCCACGAGGTCCATTGCTGTGTCTGGAACAAAGTGAGCCCGAGCGGCAGCGTGGCTTTTTCCATGCCGTTGGTGACGATCAGCGGCCACAGAAAACTATTCCACTGCCCCATGAAGGCGAAAAGCGCGAGCAGGCCGATGGCCGGCATGGCAAGCGGAACGATGATCGTAACCAGGATACGCAGTCGCGACGCCCCGTCTATCATCGCCGCCTCGTCGAGATCCTTGGGAATGCCGAGAAAGAACTGCCGCAGCAAAAACGTGCCGAAGGAACCGAAAGCCACCGGCAGGATCATGCCATGATAGGTGTTGACCCACCCGAGCTTGCTGACCACCAGGAAGAGTGGGATGACCAGCATGACCTGCGGGATCATTAGCGTGCCGAGGAACACCAGGCGCTGGAAAACGGCTATTTCGTCTTGATTGCAGATTCATCGGGCAAAGCAGACCTCGAACGGGCCCTGCTGGAGCGGCTGGAAGCCCAGAAGATGGCCGGCATCGTCCTGGCGGCAAACGGCCGCGGTGAGGACTACGCGGAATTCCTGCGGAACTTCAAAACCCCGATCGTGATGTTCGACCAGAAGGTGGAAGGTGCGGAGCGCGATTTCGTGGGCTCTGACAACCCCGCTCACCACCGCCATCTTGACGGAGCATCTACTGCAGCTCGGTCATAGGCGAATCGCCTTCATCTCCGGTCCTGCCGGCCTTTACACCGCCGACGAGCGCCTGAAGGGCTACATGGAAACGATGGCCGGTGCCGGCGTTGAGGTCGACCTTTCACTCGCAGTCGAAGGCGGCTATACGCGGGCCGGCGGCTATACGCAAGCAATGCGCCTGCTCGCCCGCCGTGATCGACCGACCGCCAAAAATCGGCGCCAACAACATGATGGGCCTTGCGGCGCTGCAGGTGATGCAGGAGATGGGCTTCCGCTGCCCGGACGACGTGTCGCTGGCGATGGTTGACGACGTTCCCTGGAGCAGCGTGATCACGCCCCGCGTCACGATGGTGGTGCAGGACGCCCAAAAGCTTGGCGAACTGGCCGCACAGCGCCTGCTGGCAAGAATCCGGAGCCCTGAGGGGGCCGCCGCGCCACCGCAAGACATTATCCTGACGCCGACATTTGTACGCGGAGAATCAACCAAGCGCCGCTAGGTAACCGAAGGACCCGCCCATCCTTTCGTCATCGAAACAAGCATGCCCGCGCGACGGCCGACGGCGCGATCCTTTGGCAGCCCAGGTGGCTAGATGTCTGGACGTGAGGGTATGACGATCTCCGCGGCCAGTCCGCCTTCGCTGCGATTATAGAGCCTGAGTGATCCGCCAATCGCGCCCGTCAACTGCTGCGCGATGGCAAGGCCGAGACCGGTTCCGCCGGTTTCCCGGTTGCGGGACTGCTCGAGCCGGAAAAAGGGTTGCATCGCCGCCTCAAGCATATTGTCCGGGATGCCCGGCCCGCGATCCATAACTGTGATGGCGATATGGCCCTGCTCTTTCCGTTCGACGCCGATTTCGGCGGCGCCGGCGAATTTCAGCGCATTGTCGATGAAGTTCGACAGGATGCGGCGAAGAGCGTGCGGCTTGGTGAGAACGGTCCCCTGGACCACGCTGACGACAGTCACGGACTTTCCAGTATCCTGGTAGTCGTAGAAAAGGCTCTCGACGAACGATGCGAGATCGATGCGGACGGTCTTTTCGCCTCGGACATGCGCGCTGCGGGCATAGGCGATGCCATCCTGGACAAGACGCTCGATCTCTCCCAGATCCTGCAGGAGCTTGCCCTTCTCGGGAGAATCCTCCGCCATGTCGGCGCGCAGCCGCATGCGGGTGATCGGCGTTTGGAGATCGTGGGAAATTGCCGCCAGGATCTGCACCCGTTCTTCGAGGTAATGGGCGATCCGTTCGCGCATCGCGTTAAAAGCCCTTGCAGCATGAGCGACCTCGCTCGGACCCGCTTCGCTCAACGGAGGCTCCTTTTTGTTCGGATTCAGCGCATCAGCCGCTGCGGCAAACTCGGCCAAAGGGCGTGTTGCCTGCCGCACCGCAAACCACGTACAAAAAACGAGAAGCCCCATCTGGATGGCCAGCACATAAGGCAGCCAGTCGGCAATTGGCATGACGCCCCTCGGCGTTACATCGATTGTCAGCGGGGCGCCATCACTCAGCGTCAAGTGGGCCTGCAAGCGCTTACCCTCGCCGGGAACGGATTCGAGGCGCAGCGGGAAGCGATGGCCGACTGCCTCTTCGATCCTTCCGGCGATCTCGGCGCTGTGGCCCGACATGTCCGGTACACCGGCAAGGCCTGGTCCAAGCACCAGGCGGTAACTGCCGCGGCTCAGGCGATTCAGCCATTCGGCCCTCTCGCCGGCGGGCAGCCGGTCCAGGACGGCGATCGAGGTAGCAATATCGGTCTCGAGGGTGCCAAGCATCACAGCCTTCGCCGACATGTAGCGTTCGAGAAAAAGGACGCTGAAGGAGAGACCATAGGCAATCACCAAACCCGTCAGAAGGATTAGGAAAAGCCTGGCCCGCAGGGTGCCTGGCCATAGGCGGCCAATAGGAGAGATGATTCGCGCATTCATTGCCGCAGCTCCACGATCTCTACGGGAACGGAGAAGACATAGCCTTCGCTGCGCACCGTCTTGATATAGGTGGATTCCCGCGCGTCATCGCCAAGTCTCTGGCGCAGGCGGCTCACCAGCAGATCGATCGAGCGGTCGAAAAGCTCCGCCTCACGGCCCTGCGTCAGATTGAGAAGCTGGTCGCGGTTGAGGACGCGCTGCGGGTGATCGACAAAGACCCGCAGCAGCCGGTATTCGGCCCCGCTCAAAGCGATTTCCGTCCCCTGCCTATCGAGAAGATGGCGGCCGACCGTGTCGAGCCGCCAGTCGCCGAAGGCCAGCAACTGGCCGGCCTCGCTGATCTGAAGGTTTGGCGGCAACATCCGGGTCCGCCGCAACACGGCCTTGATGCGGGCAAGCAGTTCGCGCGCGGCAAACGGCTTCGGCAAGTAGTCGTCTGCCCCCATCTCCAGTCCGATGATCCTGTCCATCTCGTCGCTGCGAGCAGTCAGCATTAGGATCGGCGTCGCCTTGTGCTTGCCAGCTCTGAGCTCCCGGCACAGGACGAGCCCGTCGTCGCCGGGCATCATCACGTCGAGCACGATCAGATCGACCGCATTGGCCTCCAGAAAGCTGCGCATCTGTCGGCCGTCTGCTGCGGCCGTTGCCCGGAGGCCGTTCTTTTTCAGATAGCCTGACAGCAGCTCGCGGATTTCACGATCGTCATCGACGATCAGGATATGGTCGACGTGGTCCATGTCGGGACTTTCAAATGCTCTATCGATATCAGCGAAATTCGGATGCCGGTTCTGCTTTAGACCCTGAGATCGCTGTTTTGAAGCTAAGAAAATGTCATGGCCGGTCTTTGCGGCAGCTCTTGCCGGTCTAAAGGCGGTCGACATCCAGAACGGCTTGCGCAAACGCCTGCGGCGCTTCCTGCGCCAGGTTGTGGCCGATCCCGCCGGTAATGGTGCGATGAGCGTATTTTCCGGAAAATTTGCCGGCATAGGCGGCGGGCTCTGGATGCGGCGCGCCGTTTGCGTCCCCTTCCAGCGTGATCGTCGGCACGGCAATCACCGGTCGGGTGGAAAGCTGCCTTTCATAAGCATCATATCGGGCCTCGCCTTCTGCAAGACCGAGCCGCCAGCGATAGTTATGGATCACGATCTCTACGTGATCCGGATTGTCGAAGGCATCGGCCGACCTTTCGAACGTCGCGTCGTCGAAGTTCCACGTCGGTGACGCCGTTTGCCAGATCAGTTTTGCGAAGTCCCGACGATTGGCCTCGTAGCCCAGTCGTCCGCGTTCGGTTGCGAAATAGAACTGATACCACCAGGCAAGCTCGGCTTTCGGCGACAGTGGTTGCTTGTTGGCCTCCTGGCTGCCGATCAGATAGCCGCTCACCGAGACCATCGCCTTGCACCGCTCGGGCCACAACGCCGCCATGATGTTGGCGGTTCGGGCGCCCCAGTCGTAGCCGGCAACAATCGCCTTCTCTATCCCGAGCGCATCCATGAGCGCGATGGCATCAGCGGCGATCGCCGCCTGCTGACCGTTACGGGGCGTGTCGTACGAAAGGAATCTGGTGGTGCCATAGCCCCGCAAGTAGGGGATGATCACGCGATACCCGGCAGAAGACAGAAGCGGGGCGACATCGACGAAGCTGTAGATGTCATAGGGCCAGCCATGCAGCAGCAGGACTGCGGAACCGTTTACCGGCCCCGCTTCCGCGTAGCCGACATCCAAGAGGCCGGCCTTGATCTGCTTCAGCGCTCCAAAGGACGTGTTCGCCCTCGTTTCGACGGCAGGCGCCTTTGCTGCAGATGTCTGTGCCGGCTGCGCGTTGACGGCTCCGCCGATGCCGAATTCGACCGCAGCGACTGTCATGGCGGCCACGCCGAAGAACCTGCGGCGTTGGTGGTTGAATTCTTCGGACATTGGTCCCTCCGTTTGAATTGATCGCGATCGCAGAAGGCCGGCAGCATGTATCACTGTTGTGTCCCGAACCATCCGCTTTTGAATGTGAATGTAGCTTTCAGCTGCACAGATACGTTCAGATACAAATGCAACCCGAACCGGATGGCCTCGGTGATATCAATGTGAAATTCCTCTTCGGCGTCGATTTTATCCTTTATCGCGCCCACGGGGACGATTTCTACATTTCGGTACATTTTCCCTCAAAGCCCGACACATTCGAGATACGTCACGTCGGCCAGATAGCCACTTGCTGATCCAGGCACATCGCTGTGCAGAGCCTAACCAAGTGGTCTTAAAGGAAAACGATGATGACGGTTCTTATCATTGCCTATCTCGGAGGCGTGCTGACGATCCTCAGCCCATGCATCCTCCCCATCCTTCCCTTCGTCTTTGCTCGCACCGAGGGGCCATTCGCTAGAAGCGCTCTGCCCATGCTGGCGGGCATGGCCGCCAGTTTTGCACTTGTCGCCACGCTCGCGGCGGTCGGCGGCAGCTGGGCCGTCCGTGCCAACGAATACGGTCGCCTCGCCGCCGTCATGCTGCTTGCAGCTTTCGGAGTGAGCCTGATTTCGCCACGTGTCGCATACCTACTCGCGCGGCCGGCTGTGGACCTCGGCAACCGGCTGGCGACCTCAGCAGGAAGCGCTCGTTCCGCGCCGGCAATAGCAAGTTCGCTCGTCCTCGGCGCGGCGACCGGGCTGATTTGGGCGCCTTGCGCCGGGCCTATCCTCGGTCTCGTTCTGACGGGCGCGGCGCTGCAGGGCGCCAATCTTGAGACGACATTCCTCCTCTTTGCCTATGCTGCAGGTGCAGCCACCTCTCTCGCCGTTGCTCTGTTTGTGGGCGGAAAGGTCTTTGCCGTCATGAAGCGGTCGCTTGGCGTCGGCGAGCGAATCCGTCAGTGCGTGGGTGCAGCCGTTCTGGCCAGTCTCGCCGCAATCGCCCTCGGCCTCGATACCGGCGTGCTGACGCAGCTCTCCTATGCCAGCACCGCGTCCTTCGAACAGGCGGTGCTCGAAAGGGTCCATGAGAGGACGGCAGCAGGTGCGCCGTCAAAGGTCGCCAGCAACGATGCGATGCAGCTGGCAGCCGATAGCAAGCGGCCGTTCCGCAGTGGGCTGCCGCCGGAAGGCCGCGCGCCGGCGCTCAATGGAGCCGTCGAATGGCTCAATTCCGCGCCGCTCACCAACGAGCAGCTGCGTGGAAAAGTGGTGCTTGTCAATTTCTGGACCTATTCCTGCATCAACTGCATCCGCACCATCCCCTATGTCCGCGCCTGGGCTGAAAAATATAAGGACAAGGGCCTTGTGGTCGTCGGCGTCCACACCCCGGAATTCGCCTTCGAAAAGAGGATCGACAATGTCAGACAAGCGCTCGGCGGCTTCAACATCGGCTATCCGGTCGCCATCGACAACGACTACCGCATCTGGCGTGCCTTTGAAAATAGCTACTGGCCGGCCCATTACCTGATCGATGCCAAGGGCGAGATCCGCTACCACCAATTCGGCGAGGGCAACTATCCGCAGACCGAGAAGGCGATCCAGGATCTGCTGCGCGAGGCCGGTAGCGAGACGGCCGCGAGCGCACCGGTCGTGCCAGACGCAAAGGGTGCTGAAGTCGGTCCCGACATGAGCAATATCGGCTCCGGCGAAACCTATCTCGGCTACCGGCGTGCCGCGCATTTCGCTTCTCCCGAAGGCCTGCAGGCCGATGCCACGTATCACTACTCTTTCCCTAAACCGAACCTCAATGAATGGGGTCTTTCAGGCACCTGGACGATCGGCGCACAACAGGCGATCCTTACCCAACCGGGCGGCGGCATTGCCTACCGGTTCAGCGCCCGCGACCTGCATCTCGTCCTCGGGCCTGGCGCCGCCGGAAAACCGATCCGCTTCCGGGTGACAATCGACGGAAAGGACCCGGGCAACGATCGCGGCTCAGATATCGATGCGAGTGGGAACGGCACCGTCACGGCGACGAAGCTCTACCAACTCGTCCGGCAGTCTGCAGACATCACGGTCCGCAACTTCGAGATCCGTTTCCTCGACCGGGGCGTGGAAGCCTTCGCGTTCACCTTCGGCTGAGGCCTCGAAAACTCTTCAATGCCTTTGTCCACAATGTTAGCTGATGGGCGTATTTATATGAACTACCTTGATATTTTTAAGCGTCGCAGTTTCTCCCATTACTAGGTCACAGACTCATAAGCGCGCAGCCACAGCCGGATTGCGGGGATTTGGACCATACGAGGAAGTTGGCCGCCAGCTTGTCGTAGCGGGTGGCGACCCGGCGGAAGTGCGTCAGCTTGGAGAAGAAGCGCTCGATCCGATTGCGCTCGCGACAAAGCCGCCTGCTGAAGCAGGGCTTCCAGCGTCGGTTACTCTTCGGCGGGATGTTCGGTGTGGCACCCTGCTCTCGGCAGGAATGGCCGGCGTCGTAGGCCTTGTCGGCTAGCACGATGGTGTGCGGCCCAAGGTGATCGAGCAGCCGTATGGGCGATCGGTCCATCATGAGCTTGGCTCGCCGTCAGGCCAAGCCGGATCGGGAGCCCTTATGCGTCGAGAACGACGTGGATCTTGGTCGTAAGCCCGCCGCGCGAGCGACCGAGACAGTGATCTGCACCCCCTTTTGCCGTCGCGGCCTGCTGGTGGGCGCGAACGGAGGTGCTGTCGATCATTTGGATGTCACCGTGATTTGGCGGCGGTGACAGCGTCCATCAGCCGACCCCAAACGGTCAGGTCATATCGGCTCATGTCGAGCCTGAATCAGAATTCGGCGCAATATGAAAGTCGCCAGCGGGTAAACGACCCAATCGCAGTCGTTTGTTCGCGCCGAAGTTTACGCCAAAAGGGGTCAAGCTGGAAGCGCCGGGCATTGGTCAAACGCTCGGCGGCATCCTGACTTCAAACCTGCTGCCGGCTCGGCTTTATGGGCTAATGTTTCAACTACTTGTTGGGGCGTTGATTGCAAATTGCGCGGCGAAAGCCCGGAGATAGGCGGGCCGAGCTTCCCCGCGCGCTACATAGGCAGCCAAGTTTTGATATTCGTCTAAAATGCCTGACATTCTTAGTCGCAGCAGCACTGATACCATCAATAAATCGCCCGCGCTGAACGCACCATCGAGCCAGTCGGCGACGCCTAGGTGAGCCGAAAGCTTGTCCAGCCGAGCGCGAACACGGTCCTTTACCAACGGCAAGCGCTCCTCGCTCCAAGGCTTGTCACCTTCGAATATTTTTGCCGTCGTTAATTCGAGGATTGGCGGCTCGACGGTGTTAAGTGCGGCAAACATCCACGTGATCGCGCGCGCGCGCGCATCGCGATCCTTCGGCAGCAGGCCAGCATGCTGCTCAGCAAGATGAAAGACGATCGAGCCGGTCTCGAACAACGAGAGAGAACCTTCCTCATAGGTGGGGATCTGGCCGAAGGGATGGATGGCCAGATGGTCAGGCGCCTTCATCTCTGCGAACGAAACAAGACGAACCTCATAAGGCTGACCCACTTCTTCGAGCGCCCAGCGAACACGCGTATCGCGTGCCAGTCCCTTGCCGCCATCGGGCGATCGTTCAAATGCTGTGATGGTGATTGTCATCGCATCCGTTTCCTTGCTTGGGCGAATTTCTTCGGCTTCCTATCGTGACGACGAATGAGCCTCCCGGAAATCGACATCGGTCTTGAACTATTTTCATTGCTGGGCGCAGGATCGCGAATGCCCGCTTCGGATCAAAGGCCCGTGATAGCGCGGGTGGCCAATTCCGCAAGGCCGCGCGTAGGGGCTGCCTTGTTCCATTGTCCGCGTTGGCGATCTTGTGCCTGAAAGTAGACCGAGGGCCTTCCACCAATTTCGGTCAATCCTGATTTTGGGTTCACGTCCTAGCGGGATTGTGTTTGCAGCCTCGGGCCACTGAACTCAAGAACATCGTCGGTGCGTTGCCGGTGGTTGCACTTGGCTAAAGACGACCGGAATCCTCGAAAGGCGCGGCTTCCACGTCATGATCGTCCAGAAGCCCTTCACTTCGCTTGCTGATGACGTATCGGCAACGAACCGGCTATGGGATTTGCAGGACGGGCCGGAAAAGGTCGCGGACGTCATCGAGATGGCGGCCAAAGAGGCGGGCAAGTCGCCTTCGGTATGCGGCAGGCGGCGGGAACCCTGAACCGAGCTGCCGCTTCACGCTCGCGGATCTATCCTGCGCGGCTCGATATGTCGGACGACGGCACCCCCTGGCGTCTGAGATTGTGGAGCAGAGCGGCCGAGTGGCGTCTTCACAGTGAGAGCGATACTTGCCCGTGGCCTAACGCCTATGCGGATTCAAGGCCCGGCCGGACTGCAGAAGAAAGCGGCAACTTTAGCCAAATTCATAGACCAGTGCCACGATGCCGATGAGGCAAAGCAAGGCGAGAATGATGCGCTCTGTCCTCGGTGTCATAGCAGCCACCACATGGGCAGTGATCCCATTAAAAAGATCAGCGCCACCAGAGCGAGGTAAATTGCCCAGCCAATGCCTGGTTGAAGCCCGGCCATCACATTACGCAAATATTGTAAAATGTCTGGTCTTGGGCGAGCCTTGTCTCCCTTGTCCTTCCCGCTTCGATCAGTGCGTGGGCCAACCATCGAATTAACCCGGGCCCCGTGTTGCTGCGACCAGCGCTCTACCAGCCACAAATATAGGCATGGGCAATTGGGTAAACGCGCAACAAGCCTGTTTGTTTGACGCTGTGGTCTTGATTGCGCCATCCGCGCCCATCGCCGGCATCGGGCACGGGTTTTGCAACGTGTGCTGGTACGGCGGTTTAACGGAGGCAAAGTGTTATGAAAGGAAACGGTTTGGCGTTTCGGCCGGTCGGTTTGGCGATGCATCGCATCGGCAAGTATCGGGTCGTTAACTCTGTGGGTCTTGCAGCCGATACGCTACTGCAGCACTGGCCGACCGATGACGGAGAGGATTTTTCTGAGGCCGTCATGGCATGCCTTGACGGATTATACGACCGAATACCTCCGGAAGACGTGCGGACAGCATTTATCAAGGCTGCGCGTGAAGCGAACATTATCGTCATCGAGTTGGTGAGACCCGCGCACCCGCGCAACTGATGCCCGCGCATGTTGCTACCGGCGACGCTTGAAAGGGACAAGTTGGCAGTAGAAAGCCGTGCGAAGCCTTATGTTGCCGGGATTGGTGAAACTGCAGCTGACAGATGCTCAGCCCGCTTTTGAAATTCCAATATCAAGCGATGCGACCTGAACATTGTTGCGTCCATTTTTCTTTGCCGTGTAGAGGGCACGGTCTGCTCTTGCGATTATGTCTGGCGGCTGATCGGAAACACTGCTCGCGACAGCGACGCCCACGCTGGCGGTTAATCTCAGAAATGGCCCTGTTCCTGTCTCAATGTTGAGCTCCTGCACAGAACGCCTCAGCCACTCCGCGCGCTCAATCGCTTGCTCGAGCGAACACTCCTCCAGGACGACCACGAACTCTTCCCCGCCGTATCGCGCTGCAAGATGGTTTGCTTGCCATGGTACCGATGTCAGCACATTCGCGACAGCCACAAGAGACCTGTCGCCTGCAAGGTGACCGAAAGTGTCGTTGACGGATTTGAAGTGGTCGATATCGATCATCATGATCGCAACGCCGGGCGAGCTTATTGCCGGACGGGTTAAGACTGCCGCCAAATAGCTTTCAAAGGTCCGTCGGTTCGCCAAGCCCGTCAAAGGATCTTTTTCCGCCAATCCTTGCAGGATCGAATTGGTGCGGTGCAAATCGTCGGATACTTGGCCGTAGGCAACGATCGCCGCATCAATCATCGCGAGTTCAGAAATGAGTGGAAGGCGTTCCAGCGTCAGGACCGGTTCGTTCCTGCCAATGCGTTCCAAGTTCTTAATCGCAGCGCCGATGGGTGCAGCAAGATGATGCTTGGCAGCAATGAGTATTGTGACGGCGAAAAGGCCGGGAACAACCAGGATGAGGAGCCATCCAACCTGCATGTAGCCCGCACTGTTCTGGATTTCGCTGGCGATATTGTCCGCCACGACGGCAGCATCACCGCTCAACTGCGTCCCCATCGCATCGAGATCGCGTATGGCCCTCTCATAGGCCTGCGTCGCCAGCCGGTCGAGTTCATCAACGGCCCGTGCGTCAATAGAATTGGCGGAGGGCGACGGTTGCGTCGCGTTTTCTTTGTCGCGGGCCTGCTGGCGAAGCTTGGCGATCGTCTTGGCTTCCTCGGCGACTTTTTGAGATCTCTCAACCAGAAAACCGTTGTGATCGAACGAAAAGCCTTGCGCGAGAGCCTGGATTTGCAACTGGATCTGGCGCTCCAGTCTGCGGTCTTTCGCCAAGAAAATCGACCGAACAAGAGAAGAGAGACGCTCGATTTTTACCGCATTGCGCGTTTGCGTCAGGATCAGGGGGATCTGTACATCGCGCGTAAAGTTCGCTTGTGTTTCGATCCTTTTCAGAAAGACGAACGAAAAAGCCGCTGCAATCAGCGTATATGCCACGACGCCAAGCAGAAGAAATCTTGCAACAGCACTGAGTGAGAGCTGACGCCGTTTCGGGGCGCTATTTTCTTCCATTCCATTGGCTCAATAAATGCTGAACGGGAAATAAGCGTCGTTGATGCGGTCGTAGACACCATTGAGTTTGATCTGCTTCAGTGCGGCATTCACCTTCTGGATCAGGGCCGAGTTTCCCTTCTTCGCGGTGATGTGCGCCGAACTTTGAAGAAACTCGCTGGAGATTGGATCTCCCACATATCCAAAGCGCGCACCTTCCGTGGTCTGCAGGAAGCTCAAAAGTTCAATGGCATCGCCGATCAAGAGATCGGCCTGGTTGTCCAGAAGAAGACGTTGGGCACCGGGTTGATCCTTGGCCAGCACAGCCTTGCTTGCACCATAGGCCTTTTGCAAATATTCCGCTTGGATCGTGTCCTGTGCTGCCGCAATCCGGACGCCAGAGAGGGCTGCTGGCGCACTATCCTGGAATTTTTCAGCGTCGCCGACCAGAACCGAATGAGAACGGTAGTATGGAGCGGAGAACTCCATTTTTTTAGCGCGCTCTTCGGTAAACGCCATGCTTGCGACGATCATGTCGTATTTATCATCCGACAAGCCTTGAACGATCTCGGTCCAGGGGACGGCGACAAACGTGCAATCAACCGCCATTTGCTGGCAGAGCGCTTTTGCGATATCGACGTCGAAACCAGCAAGCTGACCGGATGCATCCTGAAAATTAAATGGTGGGTATGCGCCCTCCGTCGCGACTCGGAGCTTTTCATTCGCCGTCGCGAGATCAAACGAGCCTGCGAAAAAAAGTACTGCTGCAAGTGCGAACCGGCCGATCATCTGTTCCCCCAACTTCCGTCCTTTGAAGATATTAGAAGGAAATAGATAACAAACGATGATGGCATCCCATCGATTTCAACGAATTTGAGGCGGTGCTGATCGCAGTCTCCCGGGCCGCTCTGCACAGCGTCACCATTATGCTGTTGCGCACAGTGCGACTTGCGGGACCCATTCGAGACTGTCGTCACGTTTATGGAATCGCGGCCCAATCTGTCGCCTCCCGATCCGGCGCGCTCATGATTTTGCTGCTTTCGCGATGATCGCCATCAACCAACTCAACCGAACTTGGTTCGAACGTTCGCCGCTCCGGAACATCAGGCAGATGTAGCGTCATCGCCCCAATGACGCTGCGCCGGATGCACCCCAGAACACCAACTGTCGCACGACTGCGACAGTTCGGCCGAGCCATGCGACAAACTTCATATTTCAGAAGCATTGCAGAACCTCGTGATTTCCGACAGATTGCTCTTGCGTTCCGTGGGAGGAGCCGATGCACGAACACTCCGCACATGCGGGTCATGTCTATACATGCGCGCAGCAGAAATCAGCGGCGGCAAGTTCACCAATTGTGGCCTCATGGCGGCGTTGCATGACCATGCATCAGCTGACGCCGGAGGATGTGCGCACACCTTTGCGGCTCACCGATCACGAGTTTCGGCAGTCACGCGAACAATCGGAACAACTGATCAAGGATGCTGCAGACGAGCTCGACCGGCTTTTTATGACAGTCGGCAAGGCGGGCTGCTGCTTGCTGCTCACGGACCGCAACGGCATTGCGCTGGAACGGCGGGGCAACGCCGGCGACGACAAGGAGTTTTACGATCTCGGCCTCTGGACCGGATCGATTTGGACGGAGGCAAGCATTGGAACGAATGGCATCGGAACTGCGCTGGCCGACGAGCGCGCCGTTGCGATCTTCCGTGACCAGCATTTCTTCTGCTCGAATATCCGGCTCAGCTGTACGACCGCGCCGATCCGCGATCATCGCGGCCAGCTCGCGGCCGCACTCGACATTTCCACCTGCCGCGACGATGTCAACGAGATGACCCTGTCGATCCTCTCGCAGACCGTGCGCGACGCAGCCCTTCGCATCGAGCTCAATATCTTCCGGAGCGCCTTTACCGGCGCACGTTTCCTGATGGTCCCCTCAGGCGCGAATTCGGCGGCCGCCTTGCTTGCCGTGGACAAGCACGACCTCGTGCTCGGAGCTACTCGCGCGGCGCGGCTGGCGCTGAAGCTCGACGACCGGCAGATTGCGGCGGGCGTTCCCGCAGCCGATGCGCTTCATGAAAGCTGTGCCGCAAACGGCGACGCTCTTCTGGAAGCAGAGCGTGCGGCGCTTTTGCGCGCCCTCACCCGGACCAACGGCAACGTTTCGCGGGCTGCGATGGATCTTGGCATGAGCCGGGCGACCCTCCATCGCAAGATGAGGAAGCTCAATCTCCACTGAACGTCTCTTGTTCTTTCCGAAGTGCGATTATCATGTCGCAAAGCTGCGACACTGTGCACTGCAACAATACCCCGCCAGTCTGGTTCGTTCGGCAAAAGACGCGCAGATTTCCTCCACTGGTTCACTCCTGAACCTGGCTCATCTAGGGAGGATGACATGCTGCATCAGAAGATCGTCGAATCGCCGTTCAAGTTGAAATACGGCAATTTCATCGGGGGCGAGTGGCGCGAGCCGATCGAAGGAAAATATTTCGACAACATCACGCCGGTGACAGGCGGAAAGCTTTGCGAAATTGCGCGTTCCGACGAAAAGGACGTCAACGCGGCGCTCGATGCAGCCCATGCCGTGAAGGACAAATGGGCGAAGACTTCCCCTGCCGAACGCTCGAACATCCTGATGAAGGTCGCTGAGCGCATGGAGGACAAGCTGGAATTGCTCGCCCAGGCCGAGACGTGGGACAACGGCAAACCGATCCGTGAGACGATGGCGGCCGACATTCCGCTGGCCATCGACCACTTCCGTTATTTTGCTGCCTGTATACGTGCACAGGAAGGCTCTATCGGCGAAATCGACCACGACACCGTCGCCTATCACTTCCACGAGCCGCTTGGCGTCGTCGGCCAGATCATTCCTTGGAACTTCCCGATCCTGATGGCAGCCTGGAAGCTTGCTCCGGCGCTTGCTGCCGGCAATTGCGTGGTTCTCAAGCCGGCCGAACAGACACCGGCGTCGATTCTCGTGTGGGCCGAACTCGTCGGCGATCTGCTGCCGCCAGGCGTCCTCAATATCGTCAACGGTTTCGGCCTGGAAGCGGGCAAGCCGCTTGCGATCAGCCCGCGCATCGCCAAGATCGCCTTCACGGGCGAGACTTCGACCGGCCGACTGATCATGCAATATGCCAGTCAGAACCTCATTCCCGTTACCCTCGAACTCGGCGGCAAGTCGCCAAATATCTTCTTTGCCGACGTCATGGCCGAAGACGACGATTTCCTTGACAAGGCGTTGGAAGGCTTTGCGATGTTTGCGCTGAACCAGGGCGAAGTCTGCACCTGCCCCAGCCGCGCCCTGGTTGAGGAATCGATTTATGACCGCTTCATGGAAAAGGCCGTCAGGCGCGTCGAAGCCATCAAGCAGGGCAACCCGCTCGACAGCGCGACGATGATCGGCGCGCAGGCATCGAATGAACAGTTGGAGAAGATCCTCGCCTATCTCGACATCGGCAAGCAGGAAGGCGCCGAAGTCCTGACTGGGGGCGCGCGCAACGATCTCGGCGGCGAACTTGCCAACGGCTATTACGTCAAGCCGACGATCTTCAAGGGCCACAACAGGATGCGCATCTTCCAGGAAGAAATTTTCGGCCCCGTGGTATCGGTCACGACCTTCAAGAACGAGAAGGAAGCGCTGGAGATCGCCAACGACACGCTTTACGGCCTGGGAGCAGGCGTTTGGACGCGTGACGGAAACCGCGCCTACCGCTTCGGCCGCGAAATCCAGGCGGGCCGCGTCTGGACGAATTGCTACCACGCCTATCCGGCGCATGCAGCATTCGGCGGCTACAAGCAGTCTGGTATCGGCCGCGAAACGCATAAGATGATGCTTGACCATTACCAGCAGACCAAGAACATGCTGGTGAGCTACAGCCCGAAGGCGCTCGGCTTTTTCTGAGGAACGGGTTGATCACAAATTGCTGCCTTCTCCCTATTCGGGGAGGAGGCTTTTCGGCATGAAGGAACCAGCATGGAACCGACCGTTTCCGGTGAACCGCGCGTGCTTGCAACGGATGCGGCGCTTGTTCTCATTAGCGAGATCCGCCGCGACCATCCCGATATCCTGTTTCACCAGTCCGGCGGCTGCTGCGATGGGTCGTCGCCGATGTGTTACCCGTCAAATGAATTCCGCGTCGGGGAGACAGATGTGAAACTGGGCGAGATCGGGGGCGTGCCTGTCTATATCAGCGCCCGCCAATTCGAGGTCTGGAAGCATACGCAACTGATCATCGATGTTGTGCCCGGCCGCGGCGGCATGTTTTCGCTCGACAACGGGCGCGAGAAGCGTTTTCTCACCCGCTCGCGCCTTCTCGGCGGCGAGACCTGCGCCATCCCGGATACCAAGCGCGCCAGGTGATCAGCGCATCAAGCGCTCCCGATGTCCCTAGCGTTTGAGAGCTCTAACGGCTGCGCATGTCGGCAAAGCTCATTTCTTCGGCGCCTCGAACAGTTCGATCGGATTTCCCGCAGGGTCCTCGAGAAGAATCTGCTTGCCGCCCATTCCTTGCACGATTTCGTTCCGGAACCGTGCGCCGGCTTGGCGCAGTGCTGCGACCTGCGCCTCTATATCTGCAACTTCGATCTGAATGCGATTCCAGCCGCCGGGCTCCGGCTTGCGCCCATCCGGCATAGCCTGTGGCGCTCCGCCTGGTCCGGTCATTGCGCTGACGAGAAGGCGAAACCCGTCCTTGGTGAGAATGGCAAAGCCTGGCGCAGGACGAAACGCGACAGAGAAGCCGAGATGCTGTTGGTAAAAAACGACTGCTGCGTCGACGTCGTCAACGATGTAACGCACGCTGATGCCTGACATGGAATTTTCCTCCGTTGTAGTTCTCGTTGCTTCACCCCCGATACTTTGGAAGATGCTAGCCCTTTGCCCAAGGGCCCTCAAATGGGATGGAGAAGCCCACCGCCTGCTGTCAGCAGCAAGACGACGATCCAGGGTGGCATTTTCCAGACGACAAGCAAGAGGAACCCTGCGAGTGCGAGTGCAAAATCCACGGGCGAAAATACAGCGTTCGTCCAGACCGGGCTGTAGAGCGCAGCACCAAGGATCCCGACGACGGCGGCGTTCGCGCCGCGCATGGCGGCCTGTGCCGCGGGCCGCAGCCGAAGCGCGTCCCAGAACGGCAGCATCCCGTAGACCAGCAGCAGGCCCGGCAAAAAGACGGCGACAAGGGCGATGACAGCCCCGGCGAGCCCGTTGGGTGCAGGCCCCATGACCGCGCCGAGATAGGCGGCGAAGGTAAAAAGCGGTCCGGGCACTGCCTGCGCCAAGCCATAGCCGGCGAGAAAGGCCTCGTTCGTCACCCAACCAGGCGTCACCACTTCCTCCTGAAGCAACGGCAGCACGACATGTCCCCCACCGAACACCAGTGAGCCCGAGCGATAGAAGGCGTCGAACAGCGCGACAGCCTCATGGCCGGTGAAACCTGCAACAAGTGGCGGAACCACGAGCAAGACCGCGAAGAGGATGAGCGCGATCGCTCCGCCCCGGCGCGAGACTGGGAAGCTGAGACGTCCGGCCTGCACAGGGACGTCCGCGCGGCAAAGCCAGAGCCCGGCGACAGAACCAAGTGCGATCGCGCCGGTCTGGCCGAACGTTCCCCCGATGAAGACAGTGATCGCAACGGCTGCCAGCGCAATGCCGGCGCGTTCACGGTCAGGCGTGAGAACCTTCGCCATACCCCAAATCGCCTGCGAGACAACGGCAACTGCTACCAGCTTCAGGCCGTGCAGGAAGCCTTCCGCTACGGGTCCGGTGAGAGCCGCGGCACCGAGCGCAAAAACAAGGAGGATGACAGCCGACGGTATGGTGAAAGCCAACCAGGCTGTGAGCCCGCCAAGCAAGCCGTTGCCGCGCAGGATGCCGAGCGAAAAGCCGACCTGGCTTGACGCCGGTCCCGGCAGAAACTGGCAAAGCGCCACGAGATCGGCATAGCCGGCCTCGTCGATCCATCTGCGCCGCACCACCAATTCGTCCCGGAAATAGCCGAGATGCGCGATCGGTCCGCCGAAGGAGGTCAGCCCGAGCTTCAGGAAGACGCGAAAGACTTCACCGGGATTGCCACGCGGGCGCTCGACTGCAAACTCAGGCAGTGCTGTCTGCGAGGATTTCACGAAATAGCTCCTTGGCTTTTTCCTTGGTCTTTTCGAGAGCGACAAGGCCGTAGGGTGTCGCGTTGTAGATCCGCCGGTGCGTGCGGCCTACGCGTTCGATACGGGAGGCCAGATAACCTTTCTTCTCCAGGGAGTGCAGCATGGGGTAGAGCGTCCCGGCGCTGACTTTGTAGCCATGCCGGGCCAGTTCCTCGATCATCCACAGGCCGTGCAGATCGCCCTCGGCGGCGTGATGGAGGACGTGGAGCCGGACAAAACCGGAAAGAAGATCCTGATATTCCATTCCTCGCCATCATAGACACTCGATATTCGATATCGAGAGCCGAAGGTAGTGGGAAAGCGTCAGGGCCGCAACCCCGCCTGCACGAAACCGGTCGACAAAAACCCTTCTTAGGAAAATACCGATGTCAGTGAGGCGACCTGCGCGACGACATCGAGAAAGTAGACGAACCTAAACTGCAAGCGATATTCGAAACCACAGCCGAAGTGCTCGGCGGCTTGAAAAGAGCCTTCTGCGACTACGATCGTCGCAGCCCGCAGCTGAGCTGCCCGCTTTCTCACCTCCCTGCCCGCAGATCCATGGTCTGCAGCTCTCCGCCTGTTCAAAAAAATGAATCCGGAACCATCGAGGCTGGCCGGTACAGGACGTACCGTGCCGGAGTGCAGAAGAATGGCTGCCCAGATGTCTTGAACAGGCGAGGCTTTTGACGGATCGCTACATTTTTATGTCGTGGATCGACTGTAGTCGCGTCATTGCGTGTACTAGATTCGGCGCAACAAAGTTCGAGGGTGCATGTGATGGCAGAATTTCCACAAAAAGCGAAAGTCGTAATTATTGGGTTGGGCGGCATTGTCGGCGCATCGATTGCGCATCACCTGATCGAACGTGGCTGGGACGATATCGTCGGCATCGACAAGTCGGGCATCCCGACCGACATCGGCTCGACGGCGCACGCCTCCGACTTCTGCTACACGACCAGCCATGACTATCTCTCGGTCTGGACGACGCAGTACTCAATCGATTTCTACGAGAAAATGGGCCACTACGCCCGCATCGGCGGCCTGGAAGTTGCACGCACCGGCGACGACACCTGGATGGAAGAGATCAAGCGCAAGCTGACCTCGGCGAAGGCCTTCGGTACCCGGGCATATTACGTCGGCCCGGCCGAGATCAAGGAAAAGTTCCCGCTGATCGAGGAGAGCATGGTTCAGGGAGGCCTGTTCGATCCCGATGCCGGCCTCGTCATTCCACGCTCGCAGACCGTCGCCGGCAAGTTGGTCGATGCTGGCGAAAAGGCCGGAAAACTCAAGGTTTTCGGCAATACGCCGGCCAAATCGCTGATCGTCGAGAATGGCCGCATCAAGGGCGTCGTCACTCATCGCGGCACGATCCTGGCCGATCATGTCGTCGTCTGTGCCGGGATCTGGGGTCGCCTGATCGCCGAAATGGTCGGCGAAGACCTTCCGGTCATGCCGGTCGACCATCCGCTGACTTTCTTCGGCCCCTACAACGAGTTCGAGGGCACGGGCAAGGAAATCGGCTTTCCGCTTTTGCGCGACCAGGGTAACTCCGCCTACATGCGCGATACCGGCGACCCGAAGACCACCGAAGGCGGCCAGATCGAATGGGGCTATTACGAAACGACTAATCCTCGCCTTTGCCATCCGCGCGACATTCTGGAGAAGCACGAAGCTCGCCTCTCGCCCTCGCAACGCGACCTCGAAATGGAGCAAATCATCGAGCCGCTGGAGCGCGCCATGGAGCTCACCCCGATCCTCGGTGAACTGGGATACAATGAAGGCCATTCCTTCAACGGCCTCCTGCAGGTCTCTGCAGCTGGCGGCCCGTCCTGCGGCGAAAGCCAGAAGGTTCGCGGCCTCTGGTACTGCGTCGCCATCTGGGTCAAGGACGGCCCCGGCTACGGTAAGCTGATGGCCGACTGGATGACGGACGGCCGCACAGAGATCGACCATGCCAGTATCGACTATGCGCGCTTCTACCCGCACCAGCTCGAGGAAAAATTCATCGAGGGCCGTACATTCGAGGCTGCCCAGAAGATCTACTTTCCCGCCATCCATCCGCGCGAGCCCTATGCCACCGGACGCAACGTCAAGCGCTCGCCTTTCTACGAGCGCGAGGTGGAGCTCGGCGGATACTTCATGGAACTTGGAGGCTGGGAACGCGCGCACGGCTACAAGGCGAACGAGCATCTGCTTGAAAAGTATGGCGACCGCGTTCCGGTTCGCGAAAACGAGTGGGACAACCGGCACTTCTGGCGCGTATCAAATGCTGAACATCTCGCCATGAGCGAGGATTGCGGAATCGTCAACCTCAGCCACTTCTACATGTTCGACGTTGAAGGTCCGGACCATGTCGAACTGATGGAATGGATCTGCGCGGCCAAGATCGGCGGTGATGCCAACGTCGGAAAGGGCATCTACACGCACTTCCTCGATGACGAAGGCATGGTGCGTGCCGACCTGACCGTGATCCGCATGGCCGACCGCTGCCGCGTCATCGACGGCGCCGATGCCGGCCCGCGCGATTTCCATTACGTGAAGCGCATCGCCGAGGACAAGGACTTCAACGTTACCGTCACCGAGGTGGCCGAGAAGTACATCACCATCGGTATCTGGGGTCCGAATGCGCGTGCAACGCTGAAAAAGGTCGTCGCCGATCCGGCCGGCCTTGATCCCGAAAACTTCGCCTTCGCGGCAATAAAACCGATCGAGATCGCCGGCAAGTCGGTCACTGCCTTCCGCATTTCCTATGTCGGTGAACAGGGCTGGGAACTGCACATGAAATACGAGGACGGCCTTTCTGTCTGGGATGCGCTGCGCTCGACCGGCGTCATGGCCTTCGGCGTGGAAACTTATGCCAATTCCCGCCGCATGGAAAAGAGCCTGCGCCTGCAGAACGCCGACCTACTTACGCAGTACAACCTCATCGAATCCGACCTCGCCCGTCCGAAGGTCAAGGAAGCCGACTTCCGCGGCAAGTCCAAGCACCTGGAATACAAGGCTCGCGAGCACCAGCCGGCCATGCTCTGCACGCTCGTGATGACCGACAATGTCGACAGGAGCGGTGTTGCCCGCTACCCGGTCGGCTCACTGCCGGTCATGGATCCGGCCACGGGCGAAACGCTGGTCGACGAACTCGGCCGCCGCTCCTATACGACGTCGATTGCCTATGGCCCGACCATCGGCAAGAATATCGCGCTGGCCTTTCTGCCCTGGTCCTATTGCCAGGTGGGCCGCGAGCTCGACGTCGATTACTTCGGCGAGACCTATCCCGTCGAAGTCGTCGCCGTCGGCTACAAGCCGCTCTACGATCCGGAAAACTCGAAGCCCCGGAGCTGACATCAAGAACAACGGGTTCAGCGAACCCGTTGCCTCGTCCCATAACGGGCGGAGGCGCTACGCCCGCACGCCAGCACAGCGCGTTCGCTGCGCAATATCACAAACAACGAGGCTGAGTAATCTCGCGCGCAAACCGGCGGAAATCGTCGGTACCAGCACCACAGACGCTATGATTGTCGGCCTCAAGGAGACGATCCACGCCCGCCGCCAGACAGAAACGCCGAGGAATACGGCGCATGCTATCATCCATACTTTCATAATTCATTCGATTGACTGATCTAAAAAAACGCCGTATAGTAACCCTCATGAACGAAACCGGCACCAAAACTGCCGAGGCATCCCGAAGCGAGATTACCCGCGAGAGGCTGCTTGCGGCGGCACTTGACGTATTTGGCCGATACGGCTTTGACGGCGCTAGTACGCGCAAGCTTGCCGATACGGCAGGCGTCAACCTGCAAGCCATCCCCTATTACTTCGGCAGCAAGGAAGGGCTTTATATCGCAACGGCCGAATACCTTTCGGGAATTGTCGCCGGACATGTCGCCGGCATCCGCCATCGCGTCGGCCGCCATCTTGCGGAAATCGATGAAACGAACACCCCGTTGAATGCGTCGCAGGCACGGCTCTTTCTGACGGAGATCGTCGAAACAATGGTGGTTCTTTTCGTCAGCAAGGAGTCGGAGGCCTGGGCCCGCTTCATCATCCGCGAGCAGCTGGAGCCGACGGCGGCTTTCGAAAGGGTCTATGCTGGCATCATGGGACCGATGATCAACATGGCACGGCGGCTGATCGGGGCGATTTTGAAAGATGACCCCGCCTCCGAGAACGTGCGTTTGCGTACCCTCTCCTTCGTGGGCAGCCTTCTGGTATTCCGGATGGCGAACGCCGCAGTGCTCGCGCAGATGGAATGGGATTCCATCGGCGAAGAGCAGATCGCAACGCTGCAGGCCCACGCGCGCAAGCTTGTCGCGCTGCTCGAACCGGCGAAAGGAGAAACAGAATGAACAAGATCATTCCGGCTGCGATCCTTCTCGCCGGCGCAGCCGCAGCCGGCTGGTGGTACGACGTGCCGTCGAGGATCGGCTGGGCGCCGCAAGGGGCAAAGGAATTCACACTCTACGGAAATGTCGATATCCGCCAAGTTTCGCTCGCTTTCCGGGTGAACGGCCGGCTCGAAGAGGCACGCGTCGACGAGGGCGATACCGTCAAGCGCGGTGTTATTCTGGCGCGGCTGGACAACGAACCTTACGATCATGCGGTCCGTTCGGCAGAGGCAACCGTCGCCGCGCTGCGTGCCACACTCGACAAGCTCAGGGCCGGTCCACGGCCCGCAGAGATCGCGCAGGCAAGCGCATCTTACAATGAAAGCCTTGCTGACCTGAAAAACGCCAATCTTGCTTACGACCGCGCCCGGCAGCTGCGGCCGCAAGGTACGGTTTCTCAAGCGGGTCTCGATCAGGCGACGGCTGCAAGAGCAATGGCTGCGGCACGTGCGGAATCCGCAAATCAGGCGCTGGTTTTGTTGAAGGAAGGCAGCCGCGCCGAAGACATCGCAGCTGCGGCAGCGCAGTTGAAAGCGGCCGAAGCAACCCTTGCAACGGCGCGGACATCGCTTGGCGATACGGAGCTTCGGGCACCCAACGACGGCATCATCCTGTCGCGGATCAAGGAGCCCGGTGCGATCGTATCGCCCGCCGATGCCGTCTATGTGTTATCGCTGACCGAGCCTGTATGGGTCCGCAGTTATGTCGCAGAAGTGGAACTCGGACGGATTCATCCGGGCATGAAGGTCAAGGTCACCTCCGATACCAAACCGGATCAGGCCTATGAGGGCAGGATCGGCTTCATTTCTCCGGTTGCGGAATTCACGCCAAAATCTGTCGAGACGCCGGAACTTCGCACCGACCTCGTCTATCGTCTGCGCGTCATCATCGAAAAACCCGGGTCGGATCTTCGCCAGGGCATGCCGGTGACGCTGCGCCTTCCATCATTGCAGGCAGCGAAAAAATGAGTGCCGCAGAAAGACCTCGCGATATCACCGAGCTCGTTCACCTGAAGGACGTGACGAAGCGGTTCGGCGAGGCGAAACCGGCGCTTGATGCAATTTCGGCCTCAATCCGCGGCGGCGAGATCACCGGGCTCGTCGGACCCGACGGAGCAGGCAAGACCACGCTTATCCGCCTGATGACCGGTCTCATGCTTCCGGAAGGAGGTACGGTCAAGGTGCTGGGCTTCGAAACGCGCGACGGATCGGCTGCCATCCAAGCTTCAATCGGCTACATGCCCCAGCGCTTCGGGCTTTATGAGGATTTGTCGGTCCAGGAAAATCTCGATCTCTACGCCGACCTTCGCGGGCTGCCAAAGAGCGAACGGGCAGCGACCTTCGATGAACTTCTGTCCTTCACGGACCTGAAACGCTTCACAGGCCGTCTTGCCGGAAAGCTCTCGGGCGGCATGAAGCAGAAGCTCGGCCTTGCTTGCGCACTTTTGAAGAAACCCCGCCTTTTGCTCCTTGATGAGCCCGGTGTGGGTGTCGATCCGATTTCCCGGCGCGACCTTTGGAAGATGGTCGAGAATTTGACAGCGGAAGGCATCGGTGTCGTCTGGTCGACGGCCTACCTCGATGAGGCCGAGGCCTGCGATCGGGTCCTGCTGATGAATGACGGCAAGCTGCTTTTCTCCGGTGAACCGAAGGATCTGACGGGCCAGGTCAAAGACCGTGTCTTTCGGTTGACCGGTGTTTCGGGTCGGCGCCG
Source organism: Rhizobium mongolense USDA 1844 (assembly GCF_000419765.1). GTDB lineage: Bacteria > Pseudomonadota > Alphaproteobacteria > Rhizobiales > Rhizobiaceae > Rhizobium > Rhizobium mongolense. The sequence goes on along the minus strand of NZ_ATTQ01000018.1, from coordinate 59,417 downwards.
TCAGCTGCTTGCGAAGCTTCTCGACGAGGACGGCGTTATCGATGGTGTTATCCAGGGTGAAGCGATCCGGCTGGTTACCGCGACCGGCCACGATGGCATGTTTGCCGCAGCCAGTATCGCAAAAGTTAGCCCCACAGAACCGCGTTTCGAAGATGCTTTCGTCGATATGCTGGGCGGAGGGCCAGGTGGTCGGTCGAGGCTTGCGGAGGCGCAACAGCCTCTGACCGGCAAGGACGACAAGCCGGTGATCGTAGCGAAAGGTCTCACCAAACGCTTCGGCGACTTCACAGCAGCCGACGACATTACGTTCGATATTCCCCGCGGCCAGATATTCGGGCTGCTCGGACCGAACGGTGCGGGCAAATCAACGACTTTCAAGATGCTGTGCGGACTTTTGAAGCCGACGAGCGGCGAAGGCCGGGTGGCCGGCTTCGATCTGCGCCGCGATGCGGCACAGGCACGCAACCGCCTCGGCTACATGGCGCAGAAATTCTCGCTTTATGGCGATCTCAGCGTCGCGCAGAATCTCGATTTCTTTGCCGGCGTCTATGGACTGAGCGGCCAGCGCAAGCGCGAGCGCACGCAGCTGATGACATCGATCTTCGATCTTCAATCGCGTCTTGCGATGTCCGCAAAGGACCTGCCGCTCGGGCTGAAGCAGAGGCTGGCGCTTGCCTGCGCCGTCATGCATGAACCTGAGGCGCTCTTTCTCGACGAACCCACCTCGGGCGTCGATCCGATTACGCGGCGCGAATTCTGGACACATATCAACGGGCTCGTAGAAAAGGGCGTCACCGTCCTCGTCACCACGCATTTCATGGACGAGGCCGAATATTGCGACCGCATTTCGCTGATCTATCGGGGCCGTTCGATCGCACTTGGTACGCCAGATGAGCTGAAGGCGCGTTCCTCAAATGCCGACAACCCCGATCCGACGATGGAGGACGCGTTTATCGCGCTTGTTCAAGCCTCGCAGGAGAGGATTGCGGCATGACGCTCCCGCCCCCCGCACCAGTGTCCCGCTCCACCCGAACCCGCCGTTTTGCAGCATTGGTTCGCAAGGAAAGCCTTCAGGTCATTCGTGATCCGAGCAGCATTCTGATTGCATTTGTGCTGCCGCTGATCCTGCTGTTTCTATTTGGTTACGGCGTTTCGCTAGACACGACGCGGACGCGGGTCGGATTGGTCATCGAAGAACCAACACCGCTGACGAATGATCTTGCGGCAAGCTTCCAGGCATCCCGCTATTTTTCCGTGACCACCGGCCGCGACAGACGGCTCTTCGCAGAAGAGCTGGTACTTTCCCGCATCCGCGGCATCATTGTCATCCCGGCGGATTTCGCCCGGAATTATGCAGCAGGCAGTCGGCCCCAAGTCCAGGTGATCGTCGACGGTTCCGATCCCAACACCGCCAATTTCGTGCAGAACTATGTCCAGGGGGCCGTGGCAAACTGGCGGCTCCAGCAGCAGTCCGAGATTGCCGCAGGCGGGCCGCCGATTTCCGCGGAGCAACGCTTCTGGTTCAATCCGGAACTGACCAGCCGGTCATTTCTGGTGCCAGGCTCGATCGCAATCGTCATGACGCTGGTTGGAACGCTTTTGACATCGCTGGTCGTTGCCCGCGAATGGGAGCGGGGCACGATGGAAGCGATGATGGCAACGCCGGTGACGGCCGCCGAGTTGCTTGCCGGCAAGATACTCCCCTATTTCCTGCTCGGCCTGACATCGATGACGCTTTGCGTGCTGCTTGCCGTCTTTCTGTTTGGCGTTCCCTTTCGCGGTTCCGTCCTGGCGCTCTATGCCCTGTCCGCCGTTTTCCTCATGCCGGCGCTCGGGCAAGGCCTGCTGATTTCGGCTGCCACCAAGAACCAGTTCCTTGCCTCGCAGCTGGCGCTGATCACCGCCTTCCTTCCCGCTTTCCTGCTGTCCGGTTTTCTCTTCGAGATCAATTCGATGCCGACCGTGATCCAATGGATCACATTCATCGTGCCGGCGCGTTATCTGATCCCCAGCCTGCAAACCGTGTTCCTGGCCGGCGATATCTGGCCGATGTTCCTCCATGCAATCCTCGTGATGTTTCTGATCGGCTCTGTCTTTTTCCTGCTTGCTGCACGCAGCACCAGAAAGAGGATTGCGTAAGATGTGGTGGACGCGTCTGAAAGCGCTTATTGTCAAAGAACTGCTGGCCGTACTCCGCGATCCGAGGGGCCGTACCATCCTGATCGGTCCGCCGATCGTGCAGCTCCTGGTCTTTTCCTATGCAGCGACGCTCGAGGTTCGAAATGTCGATGTGATGCTACTCAGCCGCGACAGCGGCTATTGGGGCCAAGAACTCGTGCGGCGCATCGAGGGTTCGCCGACATTCCGCAAGGTGATCGTCGCCGGCACGACAGCCAGCGTGCGGGATGCTATCGATCGCCAGACGGTAACAGCTGCAATCGAAATAGGCGCCGATTTCTCACGCAGGATCGAGGCGGGAGAGCCGGCCGATCTGCAGGTCATTCTTGACGGCCGGCGCTCCAATGCATCGCAGATCGTTTCGGGATACATCACGCAGATTGTCGCGACATTATCCGCTGAGACGCCTGCGGGTGTCCGAGGAGCTGTTCATTCCGTCACGACAGTGCCGCGCAACTGGTTCAATCCCAACCTGATCTTCCAATGGTTCATGGTGCCGAACCTGATCGCCAGCATCGCGCTGCTCATCGGGCTTATCGTCACCGCCCTTTCGATCGCTCGCGAACGCGAACTCGGCACCTTCGACCAGTTGATGGTCTCGCCGCTTCGCACGCATGAGATCCTGATCGGCAAGCTTGTCCCGCCGATGATAATCGGGCTCTTTCACATGACGGTCTATATCCTAGCGGCGATCTTCATCTTCGGCGTGCCTCTGCGCGGTTCGCTGCTGCTTCTTTACGGCAGTTCGCTCTTCTATCTCGCATCGGTCGCCGGCCTAGGGCTCTTCATCTCCGCCTTGTCGATGACGCAGCAGCAGGCAATTCTCGGCGCGTTCCTGTTCATGGTGCCGGCCATGCTTCTTTCCGGCTTCGCAACGCCGATCGAGAACATGCCCGACTGGCTTCAGCCGGTCACACTGATCAACCCGCTGCGCTACTTCCTGGTGATTGTAAAAGGCATCTTCCTCAAAGACATTCCCCTCGTGGAGGTGTGGCACCAGACATGGCCACTTTGCGTGATTGCTGCCGGAACCTTGAGCGCAGCCTCGTGGCTGTTTCGCAGAAGGCTCGAATGATCTGAAACGTCTCCTAGAGCCTGACATTGCCCCTGCGGCACTTCCCTTATCGCAGCTACGACACTTTCGGTCGGCGCAGGTGCCAAGGCATGTGCCCCGCCGCGATTTTGTCGCTTGCATTGTTTACTAAAATACGTTTTACTAAACACATTGCTAAACATGAACGTTGCGGCGTTCATGGGCATTCCTTGGAAGTGGGTGAACTTGCGACGCCGGTGGGAGCCGGCCTTTGGTTCTGGGAGGAACTTATGCAGAAGAAATCGAAAGCCCTTCTCGGGCTGGCCTCGGCGCTCATGCTGTCGTCGGCACTGCCCAATCTTGCAATAGCCGATGAACTGACACTCTGCTGGGCCGCCTGGGACCCCGCCAACGCACTCGTGGAACTGTCAAAGGACTTCACGGCCAAGACCGGCACGACGATGAAGTTCGAGTTCGTCCCATGGACGAGCTATGCCGACCGGTTTCTCAATGAACTCAACTCTCACGGCAAGCTCTGCGATCTGATTATCGGCGACAGCCAGTGGATCGGCGGTTCAGCGGAGAATGGACACTACGTCAAACTCAACGACTTTTTCGACAAGGAAGGCATCAAGATGGATGACTTCGTGCCGGCAACGGTCGTGGGCTACTCCGAGTGGCCGAAGAACACCCCGAACTACTGGGCGCTTCCGGCCATGGGCGACGTGGTCGGCTGGACCTACCGCAAAGACTGGTTCGAGCGTCCGGAACTGAAAAAGGAATTCAAGGAGAAATATGGCTCGGATCTCGCCGCGCCGAAGACCTATGATCAACTGAAGCAGATTGCTGAATTCTTCCAGAAGCGCGAGATCGACGGAAAGACCGTCTACGGCGCTTCGATCTATACCGAGCGCGGCTCGGAGGGCATTACCATGGGCGTGACCAACGTCCTCTATGACTGGGGCTTCCAATATGACAATCCCAAGAAGCCCTACGAGATGGAAGGCTTCGTCAATTCTCCCGACGCGGTAAAGGGCCTTGAATTCTACAAGTCCCTGTTTGATTGCTGCACTCCGCCGGGCAGCTCAAACGTCTACATGGTCGAATCGGCGGATGCCTTCAAATCCGGCCAGGTCGCCATGCAGATGAATTTCGCCTTTACCTGGCCCGGCCTTTACAAGGACGAGAAAGTCGGCGGCGATCGCATCGGCTTCTTCCCGAATCCTGCCGAGAAGGCGCACTTTGCCCAGCTCGGCGGACAAGGTATCTCGGTTGTCTCCTATTCCGACAAGAAGGACGCCGCGCTTGAGTACATCAAGTGGTTCGCACAACCTGATGTGCAGGCCAAGTGGTGGGAGCTCGGCGGCTTTTCCTGCTTGAATTCCGTCGTCAACGCCCCCGGCTTCGCCGGCAGCCAGCCCTACGCTCAGGCGTTCCTGGACTCCATGGCGATTGTCAAGGATTTCTGGGCCGAACCGAGCTACGCGTCGCTTCTCCAGGCCATGCAGAAGCGGGTTCATAATTATGTGGTCGCCGGCAATGGGACCGCTCAGGAAGCGCTCGACGGCTTGGTGAAGGATTGGACCCAAGTGTTCGAGGACGACGGCAAGATCTAGTGTCCGGCTGGACACGCGGAATTCTTGTCTGGACGGCGGCCCGGATCGGCAAAGGAGCCGGGCCGCATGATGTCTCACATACGCAGAGACCAGGTGACATCTTGAACATCTCCAATTCCATCGTCGAGAAGGCAGCGGATGCGACTGCAAAGGTAACGCCGATTTCCGTGGGCCGGCGCGTCCGCGGCCTGTCCGATCGAGCGATAGCATGGCTGTTTATCGCGCCCGCCATCGTCCTGCTGCTCGCGATCAACATCTTTCCGCTCATCTGGGCAATCTATCTTTCCTTCACGAACTATCGTGCCAACCGGCCGAATGCCGCTGTCGAAGGGGTGGGTTTGAGAAATTACGAGCGCGTCCTAACCGATCCGGACATCTGGCAGGCGATGCAGACGACAGCGCATTTCGTCTTCTGGACGATCGTCCTGCAAACCGTTATCGGCTTCACACTCGCCTACCTGATCGACCGCAAATTTCGCGGCCATGCCTTCTGGACGACGGTCATCCTGATCCCGATGATGCTGTCTCCGGCTGTTGTCGGCAATTTCTGGCGTTTCCTCTACGAGCCGCAGATTGGTCTTTTCGCCTATGCGGTCTCCTGGCTCAGCGGCATCCCGACGTCGGATATCCGGATGCTCGGCGACGTTTCGCTCGCGCCTTGGGCGATCATCATCGTCGACACCTGGATGTGGACGCCTTATGTGATGCTGATCTGCCTCGCCGGCCTGCGCTCGATCCCGGACTATATCTACGAGGCCGCGGAGGTCGACCGTGCCTCGGCATGGCGCCAATTCTGGTCGATCACGGTGCCGATGGCGCTGCCTTTCATCATGCTCGCGGTCCTCTTCCGCGGCATCGAGAACTTCAAGATGTTCGACATGGTAACGCTTTTGACCGGCGGCGGACCAGGTTCCGTTACAGAGGTCGCCTCGATCACGCTGAAGCGCGCGGCCTTCGAAAGCTGGGCCACCGGCCGCGCTTCCGCCTTCGCTATCGTTCTCTTTGTCGCGGTGTTCGGTCTCGCCAACATCTACGTCAAGGCTCTTAACAAGGTGAAGCAACGATGAGCTCCGCTAACTCCGCCCATTCGGTCGTTGAGCCGAGCTTCACCAGCAAGCGGATCGCCGGCGCGATCGTGATCCTCTACGCGCTGATCACTCTAATACCGCTGGTCTGGATTTTCCTGACCAGCATCAAGTCGCCGCCTGATTCCATCAGCTATCCGCCGAAGATCGTCTTCACACCGTCGCTTGAAGGCTATTGCAATCTTCTGACCACGAGAACGCGGCAGACGCCTGAATACATTGCTTCCTTGCCCGAGCCGACGGGCACCTGCGATGAGGTGACCCGCAAGCGCAACATGGTGATCGCCGGCCCCTCGAATTTCTTGCCGCGCTTCGTCAATTCACTGGTGATCGCGTTCGGATCTACTTTTCTCGCCGTCTTGCTCGGCACGATGGCAGCCTACGGCTTCTCGCGCTTCCGGATGCCGCTCGCCGACGACCTTTTGTTCTTCATCCTGTCGACGCGCATGATGCCGCCGATCGCCGTCGCGATCCCGATCTACCTGATGTACCGGGAGCTTGGGCTGTCCGACACGGCTTTGGGGATGATCCTGCTTTACACGGCGGTCAATGTGTCGCTCGCCGTCTGGCTGCTCAAAGGCTTCATCGACGAGATCCCGCGTGAATACGAGGAAGCCGCGATGATCGACGGCTACACCCGGCTGCAGGCCTTCCGGAAGGTCGTGCTGCCGCAGGCAACGACCGGCATCGCCGCAACCGCCATCTTTTGCCTGATCTTCGCCTGGAACGAATATGCCTTCGCCGCACTTCTGACATCGGGCAGCGCGCAGACCGCACCGCCATTCATCCCGACAATCATCGGCGAAGGCGGGCAGGACTGGCCGGCTGTTGCAGCGGGAACCACCATCTTCCTGATCCCGATCCTGGTCTTCACCATTCTCCTGCGCAAGCAGCTGCTGCGCGGCATCACCTTCGGAGCGGTTCGTAAATGACGCACCTTATCGAAAAGCCCCGCCCTGCCCGTCCGAAACGGCCTTTTTTCCTGCGACGCGGTCCGATGGAGAACATCGCAACGGTGGTGATTGCGGCAGGTTTCCTGATGCTGTTCCAACCCTTCCTGCTGGTGCTCTACACCTACTCGCTGGTCACACTGCTTCTAGGAACAGCGATGTTCATCATCGTCTCGAAATTTGCGGAGTAAACCATGGCGGAGATCAGAGTAGAAAATGTCCGCAAGCAGTTCGGCAGCTTCGCTGCGGTCGAAGGCTCCAGCTTCGTCGTCCATGACGGCGAGTTTCTCGCCCTGCTCGGGCCATCCGGCTGCGGCAAGACCACCACCCTTCGCATGATCGCCGGCCTCGAACTGCCGACCAGCGGCAAGATCTACCTCGACGGCGAGGACGTCACCTTCAATCGCGCCAGCGCCCGCGACATTGCCTTTGTCTTCCAGCTCTTTGCACTCTATCCGCACATGAATGTGCGCAAGAACATCGGCTTTCCGTTGCTGTCTCAAGGGATGCCGAAAGCGGAAATACGTGAACGCGTCCAGGAGACCGCCCGCCTACTACAGATCGACCATATTCTCGACAGGTCCGTCTCCGGGCTTGCCGGTGGCGACCGCCAGCGCGTGGCACTCGGCCGCGCCATCGTTCGGCGCCCGAAATGCTTCTTGATGGACGAACCGCTCGGTACACTCGATGCGGAGTTCCGCGAGGTCATGGTTCATGAGCTGCGCGAATTGCACAACCGCATCCACGCGACGACGGTTTACGTCACGCACGATCAGCATGAGGCGATGGCGATGGCCGACAAGATCGCCGTCATGAACCATGGCGTCATAGAACAGTTCGGGACGCCGCAGGAAATCTACAGCAAGCCTGCGACCATGTACGTCGCGGACTTCATCGGCTCTCCGCCGATGAATTTCATGCGCTTTACCTCCGGCCTTCAGAAGGGCGACCGATCCATCTCTCTTGATGGCGTCGATGTCGCCGTTCCCGAGGTTCACCAGGACTTGAGGGTAGGCGAGCTGGCGCTTGGCGTGCGGCCGGAGCACATCCGCTTCAGCGATGCCTCCGCCCTGCGCGGCGCCGTCTATGGCAGCGAGTATCTTGGAACAAATCAGATCGTGGCGATCGAAACGCGCAGCGGATTGATCAAAGCCCGCGTTCCGGCAAACCGCAACTTCCGCATCGGCGAAACGGTTGGTCTCGAATTCAACCCTGTCAATCTTGCGCTCTTCGACTGCCAGTCGGGCCGTGCGGTCGCTTCATCGCTCTATTCGGAGGTCCGGCATGGCTGATGTCGTTCTCAAAGACCTGAACATGCGTTTCGGCGACACGCAGGCGCTCAGCAACCTCGATCTTGCGATCCGCGATGGCGAATTCGTCGTGCTGCTGGGGCCGACTGGGGCCGGCAAGACGACGACGCTTCGCCTGATCGCCGGCCTAGAGCGGCCCGACGGCGGCCGCATCGAGATCGGCGGCCGCAACGTCGCTGGCCAATCGCCGGCCGAGCGCGACGTGGCTTTCGTGTTCCAGCAATATTCGCTTTATCCGCATATGACGGTTTACGAAAACCTTGCCTTTCCTCTTAGGGCGCCGGTTCGAAAGTTGAGCAAAGACGAGATCGATCGGCGTGTTCGCGAGATTGCGCAGATGGTGAGGATCGATCATAAGTTGGAAAACCGCTCGACCCGTCTTTCCGGCGGAGAGATGCAGCGCGTCGCAATCGGCCGGGCTCTGGTGCGTGAACCAGCGATCTACCTCATGGACGAACCGCTTTCGTCTCTCGACGCCAAGCTTCGGGCGGAGCTTCGGCTGGAACTCAAGCGCATCCAGAAGGACCTGGGCTCGACCATGCTCTATGTGACCCACGACCAGGTGGAGGCCATGACGATGGCGGACCGCATCGGCATTGTCGCGGAAGGCAGGCTCCTGCAGGTGGGCACGCCTCGGGAAATCTACAGCAATCCCGCCAGCCTTCATGTCGCAGCCCGTCTCGGACAACCGCATATCAACCTGCTGCCTGCCGATCTACTTCCTGGCGGAAGTCCTCCCAAGGGTACGAAGACAATCGGCGCACGCACTGAGCATCTCGACATCATCGTCGGCAAGGATGCAAACGCAGAGGTCGACTGGATCGAGCACCTGGGCGACCAGAACCATCTGCATATCCGTGTTCGTGATCACAAGCTCGTCACGCTTGCGGATCCATATCTCTCAATCAGACCGGGCGACAGGATTAATGTTACACTCCGCGACCCGCTCTATTTCGACGCGAGCGGACAGCGGCTCGCTTGAACGAAGAAACTGAACCAAAGCAGGCATGCAAAAAACAGACGGGTCTCAATCAATGAAACATTTCTTCAATCGTCGGAACGACATCGTCACAGAAGCTCTGGACGGCCTGCTGCTCACAAGCGGCCCGAGCCGCCTTGTCCGTCTGGACACATTCCCTGAAATCAAGGTGATATTGCGCGCGGACTGGGGCCATTCGAAAGTGGCAATCATTTCAGGCGGCGGTGCGGGACATGAGCCCTCGCACGCCGGGTTCGTCGGCAAGGGCATGCTGACGGCAGCTGTATCGGGGGAGATCTTTGCTTCGCCAAGCGTCGACGCGGTCCTGACGGCGATCCGCGCCGTTACTGGACCCAGGGGAGCCCTGTTGATCGTCAAGAACTATACCGGCGACCGCTTGAATTTCGGCCTCGCGGCCGAAAAGGCCCGCGCCGAAGGTTTCGACGTTGAGATGGTCATTGTCGCGGACGACATCGCGATCCCGGATATCAACCAACCGCGCGGCGTCGCCGGCACTTTGTTCGTTCACAAGATTGCCGGATATTACGCCGAGATCGGATCGGATCTGAAGACGGTCGCCGCACACGCTACATCCGCAGCAACCGACATCGTCTCGCTCGGGATGTCGCTTTCGACCTGCAGTGTACCCGGTCAGTCGCATGAGGACCGCCTTGGCGCGAACGAGGGCGAACTTGGCCTTGGTATCCATGGGGAACCAGGCGCCGAACGTATCGCACTCCAACCGGTCGCCGATATCGTTGCCACTATGACCGAGCGGCTTGCCGCAAAGGTGGACGATACGCGAAGCCACGCCCTGCTCATCAACAATCTTGGCGCCGTCCCGCCCCTGGAAATGGGCGTGATCGCCCATACCGTCCTGTCTTCCCCCTTCGCACGTTGCGTCAAATTGATTATCGGGCCGGCGCCAATGATGACGGCGCTCAACATGAATGGTTTCTCGCTCTCGCTGATCCGGTTGGATGGCACCCGCGAGGCGGCATTGACGGCGCCGGTCGAACCCCATGCCTGGGTACCTGCAGTCGAACATCATGGGATCAAGGTCATTGCGGCTCCCCAGACAGGCGCCAATCCGAACGGAACAGCCGTGGCCAGCGACGACGACCCGAGCCGTCGCCTGATAACAGCACTCTGCGAGCACCTGATCTCGCTCGAAGGCGAGCTCAACCGTTTAGACGGCCGCGTTGGCGACGGAGACACTGGCTCCACGGTCGCAACCGGCGCTCGCAGCGTGCTTGCCCGCATCGACACTTTGCCGCTCAAGGAGCCCGCCGCCACCCTGGCTTCGGTCGGCGACATTCTCAGTATCAGCATGGGGGGCTCGAGCGGCGTTCTGCTGTCGATCTTCTTCACCGCCGCAGCCAAGGCTATGGCGGCAAAAGCCGATATCGCCGCGGCCCTTCTTGCCGGGCTCGATCGGATGACGTTCTATGGTGGAGCCGGGATCGGCGACCGCACGATGGTCGATGCGCTGGCCCCGGCGCTCGCAGCGCTCACCTCCGGCAGCGTCGCGGCGGCCGCGAAGGCGGCCGTGGCAGGTGCGGAGTCGACGAAGGCGATGAAGAAGGCAAAGGCCGGACGCGCCTCGTATGTCGGAGAGAAGGATCTCGAGGGCGTGCCGGATCCTGGTGCGGTGGCGGTCGCGGGCGCATTCGAGGTCGCGGCAGCCATTGCGGCGACAGCCATGGCGTAAAAACGCGCCGCCGTTGGGAGGATACGAGGTGCAGGCAGAACCGGTGCTTGTTTTGGGACTGATCGAAGCTTGCCGGGCGGTCATCACGGCAAACACCGATCATCTTTGCGCGCTTGATTGCGCGATCGGCGATGGAGACCACGGCAGCAACATGCAGCGCGGATGCGAGGCGGTGAGCGCGGAAGGGGCTGCCCTTTCCAAGCTCCCCCTCCCCGATGCCGTGGAGAAGATAGGAATGACTTTGGTGATGAATGTCGGCGGTGCTGCGGGTCCTCTTTACGGGACACTGCTGATGGAAATCGGCCGGGAGCTGCGCGCCCGGGACGGGACTGACGATTTTCCGACCGTGCTGAAAAAGGCGATCGATGCGGTTGCAAGGCGCGGACGTTCGCATGCAGGCGACAAGACGTTGCTCGACGTGCTCTATCCGGTACAGGATGCGCTTGCCCAATCTTCGACGCTGATCGATGTCGCGCGGCGTGCCGAACTCTCCGCCAATCTGACCGCCGCCATGAAGGCCATGCGCGGCCGCGCGTCTTATCTCGGCGATCGTTCGATCGGTCATGTTGATCCGGGGGCATCAAGCTGCGCGCTTTTGACCACGGCAATCTGCCATTACTTCGGGGAGAACCATCGAATATGACGACTGGAACTACCGCAAACGTCGGAATCGTAATCGTCTCCCACTCGCCGCTGGTCGCACGAGGTATTGCCGACATGGTGCGGCAGATGGTGGGTGACTGCGTGCCGCTCGCCTGGTCCGGAGGCAATGTTCGCGGAGAGCTCGGCACCGACGCTGGCGGCATCCTGCGGGCAATTGAAGCGGCCTGGTCGGATGCAGGCGTCGCCGTCTTCGTCGATCTCGGCGGGGCGGAAACGAACAGCGAGATGGCGATCGAGATGCTCGGCACGCCGCGGTCGGCGCTCGTTGCGATCTGCAACGCCCCTTTGGTGGAAGGCGCCGTCATCGCGGCGGCGGAAGCCTCCGGCGGTGCTTCGCTGGCAAAAGTCGTCGCCACAGCCGAGGAGCTCTCACCCTGATGAGCAGTGAATTGCGAATAGAGACGACGGAGGCTAAACGATTGCATGTCAGCTGCCAGACGGACGTGGAAGTTAAGCATGGCGTTGGACTGCACGCGCGCCCGGCCGTGACATTCACCCGGCTAGCAAAGTCGTTCCCATGTTCGATCGAAGTCGCGGTGAACGGCAGCGATGTCTGGCTGAACGGCAAGAGCATTATCAAGATCATGAGCGCCAGAATCCGCAAGGGATCGGTTCTACGCATAAGAGCTGACGGCATTCTGGCGGAAGAGGCAATCAAGGAATTGAAGGAACTCGTCGAACGCAATTTCGACGAGGACAAGAAACATGGCCGAATGGGATAGGCTAAAAGCAACGAGCGCTTCTTCCGGCGTCGCCTACGGACCGGTGCATCTGGCGGAACTGCCCGGTCCCACCCCCTCGTCTCAACTGCAGTCCGCTTCAGGATATCAGGCGCTCATCGACGCCATCGAATCATCGGTCGGCGAGCTTGAAGCCCTTGCCGGGAGGTCGGACGCCGAAAGCCGGGACATCATCGATTTTCAGATCGAAGTTCTTCGCGACCCGACGATAGCGGAGATGGCTGAAGCGCGTATGAATGCCGGAGAAAATATCGTTTTCGCATGGGCGGGTACGCTCGGCGACTACATCGGCGAATTGGAAACGGCAGACGAAGAGCAGGTACGGGCGCGCGCCGTCGATATCCTGGACATCAAGAACCGTGTGCTCTGTGCATTGGCCGGAACACCCATCGCGGACTTTCCGTCCGGCTCGATCTTCGTTGGCAGGGATATGGAGCCGAGCCGCTTCCTGGCACATGATTGGTCGGGGGGCGGAGGCATCGCGCTCTTCAATGGCAGTGCCATCGGCCACGTCGCGCTGCTCGCACGGGCGAAATCGATCCCCATGGTCGTCAACGCTGGGCGTTTCACCGTTTCGGAAGGCGATTATATTCGTGTCGATGCCGATAGCGGCGCCGTCACCGTCCATGCCGACGGTGCAGGCGCCGAATCTGCTTCCCCGCAATCGATTTCCAGGTTCACGGATGCAAGTCCTTGTGACAATGGCGAAGTCTGCACGGCCGATGGCACACGAATCCTGCTGTCGATCAATGTCAACGACCCGGCCGAACTGGCCTCAGTCGAGCCCGTGACGACCGCCGGCATTGGATTGATGCGGTCGGAATTTGCGGTCTCGTCGGTCGCGGATGCGGCGAGCGAAGAGAAGCAGATTGACATCTATCATCACGTCCTGAAATGGGCGGCAGGCAAGCCGGTGATAGTCCGCATGCTGGATATCGGCGGCGACAAGCCGCTTGCCGGGCTCGGTTTGCCGCCTGCCGGACCAGCAACGGATCTGCGGGGCATCCGGCTTTTGCTCGCACATCCAGAAATTGCCCGCGTTCAGACACGCGCCCTGCTGCGTGCCGCAGTCCACGGCGATCTTCGCGTGATGCTGCCAATGGTGACCTTTCCCTCAGAGATCAACGAGATGCGGAGCATATTTCATGAGGAAGCCGTGCGGCTCGCCAAACGCGGCATGCCTCACCTCATCCCTCCGATCGGCATGATGGTGGAAGTGCCGGCCGCGGCACTGATGCTGGACACCTTTGAAACCGCGGATTTCTTTTCGTTCGGAACCAATGACCTCACACAGCATCTCGCCGCTTCCTCTCGCGACGGCGCCAATTCGACGATCTTTGATAGCGCCACCATACCGGCGCTGTTTCGTTTTCTTGAAGGAGCGATGCAACTTGCGGCAAAGCGCGGCAAACCTGTCAGCATCTGCGGAAACATCGCGGGCGATCCGCAATGGCTTCCGGGATTGCTTGCGATCGGCTTGCGGCACTTTTCCGTGGCGCCCGTACAACTTCCCGCGATAAGATCGGCGATCGTCGGCTTAAGAGCCGATGGAACAAAGGCAGCCGGAGAGTAAAATGGCGCGCGACGACACCGAAGACGCCATTATCGCCTACAAGTCCATCCTGGCGCAGATCATCGACAATCGCCCCTCCGGGACACGCCAGCGGCTTGCCACGGAGCTCGGAAAACACCGAAGCTTCGTTACGCAGATCACAAGCCCGACCTATGCGACACCGCTGCCGGCCCGGCATTTGGCGACGATTTTTCGGGTTTGCCACTTCAGTACCACCGAACAGGAGCGTTTCCTGAACGCCTATCAAACGGCGCATCCGGGGAAACTTCCGGAGCTTGGCTATTCCGAAAAGTTGCGGCAACTTTCCATCATGGTTCCGGATTTCGGCGACGAGAGGAAAAACCGCCTGCTGGAGGAGGCGATCTCTGATTTGGTGCAGAAGATCGCCGCGCTTTCCGGAGGAACGGATTGATCGGCATTTCGCGGACCGGCTGAGGTCCGCAAACATATCGCCGTCTTGGGGAGGGCTGGATGAAGAAGTTCATGAACACTGCGGAAACCATGGTTGCCGAAAGCCTGGAAGGCTTCGTGCGCGCCCATGGGGAATTCGTCGTGTTCGGCGCAGGGCGAAAATTTGTCCGCCGTCGACACTTCACACCAGGTAAGGTCGCACTCATCTCCGGTGGGGGCGCCGGCCATGAGCCTATGCATATCGGATTTGTCGGCAAGGGAATGCTGGATGCGGCATGCGTCGGGCATATTTTTACCTCGCCGACGCCCGACCAGATCGTGAGCGCCATCGAGGAGGCGGACACAGGTGCCGGATGCCTGCTCATCATCAAGAATTATGACGGCGACATCATGAACTTCGAGATGGCGATAGAAATGGCCGCCCACCGGCACAGGATCGAAACTGTCATCGTCAGCGACGATATCGAGGCGGGGAGAACCGGCGAAGGCCGAGGACGCCGCGGCGTTGCAGGCACACTGGTCGTCGAGAAAATCATTGGTGCGGCTGCTGAACGGGGCCTGCCGCTCGAGGAATTGAAGCGGATCGGCGACCGGCTGAACGGACGTATCCGGACAATGGGGGTGGCGCTCAGCGGAGTCACGATACCTCAGATCCAGCGTACGACATTTTCAGTGAACACAGACGAAATGGAAATGGGCGTCGGCATCCATGGGGAGCCGGGCCATTCGAGACAACGCCTCCTGGCCGCCGATGCCATCATCCGTCATCTCTGCGAAACAATCTCCGCAGACATCTCCATCCTGCCGGATACGAAGGCCTTGCTCTTCGTCAACGGCCTTGGCGGCACCCCGCCGGCCGAACTCTACCTTGCTTACAACGCCGCTCACCGTTTCATGGAAGAGCGGCTGGTTCACGTCGAACGCGCCCTGGTCGGCACCTATGTCACCTCGCTCGATATGCAGGGCCTGTCGGTCACACTGGCTTTGCTGACCGACGACGAGATCGCTCTATGGGACTCGCCGGTGGCAACGGCAGCGCTGCATTTGTCGCCGTGACAGGGGCATGCCGCTGTCTTACGCCCCCCGCCGTGTATCCTCGGCGCAGTGTTCAAGGAAAGAATCCGTTTTAGGCTGCGGTTTTGAGCTTTGCGGCATAGACCCACCGCAACAGCGCAGAACCGGCTGATGGCAGGCAGTCGTCATGTGCCTTCTGGAGGCGAAAGACGCGCCTCAACCGAAGCGCAGCATTGAACGAATTGCACTGCGCATGTGGCCGCTAAATTCAGCACCCTCTTTGCCAATTAGATTGATCGGCATGCGATATGCGAAGCAAAGCGAAAAGAGGCCCAGAAACAAGATCTCGGAAAATAGTACGATGCTCGCATGCGCATTTTCGAGCCGCAGCACGTAAGCGATGACAAAGCAAGGAATGCCAACCATAGCCGATACACGCATACCGTATCGATGCTCTATGATTAACTCCATGAGCGAGACGCGGGCCGCTTGGCAGGCAAACGCGGTGATTACGCAAAAATATACAAAAATTGCAAGCCCCACTGCTGTCGCCACTGCTGATAGTCCATACTCTACAACCAACAAAGTGCCGCATACTGTCAGGCACGCATAAACAGCTTGCGATAGTATGAGCGCGCGTATGGCCGCCGTTGCGCGCAGCAGAGACCCGCTCACTCGTGAAGCCAACCTAAAGTACATTCCGATAGCGAGGAAGGAAAACACGGGGATTACCTTCTCCCATTGCTTGCCGAGCAGAGACAAAACAATTTCCGGAGCGAGAATATAGATCACTGCGCTCATTGGCATTCCAAAAAGAGCGGTTAGACCAACGCCTCGCAGGTATGCCTTCTTGAGCCGCTCTGGGTTAGACTGCACTTGCGCCATCGCAGGAAAAACGACCCGATCCGCTATACGGGCGTAAACGTCCGTCGGCAGACTCATGAGACGATATGCTCGTGAGTAGAGTCCAAGGTGAACTGCATCCAAAGATCGGCCGACGATGGTGATGTCTGCGCGAAGCGCGATAAAGTTGATTACACGTGATGCAGTAAAGCCAGATCCCATTCCCATAAGGCGACGGCTGGATTGGCTATCAAATATCGGTCGAAGGTTCGGCTGAGCAGCGTAAACCAGAACGAAGGACAGGAAACTGGCCTCACATATCGATGCCGCAGCAAGGGACCAATATCCGAAGCCCGCGAATGCCAAACCGATGCCGGTCGTGCCGTATGCGAGTGTCTTGGCCGCAATCTCACTCATTCGGATACGGCGCATCTCCAGTCGGCGTAAGAGCAGGCCCTCAGATATGGAGGTAAATGCTTGAACGATGATGATGAACGACAATACTCTAACAACATCTTCTGAAGCGGGCATGTTCATGAATCGCGCAAATGGCGCAGCACAAGCCTGCGCCAAAAGGAAGAGAATGGCCGACGAGATCAGCACTAACGTCAGTGCCGTCCGCTGCTCAACTTCTGTGAGGCTTGGCAATTGAACGATCGTCGCGCCGATTCCGATTTCACGCAGAAGATTGCAAAATGAGAGGAACAAGATCGCCGTTGCCATGATGCCAAAATCCGCCGGCGACAGTAGGCGTGATAGAATGGCCATGTAAGCCAAGTCGATCGCTATGCCTGCGCCTTGGAATATCGAGGTCATCGCGACCTCGGATCGGACTTTGTGACTGAGACCTTTGTTTTCGGGCTCTGACGAAATCATCTAGATCGAGCGGCCCTGTCCGCGCCGGGCGCTGGCGCCCAGCCTTTGAGTAGGCGCATAAGACGATTGGCAAGCGGAGCCAGTGGCCTCAGCCACGGAGCGAATAAAATGACGCGCGTAAACCAAGCTGAGATGACTGGTTTCTCGTTAAAAGCTGCCTTTAGCAAATGCCTTGCATCATCTTCCAGCCCAATTAAGGCTCGCCGCCTGGCCTCTGAGGCGAGGCTCGTCGCAAGATCCTTTGACCGCGGCCGCATCAACGCGGAAATCGGCCCATTCGTGTCCAAGGGATCGGGCCTCCCTGCCATGCGCTCTCGCGCACAATACAAGGCGAAATCTCTGCAGCTCATCGCCACTGCTAACTTGCGCGGATCGCCGGTTACGGAATCCTTGCGCTTCCAAGCCTTGTATAAAATCTCGGGAACGACGGCCATACTCCCATAGTCCGTCATGCGCAGCCACAGATCGAGATCCTGGCGATATACGAAGAATGGTCTATATCCCCCAGCTCTTTCATATATAGAGCGCCGCATAAGGACCTCGCCCTGCGAAAAAGGATTGCCGTTAAAGAGTTGTACTTTTATATCCTTATGGACGAGCGGCTTAACAACGTAACTCCTCGAAGCTATGTCTGATACGACTTCCCGATAGCAGCCCACTGCAACGACGTCGGGATTCTCGTCTAAAAATCGAACCTGGCTCTGCAGCCGCGTTGGATAGGATATATCGCCTGATCCCTGCACCGCGATGAATTCGCTATCCGTGCAAGCGATCGTCGAAATCATAGTCCGCGTGAACCCTACATTGGGTTGCGTCGAAACGCGGATTTTATCCGACTTATATTTCAAAAGTGCATGATAGGTGCCGTCTTGCGACCCATCGTCAACGAAGTAAGCCTCGAGATCCTGATATGTCTGATCACGAATTGCCTTGACAGTCTCATCGACCAAATGAGCCCTGTTGTAGTATGGGGACACGACGACCACGCGAGGCATCAAATCCACTTTCCTGATTGAACCGAAAGATGAGCTGGTTGGAGCAGTCCGTCGGGACGAACGTGACGAACTTCGCAGTCCATTAAAAAGCCGCTTCGTTCAAAAATCGTCCTTCTTATTAAATCGATCAGGCCCAGCACATCCGAGCTCGTTGCACCGCCGAGGTTAACGATAAAGTTACCATGACCGGGGGCAATCTGAGCTCCACCTATGCGACGTCCCCGCAAGCCAGCATCCTCGATCGCTTTTCCGGGGGGGCCAACCACGTCATACATCTTGGGGTCACTGAGGAAAACGGAGCCGCAGTTTGGGAGGCGAAGGGGGAATTTCTTTCGTCTCGACACCATAATTTCAATCATCCTCCTTCGCACGTCCGCCTTGTTGGCGGTGGCAAACTCAAAAGCTGCCTCAAGGAGAACCAGGTCCGGCCGCTGCAGGTTGGATTTTCTGTATGAGAATTCACATGCGTTTCGATCCAAGATGTTCACCTTGCCATCAATGTCGACGACGGTTGCCCTTACTAGGTTGCTGCCGATCCCCTTTCTCTGGCTGCCACCGTTCATAACAACCAGGCCGCCCAGCGTTCCAGGAATTCCCACCGTATGCTCCGCACCTGTCAATCCCGCACATCCGACTTTTCGGGCAAAAACAGGCGTCCAGATTCCGGCTTGAGCGACGACGTGTGTACCGTTGATTGCAATCTGCGACATTCTACGGCCGATCCGCAGAACAACACCTCGAAAACCTGCATCATCAAAGAGTAGGTTCGTGCCATCGCCAATCACCAAGAATGGCACTTTTTCCGCACCGAGGCACTGCAAAACCTCGCTGACCGCGCGCGCATCGAGCGGTTCGACCACGACGTCAGCCGGCCCGCCAATTTGCCATCGCCCGACATACTTCAGCGGGACCTGAGTTGAAATCTCAACGTTCCTGATTTTCCCGAGAAGCGACGAAATATTCCTGGTTGATATCTGAGGAGTGTTCACAGTCAGTTCCACGGTGACCAACGCGCCATTTCCGCCTGTCTTCATTCGGCGAGGACGTCCCCACCCAGCGATGTAACTTTCTCGATGAATCGATCGTAGCCACGTTCTATTTGCCAGGCATCGCGCACGACCGTCTCTCCGTCGGCGACGAGACCGGCCAGCGTCAGGGCGATGCCTGCGCGAAGATCACGTGCTGTAACTTCCGCGCCACGCAACCTGGTCCCGCCGCGAATGCGCAGGAGATTATCCTCGATGGAATAGTCAAGTCCCATCAAACCCATCTCTTCCGCGTAGAGGTAGCGTCCCGGAAAGCGCAAATCAATTATCTTGCTCTCTCCGCGTGACATAGCGCCGAACGCTGCAAAGAGAGGCTGCATGTCCGAATTTATCCCTGGATAGGCGCCCGTACTGATCTCCACAGGATAACAGTTGCCGCCGCGAACGATTATGCTCTCTTGACCAGTATAGACACGCGCGCCGCTTTCCTTGAGGTGTATGAGGGGGACCTCCAAGTCCGATAGCGGAAAGCCATGGATCTCAACGTCGCCGTTCGTGATACACGCCCCGACCAACCACGTTAGAGCTTCCATATTGTCGCCAATGACCCTATGTCGAACACCTGTGAGCCCTTCTCGACCTTCAATTTCGATACGCTCCTGACCGAACACCTTGATCTTCGAGCCCATCGTTCGAAGCATGGAGATCAGATCGATTATTTCAGGACGGATATGCGGGTTCCAAACGGTCGTAACACCACGGGCCAATGCGCCGCACAAAAGAGCATTCTCGGTAGCGCCGGTTGAGCGGATCGGCAAACGGATGTCGGCGCCTGTCAGACCTTTCGGTGCATAGGCTTCGAGATAGGTGTCTGTTTCTGTAACGGTCGCACCAAGTGCCTCCAAAAGCATAACATGCAGGTCATACTTTCGTTCGCCGAGTTTGCAGCCACCCGGCAGCGGCACAGAGCCTCTCCCGGTACGAGCCGTTAGGGCACCCAATATCAACAGTGTGTTGCGAATTGAGCGTCCCCTCCACACCAACTCCGACGGCGGGGGAACAATTTCCTCGATATAGGCAATGTCGCCGTCGACAACGCAATGCTTTCCAAGCGCCTCCAGCATCCCAAGATGAACTTGGGCGTCCAAGAGCATCGTGGGGTAATTCGAGATCTCGATTTTACCAGATGTCAGCAGCGAGGCTGCGAGAAGACGCAAGACGCTATTCTTCGCTCCACTGACTAAGACTTCCCCTTCGAGGCGGGACGCATGGACGCGATATTTCGACACTTGCCGTTCGCTGTGTGTTTGAGAAAGTGGCTGATACGCTCCCAACTCAGCTTTGGTTTCAATGAGCATCTCTCAACTCCTGGTGAGGCTCTCGATATCGACTGGCTAGGATTCAACAGAGCATCAGTAATGCGCATCAGCTGGTCGCAGGTATAACGGCATATCCTCATGTTAGAATATTACTGGCAAAAAATCTAACCTTAAAAAGCAATAAACATTTCCTAAAAATCGAATAATGCGATACAATAAATACACTTTTAAATTGTCTTGCAGACATAGCGCATCTAGCCGAATATAATACTGATGGGCTATATGATTAAAACATCATAGCCCAAATTATATAGACGCTTCTATAATATCTAGTGCGCCGTTTAACATTTATTTACTTGACGTTAAAAGTAACAGCTTTCTTAGATAGAGATCGAATCCACGTCGGTTGCGCGACAACCAGTGCGTCAATGGGGGACATGATGTCAGCTCATCCTTGGGTGAAAAGCGGCGCAGTTTCCGGCGAACGCAATGCTTCTCGCCGGGCTACTTGGGTCGCCATTGCAATGCTTGTTGCGGTCGCGACTGATACGCGATCAGAGGTTTACCAGCTGCAGCCCGGAGACGTCGTCAATTTTGATTTTCTTGACGACGCCCTACTGCCAGTCCTGTTGACAGTTGATGCGGACGGGGCTGCGCAATTTCCCTTGGTCGGCGGCGTTGAGATCGGCGGGCTCAGTGTTAACCAGGCGCTGGAAAAATTACGGGCCGAATACATGAATCGGCAGATATTGGTCGATCCTAAAATTGCTTTGAACATAGCGACCTACAAGCCGGTTTTTGTTCTGGGCGAGGTCAAAAACCCCGGATCCTTTCCATTTTATCCGGGCTTGACGGTCGAACAGGCTGTCGGCCTTGCAGGTGGAACTTTGACGGCGGCGTCGAGTGCGGCTGACAAGATCATGGCTCGCGCACGATTGCGTGGGGTGATGGACGGCGCCGAGGTGGAAATCGTCCATGAAGCGATTTATGCAGCGCGTTTGGTCGCCCAGTTACACGGTGCCGAAACCATCGATTTGCAAGACGCTCCAGAAAGCGCTCGCCCCTATCTCCAAAGAACATCTCTCAAGAGCGTGCTCGAAATCGAAGAGAAGATCCTGAAGACCGATCTGATCACGACACAGGCCCAAATCCAGATTCTGACACAAGGGATTGCCGAAACAGAGGCAGGTCTGAAGATTCTCGCTCAGCTTGAAACCGAGCAAAAAGGCGTCGTCGAGATGAACGAGCGAGATCTTGAACGTGTGACCGCGCTACGCAAACGCGAACTGAATACGGAGACCGAGATCGCGCGGGTCAAGAATACGACTTCGAATGAGAAAACCCAGCTTCTGGAGATATACGCGGAGACGTCCCGGTCGAGACGCGAACTCGGTAATCTCAAGCTGGAACTCGCGAAACTGCAGGCAGATCGGGAGAAAGACATATTGCTGAAGCTCCAGGAGCGCGAAGCGGCGATCAAGAAGCTCGAATCCACGCGCCAATCCGCCGAAGAGCAGTTCTATCTCATTGCTTCGGTAGCCGCGGACGAAAGAAATCGCGACCAGATCTCCTTCACTTACGAGGTTCGCCGCCCCAAGAGCGGGGTCAATACCGTGATCGATGGTGCGCCATTCACGGAGCTGCTTCCGGGGGATGTCGTCGCCGTCTCGATCGCGGGCATGTAACAATCCGAGGAGCGAACGTGGACCCGAGCATCAGCGCCACCTCCCCATATGAACGCGGGATCGAAAACCGATGGACAAAGGCGGCGCACACATGTTGAGCGACGTCTTCGGTAGGACGCTTGTCATCGCGCCCCATGCGGACGACGAGGTCCTCGGGGCAGGTGGCACAATTGCACGGCTCGCTTCGGAGGGAGCCGAAGTTCGGATCGTCATCGTAACCGAGGGTAAGCCGCCGCATTACGCATCCGAGGCCGTATCTCGCGTGAGGGAAGAGGCGCGCCGGGCGCACGCGATCCTTGGTGTCGGCAGAACCGATTGGATGGGTTTCCCTGCAGCCGGCCTGGCCGAGACGGCCGTCTCCGATTTGAACCGCGCGTTGTTCGAAATCGTGTCGGCATATTCCCCGCAAACGCTTCTCCTCCCTTTCGTCGGAGACATGCATGTCGATCATCAGATCGTCTTCACGTCTGCGCTCGTGGCGGCAAGACCTCATCAGGAGCAATATCCGAGATTGATTCTGGCATATGAGACGCTCTCGGAGACAAATTGGAACGCGGCCTATGTGACGCCCAGTTTCATTCCACATGTCTTCATCGATATCGAGGAGCATCTCGAAACCAAATTGGAAGCGATGTCGGCCTTTCAATCGCAGCTCCGGCCCACCCCACATGAGCGCGCTATTGAAACCTTGAGGGCGCTTGCGACGTTGCGCGGCGCAACCGTCTTCAGTCAAGCAGCGGAAGCCTTCGTGATGGTTCGTCAGGTTCTGTGACGCAGGAACCAGTTTCGGAAGCGGATATCGCATCTAACACGGAGGGCGAAATGGCGCGTTGGCCCGTTTTTGATGAAGAGCAGATCGAAGCCGTCGCTTCCATGCTTCGGACCGGTCGGGTCAATGCCTGGACAGGTCCCTATGTCGCGCAGTTCGAAGAAGCGTACGCCGCCTTGCTCGGGGTTGAACACGCCATCGCCGTCACAAATGGAACCGCTGCTCTCGAACTCGCACTGTTCGCCCTCGGCTTAAGCGCTGGGGACGAAGTTATCGTGACCCCACGCAGTTTCGTCGCATCAGCTGCTTGCGTACCCTTTTGCGGGGGAGTGCCGGTCTTTGCAGATATCGATCAGGACAGCCAGAATATCACGACAGCCGCGATAGCAGAGAAAGTCTCATCGAGGACCAAAGGCATCATCGCCGTCCATCTTGCAGGATGGCCGTGCGACATGCCTGAGATCATGGCCTTTGCCCGCGAAAGAGGTTTGTGGGTCATTGAAGATTGCGCCCAAGCACATGGCGCGGAAATTGACGGGAAGCCGGTCGGATCGTTCGGCGATATTGCGGTGTTCTCGTTCTGCCAGGATAAGATCATCACCACAGGCGGCGAAGGCGGCCTCATTGCCATGAACGATACAGTACTTTGGAAGAAGGCATGGAGCAGAAGGGATCACGGAAAGTCATATGATGCCGTTCAGCAAAAGTCAGCTCGAAGCGGTTTTCGATGGCTCCACGAATCCATCGGCACCAACTTGCGGATGATGTCGTATCAGGCGGTCCTTGGCCTGTGCCAACTCGCCCGTCTAAAGGAGTGGCAAGCGGTACGAGAAAGAAACGCCCACATTCTTATCGCAGCGACTGCCGACCTCGACGCTCTTCGAACACCAGTGCCGCGTGATGGCATTCGCCATGCATACTACCGCTTTTATACGTTTATTCGTCCGGATCGATTGAAGATAGGCCATGATCGCGACCAGATCCTGTCGAGCCTGAATACCGCAGGCGTTTCCTGCTTTGCCGGAAGCTGCTCAGAGATCTACCTCGAAAAAGCATTCGCTAACCTGGTGCAACCGGCGGGAAGATTGCCTGTCGCGCAAAAACTCGGCGAAACAAGCCTGGCTCTCCTTGTCGATCCCAGCTTGACCGAAGAGGCAGTTCTTCAAGACGCCAGAGCGCTGCGGGAAGCTGTCCTTGCGGCGACCGATCGCGCCAGAAAGTCGGTGTAAGCCAACAGCCGCCCCCCGGAACTGAGATCGGACGCTTCTGCAGCGACCTTGCTTACCGACTAGCCGGTTCCTGCCGGTCGGCGCCTGCATCATCGTGGATACCGACCAGCGATCCGTTCTTCCGAGAGCCATTCCATGAATTCGTCGAAATGGGCTGGGCCGTCAGGGTTGCTCACCGCCCAGGCATCACTCACCCCGGGCTTGGCGGCAAATTTGGCCTCGACGGAGTCGGCCATCCCGTCCTGATCGTCGTCCCTATAAGGGGCCCCGGTTTCCATCGACGGAATCTGACCGGGTTCGCTTACCATCCTGCCGTCGCCCTTCTCCCCCTCCGGTCCCATATCGTTGGCCCAGCCCTGATCGAGACTGTCGCGCGGGAACGCGCCCGAGCGTGTTCGAACGTTATGGTAAGCTTTTGCTGCCGGAGCGATCGCAGTCACGCTTAAGGCGCAGGGCGGACTGGAGACAAGGAAGCGCTCCGTATCGGGCGCCACGGTGACGATCGTCTTGGAAGGCGGTGCCCAGGTTACATTGCCTTCCTGATAGATCCGCGGATTCGCAACCCTGGCGGCATCTTTCGACCGAATGGCATAGGTCAAATCGTTTGTACTCGGGCCTGCTTTGAAATAATTCCCGGCGTATGCAATCGGGGTTCCCCCCGGAAATTGCGAGAAAATCTCCGCCCACTCGGACCGCGCATTGAAGAAAACGTTATTAACGATCTCAATACAGGACTGTCCGAAGTGATTGTTGTCTGGATTCCGATCATTATTCGACAGACACAGGTTCCTGAGAAATGTCAGTTTTTGCGGCGCCTGTGGATCGGATCCAAGCAACGTGCATTTGCTGTGTTTGTTGAGGCCCTCCGCAAGGATCGAATTTGCGATCGTGACCTCCGTGGCGTCGGCGTGGGTACTGATGTTTTCATCCGTTGCCCAGGAAACCGAGACGTGGTCGACGTATACCCTTTGGCTGTTCTCGATGACCAGCCCGTCAACGTTTTTGACGGTGTTTGGGAGCTGCGGCCGGATGCGAATATGTCGCACGATAACGTCTTTCGTTCCCTTGATGCCCAGCAGCGTATTTTTTCCCTTTTTGTCGGGCCGCTCAATCGTCAAGACTATGCCGCCGCCGGGTGCCGTCTGCCCGAGGATGGAGACTAACGCGTTGTCACTTCGAACGATTAGGGTTCGCTTGAGCTTGATCGTACCGCCAATCTGGAAGACGCAGTTCCTCGGACCCGCGGCCTCGATGCACGCTCTGAGGCTTCCGGGCCCGCTGTCTTCCAGATTTGTGACAGCGATGATCGCGCCGCCTCTTCCGCCTTGCGCATTCTTTCCGTAACCTTCGGCACCAGGGAACGCTTCGGACGCTGCGTTTGCCGCCTGAGTGTGACCGACAGCCTCCAGGCAGATTAAACTGAGTGCTAGTAGGCACGTTGCAGCGCTGAACATTGGAGAGCGGCAGGGCCTTTGCCAATGCATACCATCTCTTGCGTCCATGCCGTTCGCATCCAAAGCCATCTCACAACCCAATAACAGCTGAAAAGAGCGCGCCTCGCGCTATCGTTAGTTAGCCGTTCAGCTGGACGAGAATGACCACTTGTCGAAGCGCGCCCTGTCGAATTGGGCCGGGCTCCAGTACAATCAATAACTAATTAGGGTGATATCAAATATCGCTACATTCGGCGATACTATTGCCAATCGGTTTACACAGGTAAATCCATGAATTCGAGGCCAATAGTCGTCGTCTATCCGTTTGTCGGAGATAAATTCGGCGGAAGCGACATCTCAGCAATCAAGCTGATTGAAGCGCTTCAGCCCTCCGAGGTGCGGCCCGTGGTCGTCGTCCATAGGCCAAACGGAGATTTCGTAAAATATTTGGACCAGCGTCAGATTGACCATCTGACGGTGGAGGTATCGGTTCTCAGACCTCGATATCGCGGCGCCACCAGAAGCGCGGCGGCAGCAGGCTACCTTTGTACCGTCGCCCGATTGATCCGTTTTCTTCGCCGGCACAAGGCCGATATCGTCCACACCAACGACGGGTCGATTCACGCGACATGGGGGCTCCCAACCGTGCTGTCCGGAGCACGCCTACTATGGCACCATCGCGGGGATCCGGCAGGAAGGGGCATAAACCTTCTCGCGCCGGTTATTGCCAGTCACATCGTTACTGTCTCCAACTATGCAAAGCCGACCTCACCTCTGCTACCCATCAGCGCCCGAACCTCGGTGATCCATAGTCCTTTTGACCATCCCGAGCCCCTGCTTGACAGAGAGGAGTGCCGTATGGATCTCGTGCGGGAGCTCGGACTCGATGAGAAAACACGCCTCATTGGATTTTTCGGCACACTCATCGATCGCAAGCGGCCAATCCGCTTTGTCGAAGCCATACACGCGTTTTGCGCGCAGCATCCTGAACTGACGGTCGCAGGTTTGTTGTTTGGCTCGCCCCAGCATTGCGGCGAGCGACTTGATGTCGAGGTGACAGCACGTGCGCGCGAGTTGGGCATAGAAAAGGCGATTCACCTGATGGGTTTCCGCTCGCCGATCAACCGTCTGATGTGCGCCATGGACATGCTACTTGTACCGGCAATCAACGAACCGTTCGGAAGAACCCTCATCGAAGCGATGCTAGTCGGGACGCCAGTTGTCGCGACGAACCACGGCGGAAATCCCGAAGCAATCGTTGACGGAGAGACCGGCTATCTGGTCGAGCCCGAAGTGCCGAGCGCCTTTGTGCCGCCGATGGTCAAGCTCTTGAAGGATCCGTCTGAATGGCAGCGCGTGAGCGCAAATGCGCAAAAATCTGCTTTGGCACAATACGGAATTCGTCCTCATACAGAAAAAATAATGCATATCTATCGCGAGCTTACCGGCAGAACCGCATGATCAATGCTTTGGTCAAACCCTGCATAAGTGAGGACTGAATTGCCAACCTGCGGCAAAGCGCGTTCCCCAACGGACCGTCGCCGGCCATTTGATCCAGGTATCAAGGGATTTCGAGCGCGAGACCCTCAGGCGGCCGACGGCCCGTTTTCGATGGCGGGTCGCTCAAACGCAATCCTTACGAGCGTGCTTTTCTTGCTTTCCAATCTCTGCCATCGAATCTTTTGCAATGCGCTGACCTACGACCTTCTCGAACGATATGATGGATTTCGTTTCCAGTGTTTCAACTATCCAGGGCTTCTCATCCGGAAGCTCAGTTATGCGGTTGCTTTCTGGCGAAACCGTGCTTTGACCTGCGCCCACAACCCGGAATTCACCAGCGCTGCATTGCCGGCTTCAGACATCTCGGCTTGGTTGAGAACTCCTCCAAGTATGAAGGGTTGATTGACCGAAAGGCGGTTCAACGCATTGACCAGCTTTCGTTCCGTTGTGTGTCCCGCCGAGACGACCACGACGATGGAATCCACATGGGCGGCGAGCCAAACGGCCCCTTCTTCGTTTTCCAAATTAGGCGCGTCGATGATGACCAAATCATACATTTTGCGCAAATAGGAGCAAAGTGGTCCTGAATCGTCGGCGGTGAAGCTTGCGAAGACGACGTCAAGGCGGGGATGGGCCGGCGAGGTCATGCTCGAGATGCATAAATCGGGTGGATCTGCGATCTTAGGCACCAGGCGAGGCGCGGCTATGCCAAGAAGAGCGCCCGCACCTTTCGCTGATGAGTCAAAGTCAACCAGAACCGTGCGAAGATTGCTCGTTGCCGCCGCGGCAGCCATGCCGAGAGCGAGCGCAGTCTTGCCCTCACCAGGCGACGGTGAACAAAGCATCACGATCTTTCCACCAATCGACCGTTCGATCGTTCGCCACGCAAGACACAAATTTCGCATTGCCTTTCCGAAGGGCGAGGATGGATTGTCGACGGCAAATTCGAATGAGCTGGCACCGTCCCGAAAATGCCGGGTCACGCGCGGAACGGTCACCAGATTCGGCCGGCCCAGAATGTCTTCCAGGTCGTTCGAGCGATACAGGCGATCGTCCAGCACATCGACAATGATGACAGTCAGGACCGCGAGGATGAGAGAACCCATCGACCCCGACACGACAACGAGAGCCGGCTTCGGAAACGTAGGGCTTGTCGGCACTTCCGCATAGGACGCGACACTCGCTGACGCTTTGTGTTCGCCCCGCTCGGGATCTAAATCCCCCAGTCGAAGTACGACCTGATCATAACGCTTTTGTTCAGCCAGCAAGTCCCTCTCAAGTTCGCGCCTGCGGATTTCCGCAAGACTTCGCCCTTGTATCTGCTTCTGGAGCATCGCGACATCAGTACTAAATTTGGCAGCGCGGACCGCCGCGACCTCTGCGCTATTTGCCAATTCCTGGACAATTCGTTCTGCTTCGTCCGTCATCATCCGTCGATTGGCTTCGAGTTCGGCGTCGGCATCAGCGACCAACGGGTGGTTCTTGGCGAATTTAGAGCTAAGCTGCGCCTTCAGTCGTTCCAGGCGTGACTGCTCAGTGCGAAGACGATCCAACGGCTCGGACGCGACCACACGTACAACGGATGAAACATCGCCCGACGCAATCAGTGCTTTGGCCTCGAGATACTTCGACCGCGCGGCGGTTTCGTCAGTACTCGCCACTGTAAATTGCTCATTCAGAAGCTCCAATCGCGACCTGAGAATGTCATCCTTGGGATCGAAAGTGAGATCGCGATTGGCCGAAAACGCGGCTATCTCACGTTCCATTGCCGCTATGCGACTGCCAAGTTCCCTCGCCTGACCTCGAAGATAATCGATCGTGTTCTTCGTTGCTTCATCCGTGAGCTTGGCAGTCCAATCAACATAATGTTGAGCAATGGCGTCGGCGATCGCCGCTGCCTTCAGCGCCCTTGTCTGCCGCACCTGGATCGTCATCGCAAGGCTGTCGCCATTGCGGTCGACGGTGAAGGAGCCCAGCAGCGCCGATATAGCCCTGTCGCGTTGAACGCTCTTCGAAACCAGCCGGCTGCGGACCATGTCGGGGTTCTGCTTCGGAGCGAAGAATTTGGTCGTAGCAGAAACGAGAAGGCTGATACCCCCTTCATTTTCGTCGTCACGACGCGGAAGGTAGGTATTGTAGTCGGGATCGCTCACCAGGTCGAGCGCGTCCACAACGGTGCCTACGAACACCCGCGATTTGATTACGTCCAATTCCGTTTCCATTACGGATTTGTCCCGCTCCTGTTTGCGGAGTTCCTCGACCGCCTCGTAGGGACGGGCATCATTCCGATCGAAAACAATGGCAGACGAAGCAACATAGACCCTTGTCATAAAGACGGCGGTCAAGACTGTGAGAACCAGCCCGCCCACAAGGACTGACCCAAAGGACCATCGGTGCCTGCGCACCAATTCCAGCAGATCGACAACTCCATAGCCTGGACGCGGGCGGAGCAGGCGCCGCTGATAAGTGATGCTGTGATGCCTGCCCGCCGGCGATGGAACGAGCCCATGTGGTGTTATTTTCACCCTCTCCAAGAGATGACCCTCCCCGTTGCATCGAGCTGTTGGTTGATCGCGTCAGCTTGCCTTGCCTCCCGCCCACAGGCTCCTGCAGCCTTTCGGCTCGCATGGTCATGATTTGAGAGACCCATTCGATCGATGAGTGTTTCGTTGATTGAGTGGACATCGAACCTGGTGCAAGCCAGTTCGCGAGAACGCCGACCCATCTCAGCTGCCAGCCGCAGCCGGTCGGCAAGCGGAGACATGGCGCTAAAAAGGCTGTCTGCGCTTCGCGGCATGACAAGGTAACCGTTCTCGCCGGGTTCGATGGTGTCCCGGCAACCCGGCAGGTCCGTTGTAATAATCGCGCGTCCGACGGCCATCGCTTCCAGGATGCTGCGGGGTATTCCCTCTCGGTAGTAGGAGGGGAGGACGAATATGTTGCACTTCGCGAGGAAGGGGCGGACATCGTTTGTCTCGCCAAGATAATCTACGACCCCCTCTTCGATCCACTCCTGAACCTGCAGCCGCGATATTGCCCCCGGATTGGGATCAAACGGTCCGAGAAGTTGGAATTCGGCATTCGGCAGATGCTGCTTCAAGCGGCGCGCCGCCTCCACATATTCGAAGACGCCCTTGTCCTTGATCAGCCGGGTCACCATCAGAAAGACAGGCTTTTCGAATGGGGCGGGTGCGAAGGCGTAGTGATCGACATCCACGCCGGAGCCGGCAACGCGATGAATGACGGAAACGTCGTGGACCAATGAATTTTCAATGATGTCCGAGCGGTCGGCATCATTATAGACAAAGACCGCCTTCGCTCCCGCCATCGCCAGCCGATAAAGCCAGACGCACAGTCGTTTAATCCAACGGCCCTTTAGAGTCCTGAGGCTCGCGTCCGAAAAAACATGGCCCAGACCGGTTACAAGAAAGCAACGCCTCGGAACGCCCGCTGAGCGGGCTGCGATTCCGCCGTAGACGATCGGTTTCATCGTATAGGGGACCACGACGTCAGGCCTTATTTTCTTTATAAGTCGCCGGATCTGGAAGAACGTCGCAATGTCCCTGACCGGGCTCAAGCTGGCGCGGGCCATAGGGATTCTGGCGAACTCAACTCCGATCTTGGAAAGATCGGACTTCACGTCCGGATCGTCTTCTGGACCTGCAGCTACCACGACATGGCCGGCGCGGACCATGGATTTCAAAAGTTCCAAACGGAAATTCGTCAACGAACGGCTATAGCTGGACAGCACCAGGATGCGCTGACTTCGTTCCTGCTGCCGCCAAAGCAAGCGATCCAATGGAGTGCAATCCGTTGGTGCCGCATCTACATTCAACACAGTTGTCTCCAAGCGAGATCCAATAGACTAACTTCGTGGGAGCGACCGGCGCCTGCCGCTGATTGCGTTTCATTGCAGCCGTGATGGGCTGATCCACCCAGACACCTCAGCACTTCCTCCATCAGTCTCAGCCACAAGAGCTGCAAGTAAGTTGTCCGGGAGACCCACGTCATGATCCTCGCCCTCGCGAGTACTTTCATCTTGCATTGGAGCCAGGGCCGCACCGGCCAATGCGGGGCGCTGCCACGCATAACCTGGGACAAGGCTGCTGATGAGCGCGAGCACCATGGATGCATCACCCAATTCGGCGAAGCGCTCCAGCCGGGCGAACGTCGTGCGAAGCTTGGAAAGGGGCACTGGCCGCGGAATTGCACCGAAAACCCCCGGAACAGGTGACGGAACCGGAGTATCATTCATATCGAAAAGCTCCTCGTAGCACTTTTCGCCGGGACGCAGCCCGATGACCTTGATCGCTATGTCCTTGTCGGGAACAAGACCTGCAAGCCTGATCATCCTGCGTGCGATGTCCATGATCTTCACCGGTTTTCCCATGTCCAGAACGAAGATCTCGCCTTTCCCGATGTCGCCCTCAAGCCCGTAGGCGGAGGCCTGGAGGGTAAGTTCCACGGCCTCCCGAATGGTCATGAAAAACCGCGTCATGTCGGGATCGGTCACGGTCAACGGTCCACCGCTGGCGATCTGTCTCTTGAACAACGGGATGAGGGAGCCGCTCGAGCCAAGAACGTTGCCGAACCGCACGGTCATGTAACGAGGCCCGCTCCCCCGCTCCACGCCTTCGAGGTCGAGCGCCTGACAATAGAGTTCCGCGAGACGTTTCGTTCCTCCCATGACGCTTGTCGGATTGACCACCTTATCAGTAGAGATCTGAACCATCGCGAGGGCGCCGATCTGCCTGGCGGCATTGGCGACGTTCATCGTGCCGATCACGTTTGTGAGCGCGCCCTCACACGGATTGATCTCCACCATCGGCACGTGCTTGAGCGCTGCCGCATGGAAAACCAGTTCCGGCCTATATTCTTCGAAAACGTCGTTGACGCGGTTGGCCCGCCGAACATTGCAGAGACAGGTCGCGCGGGGCAACGTCGGGAAGCGTTCCGCAAGCTCAAGGTCGATTGTGTAAAGATTGAACTCGCAATTCTCGACGAGAACGAGCTGCGACGGCTCGCAGGCGGCGATCTGAAGCGTGAGTTCGGAGCCGATCGAGCCGCCGGCACCAGTAATGAGAACCCGGCGCCGCCTGATGAGCCGCAGGATGGCATCCCTGTCCAAAGCGGCCTGCGGCCGTTCCAGCAGGTCCGTCAGCTCGATCGATTTAAGTTCAAATCTGTTTCCCCGCTTGGCGTTCTTCAGCTCCGTCATCTGCGATAAACGGGAAACGGCGATGCCGAGCGCTTCGGCCTGTCTGATGAGCTTTTCGCAGACTTCCTCACCGAACACGGAAGGTGCCTCGGTGAAGACAAGGTGCCGCGGGAAGGAATTGGAGAGGCGCAGTTCCCTAACGACCCTCTCAAAATCCGTCAGGGCGCCCAGTATCGGTACGCCGCGCAGCATAATCCCTTCGCAGGCGCCAGTCGGCTCGATGATGGCAACCGGACGATGGAAGCAGCTGCGGTCGCGGCTCACGGCACGCAGATAGAGATCCGCAGCATCTCCCGCACCAACCAGCAGCGTTGGAATCTTTTGCTCTCGTTCGGGCGCTTGCTTCAGCCAGCCGGCGTTATCCGGCAGGGACAATTCGTTAATGCGAAAGCTCAGCCGCGACGCCGAAAGGAATAGTGAGAGCAGGAGCGCCTCGAGAAGCAAGGCCGCGCGCGGGATATCTTCCAGCCTTGTTATGAAGAATAGTACGCAGACCAAAAGGGCCGTGGTTATGAGGACTGCCCGTAGGATTGTCCAAAGGTCGGAGATCGAACCGTATCGCCAATTGCGGCTATAAAGGCCGGCCATGGGAAAGACCACGATGCAAATCGCAAGATACTGCGGACCCGCAAATAACAGCGTTTGGATCAGCTCCGGACTTGCCTGAACCTGCTCCAATCCATAGCGCGCGACGAACGCAAAGCTCAGGGCAAAGCATGCAGACACGAGGTCGGTCGCAAACAACAAGGGTGCCTGCCTAACCTTGCGAACGTGAGAGCTGGCCGTTTTTTTTGACAAAAGAAACGCCGCGCTGACCGCAGAACCCGCATAAGCAATCGCGGCCTTCCAGGCCGCCAACACGTCGTCTCGTCTAGCGCCCATCTCCTGCCGCTGAGCAGAGATGACTTTTTCGCCCCGTTCCATGCATGCATCTCCCGTACAACTGCAACGCGCGTCGTTGTCGACGCGAATAGCAAGATAAACTCCGATGCCTTGCGAATCCCGACGTTAGTCGGTAAAACATAAGCGTACCGTGACGTTTCCGTGACAGTTTTAATCAAGTCTTCTATTTATCGTAGGACGGTACATCAGCAATTTTTTTTGTAAAGCCACATTATATTAAAGCTATTTGATATTAATACTTTGATATACTGATTAATCATTTAGTTTTATATACGGGTGCGATAATATTACGTCGAAAATCTCCAGACGAATTCAATTATAACGTGATTTTCCGTTCGCGTAGGCGGTGCTTTTACCGCCAGGATGCGAGTAAATGCCGGGCCACTCTCTGAACGTTCAACCGCGCTGCAATTGCCGGTTGATCAACCGTATGGAGATTCCCGTTTGAAGCCTCACGTTCTCTTCTCACGGTAATACCTATGATGTGTACGGATATAATGCGCGCTGGGGCTCAGCGACTACGCGTGTGGGCTTGGCGGTATCAGCGCATTATATCTTGCATCGCCGTGAACGAGGCCCTCAAGCAGACTATCACGCTATAACAGTTGCAGTCGCATGCAAGCCCAACGTTACGCCAATCTAGCGGACGCGAGCAAGCGATCGTACCCTTGCTGTAGGAAGTACGCCGCGACAGCGGTTGTCGGAACCCCTAGCGCGACAATTAGGATCAACGGATCAAGCCCAATTGCAGCCGAAAGTGCTTCCAAGATCCGATATACGGGACGGTGCAGAAGATAGGCGAAGAAGCTGGCATAGGCCGCTCGCTCAATCCACATCGTCGCCGTATCCGATAGGTCGTCAAGCCGCCCCGCGGTTAAGCAAAACACGGAGATCGAGGCGAGCACAGCCCAAGGCAAAAGGACAATATCTGTCCCATTGATCGGCGCAGAAAGCGTGGCGACACAAGCGATAGCGGCCACAAGCACTACCGGCCAGACCGCTTTGGGCGGAGGTGATCCAGACAAAACAATCCCAGCCACGAAGCAGGGGAAGTAGATCATCAGCCGATTGTCCAGAACCTTCCAAAACCAGTCGGCAGCCAGCAACCCCAATAGGATTATGGCTGATATAATCAACAACAACGTCAACGATTTCCGTCTGACCCAGAGCAGCGCTGGCGCACACAGGTAGAAGAGCATAATCATATTGATGAACCACAGCGTAACCGCTGCCGGTTCATCCAACATAGCCACCAGGAAGACGCCTTTAATCAGCGGAAGATGATCTCCAATATTCATCACGAGGAATATCAAGCTAGCTCCAACGAATGGTACGTAAATCCTCCAAAAACGTCGCCTATAGAAGTCGAAAAGATTGCGGCCGCGGCCTCCTTGTAGGTAGCCAGATAGAAGCACAAAAAGCCCCAAAGCGGAGACCGTCACCATCAAGGTCACGGCGTTCTTGCCTACTTCCCTGATTGGCGAATATCCTATCGGATGCCACACGCCAACGATCCAAAGGACGCTTACTGCCCTTAAAAAGTCAACAGTCGTGTTTCGCGCTGGTATTGCTGCAACTAGCCCTAAGTCGTTCTGATTGCCGTGTTGCATAATCCAATTGCCCCCCGGCGCACGTTAGAAATTCATCGGCGCCGCGGCCCATTGTGTCAAGGTGGCCAAGGTATAAATTCGTTGACGTGGTTTGATGCTCACCTGGTGAAAAGACCTGACCATGCTGCCGAAGCCGGAAAGTTCTCGTCATGCCGGAGATTTACGAAGCGCAAGGGTTGCGAGGATCCGAGAGCGGCCTGGAATTGTTTGGCCTGGGTAGAGATGGCACGTCTTTCGTCAGCCGCGTCCTCAATGGAGGATTATACCTGACCTCTACCGTTGGCTCCAGTTACGATCGGCTCGCTGCTGCGATGACAGGAAGGGCGCGAACAGGCTGTCCAAAATGACTGCAGCCGAAAGGAAATACTGCAACCAGCCCACTTGCATATTAGTAATCTATAAATAATATAGTCCTGAAATTTCTTGGGGGCGTTTGTCTGCAGCGGCCTGCGATATACTGAATGTAGCCCCATTCGCCAGCGCGCTCGGCCCGAAATAGGAGCAGATGATGAAGGCCGCGTTTAAGTCTGTTGCCGGTTACGCTCTGCGACCATCGTTGTGGCCGACCATCCCATCGCTGGTTTCCCGTACACTGTTTCCTGCTGAAGGTGAGGCAACCGGCCACCTCGCGAAAGCTCGTTGTGCAAGAGAGGCTGTCGAATGTGATCGACTTCCTTCTGTCATGTCCGGATTTGTTTGGACCCCGTTCGAGGATGCGCAGCCTGAACTCGCGCGACTAATAGCTAAGGCCCGAAGTGTCGCCCCCCAATACATTGGGGGCGGAGCCGATATGTCCTTCCTTTATAGCATGGCCGAATCGTTGAACGCCAAGCAAGTTGTTGAAACGGGAGTCGCCTTGGGTGATTCCAGTCTCGCTATTCTTGCGAGCGTTTCCAAACGAAGCGGGGGAAGGCTTATCAGCGTTGATAGACCCTACCTGCGCTTTGGGAGCGAAAAACATGTTGGCGCAGCGGTTCCTCCATACCTTCGCAATTGTTGGGAACTCATCCGAGAAGCCGACCGCAGCGGGATAGGCAAGGCACTAGGGCGCTTATATCCGTTGGATATGTGTCACTACGACAGTGATAAAAGCTATTCAGGACGAATGTTTGGCTATAGCCGCCTTTGGCAGGCGCTGAGGCCTGGCGGTGTGTTTATCTCCGATGACATTCAAGACAATCTCGCTTTCTTCCATTTCGCAGAAACTGTTCTGCATAAATACTTCGTTGTAAAAAGTAGGAACAAGTATATTGGTTTCATAGTAAAAAGAGCCACTGACAGGTCGTATATTGACGATACCGGGGGGTAAACATTTACCTTTCCTGCAAGCATAATAATGCTCTCGGCAATTTGACGGGCGTCCCTCGTCGATCTTCAAACGAGCTTTACTCTGGTCCCTTACCGAGCGCAATGCGACTGCTCGCAGCAACAACGGCCGCAGCAAGGCGTTTCTCGTTCCGTCTCTCGCCGAAAATCATAACCAAAACGGTCTTAGCGATTATCTCGGCATCCATTAGGCATGTGCGGTTCTCGATATACCAGATATCGAGATCAACCTTTTCATCGTCAGTGAGCTTGGTGTTCCCATTTATCTGTGCCCAGCCGGTTAGTCCGGGCCTCACTGAACACCGCAAGATGCCGCGCTCGCCAAGGGCATGTATTTTGTCCAAGAGTATCGGTCTTGGTCCTATGACGCTCATGTCGCCAATGACGATACTCCACAATTCGGGCAGTTCATCCAGCCGGGAACGTCGCAAAAGCCCGCCGAATTTCCCAGTGCGTTCGTCGTCGCTCAAGAGCTTCCCGTCAGCATCCACATCGGTGGTCATTGACCGGAACTTCTTCATCCTGAATGGTCGACGCGCTTTGCCAGCTCTCTCCTGGCTGAACATGATAGGGGAACCGAGAACGATCCTTACGGCAATAGCCAAGATGATAAGGACTGGCAGTGCCAATAGTCCTACGGTAACGGAAAACAGCACATCGAACAGCCGTTTCAACATCGCCACCTCGAAGCGTCGAAACCGTAGCACCTGAGGTTCCAACTCATATCCAATACCGGACTTGCCTCAGGCATTGAAAGGCGCCCGACAAATATTGCTTAAAAATAGTAAGCTTGCCAATAAAGAACGAAGGCAATCGGCATTAGCCCGTGCTGATTATGCAGTTTTACAGAGCGATGTTATTTTCTCTTTCAACTGCGGCCTTGCATTGGTTCAGAAAATAATCGTATTTCCGTACTATTATGCCCAGGTCGTACTCTTCTTCGATACGCCGTCGTGCCGCCGCCGCATATTCAGCATATCGAGCAGTTCCACCGTCAAGAAGAATTCGTAGCGCCGCGGCCAGCGCCTCCGGATCCTGGGAGGGGACTGCCAGGCCGCCGTCGCCGATGATACTTGCAGCGTCACCAACGTCAGTCGTGACAACAGGTAGCGCATAGCTCATCGCCTCCGCCAGGACGTTCGGAAAGCCCTCTGTTCTCGAAGAGAGAGCGAGAATGTCGATCGATCGATAGAAAGCAGCCATGTCATCGACTTCGTCCAAGAGTTGGACATTTTCTCGCGCTAAGCCTGCGGACAAGATCATCTGTGAGACGGCTGGATTGCTCCAGGACAGGCCACTTCCCGCAGCCACGAATGTCAGCCCCTGATGTGTTTGAAGCAGGCGAGCCGCGGCCCTGAAGAATGTCGGATAATCCTTCTGTGGATGGAAGCGCGCTGCAATGCCGATCCGCTTGGCCGATCGAGGCTGAGGGGTCACGGATTGCGGCAATTCAAAGCCGTTCGGTATGACCACGGCATTGTGCGTTCGATAACCAGCCGCCGCATGCATTTTGAGCGCCCTCGCTGAATTGAAGACGAAACCCTCCGGATGCCAGGATAGCCACTTTGCCACAGTCACAGCGGCACGTGAACTTCGGGTCAGAGCCGGCCAATCATCCAACGACTGACGGACGTTCCAGATCACTGGAGTGCTCCTATGTGCCAGCAAGGCCGCGACCGTGCCAACAATCATCGCATGGTACATCCAACACACTATGACGGGTGGCCTCTCCTGCCTGATTAGTTTGGCAAGTTTCAGCGAGGCGTATGCGAGAGACGTCAATTTTGTGGCTTCGAGCGATACGTATTCGACACGGGGATTGCTCGAAATTTTGAGATTTCGCTCCGAAATCCCCATGAGCGAAACGACCACTATACGCTGGTCGGCTGAGGCATGCAGCAGCCGTGCCAGCATTGTCTCAGCGCCGGCATGCGCTGTGAAATTGGTAATGATATGCATGACATCTGCCTTGGCCATAGTGCCCCTCAGCGCGTGGCAAGACGACAGAGCCCGCCAGGCCTCTGGACAGGAATTGCGCGCTCGTGTTTTTATACCTTCTAAAGAGCCTCCCGTGAAGGCAAGCCTTGCTTGATACAACAATGACTCGCTGTCGTAGGCCCCAGAATGCGGATCGTTCTCGTCGGAGCAGTGGAAGGTTCAAGAGTCGCCCTTGCAGCGCTCGTATCCTCTGAGCGACCGCCTGTGCTTGTCATAACCCTGCCGCCAACCGCTGCTGATCGTCACTCGGATTTTGCCGATCTCAGTTCAATGGGGCGCAAGAGCGGCATTTCCTTTTTTCATACGACGAATGTGAACTCTGCCGAGACCCTGGCGAAAATTGCCAGTATCGGTCCGGATGTGATCCTTGTCGTCGGATGGTCCCAAATATGCGGACGCCCGTTGCGGGAGCTTGCAAGCATCGGCACGATTGGCTTTCATCCCGCCGCTCTTCCACGACTAAGGGGACGGGGCGTAATACCTTGGACCATTCTTCGAGCCGAACAGACGACGGGATCGACGCTTTTCTGGCTTGATGACGGCGTCGATTCCGGACCGATCCTGCTTCAGCGCGTCTTTGACGTAGCCGATAATGAGACGGCCCGCAGTCTATACGAAAAGCACCTGCTGAATATTCGAGAAATGGTCCCCCAGGCGGTCAGGATGGTCGAGTCCGGCAACGCGCCCAGGATCCCCCAGGATGATGAGAAGGCCTCCTATTGCGCGAGGCGCCGGCCCGAAGACGGCTTGATCGACTGGCGCCTGCCGGCCGCTGACATCCTGCGCTTCATACGTGCGGTCGGAGACCCCTACCCCGGCGCTTTTACCCATTCTGGAAGCGAGAGGATATATATCGATGCAGCCGATCTATTCCCCAACCCGGATCGCTACATAGGCCTTCCCGGACAAATTCAAACGGTCAGCGCCACCGGATTTCTCGTTATGTGTGGCGACGGCAATTGTGTTGATGTGAGCGCTTGGCGCCCTGAAACATCGCGGCTGCGGATGCATAGCCACTTGCGGCCCGGGTCCTCGCTCGAGGCTTGGCCGAAATAAGCATCATTCAGTCTGGAAAAGCCGTCGCAGCTTCGGACGCCTAAAGGGATACGGGAATGACGTCAGAAGCGATCAAGATCCTAATTTCGTCCGCCGGTCGACGGGTCGCGCTCATCGACTGCTTCCGCAGGGCGGCGAAGGAGATCGGCATATCCCTGACGGTGGTGGCATGTGATCTCGATCCAAGAATGAGCCCTGCCTGCCGATCCGCCGATGCGAGCTATGCTGTCCCAGCCTGCGACGATCCGGGCTTCGTTTCAGCGTTGCGAGAAATTGCATCGCGTGAAAAAATCGATCTGATCGTTCCAACGATCGATCCCGAACTCCCGGCTCTCGCAGGGGCGATGGACGATTTTGCGGCACTCGGCTGTCGCGTTCATGTCAGCCAACCAGCGGTGGTCGACATCGTTCGCGACAAGCTTGAAACGATGACTGTGCTTGCGGCCGCGGGAGTCCCCGTCCCACGCACCATCGCACTTGAGGAGTTCGCCTCGACCAGCGAATGGTCTTGGCCGGTCTTTGTCAAGCCGCGGTCTGGAAGCGCCAGCCGCGCGATTAGTGTCGCCGGTTCGAGAGATGAGCTGCCCGCCAAGGTCAGCGAACCGATGATTGTGCAAGAAAATCTGACCGGCGCGGAATACACGGTCAACGGTTTTGTCGACGCGCGCGGTAGACTACAGACAGCCATTACACATCGTCGCGTTCGTGTCAGGGCCGGCGAGGTCGAAAAAGGAATCACCGAGCGCCAGCCGCAACATTCCCGCATCGCCCATGACATCGTCGCCGCGCTGCCGGGCCTCAGGGGTGCATTCTGCTTTCAGATTATGGACAACGGCGCTGCCGGCCCCAAGGTGATCGAAATCAACGCACGGTTCGGAGGAGGCTATCCTCTGGCTGATCATGCGGGCGCGCAATTTGCAAAATGGCTGCTCGAGGAAGTCTCGGGCCTACCTGCAAGCTGTCATGACAACTGGCACTCCGGCGTGTTGATGCTGCGCTACGACGAAGCGATCTTCGTGGATGGTGAAGATGAGTGAATCACAAGGTGGTGTTCTAGTCTTCGATCTGGATGACACACTCTATCTCGAAAGCGACTTTGCCAGGAGTGGCTTCGAGGCCGCGTCCGCCTGGCTGTATCGAGAAATGGGTGTTGCGAATTTCGCTGATCATTGCCATGCAATCTTCGCTACCGGCAGACACTCACACGTGTTCGATGAAGCGCTCGCCGCTGCAGGTATGGCCGGGGACCGGACGTTAACTGCAAAGCTAATTGAAGTTTACCGGCAACATCATCCGCGCATCGCGTTGGCCCCCGATGCGTTGGAATATCTTTGCAATCCTGCCAGGGAGGCGCGCCTGGCCCTCATAACCGACGGCTACGCAGCAACACAAATGGCAAAGGTCAAGGCGCTGGGTCTTGAGGAGATTCTAGACCACATCATTTATACAGATGTCTGGGGGCCCAAGTTCTGGAAACCGCATCCGAGGGCGTTCGAGGCTATCCAAGAATGGTCAGGAGTGCCGTGCGCGGAGCTGGTTTACGTAGCTGACAATCCCGCCAAGGATTTTATCGCTCCGCGGCGTCTGGGATGGAGGACGATCCAGATTGCCCGGATCGGCCGCATCCGCATGGCATACGCTACCGAGCCTGACCATAGACCCGATGCGGTAATAACTAGTCTTTTTGATCTCGACGCGTGCCTCGCGACGCTCCGCACTGCGCCACAGTCTACAATCACAACCAATCCTAAGTGACTACGATTGCGATCGTTTCACAAAGGCCTGCCCTAGAACGGCAGGAATGAGCAGCGGAACCGGCCAAAAGCGTCCATACATATGAGTCATTGCGTTGCCCATAGCCAAGAACGCCGTAACTGTCGCAAAGATACAGATCGCGAACGGAAGGC
Organism: Rhizobium mongolense USDA 1844; assembly: GCF_000419765.1. Taxonomy (GTDB): domain Bacteria; phylum Pseudomonadota; class Alphaproteobacteria; order Rhizobiales; family Rhizobiaceae; genus Rhizobium; species Rhizobium mongolense. Next base: position 18,501 of record NZ_ATTQ01000018.1, on the reverse strand, counting down.
CGTTCTTGATGCGACTAGCCGCAAGCGCCGGCCCCAAGAGGCTGATCACCATGACCGCAAAGCCAAGGGCGGCGATGAAGCCCCCCTCCGTCCAGAGAAGCAAGTAAATATTGTGCACAGGCTTCTGTACGGCGCTGCTTACTCTGTACTGATCCGCCCCAATCCCGAGCAAAAGCGTGGAGCCCGTTTGACCGGCCGCCTCCTGTATGAGCTCAAAGCGACGCCCAAACGTTCCCGCCTGGCTGATGTCTCCTGTATCGACAGCGGTAAGCACGCGTTTTTGGAAAACGTCCGGTAGATAATCGCGCAACGGGGTAATCGCGACAAGCGGAATGCAGAGGCAAAGAGCAGCGGCAGGCACAACCGTTCTCCACGTAAGATTGAACAAGAGAAAGATTGCGATGCCGATCCCACAGCCAATAAGCCCGGTATTAGAGCCAGTCAGAAGAAGTCCGTAGGCCATGATTATAAACGCGCAAAGCGCGAGAAATCTGTTTAATTTTCTTAAGGAAACGAGCAGAAGCAGGACTTGAATTGCGAGCGCAATAACGGCGGCGCACGCATTTTCTCTTTCCATCAATCCGTTAAAGCGTCCGCTCCCGGTGACGAACTGCGTATTTGTCTCTCCAATAACATGAATGAGGTAAATACCGTGGATACAAATTATAAGTATCGAAAAGACATAAATCTTTGCGGCTGCTAAGAGCTCGTCATAGCTCCTTCCACCAAACAAAAGCAGCACAATGAAATACGCGTAGAAATACTGCAGGACGACCACGAGTCCGCGTTCCGGCCCTGGGCTTACGATGCTGCTTGCAGTCAACCCCAAAAGCAGCAAGGCAAGTCCAAAACACCAGGCGGCCGTGCTCAGCTTGCCAATGACATTGACAACGATATTTGCGTTCGCAACAGCAAGAGAGAAGCAAAGAAGGAAAGACAGATCTGCAAGTGTGAAGTAAATATAGTCACTTCTAAAATAATTCATCGAGCAGAGAAATATAGCAGCAAAAAAGGCATACAACTCCAAAGATTGCGAAATTGCGACCGCAGGTTGCTCATGCCCCCCTGCACGTTCATCGATTTTATGAGCCGATGTAACGTTATTTAAGCTCATCGCCAACGCCTCCATTGGTTTAGGGTATTCTAAAACGCAAAAAAGTGAAGTAACTTCCAAGCGTGGAGAGCTTGCCCTTAAATCTTCTGGGATCGGAGACCGTACGATGCCGCTGCGAAGTCTGGCGAGATACCGCCCTCTGCGACGAGTTGCACTACATCTCCTTCGCACTTGTGGAACGCGCGATATTGTCGTGCGCCATCATTGGTGGCGCGATGCGCCCTTAAGATTAAACCTGTATAAGCATCGGGGATATTGGTTCAAAGGGAAGCACCGCGAGAAGCATATCATGAAGACGCTCGCCGAGCTTGCAAAGCCGGGAGATACCGTTGTCGAGCTCGGTGGCCATATCGGCTATCTTTCGGTTCATTTAGCAAAGATTGTTGGCGATGACGGTACTGTTATCGTTTTCGAACCTGGACCCAACAATTTGCCGTATCTTCGAACCAATACAGAGCGCTTTCCGAACATTAGAATCGTTGAGGCCGCCTGTGGCGATCACGACGGCCCCGTGGAATTTTGGATAGAAGGCCTATCGGGGCAGAACAATTCATTGGACAAAAACTATAAAAATTTTGAACAAAACCGAGAAAATGCGTTCAGCGATGCGCTCATGGAATCCGTCAGGGTCGAGATGATGCAGCTTGACACATTCTTGGAAAGGTCGGGCCTTCGTCCGGCGCTGCTGAAGATCGATGTGGAGGGCGCTGAACACCGTGTGCTTCTCGGTAGTTCGCGCTGTCTAGCGAATATAAGGCCACTCATAGTGGTGGAAGTTACCGAGAATTTTGACGACGTAGCCAGAATATTTAACGAAAACGATTACGCAATACATGATCGCAGTCGCCCCGAGTGGGTGTGTATTCCGGCCGAACGCGTCGAAGCGTCCCAACAAATATCGGAGCGTTGAGCGTCCGGACTCGTTCTTGTCATCGCCGTCATCGAAGGTTTTCAAACTCCGCCGCTTGCTGAAAAAGGAGCGCCATAGTTCGACAAAAGAGCGGCATGAAAACGTCTTTATTCCCGCCTTTCTCCCATCAGGCTCTCTCAGGGCCGATATTGGTCACGGGGTCTGACTTCAGGCAATACAGCCATGCCTTTTTTTGTGGTGACAGACAGAGATTTGTCTGCAATGAAGACCGCGATGAGAGACAGGGGCGTTCGTTGCAAGACGGGCTGAGAAGTACCCTTCGAACCTGAACCGGATAATGCTGGCGGAGGGAGTCGCTCGGAGCCTTGGCTTATTAAGTCCCGCTCCCCGCGCCTTTGCCCCGCTGGAAAGGGGCAAATGCCGATACGAAATTCACCCGGACAACTCTTCGCGGCCATGCGCGCGACGCCGCCGCTCGTGCATTGCATCACCAACTACGTCGCGATGAGTATCGCGGCCAATGTCCTGCTTGCCGCAGGCGCTTCACCCGCCATGGTGCATGCCGAAGAAGAGGCTGGCGAGTTTGTCGCGATTGCCGGCGCGCTGACGATCAATTTCGGCACGCCTCTTCGAACTGGGTGAACGGCATGCAGAATGCGGCAAGGTCGGCTGCGAAAAACCGCAAGCCGTGGGTTCTCGATCCGGTTGCCCATTATGCGACCGCTTTCCGCCGCGAGACCGTGGCGCGTCTCATCGATCTTAACCCGACGATCATTCGCGGCAACGCATCCGAAATTCTGGCGTTAGGAGGGCTCGAAAGCCGTGGCCAAGGCGTCGACAGCCGTGACCTAGTCGAGGAAGCGGAAGAGATGGCGCATAGCCTTGCCATCCAATACGGCGCTGTCGTCGCAGTCACCGGTGCAGTCGATTTCGTCACCGATGGCGCAAAGGCCGTGCGCATTGCGGGAGGATCGCCGCTGATGCCCAAGGTGACGGCGCTCGGCTGCGCATTGACCTGCCTTGTCGGTGCCTTTGCCGCGACAGCCCCCGACGATCCTTTCAATGCCACTGTTGCGGCGCTCGCAAGTTTTGCGGTGGCAGGTGAAAAGGCGGCTCAGCTGGCACACGGCCCCGGTTCCTTTTCATGGCGCTTTCTTGACGCGCTTGCGCAGCTCGATGGAACCACGCTCGATGCAGCAGCGAGAATAGCATCGATATGAAGCGTTTCGATCTTTCCCTTTATCTTGTCCTCGACCCGGGCCTGTGCGCCGGCACCGGCATGGTCAACACGGCGCTCGCCGCGGCTTCCGGCGGAGCAACGATCATACAGCTGCGCGATAAGCAGGCAGGCACGGCAAGCCTGATCAAGACCGGCCGGGCGTTGAAAGCCGCGCTTGCCGAAACCGGTGCCCTCCTGATCGTCAATGATGACGCCGAGGCTGCAATTGCGATCGACGCGGATGGGTTGCATGTCGGCCAAAATGACATGGCCGCCCGCGACGCGCGTAAGCAGATCGGATCATCGATGATCCTCGGACTTTCGGTGGAAACCGAGGACCTGGCAGCGGCCATCGACCCGGCAATCGTCGACTATGCCGGTATCGGTCCTGTCTTTGCCACATCGACAAAACCGGATCACAAGCCTCCGATCGGCATCGATGGCGTGGCAAGGCTCGCGGGGGCCTGCCGCGTACCAGCGGTCGCGATCGGTGGCCTCACGGCGACCCATGCGGAAGATGTGCTTGCGGCAGGGGCAAAGGGGCTCGCGGTCGTATCTGCTATCTGTGGCACGCCGGATCCGCGGCAGGCTGCCGCGAGCATTACTGACGCAATCCGAAAGGCACGCGCATGATCTACAACGTTCTTTCCATTGCCGGCTCCGACCCTTCGGGCGGCGCGGGCGTCCAGGCCGATTTGAAAACCTGTTCGGCGCGCGGCACCTATGGCATGGCCGTTTTGACGGCCTTGACGGCTCAGAATACCCAGGGCGTTTCCAGCGTGCATGCAGTTCCAGCTGACTTCGTCGCCGAGCAGATCGGCATGGTCTTCGCCGATATCCGTGTCGATGCGGTGAAGATCGGCATGATCGCCAATGCACCAATTGCCGAAGCGGTCGCCAATGCGCTTTTGCCGCACCGCGGCATACCGATCGTGCTCGATCCGGTGATGATTGCCAAAGGAGGTGCGGCCCTCCTTGATGTTGAAGCGATCGACTTTCTCAAAACCCGGCTTTTGCCGCTCGCAACGCTTCTTACCCCCAATCTTCCAGAAGCCGCCGCCCTGCTCGGAGAGCCGGTCGCGGGGACCCGAGATGCTATGGAGTGGCAAGCGGAAAAGCTGCGTTCACTTGGTCCCTCTGCCGTTCTCGTAAAGGGCGGCCATCTTGGCGGGATGGAAAGCCCTGACGTCCTGGTAAGCGAAAGCGGGTTTACTTGGTTTGAAGCGCCACGCGTTCCGACGAAGAACACGCACGGCACCGGCTGCACGCTTTCAAGCGCGCTTGCAGCAGAGCTCGCAAAGGGCGGATCGCTCGAAGCCGCGGTCGCTGCAGCCAAAGATTACCTGGCTGCCGCCGTTGCCAAAGCCGGCGCGCTCAGCGTCGGTTCGGGCCACGGTCCGGTTCAGCATTTTCATCAGCTCTGGCCATGAGGCACTGAGCTGCTTAGGTCTTCACGGCGCCAGCGGTGAGACCGGCGATGATATGCTTTTGGGCGACGAAGAACACGATCACCGTCGGCAGGATGGTAAGCGTGATGAAGGCGAGCACCAGCTGCCATTCGGTGCCATACTCGCCACGATAGACCATGATGCCGAGCGGCCACGGATATTTCGATTCCGAATTCAGCATGATCAGCGGTAGGATATAACTGTTCCAGCTGCCAACGAAGGAGATGATGCTGACGGTTGCAACGATCGGCCGCGCAAGCGGTAGCGAGATGTACCAGAAGAAGCGCAGATAGCCGCAACCATCGACGAAGGCCGCCTGGAACAATTCTTCCGGGAGGTTTCGGAAGTAATTCCTGAAAAGCAGGATGCTCATGCCGAGGCCGAATGCGACCTGCGGCAGCACCACGCCCCAATAGGTATCGAGAAGACCCAGGTCGCGGATGCGGATGAAGAGCGGCAGGATCGCCGTTGCCGCCGGAAACATCAGGCCGAGCAGGAAATAGTTCAGCAGGAACGACGAGCCGAAGAAGCGGACATGCGCAAAGGTGAAGGCGGCCATCGACGAGACGATCAGCGTGAGAGAGACCGTGAGCGCTGCAATGACCAGCGAATTGAAGATCTGCAGCCAGTATCGCTCCCCGAAGAGGATATCGGTATAATTCGACCATTGCCACTCTGCAGGGAGCCCAAAGGGATTGGTGCGCAGGTCGCCCAGCGTCTTGAAACCGCCGAGCGCCGTCGTCAGCAAGGGGATGAGAACCAGCGCCGCAATCAGCGTCAGCGACACGTAGAGATAAAACCGCGTCTGCAGCGGCATGCGAACGGTGGAGCTCGTATCAATCATTGCGCATGAAAATCCTTTTGTAGCCGAAGGCGAGTGTCATGCAGATGATGAAGAGGACGACGCCGACGGCGCTGCCGAGACCAACCTGCATGCGCATGACGCCGTAGGTGTAAAGGAAGGTCACCATCGTCTGCGTCGAATTCGATGGCCCGCCGCCTGTCAGCGGCATGATCATGTCGAAGAGCTGCAGCGAACCGATGACCGCAAAGAAGATGGAAAGGCGCAGCGTGGATCCAAGCAGCGGCAGCGTCACATAGCGGAACTTCTGCCAGCCTGTCGCCCCGTCGATCTCAGCTGCTTCGAGCACATTTTTGTCGACCGATTGCAAGCCGGCGATGAAGAGCATCATGTGAAAGCCGAAATACTTCCACACGACAACGGCAAGCACGGCGTAGATGGCGAGATCCTTGTCGGCGAGCACATAGGGCGTTGCGAGCCCGAAGAAGTTCGAGATTGCGGCAAAGAGCCCGTAGTCGCCGTCATAGACGAAGCGCCAGATCAGGCCAGCTGCCACATCGGCAAGAACGTAGGGCAGAAAGAAGATCAAGCGGAAGGCGACGACGCCAGGGATACGGTGGGCCAGCATCGTCGACAGCCAGATCGCCAGCGGAACCTGGATGGCGATGGATATCAAGATAATGAGGCCATTATTGACAAGCGCCTGTGTGAAGGCGGTGTTGCGCAAGAGGACCTGGAAGTTGCGGAGCGCGATGAACTCCGTCGGCATGCCGTAGCCGTTCCACTTGTAGAGGCTGTACCAGGCCGCCTCGCCCATCGGCATGATGACGAAAAGCGTAAAGAGCAGCAGAGCCGGCGGCAGAAAGAGCAGAAGTACGGCCCAACGGTCATGCGCAGCCGAACTGCGGTTTCTCGTCGCGCTCCTGGCCGGTCTTGCCGCACCGATCGCCGGTGAAATGGAAATATTCGCCATCTGTCTTGCCTTCGCATTCGCCGGGTCCGATCCCGGCACCTGTTGAGAAGGCGCCGGGACAAAGGAAGCGGAGCGGGTTATTGCTCCAGTTCGAAGGCGTCCTGGATCTGCTGGGCGCCGTCCTGCGAATTCATCTGGCCGGAGACGATTTCAACCGAGACGTCATTGACGACACGGCCAACGGCAGCGCCGAGATCCTGATCGAAATAGTTCTGGTGCCAGGTCGAGGCGGCGAGTTCCTTGGCGGATTGAGCCAGAAGCGAATTGGTCACACCATCATCGGCGCCGACGGCCACCGGCAGAAGCATCGCGGCCTTGGCCATGGATCTTTCGTTTTCTGCATTCGTCAGGAAGGCGAGAAAATCGATTGCTTCCTTGGAAGCCTTCTTGGTGACCGCCCAGCCGTTCAGACCACCCAGCGTATCGGTAACCTTGCCGGCGCCGCCTTCTACGGCCGGGAAATTAAAGCGACCGATGTTTTCCGGCGAAAGTCCCTTGCCGTCACCGGCATTCTTACGCTGATTGGCTTCGGTATTCTCAAAACCGAGGATCATAGCGGCCTTACCATCGCCGAAGACGCCGAGCGTTTGCGGCCAGGTCGAACCCAGATAGCCAGGCTGGAAGGGTTCAAGCTTCCCGAGTTCGGCAAGATCCTCGCCGGCCTTGACGATCGCCGGATCGAGGAAGCCTTCGCCCTCGCCCTTCTTGGCAGCGTCGAAGACCTTTTCTCCGCCCTCGCGCATGACGAGATAGCTCCAATAGAAGTGGATCGGCCATTTTTCGCCGCCACCACCTGCGATCGGCACGATGCCGGCGTCCTTGAGCTTTTTCACGGCGTCGAGAAAGTTTGCCCAGGTCTTGATGTCCTCGGCCTTCACGCCTGCCTTTGCAAAGAGCTCCTTATTGTAGAAGAAGCTGACGAGACCGACCTTGTATGGCATTGCCCAGACCTTGCCGTCAAAGGTCAGACCACTGACAGAGGCGGCACTATAGGCGTTGCGCAGCTTGCCGCCATCCGCATCGAGCGCGGCTGTCACATCCTGAAGCGCGCCGGTCTCAGATTGTTGCTTGAGGACGCCCCCGCCCCAGCTGAAAAAGAAATCCGGTATATCGTCGGACTGGAGAAGCGTTGGCAGTTTTGCCTTGAAGGCCTCGTTTTCGAGAAACTGCATCTGTATGTCGACATCCGGGTGCTTTTCTTCATAAGCCTTGGCAATCTCCTCCCACTTGGCCACATAGGTCGGATCGAGCTCCAGATGCAGCCACTTTACGACCGTTGCTGCCGAGGCTGCACCGGCTCCGAGCATCACGGAAATGCCTGCGACAGCGGCCAGAAATGCGATGCGCTTGCCGCGAAGAGCGGCATTCGTGCGAATATACGTCATGGATTTCCTCCCAGGGGGCCAATGTCCTCACTAATTTTTCCCCTATGCGGAATAATTCAACGCAGCCCTGACCGATGTCAACCCGATGGAGGGAATTTTTGCCAAATCTGCTTGACAGGATCCGCAAACTGCCTGTTATTTAATTTGTATTCCGTCGAAAATAATCGGGGCTGAGCCCTGAAGCAAAGCGATTGCCCGGCCAGTTTTCATGAAGACCGCAGATCCTGAGTTAATGCGCGCGATCAATCGCTTGAACGTGCTGGACACGATCCGCCGCCACGGACCGATCGCACGCGTGGAGATCAGCGAACGCACCGAACTTTCGACCACGACGGTATCGGCAATTACCGCCTCGCTTCTCGATGACGGGCTCATTCTGCCGCGTCACGAAGGCGACATCCGCAACGAGGCGGCCCGCGGCCGACCCCGTGTGATGCTGGAATTGAACCCGGATGCCGCGCGCGTCGTCGGTGCAAAGATTGCGGCAAGCCGGCTCGTTTTCGTCCTCACCGATTTCCGCGGAGACGTGCTTTCGAAACTCACCCTGCCGATCCGCATCGACCGGCAGCCGATCACAGTCATCGCCGACCTGGTGGAGGATGGCGTACGCCGCTGCGTCGTGGATGCCGGCTTGTCGCTGGAAGACGTCGATTCCGTTTGCCTTGGCCTACCGGGCGTTATCGAGCATCGCACCGGCCATGTTCGCAGCAGCCCCGTCTTTCGGGATACGAATGTCGATTTCGCCTCGGAAATGACTGCGCGGCTTGGGACGTCGACCATCATCGAGAGCGATGCGCATGCAATCACGCTTGCCCATCACTGGTTCGGCAAGGCGCGAGATCTCGAGGATATGGTGTTGATCTCCCTGGAACAGACGCTCGGGCTTGGCGTGCTGCATGGCAATCAACTCTTCCGCGGTGCGGGCGGCCTCAGCCACAATCTCGGCGATCTCGTGCTCGGCACGGGGTCGCAGGGCACCGTGCGGCTGTCGAGCCAGGCTGGCGAAAGTGCGATCCTTGGCGAACACCAGGCCGACGGGCGTTTTGCGGAAGCAATCCGTCTCGGCCGCGGCATGGCCCACGCCCAGGCGCTGATCAAGGCGGAGGACAATGTCCTCATCGGCGCCGCCGTCCGCGCCGGCGAGGCCGTCGGGCTGACGATTGCCAATATCGTCACGCTCTTTGCCCCGCCGCGCGTGATCCTCGTCGGCTCCAGCCTGGCGCTCGGCGAGCCATTTCTGAACAGCCTGCGCGATGCCTATGCACTTGCGATCCCGCCATCCTTAAAAGGCGTCACCGAACTCATCTTCGACGACTCCACAGACGATTTCTGGGCGCAAGGTGCGGCAGCCGTTGCGCTTTACGAACTCTACGAGTCGCCTTGGAACACGACGGGGCCGGCACTCTAAACGCTGTAACTGTAAAATCGATTGGGAGGAAATCATGGAGACAGTCGGCATCGGCATCATCGGATGCGGCAATATTTCGGGCGCATACCTCAAGGCCATGGCCTCGTTCCCGATCCTCGATATCCGCGGCGTCGCCGATCTCAACCGGTCCCTGGCAGAGGCAAAAGCCGCCGAATTCAACCTCCCGGCAAAAAACGTCGACGAGCTCTTTGCCGATCCAAAAATCGAAGTCATCGTCAACCTAACGATACCGAAAGCGCATGTGGCGGTCGGCCTGCAGGCACTTAAAGCAGGAAAACACACCTATTCGGAAAAGCCCCTCGGAATTAATTTCGCGGAAGGGAAAAAGCTCGCTGAAGCCGCGAAGGCGAAAAACCTCCGCATCGGCGCGGCACCCGATACCTTTCTCGGCGGCGGGCATCAGACGGCGCGTGCCCTGATCGACAAGGGCGTGATCGGCCAGCCGGTCGGCGGCACGGCCACCTTCATGTGTCCCGGCCACGAACGATGGCATCCGAACCCGGCCTTCTACTACGAGGTCGGCGGCGGGCCGATGCTCGACATGGGACCTTATTACATCACCGATCTCGTCAATCTCTTCGGACCGGTGGCGCAGGTCGCGGGCTTTGCGATTGCGCCACGCAAGGAGCGTATCATCACCAGCAAGCCGCACAGCGGCGAGCACATTCCAGTGCACGTGCCAACCCATGTCGTCGGCATGATGGCCTTTGCCAACGGGGCGGTCGTTCAGATTGGCATGAGTTTCGACGTCGCCGGGCACAAGCATGTGCCGCTTGAACTCTATGGCACGGAAGGCACGCTGATCGCTCCCGACCCGAACCATTTCGGCGGCGAGGTCCAGCTTCTGAAAAAGGGCGGAAGCTTCGAACCGCAGGAACTGACAGGGCCTTACGCAGACGGCAACTACCGCTCGCTCGGCGTTGCCGATCTTGCACACGCCATCCGTTCCGATCGCCCGCATCGGGCAAACGGCAGCCTCGCGCTGCACGTTCTCGAAGTCATGGAGGCGTTTCACGCGGCCTCCGAAACCGGCCGCACGGTCACGATTGCCACAGAAACGGAGCGCCCGGCGCCGCTGTCGGATTCCCTTATCAATGGACGGTTGGGCAAGTAATATTCAGGAGGAAAGAACATGCGCGAAGCACTGATCGTCTGGGGCGGCTGGAGCGGCCACGAACCACAGGAATGCGCGGCCATCATCAAGGACATGCTTCAGGAGGACGGCTTCAAGGTCTATGTCGAGCACAGCACCGAAGCCTTCGCCGATCCGTCGGTGCATGATCTGAGCCTCGTGGTTCCGATCATCACCATGTCGAAGATCGAAAAGGAAGAGATCAAGAACCTCGCTGCTGCGATCGAAAACGGCGTCGGCATCGCCGGCTATCACGGCGGCGCGGGCGACAGCTTTCGCGAGTGCGTCGAATATCAGTTCATCATGGGCGGGCAATGGGTCGCGCATCCGGGCAACATCATCGACTACACGGTGAATATCACGCGGCGTGACGACCCGGTCATGGAAGGGATCAGCGATTTTCCCTATACGTCGGAGCAATACTACATGCATGTCGACCCCTCGAACGAGGTGCTGGCAACGACGATGTTCACAGGTGATCATGCCTACTGGATTGACGGCGTGGTAATGCCGGTCGTCTGGAAGCGGAAATACGGAAAAGGCCGCGTCTTCTATTCCTCGCTCGGCCATCAGGCCAAAGAATTCGGCGTGCCGCAGATGAAGTCTATCTTCCGGCGCGGCGCCAACTGGGCAGCGCGTTAAACCCGCTGGCCTATAAGGCGAAGCGCTCTCTGCGATGTGATCGGAACGGTCCGGAACAAATGGCCGCCTTTGCCGTTGTGGCCGCGTTGATCAGCTCGAAAGGATTTTGATCATGCGCACGATTTTCGCGGTGACTTCGATTGTCTTTCTCGGCATAGCCGGTCCCGTGTTGGCGCAATCCAATATGGGCACGGATTATACCGGGCGCTTTGACGGCACTCCTCCTCTCGGCACCTCGCCGGAAAGCCCAACGACGAATGGTCTCGTCATTCCGCTTGATCCGGTAGAAACCGGCAGTGTCGATGTCGTCATACCGCGCAACACCGGCCCGACCGATGTCAGGCGCTGCCCACCGCCGAAACGCGGCGTTGCGGCCAAGACAAGCCGCTACGGTCAGGCGTGCCCGCAATAGAACAACAGCGGGCGCAGCGAGCCGCCACGCCAATTTCTATCTCGCCGGCATGCATTTCGTGTTAGGGGAGACCACGAATTTCCGTGAGGCCTTGCCGCAATGCTACCTTGGATACAGCTCGACTCCACGATCATCCCCGGGGACGGCGGAGAATTGCGCCTGAAGCAGCGTGGCAGCGAATTCTCCATCATGCTCGGCTCGAACGAACTGATGAACAGCCGTCTCAGCGGATCCGAAGAAGCGCTTGCAACGCTTTCCTGGGATCGCATCAAGGGCCACAGCCGCCCGAAGGTCCTCATCGGCGGCCTCGGCATGGGCTTCACCTTGCGCGCAGCGCTCGCGGTCCTACCCGCGGAGGCCGAAGTGGTTGTCGCTGAACTGGTTCCGGCCGTGGTCGCCTGGGCGCACGGGCCAATGGCGGAGGTTTTTAAGGGATGCCTGGAGGATCCGCGCGTCTTAATCCATCAAGGCGACGTCAGTGAGGCGATCGGCTCAGTCAAAGCGGGCTTCGACGCAATCCTGCTCGATGTCGACAACGGGCCGGACGGCCTGACCCGCAAATCCAATGATCGGCTTTATGATTTCAACGGCCTGCGAGCGTCCCGCGAAGCGCTGCGCTCTGGCGGCGTTCTTGCCGTCTGGTCTTCCGGCCCCAATCCGAGCTTCAGCCGCAAGCTGCGCGACAGCGGCTTTTCGGTGGACGTTGTCAATACACGCGCCAACGGCAAGCGCGGCGGGGCGCGCCACGTCATCTGGCTCGCTGTCAAATCGTCCGCCTAGTGGCCGGCAGCAAACGTCCGGGCACCGTTGATCGCACTGGCGGCGCCAGCGCGCAGTTGCGTCGTATCGGCGCTCGCAACAACAAGATCGCAACCGAGCGCCAACAGCTCGCCAGCGCGCTTGCCATTGCTGCCGAAGGCGCAGGTGAATTTCTTGTGTGCTCGGCACCGCGCGACAATGTACGCCAGTTCCCTGTCGATCTCGTCGGTGTCCGGCGCGAGCCTTGCACCGTTTGAAAGGGCAATCGACAAATCGGAGGGACCGACGAAGACGCCGTCGATGCCTTCGACACCAAGGATGCCATCGATGGCATCAAGTGCTGCCCGCGTCTCCACCATCGCAATCGTCAGCGTCAGCCGGTTGGCGGTGCGCAGGTATTCATCTGCCGAGAGCTTCATGTGGTTGAGCGCCAGTGTCGGTCCCCAGCTTCGCTCGCCAAGCGGCGGATACTTCGCAAACCGCACAAGCGCCTCCGCATCGGCGACCGAATTGACCATTGGCGCGATGACGCCGGTGCAACCAGCATCGAGCAGCCGTGAGGCCGAAGCGAAATCGCCAACCGGGATGCGCGCGATTGCCGGTTTTCCCGCAGAACGGCATTGGGTAACGGCATTCGATGCTGAAGCCATGTCCCACATGCCGTGCTGCATATCGAGCACGACGGAATCGAAATCTTCCTGCGCCAGATGATGGACGACCATCGGTTCGGGTATACCGATCCAGGCGGAAACCAGTCCGGCATGCCCGTCTGTCTTGATCCTGTCCGCGAAACTGTCGATTGCCGGTGTCTCCGTCATGTCGTTCTCCATTCACCGCTCAGGCGAGCGCGTGTTTGCTGATCTTGAAATTCCTCGATGAATGTTTTCTGCAACAAGATTCCATCCCACTCGTCTTCGAAAAACGGTGAATCGTAAATCAGCGTGAACGGTCCGACGTAACCCGCAGCGCCGCAAGCCTCCAGGCACATGAGGTAGTCAGCAGCATCCAGACCGGAGGCATTGTAATCCGCCTTCGCATGACAAAGCTCCGCGCGGCGCATGATATCGGCAAGGTCTGCGTATTTTTCGGGCGCAGTCCAGTTGCCAAGATCGCCATTGAGGCCGACCTTGCCCTCAAGCCCGTCCAGCAGCCAGTTCATCTGCCGAGGCGAAGGCAGAAGGTCGAACCAGTTTTCGACGACGATGCGCACCCCACTGCCATCGGCTTCCTTCGCCAGTTGCCTCAGATGCTTCAAAGCCCGGCTCAGATTTTCCTCGGTTGGCGGCTGCTTGCCCGCAATTACCCGTAAGTTCTGCGCTCCCACCACGACCGCCCTTTCGATCCAGCCGGCCATCCACGCTGCGTCGCGTTTGGCATGATCGGCGTGACTAGGATCGCCATCCTCAAGCAGGAGGGTCTGAAAGAGCACGCCCGATGCCTTCATCGCACCGCCGAGGTCGGCGAGATAACCTGCCTCAAGGCTCGGCAGGTGAAAGGAGCAGACCTCAAGCCGGTGAATGCCACGCTCGGCAAGGTGCTGCGGCAACTCGATCAGAGAGGCCACACCCGGGCCGTAAGGTTCCTTTGGCCCCGCACTTCTTTCCTGATCAGGACTATAGGGATAAACCGGTCCAAGGAGGCGATGCAACGACCATGTGGAAACTGCAAAACGACCGTTCGGCAAAGTCTGCGCCATCATCGCCTTCCTCGTTTGTTCCCATCCTAGGCATTAAAGGCTTGACCCTTCAAACGAAATCGCCGCGAATGACGGCTTCCGCAGAAAGTGCGGCACCAAGCAGCACTTCGTCGCCATTGGCCGGCGCAGACAACAGGAAGCCGACCGGCATCCCGGCATCGCCGGCGCCACACGGGATCGACACCCCGCACCAATCGAGAAAATTGCCGAGCGCCGTGTTTCGCAGTGTCTTGGCATTCGTCGCAAAGAAAAGGTCGTCATCCATCTCCAGAGGCGCGATCGGCGGCGCCACATGGGCGACGGAGGGGAATGCAATCAGCCGGTTGCCGATCAGCCGCTTGCATTCGGCGATGAGCCGCTCACGAACCTCGAGGATTGCAATATAGTCCGCCATTCCTGTCTTTTCGCCGAGACGCGTGCGCATGACAACGCGACGATCCATGCCCGCAGCCTCCGGTCCGGCCAGGCGCTCGCGATGCAGCGCGAAAGCTTCGGCGGTAACCAGCGCTCCGTAACGGGTCATCGAGGTCAAGATTTGGTCGAAAGCGGACATCGTCATGCGGCTGATGATGGCCCCGGTCCTCTCCAGCCGTTCCACCGCTGCGTCAAAGGCAGCCGCAACGTCCGGCTCGACGCCGTCGAAGACCACATTTGTGGGAATGGCAATCTCAATGCCCTTCAGCGGACGGGCACGCACCTCGGATGAGGTCAGGCCGCGCATCGCAGCATCGATCCACACGGCATCCTTGACTGTTCGGCACAGTGGACCAAGCGAATCCAGGCTGTTTGCAAGGGGAAAGACGCCATCCATGGAATATCGGCCGCGCGTTCCCTTATAGCCCACGAGGCCGTTGAGTGCGGCCGGGATACGGACTGACCCGCCCGTGTCGGTTCCCATCGCGACCGGTACGAGGCCGGCGCCGACAGCCACAGCTGCCCCTGAAGAAGAACCACCCGGGATACGCGGCACATCGATGCCGTGGACGTTATGCGGCGTGCCGTAATGCGGATTGATGCCGAGACCTGAAAAGGCGAATTCGCTCATATTCGTTCGCCCGACCGCAATCATTCCGGCCCGCTTAAGCGCCATAACGATCGCCGCATCGCTTTCCGCCGGCGCAGTGCTCGCCAACACTTTCGACCCGGCTGTCGTTGCAAGGCCCTCGATGTCGAAGAGATCCTTCCATGCGATCGGGATACCATCGAGCGCGCCGAGCGAGCGGCCCTTACGGATGCGCAGTGAGGAAGCTTTGGCCTCGTCAATGGCCCGTTCCTTTAGAAGCACCGTGAAGACCGCCTTGTCGGGATGGCCTTCGATGCTGTCGAAGATCGATCGCACGACCTCGACCGGATCAGCAGCGCCGCTCTGAATGAGGACCGACAGTTGCGCGACAGTCATCGCGCCGAATGGCTTGGTCATGGGAGAATCCGTAAAGGCATCGTTCCCCTTGACCTATCGCGGATCGTCGCTGCGGACCAGCCTGTTTACCGTGGTATCCGCGATTGGTCTGATTTTCTGAACACTGAGTTTGCAGATCGGCTCTTCAACTCTGCCCCATGCAAGACCACATGCGTCCGACACGCGGGGCCCCCACCGGGCATCATATTTTGATCCACCCGGTCCCGCTGTGCCGCAGGAGCAATAAAAATGACGCACCACGATATTTTGAACCCGCACCACAACGATATGGTGGCACATCACCCAACAAACGCACAAGCCGCCAGCGAAGGTGAGCGCGATTATGTGGAACACCTCAACGCGCAGAAGCTCTCTTTAGGTGAACGGCTGCTTGTGGTCGGCGCCTTGGTCCTTCTCGGTGTTGCCGGACTGACTGGGCATCTTAATTCTTCGGTATCGCCTGAGGCGACCGGTGCTATTGCTGCGCCTGCGCCGCTCGCATCCTCTCATAGCAGCCTGGATTCTTGCCGGGAATATAGCCCTTACGCAGAGAAGAGGTGTTGACTTCGGATCGCTACGGCCCACTGCATGAAAGTCTGCTGCCTTCGATGTGTCGCACCAGAAGGAGAAAAAACCATGGCCGGTCACGTCGATTACAATCTCGGGCGCTTTATCGATGCCCAGAACGGGATGTATGACCAGGCCCTGCAAGAAATTAGCGCGGGGCGGAAACGCTCGCACTGGATGTGGTTCATCTTCCCGCAGATTGCCGGGCTAGGCTCGTCGGCGATGGCCGAGAAATATGCGATCCGCTCAGCAGAGGAAGCTGCCGCCTATTTGGGCAACCCCGTTCTGGGCGGCCGACTTCTTCGCTGCGTCCAAGCGATCCTCTCGGTCAAAGGATGCACGGCGCACGAGATTCTCGGGTCCCCGGATGATCTCAAACTTCGCTCTTCACTGACGCTTTTTGCAGCCGTCAGTGATCAAGGTTCGCTGTTTCATGAAGCAATCGATCGGTTCTACGGCGGAAAATTCGATGAGCGGACGATAGAAATCCTCAATGCCGCGACTTAACGGCCGGGGGATTGTTCCAGCGCTGCAATCTCGTCGGAGATCTCATTGAGGCGCTCGCGCAGATCGGACTGCGTGCCATCCTCAAGTTCTTCCTCGCCAAAACAATTGCGCGCATCGTGAAGCTCGAGTTTGGATTCCAGTTCGGCGCGCTTGGCATACAGGCGATGGAGATAGGTGTAGTTCATATCTCTACCACTTCCGATATTGCCTTCCTCATCACGTTGGAAAACGATCTCGAAGATGGAAGGTTCCGATACAGCCCAACGCTTAGCAGAGCGATGCAATTGCCGCACTGCAGGCTTTTGAGAAGTGGCTGCAGCAACCGTCGCTGCCCATCGCCTGCCGGGTGACGCGGGCGCCTTCCAAAAGAAGTGTCAGCGTGTCAGCAAGAAGTTGAGGCTCCCGAGCCCCGGCGGCGGAACAGAGCTCTTCAAGGCGTTGGCGCTGCTCGGCCTTATGACGCTCGATCACCTCATGGGCAGGGTGTCCCTCACCCTTTAGTTCGATCGCCGCATTGGCAAGATCGCAGCCGGCCGGCTCTCCGTTCAGACACTCAGCCCGCCCCTGAACCCACGCGTCGAGCTGCGCCCGGGGATTGCCCGGATGCGTCGCCTCGAGATCACGCCAGATCGCTTCGGCCTTTTCGGAGGCGCGACGCAGCGTCTCGCAGACGAGCTCGTCCTTCGAGCCGAAATGCCGGTAGAGCGTCATCTTGTTGGTGAGCGCCGCATCTGCAATCGCATCGACGCCAATGCCGCGGATGCCATGTTCGCGGAAAAGCTCGGAAGCCGTCGAGACGATGCGTTCCCTCGGCGGGATTTTCTCGTTTGTCAGCACGTTTGGGATTTCATGCGAAGTTTCGGATTTTTTTACGGACGAAGTCCTTGACATAGATGTGACCGATCGGTAACAAATGCATTGTTACTTACCGGTAACACCGCCGATCGTACAAGTCAATGCCGAGAGGGCTGGCGGCGTCAGCGGAACACGGGCGACCGCCCACGAAAGGAGGACGAACCATGAGAAAGACCAGTGACCTCACGATATCCGAAGCCCTTCGCGACCCGCTGATCGCCATGGTGATGCGCGCCGATGGCGTGAAGCTTGACGATTTCAAGCAACTCCTGGAAACGGCAGCCCGCAAGCGCGAACCGAATGCCTCCGAGGTGGGTGGCTTCATCAACGCGATCGCCAATCGCGCCGGCTTGAACCCGACGACAGTTTCCTGCTTCTGCTGACTTCCCGGGGACCTTCCCTGCCCCGTGCGAGAGCTGCCGTCTTCCCCCACCGGCGGCTTTCGCTGTATTCGCGCCACCGTGGACGCGGCAAGTGATCGCGTCCGGGCACATTTTTCCGTAATATGACCATCCAGATACTGATGTTCTATTTCGACACTTCCGTCATCGTTGCTATCTTGACGAATGAGGAAGCCAGCGATCGCGCAAGCGTCGCTTTGGAGCGACGCACAGCCGAGCAGGTGCTCCTGATTAGCGATTGGTCTTTTTGACTGAAGTCGCCTCGGCGATCGCGCTCACGTCAACTGGAAGAAGTACGCCGCTCGAGGATTATACAGGCGTTTAATTTCCTGATAGCCGAGACTTTCGATGTTCTGCCGATAGAGCGTGAGCATTTGCGCTTTTGGGGATCCGGACAGAGCTGATTTAGCTGATCGCCACCAGATGCCCCGGCGAAACCGTGTGGTATTCAAGCGGCACGATCTTGTAGTCCACTGCCCGGATCGGACTTTTGATCTCGTCATTGGCCGCCATCCGCTTCTCGCGCCGGCGATCCGGATCGGGCACGGGAACGGCCGCCATCAGCGTCTTCGTATAAGGGTGCTGCGGGTTGCCGAAGATGGCAGCACGCGGGCCGATCTCGACGATCTCACCGAGATACATGACCGCAACACGGTGGCTGACGCGTTCGACGACGGCCATGTCATGCGAGATGAACAGGAAGGCGAGGTTGAGGCTCTGCTGCAGGTCCAGCATCAGATTGATGACCTGCGCCTTGATCGAGACGTCGAGCGCCGAGACGCTTTCATCGGCGACGATCACCTTCGGATCGAGCGCCAGCGCCCGGGCAATGCAGATGCGCTGACGCTGACCGCCGGAGAACTCGTGCGGAAAGCGCGACGCCATATCGG
>NZ_ATTQ01000017.1 GCF_000419765.1 Rhizobium mongolense USDA 1844 | reverse complement strand
GACAAAATGAGATTGCTGGCTCTCTTGGCTGCAGCCCTTTTGCTGACGGCCTTTCAGGCCCAAGCCCAGGTTTACGGGCCTTATGATGGATACGACGACTATGGTGGCTACGGNTATGACGACCCGTACAGCCCTTATCCGCCACCGCTGGATTACGAGCCAGTGCCTCGCTATCGGGAACCTTGGCAAGAACGTCGGGAGCCATCGACGCGAAGCGCAAGGGGAACCATCGTCATCGCCACGCGTGAGCACACCCTTGTTTACATCACCTCACAAGGCGAGCAGTTCGCCTACCCCATTGCGTCGGCCGCGAAGGCAAGCAATGGTACGGAACAACGCGGGTAGTGTCGAAGCGAGAGCATCCAGAGTGGCGGCCAACGGCGAGCATGCCCGCGACGCTTTCTTCGGGAGCATAGACGAGAGGGTACTTCTCAACGACCCTACCCTCTCCTACATGTGTCTTCCGAGACGTCTGGCCGCACCAGGACTCCACGGCTGGCGCGGGGCAATCCAATCCCAGATGCGTCCTCAGCCAATTCTGTCCGACTGGA
Source organism: Rhizobium mongolense USDA 1844 (assembly GCF_000419765.1). Classification (GTDB taxonomy): domain Bacteria; phylum Pseudomonadota; class Alphaproteobacteria; order Rhizobiales; family Rhizobiaceae; genus Rhizobium; species Rhizobium mongolense. The sequence continues at coordinate 145,830 of NZ_ATTQ01000017.1, read as the reverse complement.
AATTCGCTCATCGTTGAAGCTTACCTATTCAAAAACGCATTCGCCTGTTCAAATTCGGTTTAATTTACCCTCTTCCGTAGAAAAACACTATACGGCCAAGCATATCCTGGCGAGCGCCGTCAAAAACGCATTCGAGCGTAAAAAAGCGCAATGCAAGTTTGCCTCAACGTCGAAAAAACGTATGCGAAGTTGTCATCATCCGAACCTTCTACGCCGCAACACCATGTTGCGGGCGCCAGTACGGGTTCGGCCATCGTGGAATCCTTGGAACGATATATCGCTCGAAACTATCGATCGCGTCGCGCCAGTGATCGCCAACCATTGCCCAGCGGGTGACTAACGTCCGCTTCGGGGCCGACAGCGGCCTTGGTGACGAAGCTTCGAGAACTTGATCCGCTCGAAGTCCTTCATCCCGTACTCGGCATCGGCATATACCATCGCGCGCGGTCGTGACCGCGTATTCGCACATCCGTCCACACCGTTCCGCCGAGAAATCTAAGATCAACGATGTTCAGAGCTTCGATCTCGAGCAAGGGGACATTGGGATAGCGATCGGCAAGCTCACGGGCATCCCGAATGCTCGCTTGCATCGCAATGGCGACGGTCATCATCCTGAACCTTGCGGGATACCCCGGCGTTCAGGCCGGGAGGAACTCGAGAGCGGCCTTGGGTCCTGCACCAATTTGGGAACGGCTAACCCTCTCACAGCGTTTTCAGACGGTCGGGTTTGATCACTATCAACGCGCCTTGCCTCTCGCGCACATCCTCGCCTCAAAACGGAGGTACGTCATGGCGCACAAGCAAAGTCCTGTTTCGGCCCGGTCGCATTCGATGCTCACGGCCGTTTGCGCCGCGGCAAGGAAAGGAGTTTCGCATGACATCCTTGGACGATAGAAGACGGGCGCTTGAAGACAAATACATTCTCGACTTTGAGCGGTCGCTGAAGGTTCGTGCCCGCCGAAATCGCCTGCTGGCGGAATGGGTTGCCGCTGCAATCGGCCGCAACGACGTCGACGCGTATGTGAACGAGGTTGTGGCAATAGCCATCGCTTCGCCGGAAGACGCGAATCTGCTGCAGAAGATTCTCGCGGACTTCAGTGCCGCCGGCCAGGTTGCCGATGAAGCACTTCTTCGCGAGAAGATGCACGACCTGATGTACATGGCTGCCGAAGCCTTGGAGAGTGAGGACGCAACGCGAAGCTAGCGGACGACAGACGGACCATATGCAGGCCCCCTGAGAGCGGAACGCGGCCAGGCTTATCGCGCCCCTCGGTGCACCTGCCGTTTAGGCGCCGGCTTAAGATTTGGCGATAGCCGAGGTCGCCGCCGAGTAAGCGCGTGCCGATGTCGAAGACGCTGACCGCCTCTGTCGCTCGCCATTTCCTTGTACTACACCTCTGGCTTGGCCCGAGGCCGCGTTGCGGTGTCGTGTCATTGGCGACATCTCCCTCGACCGTGTTCTCGCCCTGGAGCGTTTCATCACCCCGACGTTCCTCGATACCCTTGCAGCGACCAATGCCGGGATCGTCATTGAGGCCGAAGGTCGCGGCACGATCCCGACGTTGATGGCGACATCTCCCAGGGGCATAAGGCCTTTACGAAGGGTATTGCAGACGAGGACAAGGCCCCTGCCCCCTGCCCACGGCAAGATAGAAGAATGAACGGAAATAGGTCGCGAAAAGCCGCTTCTACGTAAGCTTCCGGCGGCTGCTCCTTTTCATCGTGCCAGCCCGGGCGAAGGCCATTTCTTCGGAAATGACAGTATCGGAGTTGTCGAGGATCGCGCGCCAAATGCGATTGCCGATCCTGAGGCTCAGCCGCTGCAGGCCGAGATCCTCGCCTTCACCAATTTCCACGGTACTCGCAACCAATCCCATCTGCAGTTTTCGCCTGAACTCGGCTCCGGAGAGGCCGAAGCGCGAGGAAAGCTCTGCGGGATTGAGGATGAAGTCACCATTGTCGTCGCGCGTTATCTGCATTCTGGATCCCCTTTCCGGTCTTGTCATAATCGCGTTTCAAGGCGTGCTTGTATGCCTGGTCGCTTTTACCGAGATATTCGGTTTGGTGGAAAAGCGGATTTGCGCAAGGTTGAACGGCGCGCACTGCAATCCTATTTTCCGCGCATCCCTATGGTATGTTGATAGGAGAAACGGCAGGGCGATCGGCGCTTTGGAGCGGTTGAACAGCTGAAGCCGCTTGATGAAAGGAGATTCCGTGCGGTTGCTTCTTGCTGCCCTTGGCTTTGGTTTCGTTGCACTCGGCGTTATTGGTATCTTCGTGCCGCTGCTTCCGACGACTCCGTTCCTGATCCTTGCCGCTGCTCTATTCTCCCGCTCCTCCCCGCGCTTTGAGCGCTGGCTGCTTGCCCATCCGCGCTTCGGCGAGCCACTCCGAAATTGGCGCCGCCAAGGGGCGATCCGGCGACGTCATAAGCTTGTCGCCTGTATCTCGATGATTTGCAGCTTTCTCATTCTGCTCGTATTTTTCAGACCCTCAGCAATTGCGATGATTGGCGCTGGGGTTCTGATGGCGGTTGCCGCGATCTATGTCGCGTCCAGGCCCGAACCGCGATACTGAAAATCCTCCACGACCACACGTGCCCTTGACTTAGAACGCGCCCGCGTGAATTTCGTGCCAAGCACGGCTGAGGTCATCGAGCGGCGATTCCATTGGTGCGGCACGTGACGCCGAAACGCTTCGAGAAATGAATGGTGCTGACAAACATTGTCATTCATCCCGTGACAGGAAGTGCAACTTTTGAGTGTTGGTAAGTTCCAGCGCAATGCAATCAAGCTATCAAAATGCGCCGGAAAACAAACTTATCAGAGGCATGGTCAAGGTACGGTGGCGAAGTCATGGGTATTGCGATCTCTGGAAGGAACCAGAAGGATTGGAGGTGCATTTCCAGGGATTGCCCAAACGAAAATGGACGCGCTTAATACCGCACTTGGAAGGATTGCCAGGATGAGTTTCGAAGGACACACGACAGCGCCGGGTGCAAACGTCCATGAGAACCATTACTGCGACCATGAAGATGCAAGGGGCATCCGTTGCACGCAATGGGGCTGTTACGGCTTCGAGGAGAGCACCGGCGCCACACGATGGTACTGCCGCAAGCACCAGCCGCTGATCTATCGCGGACTGCCAGCGCATGGCGGTATGCACGTCTTTATCGGAAGTTAGCCCGCGCTTGTTTGCGGGCTGCCCATACGGCGGTGGAACTTTCTGTCAGCTCAAACGGAAGTGCGCTTCGACCGCTGCAGCGATGAATGCTTGCCGGGCTTTGGTTCCGTCGCACCCGCCATTAAGAGCGTCGTCACATATCTGCTCTGCTCGTCGGTACTGGCTTCCATGATAAGCCGGCCAGGAACGATCAAGCATCGACTTGGCTTGCCGCACGGTCTTGACCGTTCGCATAATGCCCGTTGCCGGATCCTCAAGAGTGATTGGAGTGTCCCAGATAGCCCTTTTCATGACGCAGCTCCTCCCGAAGCGGGAACGGTTTCATCCCAGAACGGTTCCGGGCCTGCCCCACTTCCGGCTGCATTGGTTAACAGGGTGTTTCCCTTTACCATCCGGCATGCCCTGAAGACCCGGTTCGATTGGACGCCACCGGCGACCGGTTGATCAAGTGCTCGTCAGCGGCGGTCCGGCGAGATCGAAGACGTTACGATCAGGTCACGTTGCCGCGGTTCAAGCGGCACGGAGCCGAATTCGATCTTTGCAAGGATTAGCGGAGGATCGGGCTCGGCAGGGCGCAGCAGACCGCCTTGGGGCCAGGCACGCCGCAACTCCTCCTTGGACATTGCTGCGACGTTCACGTCGATATCGGTCAGCGTGCCTGGCACGCGATAAGGACAACGCCGTTTTGAACAGTTGCTGGCGGATGAAAACTGCCAGAGAAAATAGTTCTGCCAGTTCCCAAGCGGGAAGACCTTGCGGATGTCCGGCTTGTAACGCGCGTACCAAAGGGGCAGCCTGGCCAGTACACTGTAGTCGCGCCGATATGCGGCAATATAGCGTGCCGTATCATGGTTGGTGTAAAGGATCGGATAGCGTCCGGTTCTTGCCCTGATGTGCCCGACAAATATCTGCGCATCCTCGAGCGACATGAACAGATCGGGGTCGATACCTTCGATGTCGAGGACCATCAGATCGTCCGCATCCGGCGTCGCATAGTCGAGGAAGTGATTGGCCTGGTCGATGGGATTGCCGGGCCGGCCGACATGGTAGGCACCCCAGAGCAACCCGTTCTGTCGTGCGATCATGCGGCGGCTCGTATAGAGCTCGCGGCTTACCGCGTATTTCCGCCACATCGTCTTGCAATGCGCAAACGTGTCTCCACGGTGCTCTCCCTGGCAGCTGAAGCTCTCAGGTAGACCATCCGATGCCTTGGAAATAAAGGCCGCGACGCGCTCGTCCTTGAGCAGGGCCTGCCAATCGATCGCATTCATTTCATAGGCGTCGACAACCAGCGCGTTGTTTGAACTCTTCCAGGGCGACACATCCGCCGCAAAAAGGCCCCCTGCTTCAGCGATGAAAACAAGCAGACAAAGGCAGGAAAGAATCGATGTTCGGAGCCCCTTCATCGATCCAAGGTAAAATATCCTGAGTTTATAATATATTAAGAATAAGGCAGCCCTAACGCGCGCCGCGTCTAAGGGGCAGATTGAGCGCCATGGCCATGGCGCTCAAATGCACGACCCGTTCACCAGCCAAGCGCTCGCAACCAAGTCTGTCGCTTGAGATAAGCGACGATCATATGTGCCATTCGGTTGCAGCGGATTGGGTGCTGGCCGTGACCGGGGCATCATCGAGCGAATAGGCATGGATGTAGTCTATCTTCATCTGTGCCCCATCGGCGAACCCGGCACCCGGCGTTCCGGCCGTGCCGCCGACGGCCAGATTTACCAGCATGTACATTGGATCATGCATGTCGGCCGGCGTATCGGCATGGGCTACGGCGACATCGTCGAAATACCAGACGATCTGATCTTCGTCCCATAAGACCCCATAGGTGTGGAAGCCATCGGTGCTTGGGACCTTGACCGGCGTCGAGACCGTGGTGCGCGAGCCGGTCTCGTTGCTGTGGACTGTCACGTTGACGGTGTTCGGATCCTGTCCCCGCATCTCGACGACGTCGAGTTCCGGCGGCCATGAACCATCTTCAGGCAGCAGCCAGAAAGCCGGCCAGGCACCCTGCTCGGTCGGCATGTCGGCGCGCATTTCGAAGTAGCCGTAGGTCTGAGCGAAGGAGGAATGCGTGTTCAAGAGGCCCGACGTATAATCGTAGCCGTTGATCTGCGATTGGATCGCTTCGGAGGCCGGCGCCGCTGTTATCGTCAGCACCCCATTCTGAAGGGAGAAGGGATTGACGGCCGAGGTCGCAGAATAGGACGGATTGATGTACCACTGGAGTTCGCCATTGCCGGGGAGCGTGCTGCCCTTTTCCGGCGCCCACCAGAATTTGGCATCCCACACGCCCTGGTCGCCGTTGCGCAGCGACAGGCTGTTGAATTCATCGGCAAATGTGAGCGTGAGTGCTGACCGGTCGAGCGCCAGCTGGAATTGATCCGCGCTGAGGTCGGCGACGGTTTTGTTTGCAAAAACGATACTTTCTCCGCCACCGAGATCGAGGCGCAGGTTTGCGCCCTCCTGTGTGAGGTGGTTAACGACCTGATCGAAGCTCGACAGCCCGTAGCCGTTCAATCGGACGGTATCGTCGGTGCCGAAATCGACAACAAGGTCGCTGCCGTTGCCGCGCGTGAAGATGAACGTGTCGGAACCGCCGGCGCCGATGAGGACATCGTTGCCCGCGCGACCATCTATCGTCTGACTTCCGGAACCGCCGGTGATGATATTGTCGGCCGCATTGCCAAAAGCGTAGCGACCGCTGCCGGTGACGGTTAGATTTTCGAAGTTTTCAGGAAGCGTATAGCTCATCCAGGTGCTGATGGTATCGACCCCGGCGTTCGGGGCCTCCACCGCGCGATTGGTGCTGGAATAGAGGTAATAGATGTCGTCACCCGTTCCGCCCTGCATGGTAACGTTTACGGAGGCGTCGCCCCAGATCGAATCGTTGCCGCTCGTCCCATTCAGCACAGGGCCTGAACCTTTGGCCGAAAACCAGGCGCTCGATGCACCGCTGTAAAAGAGTGATTTACCAACGGCGTTCGTAACCGAGCTTGCCATACATGATTCTCCTTCGTTTTCTGCCTTGCGATAATAGATGACGATTTAGGCGGTTTTGACACCTTTCGATTGATATTAGCTTCAACCTCCACGGAAAGCCTGCAACAGACCTAATGGAAAAATCACCGCGCGTTTGCGGCTGTGCCACCATCTGGCGTTCGGACCATATTGATCCATAGTGACACGGCGAAGACTTGCGCTTGCCCTCGCCGCACGCCCGCCAGAGTACTCAGTCCTCCCGGAACGCGCGCGCCACCTGGTCGGTCAGAGGCTTCGTCAAATAGGCAAGAGCCGTACGCGCACCTGTTTGCACGAATGCTTCCACCGGCATGCCGGGGACGGGCACAAGACCGCCCAATCGGCTCCATTCGCTCTGATCAACCGAGATCCGGACGGCATAGTAGGTCGTGCCCCTCTCCCGATCCGTCGTCAGATCGGCGGCAATCTGCCGCACGATACCGTTGATTTCGGGCGTGTTCCTTTGGTTGAAGGCAGAAAATCGCAGCCTGACCTCTTGGCCGATGGATAGCTGATCGATGTCCTGAGGCAAGACGCGGACTTCGGGCGTCAGCGTATCGCGGGCGGGCACGATCTGCATGATCGGCTCACCGGGTGGAACGACGGCGCCAGCGGAGTGGACCGTAAGCTGATGAACGATACCGGTCTGAGGCGCCCGGATGTCAACCCGCCGCAGTTCGTCTCTTGCGGCGACCATTCGTTCGGAGAATTCTCCGATGTCGCTCTGGGTCTTGCGCAGTTCGTCCGATACTTCGCTGCGGTGATCGTCATCGATCTGAATGATCCGCAATTCCGTCTCGGTGACCTTACCGTTCGTCTGCGCAACGCTTGCCACGAGGCTTCCGAGCTCGCCCGTCAGGCGCGCGGACTCGCGTTCAAGGGCATAGAGGCGGTTGACAGGCACGATACCTTGGTCGAACAGGCGCCTGACGCTCGCAAGCTCCTTGTCGATCAGCGCCATCTCTGCCTTCTTGCCGGTCTGCTGGGCGACAAGTCCCTCCGCTTCCTGCCGCAATTGCTGGATGCGTTCGCGCAACTGGGCTTTTCTGCTGGCACGCGATGTCCGGCGATCTTCGAACAATCGGCGCTCGCCTTCGATGATGCCGCCGTCTCCAGCTTCGCCTGCCTGTTCTAACAGACTATCGGGAAACCCAATCTCCTCAACGCCGTCCCGTTCAGCGCCAAGCCTGGCAGAGGCGGCCGACAGCTCGTTCAGTCGCCGGGAGATGATTGCGAGGTTTGCCCGCAATGGCGTGTCGTCCAGATGCACGAGGATCTGCCCAGCCTCCACCAGCCCGCCGTTTTTGACGAAGATCTTCCCGACAGTGCCCCCCTTTTGATGCTGAACGGGCTTCACATAGCTGTCGACGACAAGCGTGCCGTTCGCAATCACCGCGCCGGAAAGGTAGGTCGTGGCTCCGAGGCCTCCAACCACGCCGACCAGAAGCAGGACCATCGCGAGTGCGATCGTCGTAAGGCGGCTGATTGCAGCTTCGGATATGGGCGCTTGCCTGTCGATCAACTGTCGCCTCCCGCTATAACCGTCAGCGTGCCACTGCGCGGAGCTGTCGAAACCGTTGCCTTATTGAGAACCTCGTCCTTCGCCCCAAAGGCCTGAAGTTGTCCATTGGCGAGTACCAGAACGAGATTGGCGGCCGCCAACGCACTTGGCCGGTGAGCAATGACGATGGCAATGCCCTTGCGTGCCCGGATGCCTGCGATCGCCTGAGCGAGCGCTGCCTCGCCATCGCTGTCGAGGTTCGAGTTCGGCTCATCCAGGACGACAAGGAAGGGATCGCCATAGAGCGCGCGCGCCAGGCCAATGCGCTGGCGCTGCCCGGCCGAAAGCATCGATCCGTTCTCGCCGATCTGGGTGTCGAAGCCATCGGGAAACTGCACGATCATCTCGTAGACGCCCGCAGCTCTTGCCGCTGCAATGATTTTCTCGGACGGGGCATCTGTGTCGAAACGCGCGATATTTTCGGCAATGGAGCCCTCGAAAAGCGACACTTCCTGCGGTAGATAGCCGATCGACCGGCCGAGCGATGACGGGTCCCACTGATCAAGGGACGCCTTGTCGAGCCGCACCGAGCCGCCGACAGGTTTCCAAAGACCGACCAGTCCGCGGGCAAGCGACGATTTTCCAGATGCGCTCGGCCCGATGACGCCGACGGCGTCTCCGGCCTCCGCTCTGAACGAGATCCCGCGCAGTACCATCGTCCTGGTACCAGGAACGGCAAGGTGAAGCGCTTCCACGGACAGGTTCGCGGTCGGCGCAGGCAGGTCGACATGCCGCTCCTCCGCCGGTAGCAGTTCCAGATGCTTCGTCAGTCTGCTCCAGCTTTGCCGCGCGGCGACAAAACCCTTCCATTGTCCGATTGCAAGCTCCACAGGTGCCAGCGCCCTGCTGACGAGGATGGAACTCGCGATCATGATCCCGGGCGTCGCCTCTTGCCTGACCACCAGGATGGCGCCGACCGCCAGCACGCCGGATTGCAGCATCATCCGAAGGACTTTTGAGATCGACATCAGACTGGTCGTGACGGTCGTCGCCGAGATATGATTGGCAAGATACCGGTTGTTAACCTCGGTCCATTTTGTGGCCAGCAACGATCCGAACCCCATGGCCAGCACGGCCTCGGAGTTCCGCCGTGTCGCTTCGGCAAGATTCAGCCGCCGCGCGGAAAGCTCAGCGGCAATCTTTGCCGGTTTGCGGGACTTGTATTCGGCGAGTGCTGTAAGGCCAATCAACATCACCGCACCGGCAAGCGCCGTGACACCGATCCAGACGTGAAAGAGAAAGCACAGACCGATGTAAAAAAGCATCCACGGCATATCGAACAGCGCCGTTGGCCCGGGGCCGGACAGAAAACCACGTACGGTATCAAGATCGCGGATCGATTGCAGACCGTCGCCCGGCATTCGCATCCGCGAGGGCAACAGGATCAGGGAGTTATAGACGTCGCCTCCCAAACGCTCGTCGACGGCCGCTCCGGCGCGCATCAAGAGCATCGAGCGGATAAAATCGAGCAATCCCTGGAAGATGAAGAGCGTTGCTGCAATGATCGCAAGCCCGGCAAGTGTCGGCAGGCTTCGACCCGGAATCACCCGGTCATAGACTTGCAACATGAAGAAGGAGCCAGTGAGCGCCAATATGTTGACGATGCAGCTCGTGGCTCCGACACCCAGGAAAGCGCGCTTGAGGGAAAAAAGCACCGCCACAAGGAAAGCCTGTGGTGGGCCGGATTTTTCGTTCGTCATGCAGCGCTCCGCGGTTGTATCACCGACACGAAGCGGGAGCCGTTCGTGCAGGCCATTCAACATTACATTCTTAGTTCGACGCTATTGTTATCATCCCATGCGGTCGGCGTGTTCCCGTTAAAAAGTTTCTTTCGGTCTAAATTAAGGACCGCTTTACAACGGACGCATGTGAATGGCCGATGTGCAGGAACGGGACGAGGCCGCGCATGCCATGCGGACGAAATTTTCACCACTATCTCAGCCTCGGCGTTCGAGAAAAGCAAGCCCGGCCTGCAATTCCTGCTGTGGATAAGGGAGTTGTCGACGAAATTTGGCCCTGTTGGCGCCCTACGGGCTGGGGGCCGGTAACCTTTCGTTAACCATGCCGGCCTATCGATGGGGCGCTGCTTTTCCGCGATAGCAAGGCAGCACGTCGCGTGGCCGGCTTTGCAGGTTCAGGGGCGCGGCGCTTGGGCTGGATATCTTCTCCAAGGAGTTTGCAAATGCAGCTTGTCGCTTTACCGGCTACGTTCAACCTGATCGGCAACGATGCGCTTATCGTCATGAAGGCCGACGACACGCATCAAGCCGTGTGTGTGACGAAAGATGCGCTTGCTGGTGTTCAGGCTGCGCCTGACCCACGGTGGCTGCCGCAGGATCTGAGCGTACTCGAACTTATTGCGAGCTGGAAATTCGATCATGGCGAGATCGCCTTCGATGGCCGCATCTGGATTACGGCGAAGGATGTCCAGAACTGGCATAAAATGACGCGGCATTAAATTTATCCGACCACGACGGGTTACGAGCGAGCGGCAAGGAAATTGTCGCATTTCCGTAATATCCCAGCCCTAAGTTTAGAATGGCTCCAAAAACTAGGGGGCCGTTTTCAACTTTGGAGCCAGTCCCATGAATGAACATCTTTCTCAAAAGATATTCCCCACGACGCAGCTTGAAGATGCAGATGGCGAAGGCCACAATTCAAGCCTCAATCCGACCATGGGCGAAATCATCAGCAAGCGCTTTTCGCGCCGTAGTTTCCTCCAGGGTTCGCTTGCCGTTGCCGCCATTACCGCGACCGTCAGCCCAGTGGCGTTGATGACGGCGGAAAAGGCGCGCGCGAATGGCGCTTCTGCCTTCTCCTTCCCGGAAGTCGAGGCCGGCGTGGATGCCAACCATCACGTCGCCGAAGGCTACAGCGCCGACGTCCTTTTGCGTTGGGGCGACGCGCTCTTTGCCGACGCACCGGCCTTCGACCCGACCAAGCAGACGGCAGAAGCCCAGCGCCGGCAATTCGGCTACAACAACGACTATGTTGGCTTCATCCCGCTTGAAGGTTCTTCGACCCACGGGCTGCTTGTCGTAAACCACGAATATACGAACCCGCACCTGATGTTTCCCGGCATCGTCAAGATCGTCGACGGGAAAATCTCCCAGGGCAAGCTCAGCAAGGAACAGGTCGACGTCGAAATGGCCGCGCATGGCGGCACAATCGTCGAGATCCGCAAGGTCGACGGAAAGTGGAAGGTCGTTCCGGAAAGCCGCTACAACCGCCGCATCACCTCTACCACAGAAATGCAGCTTACTGGCCCGGCTTCCGGTCATGAGCGGGTCAAGACCTCGGCGGACGCCACCGGCACGCGCGTCATCGGCACGCTCAACAACTGTGCCGGCGGCGTGACCCCTTGGGGCACCTACATCATGGCTGAAGAAAATTTCCACGGCTATTTCTCCGGCGAACTGCCGGAAGGCCATAAGGAAGCCGCCAATTACAAGCGCTACGGCGTGCCGGAAGGCGGTTACGATTGGGCCAATTATTACGACCGCTTCGACCTCTCCAAGGAACCGAACGAAGCGAATCGCTTTGGCTGGATCGTCGAAGTCGACGTCATGGATCCGGCCGCGACCCCGAAGAAGCGCACTGCTCTTGGCCGTACCAAGCATGAGGGAGCGGCATCGATCGTCAGCAAGGACGGCCATGTTGTCTTCTATCTCGGCGACGATGAACGCTTCGACTATGTATACAAGTTTGTGACGTCGGGAACGTTCAATGCGAGCGATCGTGCCGCCAATCTCGATCTACTCGATGAGGGAACGCTTTACGTGGCCAAATTTGCCGAGGACGGTACGTTGCAGTGGCTGCCGCTCATCTTCGGCCAGGGACCGCTGACGGCCGAAAACGGCTTTGCCAGCCAGGCCGATGTTGTCATCGAGACGCGTCGCGCCGCCGACATTGTCGGCGCAACGAAAATGGACCGGCCGGAAGACATCGAACCGAACGCCGTCAACGGCAAGGTTTACGTCATGCTGACCAACAACAGCAAGCGCAAGGCCGATCAGGTGGACGCCGCAAATCCCCGCCCCGACAACGCCTTCGGTCACATCATCGAGATCACCGAGGATGGCGGCGATTTCTCAGCAACTTCAGGCAAATGGGAAGTTCTCTTGAAGTGCGGCGATCCTTCGGTTGCCGAAGTCGGCGCGACTTTCTCGACCGAAACTTCCAAGAACGGCTGGTTCGGCATGCCGGACAACTGCGCCGTCGATTCGGCCGGCCGTCTTTGGGTCGCAACGGACGGCAATAACAACAAGGCCACCGGCCGCACTGACGGCCTTTGGGCTGTCGACACCGAGGGGGACGCCCGCGCCACCTCTCGCCTTTTCTTCCGCGTCCCCGTCGGTGCCGAGCTCTGTGGCCCGCTCTTTGCCCCGGATGACGAAACGGCTTTCGTCGCCGTGCAGCATCCCGGCGACGGCGGTGATGACTGGTCAGGCCATGGCCGCCCATCCTATTACGAGGATCTTTCCACCAGATGGCCAGACTTCAAGGATGACATGCCAGTGCGCCCGTCTGTACTTGCCATCACCAAGATTGGCGGCGGCAAGATCGGCATCTGAAACGGCGCGTTGACAGAGCCTTTGTTAGCCGGGACGAGTGCGGCGTCCCGGCTATTTTTGTTTGCCGGAACACAATCCTGTCTGCATCCCTGCCCTCTTGCGTCACAAAAACTTCATGCGTCTCTGCGAAAGCTTTCTTGCAAAGACGTCCGCATCCTTTCCATAAGAATTCTTCATGACCTCGTCTTCAGTCTCCACCCGCTTATCACCGGCGGCCTCGCAACGCCTTTTGCTTCTCGCAAATACGGCACTGAAAGCGGGGCAAACCGCCCGCAGGTCGCTAAAGCGGCGGCTGGTGAGCGAGATCGTGTCGAAGGCACCGCGTGACTACCAGACGGAAATCGACGTGGCGGTCGAGCGGATCATCGTCGATGAGGTGGCGAAAGCCTTTCCTACCTACGCGATCAAAGGAGAGGAGGCCGTCGGCAATCGTGATGCCGAGGCAAGCACACCTGTCATCTATATCGACCCGATCGACGGCACGACAAACTACGCCTGGGGCATTCCGCATTTCGGCATGACCATTTCGATCGCCGAAGGTGGCCGCATCGTGGCCGGCGTCGTCTATGATGCAATGCAGGATGAACTGTTCAGTGCGGAGACTGGCGGAGGCGCTTATCTGAACGGCGAGCCGATCCGCTGCATCGAGAATGCCGAAATCGAAAACGTCCTGATCGGTGCTGGACTGCCCGTTCCAGGACAAGTGAAAGCCGTCAGCGAGGACACCTACTTCACCGCGCTTAGGCGGCTGATGGCCAATACGGCAGGTGTGCGGCGGCTGGGCTCAGCAGCACTTTCCATTGCCTATGTGGCATGCGGACGGCTGGACGGCTTCTTCGAAGACGGATTGTCGCTGCATGATTATGGCGCGTCGGTCCTTCTGGTCGAAGAGGCTGGCGGACAGGTTTCGGCCTTTTCCGGCGGGCCGGTCACGGCAAACGGCGATATCCTTGCCGCAAATAGCGCGATCCACCCGTGGCTTGTCCAGGGGTTTAACTGAGCTCGACTTACAGGTGCTTGACCAGAAGCGCTTCCAGCCCGACCGGATCGTCGGTGGTGATTTGATCCGCTTTCAGCGCAAGAAGCCGTCGAACCTTCGGCAAGACTTCGGGAACGGCTGCCGTGATGGTATAGGCATCGACGCGGCGGCCAGCACGATGGAAGGCGCCAATGAGGTCATAACCTTCAGCGTCGGCGAAGAGCACCAGTTCCCAGTATAGATAGAACATCCGTGCGCGCGGCGATGCCTTCAGCGCTGTTTCCACGAAACCTGCGAAGTCGCGGCTTTCGATCAAGCGCTCAATCGCCCCGTCGTGACAAGGGTCATAGCCGATCGGCATGTCGGGAACCGCGCCGGAAAGCCGTTCGACGGCTCCAGCATCGCCCCCAGACAGAATGACCGACCGTGCGACCGGCGACATTGCTGCGGCAAAGGCGGTGATATCCACGTCGCGGATACTCGCCGACGCCTCCTTGAGATCCAGCTGCAGGACGGCATTTTCATCGCATTCGCCCGCAAGAAGAAGCTGCCCGAGATCGTCGATCAGCATCACCGGGTGATCTGCCGGCACGCCAGTATCATCGCGAAGCTGCAAGCCACGCAGATACTCCTGCGAAGCATCCAGGACACGGCCCGTGCCCGTCGTGGCCCGATCAAGTGTTTCATCGTGAAGAACCGCAAAACCTTCGCCGCAAAAACGAATGAGATCAATCTCGACGCTGGCGCCGAGCAACATGCCTTCGGCAATCCGCCGGCGCGTGAATGAGATGTCGCCGGAAAAGCGATGGCCACGATGCCATTTCAGCCATGTCCGGTGCGCACCTGTTTCGACGGCAATCCCCCTGCGGTCAGACATGTCCGAGCATCCGATCGGTTTGCAGCTCGCCGGCGGCGGCCGACCGATGGACGAGCTTGTTCTCACGAAAGGCGAAATAGGCGTTGGCTACCGGTTCCACAAGAGAGCCCCTTGTCCAATCGACATCCGGTGGCGTCATGACCTTGAGCCGTGTGCCGTCCGCAAGGTCGATATCGACGATCCTGTGAGTGCCGAAATCGATGCTGCGATGCACGATGCCGGCGCCTGACTTCTTTGACGGGCGGAGCGAGAGCGCTTCCGGGCGGAAGGCGAGCATGAGATCGCCGTCTGCGACCGGAACTGCAAGCGAAAAATCCGGATGTTCAATGATCCCGTTGCGGATCTTCACGCGAACGAAATTCATGGAGCCGATAAAACCTGCCACGAATTCGGTCTTCGGTTCGCGGTAGATGAGGTCCGGCGGTGCGATCTGTTCGGTGCCGCCATCCCGCATGACGACAATCCGGTCGGCAAGCGCCAGCGCTTCGTCCTGCCCATGAGTGACAAACAGGGTCGTGATGCCGAGGCGCTGCTGGATGTCGCGCACCTCTTCCCGCAGGCGCTCGCGCAAATGCTGGTCGAGACTGGCAAAGGGCTCGTCGAGCAGCAGGATCTTCGGCTCGAGCACGAGCGAGCGCGCCAGCGCCACACGCTGCTGCTGCCCGCCCGAAAGTTGTGTCGTCATCCGCTTTCCGTAGTTAGAAAGGCCGACAAGCGCGAGCGCACTTTCAACGCGCTGCCTGATCTCGGGTTTCGGCAGCCTGCGTATCTTCAACCCGAACGCAATGTTGTTGAAGACGTCCATATGCGTCCAGAGCGCATGGCTTTGAAACACCATGCCTGTCGGGCGCTTCTCCGGCGCAAGTGTCGTGACATCCTTGGCGTCGATGAGAATTGAACCTGCACTCGGTCGTTCGAAACCGCCGATCATGCGAAGAAGCGTCGACTTGCCGGAGCCCGATGGTCCGAGCAGACAGACGAGCTCGCCATCATCGACATCGAGCGAGAAATCGCGCACCGCGAACGAGGCGCCGAAGGCCTTCGAAATCTCTTTGATCGTCAAGCGTGCCATCTCAAGCCTTTCTTAGGGTCATGCCGGATCCGCATGTCACGCGCCAAAGCCGCGGGCAAAGGCGCCCGTTCCAACGATGCGGCGGGCAAACGTCAGCGCCATGAAGGACGGCACCCACAACATGACCGACAGGACTGCGCCGTACTGCACGACGATCTGATTGTTGATGAAGGTGATCATCAATACCGGCATGGTTCGAACCTCAGGAGCACCGATCAGCCACGCTCCTTCCGTTTCGTAGAAGGTTCCAACAAAGGTGAGCAGAAGCGCCGCTGCGATTGTCGGTGCGGCCTGCGGAAGGGTGATCGACCAGAACACCCGCAGTGGTGCCGCACCTGCATCCCGGGCCGCTTCTTCCATGCGCCGGTCGACGTTCTGGAACGCCGCGACAGGGATCCAGATCATCAGCATGAGGGTGCCGACGAGCTGGATCAGGACGACACCCCAGAATGTGCTGATCAGGCCGAGCTGCAGGAAGATGCCGGCGATCGCGACAAGCAGTCCGAACTTCGGGAAGGCGTGCGAAGCAAGAAAGGACAGGAAGAGGATGTTCCTGCCCGGAAAGGTCATGCGCGCAAATGCGTAAGCCGCCGGCAGGCAGATGACAGCCGAAAGCAGCGTCACGGTCGCCGTCAGCCGAAGGCTGAGAAATAGCGATTCCCAGACGTCGGAGCGCGATAGCGTCTGCGACCAAAAGCGCAGCCCGAACTGCTGCGGAATGACAGAGGGATAGCGCCAGACCTCGGTAAAGGCCCAGGTTCCGACAACAATCAGCGGAAGCGCGATGAACAGGGTCAGCAGCGCCGCAAACAGGATGCCAGCCCAATCGATCCTTGCCGCACCGGCAGTTGTACCAAGACTCATCGGCCGCCCTCCCGGTTTTTCGCGATCGAGCGAACATAGAAGATCCCAAACACCAGGCAGAAGCCGAAGGTGATCACCGCTTGCGTCAGAGCATTCAGCGGGTCGTTGAGGTCGGAGAAGGTGCGTTGCATGAACGGCCCCATCATCTCGGGCGAAGCTGGGCCAAGCACGTAAGGCAGCGTGAAGGACGAAAAGATGCCGAGGATGGCGAAGGAGGCCGTGACGAGAAACGAATTGCCCATGCGCGGCAGGATAATCGAAATGAAGACCCGCAGCGGAGAGGCACCGACATCGCGCGCTGCTTCGATCGAGCTTTTCGCGATATTGCCCAATCCGGCCGAAAGCATCAGCACGGTCAGGGGAAGATTGTCCCAGACGAGGCCGATCACCGGCCCCCAGGGCGTCAGATATGGAGACGGCAGCTTTGGCAGGCCGGTCGCGTTCAGGAGGATGTCGATGGTGCCGTTCGGACCGATCGTGCGGATAAGCGCGTAGGAGAGGATGATCGACGGGACGAACATCGGAAAGATTGCAAGGCCTTGGATATAGGCTGCGAGCCGTCCCGGCGAAAAGCGCAGATAAAGGGCGATCGGCAGGCCGGTGGCGAGAAGCAGCAGGCCGCAAACCAGCGTCGTCCAGAGCGTAAGCCAGAGATTGGCCAAGCTATAGGCGTCGGTGAAGAAAAAGCGGTAGGAAGCAAGCGAAAAGACAGTCGCGCCGTCCGGTTGGCGCAAGAAGACCGTGCCGACGACTGCGGCGATGATCGGATAGACGATCAGCCAACCCAGCAAAAGCACCGGCAGGGCGACGAGGAGAAGCCCTGCCGAAGCGTTTGTGGCAGCTGGTGCGCGGCAGCGCGCCAGCGATGGTAGCGCAAAATCCCTGCGCATCAGCTACGGCTGATGCCCGGCGCGACGCTGCGGTACCAGCCGTCGTTGATGGCAGGCTCCCAATCGCCGCTCGGAAAGGTGGGGATCGTCGCCGGGACGACATCGGCATATTTCTGGCGGAGTTCATCGGAGATATGGTTCCAGGAGATGGCCGGAAAACCGCCGATCTCGGTGATGATCGCTTCTTGCATCTCCTTTGTCAGCAGGAAGGCGGCGAGCTTCAGGGCCGCGTCCTTATGTGCGCCGTTCGAAAACACCGTCATGCGCGAGAAATTGCCGCAAAGCGCAAGGTCGCCGAGCTGAACGAGGCCGGTCGTTTCCGGCAGAACGCCCTGCGAGATCGCCTGGAGAACCTGGTCGGACCAGACCGGCGTCATGGTGACCACGCCCTGCGCCAGAAGCTGGATCGACTGCGTGTTGCCAGCCGTATAGGCGCCCTTTTCATAGAGCGACGGCGCAAGGTCGTTGAGGATCGCCCAGGCAGGCGTCAGGGTCTGCTTGGCGTAATCGGCCGAGAAATTGTCGATCGTGAATTTCTTCGGATCGCGGCCATTGGCCTCATGGATAGCGCGGCGAACGAAGTTGCCGCCTGAACCACCTTTGTCGGGACGATTGTAGATAAACTGGCCCGGATTGGCCTTGATCCATGAAATCAGCTGGTCCCAGGTTTTCGGTGCATCCTTTGGGTCGAGCTTGGCCTTATCGTAGGCCAGTAGAACCTGCGAGCCGCGGTAGGGAAGCGAATAATCGCTGTCGGCGCTCAGCGGATTGACGCGGTCGAAGCCTTCGATGTTCTCTGCAGAGAACTTGACCCAAAGACCGGCGTCTATCCCACCCGTCGGCAGGCGTGGATCGAAGGTTTCGAAAATGTCTGCCTGCGGATCGGTCTTGGTCTGGAGGGCGGCCAGGGCTCGATCGGCAATGGCGCGCAGACCGGTATTGTCGCCGGCATCAGTGACCTTCAAGGCAACGTCCGGATGGGCCGTTTCGAAGGCCGGACGGACGATATTGTTCCAGAAGTCGACGATGTTGGCGTCGGAGCCGCTGTAGAGATCGATCGTCTTTTCTGCTGCGGCGGCAAAACGCGGCGCAGCCAGCAGAGCTGCTGCGGCCGACGATGTGATAAGAAACTCGCGTCTGTTCATCACCCTCTCCATTCGTTTCGCGGTCGTGCCCCGCGTGGCTGGTGATGCTAGCTACCGCTGACGCGTGACATCGGGATGACAAAAGGGTCGGGCGAAGGATTTTTTGCACAGCCGTGCATTTAACCTGCAAAAACGACATCGACGAAAGAGTGGGCGAATCCGACGGCCTTGAATGCGGCTTATGATTGACGGCCGGTCTGTTGCCATCGTTTCGCCGTCGCGGTTACATTAGATTGTAATCAATCGCGGCTAGATTGTTTTCATCATCAGGAGGCAACTATGAGCGATATGACCATGTCAGAGATATTGTGCGATCCGCTGATCCGGCAGCTTATGCGCGCCGACAGGGTATCGCTTGACGTTTTCGCAACATTGCTTCGCGAAGCTGCAGCGCGCGCCGACGCACAGGCAATGAAGGGCATCAGCGCCGTCGTGCCGCCAGACGATAACGAGGCTTCAGCACAGTCGCATGAGACGATCATGCAAACGGAAGCAGTATAGACTTGCGGGCCTCAATGTTGCCGGCCACGCGATGCTTTCAAGAGGAAGCGAAGATGCAAAGAGGGCATCAGCGGGTAGCGCCCCAGAGGTAGGCGACCGCCGCAACTATGCCGACGGCGGTCAGCGGCCTTGCCCTTACATGCTCTTCGATTTCATAAACAAAGCTTCTCGCCTGAACTTTCGCGATCCGCGCCGTACCGGAGGCAAGCTCTGTTGCGGAACCTGACAGGCGGCTAACTTCTGATCGCAGGGCCTTGATCTCGCCGCGGCTGACCTCGCTTCGCTTTCGATTTGCTGCGAGAGCTTCATCGGCCAAGGGAGATTTTTCGTCGGGCGTCTCTGGGTCGCGCTGCCGCTGCACGCGCTCGGCCGCCTCGGCGTCCACTCTTCCAGATGGTGCCGTGGTGTGGGTGACCGAAACGGGGTCCGAGGCCGGAAAGGTGTCCTCAAGTCCTTTCTCGAGTTCGCCCTTTCGCGATCGCTTGCGCTGCTCGGCCTGCTCCCGTTTCATGGACTGAACGGCTGGGGATTCGTCTGGATTTGGCATGTTGAGTTCCTCCTTGCTTGATCGCAGTAATCCCGCAGGTGACGGGAAGTTCCGGATTTGTGTTCCCAACTGCCACCGACCAGCATGTCAAAGTCGAAATTCATCACGGCGAGTATCCTGCCGGAAGATCACCGCGAAATAGTAGCTGGCCATGTGCAGTACCGCGTATTTCAGCAAAACGATCTCCATGGAGTGCTGTTCGCGTTGATGGTCTTGCCGACGCTGGTTTTTTCGTGGTTACGATGATTGGCTCTTATGGCATCAACGGACATGCGTTTGCAATGAGTTACAGCCGCAGGAGAAGGCGTGTTAAATCATAGGGATGCATTGGGAGTTTAAGATACCGCTTGCGCCCAGAAAATTTCTGGAACTTTAAAGTTTGACCGGTGTTCCTTGCACGGATCTCGGCGATCCCAAAAAGGAACACAACAATGCACGCGTTCATCCTAGCCGCTACGGCCCTTTGCGCATCCGCCTTCTCTGTGCTAGCCCAGGCAACGCTTGCGCCATCCCCGTCCGGAAACACGCCCGCGATCGCAACACCAGGCACGAAGAACCCGACTGCCCCCGTCGCAGGTGCAAACAGCTTCACCGAAGCCCAGGCAAAGGATCGCATCGAAAATGCAGGCTACGCGGAGGTTAAAGACCTAAAGCTCAACGACAAAGGCGTCTGGATGGCCTCGGGGATGAAGGACGGCAAGGCTGTTTCGATCGCCCTCGACTATCAGGGCAACATTGTCGCTGAATAGGCAACCCCAGGCGCCGAAATGAGAACTGTGTCCGGATTTTTCGACGACTACTTTGAAACGAAACCGCAGCAGCTCGAAGCATGGTCAAAACCTGCAAACGTTCCTGTCATTCAACCGACACTTTAGGTAAGAGATCGGAAGTCATTGATATAACAGGGAGGCTGCTTCGTGACCGGTGATAGGCACCTGCATGCGTTTCAACACGGAAGGTCGGTTTTCTGTAAGCTTGGGACCTTTCTGTTGGCCGTTTTGACCTGCAAGCCTGTCAGTTCCCGCGCAGTTTATGGGTGATGAAGACAGCTATGCCGCCGATCCCCAGGACTATGACACCCCATAGAATCCAGACACTTTGATTGATCATGAAACTCGAGGAAGGATACGGGAAGAACCCGCTGCCTTGTCCGATCCAGAGCAATCCGAGCAGGATCAAACTCGCCCCGAACGCATAACCGAATTTCCGTCTCATGTTCATCCCTCTCGCTCACGTCCGGCCATGATGACGATAGACGATCATAGGCCGCCCAGCCTCAACAGTATCCCAATTCACGCACCACTCGGCGCGGGTCAAACTTCGATGCCGGCGGCATCACTTCCGATGATCTCCTCGAAGCGTCTCGGCAGAGCGTCGCCCGATGTTGCCGATGAAGCCAATACAACTTCCCAGCATGCATCTGCTTCTTTCAGACGGCAAACACTCAATATCTGTGCCCGGCTGCGGGCGACCGATTCCGGCACGAGGGCGATGCCGAGCCCGTGTCCGACGAGTTCCATCAACGTGCCGAGATCGCTCACCTCAAATGCGATCTTGCGATCAATATTCGCCGTCAAAAACAGATCATCGATGATTTTGCGCGTACCTAAATCCTGCTCGAATTCGACAAAGGCATGAGCTGCAATTTCATCAAGCGAAACAACCTGGCTTGAGGCAAGTGAATGCGCCTTGTTGCAGACGACGACCAGTTCTTCGCAGGCGATGGTGATGGTTGCGATGTCGGACGGCGGATCAAACATGGGCAGGAATGCAAGGTCGAGTTTGCCGTTTCTGACCTTCTCCAGGAGATGGGCCGCCCCGCCCTGTATCAGCCGCACGTCGATATGCGGATGACGCTTATGAAAACGGGCAAGTAGAAACGGCAGATCGACAAATGCCGGCAGTCCCTGAACGGTTCCGAGGTTCAACTTGCCCGATTTCGCCTGGGCAACAGCGCTTACCGCTTCCCGTGCGTCCTTCGCTGCCTCAAGGACAATCTCCGCCTTTTCGAGCAGCGCCCTGCCGGCGGCCGTCAGCCGCACCTTTCGAGTTGTGCGGACGAAAAGCTGCGCATTCAGCTCTTGTTCCAACGCCCGGACCGAACTCGAAAGAGCGGACTGAACAATGTTCAACCGCTGCGCGGCTTTCGTGAAATGCTCGGCTTTTGCCGCAGCAACAAAATACTGGAGCTGGCGTAGTTCCACTGGAGCCTCATTTTTCACACATATTGATCAATCTCATCTAAATCTTCCGTTTGAAAGATGGAAGCGCCTGACGCATTCTCTCGCGGCGTTTCGGCATTGCTTCTACCTCACGTGATCAACCTATTCGTTCATGACGGTCTTCTCGACGCTGTCCTTTCCGACAGCTGCGCAAGAAAAGAAGCGTTGGCTGCAGCACGGCGGCCATCAGTGCCGATGATGCGAGACAGTGGCCGCCCTTGGTGTCGCGGCTTTGATGTATCAGGAGGTTAACATGGATTATCGCAAACTCGGCCAAAGCGGCACTATCGTGAGCGCCTATTGTCTCGGCACGATGACCTTTGGTGCGGAGGCGGACGAGGCCGCCTCTTTCAAGCTGCTCGACGATTATTTCGCCTGGGGCGGCAATTTCATCGATACCGCCGACGTTTATAGCGCTGGGAAGTCCGAAGAGATCATCGGCCGCTGGCTGAAGACGCGGCCGACCGAGGCAAAGCAGGCCGTGATCGCGACCAAAGGCCGCTTCCCGATGGGTCCGGGTCCGAACGATATCGGTCTCTCACGCAGACATCTTAACCAGGCGCTCAACGATTCGCTTCGTCGCTTGGGCATCGAGCATATCGATCTTTACCAGATGCATGCTTGGGACGCGCTGACGCCGATCGAGGAGACCCTGCGCTTTCTCGATGACGCCGTTTCAGCGGGCAAGATCGGCTACTACGGTTTTTCCAACTATGTCGCCTGGCACATTGCCAAGGCTTCCGAAATTGCCAAGGCGCGCGGCTACACACGGCCGGTCACGCTGCAGCCGCAATACAATTTGCTGATGCGCGATATCGAGCTTGAAATCGTCGCCGCCTGCCAGGATGCCGGCCTGGGGTTGCTTCCTTGGTCACCGCTTGGCGGCGGCTGGCTGACTGGCAAGTACAAGCGTGATCAGATGCCGACCGGCGCAACCCGTCTTGGCGAAAATCCAACCCGCGGCGGCGAAGCCTTCGAAGCCCGCAATGCGCAGGAGCGCACCTGGGCAGTTATTGGGGTGGTCGAGGAGATTGCGAGAGCCCACGGCGTCAGCATGGCGCAGGTGGCTCTTGCCTGGACGGCGGCACGCCCGGCAGTGACCTCCGTCATCCTCGGCGCGCGAAATCCTGAGCAGCTCGCCGACAACCTCAATGCCGCCAGCCTTGCGCTTTCACTTGAGGAGACCACCAGGCTTAACGAGGTCAGCGCGCCGACGCCCGGGCAATATCCCTATGGTGAGCATGGCATCAACCAGCGCCACCGCAAGATAGAAGGCGGACGCTGAACCTTGAAAGGCGGCGTCAGATCCTGACGCCGCTTGTCTCATCGAAGAGGTGAAGCTTCTGCGGATCGACAATCACGCCGATAGTATCTCCTGCCCGTGCATTTCCGCGACCGGTTTCGACAATGGTAAGTTCAGGTCCGGTCGCCGCGGTGATGAAGGTCGAAGAACCCGTGGTTTCCACGACAGCGACCGGAACGTCGAAGGTGCCCTGCCCTTGGCCGGTGATGCCGATATGCTCGGGGCGAATGCCGGCGGTCACTTTGCGGCCGGGTTCTAGTTTGCTGGAAATCGTCAACTGGTGCTTCATCGGGCCGAGGTCGAGCGTCAGGCTTGCGCCATCTGCGCCGACGATCGCCGGGATGAAGTTCATTGCGGGCGAGCCGATGAAGCCGGCGACGAATTTGTTGGCAGGCGTGTCGTAGAGATCAAGCGGCCTTCCCTGCTGCTCGATGACGCCCTCGCGCATGACGACGACGTGATCGGCCATGGTCATCGCCTCGATCTGGTCGTGGGTAACGTAAACGGAAGTCGCATGAAGCCGGTCGTGCAACGCACGGATTTCCTTGCGCATATGGACGCGCAGCGCCGCATCCAGATTGGAAAGCGGTTCGTCAAAGAGGAATGCCTTCGGATGACGGATGATGGCGCGGCTCATGGCGACGCGCTGGCGCTGGCCGCCTGAAAGTTCGCGCGGATAGCGTTTCAGGAGATGCGACAGGCCGGTAGTGGCAGCGACTTCCTCGGCGGCTTTCTTGGCCTCGGCTTTGGCGACACCGCGGATGCGCAGACTATATGTGAGATTCTGCTCGACGGTCATATGCGGATAAAGCGCGTAGGACTGGAAGACCATTGCCACGTCGCGCTTGCGCGGCGGCACGTTGTTCATCAGCTCCCCAGCGATCTTAAGATCGCCCTCAGAGATGCTTTCAAGGCCCGCGAGAGACCGCAGAAGCGTGGACTTGCCGCAGCCGGAAGGGCCGACGAGCGCCACGAACGTCCCCTTGGCAATCGACAGGTTGATGTTCTTGAGAGCGTGGAAGGCGCCGTAATGCTTGTTGACGCCGGCAAGCTCGATCTGAGTGGTCATTTGAGGGCTCCCGAGGTGAGGCCGGATACGATGCGGCGCTGCAAGAGAACGAAAATGGCGAGGATCGGCGTTACATACATCGTGGCGTAGGCCATGATGTTGTTCCACTCGTTGGTGTTTGGTCCCATGAAGGAATTGAGACCGACACTCGCCGGCTGAAGCTCGGCTGCCTGGATCATCGATTTCGCATAGACGAATTCGCCGAAGGCCTGCATGAAGATGAGGATCGCGCTAACGAGGATGCCGTTGCGCGCCAGCGGCAGGACGATGTTGAAGAAGGCGCCGATGCGGGAATTGCCGTCGACAAGAGCGGCCTCTTCGAGTTCCTGCGGCACGGCCATGAAGGTGGCGCGGACGAGGACGACGAAGAAGGGCATGCTTTTTGCTGCAATGGCGATGATAACGGCAAGGCGCGGATAGTTGAGCATGCCGAGCTGCGAGAAACCGACGAAGATCGGTGTAACCATCAGGGAGGCCGGAAGAACCTGCAGCATGAGGATCAGGAACAGGCCGATATCCACCCAGATGCTGCGATAACGCGCCAGCACGTAGGCGCAGCCAACGCCGAGAATGGTGATGAGCGCCACCGAACCGAGTGCAATCACCAGCGAATTCCAGAGATAGCGGCCCATGTTCCGGCTCTCCCAGACATAGGCATAGGTGCTCCATTGCGGAGAAGACGGCCAGAAGCTCGGCGGCGTGGCGAACATCTCCGAGCCGCTTTTCAGCGCCGTGATGTACATCCAGTAGAGCGGAAAGAGATAGATCGCCGCCATGGCGATGGCGATCGCGAACATCAGTCGGTTGCGGTTTGTATCGCTCATCCGCGCACCTCATGGCGTGTCGAGCGGACATAGACGATCGAGGCGATCATGACGAAGACGATCATGATGACGGAGATCGTGGCACCCTTGGCGAAATCATATTGGCGGAAAGACAAGTCCCAGGCCCAGTATTGCGTTACATTTGAGGAATTGTTCGGCCCGCCAGAGGTGATCGCGGCAAAGAGGTCGAACTGTTGCAGCGTGAAAATCAGGCCAAGGGCGATGATGGCGCCGATCGTCGAGCGCATCATCGGCAGAGTGATGGTCCAGAAGCGCTGCCAGGCATTCGCACCATCAAGTTCTGCAGCCTCATAGAGATCGCCGGGGATGGCCGAAAGGCCGACGGATAAAAGAATCATGTTGAAGGAAGTGCCGAGCCAGATATTGGCAATAATGACGGCAAAAAGCGAATAGTGCGGGTCGGAACGCCAGAAGATGTTTCCCGAGATGATGCCGCTTTCTCGCAGGATGAAATTGAGCACGCCGAAGTCGCCTGACAAAATCCAGTTCCAGATGGCACCGACAACGAGGCCCGGCATGACCCAGGACACGAGGAAGAGACCGCGCAGCCACGACGCGCCGGGAAAGTTCACCCAGAAGAACAACGCAAGCCCGAAACCGATCAGGAACTGACCTGCGATCGAGCCGGTGACGAAGATCAGCGTGTTGTAAAAGATCCCCAGCGTCTCGGGCTGCGCAAAGAGATCCGTGTAATTCTTGAAGCCGACGAAGGGGCGCGAGAAGGTCCCGAGGCTGAACATGTCAACCTCCTGGAAGCTCATCACAACATTGTAGATGAGCGGCAGACCCGCCATCAGGAACAGAAAGCCGAGCGGAAAGGCGACAAGCACGATATCGAAACCGCGGCCGTCCTTGACGCTCATCAGTATCCTCTTCATGGGGCCTCCGATAACTCCGAACGGGGCTGCCTGGCGCTCTCGCGGAAGACAGCCCCTGCCGGGAGGAAATGGTTGACACTCTCCTTCTCCCCGGAGCGGGGAGAAGACGAAGCGATTGACTGGGTGCGAATTATCCAAGAACGGCCTTGATTTTGTCGGCGGCCTGATCGAGTGCCTCCTTGGCGCTCATCTGGCCAGTCAACGCGGCCTGGATTGCGTCCTGGATCGCCTTGGAGATCTTCGGCCACTGCGGGTGCGGGCCGCGGGGCTTTGCATATTTCAGCTGCTCGAGGAAGACCTTGAGAGCGTCATCCTTCAGCTTTTCGCCGGTCGCCGGGATGGTGATGTCGGAACGGGCCGGAAGCTGGCCGTAGTTCTTGAACAACTTGTCGTCCTGAGAGGCGAAATATTCAAGCGCCTTGAAGGCTTCGGCCGGGTGCTTGGAGCTTGCGAAAATCGCCCAGTTGAAGTCGCCCATGGCCGACGAGCGGTCCGCTCCTGCCTTCGGAACCGGAAGCAGTGTCACACCCCAATCGAACTTGGCTTCCTTCACCATGCGGTCGAGTTCCCACGGACCGGAGATCGCCATTGCTGCATTGCCGGAATTGAAGGTGCCGGTCGAGTCCCACTGGCCCCGCGTCAGTGTATCCGGCGAGGCAAGCTTCTCGTCCATAATGGTCTTCCAGGTCTCAAGCGCCTTGACCGCACCGTCGGCATTGATGTTCTCGTAGCCGCCACCGCCCATTTGGGCCCAGGGAAGGAACTGGAAGGTGCCCTCCTCGTTGGCTTTTGCAGAGAAGGCCAGGCCGTAGACGTTCTTAGCCGGATCGGTCAGTTTGCGCGCGTCTTCAACGAGCTCGTCCCAGGTCTGCGGCGGCTTGTTCGGGTCGAGGCCCTTCGCCTTGAACATATCCTTGTTGTAGTAGAGGGCGATCGTATTGGTCGCTTTCGGCACGCCATAGTATTTCCCGTCCCATTCGACCGACTTCAGCGGCCCGGGAAAATAATTCTCCGGCTTGATCACGGTCGACTTCGAGATCATGTCGGTCAGATCGAGGAAGGCGCCACGCGAAGCGAACATCGCGTGCTCCGGATTGTCGACGGCAATGATGTCAGGCGCCTGCCCGGAGGCATAGGCGCGCATCGCTTCGGTGACGACGTCATCGAACTGGATCAGGCGGTACTCGATCTTAATGCCGTTGTTCTGGGCGTTGAATTCCTTGACGAGATTGGGCGCCGGTTGAATGTCGCGATCAAGCGACCAGACGCTGATGGTAACGTCTTCGGCCTTGGCTGAAAGACCGAAGAGCGAGACGCCGGCAAGTGCCAAAGCGCCCAGAACTGCGAATTTGCGGATAGCCATGGTTCTCCTCCTTTGTGGTTATCCCCGACTGCCCGGCAAAATCCTCCTTGCCGGGCGCGGTATGATCAAACCGGATCGGCGACGAAATCGCCGCCCCGGGCATGCTTCAGATAATTCAGAGCGTAGACCTGACCCGTCATCTCCAGCACGTCGCGGTAAACCGGATCGTGCCAGCCTTCGATATCGATCGAGCCCGACCAGCCGGCCAGACGCAGCTCCGAAATGATGTCCGTCCAGTTGCTGTCACCGAAACCCGGCGTGCGCATGAAGACGAACTTTTCCTTGCCGAAGATGCCATGCTCCTTGATGACATCCCAGCGGATCGTCGCATCCTTGCCGTGGACATGGAAGATTTTCTTTGCCCACTTTCGGATCTGCGGCAGCGGCTCGATCAGGTAGACCATCTGGTGGCAGGGTTCCCACTCAAGGCCGATATTGTCGTCCGGCGTCTCATTGAAGATCAGCTCCCAGGCATCCGGATTATGCGCGATGTTCCAGTCACCGGTTGCCCAGTTGCCGTCCATCGCGCAGTTTTCGAAGGCGATCTTGATGCCCTTGTCGGCGGCGCGCTTGGCAAGCTCGCTCCAGATTTGCTTGTAGCGCGGCAGGCTGTCGGTCAGCGGTTTACCACGAATGCGGCCGGTAAAGCCGGCAACGCAGGTGGCGCCAAAATGATGGGCATTGTCGATGCAATCCTTCCAGCCCTGCAGGGTCTGCAAGTCGATATCGGTTTCTTCCAGTGGATTGCCGAACATGCCGAGCGTCGAGATTGTAATGTCGCGATCGCCGATCGCGTCGCGGGAGCGTTTGCCGAGCTCGGCGAGATCCTGCCCGTTGGTCGTCTGCCAGAAGAAGGGCTCGAAGCTCTCAAACCCCATATCGGCGATCTGGCCGATGCGCTTGTCGGCGCCGCCCTTGGACGCGCTGACCATAGTTCCGATACGGATGGATTTTGCAGGATTGCTCACGATCTCATTCCTTATGCTGAAATTTCAACGCGCTTGCCGGTTCTAGCGCTCTCGATCGCGCCGAAGACCATGGCAAGGCTTCTGATGTTGTCGCTGCTGGCCGTTTCCGGCTGCTTGCCGGTCCGGATGGCGTCCACGAAACCGGCAATGACGCTGGCATGGCCGCGCGTCTCCTCGTCCCGCTCCGGCCCAGGAACGTCGACGGGCGTCACGCCGCGAAGCAGGCCCGTCCCTTCGCCGGCAACTGCGGCGCGGAATGTTTCATCCCCGTCCCAGGTCAGCATTCCCTTGGAGCCGACGAGACGCCACTGGCTCTCCCAGCTCGTACGCTGGCCTTCGGCGCACCAGGAGCCGCGATAGGTGAAAACGACATCGTCGGAGAATTCAAAGGTGGCGTTGGCAGAGGCGCCGTGACGATACCACGACCCTTTTGGATTGCGCTCCACGCAATAGACGGCGAGCGGCTTCTTGCCGGCGACAAAGCGTGCGGCATCGAAGGTATGGATCGCCATGTCGAGAAGCAGGACGTTGTCCATGTCCTCGCGGAAGCCGCCGAAATGCGGGGCTATGAAGAAGTCGCAATGGATCCCGGTCACATCACCGATTGCACCGCTTTCGACAAAACGGCGCATGCGGCGAACACCGGAAATGAAGCGTCGGTTCTGGATGACCGCATGGATCTTGCCGGTCTCTGCCGCAAGATCGATCAGGGCGGCTCCTTCCGCCAGCGAGGTAGCCATCGGCTTTTCGCTCAGCACATGGCATCCCGCCTTAAGTGCCGTTGACACGACATTGAAACGGGCAGCCGGGATGACGACGTCAAAGACGATATCCGCCCTCGCCTTTGCAATAACGCTGGATAGATCGGTGCCGATGGAGGCCCTGTTCAGGCCGAACTCTAAGGTGAGCGCTTCGGCCGCAGGCAGGTTCACATCGACGAGGCCGGTGACCTCGATCATTTCAGCTAGAGCCGGGGTTTCCTTTAAGGCGCGCAGCCAGCCTTTGGACATGGCTCCGCAACCGCACAGAACTGCATTCAATGTCACGATTTCCTCCCGCGGCGGCGTCCGGCAATTCCTCGTCGGCGTGTCCCGTAAACGTTTACGATACTAAGCGGAAACGTTTCTTGCTGTCAATAGAGGGCGGTGCGGACGAAATGCTGCGGAAAACAGCTTTAAATGCGCGATCTTAGGCAAATTCACATTGCAATGCAGCACGGCCATGGCGGCATGTCATCGGGCTGTCAAACGGACATTTTACTAAACCCAAACCAGGTTGCACGGCGATGCAACGGGAGGGACAAACCACGACGACCTACTGCTGCTTTACACGGCACGCGCCAGTGCAACGCAGATTGCAGTGATGCCGGCGCATGCTTGCATCCTTGGTGCTTATGCTAATTATCAAGCGGTTCCTGGCGGCAGACATACTTTCGCGGGTGGATAAAGGAATGCCAATGAAAGACGGCCCGACGAACGACGGAAAGAAGACCAAGCGCAAGGAGCGCATGCGATTTGCCAGCGCAGATCAAGTCGCACAGCTTGCGGGCGTTTCACGCTCCGCCGTTTCACGGACGTTCACTCCAGGCGCAAGCGTTGCGCCCGCTACCCGCGAGCGGGTGCAGAAGGCTGCCGAGGAGCTCGGCTATCATGTCAACGATCTGGCACGCGGCGTCCTTGCGAATCAAAGCCGCCTGGTCGGCATCGTTGCGACGCGGCCGGAAGTCGGCTTTCGCGCCCATCTGGCCGCAGCACTTGCAAAAGCGCTGATAAAGCGGGGCAGCATCCCGATCCTGATCAATACCGGCCAGACCGAGGATGAACTACTTGCAGCCCAGAAGATATTGATCGGCCACCGCGCCGAAGCAACAATCATTCTTTCCGGATCCCCACCCGCGAGCTTCGTAGATATCGCGCATCGCAACGGCCAGCCGCTGGTGGTCATCGGCCGCACCGAACCGGATGCGGATCATGTCAGTGCCGGAAACGCCGAAGCGTCCCGCAATGCAGCGGCGGCCTTCTTCGACAAGGGGTACCGGCGGCTTGCCGTTGCAGCGTCGCAGTCGGCAACGTCCAGCATTTTAGAGCGCGAGGATGCCTTCTTAGCGGCAGCCGAGGAATTCGGCGCTTCGGTCTCAGTCGGACGCGGCATAGATTCCGACTATGACAGCGGCATCGATGCCGCGCGTCAACTCTTCTCCCGGGGCGAAAGACCCGATGCGGTCTATTGCGCCAACGATTTGATTGCCTTCGGATTGATGGATCATGTCCGAAAGACGCTCGGCTTGCGGATACCGGAAGACGTCGACGTGATCGGCTTTGATGATGTGCCGGGGGCAGCCTGGCTCAGCTACCGGCTTACGACTTTCCGCCAGGATCCGGTCGTCATGGCACAGCGCGCCGTCGACCTTGTCGAGCGTCGGCTTGCCAGCCCGGACTTGCCGCCTGCTTACGAGAGGGTCATTCCGGAACTTATCTTCCGCGACAGCTTCACCCCCTGACCTCAGCGCTCGATACGTGTCACTTTTGCCGCTCGCCGGAGGTCACGCTCGATGCTGCCGAACGAGAGGTGTCGAATGATGCCATGTTGCCGTTATGCAACAAACTTCTCGGTGATAGCTACAATTCAAGATTTAATATTGCCGATCATCCGCCGTTGTGCAAATATAAGCCCATCTCGCAAATTTAATCAGAGGAGGCGTGAAATGAATCCCATTCTCGTGTTTATACGCCCCGCAGGCGGGATGGCTCGCAAGACGTCGATGCGTTGTGCATCCAACCCGGGCCGACATTCCTCCGAGGCTGTGTAAACCCCGGATTGCCGCCATTTTGGCATTTCCCAACCTGACCTGACGTGAGCGGACCGCCGAACGACTACGTGTGTTCCACGTTCGCCTCCGTGTGTCTTTTTAACTTTCGAGAGGACCTGGCTGCTTGAGCGCGCCGGGACGGAAAATCATGCGTGAAGCACAAGTAATAGTTGCTGAAACCCTTTCGGCGACGGTGGATGAACTCTGCCAGAAATTTGGCGTCTGGAGGACAGCACGCGCGCTGGTTCTGGCCGCCTGGAGGCATCACCAAACGGTGGACCAGGTCTCCCAGCTCTCAGATCGTTTGCGCCGCGATATCGGCCTTCCGGAGGCCGGGGATGCGTACGGGGCGGCGAGATTTCGGAGCATCTGGCCCACAAGATGACTTCCAGCCCTGGCGGCCTGGCCGCCGGGGCTGGGTGTCTGCCTGCGGAAATTGCGATGAGGAGCATACATAGACGTCGGCTGGCAGCGCGAAAACGATGCGGCATCTTCATCTCGTGCCGGATCTGACGTCTACCCCGCACACCGCTGCCGCCCAGGAGCGGGACCGCGGCCGCTTTGCGCAAACGCATTCCTGTGGCAATAAGAGAAGATCACGCGTTTTGATCGGGGAGGAAGAGCGCAGCCGATGAAGGGGATCCGACAGCTTGCCAAGCATCTCGACATTTCGATCGGCACGGTTTCCCGCGCGCTAAACGACAAACCAGACGTCAACGAGGAAACGCGCAAGCGCGTGCTGGCGGCTGCCGAAGAGCTCGGCTATGTGGCAAATCAGTCCGGCCGCAGCCTGAGGCAGGGCACGACCAACGTTATCGGATTGATGATCGAATCCAGCAAGGAAACCGTCGAAAATAGCGACAACTTTTTTCTCGGCCTCACCGGCGGTCTGCAAAGCGTACTTGCGCGGCACAAGCTCGACCTCGTGATGCTGCCCTGCCCCAGCGACGAGGATCCCTATGAGTACCTGAAGCGCATGGTGGCGCGGCGCGTCGTCGACGCGATGATTATTTCAGCGACGCAGCGGATCGATAGACGCATCGATCTTCTGGTGAAAGCCAAGATTCCTTTCGTCGCGCTCGGACGAAGCTCATCGGGCGGCAACTACACCTGGATCGATCTTGATTTCGAGGGCGTGGCGGCATCGGCGGTCGACCGGCTGGTGGCCAAGGGGCATCGTAGGATCGCGATCGCAGCCCCTTCGAGCGATATCAATCTCGGCTATGTCTTCGTCGATGCCTACCAGCAGTCGCTTGAGCGCCACGGTATCCCGTATGATCCCAAGCTCGTCATCCGCGTCAAATCGAGCGAACAAGGTGGCTACCAGGCCGGACACGAATTGCTGCTCTTGGACAACAAGCCGACAGCGATCATCCTGATCTACGAGTTGATGGCGATTGGTCTTTACAGACGCTTGGTCGAGGCAGGCGTCGTTCCGGGGCGCGATCTGGCAGTGATCGGCTTCCGTGAGGAGCCACGCGCCAAATTCCTGCAACCTGCCCTCACCTGCTTCCGCATGTCGCTGCGCGATCTCGGTGTCGAATTGGCCGAAACGCTGCTTGCGACCATGCCCGCTTTTGCGAAATTTTATCCGAAGGGCGCGCGCAACACGATCTGGCCGCTGGAACTGGTCCCAGGCGAAAGCGACGCCTTTTTCCTTAATCCATGAAATGGGCCGCGTCATTTGCGAACGCGGCCGCAATCGTCATTCAGCCGGTGCTGCGGCGGCGCGGCGGCCGAGGGTTGCCTGCGTCAGGACGAAGGCAAGCAGCGCGCAGGTCGCAATGCCTGCCGCCATTGGAACGGCCGTTCCATCGGCAAACAGGCTGGACACCACCATTGCGACAGCCGCAATGACGAAGTGCAATGTCCCCATCAATGACGAGGCCGTACCTGCGATCTGACCATGATCCTCCAGGGCAAGAACCGCGCTCGTTGGAATGACAAGTCCGAGAAAGCCATATCCGATGAAAAGGAAGACGGCCATCACCGGAAGCTGGTTGATGCCCGCCGCCATTACGACGGCCATCACGACCATGACGAGGCAATAGAAGGTGACGGCTGAGCGCATGACGCGAACGAGGCCGAAACGCTCGCCGAGCCAGCCGGTTGCCTGCGATACGGCGAAGAAGGACACGGCGTTGACGGAGAAGGCGAAGCTGTACTGCGTCGGCGTCAGGCCGTAGTGCTGGATGAGCACGAATGGAGAGTTGGCGAGATAGACGAGGAAGCTCGAGATCCCGAGACCACCGATGAAGGTAAGCGTCAGGAAATTCCTGTCGCGCAACAGGAAGCCGTAGGCAGACATCGCGCTGCCGAGGCTACTGCCCTTGCGATCCTTCGTCGGACGAGTCTCGTCAAGCTGTGTGGCAAGCAGCACGAGCCCGATGAAGGCCGCGATCATCACCGCCCAGAAGACACCGCGCCAGCCGTAGAACTCGATGACCGCACTGCCGGCCAGCGGAGCAAGAATGGGGGAAATTGAAAAGACGAGCATGAGAAGCGACATTAGGCGGGCTGCCTGAACGCCAGTGTGCATGTCACGAACAACAGCGCGGGGTATGACCATGCCGGCCGCACCGCCGATGCCCTGGATAAAGCGGAAGGCGATCAGCGTTTCTATGTCTTGGGCCAGCGCGCAGCCGATGCTGGCAACGGTAAAGATGCCGATGCCCAGGTATAGTGGCAGCTTGCGGCCCCACATGTCCGACAGCGGACCGTAAAGCAGCTGGGCCAGTGCAAAGGAAATGAAGAACGACAGAAGGCTCAACTGGGTGACGCTGTTATCTGAGCCCAGATCGGCGCCGATCGAAGGCAGCGCCGGAAGGTACATGTCGATGGCAAAGGGACCTATGGCTGATAAAAGCCCAAGGATGAGCGCAATGCGAAAGAATGAAGCGGTCATTTTGATGATCTCTCATAAATGCGCAGCGAAGGAAGCGGACTAGGTCTCTCCGCCGCGTTGCTCTCGAAGGGTTCAAATGAGGGGCGGCTGCAACCCGCGACGCGCTTGGGAGAAGCGTCAGCGAATGCGAACCGACGTGTCAAGTATTTTGGACACGCGTGTAAAATTAGACAGTGTTGTCTAAAACGTCAAGACGCATTATCCTTAGAGCGATGAAAAATCTCGCGCCACCCGAAAAGAGAGTGGATGGGCCGTCCCAGCGCGGCCAGTTCAAGAAGCGCGCTTCCATACTGGAAGCAGCCGCGGATGTATTCTGCCGCCAGGGCTTTGCAGGGGCAAGCATCGACGAGATTGCGGTAGAGGCCAATGTCTCGCGCCAAACGATCTATAATCACTATTGCGAGAAAGAGACTTTGTTCGTCGCCGTCGTAGACGACGTGCTGAAGCGCGCCAATTCGATGATTTTTTCGATGCTGGCAACGTTTCCGGTCAATGCCGACAATTTGGAAGAAGACCTTGTCGCCTTTGCGATCCGGATCAACAAGAACTGCATCTGCAACCAGGACGGAAAGTTCCTGCGCCGTCTCGTCCAGAACGAAGGTGAGCGCTATCCGCATCTTTTCGAGACCTGGCGCCAGCAGGGCCCGGGCCGGATCATTTCCGCGCTCGGTGCTCTGTTTGCGCGGTTGAGCGCCAGTGGTGCGCTAAAGATCGAGGACTTCGATGTGGCGGCACGGCAATTCCTCGCTCTCGGGAATGCGGATCTGCAGATCATGATGTTGTTCGGGCAAACGCCGAGCGATGAGCAACTCGAAAGTGCCGCCCGCAATGCGGTCAGGACGTTCCTTCGCGCCTACGGCACGGCGACATCCCCCGAGCGGCCAGATCTTGCGGCCGTCAGCGGCTGAGCGTCAGGCAAAGACAAGCATCTGCGACGGAACGGCAGCGAGCGCGCCAGTGCGGCGTGCGACGGCATACTTCAGCGACTGCTCGACGACGGACGGCTTGACCGGCTTTTTGACGACGCCGAGCGTCCCCTTGACGCCTCCTGCCACCATCTCCGGGTTGCCTGTCATAAAGACGACGGCAATGCCGTGGTCTTCCGCCAGCCGGCGGCCGATTTCCGGCCCAGTTGCACCATCCGACAGGTTGACGTCGACAAAAGCGACGTCCGCCGTCGGCGCAAAACGCAATGCCTGTTCCTTGTTTGCGGCAAGCCCCGTCACTTCCATGCCCATGGCTTGAACGGTTGCTTCAAGATCGAGGGCGATCAAGAACTCGTCCTCTACGATCAATACTCTCTGGTTCATGAGTTTATCCTGTAGCCAGCTTACGCAAAACATTCGTGGCCAGACGCCCTTGCCGGCCCGGGCACGCGAGAAACTTCGCACCAGTCGGCCTTGGCCGGCGGAACTTGACCGGACAACGGGCAACGGCGGGATATGTTCCGGGCCGATACGCATTATTTTTTAATTAAGTCATTGTTAATACTAATAAAACATTAAAATCGACGTAAGCCTTTGATAAAAAGCAGCTCTAAATTTGAAGTTGTATTGACAAGTCTTTTCGGCCGCAGGAGAGTGCCCC
This sequence comes from Rhizobium mongolense USDA 1844, assembly GCF_000419765.1. Taxonomy (GTDB): domain Bacteria; phylum Pseudomonadota; class Alphaproteobacteria; order Rhizobiales; family Rhizobiaceae; genus Rhizobium; species Rhizobium mongolense. The sequence continues at coordinate 110,661 of NZ_ATTQ01000017.1, read as the reverse complement.
AATCCAGCGCCAGCGACCGGGGGGAACCTATGTCTGTACGCTCGTTTTTCGCATCCGCCGCCATTGCATTTTTTGCCATCGCGGCCAGCCCTCCCGCGACAGCTGCGGAGACGAAGCGCGATATCCAGACGATCAAGGACGCCGACTTCTTCGGCTTTGATCTGCGGACGGAACAGAACGTTTCCCTTGAACAATGCAAGACCTCGTGCATTGGCGACAAGAGCTGCAAGGCGTTCACCTATAACCCGAAGGTGAAATGGTGTTTCCTGAAGTCCGACTTCAAGACGATGAACGCTTTTCCAGGCGCAATTGCCGGTCGGATCGTCGAAACAGCGGCCGGACCGCGCGAGCCCGATATCGGCGCGCCCCCTCGCCTCAGCTTTCTCTCGGAAGACATCATCCAACAAGCGCGCGACTTCAAGGCCAATCTGGCGCTCACCGACGCTCAGCCGGGCCAGACCGTCGACAGCCTGACTGCAACGGCGCGCCTTGATCTTACCGCCAACAACCTCGCAAGCGCGATCGACGCTTTTCATCGCGCGCTGGCGCTGACGCCCGGCGATGCCGATCTCTGGCTGGAGACGGCCCGCGCCGCAAATTCGCGCGGCGGCACCGGCAGCCAGGCCTTCGGCCAGGCACTTCTCGATGGGTTGAACGGTTACGAACTGACGCGCACAGCCTCAAAGCGGGCCGATGCTCTTGCCGTGCTTGCGACCTCGCTCGCCAAGAATTCGAATTTCCGCGCGGCCCTCAACGCCTATAAGGCAAGCCTTGCGCTGGCAAGCTCCAGGGAAGTCCAGGCGGCCTATCTCAAGCTCAAGTCGGAACAGGGCTTCCGCATCACCGAACACAATGTCGATGCCGACAGCGCAACGCCGCGTGCCTGCGTGACCTTCTCGGAATCCCTCGTCAAGACGGTCGACTATACACCGTTCGTGACGCTGAACGGACAACCCCCCAGTGCGCTCGAAGCCAAGGACAAGCAGATCTGCATCGAGGGCCTGGTTCACGGGGAAACCTACAAGATTAGCTTCCGCACCGGTCTTCCCTCTTCCGTCGACGAGGTCCTGGACGCACCCGTCAGCCTCGATGTCTATGTCAAGGACCGCAGTCAAATGGTGCGGTTTACCGGCGACAGCTTCGTGCTGCCTTCGACGGCGCGCCGCGGCATTCCGCTCGTCAGCGTCAATATCGAAACTGCCAACCTCAAGCTCTACCGCATTGGCGATCGCGGTATTGCTCCGCTTCTCACCAGTTCACAGTTTCTGACGCAGCTCGACGGCTATAGCGCGCAGCGCATTCAGGATGAAAGCGGCGAGCTCGTGTGGCAGGGTTTGATCGAGATCGCCAACGATCTTAACAAGGATATCGTTACCAGCTTCCCCGTTGATGAAGCCTTGCCCGAGCGCAGGCCGGGCATCTATGTGCTGATCGCCTCGCCTGCCGACAAGCCGGAAAACGAGTGGGATTCCAAGGCGACACAATGGTTCGTCGTTTCCGATATCGGCGTTACGACCTACGCCGGAACCGACGGGCTCAACGTCTTTACCCGCTCGCTCTCTTCCGCCAAGCCGATCGCCGGTGTCGAGCTGCAACTGCTTGCCAAGAACAACGAAGTCCTGGGTACCGCGACGACGGATGAAAACGGCCGAGCCACCTTCACTGCCGGGCTGCTGCGCGGCACGGCAGCACTCACGCCAGCCGTCCTGGCTGCTCGCAACGGGGCGTCTGACTACGTCTTCCTCGATATGACGCGCGCAGGCTTCGACTTGTCCGATCGCGGCGTGACAGGACGAGCCTCGCCCGGAGCGATCGATGTCATGACCTGGACCGAGCGCGGGATCTATCGAGTGGGCGAAACCGTGCATGCCACCGCGCTTGCCCGCGATACGGATGGAAAGGCGATCGAGAAGCTGCCGCTGACCTTCATCTTCATGCGGCCCGATGGCGTCGAAGACCGGCGCATCGTCCGGCAAAGCAGCGACGTCGGCGGCTATTTGATCGATCTCCCGATCCAGGAAAATGCCATGCGCGGCAGCTGGACAATGAACGTCCATACCGACCCCAAGGGGTTGCCGATCGGCACCAGAACATTCCTCGTCGACGATTTCGTTCCCGATCGCACCGACCTGGAGCTGAAGACAGAAGCCAAGGAAATCGGTCCCGATACGCCGGCAACGATCTTTATCAGCGGCAAATATCTCTACGGCGCGCCGGCAGCCGGCCTGACACTCGAAGGCGATGTCGTCATCAAGCCGACGCGCGAAAGCCAATCCTTCCCGGGTTACGTCTTTGGTCTTTCTGACGAAGAGGCGAACGAGGAAAGCCGCCAGGCGATCGAAGGCCTGCCGGAATTGGACGAGAACGGCCAAGCAACGACCGATCTTGCGGTCGGTGATCTTCCCGCAACCACGCAGTTGTTGAACGCGACGGTCTATATCCGCATGCAAGAATCGGGCGGCCGGGCGTTGGAGCGCTCGCTGGTGATCCCGGTCAAAAACCAGGGACCGATGATCGGCATCAAGCCTGAATTTGCAGGCGATATAGCCGAGAATTCGATCGCCAGCTTCAACGTGATCGGCGTCTCGGCCGACGGCCAGAAGCAGGAAATGAAGGGGCTGCGCTGGAAGCTCTCGCTCCTTGAGCGCGAATACCAATGGTATCGGGAAGGCACGGCATGGAAATACGAAACCGCTTTCAATGCGCGCCAGCTTGCCAGCGGCACGACTGATGCCGGCTTGGATGGCGGCAAGATAGCGTCCCAGGTTGGCTGGGGCCGCTACCGACTTGAAGTCGAAAGCCCAAACGCGGACGGCCCGACATCAAGTGTCGAATTCGACGCCGGCTGGATGGTGGAGGCTGTCTCGACCGAAACGCCGGACGGCCTCGAGATCGCGCTCGACAAAGAGAGCTACAAGATCGGCGAGACGGCGAAGCTCAAGGTTTCTTCCCGTTATGGCGGCGAGTTGATGGTAACGGCCGGGACGGAAAACCTCGTTGCGGTACAAAATGCGACGATCGGTGAGACTGGGGGCGAGGTGGAGATCCCAGTCACCGCCGAATGGGGCGCTGGCGCCTATGTGACAGCAACCCTCTTCCGTCCGGGCGACGCACAGGACAGCCATATGCCGATGCGCTCGATCGGCATCAAATGGCTGACGGTCGATCCCGAGCAGCGCGCGCTGCAGGTCGTAGTCGATGCACCGGAAAAGATGCTGCCGCGCGCACCGCTGAACATCAGCCTTGCGGTGACCGGTGCTGGAGCCAATGACGATGCTTATGTCACGGTTGCGGCCGTCGATGTCGGCATTCTCAACCTGACGCGCTACGAGGCGCCCAATCCCGAGGACTGGTATTTCGGCCAGCGCCAGCTCGGTCTTGAAATCCGCGACCTCTATGGCCGCCTGATTGACGGTTCGCTCGGCGCGACAGGCAAGCTCAGAACCGGCGGCGATGGTGGCGCGGTGGCGCTGCAGGGCAGCCCGCCGACGCAAAAGCTCGTCGCCTTCTTCTCGGGTCCGGTGAAGCTTGACGCCGATGGAAAGGCGAATGTCAGTTTCGACATTCCACAATTCAACGGCACGGCGCGTGTCATGGCCGTTGCCTGGTCGAAGGATGGAGTCGGGCACGGCGTCAAGGATATCGTCATCCGCGATCCGGTGGTCGTCACCGCCAGTCTGCCGAAATTCCTGGCGCCTGGCGACAAGGCGGAACTGCGCCTCGACATCGCCAATACAGATGTGCCGGCCGGCGATTTCAAACTGCAGCTGACCGGCAACGAAGCCGTCGGGATCGAGGAGACCGCAGCTTCGCGGACGATCCGTCTGGATGCCGGCGCGAAATCCGACTTCACGCTGTCGGTGATCGGCAAGCAGCCCGGCAACGGCGCTGTTTCGATCAACCTGTCGGATGCATCCGGACTGTCGCTTGATCAGACGGTCGACGTACCGGTCCGCCCATCGTCACTGCCCGTGACCGAAAGGCGCGTCATCGCCTTAAAACCGGGGGCGAAACTGAGGGTCGACAAGGAACTTCTGGCCAACAGCGTTCTGCCAGGCGCCTCGGTCAGCGTCAGCGTCACGCGTTCGGCCGCCTTCGACATTCCCGCACTGCTGATGTCACTCGACCGTTATCCTTTCGGCTGCGCCGAACAGACAACGAGCCGCGCGCTGCCGCTTCTTTATCTCAGCGAGCTTTCAAAACAAAACGGGCTCGAAGACGATGCAGACGTCAAGAAGCGGGTCCAGGATGCGATCTATCGTGTGCTGTCCTATCAGGCATCGGCGGGCAGCTTCGGCCTTTGGGGACCGGATTCGGGCGACCTCTGGCTCGATTCCTATGTCACGGATTTCCTGACGAGGGCGCGTGAGGAGAAGTACGACGTGCCCGACCGTGCGCTGGTCCAGGCGCTCGAGAACCTGCAGAACGCGCTGAGCTACGACGTTGACGTCAAGACGCAAGGCGATCAAATTGCCTATGCAATCTATGTTCTTGCCCGCAACAGGAAGGCCTCGATCAGCGATCTGCGCTACTACGCCGACACGATGATCAACGACTTCCCGACGCCGCTTGCCAAAGCGCATATCGCCGCGGCACTGGCACTTTACGGAGATGCGACGCGTTCGAAGAATATCTTCGTTGACGCTTTGCAGATGACCGAGGATTCCATCGTTCATCGCGTCAATCTTTCGCGCACCGACTACGGCTCGATCCTGCGCGACGGTGCGGCCATCCTGGCACTTGCGGCCGAAAGCCGCCCTGTCCCGCCAGTCATTCCGGAACTGGCAAAGGCCGTCGGCAGGGAATGGGACCGCAGCAAGTGGACGAGCACCCAGGAGCAGGCCTGGACGCTGCTTGCCGCGCGCGCGATCCAGAGCGGCGATGATTCGCTGAAGGTGGACGTCAACGGCGCGCTGCATACCGGTGCCTACATGGCGAAGATGAGCGGCGACGCGCTGATGAACAATCCCCTGACGCTGACGAGCGCCATGACCGATCCGGTATCGGCGGTCGTCACGACAGTCGCAGCACCCGCCACGCCGCTGCCTGCCGGCGGCAACGGATTTGCCATCGAGCGCACCTATTACACGCTTGATGGCGAGCCGGTGAATATCAGTGAGGCGCAGCAGAATGAGCGTTATGTGGTGGTGCTGCACGTGACCGAAACCAACGCCTGGCCGTCGCGTATCGTCATGACCGATCTGCTGCCTGCGGGCCTCCAGATCGACAATCCGAGCCTGGTCGACAGCGCTCAGCTCACCAATTTCGACTGGATCGGCGAACAGACGGCGGCGCACACCGAATTCCACAACGATCGCTTCGTTGCGGCCCTCAACCGGACTTCGGACGACAACCGTGAAATCAACGTCGCCTATATCGTGCGGGCCGTCACCCCGGGCGTTTATGACCATCCGGCGGCAACCGTTGAAGATATGTACCGCCCCGAATATTCGGCTCGCACGGCGACCGGCAAGATGGAGGTTGTCGCAGCACGATAATGCGGCTCTGGCGCAAGCTCACGATTGGAACTGCGGCCGGTTTCATTCTTGCCGGCTCGGTTATCTTCGCGCTGGACACTGCCGACAGGGTCTTTCCGCCGCCCCTCGAAAGGACCGGTGCGGTTTCGGCCGAAGTGCTCGATGCCGATGGTCAGTTGCTGCGCGCCTTTGCGACGCTGGAAGGCCGTTGGCGTCTGAAAACCACTGTCGCGGATGTCGACCCGCAATTCATGCGCATGCTGATCGCCTATGAGGACCGGCGCTTCTACGAGCATCACGGCATCGATCCGCTGGCAATCGGGCGCGCGGGCCTGCAGCTGGTCACCAACGGCCGCATCGTTTCCGGCGCCTCGACGCTTTCCATGCAGGTAGCGCGGCTGATCGAACCGCGCACCGGGCGTTCGCTTTCGGCGAAAATCCTGCAGGTGATACGCGCCGTCCAGATCGAGCGGCGGCTTTCGAAGAAAGAGATCCTCGATCTTTATCTGACGCATGCGCCCTATGGCGGCAATCTGGAAGGCGTGCGTGCCGCAAGCCTTGCCTATTTCGGCAAGGAGCCGAAGCGGCTGACGGTGGCGCAGGCGGCCCTCCTCGTTGCCCTCCCCCAGCTTCCTGAACGACGACGCCCCGACAGGAATCTGGCGGCAGCGGAAGCGGCACGAAAACGCGTTCTGAAGCGCGCCGCCGTGGCCGAAGCCATCGGCGAGGGAGAGGCCGAGCGCGCCGAGGCGACACTCGTTCCGGCAACGCGCATGCAGCTTCCAGTCCTGGCCGCGCATTTGGCCGAAGCAGCACTTCGCAGCAAGCCGAACGAGCGCGAGCATCGCACGACGCTGAAGAAGCAGATACAGGCAGGGCTCGAAGCAACGGCGAAAAGTGCCGCGATGAACCTTCGTCCGAAGCTTTCTCTCGCAATGGTGATGGCCGATGCGCGCACCGGCGAAATCGTCGGCGAAGTGGGCTCGGCGGACTATTTCGATGCGAGCCGTTCCGGCTGGATCGACATGACGCGTGTCAGCCGCTCGCCCGGCTCGACACTGAAACCCTTCATCTATGGTCTTGCCTTCGAGCAGGGACTGGTCAGCCAGGAAACGATCATTGAGGACCGGCCGGCCGATTTCTTCGGTTACCGGCCGCGCAATTTCGACATGAGCTATCAAGGCGACGTAACAGTCCGCGAGGCATTGCAGCTTTCGTTGAATGTGCCGGCCGTCAGGCTGCTTGACGCCGTCAATCCGGCGCGGCTTTTGGTGCGCTTCCGCCGCGCCGGCGTTCGCCCCATCCTGCCGCCGAACGAAGCGCCCGGTCTGGCGATCGGGCTCGGCGGCGTAGGCATCACGTTGAAAGACCTCGTGCAGCTTTATACGGCGCTTGCCAACAAGGGCGAGCCGGTTCGCATCGGCGACGGCGTAACTGCAAAGCCCGGCAAGATAGACGGAGAGCCATTGCTGGAGCCGGTCGCCGTTTGGAATGTTTCGGATATTCTTTCCAGCGTCATCCCACCGGCAGGCGCCCCGCAGCGCGGCATCGCCTACAAGACGGGGACCAGCTACGGCTATCGCGACGCATGGTCAGTTGGCTACGATGGGCGGTATGTGCTCGGTGTCTGGGTTGGAAGACCGGACAATGGCGCGGTGCCGGGTTCGACCGGTTACGGCACGGCAGCCCCTATCCTGTTTGAGGCCTTTGCAAAGTCGAGCATTGCAACCACACCTTTGCCGCGCCCGCCCTCTGGCGCAGTGCGCATCGCCCAGGCGGATCTGCCGGTGAGCCAGCGGCGTTTCTCGATAAATGCCAGCGGATTGCTTTCCACTTCCAGTCGCGAACAGGCACCGCAGATCGTCTATCCACCGGAGGGCGCGCATGTCGACCTCGGCGCAAGAAGCGGTGATCTGTCGCCATTGATGCTGAAACTGCAGGGCGGCCGGGCGCCGTTCCGCTGGCTTGCAAACGGCAAGCCGCTGCCCGATCTTTCTCGCCGCCGCATCAACCAGTGGATGCCGGATGGTGGCGGCTACTCGAAACTGACGGTGATCGACGCGATGGGCCGTGCGGCAAGCGTCGGTGTCTTCATCGACTAAACCTTGGAATTGGGGGGAACAAAGGGCCCGTTGTCACCGTTCCGGGCCGTCTCCTCCGGAACGGCAGGCAACATGATGCTTCCGACATCGACATACCGCATTCAATTCCGCAACGGCATGACATTCGACCGGGCCATCGAATGTGTGCCCTATCTCAAAGCCCTCGGCATCAGTCATCTTTACGCTTCGCCGATCTTTGCCGCGACGAGAGGTTCGACGCATGGCTATGACGTAACCGATGTCAATGAAATCGAGCCGGCAATCGGCGGACGCGAGGGCTTTGACCGCTTGAGCTCTGCTTTGAAAGACGCCGGGCTCGGCCTCATCCTCGACATTGTGCCGAACCATATGGCCGCCTCGACGGAAAATCCCTGGTGGCGAAGCGTGTTGAAGCTCGGCCGGGAAAGCCCCTATGCGCGCCATTTCGATATCGACTGGAGCGAACGGCTCACCCTGCCGATCCTTGGCAAGCCATTCAAAGATGCACTGTCGGATGGCGAGTTGCGGCTTAAGCGCGATCCGGAAAGCGGCGAACTGGCGCTTGGCTACTGCGATACGCTTTTGCCCTTGAATCCCGACAGCACCAATCTTGTTCCAGCAAGCGCAGATGAGCCGGCGTTGGTCGACCTCGCAATAGACCAAGAGCTGATCGTCAGTCTACACCAGGCCCAGCATTGGCGGCTGACATATTGGAAAGAGGCGGCCAGACATCTGAGCTACCGGCGGTTCTTCGAAGTAACGGGTCTGGTCGGCCTGCGCGTTGAGGAGGAGCAGGTTTTCGACGATAGCCATCGGCTCATTCTCGAACTCGTTCGGTCCGGGCAGGTAGAGGGTTTGCGGCTCGACCATATCGATGGCTTGGCCGATCCGAAGCAATATCTGCAAAGGCTGCGCACTGAGACAGGATCCAAGACCTATATAGTCGTCGAGAAGATCCTCGGCCATGACGAGACACTGCCCGCAAGCTGGCCGACCGCCGGGACCACCGGCTACGAATTCATTTCGGCACTCGCCCATCTCTTGGTCGACGGCGGCGGCCTGCAACAGCTTGGTACCGCCTATGCGAATATTGCCCCGGATATGGCCGATATGACTGCTGGTCTTCGCGCGGCCAAGCAATTGATGGTGGAGCGGAACTTCGAAGGCGAGACGACGCGGCTGGTGAAGATCGTCCATGGCCTTTATCCCGACCTTGACCGCGCCGCAATTGCGGCAGCTATCCGCGAATCGCTGATCGCCTTTCCCGTCTATCGCATCTATGGCAGCAAGGGTCCGCTTGAAGCACGGGACGCGGACGTGCTCAGCAGGGTCATTTCCAGCGCGGCTGAAAAGCTTGCCGACCGGCGGGCGATCGACGTTGTAGCAAGGCTATTGAAAGGTGAGATACGGGAAGCAGCGGCGAAAGAATTCCGCCGCCGTTTCCAGCAGTTAAGCGGACCGGTCATGGCCAAGGCAATGGAGGACACGCACTTTTATCGCTACAACCGGTTGCTTGCCGTAAACGAAGTCGGCGGCGATCCGGATATCAAGCCGGGCGGTGTCGAGGCTTTCCATGCGCTGATGCTTAAGCGCGCGCAGCTTAATCCGCACGGGCTTTCGACGACATCGACGCACGATACCAAGCGCGGCGAGGATGCGCGTGCAAGGCTTTATACCTTGAGTGAAGGAGCCGATGTCTGGGCGCAGGCGGTGGAGCGCTGGCGCGAGATGAACCGCGACCGTCTGATCGAACTGCCGGGCGGACTGACGCCCGAACCGAATGTCGAATGGATGCTCTATCAGGCGCTTGCCGGGATATGGCCGGAGGATTTCTTAAACGGAAAGGCCGAAGCGCTGATCGGGCGCTTCACGGCCTTTGCAGAAAAGGCGATCCGTGAAGCAAAGCTCGGCACGAGCTGGAACGAGCCGCATGCCGGATACGAGGCGGCAGTCAGAGCTTATGCAACAGCGTTGCTTTCATCGACCAATCTCGTCTTCCACGAGGATTTCGGAGCAGTAATGCGGCCCTTCATCGAGGCCGGCTATCTAAACAGCCTGTCACAGACGCTGATTAAGCTGATGGCGCCCGGCATTCCAGATATTTATCAGGGGGCCGAGCTTTTGGATTTGAGCTTCGTCGATCCTGATAACCGCAGGCCTGTCGACATGACGGCGTTGTTTTCCAGCCTCTCAGAAGGAGCGCCAATTGTAAGTCTGACGGTGCCCGCGCTGAAACAGCGCATCGTCCAAATCGGTCTTCATCTTCGAAAGCGGCAGCCGGAGCTTTTTGCGCAAGGCAACTATGTTCCGCTTAAGGTGTCAGGCAGCCGCAAGGATCATGTTGTTGCCTTTGCGCGAGAGTTGAACGGAAGCTATGCGATGACCGTCGTTCCACGGTTGATGCTCGGCTGGCTCGATCCAGGCGTTTTATTCGCCGGTCCGGAATTCTGGAACGATACGGTAATCCGGGTGCCGGCCTTCCTTGAAGGTCGCCGCTGCGATCTCCTGACCGGTCGAATTCTTGATCCGCGAGGCGAGTTGCCACTTTCGGCGCTCCTTGGCGGCCAGCCTGTGGCGCTCATCGAACCTGTCGGAACCGACGAAGGACCATGAATTATCGCTTGACCTTCCAGTTACTGGAAGGTTCATAAGCCTATCCACTGCCTGTCCGGGCAAAGGAGAAGCCTATGAACAAACAAGATCATCATCATCACGGAAGTAGCAATTGCTCCTGTCACCAAAGCCTGGACAATCTCGGCGAGGCCGCTTTGGCACGTGATCCCGTCTGCGGCATGACGGTTGATCCGGACGCGGGCAAGCCAAGCCTCAATTACCAGGGCCGTGCTTATCATTTCTGCAGCGACGGTTGCCGGAAGAAATTCGAAGCCAATCCGAAAGATTATCTGACGGCGAAGGATCCGGTTTGCGGCATGTCCGTCGATCGCGCGACAGCGCAGCATTTCCTGAAGCGCGACGGCGATAAATTCTACTTCTGCTCGGCAGGGTGCAAGGCAAAGTTCGAGGCCGACCCAGAAATCTCTCGTCAGGAAAAACGGCAAGCGCCGAAGCCTATGCCCAAGGGTACGCAATATACCTGCCCCATGCATCCGGAAGTCGTCAGCGATCACCCTGGCGACTGCCCGAAATGCGGCATGGCGTTGGAGCCGATGGGTATTCCACCAGCAGAAGAGGGTCCGAACCCGGAGCTTGCCGATTTCACGCGGAGGCTCTGGATGAGCGCCGCGTTGGCCATTCCGCTGCTCGTGCTCAGCATGGGTCCGATGATCGGACTGCCGTTGCGCGATGCGGTCGGCGAACCGCTGGTGAGTTTCACCGAACTCTTGCTCGCAACCCCTGTCGTGCTCTGGGCGGCCCTGCCCTTCTTCCGCCGGGCCTGGAACTCCCTCCTCAACCGCAGTCCGAACATGTGGACGCTGATCGGCCTCGGCGTCGGTACCGCCTATGTCTACAGCGTCGTCGCGACGCTTGCACCCGGCCTCTTTCCCATGAGTTTCAGGGGGCACGGCGAGACGGTGCCTGTCTATTTCGAGGCGGCTGCCGTCATCGTGGCGCTGGTCTTCGTCGGCCAGGTGCTGGAACTGAAGGCGCGCGAGCGGACGGGCTCAGCCATTAGGGCACTGCTCGACCTTGCGCCCAAGACGGCGCGCCGCCTTAGTGCCGACGGCAGCGAAACGGACATCGAAGTGGACGAGATCGCAAGCGGTGACCGGCTGCGGGTGCGGCCGGGCGAGCGCGTGCCGGTCGACGGGTCGGTCAGCGAAGGGCAATCAACCGTCGATGAATCGATGATCACCGGTGAGGCCCTCCCCGTTGAGAAGACAAAAGGCGATGCTGTCACCGGCGGCACGATCAACCGCAACGGCACTTTCGTAATGACGGCCGAGCGCGTGGGCGCGGAAACAATGTTGTCGCGTATCGTCGATATGGTCGCCAAGGCACAGCGCTCGCGTGCGCCAATCCAGGGCGCAGTTGACCGGGTCTCGGCCATTTTCGTACCTGCCGTCGTTGTAACCGCGATTGTTGCCTTCCTCGCCTGGGCCATTTTCGGGCCGGAGCCGTCAATGGCGCATGGACTGCTTGCCGCAGTTGCCGTGCTCATCATCGCTTGCCCGTGCGCACTTGGCCTTGCGACGCCGATGTCGATCATGATTGCGACCGGCCGTGGCGCGCAGGAGGGCGTGCTGATCAAGGATGCTGAAGCACTGGAGCGTTTTTCGAAGGTCGATACGTTGATCGTCGACAAGACGGGCACATTGACCGAAGGCAAGCCGCGTCTTACCGACGTCGTGCCGATGGACGCCGTAAGCGAGGAACGGCTGCTGCTGCTCGTGGCGAGCCTGGAGCGCGGTTCCGAACATCCGCTTGCCGAAGCTGTCGTTGCCGGCGCAGAAGAGCGGAACGTCAAACTGGTTGAGGTCACCGGCTTCGAGGCTGTGACCGGCAAAGGCGTAAAAGGCAATGCCGACAATACGGCCGTGGCGCTCGGCAACGCCGCGATGATGAGTGATCTCGGTATCGATCCCGCGCCGCTTGCCGAAAGGACCCGCGCCTTGCGTGACGAGGGCAAGACCGTGATGTTCGTCACCATCGACGGCAGCCTTGCGGGTTTCGTTGCGGTTGCCGATCGCATCAAGGCGACAACGGCCGAGGCGATCGGTGCGTTGCACGAAAGCGGGCTGCGCATCATCATGGCGACCGGCGACAACGAGCGCACGGCAAGCGCCGTCGCAAAAAGCCTCGGGATCGATGAAGTGCGCGCCGACGTTTTGCCGGAAGGCAAGAAGGCGCTGATCGACGAACTGCATGCAAAGGGCGCGGTCGTTGCAATGGCCGGCGACGGCGTGAATGACGCTCCGGCGCTTGCCGCTGCAGATGTCGGTATCGCCATGGGAACGGGCGCAGATGTTGCGATGGAAAGCGCCGGCATCACCTTGGTGAAGGGTGACCTCAACGGGATCGTGCGTGCCCGGCGGCTGGCGGAGGCGACGATGCGCAACATCCGCCAGAATCTCGGCTTCGCCTTCGGCTATAATGCGCTTGGCGTGCCCGTCGCCGCGGGCGTGCTCTACCCGGTCTTCGGCCTACTGCTCTCGCCGATGATTGCCGCAGCCGCCATGAGCCTGTCGTCGGTCTCCGTGATCGGCAACGCGTTGAGACTGAGGCTCCAGAAACTCTGAAAGGACAAGAGGATGAACATCGGCGAAGCATCGGACCGGTCCGGTCTGCCATCGAAGACCATCCGCTACTACGAGGATATCGGCCTGATCCGCCCCGACAGGGGCGGAAACGGCTACCGCGACTATGCCGCAGCCGATGTCCATAAGCTGCGCTTCCTCCAGCGCTCGCGTGGCTTGGGTTTCTCCGTCGAGGAATGCCGCCAGCTTTTGGCGCTCTACGAGGACAAAAGCCGGGCAAGCGCCGATGTGAAGGAGATCGCCCAAGGCAAGCTCAATGAGATTGATCGCAAGATCCGCGAGTTGATGGAACTGCGCCGGACGCTGGAGCATCTGGTGCATGCATGCCACGGCAACGGCCGGCCGGATTGTCCAATTCTGGAGGAGTTGTCGGATGGAAAAACGGTCTAGAAATCAGGACCAATTGTCTCGAGATCGGTCAGCGCGCGAAACCGGCATCCTTCGTCAGGATAATGAAAACAATCTGCCAGATCGAGCACTGTTGCGGTTAGCATCCGGATAGCGATGGTGTCCATATTTTTCAAAGGCGCTGAGGGCAATGGTATTTCGGTAAGCGTTATCGATACGACTGCGATCTCTGCAAGCCGCAGAAATTCCTGGATCTAAGCGCCTCGGCTTCGGCCATCGGAATCTGTTTCTTGCGATGGATGACGGCCGACGCCTCCCACACAGCAATGACGGAAGTGACGAGCGTGCCGCGCGAAAACCTCATCGAGGGCTCTCGCCAAACGACCCCATTTCTGTCCTTGCAAGATAGCGCAATGATGAGCGTGCATCGACGAACATCAGTATTCGCCGGTGAGATCGTCGAAGAACGTCTTATCGGGGGCCGACGGCGCTATCCCGATAGGACGCGATCTTTCCTGCAGTGGCCTTGAACGCTCACGGAGAGAGCTTTTCATCTGTGCGGCGAAGCTCGTTTTCAACTGCAAGCCGCACGGCCTCGGTCTTACTGATACGCTTCTTGGCAGCCAACTCTTCAGCCAGCTGATTGACAATTTCGCTTCGTATATTGGGACCATCCGTTAAAAAACTTCCGAAGAACTGGAATAAAACCTCACGGACAGTCGTATACTCAGTCATGGAACGGAAAGAACGGCCATTCGACGTCATCGGGCAGCTCGCAGCGCTGAGGCGCTATGCGCGTGCGTTGGTGCGCAATTCGGATGACGCCGAAGATCTTGTCCATGATGCGCTTGTGCGTGCCTTCGAGAAGCGGCAGAGCTTTAGGCGCGGCGGCAACCTCAGGACCTGGCTGCTTTCCATTCTCCACAATGCCCATATCGACCGGGTTCGTCAGAACCGGTCCATAACGCGCCGGCACGATAAGGCAGCCATCGAGGCAGACCAGTCGCTGCCGGCGGGACAGGAACACGCTGTGCGTCTTCAGCAGGTTCGCGATGCTTTCTTCGACCTACCGGAAGAACAGCGCGAAGCACTGCATCTCGTTGCGATCGAGGATCTTTCCTACCAAGAAGCTGCAGCCTCGCTCGGCATCCCGGTCGGAACGCTGATGTCGCGGATCTCGCGCGCCCGGGCCCAGCTTCGCGAATTCGAGGCAGCGACGCCGCGTGCCTCGCACCTGAGGTTAATCGGAAGGAACGGCAATGAAAGCAGTTGATCCGATCATCGATGCCGATCTCGACGCCTATGTGGATGGCGAACTGGACGTGGCGCGCCGCATCCAGGTGGAGTCTTATCTCTCTGAGAATCCGGCGATTGCAGCAAAGGTCATGGCAGATCTCAGCATCAAGGGAGAGCTGCGTCTGGCGCTTGCCGGAGAGAACGCCTTTGGCCGGATCGAAACCCGCGATGCCGCACGGCGGCTAGAGCGGGGACTTTCTTACGGCCGTATCCTGCATTCGGTTCAGCGGATTGCCGCCGTCGGCGTGCTTGTGATGGCAGGCTGGGTGGCGCATACATCCTTTGGTGCCTTTACGGCGACGGAGGTGGCTGCATCCGTTCCGGCCCCGCCCTACGTCGAGGATGCGGTGCGCGCCTACCAGACGGCCAAGCTTCGCGAAACGATGCCCTCGCAGCCGGCGGCGCACTATAATGCCGACGACATTCGTGCGGCGACCGCAATCGCGATGCCAGAGCTCCCGAAAGACTGGAAGGTTTCCGATGTCCAGATCTTTCCGTCTGAGTTCGGCCCCAGTGTCGAAATGGCAATCCGGGAACCGGACGGAAAGCGGCTTTCGCTTTTTGCCGTGCGGCCCGGCGCGTTTGCTGTTCAGCCGGTCAGCCATCTGGCGCTCGACAATGCCGAGGCTGCTTACTGGCAGATCGGCGAGGTCGCCTATGCGCTGATTGCCAGCGACAAGGATCTTGAACTCGACCGGGCTGCCGAAGGGCTTGCCCGTTCGCTCTACTAGTGTCAACCCGAGGAGATCAACATGAATCCGAACAATCCGCGATACGGCTACGGCTCCGCCGCAGGCACGCAGGCTATCTTCGACGAGGGCCTCCGCCAGCATATGCTGCGCGTCTACAACTACATGGGTCTCGGCCTGGTCATCACCGGGATCGTCGCCTTCATCGTCGGCAGCACGCCGGCTCTTTACGTCCCGATCTTCCAGTCACCCTTGAAGTGGGTGGTGATGCTCGCACCGCTTGCCTTCGTCTTCTTCTTCACGTTCCGCATCCAGACGATGTCGGCAAGTGCTGCCCAGATGACTTTCTGGGCGTTCTGCGCGGTCATGGGACTGTCGCTTGCCTCGGTGTTCCTGGTCTTTACCGGCACGAGCATTGCGCGCACCTTCTTCATCGCCGCGACGATGTTCGGCGCGACCAGTCTCTATGGCTACGCGACAAAGCGTGATCTTTCCCGCTTCGGCTCGTTTCTCGTCATGGGCCTGATCGGCGTCATCATCGCCAGCATCGTCAACCTCTTTCTGGGTTCGAGCGCGCTGCAGTTCGCCATTTCGGTGATCGGTATCGTCGTCTTCGTCGGCCTGACCGCCTGGGACACGCAGAACATCAAGGAACAGTATTCGGAAAATCACGATCAGGAATCGAACCAGAAGCTTGCTGTCTTCGGCGCGCTCTCACTCTATCTGAACTTCGTGAACATCTTCCAGCTCCTGCTCAACTTCACGGGCGAGCGGGAATAGAGACTGCGCTTCTGGGGGCAATGGAAGCGCAAGAACGCTCGGTCCGTAGTCTGTGACAAGATGGCGGGCCGGGCGTTCACTGAAAAAAGACGGCCGGGCCTCATGCTCGGCCGTCTTCATTTTTGTCTCAGATGATACCCCAGGCGCGGTAGCGTCCGCGGCCGGTGATTTCGCGGATGCCGATCTCGTTGAGGAGATTGAGTGCGCCCCGGCTCGTCACCCGCAACTGACGGGCAACCATCGTCGAGGAGACCATGGGCCGCGAAAGGACGAATTCCGCAAGCTGCGGCAGGCTGCTGTTCGAGCGGCGATCCCTGAACCGCAGTTCCATCTGGGTGCGGGCAAGGGATAACCGATCCATATCCTTAAGGCCGGCCGCCGCACTCTCACGCATTGCCTCCAGGAAGGCGAGCAGCCGCGTCGCCCGATCGCGCGAGCGGCGGCGCTCATGGCGGATTACCTTCAATCCGGCATAGAATGAAAAGAGATGAGAGGCGACCTTGCCACGCGATCGTAGATAGCTCGAAACCAGAAGGCCGCCCAGCCAGTGCTGCCGCCGAAGCGGTTCGGTTCTCTCCCAGGCCTCAAAAAGGACGGCTGCGCCTAAGGCGGAAGGCAACTCCTCGGCGAGTGGAATAACCGCACGCCAATCGGATAGACGCTGGGCCTCGTCCCATTCCTCGTCGCCGAACAGGCCAAGCGGATCGGCAGGCGTCTCCTTCGGCCTTTCTTCCACCTTAGAACCTCTGCCGAGATGAGTGTCGAGCAATCGCTGAGAGCGCGCCAGTACGGCGTCGATCTCGGCAAGTTCCATCGACAGCAGCGCTTCGCCTTCGTCCTTTTCTTCGTCAGGCGACGCTAGCGTGCTCCTTACCTCGGGTGCCCGCCCGGCATCCTCCAAACCGGCGCCGGCAAGTACATTCAATCCGGCGCCACTCAGCGCCCAGATGGGGTCGGCCGTCCAGATGCGACGCCGTGCGCGCAGCACGGCATGGGCAATCGTCAGCTCGTGGCTCGGTGTCCGGCTGTCCATATGCGCGTCGTGCAGCACCAGGTCTTCGACATGCACGAGTTCTCCAGCAACCCAGAGCGCGCTTGCAGCGTCGAAAAAGTGGCCGCGCTCGGCAAAACCAGCGCCGACCGGCGAACGGGCCACCCTCTCATCCAGCCTGGCCAGCATATCCTCCGCCAGCGCGAATGCGGGCAGCAGGCTCTTCAGCAGGGTATTGTCGATTTCGTAGCGCATCTTATCGGCCGGAAGTCATCTTGATGTTTACTTCCGCTATTTGCGGGCTGATTCGCAATAGACCTGCTGCGATTTCTCAGGAGGCCGGGCTGAAACGGGCAACGAGCGCATGGCGGTCGCCGGGATAGGTAAAGCGCACATGCGTCACAGGCCCGGCACTGCTCCAGGTGCGGCGCTCGATAACGAGGCAGGCCGCAGAACGGGGGATGTCAAGCGCTGCGGCTTCCTCAGCACCAGCCGCAAACGCGTAAATCTTGTGCTCCGCCTTGCTCCACGGTACTTGCTTTAGAAGCCAGGGGCCAGGCGCGATTGCGCCGAAGTTGGCATCACCCGCTTCCGGAACGGTGCCAAGGTTGATCAGACGCTGTTCCAGGCAGAAGGGCCGGGTGCCCGCAAAATGGACGCAAACGACCTCTTTAACGAGACCGCCGGCCGGAAGATCGAGTTTGTCATCCGCCTTTGTTTTGCGGCTCGCGTTCTTTGTGACCGAATAGGCGTACGGTAAATTCAGCGATTGAACTTCTGCTTTGATGTCGCGGATTTCCAGCACAGCGGACTGCGCCTGCGGCTGGGTGACGAAGCTGCCGGATTTCTTGCGGCGCTCGATCAACCCGGCCTTGGCCAGCTGCGTCAGCACTTTGTTGACAGTCATTCGTGAGCAATCGTATTGCGCAGCGAGATCGACCTCGAAGGGGATGCGATAACCCGGCGGCCACCCGCCCGAAACGATGCGACCTTCGATCTCGCTCAAGATGCGCTGATGCAGGGTCGCATCCTTGTTGTCGTTCATCATTCTCTCCGCTTCGCGCCATCTGCTCTATTGCGAATGCAGCAGCAAGGAAAGACTTAGGCGGCAAGCATTTCGGCCATCGCAGCGAGGAAACGTCGACTGATCGCCTCGCGCTGGCGATGACGGCCGGCTTCGACCTGTTTGCGGCCAAGGGCCCAGAGGCAATCGACAGCGACGCTGCCGGCGAATATCCAGTGGTCGAGGATTTGATCATGGGCGAGATAAGGCACCGTGCTGCAGTCAAGCGCGACGATATCCGCATAATTGCCTTCGGCGAGGCCCGCAGCAGCACCGAGCGCGGTACCACCACCTAAAAGCGCGTGATCGAACAGCGAGCGGCCCGTCGAGCCGCGGGTTTCTGCAATCACGTTGCGGGCCCTAAGCGCCAGGCGCTCGGAATATTCGAGCTGGCGAAGCTCCCCGGGAAGCGTAATCTGCACATTCGAGTCCGACCCAATGCCATAACGCCCGCCCTCTTCGAGAAAGATCGGCGCTGGAAAAACCCCGTCGCCGAGATTGGCTTCAGTGATGGGGCAGAGACCGGCCACCGATCCGCTTTTTGCCATACGCCGCGTTTCATCCTCGGTCATGTGGGTAGCATGGATGAGGCACCAGCGGTGGTCGACGGGCGCATGCTCAAGGAGCCACTCGATGGGTCTTGCGCCTGACCAGGCGATGCAATCGTCCACTTCCTTGACCTGTTCGGCGACGTGGATATGGACCGGACCGCCTTCTGCAAGCGGCAAAAGCTTTGCCAACTCATCAGGCGTGACGGCGCGAAGGCTGTGTGGCGCAATCCCAATCTTTGCGCCTTCCAGCTTGCGGGTGATCGTGTGTGCCCGCTCCATCAGTTTGCCGAAGCTCTCAAGCGAGTTGATGAAGCGCCGCTGGCCTTCGAGGGGAGCAGCACCACCGAAGCTCGAATGCGCGTAAAAGACCGGCAGCAATGTCAGGCCGATACCGACCGTCTCGCTCGCCGCGCCGATGCGTTCGGCCAACTCCGCAATATTGGCATAAGGACTGCCGTCCTTGTCATGATGCAGATAGTGGAATTCGCCGACACGCGAGAAACCGGCTTCAAGCATTTCCATGTAAAGCTGTGCGGCGACGGCCTGGACATGCTCCGGCGTCATCGAATGCGCGAACCTGTACATCACCGTCCGCCAACTCCAGAAGCTGTCGCTTGCAGGACCACGGACTTCAGCAAGGCCGGCCATGGCGCGCTGGAAGGCATGGCTGTGCAGGTTGGGCATCGCAGGAACAAGGAGGTTGTGGCACTCGTCGCTCGCCTCGGCCTTCGCGCCGACCTCAATCTTCGCGATAAGGCTGCCATCAATTGTGAGACGCACGTCGCTTTGCCACCCCTTAGGCAGGAGCGCAGTCGCCGCATGAAGTGTCGTCATCGCCTTTTCCCTTCCTGTCGGCCTTCCATCTTTCTTTTCCATGGAAACGCCCAAATTTCCACTTGTCACCCGATTATTATGTATATACATGTTTCGAGCGAAGGAAAGGCGTAAAGCTGATGAGCGGGAACAATCTTTTTACGCGGGAGCAGAGACCGAGCCTCTGGCGAAATGGCCGGCTCGCGACGCTCGATCCGGGTAAGCCGGGGCTGGGTATTGTTGAAAAAGGCGCGATCGTCACGGAAAACGGCCGAATCCGCTATGCCGGCCCGGAGGGCGAATTGCCGGTTTCCGTCATCGAACGTGCCGAAATCATCGACCTTGAGGGCCGCTGGGTGACGCCGGGGCTCGTCGATTGCCACACCCACATCGTTCATGGCGGCAACCGGGCGCGCGAATTCGAAATGCGCCTTGACGGCGCGACCTATGAAGAGATTGCCCGCGCTGGCGGTGGCATCGTCTCCTCGGTCAAGGCGACGAATGCGCTTTCTGTCGAAGGCCTCGTGCAAGCTTCCCTGCCCCGCCTCGATACATTGCTTTGCGAGGGGGTGACGACCATCGAGATCAAGTCGGGCTACGGTCTCAGCATCGCTGGCGAAGTGAAGATGCTGGAGGCTGCCCGTGTTCTCGGCAGTATGCGTCCGGTGCGCGTCAAGACGAGCTATCTCGGCGCCCATGCGACACCCGCCGAATACAAGGACCGCAATAGCGACTATATAACCGAAATCGTGCTGCCCGGGCTCGAAGAGGCACACGGCAAAGGCCTTGTCGATGCCGTCGATGGGTTCTGCGAAGGCATCGCCTTCTCAACGGACGAGATCGGCCTTGTCTTTGATCGCGCCGAGGCGCTTGGCCTTCCGGTGAAGCTGCATGCCGAGCAGTTGTCCAATCTCGGTGGAGCTGCACTTGCCGCTGAGTATGGTGCGCTTTCGGCGGATCATCTCGAATATCTCGACGATGACGGCGTGGTCGCCATGGCGGCAGCCGGAACCGTCGCGGTACTGCTGCCCGGCGCATTCTATTCCATCAACGAAAAACAGAAACCACCCGTCAAGGCGCTGCGCGCCGCCGGTGTTCCGATCGCGGTCGCGACGGATTGCAACCCAGGCACATCGCCTCTCACCTCCCTGCTTTTGACGATGAATATGTCGGCGACGCTCTTCGGTCTGACGGTTGAGGAGTGTATTGCAGGGGCCACACGTGAAGGGGCTCGCGCACTCGGCCTTATTGCCGAAACGGGAACAATACAGGCCGAAAAATCCGCCGATCTTGCCATCTGGGAGATCGAGAGCCCGGCCGAACTTGTCTATCGTATCGGCTTCAACCCGCTCTTTGCGCGTGTCTTCAAGGGCGAAAGGATCGACCGTTGACCATCATTCTCCACCCAGGCTCCGTTTCGCTGAAACAGCTGGAAAAAATTTACTGGACCGGCGAACCGGCAGAACTCGATCCCGCATTTGATGCCGGCATAAGGAAGGCGGCGGCGCGCATAGCCGAGATCGCCGCCGGCAATGCGCCCGTCTACGGCATCAATACCGGCTTCGGAAAACTCGCTTCGATTAAGATCGACAGTGCCGATGTCGCCACACTTCAGCGCAATCTCATCCTCTCGCATTGCTGTGGGGTGGGCGCGCCGCTGCCCGAAAATATCGTGCGCCTCGTCATGGCGCTGAAGCTCGTGTCGCTCGGCCGCGGCGCCTCCGGCGTGCGACTGGAGCTGGTGCGGCTGATCGAAGCAATGCTCGACAAGGGCGTCATACCGGTCATTCCGGAAAAAGGTTCCGTCGGCGCCTCGGGCGATCTTGCGCCGCTTGCGCATCTGGCGGCCGTAATGATGGGAGAGGCCGAAGCCTACTTCAAAGGCGAGCGGCTTCCAGGCGCGGAAGCGTTGAACAGGGCCGGCCTTACGCCGGTCGTTCTCGCCGCTAAAGAAGGCCTTGCGCTGATCAACGGCACGCAGACCTCAACCGCGCTTACACTTGCCGGCCTATTCCGTGCGCATCGTGCCGCCCATGCGGCCCTGATCACCGGCGCCATGTCCACCGATGCGGCCATGGGCTCTTCGGCACCGTTCCATCCGGATATCCACACGCTTCGCGGTCATCGCGGCCAGATCGATACGGCCGCGGCTTTGCGGGCGCTGCTTGAAGGCTCCGTTATCCGTGAAAGTCATATAGAGGGCGACGAGCGCGTGCAGGATCCCTATTGCATTCGTTGTCAGCCGCAAGTCGATGGCGCCTGCCTCGATCTTCTCCGGTCGGTCGCACGCACCCTCGAAATCGAAGCCAATGCAGTGACCGATAATCCGTTGGTGCTTTCCGACAACTCCGTCGTTTCCGGCGGTAACTTCCATGCGGAGCCGATCGCCTTCGCCGCCGATCAGATCGCGCTTGCGGTCTGCGAGGTCGGTGCAATTTCGCAGCGCCGAATCGCGCTGCTCGTCGATCCGGCTCTGTCTTACGGGCTTCCAGCCTTCCTCGCCAAGAAGCCAGGGCTCAATTCCGGTCTGATGATTGCGGAGGTGACCTCTGCCGCGCTGATGTCCGAAAACAAGCAGATGTCGCATCCAGCTTCCGTCGACTCGACGCCGACTTCGGCGAACCAGGAAGACCATGTTTCCATGGCCTGCCATGGTGCACGCCGGCTGTTGCAGATGACCGAAAACCTCTTCGGCATCGTCGGCATCGAGGCATTGACGGCCGCACAAGGCGTAGAATTGCGCACACCGCTTGCGACCAGCCATGAACTGCAAAAGGCGATCGCTGCCATCCGCAATGTGGTGCCGACGCTGGAGGTCGATCGCTACATGGCAGGCGACCTGCAAGCCGTCAGCGAACTTGTTGCAACCGGCGTATTGAACGCGTCGGTTTCCGAAAACATCCTTCCGTCCCTGGAGATCTGAGATGAGCAATCCCCGTCACAACATCCGCGAAATCCGGGCACCTCGCGGACCGGAGCTCAATGCCAAGAGCTGGATGACCGAAGCGCCGCTTCGCATGCTGATGAACAATCTAGATCCAGATGTGGCGGAAAATCCGAACGAACTCGTCGTCTATGGCGGCATCGGCCGTGCAGCCCGCACCTGGGAGGATTTCGACCGCATCGTCGCGACGTTGAAGACGCTTACCGAAGACGAGACGCTTCTGGTGCAGTCCGGCAAGCCGGTCGGCGTCTTCCGCACACACAAGGATGCACCGCGCGTCCTGATCGCCAATTCCAACCTCGTGCCGCACTGGGCGACTTGGGACCACTTCAACGAGCTCGATAAGAAGGGCTTGGCGATGTATGGTCAGATGACGGCAGGCTCATGGATCTATATCGGCACACAAGGCATCGTCCAGGGGACTTATGAAACCTTTGTCGAGGCGGGCCGGCAGCATTATGGCGGCAACCTCAAGGGCAAATGGATTTTGACCGGTGGCCTTGGCGGCATGGGTGGTGCGCAGCCGCTCGCTGCCGTCATGGCAGGTGCCTGCTGCCTTGCCGTCGAGTGCAATCCGGACTCGATCGATTTCCGCTTGCGTACTCGATATCTCGATGCCAGGGCCGAAACGCTGGACGAAGCCCTCGAGATGATCGGCGGCTGGACCAAGGCAGGCGAAGCCAAATCGGTCGGTCTTCTCGGCAACGCCGCCGAAATCCTGCCTGAAATGGTCCGCCGCGGCATCCGCCCGGATATTGTCACCGACCAAACGTCAGCGCACGACCCGATCAACGGCTATCTACCGAAAGGATGGACGATCGCGCAATGGAAAGCGATGCGCGAAAGCGATCCGAAGGCTGTCGAAAGAGCGGCTCGCGCCTCTATGCGCGAGCATGTCGAAGCGATGATCGCATTCTGGGATGCAGGTATTCCGACGCTCGATTACGGCAACAATATCCGGCAGGTTGCTCAAGATGAGGGTCTCGAAAACGCCTTCGCTTTTCCTGGCTTTGTGCCTGCCTATATCCGCCCGCTCTTTTGCCGCGGCATCGGCCCCTTTCGCTGGGCAGCACTGTCGGGCGATCCGCAGGATATCTACAGGACCGACGCCAAGGTGAAGGAATTGCTGCCAGACAACAAGCACCTGCACAACTGGCTGGACATGGCCCGCGCGCGTATCGCCTTCCAGGGTCTGCCGGCGCGCATCTGCTGGGTCGGCCTTGGCGACCGCCATCGTCTCGGCCTTGCCTTCAACGAGATGGTCAAAAGCGGAGAGTTGAAGGCGCCGATCGTGATCGGCCGCGACCACCTCGATTCCGGCTCGGTTGCATCACCGAACCGCGAGACGGAAGCGATGAAGGATGGTTCTGATGCCGTCTCCGACTGGCCGCTGTTGAACGCTCTTTTGAACACCGCCTCCGGCGCAACCTGGGTTTCGCTCCATCACGGCGGCGGCGTCGGCATGGGCTATTCGCAACATTCAGGCATGGTCATCTGCTGCGATGGCACCGACGATGCGGCGCGCCGCATCGAACGCGTGCTTTGGAACGACCCGGCAACCGGCGTCATGCGCCATGCCGACGCGGGCTACGATATCGCGCTTGATTGCGCCAAGGAGAAGGGGCTAAGGCTGCCGGGGATCTTGGGGGATTGAACCATGCAGATCCTTCGCGCGGCCAATCACCGGCGCATGCCGTGGAAGAACGGCGGCGGCGAGACAGTGGAGGTGGCCGTTTCGCCCGAAGGTGCAACCCTCGGCGATTTCGACTGGCGGATCAGCATGGCCACGGTTGCTTTCGATGGACCGTTTTCGATCTTTCCCGGCATCGACCGCACACTTTCAATCCTGTCCGGCAGTGGCATGACGCTGGAGATCGACGGGCATGAGCCTGTGGACTTGGCGCAGCAGAGCCCGCCATTTGCTTTTGCAGCCGACATTGCCGTGACGGCACAGCTTATGGCGGGGCCGATCACCGACCTCAATGTCATGACGCGGCGCGACGCCTTTATGCATAAGGTCGAGAGGCTGCATATCGAGCGGAGTTGGAGCGGCTCTCTACCGGCCGCAATATCGCTTGTCCTGTGTCACGAAGGCGAAGCATCATTCGAGTTGGCCGAAGAAAACGGCATGATTTATGCCGGCGACGTATTGATGATCGAGGCTCATTGCCGCGCCGCTTTGACACTTGCTGGTGCCGCCACCTGCTATTTGATCAGCATCACAGCCATCTGAAACCACGACGATCTCCTCGCATTTTGTATAGACAAATGCGCCAGCTTTCGAGGTGGTCGAGACACTCACAGCCGCAAGGCTCATGCGCGGTCCGCACCGTCTTCTCGTCGACGCCTCCGACCGCATGCCGGGCAGATGCGCGCGCTTGCAGGCAGACGACAAAAGGTTCCCTTCTCCTTCGAGCGTTTCGCAGCCGAAGTGCATGGTCCGACAGAACCTGCTGCCTTGAAGGCGAGCATGGACTATCTGTCGGCTGGAGCGTGGATGGCGAGCCGGCGTTCCGGCTCGCTATTGCCTGCCCCTGAACCGCCGCTGGTAGGCGGCGTCGTAAAGGGCGCTTTCGCGAAAATCGCGGGCAGCAAGCGTTCGACCGACGAAGATGATCGCCGTGCGCTCGATCGGTTCGAGGGCGACCCTCGCCTCGATGTCAGCAAGCGTGCCATGCAGGACGCGCTCGTCCGGCCAGGAGGCTTTGACGACGATCGCAACAGGACAATCAGCGCCATAAAGCGGTGTCAGTTCTTGAACGACCTGGCTGAGTGCATGAATTGCCAGATGGATTGCAAGCGTCGAACCCGTCGCGCCAAACCTGGCAAGCGTTTCCTCATTCGGCATCGGCGAAGCGCGGCCCGAGACGCGGGTCAGCACCAGGCTCTGGGCAACGGCCGGAATTGTCAGTTCCCGGCCAAGTGCGGAGGCCGCAGCCGCAAAGGCCGGAACGCCCGGTGTCATCGTGTAGGCGATGCCATGCTTGTCAAGGCGCCGAACCTGCTCAGCAACAGCGCTCCAGACGGAAAGATCGCCGGAGTGCAGACGAGCCACATCCTCTCCTGCGTTGGCCGCACGCAGATATTCCGCCTCGATCTCATCGAGCGACATCGGCGCGGTATCGATGATGCGCGCATCCGGCGGGCAGTATTTGAGAAGTTCCGGGGATACGATCGATCCGGCATAAAGGCATACCTGGCATCTGCCGATGAGGTCGCGGCCGCGAACGGTGATGAGATCGGCTGCACCTGGGCCTGCTCCGATGAAGTGAACCGTCATTTTTAGTCCTTGATCCAGCGCCATTGCACCACGGGCATTGCCGGGCGCCAGCCGCTCATCGCGCCGAGGGGGCTGGCTCGCGAAATCTCGATCCTTGTCAGAAAGCCGCCGCGCCTGGCTTGTTCGGCGAGCAGCACGGCCTCCATTTCCAGTGTCACTGCGTTGGCGACAAGGCGCCCGCCGCTTTTGAGCGAGACGATTGCGGCATCCATGACGCCCGGCTCGCTGCCGCCTCCGCCGACAAATATGGCGTCAGGTTCCGGCAATCCGCTGAAAGCCGCAGGGGCTGTTCCCTCGACAACGGCAAGGCCCGGCACGCCCAGCGCAGAAGCATTGCGCGCAATCCGGCTGACGCGATCTGGCGATTGCTCGATGGCGACCGTCTTTAGTGATGGGTCGCAGAGCATCCACTCGATGCCGATCGAACCCGAGCCGGCCCCGATATCCCACAGCAGTTCCCCATGGCGCGGCGCAAGTGCCGATAGCGTCAGAGCGCGGATTTCACGCTTGGTGATCTGCCCGTCATGTTCAAAAAGTTCGTCGTCCAGGCCGGTGGCAAAAGGCAGGACGCGAGCTTCTATTCCTGCCTTGACCTCGACGGCGCAGACATTGAGAGGGTCGATATCTCTAAACTGGAAGTCTTCTGCAGACGTGCTGAGGATCCGCTCGCGTGCGCCGCCGAGCGCCTCCAGAACAGTTATGCGGGAATGGCCGAAGCCGCTGTTTGACAAAAGCACAGCCAGATCCCCGGGCCCCTTCCCGTCGGAAGTCAGCGCAATAATGCGCCGTCCGGAATGCAGATGCGGGCGAATGAGATGGATGGAACGGCCATGAAGCGAAAGGCAGGCGGTTTCCTGCAAGGGCCAGCCGAGACGGGACGCGGCCATGCTGAAGGCCGACGGAGCTGGAATGGTGCGCATCTCCTCGGCATTCACGTGCCGAGAGAGTGTCGCGCCGACACCAAATAGAAATGGGTCGCCGGAAGCGAGTACGACGACCGGTGTGCCTCGCCGCCTAAGGATCGCGTCGATCGACTTCTCAAAGGGGCTTTGCCAGACGAGCCGCTCGCCCGCAATCAGATTATCCATCAGCGCATGGTGCCGTTCGCCGCCGAAGACGGCGGGTGCGGCCAGGATCAGCCGCTTGGCGTGATCGCCAAGTCCTTCTGGACCATCCTCGCCGATACCGATAATGGTTAGCCAGGGTTTCGGGGTGTGGCTAGGCATATCAGACATGGCAAAAATCCGCGTGCTGATACTGGGCGGAACGAGCGAAGCGCGTGCTTTGGCGCAGATGCTCTCCAAGAAGGCCGGTTTTGACATCCTGCTGTCTTTGGCGGGCCGCACAGAAAAACCGTCCATCCAGCCTGTTCCCGTTCGCACTGGTGGTTTCGGCGGAGCGGAGAGCCTTGCTTCTTTCCTGCGCGACGGAGGATTTGACCTTCTCGTCGATGCGACACATCCCTTTGCCGCCCGCATCTCCGCCAATGCCTTCGCCGCAGCACGACTTTCCGGAATTGCGGCCCTTGCCCTTCGCCGGCCCGAATGGATCGAGCGGCCGGGCGACAGATGGACCGCGAGCAGAAACATCCCGCTGGCAATCGCCGCGCTTGGGCCTGCCGCCCGCCGCGTCTTCCTGGCGATCGGGCGTCAGGAGGCGCACTGTGCCGAGGCGGCGGCACATCATTTCTATCTTGTTCGCAGCGTCGACCCCGTCACCCCGCCGCTCAATATTGCGAACGTCGAATATATTCTCGATCGCGGCCCCTTCGATGTGGATGGCGAGGCCGCGCTTCTTGCCTCTCACCGCATCGATGCGATCGTTGCCAAAAATAGCGGCGGCTGGGCGACCTACGCGAAAATCGAGGCGGCTCGCCACCTCGGCATTGAAGTCTTCATGATCGCCCGTGCGCCCGCGCCTGCCATGAGAGCGGTGGAAACCGTCGAGGAAGCGCTCGGCGCGATCGGTCACTTGTTTCCTCCCGCCATGGAACGGGGGGTATAGACGAGTTCGGGCCTGCCGCCGCCCGAAATAATCCGTGTTTCCGGCGACCCGATGATGATGCAGGTCGCCATATCCGCAACGGAAGCGTGGGCGTCACCGAGCGGCTGAATGATGATCCGCTCATCGGGACGTCCGGCGGCGCGGCCGAAGATCACCGGTGTCTGCCGCGGCAGATGTGCGCGCAGCAGTTCAAAGGCCTTGCCGAGCTGCCAGGGCCGCGCTTTGCTGATTGGATTGTAAAGGGCAATCACGAAGCCCGCCTTTGCAGCCAACGTCAGGCGCTTTTCGATGATCTCCCAGGATTTGAGGTTATCCGAAAGCGAGATCGCGCAGAAATCGTGGCCGAGCGGGGCGCCGACACGCGCTGCAACCGCAAGCATTGCGGTAATGCCCGGAACGACCACCAGCTCGACGGAACGCCACTCCGCCGGACCTGTGTCGATCGCCTCGCAGACTGCCGCGGCCATGGCGAAAACACCGGGATCGCCGCCGGAGACGATACAGACCTTGCGGCCGCCTGCCGCCATCGTCAAAGCATCCCCTGCGCGCCTCATCTCCTCGCGATTGTCGGAGGGATGACGGTTTTGATGGGCGCCGAGTTGCAGCCGGTCGAGATAGGGACCATAGCCGAAGAAATCGGTCGATGCCGAAACAGCTGAATGCGCTTCCGGCGTCATCTGCTCTGGGTTGCCAGGACCGGTGCCAATGACAAACAGGATTCCACTCATCGGTTTGCCTCCCAGCCTGGTACCAGCACCAGCGAGAAATACGGCGCGTCACCCTCGGGCCGTTCCGCAAGCTTCACCATGGCGGCATTCGCCATCGTCCCACGCTCGACATAGACGGCTTGACCGAGACGCCCTGCCGCTTCAAGAGCGCGGCGGATCTTCGGAAGATTGCGGCCGACCTTCATAATGACGGCTGCCTGGGTATCGCCAAGCCGCCGCGTCAGTTCCGCTTCCGCCATGGTGCCCGGCAGCACGGAAAGCACATCGTCACCTTGGACGATCGGCATGCCGGCAAGCGACCAGCAACCGGACATGGCGCTGATGCCCGGGATCACCTCGGTCGGATAGCGATCGGCGAGGCGCACATGCAAGTGCATATAAGATCCGTAGAACATCGGATCGCCTTCGCTGAGGACCGCAACGGTTTTTCCGGCATCGAGGTAGGCTGCGACCATGCCTGCAGAATCATCGTAAAAGGCGGTGATCTGGCTTTGATAGAGCGCTTCGCTCTTTTCGATTTCAGTGGTAACCGGATAATAGAGCGGCAGCAGTTCTGTCTCCGGACTGATCAGGTGCTGGACGACCCCCCGGCCGTTGCCGGCCCTGCCCTGTTTGGCGAAATAGGCAATGACGTCAGCAGCTTCAATCGCCTTCTTTGCCTTGATGGTCAGCAGATCCGGGTCGCCTGGACCCGTGCCGACGCCGATCAGACGGCTGGGTCTGCTCATAGTCCCGACCTCGCCAGCGCGTTGATTGCGGCCGCCGTCATCGCACTGCCGCCCAGGCGGCCACGAACGATCGCAAAGGGCACGCCATAAGAATTTTCCGCCAACGCGTCCTTGGATTCTGCCGCACCGACGAAGCCGACCGGCATACCGATGATGGCAGCCGGCTTCGGTGCACCGCCGCGCAGCAGTTCAAGAAGGTGGAAGAGTGCGGTTGGAGCATTGCCTATCGCGACAACGCTGCCGGCCAGACGATCGACCCAAAGGTCGATGGCCGCCGCCGAACGTGTGTTGCCGCTTGCTGCTGCCATTTCCGGGGTGCGCGGGTCGCGCAGAGTGCAGATCACGTCGTTCTTTTCTGGCAGCCTGGCGCGTGTGATGCCATGAGCCACCATTTCCGCGTCGCAGAAAATCGGTGCGCCTTTTTTGAGCGCGCCGCGCGCTGCAGAGACGAAATGTGGCGAGAAGTCGAAATGTGTGGCGGCTTCGACCAGCCCGCAGGCATGGATCATGCGCACGGCAATCTCGGCCTCTTCCGGCGAAAAGCGCGAGAGGTCCGCTTCGCCGCGGATAATCGCAAAGGAGCGCTCGTAGATCGCCTCGCCGCTGCGGATATAGTCGTAATCTGGCATACCTATTCCTGTTTCAGCGCCTTCACGATCGTCTGGGGGCCGAGCCGCGTCAGGCAGGCAGCAGCCGATTCATCAGCGCTCTTGTTCTTCCCGACAAGCCGGGCGAGCTTCTCTATAGCGAAATCGATCTCGCCGCCAGCAATCGTTGCATCGGGGCTGTCGCCTGCATATCCGCTCAACACAATACCATAACCGCTCGCCATTCCAGTCAGCGCCAGCGCCGGTCGCGGATGGGCGCATCCCTTGGAACAACCCGAGAGATGAAACGTCAGCGATCCATCGAAAAGAACCGGTGAATGCCGCAGTAAATGCTGTGCCCGCATCCTCGTTTCATAAAAGCCCGAGGCGCAGGCGCCTGCCCCGGCGCAAGCGGCAATATTTGCAGATGGATCATTTGGATCGGAGCTAAAGCCATACCTCTTTGCAGCTGTCTGCAACGCCTTTGCCTCCTCTGTGCTGCAGCCCGTCACGAAGAACTGGCGGCCCGGGGCCAGGCGAATTTGCGCTGCACCGAGGCGCTCGGTTTCTCCCAGAAATCTTGACAGGTCGTTTGCCTTCATCTGGCCGAAACGCGGTCTGAGGCCAAGAACCGTGCTGTGATCGGAAAGCTGATGAAGGCCGGGCCTCGGCATTTCCGAATGTGGCCCTGTGGCAAAGTGCGCTTCCATTGCTGGAAATACGTCGCGCAATGCAAGCGGTCCAATGTCGCGCGTTCGAGAATTCTTGCCAATTTCCATGAGCATCGCTAGCAATTGCCCGACCGCCCGGGCGGCGTCATCCGCTGAACCGATACAAACCGGTTTTGCCGTTTTTGCATCGCCGTTTATCGCGACCAGCCATCGGCCTTCGTCCAGAGCGGCAACGCGGATATCGGCCGAAAGACCGGATAGACCGAAACGTCCTCCACCGTCGACGATGATGGAGAGCTTTGGGGCCAAAAGTGGTGAAGACAGCGCGATCTTGAGCTCATCTCGCAACCGGGCTTCGATCGCGGCGGCACTTCCTATCTCACCCGGATCGATGCCATGCAGCGGCGATAGCTCGATCGGCGGACCCGCCGGAACAAGGATCCCAGCCGCATCAACATCAGTGGCGAGCCGCCCGACAGTTTCCGGCCGCAGGCCGCGGACTTGCAGACTTCCCCGCGCAGAAATTTCCAGAACGCCATTGCCGTATGCCGTTGCGGAGGCTGCAAGCATATTCAATTGCGAAGGCGTTAGCGCGCCGCCGGCCGGCCGCAACCGTACGAGAAGGCCGTCGCCGGTCGCCATGGGCGCAGCAAGTGTCGGACAGGCGCCTCGGCGCAAACCTGGTGCACCAATGGCGCGCCCTTCCATGTCGATCTCTCTTTCGCCGGCAAGGCCCATGGCTCGTCCTTTCATCCATGCCTTTACGGGGCGGCACCCTTGCGGCAAAGCGGCCGGACCAATCCTCTGGACTAATCCTGAAAGTCGCGACCTTTGCGCAGCAGGTAGATATCCATGATCCAACCGTGCCGTTCGCGCGCTTGGGCCCGGGTCCTTACGATGTCATCGGCGACGTCGCCGAGCCGCCCGGCACGGATGATTTCGTCCTGCGTGCCAAGATAGGCTCCCCAGAAGATCTCCGTATCCGGGTCGTCGATCTTCGTAAACGCCTGGATGCCGTCGAGCATTACAACCGTACTTTCCGTCTTAAGCCCCTCTTCGGCAAGCCTTCGGCCGGTCGTAATCTCCACCGGCTTGCCGACGAGACTGACAGGGATGCGGTGGCTGGCTGCAAGCGCCTGGATGCTGGTAATGCCCGGGATGACGGTGAGATCGAATGCCACGTTATCCCGCACCCGTTCCAGGATGCGCAACGTGCTGTCGTAAAGGCTCGGATCGCCCCATACGAGGAAAGCAGCCGTGCCGTTTTCAGGCAACTCGCTGATCAGCTGACGATAGGTGGCAGCAATCGCGGCGTGCCATTCATCGACGCTTTGGCCATAGCTGCGCTCCTTCGTCTCACGAAGAGGCACCGCAAATTCGATGATCTTGCCATCCGCCTGCTTGAGATACCGCTCACAGATTTCGCGGCGGACATCTGCAAGCTCTTCTTTCTGTGCACCCTTTGTGGGAATGAAGAGTAAATCTGCGCCATTCATGGCGTTGATCGCCTGAATGGTCATGTGCTCCGGGTTTCCGGTGCCAATGCCGATCGCGTAAATATGCTTCACTGTGCCTCCTTGCGGTCTTGCGCCGTTAGGCGATCAAAAGCGCGGTGCCGTAGAGCCCAATGGCAAAGACGGTATGGGCGATCAGATTGAGCGCGCGCACCTTGTTCGGGTTCGGTGTCTTCGACGCGGCCCAGCCGATGCCAAGCCCGGGCTGCAGCAGGAACCAGCCGGCCCCGACCGTGACAATACCAAGGATCCAGGCAGGGAGGAATGTCGGCGCTGCCAGCCAGGATGACCCCGTGATAGCCGCAAGAGCAAGGCCATAGATGATGCCGGTCGCATAATGGCCGATCCACCCCAGTGCCAGCTCGTGCCTATATGGCTCTGCATTGGCGATACTGTCGTGAAATACCTTGCCGCGCCCGAGGTGCCAGAACCACCGTCCGACAGGCGCCCAGTTGGCAGGCGCCTGACCGAGGGCATGGAAAAGGACGATTGCCCAAATATCCATGAGGATCGTCGCACCGATCCCCATTGCAATGCCGCGCCATAAAATATCGAACATGAAGAAGATCCGGAGTCGTAAATTGCTGGACTGTCTTAAACACGCGCGGCAAGCCCTGCAACAGCGCTCTTACACTAACGTCGGATCCCTGCGCAAACGGCGCATTTCAATTGATCGGAACGATGACTACCCCTAAGTTCCGGCCAAAAGGGAGAGTGCGCAATGAAGCTCGATCACACAGCCAAGGGCGTCTATGCCATCGCCGCAACGCCTTTTCATCCGGACGGACGGCTGGATACGGTGTCGGTCGACCGGCTCACCGATTTCTATCTAGCGTGCGGCGTGAGCGGGCTCACCATTCTCGGCATCATGGGCGAAGCACCGAAGCTTGAGCCGGAGGAGGCGCTTACAATCACCCGGCAGGTCGTGAAGCGCGCCGGCGTTCCGGTGATCGTCGGTGTCTCGGCACCGGGCTTTGCGGCAATGCGCTCACTTGCGCGTGGCGCCATGGATATTGGTGCTCAGGGCGTCATGATCGCCCCACCGCCGTCTCTTCGGACGGACGATCAAATCATCGGCTACTATGCCCAGGCGGTCGAGGCGATCGGCGAGGATATTCCTTTCGTCATCCAGGATTATCCACTGACGCTGACCGTGGTGATGACGCCTGGCGTCATCCAGAAGATCGTCAACAATCACCCGTCCTGCGTGATGCTGAAGCACGAAGACTGGCCGGGGCTTGAGAAGATTTCCCGGTTGCGGGCAGCGCAAAAGGCGAGCGAGATGCGCGACATTTCGATCCTTTGTGGCAACGGCGGATTGTTTCTCGATTTCGAGATGGAGCGTGGCGCCGATGGCGCGATGACCGGTTATGCCTTCCCGGATATGCTGGTCGACGTCGTGAATTTCCAGCGGGCCGGAAACCGCGAGGCGGCACATGACCTCTTCGATGCGCATCTGCCGCTCGTTCGCTATGAGCAGCAGCAGGGCGTTGGCCTTGCCATACGCAAATATGTCCTCAAGAAGCGCGGCGCGATCGCCAGCGATTCCCAGCGCAAGCCCGCGGGAAGCATTTCGGAGAGGGCAAAGGCGGAGATCGATTACCTCCTTTCACGCGTTGCAAGATACGACAAGCGCGCAGCGTTCAGAACCTAGCCCGCCAACCTTCCATTCGGCGTTCTATGTTTCTCTATCGTTTGAGCGGATTGAATATGCTCAATCTGCAGTCATCAGTAATCTTGCTCGTTATTAAAGATGACTACGCATTGGCTGGCTTCGGCGATGGCGGCAATCATCATGTCGAGAGCGCTTCGTGATCGATTGGAAATTTTGCCATCCCGATATGTGTCGCGCCCAGATTCTGCCCTGCACTTTACCGCCGTCCCGTGCCCGCAGCGTCTTTGGTCAATCTGGCACAAGGATTGCGTCTTAATACCCATCGGAAGAATGGCGCGTGGGCAGGAGAAGATATGACGGTGTCAGTCACGGACATGATTGGTGCGACATGGCGTCTCGAAGATGCAATCCGGGAAGTGATCGCGGATCCGCAGGTTTTTTCCAATGAAACCAAACTTATGAAGGAAAAGGCTAAGGTTCTACCCCATCTTCTGGTACAGAGATACCCACATCTCTCGGATATCGAAAACGAACTGCGCGGCGTCTTCGAAACCTGCCGACTGGCGATTGACCACAAATCGATCAGTCCGGTCGTTGTAAAGGCAGCGATTGCCATTGCCGACGAATACCGGGAGATCATCATCAAGCTGAAGCACTAATTTGCTGGTACGCGCGCCCCTAAAAACTTGGGGACAGAGCGCTTCCCCGCGCCGCATTTGCTTGACCTTGCGTCATTCATGGTTGACGTGGCGTTCCGGGGACACTAGCACGCTTCTCGAAGGCATTCTGGGGACGTTTCCATGGAAATCTTTACTGCTGCGGGCCTGACTGCACTCCTGCAGGTCATCGCGATCGATCTTGTTCTTGCCGGCGACAACGCGGTCGTCATTGGTCTTGCTGCAGCCGGGCTTCCGGTCGCACAGCGCAAGAAGGCCATTCTGGTCGGCATTCTTGCCGCCACCGTTCTGCGTATTCTTTTTGCATCCGTGACAGTTCAGCTCTTGAGCATCGTCGGCTTGCTGCTCGCCGGTGGTCTGCTCCTGCTCTGGGTCTGCTGGAAGATGTGGCGCGAGCTTCGCTCCCAGCACGCAAACGGCGGGGAGATTGGTCTGGAAGGCGAAGCGTCCACCGGACCTAAGAAGACCTTCATGCAGGCTGCAACCCAGATCGTCGTCGCCGACGTGTCGATGTCGCTCGACAACGTGCTGGCCGTTGCCGGTGCCGCACGCGACCACCCGACCGTGCTTATCCTGGGTCTGGCGCTCTCGATCGCCATGATGGGTGTCGCGGCGAACATCATCGCCCGCCTGCTCAACCGCCATCGCTGGATCGCCTATGTCGGCCTGCTGATCATCCTTTATGTCTCCCTCGACATGATTCATCGTGGCGTCCTGGAAGTGTGGCCGCATCTCTAGCCTAAAAGAGCTGACGCAGTTGCCCTTTTAAGCGGATCGGCGAAAGCCGCTCCGCTTTTGCTTTTCCACAAACAGTGATGCCCATGGGTAGCGACTGCAGCGCGCCGTTCGCTTGACGCATTGTTGCTAGCACCAGACGGCTCACCCTGGTCGACAGGCGAAGGCGCGCGCGGCCGAACCACCAAGCGGCAAGATGGTCAACCATCGGCTCAGGAGGACTAGCGGCGCTGCCAGACCGCCCAATGCGGTCACTTCTGTCCATGCCTCGAACGGCCCTGCCCGCCTTGTCGATCCCGAAAGCCATCGTGAGAAGGATGTAGCCGCGCATGTCGCCTTGCGCGAGGACAATCGTTACGACGGCCATCGAAAGGCGCCGATGGCGATACCGGCGAGTAGCATGCGCTCCGGCGAAAATCGCGCGCGGTAAGCAATCCCGATCACGACAAGAAATGCCGCCGGCTAGCAATAGAAAACCGGGGGCAATAGCGCTGCGCGATTCGCTTCATGTCGGCCGTGTCAAAGCCCGTAAAATCGCTCGCCGTTTGATGCCCAGATCTTTTGCTGGTCGGCAGCAGGGAGGCTCTGCATGGCGTGGTCGAGCGTCGCGATCCAGCGGCTGTAATCCGCGACGAGATTGACGACCGGCCAGTCGCTGCCGAAGACGAGGCGATCGGGTCCGAAAATGTCGAACACCGTCTCGAGATAGGGTTGAAGCCGCTCCGGTGTCCAATCCGGCCCGTCCTCGGTCACAATACCGGAAATCTTGCAATGGACATGGTCGAGATCACGGAAGTGTTCCATGTCGCGCCGCCAGGGTTCAAAATTGCCGCTTCCGATTTCGGGCTTGGCCATGTGATCGACGATCACCGGCAGATCGGGATAGCGCTCGATGAACCTCACCGTGTTGAGGATATGCCGCGGCTTGATCAATGCGTCAAACCGCAATCCGTGGTCGAGCATGGCGCGGAAAGCAGGATCGAGTTCTTTCTTCAGGATCCAATCCTCTTCAGGCAGATCCTGAAGATAGGGACGGATGCCCTTCAGCTTCGCAAAGCGTGCCCAGCCGCCAAGGTCGTCGGCGGCCGTCGGCGCGAGAAGATCAAGCCAGGCAACAACGCCCTTGATGAAATCCCGCCCGTCGGCAAGGCCGAGAAGATAGCCGGTTTCATGAGCAGAAGACGCAGCCGAAACGACAACGACGCTCTCGACATTGTTCTTCTCCATCACCGGAACGGCATCGCGCGGCCCATAGTCACGATAGAGCACCTTGTCATCCGGCGACATCCAGAGCGAATAGTAAGGCTCCATCGCCAGCGTCCAGAAATGCATATGGCAATCAACGCGCCGCATCGCTCTCCTCCCTTAAACGTCTCTGGGCGCGACAAAGAAGGTCAGAAAACCGGCCGGATCGCAAGTGCATCCAGGTTCGAAATGCGATTGAAATTCCTCGAGCATCAGATACTTTCCAAGCTCATTCAAATCCCGATCATTGTGGTCCTGTATCCGCCCATGAGCTTTGAATCCGTCCGCGCATTTTTCAGCGCACATGCACCTGAGATTGAAATCATCGAAACCGCCGAAAGCTCTTCGACGGTGGCGCTTGCGGCCGAAGCGCACGGAGTCGAGCCGGGGCAGATCGCCAAAACGATCTGCCTCAGGGTCGGGGATGAGACGATGCTCGTTGTCGCAAGCGGCACGGCTCGTCTCGACAACCGGAAATTCAAGGATGCATTCGGCGGCAAGGGCCGCATGCTGGGACCGGAAGAAGTCCTGGAAGTTACCAGCCATCCGGTGGGCGGCGTCTGCCCCTTTGGATTGCCCGCCCCAATTCCAGTCTACTGCGATGTTTCATTGAGGCGTTTCGACGAAGTCGTGCCCGCCGCCGGTTCCACGCATTCGGCGGTCCGTATCGCGACGGAGCGGCTGGCCGAACTCACCAGTGCCAAATGGGTCGATGTCTGCCAATAAGTCGGGTCGGCGAACTTCAAATTGTCAGGAGAACACCTATATTAGCTCGCAAACATGCCATGGTTGTTGCATGACAGGAGATATGATGCAGAGTGCCGTTTCGCGTTTTGCCAAGATTGCGGCGATCGCCGTTCTGACGAGCGCTACCGTTTTTGCTGCCTATAGCGATGCCGAGGCGCGCCGCGCCGGAGGTTTTGGCGGGTTCGGCAGCCGCGGAACGCGCACCTTCCAGGCGCCGCCGGTCACACGAACCGCGCCTGCTCCCGCCGCGCCGATGGAACGTTCGATGACGCCGCGCCCACAGACGCCCGCCACCGCCCAACAGCCTGTCAACGCTCAACGTTCCGGCGGTCTCTTCGGCGGCTTTGGCCGTTCGATGATTGGCGGCCTGATCGCCGGCGGCCTGCTCGGCATGCTCCTCGGCCACGGTTTCGGCGGCGGCTTCGGGTTCCTCGGCATGCTGCTGCAGATTGCTCTGATCTTCGGCGCAGTCATGCTTGCCATGCGCTTCTTTGCCAATCGACGCCAGCCGTCCTACGGTGCGGCAGGCGGCCGGAGTGCCTCGTCCTACAGCAACATGTCGTCTAACAGCAATTCGTCGTTTAGCATTCCGGCGATCGGCTCAGGTGCTGCGGGCTACCAACAGCAACAGCAGCAGCGCAACGACAGACCAAGTGACGAAATCGGATTGGCGCAGGCCGATCTGGATCAGTTCGAGGAGTTGCTGACCAAGGTGCAGACCGCCTACGGCGCCGAGGACTACAATACGCTGCGCAAGCTCACAACGCCCGAAGCCATGTCCTATCTCGCCGAAGAACTCGGCGAAAATGCCACCAACGGCGTGCGCAACCGCGTCTCTGACGTCAAGCTGCTGCAGGGTGACATTGCCGAAGCCTGGCGCGAGGACGGTCAGGATTATGCAACGCTTGCAATGCGCTATTCATCGATCGACGCGATGGTCGATCGTGACAGCGGCCGCGTCGTTTCCGGTGACGATCGCCACCCCGGCGAAAGCACCGAAATATGGACCTTTGTACGCAGGACCGGCAGCGACTGGAAGCTCGCCGCCATTCAGAGCACAGAGCAGCGCGCTGCCTGAAATATCAGCCCTTGAAGGTGTAGTCGGTGATCGACTGCGCCTTCATTTCAATTGAAAAACCAGGCTTCGACGGCGGCATATAGGCCGCGTCCTTGATCACGCACGGGTCGAGGAAGTGTTCGTGCAAATGATCGACATATTCGATCACGCGGCCGTCCTTGCTACCGGACACGGCAACATAGTCGATCATTGACAGATGTTGCACATATTCGCAAAGCCCGACGCCGCCCGCATGCGGCCAGACCGGCAGACGGTATTTTGCGGCGATCAGCAGCACGGCCAGCACCTCGTTCAGGCCGCCCATGCGGCAGGAATCGATCTGCACGATGTCGATCGCGCCTTCGGCGATGAATTGCTTGAACATGATCCGGTTTTGGCACATCTCGCCGGTTGCAACCTTGACCGGTCGGATTGCCTCACGAATTTTCCGGTGTCCGGCCACGTCATCGGGACTTGTCGGCTCCTCGATGAAGTAGGGCTTGGCGAAGGCTAGTTCCTTCACCCATTCGATCGCCTGCTTGACCTCCCAGACCTGATTGGCATCGATCATCAGGTAACGATCCGGGCCAATCACCTCGCGGGCGATACGCAGACGGCGGATATCATCCTGGAGATCGCGGCCGACCTTCATCTTTACATGGTTGAAACCTGCGTCTATCGCTTCCTGGCAGAGACGGCGCAGCTTTGCATCCTCATATCCGAGCCAGCCGGCAGAGGTCGTGTAGCAGGCGTAACCTTCTTTCTCGAGCGTTGCGATCCGCTCATCCTTCCCCGCCTCGGCACGTTTCAGGATCGTGACCGCCTCGTCGCGCGTCAGCACGTCGGTGAGGTAGCGGTAGTCGACGATGTCTGCGATTTCCTCCGCCCCCATCTCCGCGACCAGCCGCCACACAGGCTTTCCCGCCTGCTTCGCGAGTAGATCCCAGACAGCGTTGACCACGGCCCCCGTCGCCAAATGGATGGCGCCCTTGTCCGGACCAATCCAGCGAAGCTGGCTGTCGCCTGTCAGATGCCGCCAGAATCCACCTGGATTGGCGAGAACCTCGCTAAGATCTGCGCCGACAACCAAATGCTCCATCGCCTTTATTGCCAGGCAGCAGACGTCGTTGCCGCGGCCGATCGTGAAGGTGAGCCCGTGGCCTGAAAGCCCCGGCTCGTCCGTATTCAGAATAACGTAGGCCGCCGAATAGTCCGGGTCCGGATTCATCGCATCGGAGCCGTCGAGGCTCTGCGAAGTGGGAAAGCGAAGATCAAAGACACGAAGGCCGGTAATGCCTGTCATGGGTTCCTCCCGAACTGGCCGGGCGGTCAGATCGTCCAGCCGCCGTCGATCGCGTAGACCTGTCCGCTGGTATAGGTAGCACCGGCAAGATAGACGGCAAGGTCGGCAATCTCTTCCGGCGTGCCGAGACGGCCCATCGGCTGGCGAGAAATAAAAGCAGCGCGTGCCGCGTCATAGTCGCCCTGCGCGCGCATGCGATCCTGCAGCGACGGACTTTCGACCGTGCCGGGGCAAATGGCATTGCAGCGGACGCCCTCGGCCACGTAATCGGCGGCAACGGATTTCGTAAGGCCAATTACCGCCGCTTTTGTGACGCCATAGGCAAAGCGGTTCGGCACACCCTTGATGCTGGAGGCAACCGAAGCCATGTTGATGATCGACCCGTCCTTCCGCTCCAGCATGCCGGGAAGCACGGCGCGGATCGTGCGGATCATCGCCTTGACGTTCAGGTCGAAAGCGAATTCCAGGTCGGCATCCTGCATTTCTAAAATGGATCCGGCATGCACGAAGCCGGCGCAGTTAAAGAGCACGTCGACCGCACCGATTTCAGCGACCAATGCCTTCACGGCCACCTCGTCGAGCACGTTCAGCTTGTGCGTCGACACTCCGGTGTCGGCGGCAAGCGTTGCCAGCGCATTCGTATTGATATCCGTCGCGTGAACCTTGGCCCCGGCCTGCTGAAAGGCGATTGCACTGGCACGGCCGATGCCTTGCGCTGCCGCTGTGATCAGAACGGTCTTGCCGGAAAGAGTGATGGTCATGTCTTGGCCTTCTCAGGGTTTTCAATACGTGGAGGTAGCGCTCGGTTTCATCGGTGCCGAACCTGAACGGCGGCTCTTATGGTGTCAATCGAATAGTGAATTTGTCTCTCGCTCGACGTCGATGGGAGCCTATATCCAGGACGTGGCCGTCAATTCTGGATTCTCGATTTCGGGGCCAGTTCCGCCATTGCCCCCGCAGCGTCAGGACGCTCACATTTGCGTGGCGATGTTGGCGACGAGGTGTTCGAATCGCTTTTCCAATACAAACGTCATCTGGAGGAAGGCATATGCTCATTGGACACCAGGGCAAGCGTCCCAAGATCGACCCAACCGCGTGGGTCGCGCCTGATGCGACAATTTGCGGTGACGTCACCATTGGCCCGGGCGCACGTATATTGCATGGCGCGCGCATCATCGGAGAAGGCGGTGGCGCCATCCGCATCGGCCGCTGCTGCATCATCATGGAGAACGCCGTCGTGCGCGGCAGCCCCCGACACTCCTGCTTGATCGGTGACTATTGCCTGATCGGTCCGAACGCCCATGTGACCGGCGCTGAGCTTGAGAACGAGGTATTCGTCGCGACCGGGGCTGCCATCTTCCATGGCGCCCGGGTCGGCCACGGCAGCGAGGTACGCGTGCACGCTACGGTGCATTTGCGCACCCGGCTCGATCCTGGGACCACGGTGCCGATCGGATGGGTGGCGGTCGGGGACCCTGCTGGCATCTTGCCGCCCGATCGGCACAATGACATCTGGGCCGTGCAGGAGTCGCTGAATTTCCCCGACTGGGTCTACGGCTTCGATCGCGCCACACCCGATCTTATGCGGCATGTCACCGAACGGCTGTCGGACACGCTGGGAGCGCATGAAAGCGACACATTGCTTGGTTCATAACGACGGTAAGCAAATATATGCTTTGGCAGCGATCCCAAAGCCGCGTCCAGCAAGGTCGAGCCGAGCTGACAAACTGGCGGCGCTGCTTCGACAGTCAAGCCAGCATGCGCGCTTCGATGCTGGCAGCGACAAAAGCACCGGCCGAAAAATTGGGCGATTCCGGTCGATTGACCGCCGCGCGGACACATTTGGAACATTCGATATTCCAAAGTGTTTCAACGGCAAACGAACGAAGGAGGGTTCATGCTCTCCATTCAAGAAAATGTCGTCAATTGCACGAAACGCATCGGCGCATGTGCCGTCGGACTTCTGTGCGGATTGGCGCTTGCCCAGCCGCTCGCCGGTCAGTCGGATCGCTGCCAGGCGCCAGATCAGCAGCAGAACCGGGCGCACGCCCTTGATAACGGCAATTCAGGACCTACGAATAGGTAGGATACCTCGAAATTGTCTGATTGCAACGGCGTGCTAATGCCGCCGTCCATCGGCGACGGAGATCTTGTCAAGCCTGCGCCGCCTATTGGCAACACGCCCATAATCCCGCCGGATTTTCCGAAGCAGCAGTAGGCAGAATTGTGCCCGGATGTACATGATGAGCCTGGCGACGACACCGCTGCCGCGTTCGTGCGCATTGTGCTGGAGGCGACAAGATATCCGTCCTCTCTACGTAGACGGAAACCTTTTCCAACAGCATCACGTGCCCCTTGCGGGAACAGTAGACGAGCCAGCGGCCAGGAAGGCTGCGCGATCCGCACAATGTCTTTGATGCCTTTGGGCTGGCCTCAGTATTTCGGCGGCACGTAGAGCTCCGGCGGGAGGACCTTGCGTTCGTAGTCGGGGTTAAACACGCGCTCTGGGAGCGTGATGTCCTCATGCGGCACGTCTTCGTAGGGAACCTGCGTAAGCAGGTGGTCGATGCAGTTGAGGCGGGCCCGCTTCTTGTCGTTGCCCTCGACGATGTACCAGGGCGCCTCAGCGATATTCGTGCGGGCGAAGGTCTCTTCCTTTGCCTTGGTATAAGCTTCCCAGCGCACGCGCGATTGCAAGTCCATCGGCGACAGCTTCCACTGCTTCAGGGGATCGTGGATGCGCATCAAAAAACGCATCTGCTGTTCCTCGTCAGTGATCGAGAACCAGTATTTGACCAGCCGGATTCCGGAGCGCACCAGCATGCGCTCGAACTCGGGCACATCGTTGAAGAATTGTTCCACCTGGTCTTCGGTCGCAAAACCCATGACGCGCTCAACGCCGGACCGGTTATACCAGGACCGGTCGAAGAGCACGATCTCGCCACCCGCCGGCAGATGTGGCACGTAACGCTGGAAATACCATTGGGTTTTCTCTCGGTCCGAAGGAGCCGGCAGCGCCACCACTCTCACAACGCGAGGGTTGAGCCTCTGCGTGATGCGCTTGATCACGCCGCCCTTGCCGGCCGAGTCGCGTCCCTCGAAGATCACGACGACCTTCTCCCTGTGATAGGAGACCCAGTCCTGCAATTTGATCAGCTCGGCCTGCAGCGCCAGAAGAGCGCGGAAGTAATCGACACGCGGCATCGGGGGCGGATGCGATGTGCGATAGATCTTGCGGATTTCTTCCGACAGCGCCGGTTCGGAGAGCTCGAGTTCGTAGTCCTCGTCGAGCGTATCGGCCAATTCGGCTTCCAGCCAGTCTGGTTTATCGAGATCATCCTTTGGCGTATTCATGTCTCTCTCCGATGTGCCCGGCATCATGCCACGCATCGCAATGTATTTCATGCCAGCATGACGGGATTTTGAAGCCGTGTAGAGCCATCCCCGGCGACTTCCTTGCGGCCCACGGATTCGCGACAAGATCTCCGGCGAATTCCTTAATTTGACGCACGATGCTTCGGCGTTCATTCTGCGTCGATGATCAGCGGAGTACTTCTGGATCTCGCTGGCGTTATCTATGACGGCGAGGAAGTCATACCGGGCGCGACCGATGCTGTTGCGCGCTTGCGCGAAGCCGGCCTACTCGTCCGGTTCGTGAGCAATACGACACGCTCGAACAAGCAGGCGCTCCTGGAGCGATTTGCAGGACTTGGACTTTACGCCACAAGCGATGAGCTCTTCACCCCGGCACAAGCCGCGCGGGAGTGGCTCGATAAGCACGATCGATCGCCATACCTATTGGTTCATCCCGATCTCGCGCTGGATTTCCACGCCCTGGCAGGAAGGCCCCAGAAGGCTCTTGTTGTCGGCGACGCCGGCGAGGCTTTCGATTACCAAACCTTGAATGCCGCATTTCGCGAGCTGGTCACAGGCGCCGAATTCCTGGGGCTCGCGCCAAACCGGACTTTCCAGGATGTTGACGGCAAACTCAGTCTCGACGCGGGCGCCTTCATCGCGGCACTGGAGTTCGCAAGCCAGAGGCGTGCCATTATCCTGGGAAAGCCGGCGCCCGAATTCTTCCTGTCCGCGCTCGCCAGCATGAATTGTCCGAAGGCAAAGGCCGTCATGGTGGGCGATGACGCGGAAACGGACGTCGCAGGTGCCTTGCGGGCTGGGCTTTCCAAAGCGGTGCTCGTGCGCACAGGC
This sequence comes from Rhizobium mongolense USDA 1844, assembly GCF_000419765.1. Taxonomy (GTDB): domain Bacteria; phylum Pseudomonadota; class Alphaproteobacteria; order Rhizobiales; family Rhizobiaceae; genus Rhizobium; species Rhizobium mongolense. Next base: position 67,315 of record NZ_ATTQ01000017.1, on the reverse strand, counting down.
AAGTATCGTCGCGGCGACGACACACGATTCAAGCCTTCGCCAACCGTGACAGTCGACGATATTTCTGCTGCGGCAGACTGGATCCTCGCGGCACGCAACGTTTAATGGAGGCCGCAGCGATACATCGCGGCGGCAGCCGCTTGGCGACGTCAGCTGAAGCTCCGGTATAGGGCGAGTACCGCCATTGCATGGTCTCATTGACACGGGCTCTGCGCGGCAGTTCATGGTTCGTCTTCGCGCTTGTCTGATAGGGATATCGATCTGACCGGTGAAATTCCCACGGTTCAGTTCTGCGACCGAGCACATGTGGCCGGCTCTACCGCCACTGATGCAATGACCCCAGGTCGCTTTCACCCGGAACGTCTCATTGAGGCACCGGTTTTTCACGGAAAGAGCATTCACAATGACAGTTAGGGTCGCTCAGTTTCTCGTCATCATCATTTCGGCGCTCGCGCTTATCCCCTCGGGCGCGCATCTTGCCGCCCTACCCAACAAGATCGCGCTGCCACAATCCGAATATTTCACCGTCCAAGCCATCTACTATGGATGGGCAATTCTGGGTTTGCTCTGGCTTGCGGCCGTGACGATCAATGCTCTGCTCGCTGTCATTGTTCGCTCGCAGAAATGGCCATTTAGGCTTTCCGTAGCTGCCGCGCTCTGTTTTGCCCTGGTGTTTGCGGTATTCTTTCTTTGGACGTTTCCTGCCAATCAGGCGACGAACAACTGGAGGACAGCTACCGAAAACTGGGCAACGCTCAGACAGCAACGGGAGTATTCTCATGCGGCAAATTCAGTGTTTGTGTTTGTAGCACTTTGTCTCGCGACGCTGTCTGTGCTTTCGTGGCGACGGACTGGTTCGCCTTGAATGCACATGTCTTTTGCTGTCGGATAGAGGCCCGCCTCATGAGTTCATCGCCGTATGGCCCCGACCCTCGCAAGCACTTCGCCGGGAATCCCATATCGTGTGACGAGGTCCCGGTTGTTGCGGAGTCCGCAGATCTCCCGCTGAATGAACAATGCCCAGACAGCCTCAGAGGCGTCATTCAGGAGGCCTTCTCGATCAGCTGTGCGATTATCGCTCTTTGTCGAGGCGGCAAGCTTTGCAAGTGCCGCCTCGACTTTACGGCCTTGGCGACCAAGTGCATCGGCCCGCTCCGAGGCAAGTTCGTATTCCAAAGGGCTGAATGCGGAATTCGGCCGATCCGAGAACGATCGTGGTGGTCTGAAACTCACGAGGTGCCTTTCCAGGTTAGGTTGGGCAAGCTTAGTCGTCAGCTTGCATGTGAGACGGCAGCCCTGACATTCTCCTGATCAGCGAAGCAACACGACGTCGGCCAATCGCCAACTGCCACCAGCCTGACTTTGTCGGCTTCGAGCGGCGGCAGCGTGATGATACTCGCAAGCGCAAAGAGGAACAGTTATGCCCCACGGAAGTTTGGTATTTTATGAGCCGCGATCAAGAGGAGGAGACCGTGTGGATAATCTCGATTGGCGCTATTCTCGTCATATGCGGCATACTCCTCCTGTGTCGGGAGGCTCTTGGCCGGCGGCCTCTCAGCGACCCTCACCAATCATCCCTTAGCGGGCGGACACTGGAACCCAGGAGCCAAGGGGTTCGATTTCTAGGATTGACGAGGAACTGGCTGGGTGTGGGCATGATCGCGGCCGGAGCAGCGTTCTTATTACTGGTCGCATTCACGTAGTGCGTTTGCGACGAGGTCTGAGGCCCACACGTTTTGTGCTGGTTCGCGTGGCGTCGCCCCGCTGCATTCTAGTGCCATACGATGTTCGCCCACCAGCCCCGCCAGCCCGGCCAAATGGCCGTAAAAGTCGGAAGGATCGATGATAAGAGCACGCCAACTGCACCATAACCCGCAAACGCGGCGGTGGTCGTGACGCTTGCGACAAGGCAAAAGGCCAACAAGATTGACCGGCAGCCCAGAGATTGCCCTCCCGCAATGTTTTTTCATCGGTGGTGTATCGCAAGAAGTCGCGGAAATTTCAGATAGAGCGCTGCCGTGCGAATAGGCGCGCCAAAGGCCAAGACGGTTCAGTCGATGTCCTTCAATGCGTCGAGGGGGCCGGCCAGCGCCGTGCGGGGCTTGATGAGTTCCGGCCGGATCATGTGAACGGTTGGCGCGGGACGCGGCTCTTTCATGACCTCGAACGCCTTTGCCAGCATGCTCTCGATATCCTGCCTTATCATGATCACGGGAAAGGGCAGGAAAGAGGCGAAGGGATCGTAGTCATAGCAGCCGACCACCATTTCGGAAAAGGTCTCGTGTGGATGACCGGCCATGAAGCGGAGGAAACCTTCGAAGTTGATGGACGAATTCACGAAGAGAGCACGCGGCAGCCGGCCTTCCCGCTCGTAGAAGGCTTCGAAGGCGAGGCGCGTGTTGTTTGGCGAATAGCCCGTCGTTTGAATGCAAATGTCGGGGTCGCCTGCGAGCAGGTCGCGTTTGACGGCGCGAAAGCCGCGGATGCGCTCGTGGCTCGCATGGTCGTTGCGGCCGCCGAAGAGGTAGAGCTCTTCGGGTGCAAGCGGCTTATCTGCCGGAAATTGGCGGATGATCGCTTCTGTCAGCATCCGCCCGCCCTCGTAGTTGTCGCTGATGACGGAGGGAACCTTGCTGCCTGGAAGATCGATGTTGATGTGCTTCAACCCTGCCTTCTCGCAGACCTCGTGTACGCCGTCTGGATCGGTCGCGCCGCAGATGAAGAGCTCGTCGATCGAATAGGAAATGAGCGTCGCTGCCGTTTCGCGCTCTTCCTGCGGATCGCGGCTGGCGCTGACGACGATCGGGCACTGGCCCTTGCTGCGCACGTGCGCCTCAAAAGTCTGGGCCATAGAAGAGAAGTAGCGGTTGTCGTGGACCGGCAAAAGCAGACCGACCAGGCCGGACCGGGAACTGCGTAGCCCCTGGGCCTGACGGTTTGCAGTGTACTGGTACTTCTCTGCAAGCTCGCGGATCAGTGCGGCGGTCGCTTCCTTGATGCGGCGCTTGCGCCAAGTGCCATTCAGCACGGCGCTGACTGTCGAGGGCGAGCTGCCCGACAGCACCGACAGATCGTAAATCGTCGCCTTCTTCCTCATGCCGTTCTTCATTCAAAACCCTTCGATTTCCTTAGTGCCGATTTCGAAGCGGCGAAAGGCGTTTCCGCTTGACGAAAGTATAACTCTGACCGATAGTATTTGCACTATCGATTGTGCAAAGAGAAATATCGATTGTGCAACGTGGTGCCGCTTGAGGAGGCGGTTTCGAAGGGAGGCGGGAATTCACATTCTTCGCCAGTTACTTGCAACGGGAGGCCGGCGGTCTTCAGCAGGCCCCTGTGCCCATCTCGAAACGATGGAGGAGGAACAAGATGAGGAAATTGCTTGTCGCCGCATTCGCGGCTTCGCTGTCGCTGGCAGCCGCTTTCGGCGCCCTTGGACAGGAGGCCGGCAAGGTCGGTGTCGTCGTCAAGATCGGCGGCATCCCGTGGTTCAACGCCATGGAAGCCGGCATCAAGGAGAAGGGTGCCGCGCTCGGTATCGATGCCTTCATGATTGGCCCAACCAGTGCCGACCCGGCGCTGCAGGTGCGCGCCATCGAGGATCTCATCGCCCAGGGCGTCAAGGTGATCGGCGTCGTGCCCAACGATGCGAAAGTCCTGGAGCCGGTTCTCACCAAGGCCAAGGAAAACGGCATTATTGTCATCACGCATGAATCACCCGGTCAAAAGGGCGCGGATTGGAATTTCGAACTCGCCTCGGCCAACGGATTCGGCGAAGCGCATGCCGAGCTTCTTGCAAAGAAGATGGGCGGCAAGGGCAAATATGCGGTCTTCGTCGGCTCGCTCACCGTGCCGCTGCACAATGCCTGGGCCGATGCGGCGATTGCCTATCTCAAAGAGAAATATCCGGAGATGGAAGTGGTCGGCGAGCGCTACGGCGTTGCTGAAGATGCGGACAAGAGCCGGTCGACTGCGCTCGACCTGATTTCGGCCAATCCCGACCTCAAGGGCTTCCTCGCCTTCGGCAGCCAGGGGCCGATCGGCGCCGGCCGTGCCGTGGAAGAGCGCCGCAAGGTTGGCGAGATCTTCGTACTCGGCCCCTTCTCGCCGGGCCAGGGCCAGAAACTCATTAAGTCCGACGCGATTTCCGGCGGCTTCATGTGGAATCCGAAACAGGCCGGCGAAGTCTTCGTGACACTCGCCGACAAGCTCATGAAGGGCGAGAAGATCAAGGCGGGTGACGAGATCGAGGGCCTCGGGAAGATCAACCCGACCGGAAATGATATTATCGTCGACCAGCTCGTGACCATCAACAAGGATACGGTCGACGAACTCGCGGCCATGGGCCTCTAAACCTTTCGAAGGCACCTCCCAGACCGCCGGGCTGGCTGCGGCTGGCTCGGTGGACTGCGAGCATGGCCGGCGGACCACAACGGCAGGCGCGACATGGAATCTCCAACTGGCGCAGACGTCCAACGACCTCTGTTGTCGATGAAGAACATCAACATGACCTTCGGCGGTGTGCGCGCGCTCCGCGACGTCTCCTTCGAGGTGCGACCGGGCGAGGTGCATTGCCTCGCCGGCGAAAACGGCTCCGGCAAGAGTACCCTCATCAAGGTCATCACCGGGGTCTATCGCCCGCAGGCCGGTGCTGCAATCGAATATGACGGCCAGCCCTATACGCATATGTCGCCGGTCACGGCGCAAGCCTCCGGCATTCAGGTGATCTGGCAGGATCTCGCACTCTTCCCGGAAATGTCGGTGGCAGAAAACATCGCTTTCCAGACCGTGCTCGGCCATCGCCCGCGCCGGGTCAACCACAGGGCCATGCGCGAGACCGCCGAACGCGTGTTGGCGCGCCTCGGCGTTACGCTCGACGTCGATCTGCCGCTGCGCGAATACGCTGTCGCCCAGCGGCAGATCGTGGCGATCGCACGAGCCTTGGTCGGCGAGGCAAAGGTCGTCTTCATGGACGAGCCGACTGCTTCGCTGACGCAGTCAGAAACCGACCATCTGCTTGAGATCGTCCGCAATCTTTCCGCCTCGGGCGTCGCCGTCGTCTTCGTCAGCCACCGACTGGCCGAGGTGCTGGAGATATCGGACCGTATCACCGTGCTGCGCGACGGCAGGCTCGTCGGCGTCTATCCGGCCGAAGGCATGACGCAGTCGCGCATCACCGAACTTATGACCGGCAAGATTTTCGACCACGCCGTGCGCGCCCAATCGCATGATGGGGCTGCGCCTGTCATCGTGGTTGAGGGGCTGACACGGCGCGGTGAGTTTAGGAACATCTCCTTCTCCGTCCGCCGCGGCGAGACGCTCGGTATCACTGGCCTGCTGGGCGCCGGCCGCACGGAACTGGCCCTGACGCTCTTCGGCATGCGCCGTCCCGATCGCGGCACCATCAGGCTTGATGGCGAGCCCGTGCGCTTTTCGTCCAATCGGGACGCGATCGCAGCCGGCATTGCCTATCTCTCCGAAGACCGCCTGTCCCTTGGACTCATCCAACCGCAGTCGATTGCCGACAACCTGGTGATTTCCTCCCTGAGCAAGATTCTGTCCCACGGGTTCATTTCGGAGCCTCAGAAGCACGGTCTTGCGGCACGCTGGATTGCCGATCTCGGTATAAGGATTGGGCTGCAGGAGGATGCCATCTCGACTCTCTCGGGCGGCAATCAGCAGCGTATTGCCATCGCAAAATGGTTGGCGACCGACCCTAAGCTGCTGATCCTCGACGCACCTACGGTCGGTGTCGACGTCGGCGCGCGCGCCGGTATCTTCGACATCGTCGCACGGCTTGCGCAAAGCGGGCTTTCCATCATCCTCATCTCCGACGAGGTCCCCGAGGTCTACTTCAACGCCGACCGGGTGCTGCACATGGCACAGGGGGAGATCGCCGGCGAATACGATCCGCGCGCGACGTCGCTTGAGGACATGGAGGCCGCCGTCTATGCGTAGGCTCTTCCGCACCCATGCCACGGAGATCTGCCTGCTCGCCGTCATCGTTCTGATCGGCGCGTTTCTTTCCTTCGCGACGCCGCGTTTCTCTACGCTCGGCAATGCCTTCGATCTTTTGAACATCAGTTCCGTCAACATCATCTTCGCAGTCGGTCTGCTCGTTGTATTAATCGCGGGCGGCATAGACATCTCGTTTGCGGTCGCCGCCTCGGTCGTGCAGTACGTGACCGCCCTCATCCTCGGCCAAGCCGGCGGCGGAGGCTGGGCAAGCGGGCTGCTGATCGCCGGCGGCATCGGCACCCTGCTCGGCGCCTTCAATGCTTTCCTGATCCACCGGTTCAAGATCATCTCGATCGTCGTTACGATCGCCACCTTCAATATTTACTTCGGACTTTTGATGTTCTTTACCCGCGGCGTATCGATCTACACGCTGCCCGACTGGTGGACGGAGCGGATCATCCTCTACGAACGGGAGATGGCTGACGGCAGCTGGGCCGAAATCCGCCTGCCGGTCCTTGTCATGGCGATCTGTGTTGCGGCAACCTGGTTCCTGATCCGCCACACGACGACCGGGCGCCAGCTTTATGCCTTCGGCGACAACCCCGAGGGTGCGCGCCGCTTCGGAATCTCGATCGGAGCCATGCAGTTCATCGCCTTCGGCTGGTTGGGACTCATGGCCGGTATTGGCGGATTGATCCAGGCACACTATGCCCAGGAAGTCGTACCCAATGCGCTCTATGGCCGCGAACTGGACGTGCTTGCCGCCGCCGTGCTCGGCGGCGCCCGCCTCGGTGGCGGCAAGGGCTCGGTGCTTGGCTGCGTCCTCGGCGTGCTGCTGATCTCGATCACCCAGAACGGCCTCAACCTGATGGGCGTTTCCCCCTTCGCGTTCAAGATGATTATCGGCGCCATCATTCTCGTCGCGATCACGCTCTCGAATTCCCGTATCGACAAGCTGCTGCCTATTGTGAAGAACGAGCGGAGGCGCAGATGACGACGCTGGTCCGGCGGACTCGCCACCTCCTGGGATCTGAAATCGCGGGATCGGTCGTCGCCTTCGCCTTGGTGGTCGTGGTCTTCGGCCTCGCTTCGCCGCAGTTCCTGTCGCGGGCCACCTTCGGTTCCGTTGCCTTCCAGCTTCCCGAGCTCGGCCTTCTTACTCTTGCCATGCTGCTGCCGATCCTGACGGGAGGGCTCAACCTCGCAATCACCTTCACCGCCAACATCGCAGGCCTCACCGTGGCTTGGACGCTGCAGGCCAACGGGGGCGTCGACGCGGGACCAGGATCCTTCCTGCTCGGGGTGGCGCTTGCGCTTGCCGCAGGTGCGGCAAGCGGCGTCGTCATGGGTCTTGTCATTGCCTATACGAAGGCTCACCCTATCCTTGTCTCGCTGTCGATGATGATCTTCCTGCGTGGGCTTGGCGAGTTCCTGACCCGCGGCGGGGACGTGTCGGGCTTTCCGGCCTTCCTGCGGCCGTTCGGCCATGGCTCTGTGATGGGGATTCCGCTGCCGCTCCTCATCTTCATCCTGTGCGTCGCGCTCTGGCATGTGCTACTTTCGCGCACGAGGCTTGGCTTCAACACCTATATGATCGGCTCCAACATCGAGGCGGCGCGCTATTCCGGCGTCAACACACGCAGGGTCATCGTCCTCGTCTATACGCTATCGGGGGCGATGTGTGCCGTCGCCGGCATCATCATGCTGGCACGCTTCAACTCGGTGCGCGTCGGCCATGGTGAGTCCTACCTGCTCATTACCGTGCTTGCCTGCTTCCTTGGCGGGGTAAATCCCTTCGGCGGCTTCGGCCGCGTGATCCCGGTCTTCGCGGCGCTTGTGGTACTCCAGCTCTTTTCGTCCGGGCTCAATCTTCTCGGCGCCAACCAGCATCTGGCGACGGCCGTGTGGGGTATCCTGCTCGTCGGCGTCATGATGCTGCGCTGGCTTGCCGGACACTTCAGAACCGTTCTGCGCAGAAAGGAATGAGACGATGCAAGGCTTCGGCGTACATACCAGCATGTGGACAATGAACTGGGACAAGGCAGGTGCCGAAAAGGCGATCGCAGCTGCGGTGTCCTACAAGATGGACTTCATCGAAATTGCGCTCCTCAACGCGCCCGCCGTCGATGCGCCACACACCCGGACACTTCTCGAAAAGCACAGCCTGCCGGCCGTCTGCTCGCTCGGGCTCCCCGAGCACGCCTGGGCGTCGGTGCGGCCGGAGGCGGCAATCGAGCATCTGAAGGTCGCGATCGACAAGACGGCCGACATGGGCGCATTGGCGCTTTCCGGCGTCATCTTCGGCGGCATTGGCGAGCGTACTGGCGTGCCGCCGACGCAGAAGGAATACGACAACATCGCCCGCGCGCTGACGGCCGCCGCCAAGCACGCTAAGTCCCGCGGCATCGAGCTCGGCGTCGAGGCAGTGAACCGCTATGAAAATCATTTGATAAATACAGGAAGGCAAGCCGTTGAGATGATCGAGCGCGTCGGCGCTGACAATATCTTCGTGCATCTCGACACCTATCACATGAACATCGAGGAGAAGGGCGCGGCCACGGGCATCCTCGATGCGCGCGAACATCTAAAATATATCCACCTGTCTGAAAGCGACCGTGGCACGCCCGGCTACGGAAACGTCCCTTGGGACGAGATATATACAGCACTTGCGGCCATTGGGTTCAAAGGCGGCCTTGCTATGGAGAGTTTCATCAACATGCCAGCGGAAGTCGCCTACGGTCTCGCAGTCTGGCGTCCTGTCGCCAGGGACGAGGCAGAGGTGATGGGCAACGGCCTGCCCTTTCTGCGCAACAAGGCAAAACAATATGGCCTGATCTGAGGCCTAAGACGCGCGGCGGAAGATGGCGCAGAAGGCAGAAAGGATAATGACCGGGGCGGTTGCAACCTTGACGCCGGCAAGACGGACGTCACGCCGACGCCGTGTTGGTCCAGGCAATCTCCTCTAAACGCTGAACCTCCAGAACCCGGTCCGGTCGGGACCCCGCCCTGGCGCCGTCACGATCTGGCTGGACTGAACGGAAGGAACTTCCAGGCTGGGGGAGCTAGTCCTTCGCGATGAAGCCGGACGAACTGGTGGAGATGGGTTCGACGATCGAGCAGATGCGCACGATGCTTTATTGCCATACCGGATGCCGAAGGTGCAGATTGTCACCAGAGGGGGCGAACGCCGCTCGCACGCTGTTGGTTTGGTACTGCGTTGCCATGAAAAGGCTGGCTTCGGATGTGAGAACATTTCCTGCATCAATTTTCCAGACTGGGCCCATATTCGAAAAGACTTGAAAGAGCAGTGCCAAAGTCGTCTTTCCTCCGCTCCATTGCGCGCTAATTGCTTCAAAACAACCAGCCGGTAAGAAATGGCAAGCACCGCAGACAGTTCAAAACAAACCGGCAGCGCAAATCAGACTGGTGATCACACCGCCGCCGAATCTGCGCAGCTGCCGCAGAGCGAAGGATTTCCGGCTGAAGGCGCCGAAGAAGAAACCGGGTCTCACGAGGGACCATCCGGATCTTCATCACCGCTGGAACAATCCAAAGAAGCTGTGAACCCTTCCTCGCCTTTTGGTCAAAGCGCACGAGCCGTTCGTGACCTGATGGCCGCCCTCCGCCATGATCTCCGTGCGGTTTTGCAAAGCCGCCCGTTCTGGATGAGCAAGGGCATCGCAGCCATCAAGAAAAGACAACAGACGTCTGGAGCTCGAACGCCAAATGAGAAGTTTCGGCGGGTATCTGCTGCTTTTGCATCGCTTTCTGCCAAAGCGCGGTCCCGCATGGCAGCCATTCGCGCCGGAACGACCGGCATAAAGCAGGCCCGTCCGCTGAAACTGCGGTCATGGAAAGGGCTCGTCGCGCTCGCTCCTTTGCTGGGCTTGCTGATCCTGGCCGGCGTTCTGACTTGGGCGTTGAAGGATGTGCCGTGGCAAGAGATTGCCGATGGTTCCATGAAGCCCGTCATTGTATTGGAAACGGCGGACGGCGAACCTCTTGTTCGGCAGGGGCCTTATCAGGGACCCTATGCAGGGTACGAACAATTCCCCCCTCACCTCGTGGATGCAGTGCTTTCAATCGAGGACCGCCGGTTTATGGATCACCACGGCATCGACCTGAAAGGGATTGCGCGCGCGCTAATACGGAATTTTGAGGCAGGCTCGGTCGTCCAGGGGGGAAGCACGATCACACAGCAGTTGATCAAGCTGCAGTATCTCGAAAGTGACCGAACGCTGAAGCGAAAGATCCAGGAACTGGTGATCGCGTTCTGGCTGGAATGGAAGCTCGGCAAGCAGGAGATCCTGACGCGGTACCTGAATTCGGTCTACCTCGGCTCCGGCGCTACGGGAATGCCGGCAGCGGCACGGATCTATTTCAACAAGGATATCGGTGCGCTCGATATTCCAGAATCGGCGATGCTGGCGGGTCTGCTGAAGGCTCCGAGCCAGTTGAACCCGATCGACAATTTCGAGGGTGCACGCCAACGCACGGCAACAGTGCTCGACGCGATGGCCGCCAACGGCAAGCTTACCCCGCAAGAAGCCGACGCCGCCAAGAATGAATTCGCCGAACTGCACCCGACGACACCGACGCCGCGCTCCGGCAGTTGGTTCGCCGATTGGGTTTCGCCACAAGCGAGCGAGATCGCGGGCTCCTCTCCCGGCTCGACGACAGTGCGCACGACGTTGGTACCGCGTCTGCAGGAAATTGCCGAACGGGTGGTGAGACAGGCTCTCGACGAAGAGGGAAAGGCTCGCGGCGCATCGCAGGCGGCGCTGGTCGCCATGACGCCCGATGGTGCGGTTGTCGCAATGGTCGGCGGACACGACTACAAGACCAGCCAGTTCAACCGTGCTGTCACGGCGATGCGTCAGCCAGGCTCCACATTCAAGTTGTTCGTTTATTATGCTGCGTTGAAAAAGGGGCTTTCTCTGTCGGATCAGGTCCTCGACGGGCCCATCGAGATAAACGGATGGTCGCCCCAAAATTCCGGGGGTGGATACCGCGGCTGGGTTTCGCTGGCGGAGGCTTTTGCTCGCTCGTTGAATGCCGCCACCGCAGCCCTTGCCCAGGAGGTGGGACTGGACAGTGTCGCCGCGGCCGCCAAGGAGCTCGGCATAAACGCGGCCCTGACGACGGCGCCTGCCTTGTCGCTGGGTGCTTCGGAGGTGAGTTTGCTCGATCTGACCGGCGCCTACGCATCGGTACGCCTTGGAAGGGCGCCCGTCGAGCCGTGGGGTATTGTCGAATTTCAAGCATCTGGCCAGCCCAGAGGCTTCCGCGTAGGTGCCCAAGTGCCGGCGTCTATCGACCTCTCTCCGTATCAGCCGGACCTTCTTGCGTTACTGCAGTTGGTCGTTGAGCGTGGCACCGGCCGCGACGCCGATCCCGGCATGTTTGCGGCCGGCAAGACAGGTACCAGTCAGGACAACCGCGACGCCTGGTTCGTCGGCTTCACGGACGCCCTGGTCGCCGGAGTCTGGGTCGGAAACGACGATGACGCGCCAATGAAGGGTGTCACAGGAGGCGCACTTCCGGCTCGCATCTGGCGGGAATTCATGCAGGCGGCGATGGCTGAGCCTGCACCGCAGATCGATCCGGATACAGGAATGATGACAAGCGAAGAGAACGCCGCACCGTCCTGCAATATCACGGCCTGCTCCCGCAGTTATCGTTCGTTCCGCGCTTCTGACTGTACCTACCAACCCTATTATGGCGCTCGGCGTCTATGCGAGAAATAGCCCAACCCGTTTATTCCTCGCCGCGACGAGATTTGAAACCGGAGAGACCTGGCAGTGCAACGTCATCTCGGCGATCTTGGTGGTTGGTCTATACGCATGCTTCGTTCGACCAGCGTCAGCCCGCATGATCGCCCTTGCCGTCCAGGTCGTCGCGCTTTTCGGAGCATTGGTCGGAGCCTTCACCATCGCCATTGGATTTCGACCACAGCCAAATGCCTCCGCTCGCACGACCTCAAGGATGGGCGATCTTGCCATCCATGAGATGAATGCGCCGCCCCATACGGGCCGCCATATCGAGATCATGGGTGACGGCGACAACCGTCTTGCCGCGTTCGCGCACGAGCCCTTCGAGGATCGAAAAGACCTGCTCAGAACTTTGACTGTCGAGGCTTCCCGTCGGCTCGTCCGCAAGCAGGATGGGTGGATCATTCGCAAGCGAGCGTGCCACAGCGACCCGCTGCCGTTGACCGCCGGAAAGCTGATCTGGCCTCTTATCGATATGGTCGGCAAGGCCAAGCGATGCCAAGAGTTCTTCAGCTCGCGCCTGCATGGCCGGCCGGCTCAAACGGCCAAGCTTGCGCATCGGGATCTCAACGTTCTGCCGCGCCGTAAATTCTGGCAGGAGGAAATGGAACTGGAAGACGAAGCCCAGCATAGAGAGGCGGGTTTCGGCGCGTTCCCTTTGGTCCATCGGATCGGTGTCTCTGCCGCCTATCGAAAGCCTGCCGCTCGTCGGCTCGTCCAGCAGTCCCAACAGATAGAGCAGCGAAGACTTGCCGGAACCGGAAGGTCCAGTGATTGCAACGAATTCCCGCTCACCGATCGTCAAAGACACATCCTCGACCAGTGTTACGGGGACGGTTTCCGTCAAGATGCGTGTGAGGTTCTTCGCTTCAATCAAGGCGCTCATGTCGCACCCCTTATGATATCCACGGGATTAAGGCGTGCTGCACGCCTAGCCGGGAGATAGCCGGCAAAAGCCGCCGAGCTGAGCGCGAAACCTGAGGCAATTGCGTAATGCAGAATGCTCCAGGCAATCGGCAGACGTGTTATTTCCTGCCCTGTCGCAGCAAGCTCGAAGCGCACCAGGGACAAGGCATAGACGAGCGAGAAGCCAAGCAGCCAACCGAGCGCTGATCCGCCGGCCCCGATGGCGACGCCTTCGAGCAGAAACAGGCGCTGCATGTCTGCCTCGGCAAAACCGAGCGACTTCATGATGGCGATATCGCGCGCCTTTTCGTGAGTAATCGTCGAGATAATATTGTAGATGCCAAAACCAGCGACCAGCATGATTGCTGCGACAACGGTGTACATGATGACATTGCGGATCACGAGCGCTTCGAGGAGCGATTCATTGGCCTCCTGCCAAGCCTCGGCCCTATAGCCGAGTTCGGCCTCGATCCGGCGCGCCACCACTGGTGCGTCATCGGGATTGGCAAGCTTGATGCGGATCTCATTGATGGCGTTGGTGCGCGCGCTCAGGATCTGCGCGTTCTTCAGCAGGACATAAGCTTCGCCCTCATCCCGGGCGGTCGTACCGGTATGAAAGAGCCCGACGATCTTGAAATTGCGCGTGAGACCCTCGGACGAAACCGCGGCAACTGTATCGTTCAGTCCGGCGCCGAGGCGTTTTGCCATCGTATCGCCGATGACGATATTGTTCCCGCCTGCCGCAAGGGCTCCGAAACTACCCTCCACGAAATCGCCGATGATAGGCGACACGCTGCGCTCGGCGACCGGTTCGATGCCGATCACGGATGCTCCGACCTCGCGGCTGGAGTAACGAATGACACCTTGCAGCTTCAGGTCCGGTGCGAGCCGGCCGGGTATCCATGCCTCGAGCCAGGAGCGCGCGGCAGTCGGATTGATGATGCCGCGGCGGTCCTCCCGCGGCCTCAGTCCGAAGATCTCCGTCGCATGGAATACGGTTTCGGCCGGCTGCTGTCGCGCCGTTCGCTGCTCGTCGGTGATCTCGACATGCGGCATGGTATTGATCAACTGTTCCACAAAATCGTCCTGTCCGCCCTGCATGAGTGCCGCCATGGCGATGGAAAACCCGACACCGACGGCAACGCCGAACACGGCAACAAGTGTCTGCCGGCCGCGGCCGGCAATATGGGTGACGGCGATCTCGAAAATCAGCCGCATCAGAACCTCACTTCGCAGCACCGGTTATCGTAACCCGGGCCCCATCCTTCAGGTCCTGCGGAAACGGTGAAATCACGCGCGCCTTTTCATCCAGACCGGACCTAATCTCGATGCCACTCGGGCCGCGGATACCGGATTTGATCTCACGCAGCCGGGCGGAGTTTCCTTCGACGATGAAGACTTTCTCAGCCTGCATCGCAACGGCGGGAACCAGCAGTGCATTTTCCGAGACGCGGACGATGACGTTCACATCAGTCGACATACCGATCATCAGCGGCGTGTCGTCGGGAAGACGCAGCTTCACGCGATAAGTCTTCGTCACCGGATCGCCCTTCGGCGTTATGCTGCTGACGGTTGCATCGAGGGTCTGATCCTTGAAGGCATCAGATTTGAGCAGGGCCTTCTGTCCCAGCCGGAGCCGAGGAATATCCTCCTCGTTGACATCCGCGACCACGAGCAGCGGTTTTTGTTCCCCAACCCAGAAGAGCGCCGTTCCGAGATCGGCGACTTCGCCCACTTCGCCGTCTTGGCGAAGCACGACACCATCGATCGGAGCGCGAATGATGAAGCTGTCAAGGCGTGCCCGTTGGCCGGCCGCCAGCGCCTTGAGCTGCTGCACCTCACTGCTTGCCCGGTCGACTGACTGCTGGGCTGCGGTGTTTTTCTCCAGCATCAAATTGTAGCGCCGAAATTCCTGCTCCGCCAGCGCGAGCCGCGCCTCGAGCTCGGCAAGGGCCGCCCTCGCCTCGCTGTCATCGAGGCGAGCAAGTATGTCGCCCCTTTTTACGGCTGCACCTTCGCAGTTGCATTGCTCGACGATCCGTTCGCGTACCAGCGGCGTGACTTTTGCCCAAGTCAGAGGTTCAACAACGCCACTGGCATAGACGATTTCGGCAGCACTACCACGCGCCGGGACGACGACCGATACGGGGATGGGGTGCCAGACATACCAAGCGGCCAAACCGCCTGCCAAGGAGAGAGCGACGACAACGGAAAGCAAGCGGAACGGTCTCACGCCATCTGCCTTGAACTGCTGCTGTTGCCGAACCTATAGCATTAGACCGACCGTCGGTCTATAAATCTGAAGAATTCGACCGCAGCATCGAATTCCGCTCCGCTGGTCAGGGGAACATACGAAAGAAACGAGCGCCGCGATGCGTGTCAGAAAACACCCAGAAATCCGCTCGGGCGAATTGTTGGATTGCGCTCAGCGGCTCTTCTTCGCTCATGGCTACGATCATACCACGATCAACGACATCATTCGCGAAGCAGGCGTGTCGAAGGGTGCCTTCTATCACTATTTTCCCTCCAAGGAGGCGCTGCTTGAAGCATTCGCTGCCCGCCTTGCCCGCGAAAGCCTTGAAGAGATTCGACCGCTCCTGGACGATCCTACGCTCGACGCCGTGGGACGGCTGAACATTTTGTTCGCAGGATCGCGGCGCCTCAAGGTCGAGCTTGCCCCGCAACTGCGAACAGTATTCGATGTCATCTCCCGCCCGGAAAACATCGTGCTGTTCCACCGCATCGATCAGGCTGTGACCCGCATCGTGGTCCCGCTTTTGGCCGATGTTCTCCGAAAGGGAACAGAGGAGGGTCTCTTCGACGCGCCAGACGCCGAAGCGTACGCAGAGATGCTTCTCCTCTTTCGGCTTTCCCTCAGCAGCGTGATGCGCGAGGCCCTGATAAGGAGCCGCGAGGGCAATGTCGAGCAGGCCGTGAAGATGCTCGACAATCGCCTCAGGCTCTATGGTACTGCCATCGATCGCGTCCTGAAGTTGCCCGAGGGAACGATCGACGTAGCTGAAACGAGCTTTGTCCGAGCTTTGCTTGATGACTCTCAATAAAATGAGAGCCGTTGCGCAAAACTTTGCCGGCCAACCCGCCGGATGAGATTTACGCGACCAGCGGTCAGGACCGGAATAGGACAGCGGGGGGCTACCGCGAAACGGTGGGTTCTGGGCAAGGCGACCGGATGGTTTGGAATATTCGCAGCGCTATACTGTTCTCCTGTCGAAGGAGGATGCGGTCCGAAGGGTTTTCGAAGCCGGATTCGGCGCGCTGCGAAACGTCGCTTGCAATGTTTTTCCACCGAGTCATAATAATTTTGCACACGTGCTCAATATTGTCACGCGGTCGTTACGCAGATCCCCTAGAGCGGAAACCGTTCGCGCTTTTCATGGGATCTCCGGGCCGGCCGTCAGCAATGGTGATGGCCCGCCAAGAGGCTCGCACCAATCTCTGGGGAGATGAAGAGATGACTATTTTGCCGACATTGAAGTGCATGACCGTCGCGGCCGCCATCCTAGCCTCGACGACCGCCCTGTCCTTTGCCAAGGATCTGACCGTTACGGTCTGGGCCGGCGGCACAGGCCCAAACGACGTCTATCGCCTCGACGCAATCGATATTGCAGCCGAGCAGCTTCAGCGAGAAGCCGCTATCAAGGGCGAAGACCTCAAGATCAAGGTCGAGAAAAAGGCCTATAGCGGCTGGGAGGACTTCAAGCAGGCGATGACGCTTGCCGCCGAGGCGAAAACCGCTCCGAACATCGTCGTCACCGGCCACGAGGACATTGGCCCCTGGGCACAGTCCGGCCTGATCGTGCCGATTGAGGACTATGTCGACCTCGATTCCTGGCCGCTTAACAACATCTATGAAAACCTAATGGACATTGCCTCCTTCAGCGGCACGGTCTACGGCATCCCGCAGGACGCCGAGTCTCGCCCGATGTTCTTCTGGAAGCCTCACATGAAGGCGATCGGATATAACGATGCTGATCTCGACGCTCTGCCGCAGAAGGTCCAGGACGGCAGCTACACGATGAAGAACCTGCTGGAAGACGCCAAGAAGATGCAGGACAAGGGCCTCGTGCAGCCAGGCTATGGCTTCTACCCGCGCTACACCAACGGTCCGGATTTCTGGCAATTTTACACGAGCTTCGGCGGGACGATGGAAGAAGACGGCAAGCTGGTCTTCGACAAAGCTGCGATGCAGCGCGCGTACCAGTTCTTCGCCGATGCTGTAAAAGACGGCGTCACCAAGAAGAACCATATCGGGATGCCGGCCGACCAGTGGTGGAAGGAAGTGGCTTCCGGCAAGGCCGGGATCTGGCACGGCGGCACCTGGCATTATGCCCGCTACGTCAACCAGGAAGGCTTGAAGGACTTTTTCGGCAACGTCATCTTCACACTGATCCCGGCCGGCGAGGGTGGCAAAGCCAACACGCTGACGCATCCGCTGGTCTATCTTCTGACCTCGGGCCACGACAAGGACGACACCGAGATTGCCGCCCAGTTGATCAAGATCGCCTCCGAGCCGCGCATCAATGTGCTGCATGCGGTCAAGTCCGCGCATCTCGGCATTTCGAAGTCGGAAACCGAGATCGAGCTCTACTCCTCCGACCGCTGGACGCGCGAAGCCACCGAGCGGCTTCTGCCCTACGCCAACGCGATGCCCAACAATGCCGATTTCGGCACCTACTGGAACATCATGTGGAAGGGCCTCGAGGCCTCCTGGACAGGCGCCAAGAGCGTCGATGCTGCCGTCAACGACGTAGAAGGCGAGCTGAAGAGCACGCTCGGCGACAAAATCATCATCCGCTAAGCGCAAGCAAGCCTCCGGGCGGCCTCATCCGCCCGGATATTTTGCGGAGGCTTTCATGAGATCGTCCAGAACGCTCGGGCTCATAATGATCGCGCCGGCCGCGATCATGATTGTGCTGTTCTTCTTGATGCCGGTAGTCCTAACCGCCGTCTTTTCCTTCACGAACATGACGACCGCCACGGGCATTTCGGGCGGCGCCTACCAGATCGCCCCAAATTCGCTCATCGCGCTCAAGGGCGAGATGCCGGAGGTCGTGCAGCAGCTTACCGAGCCGCGCTACGCGATCGACGAGGAGGGTATCAAGGGCGTCGAGGGCCTTGCGCTTGAGCCTGGCATCGCCATGGAGCTGCGCGAAAAACATCTCGGTGAGGTCTTCTCTTCACGCCGCGAAGCCGAGCGCATGATCAAGGATCTTAACGACCGGCCATCGACCCGGGACGTCAAGCAAATCTCAGAGCAGTTCAACCGCTCCGTTGCCAATCTGCGTTTCTCGAGCAAGGAGGACCTTTTCACCTCGCTCGACAAGTTCGGCTTCAAGATGACGCCGGAACAGAAGGAAGGCCTCGCCAGCGCGACCTACACCGGCTGGAGCTGGACGACGGAGAACTTCTCGCGCATCGCCTCGTCACCGGACATGGCGCAGATCCTTTTCAACACATTGCTCTACGTCGCCCTTGTGCTCGTGCTCTTCAACACGAGCTACGCCATGCTCCTCGCGATCTGGACTCACTACATGCCGAACACGCAGGCAACGATTTTTCGGTCCGTCTGGCTCCTGCCGCGCATCACGCCCGTCGTTATCTATGTGCTGATGTGGAAATGGCTCGCCTGGGATACCGGCTTCATCTCCACCTTCATGGGCAAGTTCGGCTACTCGCCGAAGAACTATCTTCTCGACAACGCTTATAACGCTTGGCTCTTCGTGGTGCTGATCAACGGCTTCATCGGCGCCTCGATGGGCATGCTGGTCTTTTCCTCGGCGCTGAAGGCGATCCCGAAGAGCCAGTTCTTCGCAAGCGAGGTGGATGGCGCCAGCCGCTGGCAGCAGATCCGCTACATCATCCTGCCGCAGATGCGCTGGCCGATCCTGTTCGTCACCTGCTACCAGACGCTGTCGCTGCTTGCCTCCTTCAACGAAATCCTCCTTTCGACCCGCGGCGGGCCGGGCAAGGCGACCGAAGTCTGGTCGCTTGCCGCCTATCACACGGCGCTCAATAACTATGCGGGTAATCTGGAATATGGCCTTGGCGCCGCCATGGCGCTCGTCCTCGTGATTATCGGCATCATCCTGTCGCTCGCCTATCTGCGCGTCTTCAATTACGCCACGCTGGTTGCGCGGCCGCTCATCGAGGATTGATCATGGCGGAGAAATCGCAGCCCTCAGCGAACTACCGCACCTGGCCGGTCATTCTGGCGCTCGCCATCGTCAGCCTGCCGCTGGTGCTGATGTATGCCTATCTCTTCATCGATACGATCACCGACAAGCAACCGGCGGCGCTGATGCCCGATACGCTTACCCTGCGGCACTGGACATTCCTTTGGCAGACGCCGCCTGGAAGGCCGAACATCTGGCTGGTGACGCTGAACACGCTGATCTTCACCGCGAGTACGACGGCCGTCGTACTCCTCGTCTCTTCCATGGCGGGCTATGTGCTGTCGCGGCTGAACGTGCCTGCCCGCGGCTTCTTCCTTGCCGGCGTCATGGTGCTGCACGCCTTCCCGTCGGTCACACTCATCATCGCGATCTTCATCGTACTGCAGATGGTCGGACTCTATAATTCACTGATCGGCGTCATCCTTGTGAAGGCCGCAATCGATCTGCCACTCGGCATATGGCTGATGAAAGGGTTCTACGACAGCGTGCCCTGGGAGATAGAAATGGCCGGTGTCGTCGACGGTGCCTCGCGCTTTAGGGTCTGGCGCAGTCTCGTGCTGCCGCAGGTGCGTCCTGCGATCATGGCGCTGGCGCTCTTCTCCTTCCTTTCGGGCTGGGGAGAATTCATCCTGCCGCAGGTATTGGCCCCAGGCGGTCAGGTACAGGTGCTCTCGGTGTACCTTTCGGGGCTGATCGCCGATGACAACAATTTCGACTTCGGCACCTTCAAGGCGGTAGGCGTGTTCTACGTGATCCCGGTGCTGCTGCTTTACGGATTCTTCCACAAATATCTCATGAATATCTATGGCGGCGGGAGCAAAGGCTGATGCGTATCCTCCTCGACAATTTCTCGAAGAGCTTCGGCGCCACCAAGGTCATCGAGAACATGAACCTGCAAGTGGCCCACGGCGAGATGCTAGCCCTGCTCGGTCCTTCGGGCTGCGGCAAGTCGACGACGCTCTTTGCCGTTTGCGGCATCCATCGCCCCACTGGGGGCCGCATCCTGTTCGGTGACCGCGATGTTACCGATCTTCCGAGCCAGGTGCGAAATGTCGGCGTCGTGTTTCAGTCCTATGCGCTTTATCCGCACATGACGGTTGCCGAAAACATCGGCTTTCCCCTGAAGGTCAAGGCCATGCCCTCAGCCGACATCCGCAAGGAGGTCGACCGCATCGCCGCTCTCGTGCAGATCGGCAACTTGATGGGCCGCCACCCCTCTGAGCTTTCCGGCGGGCAGCAGCAGCGCGTGGCGCTCGCCCGCGCGCTGATCCGCAAACCGGACGTCCTGCTTCTCGACGAGCCGCTCGCCAATCTCGACGCAAAGCTCCGGCTGGAGATGCGCTCGGAAATCCGCCGCATCCAGCGCGAGACGGGCATCACCGCGATCCTGGTCACCCACGACCAGGTGGAAGCCATGAGCATGTGCGACCGCATCGCCATCATGAAAGAAGGTGAGATCATACAGATCGCAACACCGGCAGAGATGTATAGCGACCCGCGCACCGCCTTCGTTGCCGGCTTCCTGGGAAACCCGCCGATCACCTTCCTGCACGGCGTGGCGGCAAAGGGTGTCTTCTCCATTCCAGGCAGCGAGATCAAAGTTCCACTCCCCGCTTCGGTGGACGCCTCCGATGGCGCCAAGCTGATGCTCGGCGTGCGGCCGGAGCACTACAATCCAACCGGCGACGTGCCGGTCACAGGCGTCGTGAACTTCGCCGAAACGCAGGGCCGTGAAAATCTTTATGACGTGCGGCTTGCCGGGGGACCACTGCTGCGCTCCATCCAACCGGTCCGCCACGACATCAAGATCGGCGACGAGGTCACTTGGGCAATCGACAGCCGCAACGTGTTCATTTTCGACGAAGACGGACGGAGGCTCTGATGCAACGCGATTTCTCAGCCTTCTTCGAGCGCTATGGCTGGCCTGCCGGCAAGGGCCGGCTGCCTCTCTGCATCGGCCATCGTGGCGCGAGCGGGTATGCCCGCGAAAATACGCTCGCCGCCTTCCGTCTGGCGGCGGAGCTCGGGGCAGAAATGTGGGAGCTCGACACGCAGTTGACCAAGGACGGCGTCGTCGTCGTTTCCCATGACGACCATCTTAAGCGCGTCTTCGGCGTGGACAAGCGTATTTCGGAGATGGTGGCAACCGAGCTTGCCGCACTGGACGGCGTCGACGTCCCGACCTTCGAGGCGGTCGCCACCCTTGGCCGCGAGACCGGGACCGGGCTCTATATTGAGCTGAAAGCACCGGGAAGCGGCCTCCCCTGCTGGCAGCAACTGCTCGAAAAGGGCCAGCGCTTCGCCTGCCTCGGCTCCTTCGACATCGCACAGGTCCGCGAGCTTCGCGAAGCCGGTTGCGACTATCCGCTGTCTGTGCTTGTTCGCGTCGGCGATAATCCGCACGTGATCGGCGACGAGGCGGATGCCGACATCTTGCATCTTTGCTGGGAGCGCGCCGGCGAGCGGCCGCAAGATCTGGTCACCCCGGCGCTGATGGAGCGCGCCTTCGCAAGAGGCCGCGAGATCGTTTTGTGGCATGAGGAAAGAGGGCCGATCCTCGATGAGATCATGAAGCTGCCGGTGCTTGGTATCTGCACGGATCTGCCGGATATGATGCGCACCGGGCCGGGTGGGGAAAGAACGTTTGGCAGACAAGGATAAAGGACCGCGCAGAGTAACGTCTTTCGACGTGGCGCGCGTTGCGGGCGTCTCGCGCGCGGCCGTATCGCGCGCCTTCACGCCGGATGCGAGCGTTTCGCCGAAGACCCGCGAAAAGGTCTATCAAGCGGCCAAGGAGCTCGGCTACCGCGTCAACTACCTCGCGCGGAGCCTGACGAACAAGCGCTCCGATCTCGTCGGCGTCGTCGCCGCCGGGCTAGACAACCCATTCCGTACGCTTCAGATCGAGCATCTGGCGCGCACGCTCATTCTCCGCAATTTCCGTCCTATTCTGTTGCCGACCTCCAAGGAAGCTGATACCTCGACCGTCATCGGCCAGCTTCTGCATTATGCCGTCTCCGGCGTAATCGTGACATCGGACGCACCGCCGACGGAAATCTGCGAGCAGTGCGCCGCCGAAGGCGTGCCGATCGTGCTGATCAACAAGGGCGACGAGATTCCCTTTGTCGACCGCATCATTTCCGATGACCAGACCGCCGGAAATCTGGCCGCCGATCACCTGGTCGATAAAGGCGCCAGGCGTCTCGCCGCAATTGCCGCTTCCTCCGTCTCCTACACGGCACGCCGCCGCAGCGAGGCCTTCCTTGCCCGCTGCCGCCAGCGCGGCCTCGAGGCGCAGCTCTTCACCGTCGCGCTAAACGACTACCGAAGCGGCTTCGACGCGGCATCCGGGCTCATCTCCTTGGGAATCGACGGCGTCTTCTGCGCCAACGACTACATGGCCTGCGGCGTGATCGACCGTCTGATGTCGGGCCGCAGCCGCGAAGACGTACCCGCCATGCGCGTAATCGGCCATGACGATATTCCCCAGGCAAGCTGGGCTGCCTATGAGCTCACAACCATCCGCCAGCCTTGCGACCTGCAGGCCGACCAGGCGATCGGCTTGCTGATGAGCCGGATGGCTCAGCCGGATATGACGGCGCGCGTAGAATTCACGCCCGTTTCGTTGATCAAGAGAAGGACTGCCTGATGAGTTCCGCATTCGATCCCTCCGCCCTTGAGGCCCGCACTGCGGCGGCGATAGAGATCGCCCGCCATGTCGGCCGCGAGGCGGCCCGCTTCCGCGCGGAAATGGGTTCGGGATTGAAGGTCGAAAACAAGGGCCTGCAGGATTTCGTGACCGTCGCCGACCGCAATGCCGAGCGGGCCATTCGCGACGGACTGCTTGGGCTGTTCCCGCAAGACACCTTTGTGGGTGAGGAAACCGGCGGCGGAGCCGGCAGCGCTGGAACCTGGGTGGTCGATCCGATCGACGGTACGACGAACTACATTAGAGGCTTCCGCCACTGGGGCGTATCGATCGCATTTTGCGCCGAAGGCTGCCTGGAGATCGGCGTCGTTTACGATGCCGCCAAGGATTCTGTCGTCTCGGCAATCCGTGGCAGGGGCGCGTTTCGCGAGGGAACACCCATTCGTGCTGCGACGACGAACGATCCGGCCAATGCCATCTGCATTCTCGGCCATTCGCGCAAAACGAGCTTCGACGAGCACCTTGCCGTCTCCCGGCGCCTACATGAGCGCGGCATGGACTACCGCCGCATGGGCGCGGCCGCGATCGACCTCCTACGTGTCGCAGAGGGTGCGGCCGATCTCTATTACGAGCGGCATCTGAACGCATGGGATATGCTCGCAGGCGCACTCATCGCTTGCGAAGCGGGCGCGAAAGTGGCCATGCCCGCGTTATGCACTCTTCTGTTCGAAGGCGGCCCTGTCGTCGCCTATTCGCCGGGGCTTGCCCGGGAATTCGAATTCATCATGGAGATCGAGGGCCTGGCGCCGATGACGGACTGACCGGACTGCCATGCGCAACGCCCAGGCGTGGGCGGGCTGTGCCTGTCGTCAGGAGCAACCGCGTAAGAGGAGATTGCCAATGAAAACCGTCTTTGTTCTCTTCGATTCCCTCAATCGCCACATGCTCGGCTGCTACGGCGGATCTCGAATACCAACGCCGAACTTTGACCGCCTTGCCGGGCGCTCGATGGTCTATGACAAGCATTATGTGGGCTCGCTGCCCTGCATGCCGGCACGGCGGGATCTCCTGACAGGCCGCCTGACTTTTCTGCATCGCAGTTGGGGGCCTCTCGAACCATTTGACAATGCCTTTCCCGAGCTTCTCAAGCAGAAGGGCGTGCATAGCCACCTGATCACCGATCACTACCATTATTGGGAAGACGGCGGCGCGACCTATCACAATCGGTATTCGACCTTCGAGTTCGTGCGAGGTCAGGAGTCGGATCCGTGGAAGGCAATGGTGCAGCCACATTGGGAGCGTCTACGGGAAAAATATCACGAAGCACAGACCGGCGGCGGCCCGATCAGCAAGTATGGGCCATACATGATCAATCGAGAATTCATAAGGCAAGAAAAGGACTTTCCCTCTGTACAGTGCTTTGCGCATGGTTTGGAGTTTCTCGATCTCAATCGCCAGGCTGATGACTGGCTCCTGCAGATCGAAACATTCGATCCGCACGAACCCTTCTTCGCGCCGGAGCGCTTCAAGGAACCTTTCAAAACCGGATGGAATGGGCCAATCCGTGACTGGCCCCGCTATGGACGGGTTGAGGAACTGCCGGAAGAAGCTGATGAACTCAGAGCGAACTATTACGCGATCGTGTCACTATGCGATTTTTTGCTCGGCCAGCTGCTCGATTACTTCGATACACATGATATGTGGAAAGACACCGCGCTCATCGTCACAACCGATCACGGGTTCCTTCTCGGAGAACACGATTTTTGGGCCAAGAACCGCATGAACATGTACGAGGAGATCGTACACATCCCCTTGTTCATCCATGATCCGCGCAGGCTTGCTGCGGGAAGGATTGACCGGCTGACCCAGTCCATCGACGTGGGGCCGACATTTCTCGATATATTTGGAGTAGATGCCCCGCCTGAGACAGAAGGGCAGTCGCTTCTGAAGCCGAATTCCAAGGATGCGGTTATCTTTGGCTATTTCGGCGGCGCAGTTAACGTAACCGATGGCCGCTATACCTACCACAGGTTTCCAGCCGATCTCCTGAAGCAGGATATCTATCAGTATACGGTTATGCCTACGCACATAACGCGGCCATTCACGCCGGAAGAATTATCAGGGGCGACGTTGGCCAAGCCGTTTTCGTGGACCAAGAATGTTCCTCTGCTGCGGGTGCCGGTGACCGAGAGATCGCCGATGTTCGACAATTATGGGCCTGGAGCATTGCTTGAGAAACAAACGCGTCTCTATGATCTGGCAACCGATCCCGGGCAAGAGAGGCCCCTTCAGGATCCCGCTCGGGAACGGTGGATGCTTGAGTTGATGAAGGCCCTCATGCGTTCAAACGATGCGCCTGCGGAAGCCTTCAAACGCCTCGAACTATAAGTGACGGCATTGCCCGGACGTCGCCGTGAGTCTCTCGCGGCGTGCGTTTTTCGCTGGCGTTCATCTGCCTTTCGAAAGCTCTGCATTCACGCCCGCGCGGCGTCGCAAGCGTTCTGCCGCGAAATCCACGAAGGCACGCACCCGGGCGGAAACCATGCGCCCTTGCGCGTGAACGATGTGAACCGGCACCGGCTCGCGTTCGTACTCTGCAAGCATGACCCTGAGACGGCCGGCCTGTATCTCTGGCGCCACCTGGTAGGACTGGAAGCGGGAAAGTCCCCAGCCCGCCACAGCGGCCGCGATCGCTGCGTCATTCGTATTGCAGATGAGCCTGGCGCTGATGGGCACGCGAATGCTGCTGTCCTTTCCGAACAGCCATTCCGAATGGCCAAAAAGGCCGTCGCGTCCGATCATTCTGTGACCCGCAAGATCCTCCGGCTTTTTCGGCTCGCCCTGACGGGCGAAATAGTCTGGCGAACCGCAAAGCACCTGCCGGATAGACCCGATCCGACGCGCGACGAGGCCGGAGGCGGGAAGTGATGCGATACGCACAGCAACGTCCAGACCTTCCTCAACCAGGTTGGTGACGCGATCCACGAATACGGTTTTGACCTGCATGGCAGGATAAAGATCGAGAAAATCGAGTATCACAGGAAGCACGTGGATGCGCCCGAAAAGCGCAGGCGCCGTCACGGTCAGCAATCCCGCCGGATGCGTGAAGCTGCCCGCCGCATTGGCTTCCGCCTCGGCAATTTCCGCGAGTATCCGTCGACAGTCGGCCATATATCCTTCGCCAGCTGCCGTCAGCTTTAGCGAACGGGTCGTGCGGACGAGGAGTCGCGTACCGATCAAGCTTTCCAGTCTGGATACCGCTCGCGTTACCGACGGAGGGCTCATATGCAGGACTTTAGCGGCTGGTGCGAAACCGCCGCTGTCCACCACCTGTACGAATACCCGCATCGCCTGCCACCGGTCCATCAACCTCTCCTAGGCCGAGTCTATTATTTCAACTTATGAAATGGTTTAGTGCCTTTTTTCACTCTTACCATCATTGATCTTAATAATCATGATGCAGCCGACCTTATGACTCAGGAGGCTGACATGAAGCTCTACTATCATCCGCTGTCGGGCCACGCCCATCGTGCGCGACTCTTTCTCTGCCTGCTTGGCATCGACCACGAGCTCGTGCTCGTCGATCTGGCGAAACGGGAGCACAAGCAGGCTGAATTCCTCAAGCTGAACCCGTTCGGCCAGGTCCCGGTGCTCGACGACCACGGCACCATTATTTGCGATTCCAATGCCATTCTTGTCTATCTTGCGAAGAAGGGAGGACGCAACGACTGGCTTCCCGAGCATTCCAAAGGTGCCGCCGCCGTCCAGCGATGGCTATCAGTGGCGGCCGGTCAGATCGCGCATGGTCCGGCGCAGGCGCGGCTCATCAATGTTTTCAAGGCGCCCTATCGCCCGGAAGAAGTCATCCCGCGCGCTCATGCCATACTGGTGCTCATAGAGGCTGAGCTGGAAGGCCGGGACTGGATCGCTGCCGACCGAGCGACGATTGCCGATGTCGCCCTTTACAGCTACGTGGCCCGCGCCCCGGAGGGCGGCGTGGATCTCAAGGACTATTCAAACATCCGCGCCTGGCTAGACCGTGTCGAGGCGCTGCCCGGCTTTGTTGACTTCCAGAAGACCCCAGTCGGCCTTGCGGCTTAAGGAGTATCGCTGTGGAAGGTCCAACTTTGTTTGCGTCGCCATGGCATCATGGCGAAATCGCCCTCCAGACGCGGCTCGGCGTCGAAGCGCGAATGGATGAGATCGGGCGCCGCGTCGTGCGCGATCATCTGATCGACCAGCACAGGGAATTTTATCCGCTGCTACCGATGGTGGTCTTAGGGGCCGTGGACCGAGACGGAGACGTCTGGGCCACTCTTCGTTCCGGTCGGCCGGGCTTTCTCCATGCGCCGGATTCCGCCAGGCTCTCCGTCGAGCTGGAAAGGGAGTTTGCCGATCCTGCCGAAACCGGCATGGACCACGGCTGCCCTCTCGCCCTTCTTGGCATCGATCTCGACACGCGCCGCCGCAACCGCTTGAACGGTACATTGCACCGGCATGCGCGCGGCTTCGATGTTTTGGTCGATCAGAGCTTCGGCAACTGCCCGAAATACATCCAGCTTCGGCAGGTCCGGTTCGTTCGCGATCCGGCGCGGCCTTCTTCCGTGCCACCGCGTCAAAGTTCTGCGCTTGACGGTGCTGCCCGCGCACTGGTGGAGCAGGCGGATACCTTTTTCGTCGCTACCTATGTAGACGTTTCCGGAGCTCGACAGGTCGATGTGTCGCATCGCGGCGGTCGTTCGGGCTTTGTCCATATCGGCGAAGACGGGTGGCTGACGATTCCCGATTTCACTGGCAACCGCTTCTTCAACACACTTGGCAATATCATGCTCAATCCGCACGCCGGGCTTGCGTTTTTTGACTTTTCGACCGGCGATCTCCTGCAACTGACCGGCGAGGCGGAGCTGTTGTTCGATCACCCTTGCGTCAAGCCCCTGGACGGGGCCGAACGCTACTGGCGTTTTCGTCCACGCCGTGTTGTCTGGCGCGCTGACGCACTGCCAATCCGCTACGACTTTGCCGAATGGTCACCGTTCGCACTCGCCACGGGCACTTGGTAGCAGTCGCCAGAGGAAGAGCGTCGCAATCGGCGATTGCCGTCCCATCTCCGGCGGCACCCACGTATAAAAGCATCGACTAATTTAGATGGTCGATTTCCTCGACGTGCTGTAAAATCGAATGTCGGGCGCCCCAACCGGGAGATTATCGTACTTTGGGTTAGCGCTCTCGCGAAATAACGTCATTCTTGTTTGTTGGCACATGAAATGGAACAGAGATTAGCCGCGATCCTGGCGGCCGACATGGCAGGCTATAGCCGGCTGATGGAGATCGATGAAGCAGGCACGCTGGCCCGCTTGAAAACTCACCGAATCGAACTGATGGACCCCGCGATTGCGAAGAACAAGGGTCACATCATTAAGACGACCGGTGACGGCATGCTTGTCGAATTTCAGAGCGTTTCTGATGCGGTAAAGTGCGCCGTGGAGATCCAGCAGCGTATGAAGCGGCGCAATTCGGACGTGCCCCAAGATCGGCGGATCGAATTCAGGATCGGGATCAACCTCGGCGACATCATTTTTGACGAGCAGGATATTTTTGGTGACGGTGTGAATATTGCTTCTCGGATCGAACAATTGGCCGACGTCGGCGGCGTCTGCATCACCGCGGCCGTAGCGACACAAATTGTCGACCGGCTCGAAGTCGCCATCGAGGATCTGGGAGAAAAGACGCTTAAAAATATAAGCCGTCCGGTTCATCTCTTTCGCCTCGGGCTCGAAGCGTCCACCCTCCCCGCTCGATTGGACGGATCGGACGCGAACCGATCTGTCGCGAAACCTTCGATCGTTGTGCTGCCATTTATCAATATGAGCGGCGACCCCGATCAGGAGTTTTTCGCCGATGGTCTTACTGAAGACATCATCACCGAACTATCCCGCCGTCACGAGCTGTTCGTCATTTCGCGCAATTCGAGCTTTGTTTATAAAAACCGCGCCGTGAACGTACGCGAAATCGCGGAAAAGCTTGGGGCTCAGTACTTGGTGGAGGGAAGCGTTCGCAAGATAGGCGACAGGGTCCGTGTGACCGTCCAGCTCATCGATGCAATCAGCGATGCTCATATCTGGGCAGACAAATACGATCGGAAGCTTGACGACATATTCGCGATACAGGACGAGGTGACGGGCGCGATAGTGGCCACTTTGCCCGGTCGCGTCGAAGCAGCCCAACGCGACCAGCTTGCACGAACAAAACCAGCGAATATGGCCGCCTATGAGTGCGCGCTTGCCGCCAAGGTGCTGCATCACAAGGGCACTGTCTCGGACAATCAACAGGCGCAATTGCTGATAGACAGGGCCGTCGCGCTCGATCCAGGTTATGCCCATGCCCATGCGTGGCGTGCGTGCATTCTGGGCCAAGCCTGGGTCAACGGCTGGTGCGAAGACAAGGATGCAGTTTGGGATGAGATCGTTGCCGCGTTGGATCGGGCGCTGGCGCTGGATGACAACGACGCTGACGTCCACCGGATTTTGGCAGCGGTGAACGTCAATAACAATGCCTTGACCACAGCGCGGTATCACCAGGAGCGCGCGCTTTGCCTCAATCCAAATTATGACTTGGTGGTGGTTCAGCAAGGCGAGCTGCTGACGTGGCTTGGGCGGCCCGAAGAGGGGATAGAATGGATCCGTAAAGCAATGCGGCTCAATCCTCATCACCCCGAGCGGTTTTGGAGCCACCTCGGAAAATCACATTTTGCTGCGCATCAGTACGGCGAGGCAATCGAAGCATTTATGCATCTGTCAGTTATGGACCACGTCCAGCATGCCTTCGTCGCTGCATGCTACGGCTGGCTCGGTGATGAAATCGCCGCTACAGGTCATCTCGAGAAAGTAAGAACGCTTGCCCCGCAATTTGACATACCGTCATTTCTGGCAACGATGCACTACGCTCAGGAATCCGATGTTCAACACCTTCGCGAAGGGCTCGTCAAAGCGGAAAACAACTGCGACGACACATCACCAAAGGCAGTTTAAATTGCGGATTTATTTGCGGCAGTACCGCCTGCCAGATCCAACACTCACGTCGGGCTTGCTGGGGCGGCTCGCTGCAGCCTGATGGGCCTGCCGAACATGATGACGTTGCCGCCAAGCGCGAAGATGAGGCCGAGCACGGCCTCGGCGGTCCAGACGTAGCCTTCAAAGAGTGTCGAGACCGTTAAGGCGACGAGCGGAAACAGCACTGTCGCGTAGGAGGCGCGCGCCGGCCCCCATCGACCAACGAGCGCCAGATAGGCGAGGAAGCCGACGACGCTTCCCGGGATCGCAAGATAGAGCAGCGCGCCCGTATAGACCGGCGATGGATCGAAAGTAAGAGGCAGGCCTCGGACAAGTACAATGGCGCCCAGCGCCGCCACGCCGCAGACCATCGCATAGGCCGTCGTCGACGAAAGATCGAGCCCCAGCCTTTGATGGCGAGCGGAGAGGAAATTGCCGAGCGAGAAGCAATAGGTGCCGGCAAGTGCCAGCAAAAGGCCAAGTCCACCCTGAGGCGTGGTGTGGAGCGCGCGCATCTCATCTGCAAAAAGAAGCATCAGGCCGACGAGCCCAACGGCGCCTGCCAGCATCACACGGCCGCTCGGGCGATTTCCTTGAAGGAGCCAGCCGTTCGCCGCGTTAAATAGGGTTGCCATTGCAAAAACGACCGAGACGATGCCGCTCGGCAGCATGCCGGCGGCATAATAGAAGCAGAGAAAATTGCAGCAGAACAGGCAAAGGCCCTGAGCGCCGACTGTCAGCCAATGCTTCAATGGCGGTTGCGGCAGGCGCCGGCGCAGCGCCAGCAATCCAAGCAGCACAATGGCTGCGAGCGCGAAACGGTAGAGGATCGAAACCTCCGCGGGCACAATGCCGACCTGCAGCTTGATCGCAAACCACGTGGTGCCCCAGATAAGGACGGTGAGAACGAAGAGAAGCGGCGCCATGAGCTGTCTTTCCTGTCGGAGGCATTGAACGGCGTCTTCTATGGCGCTGCACCACCTGCCGCTATCATAGACTTGCGCGACTATCGAAATCTTGCGGTCTTCGGCAGCACCCAGTTGCAGGAGATGCCGCCGCGGCCTTATGAGAAAGCATGCAAACGGGATCGATTTCATCCGCTTTGGAAGGTGTGGGCGCCAAGCTGCTGCGGCAGGTTGATCTCGGCGGCGGCCTGACGATTGCGCAATGGCGAAACTTCGCCAACAGCCGCCTTTCCTATCGCGATCCCGGGCACCACACCGTTAGCCTTTATCTCGATGGTGCCGTGCGCCGCATGGACAGCGGGCAGTCTGGGGTAGGCTCGTCGGGAGCGCTCTGTCTGCTACCGGCAGATGGTGACAGCGCCTGGCACGTCCTCCGCGACGTCTATTTCTGTCATATCTACATCTCTCAGAGCCGGTTCCAGCGGCTGGCCGGCGAAGTCTTCGATCGCGACAGCCGAACCTTGACGCTTCCCGACTTGAGTTTCTTCTCCGACGGCTTCGTTGCGGACATCATCAACCGGGCGATCCTGCCGAATGATTGGTCGGAAAGCACCAACCGCCTTTTGCTTGCCCAGGCAGCTGATCTCATCTTGCTTGAAGTGCTGCGCAAGAACGGTCCGGTGCGATCCAGCAACTTCGTGCTCCAGGGCGGGCTTTCGCCCCATAATTTGAAACGCATTACACAATTGATCGATGCCGATCTCGCTGGCGACCTCAGCCTCGACCGGCTTGCCGCGGAGGCGGGCCTCAGCTCCTATCACTTCGCCCGGATGTTCAAAGTGACCACGGGCCAGACGCCTCACCGTTTCGTGCAGGAGCGGCGGCTTGCGGTGGCTTACGAAATCGTCCGAGCCGGCAAGGTCAGCATCACCGAAATCGCCGCTGCCTGCGGATTCTCGACACCGGCGCATTTCGCCGCAAGCTTCAAGGCGAAATTCGGCACGAGCCCGTCGGCCATCCGCCTCTGACGGCACGCAAGAACGTGCCCAACGCGTTCACCGGATGAAGCACTTATACCGGTTATCGGTAGCCTCCGGAGTCGGCCCGACGGGGGCGGAAGAGTGGGAGTCGAACCCACAAAAGACCGTCTTTCGGACCCTCGGCGTCACCAATACCAGTCTCGCGCGCCGCTTGGCCTCGTCGATGACGCGAATACACAAAACTGGCCAAACCTGCCTTGCCTAAGCTGTTAATCTCTTGGAAGCTGCAGCTTGAAGAGATGCCGGGCGCAAGAGCTGGCCGGCGATGCAGTTTCGAAAGATTTTCCTGTGATTGTTTCATCGCCCCGCAACTTTTTGACGTCCTTGTTTTACGCCGCTGTCCGTGCCGCCGATCCCTTGTCGGGTATCAAGGCGCATCTGCCTGCGAAGCCAAAAGGCCGAACGGTCGTGATCGGCGCGGGCAAGGGAGCAGCACAAATGGCTCGCGCGTTTGAAAGCGTCTGGGACGCGCCGCTTGCTGGCGTGGTCGTGACGCGCTACGGCTATGGCTGCGAAACACAGAAGATCGACATCATCGAAGCCGCCCATCCGGTGCCGGATGCCGCAGGTCTTTCCGCATCGAAGCGTCTGGTCCAGACGGTAAAG
Organism: Rhizobium mongolense USDA 1844; assembly: GCF_000419765.1. GTDB lineage: Bacteria > Pseudomonadota > Alphaproteobacteria > Rhizobiales > Rhizobiaceae > Rhizobium > Rhizobium mongolense. The sequence goes on along the minus strand of NZ_ATTQ01000017.1, from coordinate 35,237 downwards.
GATCTGGGGCCGGAGGATCTGGTGATTGCGCTGATTTGCGGCGGCGGCTCGGCCCTTCTGCCCGCACCACCCGCAGGCCTGACACTCGATGATGAAATCGCGCTTAATGAAATGCTGCTGGCCTCCGGAGCGCCGATCTCGGCGATGAACGTCGTGCGCAAGCATCTGTCCACCATCAAGGGCGGGCGGCTCGCGGCGGCCACGAAAGCGCGCGTCGTCAGCCTGATCGTCTCGGATATCCCGGGAGACAATCCCGCCCATGTCGCCTCAGGTCCCACCGTTCCCGATCGCTCCACCCGGCATGAGGCTATCGAGATCGTCCGGCAATATGGCCTGCAGCTTCCGAAGGCAGCGCTCGACCACCTGGGCTCACCGGCCGCAGACGCTCCCCTTCCGGACGATCCGATCTTTGCCGGACACGAACATCACATCATCGCTTCGGCTGGCGTGTCGCTCGAGGCCGCCGCTCAACTGGCGAAGTCCAATGGCATCACCCCCGTGATCTTGTCGGATTCGATCGAGGGAGAATCCCGTGATGCTGCACTGGTGCACGCGGCAATCGCCCGTGAGGTGCTTGGCCGCAACCGACCGTTCGAAAAGCCAGCGGTCATTCTTTCGGGCGGCGAGACCACCGTGACACTGCGCGCCAAAGGCGGCAGGGGCGGGCGCAACGGGGAATTTGCGCTTGCCGCCGCACTCGCAATCGACGGACACGACATCCATCTCCTGGCAGCCGACACCGACGGTATCGACGGCTCGGAAGACAACGCCGGCGCATTTGCCGACGGCACCACCGTCAGGCGCCTGCGCGAAGGCGGCCTCGATCCCCGCCGCCTGCTTGATGGCAATGACAGCTATTCGGCCTTCCAGGCTATCGGCGACCTCTTCGAGACTGGCCCGACAGGCACCAACGTCAACGATTTCAGGGCGATCTTGGTTTGCTGATGGCGGAGCCAGGGGCCGGCGTGTTAATCGTCTGCACCGCTTGCCTGCTTTCCCGGCGGAAAGCATCCGGGCTCGTCGACATCCATTTGCGGAAGGCCCGGAAAAATGCGCTGGGTTCGGAATAGCCGAGTTGTGTGGCAATGTCGCCGATCGTCTTTGGCGTATTGAGCAGCATGTCGACGGCCATATCGCGGCGGATATCATCCTTGATGCCGGCATAGCTCTGCCCTTCGTCACTCAGGCGATGACGCAGGGTGGAAGCCGGCATGCGCAGGTCGGACGCAAGGTCCACGAAATTCGACCAGGCAGCCGGCGGCAGCCTGCTCAGTCTCCGGCGGACGCTGGAAGCGAGCCCGGCATCATAGCGATAGCGCACGAGGATGTTCGCCGGTGCGCCACGCAGGAACTGTTTTAGTGCCTGCTCGGTCCGCGAAACCGGCAGGTCCAGCATGGCACTGTCGAAACCCAGCCGGCTGACGGGTTGAGAGAATCCGACGGGGGCACCGAAGAAGAGCCGGTAATCGGCTCCCTGTTTTGGCTCATCACAGCGGAAATCGACGAGCCGGATGGGGATCCGGCGGCCCACCAGCCAGCAGGTGATACCATGCAAAATGATCCAGTAGGTGCGATAGGCGAAAGCCGAGCGAGGCCCGCCGGCGTCCGCAAGCTCGATCTCAGCCAGGCCGTCACGGACGACCAGTTCGCCGCGCGGATCCTCCAGGACGACATTGAGAAAGCGCAGTGCCCGGCGTAACGCCTGGCCGAGGCTTCGTGCGTGCAGCACGCAGTGGCAGAGCAGCGTGAAGCTTCCGCTGCGCATCGGCCTTCCGCCCATTCCGAAGAATTCGTCATCGAGCTCGGCCGCAATCGCGAGCCACAGTGCACCATAGCGCTCGGCCGATATCGGCTGATCCACACGCTGAGGCAGTCCGAGCGCAGCAATGAGCGGGGCTGTCGGTTTTCCCATCCGGCGCAGGCTTTCGAGTGCCTCTTCGACGAATCCCGGTGCGATCATGCGCCTTTCGAGTTCAGTCATCCCCTTCCCTCTTCGTGTGGTAAAATTGTCCAAAAATATGAAGCAGTTCCGTCATCGCTTGCAATAGTGGGACGACATAAAGTCCGTGCTATTCTGGCTGGGCGCTACATGAGAGGAGCATCGTAGGGCTGTGGGAGATGATCCATGCTGATTCGTGGAGGAACCTTCATCGTCACAGGCGGCGGGTCCGGTCTCGGCGCAGCAACCGTGCGGATGCTGGTCGAAGACGGGGCGTGCGTCGTCATTGCGGATCTTAATGAAGAGGCAGGTGAGATGGTCGCCGCAGAGCTCGGCGCGCAGGTTTCATACCTGTGTGCCGACGTGACCAGCGAGGAAGATGGTGCGCGCGTTGTCGCCGCTGCGCTCGATACCTTCGGTGGCCTGCGTGGGCTCGTCAACTGCGCCGGTATTGCCCCGGCCGAAAAGGTCATTGGACGCGATGGGCCGCATCGGCTCGAGAGCTTTTCGCGCGCGATCGGCATCAATCTGATCGGCACCTTCAACATGACCCGCCTCGCCGCGTCCGCCATTCAGCAACAGGAGCCGGATGGCGAAGGCGAGCGTGGCGTCATCATCAATACCGCCTCGGTTGCCGCCTTCGACGGCCAGATCGGCCAGGCGGCCTATTCCGCCTCCAAGGGTGGTGTGGCCGCCATGACGCTGCCGATTGCCCGCGAGCTTGCCCGCCACGGTATTCGCGTCGTGTCAATCGCTCCCGGCATCTTCGAAACACCGATGATGGCAGGCATGCCGCCTGAGGTTCGCGAATCACTCGGCAGGAGTGTGCCCTTCCCGCCGCGGCTCGGCCGGCCTGCTGAATTCGCCGCTCTGGTGCGCCATATATGTGAAAACAGCATGCTAAACGGCGAGGTCATTCGCCTCGACGGCGCATTGCGGATGGGCGCGCGTTAGGCGCTGTCAGGGAGGAGTAAAATGCCATTGCAGGATCCTGTCGTGATTGTCGGCTCGGCACGCACCCCGATCGGCGGATTTCAGGGCGAGCTCAAGGATGCTACGGCGCCCGCGCTCGGAGCTGCCGCAATACGGGCCGCACTTGAACGCAGCCGCGTCGAGGCCGGGGCTGTTGATGAAGTGATGTTCGGCTGCGTGCTGCCGGCCGGCCAGGGCCAGGCGCCGGCGAGGCAGGCGGCCATCGGCGCTGGCCTTGCCTTTTCGACCGGCGCCAGCACCGTTAACAAGATGTGCGGCTCCGGCATGAAAGCGACGATGATTGCTCATGACCTCATTGCCGCAGGAAGTGCTTCGATCACCGTCGCCGGCGGCATGGAAAGCATGACGAATGCGCCCTATCTCCTCGATCGGGCACGTAGCGGCTACCGGCTCGGCCACGGGCGCGTTGTCGATCATATGTTCCTCGACGGGCTTGAGGATGCTTATGACAAGGGACGTTTGATGGGCACTTTCGCGGAAGACTGCGCCGAGGCCTATCAATTCACACGCGCCGCACAGGATAGCTATGCGATCGCCTCGCTGACGCGGGCGCAAAAGGCGATCGAGGCCGGCTATTTCGATGAAGAGATCACACCGGTGACCATCAAGACCGGCAAAAGCGAACTGACGGTTGCGCGCGACGAACAGCCGGGCAAGGCAAAAATTGAAAAGATTCCGGCACTGAAGCCTGCCTTCCGCGACGGAGGAACCGTGACCGCTGCCAATTCAAGCTCGATTTCCGATGGTGCGGCCGCCCTCGTCCTCATGCGCCGCTCGGAGGCCGAACGCCGCGGATTGCAGCCGCTTGCCACGATCACTGCCCAGGCTACCCATTCGCAGGCGCCCAATCTCTTTGCAACGGCGCCGGTCGGCGCTCTTGAGAAGCTTTCCGATCGCGCCGGCTGGACGTTTGACACAGTCGATCTCTTCGAAATCAACGAGGCTTTCGCCGTCGTCGCCATGGCTGCGATGCGCGATCTCCATCTGCCGCACGACAAGGTCAACGTGCATGGCGGCGCCTGTGCGCTTGGCCATCCGATCGGTGCATCGGGAGCACGTATCATTGTCACGCTGCTTGCGGCCCTTGAGCGATACGACCTGAGGCGCGGCATGGCCGCACTTTGCATCGGCGGCGGCGAGGCAACTGCAGTCGCCCTCGAACGGCACTAAGGGAGGAAGCAGATGATTCTTTCCGACCTACAGCAGCAAATTCGCGATCTCGCGCGCGATTTCGCCCGCGAGCGCCTGGCGCCGGGCGCAGCCGCCCGCGACCGCGATCACGCCTTCCCCCGCGAGGAACTGAAGGAAATGGGCGAGCTCGGCCTGCTCGGCATGCTCGTTCCGGAAGGCTTTGGAGGCTCCGACACCGGCACTGTCGCCTATGCTGCCGCGCTCGAAGAGATCGCCGCCGGCGACGGACCGTGCTCGACCATCATGAGCGTCCATAGCTCGGTTGCCTGTGTGCCGATCCTGAAATTCGGCAATGAAGAACAGAAGCAGCAGTTCCTGCCGAGGCTTGCGAGCGGCGAATGGATCGGAGGTTTCGCACTGACCGAGGCGCAGGCAGGCTCCGATGCCTCAAACCTGCGCAGCCGCGCGCGCCGCAACGGCGATCATTATGTGCTCGACGGCGCCAAGCAGTTCATCACGTCGGGCAAGAATGGCCAGATGATCATCGTCTTCGCAGTCACCGATCCCGAAGCCGGCAAGAAGGGTATCACCGCCTTCATCGTGCCGACCGATACCCCCGGTTACGAGGTGATCCGTGTCGAAGAAAAGCTTGGTCTCCATTCGACCGATACCTGCCAGATCGCCTTCAACGGCATGCTCATCCCCGCCGAACTCAGGCTCGGCGCGGAGGGGGAAGGTTACCGCATCGCGCTTGCCAATCTCGAAGGCGGGCGGATCGGCATTGCCGCGCAGGCGGTTGGCATGGCACGCGCGGCCTATGAGGCGGCGCGAGACTATGCGCGCGAGCGTGTCGCTTTTGGCAAACCGATCATCGAGCACCAGGCCGTCGCCTTCCGCCTTGCCGACATGGCGACGCAGATCGAGGCCGCGCGCCAGCTCGTCCTCCATGCAGCGGCATTGCGCGAAGGCGGCCTGCCCTGTCTTTCGGAAGCGTCGATGGCGAAGCTCTTTGCCTCCGAAATGGCAGAGCGGGTCTGTTCCGACGCGATCCAGATCCATGGCGGCTACGGCTATATGGCCGATTATCCGGTCGAGCGGATCTACCGGGATGTCCGCATCTGTCAGATTTATGAGGGAACGAGCGATGTGCAGCGCATGGTGATTGCACGCAATCTGTAAACCAGGGATGAGCCGTCCCTTCCTGGAGGAGAGGAGCGGACGGCAAAGGGAGGAATGAGACCATATGACGGAATTCGCTCAACTGAGCTTGCACGTCCCCGAACCCGCCGTCCGTCCGGGCGGCCAGCCTGATTTTTCCAACGTCAAGATCGCCAAGGCAGGCGCGGTACCGCGACCTGAGGTGGATGTCGCGCCTGAGGACATCCGCGAGCTCGCCTATTCGATCATCCGCGTACTTAATCGCGACGGTGAGGCAGTCGGCCCGTGGTCGGGCATGCTTTCTGACGACGAACTGCTCATCGGCCTTCGCCACATGATGAAGCTCAGGGCCTTCGACGCCCGCATGCTGATGGCGCAACGCCAGGGAAAGACATCCTTCTACATGCAGCATCTCGGGGAGGAAGCCGTCAGCTGCGCCTTCCGCAAGGCGTTGCGCAAGGGCGATATGAACTTTCCGACCTATCGCCAGGCGGGACTGTTGATCGCCGACGACTATCCGATGGTCGAGATGATGAACCAGATCTACTCGAATGAGAGCGACCCGCTGCACGGCCGTCAGCTGCCGATCATGTATTCCTCGAAGGACCACGGTTTCTTCACGATCTCCGGAAATCTCGCCACGCAATATGTTCAGGCAGTCGGCTGGGCGATGGCGTCGGCCATCAAGAACGATAGCAAAATCGCCGCCGGCTGGATCGGCGATGGCTCGACAGCCGAATCCGACTTTCACTCCGCGTTGGTTTTCGCCTCCACGTACAAAGCTCCGGTGATCCTCAATATCGTCAACAATCAATGGGCGATCTCGACGTTCCAGGGCATCGCCCGCGGCGGCTCCGGTACTTTCGCTGCCCGCGGTCTCGGCTTCGGGATCCCGGCGCTGCGTGTCGACGGCAACGACTATCTCGCCGTCTATGCCGTTGCCTGCTGGGCAGCCGAGCGCGCCAGGCGTAATCTCGGCCCGACGCTGATCGAATATGTGACCTATCGCGTCGGCGCCCATTCGACGTCGGACGATCCGAGCGCTTATCGTCCGAAGACGGAATCTGAGGCCTGGCCGCTTGGCGATCCGGTTCTTCGCCTGAAGAAGCATCTGATCATCAGGGGCGTCTGGTCCGAAGAACGTCATCTTCAGGCGGAGGCCGAGATCATCGACGAGGTGATCGAGGCGCAGAGAAAGGCAGAGCAGCACGGCACACTGCATGCCGGGGGCAGGCCTTCCGTGCGCGACATCTTCGAGGGCGTCTATGCCGAGATGCCGCCGCATATTCGCCGCCAGCGGCAGAAAGCGGGTTACTGAGATGGCCAGAATGACGATGATTGAGGCCGTGCGCAGTGCCATGGACGTATCAATGGCCCGCGACGACAGCGTCGTGGTGTTCGGCGAGGACGTCGGTTACTTCGGCGGTGTTTTCCGCTGTACGCAAGGGCTTCAGGCAAAGTACGGCAAGACCCGCTGTTTCGATACGCCGATCAGTGAATCCGGCATCGTCGGAACGGCGATCGGCATGGCGGCTTACGGGTTAAAGCCCTGCGTCGAAATCCAATTTGCCGATTACATGTATCCAGCCTACGACCAGATCACTCAGGAGGCCGCCCGCATCCGCTACCGCTCGAACGGCGATTTCACCTGCCCGATCGTGCTGCGTATGCCAACCGGCGGCGGTATCTTCGGCGGTCAGACGCACAGCCAGAGCCCGGAGGCGCTCTTTACCCATGTCTGCGGCCTGAAGGTTGTCGTGCCTTCCAATCCTTTTGATGCCAAAGGCCTGCTCATCTCTTCCATTGAGGATCCGGACCCGGTGATGTTCCTGGAGCCGAAGCGGCTCTACAACGGTCCCTTCGACGGTCATCATGAGCGCCCTGTCACCCCCTGGTCGAAGCATGACCTCGGCGAAGTACCCGAGGGACATTATACCGTCCCGATTGGCAGGGCCGAGATCAGGCGGTTGGGATCAGCCGTGACAGTCATCGCCTATGGTACCATGGTGCATGTGGCGCTTGCAGCTGCGGAAGATGCCGGCATCGATGCCGAAGTCATCGACTTGCGGAGCCTCCTGCCGCTCGATCTCGATACCATCGTACAGTCGGTCACGAAGACCGGCCGCTGCGTCGTCGTCCATGAGGCAACGCTTACGTCCGGCTTTGGCGCCGAAGTGGTGTCGCTCGTGCAGGAGCATTGTTTCTACCATCTGGAAGCGCCGGTCATGCGTGTCGCCGGTTGGGACACGCCCTATCCGCACGCACAGGAATGGGACTATTTCCCCGGGCCTGCGCGTGTCGGGCGGGCACTTGCAGAAGTCATGGAGGCGTAAGCCATGGGCGAGTTTACGATCAAGATGCCCGATGTCGGCGAAGGCGTGGCCGAGGCTGAGCTTGTCGAATGGCACGTGAAGGCCGGTGACCCCGTGCGCGAGGACATGGTGATCGCCGCCGTCATGACGGATAAGGCGACGGTCGAAATCCCTTCTCCCGTTAGCGGCACCGTCGTCTGGCTCGGTGCAGAGATCGGCGACCGGATCGCCGTAAAGGCGCCGCTGGTGCGCATCGAAACGGCCGGTGAAGGCGGCGAGATTCGGACCGAAATCTCCACGGCTGTACCGCCCGCGAAAACGCCTGAGCCACCGTTGCCTGCATTAGACCTCACAAAGGCAACGGTACCAAAAGCCGGTATTGCGCCTCCTGCAGTTGCTGCGATGCCCGCCGAAAAGCCGCTCGCCTCCCCTGCCGTCCGGCTCCTTGCCCGGGAAAACGGCGTCGATCTCAGGCAGGTGACGGGAAGCGGTCCTGCCGGCCGTATCCTGCGCGAGGATATCGACCAGTTTCTCACGCACGGTGCGGCCCCCTTCCCGGCGCAAGCGGTTCCAGGAAGAAAGACTGCGACGGAAGAGATCAAGCTTACCGGCCTTCGCCGGCGCATTGCCGAGAAGATGTCGCTGTCGGTCTCCCGCATTCCCCACATCACCTATGTCGAGGAGATCGACATGACGGCTCTGGAGGAACTGAGAACCACCATGAACGGCGACCGCAGGCCGGAACAGCCGAAGCTTACCGTCCTGCCTTTCCTGATGCGGGCAATCGTCAAGGCGGTTTCCGGACAGCCAAACCTCAACGCCACCTTCGATGATCACACAGGCGTACTCACCCGTCATGCGGCCGTCCACATCGGCGTTGCCGCGCAGACGCCCGCCGGGTTGGTGGTACCTGTCGTGCGACATGCGGAGGCGCGCGGCATCTGGGATTGCGCCAGCGAGATGAACCGGCTTGCGGAGGCGGCGCGCACGGGTTCAGCGACGCGTGATGAGCTCGGCGGCTCGACGATCACCATCAGTTCGCTCGGCGCGCTCGGCGGCATCGTCTCGACGCCTGTGATCAATCATCCCGAAGTCGCCATCATCGGCGTCAACAAGATCGCCGTCCGTCCGGTCTGGGACGGCACGCAGTTCGTGCCGCGGAAGATGATGAACCTCTCGTCAAGCTTCGACCATCGCATCGTAGACGGATGGGATGCTGCCACCTTCGTCCAGCGCGTCCGGATTCTTCTCGAAACTCCGGCACTCATTTTCATCGAAAGCTGAGTTTTATGAAAGAGATCGTCTGCAAGCTCCTCGTCATCGGCGCCGGTCCTGGAGGCTATGTCTGCGCCATCCGAGCGGGCCAGCTCGGCATCGACACCGTCATCGTGGAGGAAAGCAAACCGGGCGGTACCTGCCTGAACGTCGGCTGCATTCCGTCCAAGGCGCTAATTCATGCGGCAGAAGAATTCGCCGTAGTCCGCCGTATGGCTGCCGGAAGGAGCCCGATCGGCATCCGTGTGGGGGACGCTGCCATCGACCTGGCGAAAACCATCGGTTGGAAGGATGGTATCGTTGGCAGGCTCACCAGCGGTGTCTCAACGCTGCTTCATAAGGCGAATGTCAAGATCGTCCACGGACGCGCGGCTTTCCGCGACGGCAAGACCGTGGAGGTGGAGACGGAGACAGGCGCGCAGATCATTCGCGCCGACACCGTGGTCATCGCCACCGGCTCGGAGCCGGTCGACCTTGCAAGTCTTCCCTTCGGTGGCCGCGTCATATCCTCAACCGAGGCCCTGTCGCTTAAGGATCTGCCGGAGAAGCTTGTGGTTGTCGGCGGCGGCTATATCGGCCTCGAGCTCGGCACTGCCTTTGCCAAGATGGGCTCCGAGGTGACCGTTGTCGAAGCGATGCCGCAGATCCTGCCGCAATATGATGCCGATCTCGTGCGCCCTGTGCTACGCAAGCTCGGAGAACTCGGCATTCACGTGCTGACCGGTGCAAAAGCGAAGGGGCTCTCTGGCGACGGAAATGCCCTCTTTGTCGAGGCGGCGGACAGTCAGGAACAGCAGCTGCCGGCCGACCGCATCCTGGTCACGGTCGGACGCAAACCGAAAACCGCAGGATCGGGGCTGGAAGAGCTCGATCTAGATCGTTCAGGTCCTTACCTGCGCATCGACGAGCGCTGCCGCACCTCGATGCGCGGCATATATGCGATCGGCGACGTCACCGGAGAGCCGATGCTTGCTCACCGCGCCATGGCGCAGGGCGAAATGGTGGCCGAGATTGTGGCCGGCCGGAAGCGTGCCTGGGACAAGCGCTGCATTCCGGCGGTTTGCTTCACGGACCCGGAGATCGTGACGGCGGGTCTTTCGCCCGGCGAGGCCCGTGCTCAGGGCTATGAGATCCGCGTCGGCCAGTTTCCCTTCAGCGCCAACGGCCGCGCCATGACGATGCATTCGGACGAAGGCTTCGTGCGCGTCGTGGCACGGGCCGACACCAATCTTGTCCTCGGCCTTCAGGCCGTCGGCGCCGGAGTTTCGGAGCTTTCGGCCACCTTCGCACATGCCATGGAGATGGGCGCGCGCCTGGAGGATATCGCCGGTACGATCCATGCCCATCCGACACGCAGCGAAGCAATCCAGGAAGCAGCCCTTAAGGCACTCGGCCATGCATTGCACATCTGACGCGTAGTTGCGGACGGTCCGTAGATTGCGATGGTGGGATTAGCGCGCCGATGTCAGAGCCTAGTTTTTGCATCTTCCATTTCCGTGTGAGACGGGAACCTTGTCTTGTGAGCACGGCAGACAGTGGCTTTCGGTCGGGCAGACGTCATGTGCGTTTCTCGCGGCCTTGGTAGTCCTCCCGATCATGACATCTATGGGCTTCTCCATCTGGCGGTGGCCTTTAGCCACTGCCTGGTTCTTGCCTCTGGATCGCTGTTCAGCGTGATGTCGGTCACAACGGCCGCGCTGTCTGCGCCATGGGCAAAGACGCCGTCGATGCGATCGACATTCAGCCCGCCGATGGCGACAAGCGGCAGGCCGGCGATGCGTGTTTTCCATTCGCTGAGCCGTTCCAGCCCTTGCGGCGCCCATTTCATCTGCTTCAGGATCGTCGCATAGATGGGGCCGAGCGCGACATAGTCCGGCTTTGCCGCGAGCGCTGCCTCCAGCTCGGCACCGTCATGGGTCGAGAGCCCGAGCTTCAGACCGGCCTCACGGATCGCGGGAAGATCTGCTCCGGCCAGATCCTCCTGTCCCAGATGGAGGAAATCGCATCCCTCCTCGATCGCCAGTTGCCAGTGGTCGTTGATGATCAGCTGGCATCCATTTGCGGAGCAGATCGTCTTTGCGTTGCGGATATCAGCACGGATTTCTGCCTCCGTCCGGTCCTTGATGCGCAGTTGAACCAGCTTGACGCCGAGCGGGACCAAGCGGCCGATCCACTCTGCACTGTCGACAATCAGATAGAAAGGGTCGAGCCTCATGCAAAGACCGCCCTACCGATCACCGGTGTCGAGGGCACGGCCATCTCGCGCGGCTCCAGCATACCCGCACCGAATGCCTGATGGCCGGCCTTAATCGCCCTGGCGAAAGCCTCGGCCATGGAGACGGGATCGCCGGCGCCCGCCACAGCGGTGTTGAGAAGAACCGCATCGAAGCCGAGTTCCATGACGGTAGCTGCATGCGAGGGCCTGCCGATGCCGGCGTCGACGATCAGCGGCACTTCGGGAAAATGCCCGCGGATCGCCCGAAGGGCAGAGAGATTGAGCGGCCCGGCGGCACTGCCGATCGGCGCGCACCAGGGCATCAAAACCTTGCACCCCGCTTCCAGCAAGCGTTCCGCCACGACAAGATCATCGGTCGTATAGGGGAAGACTTCGAAGCCCTCACCCGAGAGGATACGCGCGGCTTCAACCAGCCCAAAAACATCGGGCTGCAGCGTATCGTGATTGCCGATCACCTCAAGCTTGATCCAGTTGGTCTGAAACACCTCGCGCGCCATCTTCGCCGTCAGCACCGCTTCGGAGACGCCATGGCAGCCGGCCGTATTGGGCAGCACACGTACGCCGAGCGACCGGATCATGTCGAAGAACGCACCACCGTTCCGGCCGCCGGCGGTTTCACGGCGCAAGGAGACGGTGACGATCGCAGTCTGAGATCGCTGGACGGCTTCAGCCAAGATTGCCGGTGAGGGATAGCGAGCCGTTCCCAGAAGAAGGCGCGACGCAATTTCGGCTCCATAAAGCTTCAGCATGGTTCAACCTCCCTGCATCGGCGTCAGGATTTCTATCCGGTCATTCTCGTCAAGCGCATGGTCAGCCCGATCCTCCCGGTGGACGAGCTCGCCGTTGACGGCGGTCGCGAGCCACTCGCCTTCGTAGTCCATCAGCCTCAGTAGCTCGGAAAGCGTGTTGGCACAGATATTCTGAGCTTCGCCATTGATAATCAGTCTCATGAAACCATTCCTTCTCGTTGGCTTCCTTGTTGGAGTTTGCCGAATACTAGCTCCGCAGCTTCGGCCGCCATTGCCGGTGCCAGCAAAAAACCGTGACGATACAAGCCGTTGACGAATACTGTGTTTGCGTCGCGGACGGCGCGGGGAAAGTTGTCGGCGAAGGCGGGGCGGATTCCGGCCCCGGTCTCGACGACGGTTGCGTCCGCAAAGGCCGGATGAAGCGCGTAGGCTGCGTTCAGCAGTTCCATCAACGAGCGTGCCGAAACCGGCCCGTCGAAATCGGTTTCGATCATCGTGGCACCGACCATGAAAAGCCCGTCGCCGCGGGGGACGATGTAGAGCGGGATGCGCGGATGCAGCAGGCGAACCGGGCGGGCAAGGTCCACCTCCCAGGTCTTGAGATAGAGCATCTCGCCGCGAACGCCGCGCAGCCCGCCGGCCTTGCCAATCTGCGCCGCACCCGTGCAGTCGACACAGTCGTCGAAGCTGCCCTCGTCGGCATCTCGAAAGAACGACACGCCCTGCGTTGCAAGCCTCCACCGCAGCCTTGCGAGCGTCCGGCGGGGATCAAGATGGGCTTCGCGCGGAAAGAACACGCCTTGCCGGAAGCGCCCGGCAAGGGCGGGTTCCAGCCCAGCAATGGCCTTCCCATCGAGCCATTCACAACCGGTCGTGCGGCTGGCGAAGCGTTGCAGTTCACCAAGATCGCGGGCCGGCGCGACCACGAGCGTGCCATTGCGTCGCACTTCTCCCGGCACCATCACCTCCCACCGGTCGGCGGCATCGAGGCCCTGTGAAAGCACAGCCTCGCCAGCACTTTCCCGCTCGCACCAGGGCGCCAGCATCCCACCGGCAAACCAGGATGCGGCACCCCTGAAACCCTCATTCGGATCCACGACCGTCACATCTGCACCGCGGGCGTGAAGCGCATGGGCAACCGCGAGGCCGGCAACGCCGGCCCCTTTGACAAGCACGCGCATCTCAGTCGCCCGAGCGCTGAAGCGCATCGAGTGGAACGTAGAGATCGCCACCCTCGCGGAATTTTGCCGCCATCGCATCCAAGCCCTCCTTCTGCGCCTCGGCGCGGATGTCGTGCGAAATTCGCATGGAGCAGAATTTCGGGCCGCACATCGAGCAGAAATGCGCGACCTTGTGCGCCTCTTTCGGCAGCGTTTCGTCATGGAAGCTGCGGGCTGTTTCCGGATCCAGCGAGAGATTGAACTGATCCTCCCAGCGGAACTCGAAGCGGGCGCGCGACAGCGCGTCGTCGCGAAGACGCGCGGCCGGATGTCCCTTGGCGAGGTCGGCGGCATGCGCTGCGATTTTGTAGGTGATGACCCCGGTCTTGACATCATTCCGATCGGGCAGCCCCAGATGCTCCTTTGGCGTGACATAGCAAAGCATGGCCGTCCCGAACCAACCGATCATCGCAGCCCCTATGCCTGAGGTGATATGGTCGTAGCCGGGTGCGATATCCGTCGTCAGGGGCCCGAGCGTGTAAAAGGGCGCCTCGCCGCAGACGGCAAGCTGCTTGTCCATGTTTTCCTTGATCTTGTGCATCGGAACATGGCCTGGCCCTTCGATCATCACCTGGCAGTCCTTCGCCCAGGCAATCTTCGTCAGTTCGCCAAGGGTTTCGAGCTCGGCGAACTGCGCTGCGTCATTGGCATCGGCAATCGAGCCCGGCCGCAGGCCGTCGCCGAGCGAGAAGGACACATCATAGGCGCGGCAGATATCGCAGATCTCTTCGAAATGCTCGTAAAGAAAGCTCTCACGGTGGTGATGCAGACACCACTTCGCCATGATGGAGCCGCCGCGCGAGACGATGCCGGTCACCCGGTTGACGGTCAGCGGAATGTAGTGGAGCCGCACGCCGGCATGAATGGTGAAATAGTCGACACCCTGTTCCGCCTGTTCGATCAGCGTGTCACGATAAACCTCCCATGTCAGGTTCTCGGCAATGCCTTCGACCTTCTCCAACGCCTGGTAGAGCGGCACGGTGCCGATCGGCAATGGCGAATTGCGGATGATCCATTCGCGGATATTGTGGATATTGCGGCCGGTCGAAAGGTCCATGACCGTATCGGCACCCCAGCGAGCCGCCCAAACCATCTTTTCGACCTCTTCGGCCATCGACGAGGTGACGGCGGAATTGCCGATATTGGCGTTGATCTTGACCAGGAAGTTGCGGCCGATGATCATCGGTTCGGCCTCGGGATGATTGATGTTGGCGGGGATGATCGCGCGGCCTGCGGCAACTTCCTGCCGAACGAATTCAGGTGTGACATAGTCGGGGATATGGGCACCGAAGCTTTCGCCGTCGCGCACCATGGCCTCGCCTTGTGCCTTTCGGCCGAGATTTTCGCGGATGGCGATGAATTCCATTTCCGGCGTGATGATGCCGGCACGCGCATAGGCAAGCTGGGTGACGGCCTTGCCGTTCTTGGCCCGCAGCGGCGGGCGCTGGCCGGGAAATTCGGGCGTCAACCGCTCACCGCTGGCAAAACCATTGTCTTCCGGGCGCACGTGGCGACCCTCATAGGCCTCGACGTCGCCGCGGGCCAGCACCCAGTCGCGCCGAAGCCGAGGCAAGCCCTCTTCGATGCGAATATCGGCCCCCTCGACCGTGTATGGGCCGGACGAATCATAGACGGTGACTGGCGGCTCGCCTGCGGTCGGATGAACGCTGATTTCGCGCATAGGCACGCGAATGCCGGGATGGATATCGCCCGCAACATAGACTTTGCGGGATGCCGGCAACGGGCCGGTGGTAACGGTCGGGGTGATGGTCTTTGCGGCAATATTCATGGTTTGAGGCTCCAAGTTGTGATTGGAGACCCAGTCCTCAGCCGGAATGATGGAAAGACGCCGGCATGGATTCCACGCGTGAATTCCAGGCCTTTCGAGCGCTCGCACCGTCCCTACGCCAGTATGAACTGGATCAGGTTCAACGGGTCACTGCGCGCGACAGCAGTATCTCAGCCCCTTGCCGGGACCCCCCTGGTGAATGTTCAAAGGTTAAGGTCGGGTGTCGCCGGTGTCAAGACGAGCCGCTCACGTCACCCTCCTTTGCAGTCAGCGTGCCAGCCACCCGCCGTCGACCGGCAGGACGGTGCCGTGGACGTAGTCGGACGCCGATGAGGCGAGAAACACCGCCGCACCGCCGAGTTCGGCGGGCACGCCCCACCGCCCTGCCGGGATGCGTGCCAGAATGGCGGTACTACGGTCCGGATCTTCGCGGAGCGCCGTCGTGTTGTTGGTGACAAAGTAGCCGGGCGCGATGGCGTTGACATTGACGCCTTTGCCTGCCCATTCGCAGGCAAGCAGCCTCGTGACGCCGGCAAGGCCGCTCTTCGAGGCCGTATAGGACGGAATCCGGATGCCGCCTTGGAAGGACAGCAGCGAGGCGATGTTGATAATCTTGCCCCTGCCCTTTTCGATCATGTGGCGGCCAGCGGCCTGAGATAGGAAGAAGGCCGTTTTGAGATTGGTGTCGATGACGGCGTCCCAGTCTTCCTCGGTGAAGTCGATCGCATCGGCGCGGCGAATGATACCGGCATTGTTGACGAGGATGTCGAGTGCACCGAAGGCCGAGAGCGTTTCGGCGACGATACGCTTTACCGGCGCGATCGTGCCAAGATCAGCCTTGATGGCATGGAAGCGCGCGCCAGCCTCCGTGACCATCGCCTCGGTTTCATCCATGGACGAGCGGCCGACGGCGGCAATCGAGGCACCTGCTTGCGCAAGCGCCATCGCAATGCCCTGCCCTATGCCAGTATTGGCGCCGGTGACGATGGCCACGCGGCCGGAAAGATCAAATGGGTTTGCCATGGACTTACCTTAGATCTGCGATCGCGATCTGATCCATGTCGGTGAAGCTCTTGTTGTCACCGGCCATCGCCCAGATGAAGCTGTAATTCTTGGTGCCAGCACCCGAATGGATCGACCACGGAGGCGAGATGATCGCCTGCTCGTTTGCGACCAGCATGTGCCGGGTCTCCTGCGGTTCGCCCATGAAATGGAAGATGCGCTGATCGGCATCGAGATCGAAGTATAGGTAGGCTTCCATGCGCCGGTCATGGATGTGGCTCGGCATGGTGTTCCAGATGCTGCCCGGCTCCAGCATCGTCAGGCCCATGGTAAGCTGGCAGGATTGGCACACCTCGGGATGGATGAACTGGAAGATTGATCGCTTGTTGGCAGTTGCCGCTTCGCCAAACGTTAGATGCCGAGCCTGTTCGCGCGTCAAGAGCACTGTCGGATGCGGTTGATGTGCCGGCGTCGAAACGAGGTAGAACTTGGCGGGGTTACCGGCATCAGCACTTTCGAAGCGGATGTCCACCGCGCCCTTGCCGATATATAGGCAATCGTATTTGGCGATATCGTACGCCTTGCCGTCGATCAGGACGCGGCCTGCTCCCCCGATGTTCAGCGCACCGAGCTCGCGTTCGGCAAGGAAGGTTTCCTGGCCGATTGCCTTTGGCGCCGTCAACGTGAGTGCGGCGCCGAGTGGCATTGCGCCACCGACCACCATGCGGTCGTAATGCGAATAGGTAAGCCTGATTTCGCCACCTTCGAAGACGGTGTCGACAAGAAAGTGGCGTCGCAGTGTGTCGGTGTCGTAGGCGCGGACGGCCTCGGGATGGGAAGCGTGTCTTACGTCGACTTTCATTGAAAATGTCCTTTCTTTTCAGAGCATACCATTGGTTTTTTCGCATCCTCGATAAAGTAATTCGGGTCCCAGATTTCGGCCCTTTCGACCTCGTGCAGAAGTCTGCCGAGATGGAGGTCCATGGCCTCGACGGCGCCCTTCTTGTCGCCCTTGCGCATACAGCAGATGACGGTCGAATGCTCCTCGATGACGCGGGTAAGACGGCCATCCTGCGGCAACGTCAGGAGGCGGTAACGGTCGCTGTGCACCTTGACCTGCTCGATGATTGCCCAGATGCCGGAAAAGCCGGCGATATCGCTGATCAGTTTGTGGAAGTCGATATCAAGCTGGTGGAATGCCGTCACATCGCCATTTTGAAGGCAGGCGCCAAGATCGTCGAGATTGCGATCGAGCAGACGGATGCCGGCGGGCGTCATCTTGTCGACGGCATGGCCGACGGTGGTTATCTCGAGGGCTTTGCGCACAAGGATGGCTTCATAGAGCGCGCGGCGCGGAATGCGCGAGACGAACGTGCCGGATTGGGGAAAGATATCAACGAGGCCATCGTCGGAAAGACGTAAGATCGCCTCGCGGATCGGCGTTCGGCTGACGCCGAAGTGCGCCTCCAACTCCTTCTCGCTCAACAAGTCCATCGGCTTGCGCCGAAGCGAGAGGATGTCATCGCGCAAAACATCGTAGACTAGGGTTGCGGCGCGAGGAGCTGTGGCACGCTGGTGGGAAAGTTGGGTTACGCCCGCCAAGGAGCGCTTCTTGCGCGCTTCGCTCATTGGCCACGTGTATTGTCAAATCGCAGTTTGAAAGATCGACTGCCTTGCACCGTTTGCCCTCCCGCAGGCCTTCGGCGGAAGTAGTATATTAGTATCCGACCCCGGGCAAACAGAAAATCGCTCGATGAAAAGCGGCTAGAGAGGACCGAGTGAAAGCGGCAAATATGCGCAACCAGGAGGCTGGAGGCTGGCTTCTTAGGTGACACTGAGTCGGTAGCGCGCCGAAAAGTCGCCTTCCCACCACATGGGAAAGTTCGTGCCCCATTTATTGTTGTGCAGGTTGAAGCGCACGCCGTCGGCAAAGTCAGGCAACGCTTTGCAGAAAGTCATAAAATCCCAGTTTTGCGGTGCGACGAGCGGCGTGTCGAATGGTTCGATGGACAGCACAGTCCCATTCATGTCGCCACGAACGCCGCTAACAGCCTGGAGTTGAGCGCCGCCGCTTCGAGCAATATCGCCGCTTTTGTGCCAGAGCCCCATCTTGAGCAAGCTCCATTCGGACTTTGCTTCGGGCGTGAAGGAAAGAAAGCTTGCCTCCGGCATGCGGTTCGCCGCTTTTGAATGCATCGTCAGCCGAAACTCAAGACCATCGCCGTGCGGTAAAAATTGCAGCATAACATGCTCCGGCGCGCCGTATCGGCTAACCGCTTCATCGGGCATCGCAAGCAGCACCCCTGCTCGACCAGCGCCCTTCAAGGCAGGCATGTAGGTTCTCGACAGCGCAGCACCGGACCTGGCAAGCCCCGGCTTGTCGTGATCGAGGATCGCCCATTCCTGACGATGCGTAAGATATGTATCCATATGCCGGCCGACATCGCTGGCGTCATAGCTCTCGTAGCGATAGGCAATCAGCGATCCGCTGCGACCGGCAATCTTCCTGCCGGAAGGCACCGTAAGAGCGGAAATGTCGCCGGTTACAGGATCAAGATCAATGGCCCAACCGCCGGCCGAAAGGCGCTGCTGGCGCTCGCCCGCCGGGATCATGACGGGCGCGGAAAGCTCGGTTAGAGCGGCCTTTGCGGCGCTGGCATCGGCGCCATCCAGCTGCCGTACGGCTTCATCAAGATAGGAGCGCTGCTCATTCCAGGAGGCTTCCGTATAGGCAAACCGGTAGTCGCTCGCCCGGGCTGTTTCGAAATCCTCACGGGACCAGGCCTGGTCGTCTCGGAGATAGGATTTGATGTCGACGCCACAGGTATGTTCCGCAACCAAAGTAAGCTTGCGGCCGAATGCGAGCCGGGCGGAATTCAGGCCCTCAACTGCAAAGCGGTCATAGAGCCGCTGCAACGCGAGAAACTGTGCGGTTTTCTGCGGATCGCTGGCAATGCCGTGAATCCAGCTGTCACCGAGCTCGAGCTCCATGCGGGGAAAGCGTTCGCGTTCTTCCCAAAGAAGCGCCCCGTAGTCTTCGAGCGTCGCTGCACGGATGATCGCATCGGGATCACGCTGGTGCATCTGCCGGTAGACGTCGGCTGTCTGCGCCACGCTTTGCGGGCCGATATTATCGCTCGTGTGCGCAAAGCCCAAACCCTCGGAAACACCGTCCGGGAAGTATGTTTCGCCATAGGAACGCTGATACATCACAACGATCTCTTCGCCGCCCGGCGCGCGCCAGCGAAAGATATCAGGCACCTGCGGCGGCGGCGAAGCAGTATTGACGCCGAGATGCAGGAAACGAATGCCGGCTTCGGCAAGCAGCGGCACCATGCCGAGCGTGTGTCCCGGTACGTCCGTCATCTTCGCTGCAATTGTCTTCTTGCCGAAACGCCGATCCAATTCCTGCGAGTAGGAAAGACCGGCCCGGAAAAGGTCGGGCGACATCAACTCCGTATGCGTGGTGAATGGCAGGCCGTGCCAACGGATGAGACCGCGTTCGATTGCCCGCTCCAGTTTCGCCACCTCTTCCGGCCGGCACGAATTCAGATGGTCCCAAATCAACCAGGCACCGGTGGTCCAGATGAACTTCGGATCACCTGGATCTTCCGCGTAAAAGTGCTCGCCCGTCTCGATCGCCTGGGGAATGAAGCGCTCGTGATACTGGCGGCGGACCTTTTGCGCATGGTCGGTGAAACCGATGTCGAGATGAGTCTTGAAGACCAGATGCACACGCTTTTGTGTCATGAACGTTCCATTCAGCCCACCGTGCTGCGCACGACGAGACGGGTGCTCAGCGTCTCGATCAAGGGTCCGGCGTCGGGTGCCTTGAGCCGCCTGAGGATCAGCCGGACGAGCGCCCGGACCCGATCTGGCAGATCGATCCGGACGGTCGTGAGATTGTAGCTCTTCCAATGCGACTGCGGGATGTCGTCGAAGCCGACGATCTTGACGTCGCCCGGCACCGACAAGGAAAGCTCGTGACGCAGCGCATCGATTGCGCCGAACGCGCCGACGTCGTTGGAGGCAAAGATGGCATCGGCTCCATCGCCGACACGGAAGAGGCCTACCGTCGCGCGATAGGCAGTATCGTAGGTGTAGTCGCCAGGTACGAGGATCGGCGGCGCCATGCCGCGCCCTACAAGAACCTGCGTGATGATGCGTTCACGCTCGGTATTGGCTAGCGATTGCGGCTTTCCGCCAAGATAGGCAACGCGGCGGGCGCCATAGCCCTGCAGCAACGCAACGGCCTGCTCGATGCCCTCTTTCTGCCCCACGACCAACCGGTCGTAGAGGCTGGCGGACGGCTTTCCGCCAAACTCTTCTGCATCATCATAAATGATGTAGATCGGCACTGCGCGATCGAGAAATCCGGAAAGCACGTCCGGCTCCACATTCTCCGTAAAGGCAATGACCGAATCCGGATTGAAACCGCGCATATAGGTGAGCAAGGTCTGGTCCATGCTCAGATCGGCTTTCGCCTTAAAAAGCAAAGTGGCAAAACCCTCCGCTTGCAAGGCCGTCGTCAATGCATCGATTTCCTGGCTTTCCCAGGGACTGCACACGTCGGGCACGATCATGCCGACAAGATGCGATCGTCTCGTGACGAGCGAACGCGCCGCCATATCCGGCGTATAGTTCAACTCCCGAGCAATCTGCAGAATACGGTCGCGCTTTTCCGGCTTCAAAGATGCATTTGGGTTGAACGCGCGCGAAACGGCAACCCGCGAAACATTGGCTTCGCGCGCTACCAGATCAGCGGTCGCACGTGCCGTTTTTCTGTCGCTGCGTTCACTCATGAAAGACATTTGGTGTTGGAATTGAAAACGTGTTCATTCATCGTGCACTTGAGAGTGGCAAAACGTCAAGCACGAATAATGCAGTTTTCGTGGGAACGCGCAGCTCTGCTGTTTTGTCCTGCTTTCATCCATCGAATATTCCAGCGCGCGCAACCCGCAGTGTTGACAAAAATGAAAGCGTGTTCATTCTGATGACTGGATGAGGTGGACGTGGCTCGGAGGAGGATCCGGTCCGTTCCGATGCACCGAACCCAAAAGCGCCTGGTCTACAACCGGACCAAATTCTAGGGAGGAATTGCAATGCGCAAGGGCATACAGTCTTTATTGCTTGGCGTTTCGGCGGCAGCTGCCCTGTCGGGCTCTGCCATAGCCACCGACCTCGACATCACCTGCCGCTGCGTCGTCGGCGGCGTGAACAGCGGTACGGCCGAATGGATTCAAAAGAAAATCATCCCGGCCTTCACCGAAAAGATGAAGGCGCAAGGCAAGGACGTTACGGTCAAGCTGACCCAATTCGGCGGCGAAGATGAACAGTTGACGCAGCAACTGGCGCTCGACTTCTCGACCGGCGCCGGTCCGGACGTTTCAGCTTTCGACGGCTTCCTCATTCCGAGCTTCGTTCAGGGCGGACTCTTAAAGCCGCTTGAAGAAATAGCAGGTCCGGACGTCGCCAGTTGGGATGGCTGGAGCCATATCGCCGATGGCACCAAGGCTCTGATGAGCTACCAGGGCAAGCCTTACGGAATTGCACTCGGCACCGATGCACGCATGATCTTTGTGCGCAGGGATCTCTTCCAGAAGGCCGGTCTTGATGCAGATAGCTGGCAACCGAAATCCTGGGGCGAACTGCTTGACGCTGCGCGCAAGATCAAGGCTGCCGATCCAGATTCCTTTCCACTGCAGCTGAATGCTGGCGTTTCCATGGGCGAAGCAACGACCATGCAAGGTTATTGGATGGCGCTTCTTGGCACCGGCGAGCAGGTCACCGACGAAAATGGAAAGTACATCGTCGCCAGCCAAGGCATTCTCGATACGCTGAGGCTTTACAAGACCATCTATGTCGACGACAAACTTGGCGATCAGCGCGCCCAGCTCTTGGCAGACGGCCGCAATCGTACTTTTGCAAATTTCCGCGACGGCAAGACGGCGATGCTCGTCGAAGGAGACTGGTTCTACCGCTCGGTGACGGCACCGGGGGCCGAATTTACCGTCGCCGACCGCGACAAGGTCATGACCTGGAAGAAGATGCCGGCCGCACAGCCGGGCAAGGGCCTGCGCGGCCAGGATTTCGTCACCATCTCCGGCGGAACGGGCTTCGTCATCAACCCGCATACGGATGCGCCGAAGGAGTCCTGGGACCTGCTCTCCTTCATGAACAGTCAGGAGCAGTTGACAGCGTTCCAGGAGATCCAGCCGGCGATCCGTATCCGTGACGACGTCGCAATCCCGAACTCGCCGTTCCTGACGGAAACGGCAAAAACGCTGCTGCCGATCACGACGGCGCGTCCCAACGACGCCAATTACAATAAGGTGTCCACGGAGATCCAGCGCATGACGGAAAGCGTCGTCTCCGGCGAAATGTCGCCTGAAGACGCGATGGCCCAGTACAAGGCCGCCATTGTCGCCATCGTCGGCGAAGAAAACACCGTCAGCCGTCTCTGACCGGCCGGAACTGGACCCGGCCGGATTTACGGCCGGGTCCAATCAAGCGAACGCAAACCGTCATCGGGTTTTCAAGCATGAAGAAGTTCTCCCTGCTTTCCACGCGCGCGGGCGCAGTTTTTTTGGCACCCGCCGCCGCACTGGTTGGCGTCTTCGTCATCATCCCCTTCTTCTGGGTAATCTTCGTTTCCTTCACGAACCGGACGCTGCTCGGACGAACGGCGCTCGATCCGGAATTCGTCGGTTTGCAGAACTACGTCGCGCTTTTTAATCCGGCGACCTTCTTCACACGCGGCCAGTTCGGCTTTTCATTGGTCCTGACAATTCAGTTCGTGTTGCTGTCGGCACTCGTCGGCCAGGCGCTGCTCGGCCTCGTGCTTGCCTGGCTCAGCCAGTCTGTCCCAGCGTCCGTCAAAGCCTTTCTGCAGACAACCGTGATTGCGGCCTGGATCCTTCCGGAAGTGGTGATCGGTTTTGCCTGGTTTGCCTTCCTCGACTATGACAATGGTACGCTGAACATGATCATGCGCAGTCTCGGCTTGCTGCCGGGAGACTGGCTGCTGCAGCAGCCATTCTGGGTGATCGTTTTCTTCAACACGTGGCGCGGCGCCGCCTTCTCGATGATGCTTTTCAACTCGGCTTTCCAATCGATCCCGCCAAGCTATTTCCAGGCCGCCGATGTCGCCGGCGCAACCTCCTGGCAGAAGCTGCGCGATATCGCCCTGCCGCTGATCCGCGGCCATGTTGTTACCGACCTCATCCTGATTACCATGTGGACTTTCAACGTCTTCACGCCCTTCCTGCTGACAAACGGCGGGCCATCCTACCGCACCGAAATTCTCTCCATCTATACCTACCGGATCGCCTTCAAGGATTTCGAATTCGGCAAGGGTGCCGCCGTAGGCGTCGTGATCATGCTCATCAATCTGGTATTCGCACTCGCTTATCTGCGTATCGCCCGCAAGAAGACGGCGGAGGCCGAGTGATGCAGATATCGCGCGCAGTCTATGTGCAGCGCTTGGGCTTTTCGGCTGTTGCCGCGCTGCTCGGGGCCATTTTCGCGCTGCCGCTCGTCTGGTTCGCCTTTGCGCCCTTCAACGCGCGCGCCGAGCTCGGCCTTGCCATCCCCAGGCCGTTCACGCTGGCGAATTTCGCAACCGTCTTCCAAAACAGCTTCGCCATGCAGGCGCTGTTCAACAGTCTCGTCCAGGCCTTCGGCGGCGTCGTCTTCGTCGGCGCTGCGGCAACGCTCGCAGCCTATGCGCTGTCCCGCTCCTCAGTCCCGGGCAAGGGCGCGGTCACATATATCCTGCTACTCTTTTCTTCCGTGGTGTCCGGCTCGGCGGCAATGGTGCCGATCTTCCTGATCGTATCGGCGGCGGGTCTCATCGACACGCACCTTGCTGTCATCCTTGTCTTTGCGGGCGGGCTGCTGCCGACAGCGATGTTCATCCTGCGTGATTTCATCGACGCAATCCCACGTTCTTACGAAGAGAGCGCCATGGTCGCCGGCGCATCGCCGCTTCAGGCCTTCTTCGACGTGGCGTTGCCCGTCATCCGGCCCGGGATTGTCGTGGTCGTCGTCTGGGCCTTCGTGAATATCTGGGGCAGCTTTCTCATCCCCTTCATCTTGCTGCGGAGCGACAGTCTGATGCCCGCCTCCGTGGCGATCTACTCGTTTTATTCCGAAGCCGGCACGCCGATTGTCACATTGCTTGCCGCCTATTCTCTTCTCTATTCGCTGCCGGTCATCGTGCTCTACCTCTTCGTAAACTGGAAGTTCGGCTTCCGGTTCTTCGGTGGCATCAAGTCGTAATCGGAAATCAGTCTCATGGCCTCTGTCGAATTCCAGAACGTTTCCAAGAGCTTCGGCGCCTTCAACGCCGTGCCAGACATCAGTTTTTCGATCGCCGACGGAGAATTCGTATGCCTGCTCGGACCTTCAGGCTGCGGCAAGACCACCAGCTTGCGAATGATCGCCGGCCTGGAAACGCCGACCTCCGGCAAGGTGCTGATCGGCGGCAAGGACGTCACCTTTCTTCACCCAAAGGACCGGAAGATTTCGATGGTCTTCCAGGACTATGCCCTTTATCCGCACATGAACCTTGCCGACAACATCGCCTATCCCTTGAAGGTCCGCGGCGAGGCGGAAGACAAGCGTCATGCGCGGGCCAAGGAAGTCGCCGACGTGCTTAAGATCGGCGATCTCCTCAAGCGCTTGCCGAGCCAGATTTCCGGTGGGCAACAGCAGCGCACCTCGCTTGCCCGAGCTCTCGTCTATCCAAGCCAGGTCTATCTTTTCGACGAGCCGCTCTCGAACCTCGATGCCAAGCTCCGCCTCGAGGCCCGCGGCTTCCTCAATCATCTGCAGCGCGACATGGGCATGACGGCCGTCTACGTCACCCACGATCAGGCCGAGGCCATGGCGCTTGCGACCCGCATTGCGGTCATGGACAAGGGGCGTATCGTGCAATTTGCCCCGCCGATCGAAATCTACCGCCGCCCGGCAACCACTTTTGTCGCGAATTTCGTCGGCAATCCGCCAATGAACCTCGTTCCGGTCGAAGCCATGGTCGCAGAAGACAGGCTAAAGCTTCGCGCCGAAGGGCTGACAGTTGATGGCCTTGCGGTCTCCGCGGCCATCGCACGTGCGGCAGACGCAAAAACGATGACGCTGGGCATCCGCCCCGAGCATCTGCGCATCGCACGCCCGGGCGATGCGAATGTCATTTCCGGCATGCTCTTTGCGAATGAAAACATGGGGCCGGAAAGCCTGGTGACCATGGAGCGACAGGACTCAGGGCGCGTGACGGCCCGCATCTTCACCGACGACGAAATCAAGGTCGACAACCGCGTGGCGCTTTCCTTCGATACAGCGAATGTGACACTTTTCGACGCCACCGGTGCACGCATTCCCGTCATTGGCGAGTAGGCAGACATCGAATGCGCGAAATCGCCGTCCATGTGTCCCGCGCCGATCAGGTTGACAACCCCTATTTCTACGTAGCCTTCGACGTTCCCGTAGGGACGACGCGGATCGACGTGGCAATGCGTTATGCCAAGGCCGAGAATTGCATTGTCGACCTCGGCCTGCTTGATCCGCGCGCCACCGACTATCCATCGACCGCCGGCTTCAGAGGCTGGAGCGGTGGAGCGCGCGATCGCTTCTTCGTTGCGACGGACGATGCCACACCCGGCTATCTCCATGGCGAGATGCCAGCGGGCCGCTGGCAGGTGATGCTCGGCCTTTACAAGGTTCCGGCAGAAGGTGCCGATGTCTTCCTCACGATCGATTGCGACAGGGCGAAGCGTAAACTGGAACCGCCTCCATCCCGCACGTTCCCGGTGCGCAAGGGCGCCGGCTGGCATCGTGGCGATCTTCATTGCCATACCTACCATTCCGATGCCGCCGGCTCCCCGGAACTACTGCATGAAGCAGCAAAACAGGCCGGCCTCGATTTCCTTGCGATCGCCGACCACAACACGATTGCCCAGCGGCGCTATTTTCATCCGAATTCCTCAGCCGGTCTCGTCTTCGTTCGCGCCATGGAAGTGACGACCGGCGCCGGCCACGCCAATGTCTTCGGCGTCGACGACTGGATCGATTTCCGCATGACGAAGCCAGGGGACGCCCATACACTTGCGCGTCTGGTGCATGAACGCGGGGGCCTCCTGTCCATCAACCATGACAAGCCGACGATCCCTTGGGACTACGAGCTTCCGGAGACCGATTGCATGGAGGTCTGGCAATCCAACTGGATGGCTTGGAACTGGATATCGCTCGAACGCTATCAGCAGCGCCTTTCTTCCGGCCTGAAGATTTCCGCTATCGGCGGCAGCGATTTCCACCAGCCCGCACGCCTGATGCCGGAGGGTCCGCTTGCCCTTGCCCGCCCGACGACCGTCCTTTGGCTTGAAGAACTCTCCGAAGAGGCAATCCTTGCCGCCATGAAGGCAGGCCGCGGTTACATTACGGAAAGTCCATCCGGCCCCCACCTGGCTCTTACAGTCAACGGCAAGCCGATGGGCGAAACAGCGTCCGGTCCGGTTTTTGCCAAAGCCGAAGTGGGTGGCGCAAAAGGCGATCGCCTCGTGTTTCTGGACGCCACCGGCGTGCTTGTCGATCAGCCGATTGAGGACGATGCGTGGACGGGCCGCTTTTCCGGTATGCCGAAGACTTTTCTGCGCGCCGAAGTCATCGCCGAGGCGAGCCGCGCACGGCTTTTGTCGGAATTCAAAGCGGCGATATCCGGCAGGAGCCTGCCATGGCAGCTTCACGGTTCCGATATCCGCAGCCAGCCGATCCGCCGCGCGCTCAGCAATCCCGTCTATATAGAAGCCTGATGGGCACCATACGCCCAGCGCAGGACCACCCAAATACCGTGCAAGGCAAGCCAAATCGCTCAAACTTTGTGCATTGCAGAATCTGCCCAAAAATTCGCTTGACGCGTCGGCCAATTTGGTCTGGATTGAACCAATAATCAATTGGTACGGACCATTTGCCAATGGACGAAGCCGCCGGGAACTCAAACCTTGCACTGGACAAGCTCCGGACGCTGCTCCGTTCGGACGGACTGTATGCGGACGGCAAGCTGCCGACGGAGCGCGCGCTTTCGCAAACCTTTGGCGTTAGCCGCCGCGCGGTGCGCCGTGCATTGGAGGTCCTGGAAGCCGAGGGGTTAATCTGGCGGCGTCAGGGCTCGGGCACCTTTGCCGGGCGACGTCCCGATGGCTGGAGCGAACATGTCGGTTCGATCGTCGCCGGGACCGACCTGATGGAAGTCATGGAAGTGCGTTTGCGCATTGAGCCGCAGCTGGCCCAGCTTGCCGCCATGCGCGCCAAGGCCGCCGATATCGAGCGCATGTATGAGCTCGTCAAGAAGATCTACGAAAGCACCGATGCCGACGGCCGCGAACTCTGGGATGGCGCACTGCACCGGCAGATCGCCCAGTGCGCCGGCAACCAACTTTTCCTGGCGATCTTTGATGTCATCAACAGGGTGCGTCAGGACGAGGCCTGGCAGACGATCCGCGAGCGCGCCCGCAGCGCCAGCAAGACGCGCACGGTCACTTACAGCCAGCATACCGCAATCGTCGAGGCGATTGCTGCCCGCGACCCTGCCAAGGCGGGTGAAGCCATGCGCCAACATCTCTTGACGCTCCAGGAAAGCCTGATCCGCATTACCTCGCTAGACCACCACGAACCGAAGACCAAACAAGAACTCGCCTAAGCGAGCCAGACGCAGAGAGGCAGTTACCGCCCTCATGAAGCAAAGAACAACAGAGGAGTATGGCATGACGATCGCCAGATTCGTGACGACCCTTCTTGCGGGCGCGCTGATTGCGCTACCTGCTTTCGCTGCCGAACTAAAAATCGGTCTGCAGGATGATGCCGACGTGCTTGACCCCGCACAGTCACGCACCTTCGTGGGCCGCATCGTCTACACCGCAATGTGCGACAAGCTGGTCGATGTTACACCCGACCTGAAAATCGTGCCGCAGCTTGCGACCGAGTGGAACTGGTCCGGCGACGGCAAGCTGCTGACCATGAAGCTGCGCGTGGGCGTAAAATTCCATGACGACACGCCGCTTGATGCCGAAGCCGTCGTCACCACGATTGAGCGCAACATGACGTTGCCTGAATCGCGCCGCAAGAGCGAGCTCGCCTCTGTTGAAAAAGTTGAAGCAGTCGCACCCTATGAAGTGAAATTCACGCTGAAGAGCCCGGACGTGACCTTGCTTGCCCAGCTTTCAGACAGAGCCGGCATGATTGTCTCGCCAAAGGCGGCAAAGGAGCTCGGCGCGAATTTCGGCAATCAGCCGGTCTGTGGGGGTCCCTTCAAGTTCGTCGAACGCGTACAGCAGGACCGCATCGTGCTCGAGAAGTTCAAGGATTACTGGAACAAGGACAATGTCTTCATCGACAAGGTCACCTACCTGCCGATCCCTGATACGACCGTGCGCCTTGCCAACCTTCGTTCTGGCGACCTCGACATGATAGAGCGACTGGCCGCCACCGACGCAGCTTCGGTCAAGGAGGATGCGAGCCTGACCTATGCGGACGTGGTCAATATCGGCTACATGGCGCTCTATGCGAACATCTCCAACGGCCCGCGGGCCGACAATCCGTTCGGCAAGGACAAGCGATTGCGGCAGGCCTTTTCGCTTGCGATCGACCGCGAGGCGCTGAACCAGATCGTCTACGAAGGCACTGCTGTGGGCGGCAATCAGCCGTTCCCGCCCAATAGCCCATGGTTCGACAAGGACATTCCAGTTCCTGTCCGCGATCTCGACAAGGCGAAAGCGCTCGTGAAGGAAGCCGGCTTCGATCGCGTGCCCGTAGAAATGCAGATCCCAAACAACCCGGTCGCGGCGCAGATGATGCAGATCGTCCAGTCGATGGTCGCCGAGGCGGGGTTCGACGTCAGTCTGAAATCGACGGAGTTTGCGACCCTTCTGTCCGAGCAGACGGCAGGCAACTACCAGCTCAGCCGCTCCGACTGGTCCGGCCGCGTCGATCCCGACGGTAACATCCACCAGTTCATCACCTGCAAGGGCGGAATCAACGATACCAAATATTGCAACCCTGAAGTCGACAAGCTGCTGAATGAGGCCCGTGCCTCGACCGACGATGCCGTGCGCAAGCAGAAGTATGACGCCGTCGCAGCAATTCTCAACGAGGACCTGCCGATCATCTATCTCGGCCACCAGTCCTGGATCTGGGCGCTGCATAAAAACATTACCGGCTTCGTCCCCTCGCCGGACGGCATGATCCGCCTCGCCGGCGTGAAGAAAGCCGGCTGATCCGAACAGACCCGCATGGCGGACCAGTATCCGCCATGCTCCCGGTGCCGTGTCAGGACCTGCTCATGTACGCCTACATTGCCAAGCGGCTTCTGGTCGCCATTCCGACGCTACTGATCATCTCGATCTTCGTCTTCTCGTTGCAGAAGCTTTTGCCGGGCGACCCCATTCTCGCCATGGCAGGCGAGGAGCGCGATCCGCAGGTGATCGAATACCTGCGCGAAAAATACCGGCTGAACGACCCGGTACCCTATCAGTATGTCTCGTGGCTCGGCTCAGTTCTGAAGGGCGATCTTGGCATATCGCTGCGTACCAACCAGCCGGTTGTGGAACTTGTGGCCGAAAAGCTGCCGGTGACCATCCAGCTCGCGATCATGTCGATGATTTTCGCTTTCGCCATCGGCGTGCCGATGGGGATTTTAGCCGCGGTCAAGAAGAATACGGCCTTCGACTACCTCGCAAATCTCATCGCACTTTCAGGTCTCTCGATCCCGAATTTCTGGCTCGGCATCATGCTGATCCTGCTGGTCTCGGTGAAGCTCGGCTGGCTTCCCGCTTCCGGTTACGAACCCTTCTTCAGCAACCCGCTACGCTCAATTGAAACGATGTTGATGCCATCCTTTGTGCTTGGCAACGCACTCGCCGCCACGCTCATGCGTCACACCCGCTCTGCGATGTTGAGCGTGCTCAGCGCCGATTACGTCCGCACCGCCCGGGCGAAGGGGCTTTCCGAGCGCTCCATCGTGCTTGAGCACAGCTTTCGCAACGCCGTCCTGCCGATCGTCACGCTGAGTGCACTGCTCTTCGGCGAATTGCTTGCAGGTGCGGTCTTGACCGAACAGATCTTCACCATTCCCGGCTTTGGCAAACTCATCGTCGATGCCGTCTTCAACCGCGACTACGCGGTCGTCCAGGGCGTCGTGCTTTGCACTGCAATCGGCTTCATTCTGATGAACCTGTTAGCTGACATCGTCTATGTCCTTCTCAACCCGCGAATGAGGGCCGCCCTATGACTGCTCTCGACCAGATCACCATTGCAACTGATCAGCGCCCGCCGAGCCGAGCCTGGCGCAAGCTGAAGGCGAACAAGGGGGCGATCGCAGGCCTCGGGATCATCGCCTTCTTCGCCATTCTCGCGACAGCAGCGCCGCTATTGCCGATCCCGGACCCCAACGCGACCAGCTGGTCTGCGATCCGCAAGGCGCCGTCAGCCGCCCACTGGCTTGGAACCGATGACATTGGCCGTGATATCCTCTCCCGCATGGTCTGGGGCGCACAGGCCTCGCTGATGGCGGGTGTCTTTTCGGTGGCGATTGCGGTTGTGATCGGCGTGCCGTTCGGCCTCATCTCCGGCTATTTTGGCGGGTGGACGGACCAGATCATCTCACGCGTCACCGAAGCCTTCCTCGCCATGCCGTTCCTGATTACCGCGATCGCACTTGCGGCGTTCCTCGGCCCAAGCCTGACGAATGCGATGATCGCCATTGGTCTTTCGGCCATGCCGATTTTCGTTCGGCTGACCCGCGGCCAGGTGCTTGCCGTCAAGACGGAGGAATATGTTGAGGGCGCACGTTCCATCGGGCTTAGACACTTTAGCATCATCAGCCGCTATATCCTGCCGAATGTCTTTGCGCCGATCCTCGTGCAGGCGACGCTGACGATCGCGACAGCAATCATCGCCGAAGCGAGCCTTTCCTTTTTGGGCCTCGGTCAGCAGCCGCCTGCCCCCAGCTGGGGCTCGATGCTCAACGTTGCCAAGAATTTCCTGTCCCAGGCTCCCTGGATGGCGATGTGGCCGGGTGCGGGAATCTTCCTCGTCGTGATCGGCTTTAACCTTCTCGGCGACGGCCTGCGCGATGCGCTCGACCCGCGCGAAGCATGAAAGGATTCTGAAATGACCACGTTCACCACCCGTCCTGAGATTTTGGGCACCTTCGGCGTCGTCACATCAACCCATTGGATCGCCTCCGCCGTTGGCATGAGCATACTCGAAAAAGGCGGAAACGCGTTTGATGCAGCGGTCGCCACCGGCTTCGTGCTGCAGGTCCTCGAACCGCATCTTTGCGGTCCGGGCGGCGACATGCCTGCGATCTTCTATTCGAAGAAGAAGGACAAGGTCGAAGTCATCTGTGCGCAAGGGCCGGCCCCGGCCGGCGCCACAATCGAGCACTATACATCTGAAGGTCTGAGCCTCATCCCCGGCAACGGCCTGCTTGCGACCGTCATTCCCGGCTCTTTCGATGGGTGGATGCTGATGCTTCGAGACTATGGGCGCCTGACCGTCCGCGACATCCTCGAACCGGCAATTCATTATGCCGAGCACGGTCACCCTGTCCTTGAGCGCGTGTCTGCGACAATCTCCGGCCTTGCATCTTTTTTCGAAAGGGAGTGGCCGACCTCGCACGAGACCTGGCTGCCCGGCGGTTCGGTCCCGGTGCCGCATTCGAACTTCAAGAACCCGGTGCTTGCCGAAACCTGGAAGCGCGTCATCGCAGAAGCCGAAGCAAAAAAAGGCCGTGAGGCGCAAGTCGAAGCTGCGCGCGATGCGTTCTATCGCGGTTTCGTTGCCGAAGCGATTGACAGATATGCTGGCTCGACAGAGGTGATGGATGCAAGCGGCAGTCGGCACAAGGGCGTCATCAGCGCAAACGACATGGCAAAATGGTCGGCTGCGATCGAAGAGCCGCTGATCTATCATTATCACGACTGGACGGTCGCAAAGATCGGCCCATGGGGCCAGGGCCCGGTGTTTTTGCAGACGCTCTCGCTTCTGAAGGAGATCGACATCGCCGGAATGGACCCGGCCGGCGCCGAATTCGTCCACACGCTCACCGAGGCGATGAAACTCGCCTTTGCCGACCGTGAAATCTACTATGGCGACCCGAAATTCGCGGAAATCCCGATCGAGCATCTGCTGTCGGATGCTTACGCGGACGCGCGCCGGAAGCTGATAACCTCCGAGGCATCGCTTGAATTGCGCCCCGGGCGCATTCCGGGCTTCGAAGCCCAATACGACCTCACCATGGACATGCTCAACGCCACCTCGAAGACGGGCGCCGTCTACGAGCCGACCATGGCGCATCTTTCCGAAAAGCGCGGCGACACCGTCCACATCGATGTGATCGACCGCGAGGGCAACATGGTTTCCGTCACGCCGTCAGGCGGTTGGCTGCAGTCCTCACCGATCGTGCCAGGCCTCGGCTTCTGCCTGAATTCGCGCGCGCAGATGTTCTGGCTGAAGCCCGGCCTGCCGGCGTCGCTTGCGCCAGGCAAGCGTCCACGTACGACGCTGACGCCATCCTTAGCTCTCTACGAAGGTCGGCCCACGCTCGCCTTCGGCACGCCCGGCGGCGACCAGCAAGAGCAATGGCAGCTCTCCTTCTTCATGCGCTATGTGCATCACAAGATGAACCTGCAGGCCGCAATCGATCAGCCTCTCTTCCACACCTCGCATTTCCCGGGCTCCTTTTATCCACGTACCCGCGAGCCGGGCAGCCTGATGGCGGAGGCGAATTTCGGCACTGAGGTTCTCGATGCATTGCGCAGGAAAGGTCATAATCTGACGGTCGCCGACCCATGGACCGTCGGCCGCCTTACCGCTGCGCGCCGCGACGCCGATGGCCTGATGCGGGCAGCCGCAACACCGCGCCTGATGCAGGCCTATGCTGTCGGGAGATAAGCCATGACCTGGTCGATCGTTGCCCGCGACCCTGAAACCGGCCACCTGGGCATTGCCGTTGCCAGCCGCTTCTTCGCCGTGGGCGGCCTTGTCCCGCATATTCGCGGCCGAATCGGCGCGGTTGCGACGCAGGCTTTCGTCAGCCCGCTTTACGGCATCGACGGGCTTGTCGCACTTGCGTCAGGACAGGCTCCGGCGGATATTCTGCGTGAACTGACCGCCCGCGACGAAGGCCGCGATCATCGGCAGTTCCATTTAATCGACGCCAAGGGGCGGAGTGCAGCATTTACGGGCGCCCGATGTATCGACTGGGCAGGCCACCTTACTGGGGAGGACATATCCGTCGCCGGAAATATGCTGGGCGGACCGCAGGTGCTCGAAAAGACGCTCGCCGTCTATCGCAAGACGTCCCGGCTGCCGCTCGCCGAGCGGCTGATCGAGGCCATGCAGGCCGGCGAAGATGCAGGCGGAGACAAGCGCGGCAGGCAATCGGCGGCCCTGCTCGTTTATCGCGATCAGGATTACGCCTGGCTCAATATCCGCGTCGACGACCATGCCGATCCGCTTTGCGAACTTCGCCGCCTCTATGCCGTCGCCCAGGAGCGCTATCTGCATGTCGCCGAGACGATGGCGACGCGTCAAAACCCGAGCGGATTGATCGACCGCCGCGTGATCGACGAAAAGATCGCTGCCCTTGAAGCTGCACGTATCGCCGAAGGGCGCGCGTCGGCCTCCTTTGCAACGCCGCTCAAGCTTTGAAACGCGAACAATCAAGCAGGGAAACGAAATGGGTGAAGCCGCAAAACCCGTGCTCTCGGTCAAGGGCCTGACGACGTCGTTCCTCCTCGATGGCCAGTGGAAGCCGGTGGTCCGCAACATCGCCTTCGATGTGATGCCAGGTGAAACGGTGGCCATCGTGGGCGAAAGCGGCTCCGGCAAGAGCGTCACATCGCTCTCGATCATGCGACTGCTGGCCAGGAACCAGAGTCGCATCGACGGCAAGATCGTCCTGAACGGCAAGGATATCCTTGCACTTTCCGACAGGCAGATGCGCCGCGTGCGCGGCAACGACGCCGCAATGATCTTCCAGGAGCCGATGACGAGCCTCAATCCGATTTTCACGATCGGCCGGCAGATTTCCGAAGCGCTCACGTGTCACGGCGACATGACCCGGTCCGAGGCGCGGGGTGAAACGATCCGCCTTCTGGAAAAGGTCCGTATCCCGAATGCTTCCTCGCGCTTCGATGAATATCCTCACCAGTTTTCCGGCGGCATGCGCCAGCGGGTGATGATCGCCATGGCGCTTGCCTCCAGGCCGAAACTTCTGATTGCCGACGAGCCGACGACGGCGCTCGACGTGACGATCCAAGGCCAGATTCTCGATCTCATTAAACTGCTGCAGGAAGAGGAAGGCATGTCCGTTCTCTTCATCACCCATGACATGGGCGTCGTCGCCGAAGTTTCGGACCGGACGATCGTGATGTATCGCGGCGAGGCCGTCGAGACAGGCTCGACCAGTGATATCTTCCTCCGCGGCAAGCACCCTTATACGCGCGCGCTGCTTTCCGCCGTGCCGCGACTCGGTTCAATGGCCGAACAAAAATGGCCGCTCCGGTTTCCTGTTGTCGATACCGCGACTGGCGAGCGGAGCGAGCCGGCAGCAGTGGCCGATACGGTCGTCAGCAAGACGCCGGTCCTCGAGGTCAAGAACCTCACCACGCGATTTGCTGTTCGCGGCGGGCTTTTCGGCGCAAAGACCGGCGCCGTCCATGCGGTCGAGAATGTCTCCTTCGATCTCTTTCAGGGCGAGACCCTGTCGCTTGTCGGCGAATCCGGTTGCGGCAAATCGACCACGGGCCGCTCCATCACCCGCCTCGTCGAACCGAACGCGGGAAAGGTCATCCTTGACGGCTATGATGTGACAACCCTTGATTCATCGAGCCTGCGCCGCATGCGGCGCAGCATCCAGATGATTTTTCAAGATCCGTTTGCAAGCCTCAATCCGCGGATGACTGTGGGGACAGCGGTCGCAGAGCCAATCATCGAGCACGGCCTCGCCAGCCGCGTCGAGGCGCGCAACAAGGCTGCCGACCTTCTGGAAAAGGTCGGTCTTTCAGCCGATATGGCGTCGCGCTTTCCGCACGAGTTCTCCGGCGGTCAGCGTCAGCGCATCTGCATTGCCCGGGCGCTGGCGCTCGATCCGAAGGTGATCGTCGCCGATGAAAGCGTCTCGGCGCTCGACGTCTCGATCAAGGCGCAGGTCATCAATCTGATGCTGGACCTGCAGCAGAGCCTCAACCTCGCCTTCCTGTTCATCTCGCATGACATGGCCGTCGTCGAACGCGTCAGCCACCGTGTTGCGGTCATGTATCTCGGTGAGATCGTCGAGATCGGCCCGCGTGCTGCCATCTTCGGCAACCCGCAGCACCCTTATACGAAGACGCTGATGGCGGCCGTTCCCGTGCCCGATCCGGATCGCCGGCGCG
>NZ_ATTQ01000016.1 GCF_000419765.1 Rhizobium mongolense USDA 1844 | reverse complement strand
TCCCGCTCGTCCTTGCGCCTGCTCGGGACGGTCGGCGAGCCGATCAACCCGGAAGCTTGGGAGTGGTATTACAATGTCGTCGGCGATGGCCGTTGCCCGATCGTCGATACCTGGTGGCAAACAGAGACCGGCGGCATCCTGATCACGCCGCTGCCTGGTGCGATCGACCTGAAGCCGGGTTCAGCGACCGTCCCGTTCTTCGGTGTGAAGCCGCAGCTGGTCGACAATGAAGGCAAGGTGCTGGAAGGCACTGCCGACGGCAACCTGTGCATTACCGACAGCTGGCCTGGGCAGATGCGCACGGTCTATGGCGACCATGAGCGCTTCATCCAGACCTACTTTTCCACCTACAAGGGCAAGTATTTTACCGGCGACGGCTGCCGCCGCGATGAAGACGGCTACTACTGGATCACCGGTCGTGTCGACGATGTGCTGAACGTCTCCGGCCACCGCCTCGGCACGGCCGAGGTGGAGTCGGCGCTCGTCTCGCATAATCTGGTTTCGGAAGCCGCGGTCGTTGGCTACCCGCATTCGATCAAGGGACAGGGCATCTATTGCTATGTCACGCTGATGGCCGGCAACGAAGGATCCGATGAGTTGCGCCAACAGTTGGTGAAGCATGTTCGCACGGAAATCGGCCCGATCGCATCTCCGGACAAGATCCAGTTTGCCCCCGGCTTGCCGAAGACCCGTTCCGGCAAGATCATGCGCCGCATCCTGCGCAAGATTGCCGAAGACGATTTCGGCGCGCTCGGCGATACGTCCACGCTGGCCGATCCGGCAGTCGTCGATGACCTCATCGCCAATCGACAAAACAAGGTAACCGCCTGAAATCAGAGCGGCTCCCGAAAACCCGGAAGCCGCTTTTCAGTCGTGCTGGCACAGACGGCGCGCACATCGCGTGCGCCGTCGGCCGCCAATTGTTGCCGTGCGTCGACTCCAGCCCAAGAGAAGCGAGGACGTCAAGAGGCGAGAAGAATAGGAATATTCACTTAAAAATCGATCGCGCGGCCGTTGATCTCGTAATCGCCAAAGCGCGCTGGCTCGGCTCCTCCCCTTCCACCGATCTCCGGTGGCAGTTCCAGGGGTTTCTGGTTCCTACGTCGTTCTTCGGCCTCGGCAAGCGCGCGTTTGGCAGCGGGGGACAGAACCTTGCGCGGCAGGTCTGCTCCTTCCGCCACAGTGCTATCTACGTTGTCGTTGTCCGCTGGCTGCAATTGCGTCTCCCGCCGGAAATATTGAAAATGGCTGGCGAATAACCAAATCATAGTGCGCCGGCGGCTCGATTGAAACCCTTTTTGCCGCAGATGGGAGATGGAGACCTCGATGAACCTCGTTCGCACTGCCATGTTGCTTGCCTTCATGACGGCCCTGTTCATGTTCGTCGGATTCCTGATCGGTGGTCGCGGCGGCATGATGATCGCCTTCCTGATCGCTGCGGGCATGAATTTCTTTTCCTACTGGAATTCGGACCGGATGGTGCTTTCGGCCTACCGGGCGCAAGAGGTCGATGAGCGCAACGCGCCGGAATTCTTCCGCATCGTTCGCGATCTTGCGCGAAATGCCGGCCTGCCCATGCCGAAAGTCTATCTCTACGACAATCCGCAGCCGAATGCCTTTGCCACGGGCCGCAATCCGGAGAATGCCGCCGTCGCGGCCTCGACAGGGCTGCTCAGCGCGCTCTCGCCTGAAGAGGTGGCGGGTGTGATGGCGCATGAACTGGCGCATATCCAGAACCGCGACACGCTGACGATGACGATCACGGCGACGCTTGCCGGCGCAATCTCGATGCTCGGTAACTTCGCCTTCTTTTTCGGCGGCAATCGCGAGAACAACAGCAACCCGTTCGGTTTCGTCGGCGTGCTTCTTGCGATGATCGTAGCGCCGCTCGCCGCCATGCTCGTGCAGATGGCGATCAGCCGGACGCGCGAGTATTCTGCCGACCGTCGCGGCGCCGAAATCTGTGGCGACCCGCTCTGGCTCGCTTCCGCGCTCGGCAAGATTGCCCGTGGCGCGGCGCATATCCCGAATTATGATGCCGAGCGCAATCCTGCGACGGCGCATATGTTCATCATCAATCCCCTCTCCGGGGAACGGATGGACAATCTGTTTTCGACGCACCCGAATACAGAAAACCGTATTGCGGCACTTCAGGAAATGGCAGGGAACGGGATGAATGGCTCGACGGCGACGGTTCGCACTGCTAATCCATCGCGCAGATCGCGCTCGGTTCCGAATACGGGTATGGGCCGCGGTGGTTCCCAACCGCCAAAAGGGCCCTGGTCTTGAATTCAGACGGCAGAAATAAGCCATTCAACAAAAAGAAACCGCCTGCAGAACGCCTCGCCGTAAAGCCGGGCCTAGAGGCGCGTGCGGCCGCAGCGAAGATTCTCGCTGCCGTGATTGACCGCAAACTGCCGCTGGATGGTGCATTGGATCACGAACACGGAAATCCCGCGTATAAGGCGCTCGGGGAGAGCGATCGCGCGTTGGTTCGCGCTATTCTCAACACTGCGCTCCGTCACCTGCCCCGCATCGATGCGGCGATTGCTTCTTTATTAGACTCGCCATTGCCGGAAGGCGCGCGCGCACTTCATCATGTGCTTGCGGTTGGAGCCGCGCAGATCCTTTATCTCGATGTCCCCGACCATTCGGCGGTCGATCTTGCCGTCGAGCAGGCAAATCAGGATCCTCGCAATCGCCGCTTCGCAAAACTGGTGAATGCGATCCTGCGACGTCTTGGCCGCGAGAAGGAGCAGGTCCTCGAAGACATCGCAAAGATTTCGCCGATGCCGGTTTGGTTTATCAA
The DNA here is from genome assembly GCF_000419765.1 of Rhizobium mongolense USDA 1844. Classification (GTDB taxonomy): domain Bacteria; phylum Pseudomonadota; class Alphaproteobacteria; order Rhizobiales; family Rhizobiaceae; genus Rhizobium; species Rhizobium mongolense. The sequence continues at coordinate 143,671 of NZ_ATTQ01000016.1, read as the reverse complement.
CCGTCTTGAAAAGGCTTACGGGGAAGAGGCCGCCGCGGCGATCGCCGAATCTCAGCTTGAGCCGGCGGCAATCGATCTCACCGTGAAGTCGGATGCGGCAGGCTGGGCAGCAAGGTTGAATGGGGAAGTCCTGCCGACCGGTGGCGTGCGTCTCGCAGCCTTTGATGGCACTATCCCCTCCCTTGAAGGTTTCGATCAAGGCGAATGGTGGGTGCAGGACGCCGCGGCAAGCATTCCGGCCAAGCTCCTTGGCGACCTGTCTGGCAAACGCGTCGTCGATCTTTGCGCCGCACCCGGCGGAAAGACCGCACAACTCATTCTCGCCGGAGGCAGCGTCACCGCGATTGATCAATCCGAAAGCCGATTGAAGCGCCTACGCTCCAATCTCGATCGCCTCGCCCTCAAGGCAGAAACGCTCGCGACGGATCTTATGAAATACCAGCCGACGGAGCTGTTTGACGCCATCCTGCTCGACGCGCCCTGCTCCTCGACGGGCACGACGCGCCGTCATCCGGATGTTCTCTGGACGAAGGGACCGGAGGACATCGCAAAGCTTGCTGGCGTGCAAGAACGGTTACTTCGCCACGCGCTGACGCTCCTCAAGACTGGCGGTACTCTCGTCTTTTCAAATTGCTCGCTGGATCCCGTCGAAGGCGAGGATGTCGTCAGCCGCATCTTGGCGGACACACCGAATGTCGAGCGCGTCCGGGTCGACGCTGCTCGATGGCCCGGTTTGGAAATGGCGATCGGTCCGCTTGGCGAATTCCGGACGACCCCCGCCATGTTGCGCATGCCCCCAACGGTCGCTTCAGGTCTTGACGGCTTTTACGCTGCAGTGTTGCGGCGTGTCGCCTGATTGCATGAACCTTCCCTAGACTTCGTTTCTGTCACAAATTAATGCGGTCTGACCGCTGAATGCGGCCCTCCTTCACCTATTCTTAATCATGAGGGTCAATAGACAATAGAATATGCAGTCCGGCCGGCGGTTTTGGAGTTTGTATGTTCGGGAGGCTTGGCGCCGCATGTCGCGGCGCATCGCATCGCTGCGCCTTCGCCTTTTGCGCCATACAATCCAAGTGCCCGAGAGGCTTATCGTTGCGCCGACCGATCTTCGCGCGATCGATCCTCATATCGCCGAGGAGATCATGAACGGCCGATTTGCTCTGGCAGGCCGCCTGCTGGAGACGAACGGCAAGTCACCCTTCGGCTTTACGCTTCCCTCACGCGCCTTTGCCAGCCGTTTGCATGGCTTCGGCTGGCTTCGTCATATGCGTGCCTACAAAAGCGATCAAGCTTCCGCGGTTGCGCGGGCGATCGTCGATAGCTGGCTCTCGTTGCATGCTGGCCGCATGGAAGGCATTGCCTGGGAAATCGATGTCACTTCACAGCGAGTGATTGCCTGGCTCTCGCATTCGCCGGTCGTGCTGCAGAATGCTGATCGCGGCTTTTACCGCCGCTTTATGAAGTCTCTGGCGTTTCAGGTTCGCTTCCTGCGGCATATGGCGGCTTTCGCGCCGGCGGGGGAAGTTCTTTTCCGGCTGCGGATCGCCCTCGCCATGGCTTCGATTGCAATGCCAGCGCGACAAGGTGTGGTGCGCAAGGCCGCCCAGGCGCTGGATAATGAATTCGATAGCCAGATTCTACCCGACGGCGGGCATATCTCCCGCAATCCACGCACAGGCCTAGAACTGCTTCTCGATCTCCTGCCGCTCCGGCAGACCTATGTGAATCTTGGCCACGATCTGCCGCAGAAGCTGATTTCAGGCATCGATCGCATGTATCCGGCGCTGCGCTTTTTCCGCCACCACAATGGCGATCTCGCGCTCTTTAACGGCGCGACATCGACGCTTGCCAACGAGCTGATGTCGGTTCTGCGCTATGACGAAACGGCCGGCCTACCTTTCAAGGCAATGCCGCATTCGCGCTATCAACGTCTTGCGGCGGGAAATACCATATTGATCGCCGATACCGGCCCTCCTGCAGCTGGCCCCCTGTCGCGCACGGCACATGCGGGCTGCCTTTCCTTCGAAATGTCGTCGGGTCGTCATCGCTTTATCGTCAACTCCGGCTCACCGAAATTCGCTGGCCGCCGCTATGTGCAGATGGCGCGCACGACTGCGACGCATTCGACCGTAACACTGAACGACACCTCATCCAGCCGTTTCTCGGCCTCGGAATTTCTCGGTTATGTCATGACGGATTCGGTGAAGACCGTTAGCGTCGAGCGCGCTGAAACCGACGATGGACGCGATGGCATCAACGTCAGTCACGACGGCTATCTGAAAAATTTCGGCATGCTCCATGAGCGCGAACTGACGCTGAATGCTGCAGGTTCCATCGTCACTGGCCGTGATCGGCTGGTGCGGCAGGGCGAGCGCCTCATTGACGAGCCTCTTCGTGCTGCCGCGCGCTTCCATATCCATCCGGCCATAAATGTGAAGCAGAGTGATCGCGAGTCCGTGTTGCTGACAGCGCCGGATGGCGAGAGTTGGCTCTTTTCGTCTCCGGGGAACGAAGTGCTGATCACTGAAGATATCTTTTTTGCTGACGCCTCCGGCATCTGCGGTTCTGACCAGATCGAGATCGACTTCGTTTTTGCCGAGAAGCCGGAAATTCGCTGGTTTTTGTCCCGCAAGAGCTAGTCGCCGTTTGCGCAGCGGCATAGCTCGTGCTAACGCGGCGCCATTATCCTATACGTCCCTTGCCGGATGTCTCCCGAAGCCCGAACGGAGAAGGTTCATGGCCGTCACTTCCAAGAAAATCCCCGCCCCTGATAAGGTCAAGGTCAAAACCGCGCTGCTCTCCGTCTCCGACAAGGCGGGTATTGTCGAGCTTGCCCGCGCGCTTTCCGAAAAGGGCATCCGCCTGCTTTCGACAGGCGGGACGCACAAGGCCATCACAGCCGCGGGTTTGGCTGTCACCGACGTTTCCCAAGTCACCGGCTTTCCCGAAATCATGGACGGCCGTGTGAAGACGCTGCATCCGAAGGTCCACGGCGGTCTCCTGGCAATCCGTGATGATAGCGCGCATCAGGAAGCCATGAAGGCGCATGGTATCGAAGGCATCGATCTTGCCGTCATAAATCTCTATCCATTCGAAGATGTGCGTGCCGCCGGTGGTGATTACCCCACGACGGTCGAGAATATCGATATCGGCGGTCCGGCAATGATCCGTGCCTCTGCCAAGAATCATGCTTACGTTACGATCCTCACCGATCCTGCCGATTACCCGGAACTGCTTGAACAGCTTTCGGCCGATGCCGGCCAGACGAGCTATGCGTTCCGCCAGCGTATGGCAGCCAAGGCGTATGCCCGCACCGCTGCCTATGACGCGATGATCTCCAACTGGTTCGCCGAAGCGCTTTCCATCGATACGCCGCGCCATCGGGTGATCGGCGGCGTTCTGAAGGAAGAGATGCGCTACGGTGAAAATCCACATCAGAAGGCGGCTTTCTACGTCACCGGTGAAAAGCGACCAGGTGTTTCGACGGCGATGCTGCTGCAGGGCAAGCAGCTCTCCTATAACAACATCAACGACACCGATGCGGCCTACGAACTCGTCGCTGAATTCCTGCCTGAAAAGGCACCCGCCTGCGCGATCATCAAGCACGCCAATCCTTGCGGCGTTGCCACAGGGCCAAGCCTTGTCGAAGCCTACAAACGGGCGCTCGCCTGCGATTCCGTTTCTGCGTTCGGCGGCATCATTGCGTTTAACAGCACGCTCGATGCGGAGACCGCGGAAGAGATCATCAAGCTCTTCACCGAAGTGATCATCGCTCCGGGTATAACCGAAGAAGCCAAGGCGATCGTTGCGAGGAAGCCGAATCTGCGCCTGCTTTCTGCCGGCGATCTGCCTGATCCGCGTGCCGCTGGGCTGACGGCGAAAACAGTCTCCGGCGGCCTGCTGGTCCAGAGCCGTGACAACGGCATGGTCGAGGATCTGGAGCTGAAGGTCGTGACCAAGCGCGCGCCGACGGCACAGGAACTGGAAGACATGAAGTTTGCCTTCAAGGTCGGCAAGCACGTGAAATCGAATGCCGTCGTATACGCCAAAGATGGCCAGACGGCCGGCATTGGCGCCGGCCAGATGAGCCGAGTCGATTCCGCCCGTATCGCTGCCCTGAAAGCCGAGGAAGCCGCCAAGGCGCTGGGTTTGCCTACTCCGATGACACGCGGTTCTGCGGTTGCTTCGGAAGCCTTCCTGCCGTTCGCCGATGGTCTTCTGTCGATGATTGCAGCGGGTGCGACGGCAGTCATCCAGCCGGGTGGTTCGATGCGCGACCAAGAGGTGATCGACGCTGCGAACGAGCACGACGTCGCGATGGTATTCACCGGCATGCGCCATTTCCGCCATTGAGCGGACAGAAACCCCAGCGCTCAGCCGGGGTTCATTTCAGTCTTGCTTCCTGTCTGCCGGATAAGGGGTCGCGATCAGCAGGATCAATCCGCCCGCGAGGAAAAGGATCAGCGTTGCCATGCCGAGACGCGCTGATCCGCTGGCATAGGTTATCAGCGAAAAGAAGAGCGTTGCCATGAAGCTCGTGGCGCGGCCGGACAGCGCATAGATGCCGAAATAGCGCCCTGCCTCCTGCGGGCTGACGCTGCGCGCCAGATAAGAGCGCGACGAAGCCTGGACGGGACCGAAGGCGAGGCCGATCAACAGCCCGTAAAGAATATAGGCTTTTTCCGCCGCCGTGCCGAAAAGCCCTCCGGCGTCCGCCGTTGACATCGGCAGCAGGCCGAAAAGCGTATAACCAGGCCCCGTCGAAATGATCCCGAGGGTTGCGAGCAAGAGCAGCGTCAGGCTGATCAGGATCGTTGCTTTTGATCCGATCCGGTGATCAACGCGCCCGGCGATGACGCAGCCGAAAATCGCGACGACATTGAGGATGATCCCATAAAGTCCGATTTCGATCGTCGCCCAGCCAAACATGCCGGCGGCGAAGGTGCCGCCAAGGATAAGCAACCCGTTGACCCCGTCTTGATAGATCATGCGGGCAATCAGGAATTTCAGGATGCCTCTTCGGATCTTCAACTCGCTAATTGTGTTTGCGACCTGCGTGAGGCCGGAACGGACGGCAGCAGCGAGCGGCAATCCCTTCGCCGCATCCGGTGTGAAGAGGAACATCGGAATGATGAAGATGAGATACCAGACGGCGGAAATCGGCCCTGTAACGCGCGCGTCCTCACCGGTATGAGGATCAAGCCCGAACAACGGGTCGAGCCCCAACAGCGTCTTTCCCGTTTCCAGGTTTCCCGCAAGCAGTGTCACAACAGTGATGAGCACGATCATGCCGCCGAGATAGCCAAGCCCCCAGGCCGTATTGGACAGCCTGCCGACCTCATCCTTGCTCACAAGGCGCGGCATCATGGAATCGTTGAAGACGATCGAGAATTCCGCGGCGATCGACGCCAGGATCATCAACATCACCGGATAGACAACCGGCGAACCGGGCGCGGCAAACCAAAGGCCGAAGAGGCTGACAACCTTGATGATAGCGAAAAAGGCTATCCAGGGCTTGCGGGCGCCGGACTGATCGGCGATGGAGCCGAGGATCGGAGAGAGCAGGGCTATGATCACCGAAGAGATCGTCGCGGTATTGCTCCACATCGCTTGTGCCGAAACCGGATCGTCCGTCAGGCGTGAGACGAAGTAGGGTCCGAAAATGAACGTGGTCACCACCGTGAAAAACGGTTGCGCGGCCCAATCGAAAAGCATCCAGCTCCAGATGCCTTTTTCCGACGCCTTCTGCGGCGCCGGCGTTCCCGTTCCGGTCCAGTCTATTCTACTCACGCCTACACTCCCGCTTTCGCGGCGGACTGTGTCACCTCGCCCGGTCGCGCGCAAGATCGGTTAAAAGACCTGCGGCCACCGTGATTCGCGCAAGCGTTGGATCGCCGCTGTCGCTCAGGTTTGACAGCTCTTCGGCGATGCGGTTGATCCTGATGCGATCGACTCCGTGCCACGCCTGAACCGGCAGCTTTTCCTTGCCATGCTCGGACAGCGCTGAGATGACGATATCGCGGCGGGCACTGGCAATTTGGTCGATGCTGCGCGCCAAGGCCAGGCTTTCGTAGTGATCCGAGGTGAGAATGCGGGCGCCGGCTGCGAGCAGCCTTCCGACGCGGAAGGTCTGCGATACGGCAAAATAACTTTCCGCGGCACGTCCGAGCGCCTCGCCTGTGCGTTCGGCGATCTGCATGATCTCCGGTACCAGGACAAAGCCCGGCAGCCCGGCAATAACGTCGGCCAATCTTTCTGGCAGCCCGGCTTCGCGATACTCCATGGCACGCGCCTCGAACTCTGCGGGAGCCTGCGCGGCGAAGGAAGGCTTTAGTTTTTTCAACGCAGTCTGAAGCCGACTAATGGTTTCTGCTATGCCGCCTTTTGCCATGCCGGTCTTCAGGAGCAAGCGAGTCAAGACGGTGAAGCTATGGCCGATCTCTTCATAGACACGGTTCTGCATCTGTCCGGAAATATTGCCGTCGAGCGCATCGGTCTCGGTCCAAAGCTTGGTTAGGTCGAAGCCATCGCGAGCGATGATCGCGGCACGGACGACTTCCGGCGCTGACGCCGCTGTCGCATCCATCATGCTCACCACAAAGCCGGGGCCGCCACGATTGATTGCCTCGTTGGCAAGCACCGTCGCGATGATTTCGCGTTTCAGCCGGTGAGTTGCGATGTCGGAGGCATTGGTTTTTTGCATCTTAGCCGGGAAGTAGTTTGAAAGGGTCGACGCAAAATAAGGATCATCCGGGAGGTCGCTTGCGGCAACCGCATCGAAAAGTACGATCTTGGCGTAAGAGAGCAACACGCCGATTTCCGGCCGCGTAAGAGGCTTACCGGCAGCATAGCGCTCGGAAAGCGTCGCCTCATCGGGAAGTGTTTCCACTTTCCGGCTGAGCTGCTTGGCCCCTTCCAGCACGCTCATGAAGCGCGCGAGCTCAAGCCCGTTAGCGGTTCCCTTGCGTTCGGTCAGCGAAATCGCCAGCGATTGCAGATAGTTGTTGCGCAGTACGAGTGCTGCGACTTCGTCCGTCATCGAGGAAAGCAGCTGATCGCGCTTTGCCCGTGTGAGCCGCCCGTCATGCATCGCATTGGCGAGCGCGATCTTGATATTCACCTCGACGTCCGAGGTATTGACGCCGGCTGAATTGTCAATCGCATCGGAATTGCTCCGTCCGCCTTTCAGGCCATAAGTGATGCGGCCCTTTTGCGTGACGCCGAGGTTGGCGCCCTCGCCGATCACCTTGGCCCGCACCTCATCAGCCGTGATGCGGATCGGATCGTTGGAACGATCGCCCACTTCCGTATCGGTTTCCGTCGGCGCCTTCACATAGGTGCCGATGCCGCCGAACCAGAGAAGATCTACCGGGCTCTTCAGGATTGCTGTGATGATCTCGAAGGGGGTTGCCACCGCTTTGTCGATGCCGATCGCGGCAACCGCTTCCGGGGTCAGCGTAACGGATTTCGCCGCGCGTGAAATGATCATCGCGCCTTTCGAAAGAACCGACTTGTCGAAGTCCTGCCAACTTGAACGCGGCAGGTTAAAAAGTCGCTGCCGTTCGGCGAGTGTCTTTTCCATGTCCGGATCGGGATCGATGAAGATATCACGGTGGTCAAAGGCGGAAACCAGCTTGATCTTCGGAGAAAGCAGCATGCCGTTGCCGAAAACGTCGCCGGACATGTCGCCGACACCGGCCACCGTAAACGGTGTCGTCTGGATGTCGATATCCATCTCGCGGAAATGACGCTTTACGGTTTCCCAGGCGCCACGTGCGGTGATGCCCATTTTTTTGTGGTCGTAGCCCGCCGAGCCGCCTGACGCAAAGGCGTCATCGAGCCAGAAACCAGCTTCCTGCGCCAGTGCGTTGGCGGTGTCGGAGAAGGTTGCCGTTCCCTTATCGGCGGCAACGACGAAATAGGGATCGTCGCCATCGAGCCGTACTGTATCTGCCGGAGGCACGATATCGGTGCCTGAAATGTTGTCGGTGATCGAAAGCAGGGTGCGGATATAGGTCTTGTAGGCTTCGCGGCCGGCATTGAAGACCTCATCCCGGCTGCCGCCAGCGGGCAGTTTCTTCGGATAAAAGCCGCCCTTGGCGCCGACTGGAACGATAACGGCGTTCTTCACCTGCTGCGCCTTTACAAGGCCCAGGACTTCCGTGCGATAGTCCTCGGCGCGATCCGACCAGCGCAGGCCACCTCGGGCAACCTTGCCGAAACGCAGGTGCACGCCCTCGACTTCGACGCCATAGACAAAGATTTCCCGGAAAGGCTTCGGCTCCGGCAGGCTATCGACGAGACTCGGATCGAGCTTGAAGGCAAGCATGGCCTTCGGCGAGCCATCGGCATTGCGCTGGAAGTAGTTGGTCCGCAGCGTTGCATCGACGACATTGATGTATCGGCGCAGGATGCGGTCATCGTCGAGGCTCGGCACATTGGCGAGCGCCGCCTCGATCGACCGATGCAGGTCGGCGAGCTTTTTCATGCGCGCCTTCTCGCTAAGCTTGGGATCGAGCGCATCGAAAAAGAGGCGGAAGATCGAAGCGGCAATCTCCGGGTATTTATCGAGGGTCGTTGCGATGTAATCCTGCGAATAGGCGATACCTGCCTGACGAAGATAACGCGCATAGGCCCGCAGGACATTCGTCTCGCGTGCGGAAAGCCCGGCTGAAAGGATCAGCCGGTTGAAACTGTCATTGTCGATCGTGCCGTCGAAAGCAGAAATGAAGGCCTCTTCCAGCGCAGCACCATGACGGCTGAGGTCAATTTCGGCGCCACTGCGGTCTTCAAGCTCCATATCGTGTAGTACGACGATGTTGACCGAGCCGTCTGCGGTTGGAACTTCGATGTCGAAGGTCCGCTCGCTCAGCACGTTAAAACCGAGATTTTCGAGAAGCGGCACGCGGCGTGAGAGCGGAAGCTGCTCGCCAGCATGAAAAATCTTGAGTGAGAAGATCCGGCCGCGTTCCGCATCATTGCGGTAATAGAATTCGATGCGTATCGGCTCGCCGGAGGCGCAATCGGTGATGTCCGGGAGATCGGCAACCGTTTCTTCAGCGGTGAAGGAATCCTGGAAGGCATTGCTGACGGCGATTTTCGGCGCCTTTGGCCCAGCCAGCGCTTCGAAGCGATCGTCCCAGCGGGCGGTGATGGCGCGGATCGCTTCCTCGAGCTTCGATTGCGGGATGCGCGGCGTTTTGCCGCCGGACCGGCCGATGATGAAGTGTACGCGCGCAACCCGCCCTTCCGGGAAGGCCGGATAATAGGCAGAGACCCGTCCGTCATAGACGGTCTTCAGATAAGTGCCGATCTTTTCGCGAACGATGGAATCGTATTCCTCGCGTGGTACATAGACGATGACCGACACAAAACGGTCGAAATGATCGATGCGCGGCAGAACGCGGACGCGCGGCCGTTCGACAAGATCGTTGATCTGTTCGGCGAAATTCGCGAGCAGTGTCGTGTCGATCTGGAAAAGATCGTCGCGTGGATATGATTCCAGCGTGTTGTCCAACATTCGGCCGGAATGGCTCATGGGATCGAAGCCGAAATGATCTGTCACTTTGGCGACTTTGGAACGGATGAGCGGAATTTCCGATGCCGAGGACGTGTAGGCGGTAGAGGTAAAGAGGCCGACGATGCGCAGCTCGCCGGTGACGTTGCCGTCCTTGTCGAATCGCTTGACGCCGACATAGTCCATATAGGCGCGGCGGTGGACGACGGATTTCACATTCGCCTTAGTGACGATCAGGAAATCCGGACCATCGAGAAAGGCGAGGATTTCCGGCGTCGTCGTTACGGCATCCTTGCCGGTGCGCAGCACCAATACATCCGGATCAGAAAGAATGCCGAGGCCAGCGCCTTTGTCACGCTCGACCTTCGCATCGCTGCCCTTGCCCGAATAGACATATTCACGCATGCCAAGGAAGGTGAAGTTTTCATCGCGTAGCCAGGTGAGGAAAGCCAGTGCTTCGTCCCGATCGGCCTTCTTGCGGCTGGCGCTGTAGCTGCCCAATTCGGCAATCACGGTGTCGAGTTTGGCAAGCATGGGCTTCCAGTCGGAAACGGCCTGGCGGACCTGCTCCAGCACGATCATGACGCGCTTGCGAAGGTCGTCGGACTGCGCGGTAGTCAACGGCGAAATGTGAATCTGGATATGGCTGACACGTTTTGCCGGATCGCTCGCCTCCTCAGCTGAATAAAGTACCGGCGTCTTGCCATGCTCCATCACCAGGATTGGATGCACCGCCATATAGAGATCGCGATAGGTGCTCGTGACCTCGCTCATAACGGACTCGTAAAGGAACGGCTTATTGTGATCGGTAACCGTCAGGACCGAGACCGCAACGCCGTCGGGTTCGACATCGGCCAGCGTTTCGATCGTAACGCGCGGGACGTTGCCGTCCCAGCCCGCAAGCTCTTTAGCAGAATGAGCGGCCGAAAGCGCCAGCATCTCCGGTGTGTAGCGATCGAGGTCGTCTCCGCTCGCCCGGCCGAAGAGGATTTCCGGATCGAGATGCTGCTCTTTGGCTGCAGCAGCGATCTTCTTTGCGCTTTCGATCAGCTTTTCCCGTCGCGGATGGTTTTTGGCAGCCATTGAAGACAGTCCCCGATTTGTGTGATTTGCCGCAAGTTAGCAGAAGAATTGTCGAAAAAACCCCTAAAAGAGCCTTCGCCTTGGCAGTTTTTGTGCGTTTTTGACCTTGTTTCAGTAAAATTTCAGAGGATTCTCCGATTCCAGCAAAGCGCAGGCTGGTCCTGGATTTTTTCGGCTCGCCGAGATTTCCACGCATGGATGAAGAATGGTTGACAGCTGCGCGGCAAAAGGACGATCAACAGCGCATCGAATTCAGGGTTTAAAAAACTATGCCGGATAATAGTGCTGCAGGAACGGTAATCGTCATCTCCAGCCATGTCGTTCGCGGTTCGGTCGGCAATCGTGCCGCCGTCTTCGCGCTTGAGACGCTCGGCCATCAGGTCTGGGCACTGCCGACGATCATTCTGCCCTGGCATCCCGGTCATGGCCGTTCGACCCGGCTCACTTTTGCAGAGGCCGATTTCGATGCCGCTATCGATGATCTCATCCGTGCGCCATGGGTTGGAGAAGTGAAGGCGGTTTTGTCTGGCTATTTCGGAAACGCTGCCCAGGCTAGTTCTGTCGCCCGTCTGGTCAGCGCATTGCGTGAAAAGAACCCCGAGCTGTTTTATGTCTGCGATCCGGTAATGGGCGATCTGGGTGGCCTCTATGTGCCCGAAGCGACAGCGGAGGCGATCCGCGACCATCTGATCCCGCTTGCGTCGTTGGCGACACCCAACCGCTATGAGCTGGCCTGGATGGTGGGCGCACCGTTGGAGGACAATACAGCTGTGATGGAGGCTGCTTTGTCGCTCGGCCCTCCCCGCATGCTTGTCACCTCCGCTGTTGCGATGATGGCTGGCGGCACCGGAAATCTCTATCTTTCCGGCCGCCATGCTCTGCTTGCCGAGCATCGTGTCGTCGACAAGCCGCCGAATGGACTGGGCGACCTGCTGGCGGCCGTCTTCCTCTCGCGGCTCCTTTCCGGGATGGACGACGAAAAGGCGTTGCAGCTTGCAACAGCCAGCGTCTATGAAGTGCTGGTGCGTGCGGTCAAACGCGGCAGCGATGAGCTTACGCTCGCAAGCGATGCATCAAGCCTCTCGACACCGATGGCCATGGTGCAGATGCGCCGCCTCATGCATCCCGCCCAACGGAAGAAGAGTTAGCGGCGCCAGTTTGCGCATTTCGCATGCGCAGCAGTTGATCTTGCGGCGTCTGCGCGCTAATCGACAGTCATGCAGTGTTTTCCAATTTCACTTCTGGACGGCTATCGCAACTTCATGAACGGGCGTTACGCTGACGCCCGCGACCGCTATAAGATGCTGGCTGAAAACGGTCAGAATCCGAATACGCTGGTCATTGCCTGTTCGGACTCGCGCGCAGCACCGGAACTTATCTTCGACGCCGGCCCCGGTGAGCTCTTCGTCATCCGAAACGTCGCCAACATGGTGCCGCCTTACGAGCCGGATGGCCATTTCCACTCGACGTCTGCCGCTTTGGAATTCGCCGTACAGGTCTTGAAGGTTTCCGACATCGTCGTCATGGGCCATGGCCGCTGCGGCGGTATCCGCGCAGCACTTGATCCCAATTCCGAACCGCTGTCGCCTGGTGATTTCATTGGCCGTTGGATGTCGCTCGTCCGGCCCGCTGCCGAGCAGATCCAAAGCAATGACGTGATGACTGCCGCTGAGCGCCAGACGGCGCTCGAGCGCGTCTCGATCCGCAATTCGCTCAATAACCTCAGAAGTTTTCCGGATATCAAGGCGCTTGAAGAGGCAGGGAAGATCGCCCTGCACGGAGCCTGGTTCGATATCTCGACCGGTGAATTATGGGTGATGGACGCGGAAACGCGGGATTTTATCCGCCCGGAAGTATAACCTTCCCGGGCGGGAAGCTCACTGGCCGTCGATCTGTTGGCCGATATAAGCGATTGCCTGTTGGTAGACCGTTGCGGCGTTCCAGCCTGCGATTGCTGCAAAGTTTGCTTCGCCTGGCTGATAACCGGCGCCGGCCTGCCAGCCATGGCCTCTGAGGAAGTTTGCCGTCGAAGCCAGGGCATCAGCGCGCGAGCCAACCATGTCGATGCGGCCGTTGCCGTCGCCATCGGCTCCGAAACGGACCACATTGCGCGGCAGGAACTGCGTCTGGCCGATTTCGCCATGCGCCGCGCCGCGAGCCTGCGGGTTCAGATAGCCTTCGGAAACAAGTTGCAGAGCGGCGTAAAGCTGATCGGTGAAATAATCCGAGCGGCGGCAGTCGTAAGCGAGCGTCGAAACGGCAGACAGCGTATGCTGATTGCCCATATAACTGCCGAAGCCGGTTTCCATTCCCCAGATCGCAATCAGCGGACCGGCCGGAACCCCGTAGCGGCCTTCGATCGAGGCAAAGAGCCCTTGATTGGCGCGTTTCATGCTTCTGCCGCGGGAGATGATCGTTGCGCCGCCCCGCTTCTTCATGAATGCGTCAAAGGACAGCTTGAAGCTCTTTTGGCCACGGTCGGCTGCGATTGTCGATTTATTATAGCTTACATTGGCGAAGGCCCGGTTCAGCACCGATGGGCTGACGCCGCTGGCGGCCGCTTCCTGCTTGAAGTCGGCAACCCAGGCTTGGAAACCCGCGCTGTTGTTGCCGCACTGGGCAGCCTTTGCCGCTGCCGGAAAAGCGTAGAGTACACTCGCCGCTGCGACGACTCCCACAAAGAATTTTGTCATGCTCATCAGAAACCCCGATCTCGATCTGCACAAGCTTGGCGCCGCGCGAGAATGCCAGCAGCAGATAATTTTGTCACGATCACCTTTCGGTGGGCTCTTGCAACCTGATGGCCGTCGGCCAGCTTTCGTAGGAAGCCCCGCATAATCAGGCGATATGCGGGGCTGATAGTAAATTATGGTTAATTTTTGGTATCAGGCGGCCTTCTTGCGTGGCTTGATGAGGCCGCGGTTGACGAGGAGCTCCGCAATCTGGATTGCATTGAGAGCAGCGCCCTTGCGTAGGTTGTCTGAGACCACCCATATGTTGAGGCCATTCTCGACGGTCGCATCTTCGCGGATGCGCGAAATATAAGTCGCGTCTTCGCCGGCAGATTCGTAAGGCGTGATATAGCCGCCGTTTTCGTGCTTATCGATGACGAGGCAGCCTGGAGCGTCACGCAGGATCTCGCGCGCCTGATCGGCGGTAATCTCGTTTTCGAACTCGATATTGACCGATTCCGAATGGCCGATGAAAACCGGAACGCGTACCGCCGTGCACGTGACCTTGATTTTCGGGTCGAGCATCTTCTTGGTCTCGGCTAGAACCTTCCATTCTTCCTTGGTGTAGCCATCCTCCATGAAGACGTCGATATGGGGAATGACATTGAAGGCGATGCGCTTCGTGAACTTCTTGTTTTCGATCGGATCGGCAACGAAGACGGCGCGTGTCTGGTTGAAGAGCTCGTCCATGCCGTCCTTGCCTGCGCCGGAAACCGACTGGTAGGTCGAGACGACAACGCGCTTGATCTTGGCGAAGTCATGCAGTGGCTTCAAAGCCACGACGAGCTGTGCGGTCGAGCAATTCGGGTTGGCGATGATGTTGCGCTTGGTGAACTGCGTCACGGCATCCGGGTTCACTTCCGGAACGATCAGCGGCACATCGGCATCGTAGCGCCAGGCCGAGGAGTTGTCGATCACGACGCATCCCTGCTGGCCGATCTTCGGCGAGAACTTCTTGGACACCTCGCCACCCGCAGACATCAGACAGATGTCAGTGTCGGAGAAATCGTAGTTCTCAAGATTGGAAACCTTCAGTGTCCGGTCGCCGTAGGAAACTTCCGTACCCTGCGAACGCGCGGAGGCGAGCGCCACGACTTCGTCGGCGGGGAAGCCGCGCTCCGAGAGGATGTTGAGCATCTCCCGGCCCACATTTCCGGTCGCTCCCGCAACTGCAACTTTGAAACCCATTTCAAGCTCTCTTTCTCTTCTCTCCTCTTGTCCGGTGAGGGGGAAGGCGCGAAACGATCGCGGCTTCCTGTCCCCAGCCGGGCCGGGGAGAGAGCGGCAGGCCAGAGACGTCAGACGGTTTTCGTCGTCGTTTTGGCCTTGGTTTTGGAAGAAACCGGAACAGCAATATCCATCCCGGCACCTGGTGCCAGATCATTGCGTGCGGCAATGGCGTGTTCGTCGCGAACCATGGATATTCCTTTCCGCCGTTGCTCATAAAAGGTTTTCCACAGGAGTCAAGGTTTTTGCAACCTTGCTTCCTGTCGGGCAACTTCGGCAGAGGTTCGGCCCAAATCGGAAGAAAGCCTCACCTGCGACAATCTGTGCATAGGCATTAGACTAAAGTCATAATCCCAAAGCCGCTCTCTTTCTCCGAATCCTTTTCTGTCACACTCTCGTCAGGCGAGTTGCGTCCAAGGATGCTTTGAGGAGAGCTTGGGACGCGTCTCGTTGCTTATCACTCTGTGGAGGACAGACAATGGCAAATGTCGCAAGCGTCGGAGACGCGAGGGTCGGCCCGATGACAGGCGAGGAGAAGAAGGTCATCTTCGCCTCGTCGCTCGGGACTGTTTTCGAATGGTATGACTTCTATCTTTACGGTTCACTCGCCACCTATATCGGCGCTACCTTTTTCAGCCAGTATCCGGAAACGACGCGAAACATCTTCGCGCTGCTCGCCTTTGCAGCGGGTTTCCTGGTGCGCCCGTTCGGCGCATTGGTCTTCGGCCGCCTCGGCGATCTGGTCGGCCGTAAATATACCTTCCTGATCACGATCCTGATCATGGGTCTGTCGACCTTCCTCGTCGGTATCCTTCCGGGCGCGGCGTCGATCGGTATTGCAGCTCCGATCATCCTGGTCGGTCTCCGCCTGCTGCAGGGCTTGGCGCTCGGCGGTGAATACGGTGGTGCAGCGACCTATGTGGCCGAACATGCGCCGCATGGCCGGCGCGGCTTCTTCACGTCATGGATCCAGACGACGGCAACACTCGGCCTGTTCCTTTCGCTGCTGATCATTCTCTTCGTCCAGTCCATGCTCGGCGCCGCCGATTTCGCCGCCTGGGGCTGGCGTATTCCGTTCCTCGTCTCGGTCGTGCTGCTCGGCGTTTCCGTCTGGATCCGTCTGAAGATGAACGAGTCCCCGGCATTCCAGAAGATGAAGGCCGAGGGCAAGGGTTCGAAGGCACCGCTGACGGAAGCCTTCGGCCAGTGGCGCAACGCTAAGGTGGCGCTGCTTGCGCTCTTTGGCGCCGTCATGGGGCAGGCCGTCGTCTGGTATTGCGGTCAGTTCTACGCGCTGTTCTTCCTGCAGAACATCCTGAAAGTGGACGCGCAGTCGACCAACCTGATGGTCGCTGCATCGTTGTTGCTCGGCACCGGCTTCTTCGTTTTCTTCGGCTGGCTTTCCGACAAGATCGGTCGCAAGCCGATCATCATGGCCGGCCTCCTGCTCGCCATTGTGACTTACTTCCCGCTGTTCAAAGCTCTGACCAATTTCGCCAATCCGGCGCTTGCAGAGGCGCAAGCCACGATCCGCGCAACGGTCACCGCGGCACCGGGCGATTGCAAGTTCCAGTTCAACCCGACCGGTACCGCGAAGTTTACCACTTCATGCGATATCGCCACGTCATTCCTGACGAAGAATTCGGTGCCCTATGATGTCGTCAGCGGCGCCGCCGGTTCAGCCGCCACGGTTAAAATCGCCGACGACACGATTAGCAGCTATGATGCCGCTGCCGCTGGCGACAAGGCGAAAGCCATGAACGGCGCCTTCGAAAAGGGCATCAACATCGCGCTTCGCGATGCTGGCTACCCCCTGGTTCGCGGTGCGGCCAAGGTTCCGGAATCAAAGCTCGATGCCTTTATCGCCGCCAATCCGGAGCTGGCTCTCAATGCTGATGCGGTTCGTGCAGGTCAGAAGGAGACCGTCCCGGCCTCCAAGCTCGTGACCGACAAGCTGCTGACAGCCGACGAGGCCAAGGGCGTCACCGACATGGCTGTCTACACGGTCGCCAACGGTGGTACTTTCACCATGGTTGCCGATCCGGCAAGGCTCAACTGGGTGGGCGTCATCGCTGTCCTGACCGTCCTCGTCATCTACGTGACGATGGTCTACGGGCCGATCGCTGCCCTTTTGGTCGAGCTCTTCCCGACCCGGATCCGCTATACCGGCATGTCGCTGCCCTATCACATCGGCAACGGCTGGTTCGGTGGTCTGCTTCCGGCAACCGCCTTCGCCATGAGCGCCTTCAAGGGCGACATCTATTACGGTCTTTGGTACCCGATCATCTTTGCGGGCATCACCTTGGTCATCGGCATGATTTTCCTGCCGGAAACCAAGGACCGCGATATCCGCACGATGGACTGAGGCAAACCATCAGAATTGAGAAACGGGACCCGGCGCCTCTAACGGCGCCGGGTTTTTTATATCCGCAGAAGCCCTTTCGGCGTCGGCTATCCGTCGGGACCCGGGTTGAAGAGAGCCGTAGCGCGAACAGACGATCGCGGTCATCCGTGGCTGCATCGAAAGATCATCCGTTCAAAAAGTGCTTAGGAACAGCACAACGACAGCACACGGTAACGACAGTTTTTGAGCAGAGGCTCAAATAAGCCTGCTGAGCCGTGGCACGGGCCAGCCTTCGCGACCGACGGCAAAGACCAGACCGAAGCGGGCAAAAAGGATTGAGACGGCAAATGCAAGCCAGGCGCCGAGTGCCAGTCCTGCTACGACATCGCTCGGATAGTGGACGCCGATGATGATGCGGGTTGCACCGAGCCAGAGCCCGATACCTATGAAAATGAGCCTGACGTGCGGAAAAAGGAGGATGAGTGCCACAAAGAGCGCGCCGATATTGGCCGAATGACCTGAGGGGAAGCTTTGATGCAGGAAATTCATGTTCAAGGGCGAGAAACTGAAAATGCCCTCCTGCTCATAGATGAGCGGACGCGCCCGCCCGATCAAAAATTTCAAAGTGTTGGCACAGACACTGGCCAGGATGACGGAGAGCCCGACATAGGCTGTCATCTGGACGAAATAGACCATGCGGAATTGACGGCGGACTTTCCAAAGGCGCCGGCGAACGGCGTAACCGGTGGCGAGAATGGTGCAAAGCCCCGCAAGGATCCAAGCAAGGCGGCCGATGTCCGTTACGTCGCCGGCGATCGACACCAAGGGAGGCGAGAGGCTTTTCGCTGCCTGTCCGAGCGGCCTGTCGAAGACAAAAAAGGCAATGGCGACCACATTGATCGCGGAAAGCGTGAACGCCTTCCAGGGAACTCTGCGATGGATCATGCGTCGGGCGTCGTAGCGCTTGCCCAGATAGGACCGGCAGCCTGGTCTGTGATCGGCGGTATTCTTCATTCCATCCCTTCGTCGTTTTGCCCTTCGTCGTTTTTCAGGACATAGGAACCGGGGCTGATACCGTCAATAAAAAGCCCTCCGTACCGATAGATACGAAGGGCGGAAAAGCGTTTCACGTGAAATATCAGGCAGAAAGTGTCTTGAACTCGGCAAGGATCGCCTGGCCCATTTCAACAGTTCCAACCTTCTTGGCGCCTTCGGCCATGATGTCGGCCGTGCGGATACCCTTGTCGAGAACGTTGGCGATCGCCTTCTCGAGATTGTCGGCTTCCTTCACGAGGTTAAAGGAATAACGCAGGCACATGGCGAAGGAGGCGATCATCGCAATCGGGTTGGCGATGCCCTTGCCGGCGATGTCGGGAGCGGAGCCGTGGACCGGTTCATAGAGCGCCTTGCGTTTGCCTGTCTTGCCATCCGGCGCACCGAGAGAAGCAGACGGCAGCATGCCAAGCGAGCCGGTCAGCATCGCCGCAACGTCGGAAAGCATGTCGCCGAACAGGTTGTCGGTGACGATGACATCGAACTGCTTAGGCTGACGTACCAGCTGCATGCCGCCGGCATCGGCCAGCATATGCTCCAGCTGGACGTCGGAATATTTTGCCTTGTGTGTCTCGGTCACGACCTGGTTCCAGAGCACGCCGGACTTCATGACGTTGCGCTTTTCCATGGAGCAGACACGGTTTTGACGGGTTCGGGCCATTTCGAAGGCGACGCCGGCAATGCGTTCGATTTCGTAAGTGTCGTAGACCTGCGTATCGATGCCGCGTTTCTGGCCGTTGCCAAGATCGATAATCTCTTTCGGCTCGCCGAAATAGACGCCCCCCGTCAGCTCGCGAATGATGAGAATGTCGAGACCTTCGACAAGTTCCGGCTTCAGGGAGGAGGCGGAGGCAAGCGCCGGATAGCAGATTGCCGGGCGCAGATTTGCGAAGAGTTCCAAGTCCTTGCGCAGGCGCAGAAGGCCCGCTTCCGGGCGCACTTCATAAGGCACGCTGTCCCATTTCGGACCGCCGACTGCACCAAAGAGAACGGCATCTGCCGCCAGCGCCTTTTTCATGTCGTCTTCGGAGATGGCCGCGCCGTGCGCATCGTAGGCACTGCCGCCGACGAGGCCTTCACCAATAACGAAGCCGGCGTTCATCGCCTCGTTCATGTAAGCAATGATCTTGCGGACCTCGTCCATTGCCTCGGGACCGATGCCGTCGCCCGGCAGCAGGAAAAGATTGCGCGCTGTCATGAAACCCTCCGCGTAAAAACAAGCTGCGGCTTCTTAGACCCCACCGGAAGCCATTTCAAGGAACAGAACGGCTGAATCGGTACGGTTTGCTGCCGCACGATGGCGATGTGCATCCCGGCTTGGAAGCAAAGAAAAAGCCGGGTCGAAGCCCGGCTTGATCGCATGCCGTGTTTGGACGATTAAGCTGCCCAGGGACGTGACGCGGCGTTCGACTTTTCGAACTTGTCGATCGCAGAGGCCTTTTCCAGCGTCAGGCCGATATCGTCGAGACCGTTCAGCAGGCAGTGGCGCTTGAATTCGTCGAGGTCGAACTTGATCGAACCACCGTCCGGCCCGGTGATTTCCAGGTTTTCGAGATCAACTGTCAGGATGGCGTTTGAACCGCGCGAAGCGTCGTCCATCAGTTTGTCGAGGTCTTCCTGGCTGACCCTGATCGGGAGAATGCCGTTCTTGAAACAGTTATTGTAGAAGATGTCCGCGAAGCTTGTGGAGATGACGCAGCGGATGCCGAAATCGAGAAGCGCCCACGGGGCATGCTCGCGCGAGGAGCCGCAGCCGAAATTGTCGCCGGCAACGAGAATCTTGGCATTTTGATAAGCCGGCTTGTTGAGTACGAAATCCGGGTTCGGCGTGCCGTCTTCGTTGTAGCGGGCTTCCGCGAAGAGACCCCTGCCGAGGCCGGTGCGCTTGATGGTTTTCAGATAATCCTTGGGAATGATCATGTCCGTGTCGATATTAACGACCGGGAGGGGTGCTGCAACGCCCGTGAGCTTCACGAACTTTTCCATGGAAACCTGCCTTTGTATGCCGTTCTTCAACGATTGCTCCGGCAATAGAGCAAAACGCCGTAAAAATGAAGGAGAATCTTGGGACGCGTTTAGAGATCGATGATCGTACCGCGGCCGTCGTTCCAGATGCGCATTTCGCGCTTTGGCTCAGCCTTGGCGCGGACGGGCGCCGGCTTCATCTTCATCGAAAGCGCGCGGCCGGCCATGAGCACGGTCAGGATACCGCCAACGGCGAGCGTCACCGAAAAGGTGAGAGCAGCGAGCGCCACGAATACAGTGATCCCTGCCAGCATGAGGAAGATGGAGCGTATATTCTGCATGAGTTTAGACCTTTCTTCGAAAGGAATGTGGTCCTTGTTTTTTATTTCTGCAAGTCAAGCATGGCTTTTTGTTGTCTTGTCACTCTTCACAAAGCTTGGCACACATTCGTGATGAGCCAGAATTCGCCCATCCGTTCCTTTAGTTTGCACCGCTCTGTGCTGAGCGTTCCCGCAATCAATCGCCGCGCGCTCGAAAAGACCCATGCGCTCGATTGCGATGCCGTCATTTTCGATCTCGAAGATTCCGTGGCGCTGGAGAAGAAGGAGGAGGCGCGCGAAAACCTGAAAACCTTCTTTTCGGGCAAGCCACTTACGAACAAGGAAAAGATCATCCGTATCAATGCGCTTTCGTCGGGTTTCGGCCATGCCGATATGGAGCTTGTACAGGCGCTGATGCCAGATGCGGTGCTTTTGCCGAAGGTGGACGAACCGCAGGATGTCATGGCCGTAAGCGATCTTCTTGCTGATGCCGATGCGCCAGAGACCTTGCGTATCTGGGCGATGATCGAGACGCCGCGCGGTATCCTGAACGCGGCGGCAATCGCGGAGGCTGGCCGCACGCTCGGCTCGAGACTCGATTGCTTTGTCGTCGGGCTGAACGATCTGCGCAAGGAGACCGGCGTTCTGCCTCAACCGGGCCGAACCTATCTCGTGCCGTGGCTGATGCAGGTCATCCTCGCCGTGCGCGCCTATGGTCTCGATGCGATCGATAGCGTTTTCAATGATTTCAAGGAAACAGATGCCTTTGAGGCCGAATGCGCGCATGCCCGGGCCATGGGCTACGATGGCAAAATGCTGATCCATCCGATGCAGATCGAGGCTGCCAACCGGCACTTCGCTCCCGATGAGACTGCCATCCGGGAGGCGGAAGAAATGATCGCCGCTTTCGCCGATCCTTCGGCCGAAGGTCTCAACGTCATCACCTTGAACGGCCGGATGATCGAGCGGCTGCATCTTGTCCAGGCGGAAAGCTTGGTCCATAAAGCCCGCCTGATTGCCGAACGCCAGACTATTGAACGAAAGCCTTTATCATGAAGCTCTATCGCCTTTTGACCGGCCAGGACGACGCCGCGTTCTGCCATCGCGTAACGGACGCGCTCAACAAGGGCTGGTCGCTTCACGGTGCACCGTCGCTGACCTACAATATTCAGACCGGCCAGGTGATTGCCGGCCAGGCGATCGTCAAAGAGGTCGAAGGCAAGGATTATCATCCGGAGATGAAGCTCTCCGAGCAATAGCTCAGCGCTCGACGGCTTCCTCGACGCTCGCTTCGATCCGCTCCATGTCGTCATCGCTCAGGCCGAAATGGTGACCGATCTCATGGATGAGGACGTGGGTGATGATGTCTCCGAGCGTTTCATCGTTTTCCGCCCAATAATCCAAAATGGG
This sequence comes from Rhizobium mongolense USDA 1844, assembly GCF_000419765.1. GTDB lineage: Bacteria > Pseudomonadota > Alphaproteobacteria > Rhizobiales > Rhizobiaceae > Rhizobium > Rhizobium mongolense. The sequence goes on along the minus strand of NZ_ATTQ01000016.1, from coordinate 122,017 downwards.
ACGCCGGTAGAGGCGGATACGATTGGGCATCTCGCCGGTCTCGACCGTGAAGCGCTCGGAAATGCCCCGGCCTTCGAAGAGGCCAAGCAGGTCGAACGGCGTTTCCAGCGCCATATCCTCGAAAACATCGTCGTCCGGAAAATCTTCGATTTCGATCGTTAGATTGTCGGTGAGCGAGCGGAATTCATCCGGCAAGTGGCTATAGGCCTCCATCGCCAGGGACTCGAATGTGCTGAGCGTTGGGGCATGGCGGTCCCGCCAATCCTCGCTCTGGTCTATGCGGGCCATGAAAATTCCCTTCCTTTGGCGCCCATATAGAACCTTTGCGGAGGATTTTCGAGTGTGGAATCAAAGGCAGGAATAAATTCATAAAAATTGGTTGTTGACTCTTTTAGAAAGCTCTGGAATCCATAAGAACATAACAGGAACAATCTGACTTTGGAGTGAACGTCATGGCGCAGACGGCCGTGGCGCGCGAGCAGCTTTTTGCGCTCCGCGAAACCATTGCGAAACTCGAAGGCAAGCCGGCACCGGCGCTTGCGGCGGCGGCGCAAGAGGCTTTTGCGGCTGGCGATGAAACCTATTCGAGACCTGCAAAAACGCCGCTGCGTCTGTCCTTTGACATTCCAATTCTCGATGACGCGCTCGAAGGCGGTCTGCCGCTTAACGGCATTACCGAAGTCCGGTCTCTGATGCTGCGGGATGCAGCTGGCGCCAGCGGTTTCGTACTGGCGCTTGCGGCCTGGCTGCAGCGGCAGGAGGCGGCGGATGGCATGCCGGTTTTTTGGATTGGTGACAGAATATGCACGATGGAAGCAGGGCGTCCCTATGCTGTTGGCCTCAAGGATTTCGGATTGGAGCCGGAACGCTTTCTCATGGCCTCTCCACACAAGCTGGAAGAGGCGCTGTGGCTTGCCGAAACGGCTGTCGAAAGCGGCGTCTTCCCAGCAACGATCCTGGAGGTCCGCGGCAATCCGGCCCAATTCGGTCTTACAGAAAGCCGGCGATTGAGCATGCGGGCAAGGGCTTCTGGCCGCCCGCTTTTTCTGTTGCGGCAGGGCGGCGAGGAGGAAGCGAGCAGCGCCTTCTTTCGATTCCGTGCCGAACCTGCGCCAGCCAGCACACGGCCTCTGCCGGATGGTTCGATGTTAGACGGCGGCATCGGCAATCCGGTTTTTCGTCTCATCTTGGAGAAGAGCCGCAGCCCGGCTCCCCTCTCCCTTCTTCTGGAGTGGAACCCTCATGACCGCCGGTTTTTCCCCGTTAGCCAACCAGAGCGCACTCGTTCTCCAGGCGAGCAATCAGCGCATTCTGTCGCTCAGCTTTCCCCATCTTCCAACCGACAGGATCGCCCGCAAGAGGTGGGGTCTGTCCTGGCGTTCGGCCGGACGCCCTGATGCGCCGCCGATCGTCTGTTCTGGACGGCTCAACAATGCCATGCGCCTAACGGCGCTCGATGAGGTGGCGGAACGGATTAAACTGAAGAAAAACCAGGGCGTGGCCGAAGCGCGTGCCATATACCCGCTTCTGGATGTCATCGAGGAAGACCTGGCCGCCGATCGTCGGCTTCTCGAAGGCATCGCCGATTGGTGCGACCGTTATACGCCGCTGGTGGCATTCGACGGCCAGGACGGGCTGTTTCTGGATATTACCGGCTGCGCCCACCTCTTTGGCGGCGAAAGGGCCATGCTCAAGGATATCCTTTCCCGGCTCTTCCATATGGGGTTCGATGTCCGCGGCGCGATCTCTTCGTCGCCGGGCCTTTCCTGGGCCGTTTCCCGCTTCGGGGGTGGTGGCGTCATCGAAGCCGATGAGATGGAACATGTGCTGGCACCACTGCCGGTCGCAGCGCTTCGCCTGGAGGAAGGGACGATCGAGGCACTGAAGAAGCTCGGCCTCAAATATATCGGCGACCTCCTGTCTGCCCCACGCGCACCGTTGGCCCGCCGTTTCGGCGCGCAACTCCTGCTCAGGCTCGACCAGGCGCTTGGAGTGGAAGAGGAGCCGGTTTCCCCGCGGCGGCCCGTTGCCAGTCTTTCCGCCGAACGACGCCTCATCGAGCCGATCGGTACGGAAGAAGATATCCTCGCCGTCACCGGCCAGATCGCCAAATCACTGAAAGCCTCGCTTGAGGCACGCGGCGCCGGCGGCCGTGTATTCGAACTCGTGCTGTTTCGCGTCGACGGCAGGGTCTTCAGGATTTCCGTCGGGGCCTCACAGCCTCTCAGGGATCCGAAGCATATTGCTTCGCTTTTCTGCGAGCGTCTGCAGGCAATCCACGACGATCTCGATGCCGGCTACGGCTTTGAAATCCTGCGGCTGAATGTGCTGCGCCATGATCCCTTCAATGCGACGCAGGGGGATTTCGAAGGAGGCCGAGAGAGGGAGACATCGCTTGCGGCGTTCATCGACAAAATTGCAGCCCGCCTCGGCGCGGATTGCCTGCAGAGATTTCAACTGCACGAGAGCCATGTGCCGGAGCGGGCGGCGATTGCAATTCCCGCCATGGAGGGCGTTCAGGCACGCCGCAAGGCGGAGGAAGGAAATCCTTTTCCTTTCAGAAGTGAGCGTCCCCTGCGGCTCTTTGCCAGGCCGGAGCAAGTGGAGGCCCTGCTTGCCGAAGTGCCCGACGGTCCGCCGCAAATCTTCCGCTGGCGGCGCATGCAGCATCGCGTGGCACGAAGCGAGGGACCGGAGCGGCTTGCCATGGAATGGTGGATCGATGGCGCGGACGCCGAGGCACGCGATTATTTCCGAATAGAGGATGATTTCGGTCACCGCTTCTGGATCTATCGCGAAGGTTTTTACGGGCATGACCTTCCTCCTCGCTGGTTCATGCATGGGCTCTTTGCATGAGCACGACGCCTCCATTTTTCGAGATTGGTGCGAGAACGAACTTCTCGTTTCTTGAAGGAGCCTCCAGTCCCGAGGAGATGGTGGTGCAGGCAGCTTGCCTGAAGCTCGGTGGACTCGGGATTGCTGACAAGAATTCGGTTGCCGGGGTCGTGCGGGCGCATGCGCAGGCGGAGGAGATCAGGAAAAAATTCGAGAGGAAGGAAGCCGGCCTTCTGGAAGAGGACGAGAAGAGGCAGATCATTCCCGATCCAATCCGCATCCAGCCAGGTGCGCGTCTCGTCTTTTCGGATGGAACTCCGGATGTTCTTGCCTATCCACGGAACAGGCGAGGATGGGCGCATCTCTGCCGTCTTCTGAGCGCCGGGAATCTAAAGCCGGAGGCGGAGAAAGGCTCCTGCATTCTCACCGAGGCGGAGATCATGGAATGGGGAGACGAGATGATGCTCGCCCTTGTTCCTGACCGGCTCGTTGTGAATGATGCCGTTGGCCAGCAAGCATTTGAAAATTGCCTGCAGCGGTTTCGAAAACGCTTTCGCAAGACATTCCATATGGCGCTGGCGCCGGCCTATGACGGCCGCGACAAACAGGTTTTTGCAATCCTTTCCATGCTTGCCGCCCGCAACCGCATTCCGCTGATCGTGACCAATCAGCCTCTTTATCATCATCCTGACCGGCGGCCTCTCTCCGATATCGTGATTGCGATCCGCAAGCATGTTGCGATTGCCGAAGCCGGTTTCCTTCTGGCGCCGAATGCAGAGCGCTATCTCAAGGGAACGCGGGAAATGGTGCGTCTCTTCAAGGACTATCGCGACGCGATCGACAATACCCATGCATTCTTCTCCAGCTTGACCTTTTCGCTCAAAGAGCTGGAGCACAATTATCCGCCTGAAAACGATCCCGGCGAAACGCCGTATGAAACGCTCGAACGGTTAACCTGGGCCGGAGCTGCAAAGCGCTACCACCCGCAGCGTGTTCCGCAGAAAATCGTGACGCAGATCGAATACGAACTGGATCTCATCAGGCAGAAAAACTACGCTTCCTATTTCCTGACCGTTTACAAGATCATTCAACACGCCCGCTATAAGCTCAAGGTTCTGTGCCAGGGCCGCGGATCGGCTGCGAATTCGGTCATCTGCTATTGCCTTGAAATAACGGAAGTCGATCCGAACAAGGCCACCTTGCTTTTCGATCGGTTCATCTCGATGGACCGGGATGAACCGCCGGATATCGATGTCGATTTCGAGCACGACAGGCGCGAAGAAGTCATCCAGTACATCTATAAACGATACGGTATAGAGCATGCCGGGCTGACAGCGGGGGTGACCACCTATCGCACCCGCTCTGCTGGCCGCGAAGTCGCCAAGGCCTTCGGGCTTTCGGAAGATGTCCAATCGGCAATCAGCAGCCTCGTGCGCGATGCAAAGGCGGCCGGTCTCGACATTCGCGATCCGGTGACGAAGAGCGTCCTCAGATATGCGTCCGAGCTTCTCGGCTTTCCGCGCCACCTCACCCAGCATGTCGGCGGATTTGTCATCACCCGGGACCGGCTCGACGAAGTCGTGCCCATCATGAAGACGGCGATGCCGGACCGCTACATGATCGAGTGGGACAAGGACGATCTCGACAATGTCAAGATTCTCAAGGTCGATGTTCTGGCGCTTGGGATGCTGACCTGTCTTCGCAAGGCCTTCGAACTTCTTCAGTTGCACTACGACGTGAAGAAAACGCTCGCCGATCTCGGCAACAAAGAGCATGGGGAAGAGGGCAAACCGGTTTACGAGATGATGTGCCGGGCCGATACGCTGGGCGTCTTCCAGATCGAAAGCCGGGCGCAGATGAGCATGCTGCCGCGTCTGAAGCCGAGGGAATTCTACGATCTCGTCATCGAGGTGGCAATCGTCCGGCCGGGACCGATACAGGGCGACATGGTGCACCCCTACCTCAAGAGACGGGAGCAGAAAACACCCATCGAATATCCCAGCAAGGAATTGAAGGCGGTGCTGGAAAGAACCCTCGGCGTTCCCCTGTTTCAGGAACAGGCAATGCAGATTGCGATCACCGCCGCAGGCTTCAAGCCGGCGGAAGCCGATCGGCTTCGGCGGGCGATGGCGACGTTCAAGCGAACCGGCACGATCGGCAATTTCGAGAAGCGATTCATCGAAGGAATGGTGTCGAGAAACTATTCGTCTGAATTTGCGCGGCAGTGTTTCAATCAAATCAAAGGTTTCGGCGAATACGGCTTTCCGGAAAGCCATGCGGCCTCCTTCGCGTTGCTCGTCTATGCTTCATCTTGGATCAAGGCCTACTATCCCGATGTCTTCTGTGCGGCGATGCTGAATTCGCAGCCGATGGGGTTTTATGCGCCGGCGCAATTGGTCCGGGATGCCAGGGAGCACGGCGTGGAAATTCGTGCGGTGGATATCAATCATTCGGATTGGGATTGCCTCTTGGAGGATGCGCATTTCGACAAGTCAAAGATCGACTTCCGCCACAGGGACATGAACAAGATCATCCGGACGAAGAGGGCGGTTCGCCTCGGTTTCCGGCAGGTGAAGGGCCTTTCCGCCGACCTGATAAAGGCGAAATTGATCGCAAATCGAGGTGCCGGCTATAGATCGATCCGCGATCTATGGCTGCGCTCGGGCCTTGAAAGATCGGATATCGAACGGCTGGCAGATGCCGATGCGTTCGGTTCCGTCGGCTTGTCGCGGCGAGAGGCGCTCTGGGCGGCGCGGGCGCTTGATGTGAAAAGTGCCGCAGAGAGGCTGCCTTTGTTCGATCGGGTGTCCCATGTCGATCTCCAGGTCGAACCGAGGGTGACACTGCCCGACATGCTGCCGGGCGAACAGGTGGTGGAGGATTATCGCTATCTCTCGCTGTCACTGAAAGCGCACCCTATCTCCTTCCTGCGAGAGGATTTCCAAAGAGCAGGGATTACGCGCAATGTCGATCTTCTGGCCGTGCCGAACGGAAAGAGGGTGACGATTGCCGGGCTGGTGCTGGTACGCCAGCGCCCGGGCTCGGCCAAGGGCGTGATCTTCATGACGCTTGAGGATGAAACGGGCGTTGCCAATGCCATTGTTTGGAAAAAGGCCTTCGAGAAATACCGCTCGGTTGTCATGGGCGCGCGGCTCGTGAAAATCCATGGCAAATTGCAAAGTCAGGGCGGCGTCATTCACACTGTGGTCGAGCATATCGAAGATATGACACCCGCTCTTGGCCTTCTGCAGAAGGAGGCGCAGCGCTTTGGTCTTTGCGAGCGCGCCGACGAGGCTATGCGGCCGACAGTCGATGCCCGCGCACAGAAGATGGCGCGTCTCCTCGAAAAGGAAGCCATCGAAACGCGAGTGATATCAACAAGCAGTGAGACGAGTGCTGGGGAGACCGCAAAGGTTATGCCGAAAGGGCGCAACTTTCATTGATGGCTTAGCGATAGATGATGTTGCCAAAGTCAACGTGCCCAGCCATGAGACCCAGGCACCCAGTGATTGCCCAGTCACGAAACTTGTCGCGGGCACGCCGCCGCATCGATATTTGCGGGTCCCCTCATGCCCTTACCGCCTCAATTGGCCCAGCTCCCAAAGTTTCTTGCTCGCAGGATATTCATTTTTGTGATATTCGAATATCCATAAAGGAGATATCCAATGCCACTTTATGTCCGCGATGATGATGTGCTGGCGATGGCCGCCGAGCTGCAGAAGCTCATGAAGGCGCCGAGCAAGACGGAGGCTGTCAGGACCGCGCTGCGCCATGAGATCGAGCGCACGCGCAAAAGCATGCCCATTCGCGAGCGTTTGGCAAGGGCGCGCGCAAAGGCACAGGAGATCGGTCCCGGCGATCCGAATTTCGACATGAAGAAGTACACCGATGAAATGTGGGGCGACATGTGATGTTCATCGACGCTTCCGCGATCGTCGCCATACTCAGGCCGGAATCGGACGCAGACGAACTGATGGATCGGCTCGAGAAGGCCGGAGGCCCTTTCTTCGTCTCACCCCTCGTTCGATACGAGGCAACAATCTCTCTTGCCCGCGCTCAAGCGCAGCAGGTCAAGAAGAACACCGCTCCAACTCCCGAAATGGTCGCGATCGCCCGCGAGGCAGTCGACTATTTCGTTCAGGACCTGGAGGCGCGCGAGATCGCGATATCGAGCGACATCGGCCGGATTGCGATCGACGCGGCCATGACCTACGGCAAGGCCATCAGCCACCCGGCCGACCTCAATTTCGGGGATTGCTACGCCTATGCTTGCGCCAAGGCTTATCGCCTCAAGCTCATCTATAAGGGCGACGACTTCGCCAAAACCGATTTGGCGTAGGCCGGATAGGACACCAGTGCGATCAGGACCAAGATGGTCCGTTCAGCGGTTCCCCTCGCTCGCCGCGCCTTCTACCTCGATTTTTTTCTTGACAGGCACCATCTTCTTTTGCAGAAAACACGATAGTCAGTGTCATGTTTGGAAATGAAGACGTGCTCGTCTGCAGTTGCAACTATATAACCGACAAGGAAATCCGGGAGGTCATCAACGACCTTCTCGATGAAGACTGTTGGCAGCTTATCGTGCCTGCGAAGGTCTATCACGCCATGGAAAAGCGCGGCCGTTGCTGCGGCTGTTTCCCCAACGTCGTCAACCTCATCATCCAGACCACCGAGGAATATCATGCCCGTCGCCACTCGACGGATGACGAGATATTTGATTTCATGTCCCGCCTGAAACAATTCCATGAAGAAAACAGGAGAGCGGACATTGAAAGGCGACAAAAAAGTCATCGAGCGGCTTAACGAGGCACTTTTCCTCGAACTCGGTGCAGTCAACCAATATTGGGTTCACTACCGCCTTTTGGAAGACTGGGGCTATACCAAGCTCGCCAGGAAGGAGCGCGCCGAATCCATTGAAGAGATGCATCATGCCGACCGTCTTGTCGCGCGCATCATCTTCCTTGAGGGGCATCCCAACCTGCAGACGCTTGCTCCGCTGCGCATCGGCCAGAACGTCAGGGAAGTTCTGGAAGCCGATCTTGCCGGCGAGTATGATGCCCGCACAGCTTACAAGAAGTCGCGTGACATCTGTCATGACGCCGGTGACTATGTCTCCATGAAGCTCTTCGAGGAGCTCCTTGCCGATGAGGAAGGCCATATCGACTTCCTCGAAACGCAGCTCGACTTGCTCGAGAAGATCGGCGAAGCCAAGTATGGCCAGCTAAACGCCGACTCGGCCAACGAGGCCGAGTGACTGAACCCTCAAAGCCAACCGGCCGCATATATGCGGCCGGTTGGCTTTTCACGTCGAGGACGCGTGTTGCCGCAGGATGGAATTGTGTTCCGTCGAGCGCCGCATCCAGGTCCCCCAGCCAATTCCGGTTAATTTCTCTCAGTTCCTTGTTTTTTGGACGTGCCGGGTCGCGTTTTGGCGTCATCCGCGACCTGACGCACGCACGAGGTCGGCCATTTTCATTGCGAGTGCCGGTGGCGCCTCGATAATGCCGGAGGGAGGATCGGGATCTTCGATCCAAGTCTCCTCGTCCTTCGCGGGAACGGTGCCCTTCCCATCGCGCGGTGCCCGCCCGCCATAAGAGATGCCGAAAGCGAATGGCGTATCGTTGCTCTGACTTTGGTCGATTCGCTGATAGTCACGCGTCGGACCCAATCGACGATTCTTAGGCCGTTGCACCCTTGAGACTGGAGCCCTTGCCATGCCCCGTTCGAATTAGGTCTCAGCAAGCGAAGCCTGAATTGAGCCAGAAGCGGAAGGTGTGGAACGGGTGGAGTGGCGCTGCACTTGTCTGAAGCGTGCCACTCACGCGCACCAATACGACGCCACACTACAAGAACACAACCATTTGGTAATGTCTTTTCGATGTAGTTGAAATAAATAGGAACTTCATTTCGAAATGGCTGATTATGAGTTTGTTCAATTCAATTTCTCACGATCTAATCGATGCGTGGTTGCAGTCCAGTTCAATGGACAGCCCTGAAGATCTATATTCCCGGGTACTTGAAAGTTTGAGCATAAAGATGTCGATCTCGGTCGTCACCACGGCCGCTGACGATCCTTACGACTGGCACTTTCGTCGTATCAAGGATTTTGGGTTCAAGAGCCGAATGCTGGACCGATTGCGAGGACAATTGCCGAACTCCTACATGCGCGACCTCGACAGATCGTTCGTCGACGATGCGATCATTCCTACCTTTTCGCGCGCTGTGGAGTCGCGGCGCCCGACGATCGACCTTGTTAGGACAAAGCTTATCGGCGTTCGCATCGGTTACGAACGCCTGATCCTGCCGCAGAAATGCGATGGCAAGCCGGCATGGTGTGTCAGCTTTATCGAGGGCAGGTACTTCATTCCTCCGGTGCAGGAGACAAAGGTTGACATGACGGATGAAGGAATCATTCAACTCCTCATCGAAGGTCAGACTGCGAAGGAAATTGCAGAATTTCTGAACTTGTCGCCAAGAACCATCGAGCATCGCATCGACAAGATGAAGTTGCGGCCCGACGCCAAGAATCTCGTGCATCTGGTGGCGAAGCTCGTCGCCACGCAGTTGGATCGTCGACAGTCAGGCAAACACGTCTGAGAGAGGACCGCTCATGTTTCACTATCTGGCAGCCTTTCTTGCGCCCGCGGCGCGTGCCAATAGTGCCTCAATAGATAAGCCGGTGCTCGCCGATGCGATGCTATAAAGTGCCTTGGTGACATCCTTCGTCTTGAAGGCAATGCCATTGTCGCCGCGGTCACGATCGAATCCGAGCGGGTTCCCGAACCTGTCTACAATGATGTGAACGCCATAGAACATCTGGCCGAAATCACGGTTGACTGGCTTGTAGAAGTTTGCGCCCTCGGAAGTGTCCAGATCTCCATCGAAGTTGGCGATGAACATCTGCGTCACTGCATATCTGTCCTGACCGCGATCGGTGACGATCTCACCGAACTTGCAGCTACCCAAATAGGGAATCCCTGGCAGGAGAGAGGACCGAATGGTCTTGCGCAACTTGTGCCCAGCGGGAAGTTTGGACGTGAACAGATCGCTGGCATCATCGCCCAGAATGGAGAGGTTCTCTTTCGTGGCAGCGGCGACCTCGGCAGCCGCCATATTGGCGGTGATCGTTTTGAACTTCCGTCTCGATGTGGCCATCGGCTCCGGTGCAGCGTTTTCCCCATGGAACCAACGGGAGTACTTGGTAGTCGCAACTTCGGCATCGGACGAAGTAGAGGCCACGGAGAGCGATGCCCGCGCGATCTTGGTCACCTCTTCACCGAAGCGTTCACCGTACTGGAGTTTCGAAACTGCGCTCATTGGCACCTCGCTGTTTTTGCTGTCTTGCTGGGGACGACCCTATGAGGGAGTCCTTAATGAGGCGCCTTTGACCGATCGGTAGTTTTACCCTTTATCGTTTCATCGGAAGTAGCAGTTAACGTCTTTTCGGGACTTGCAGTTCAGCGAACTCCTAAGGTGAGCAAAATTCGAGTGTAGGCAGATCTCATACGAACCGGCTTGTGGACTCGTTGCGCCCTTCTCTATGTTGTTATTTACTAATAATTCAGCATGGGTTGCGGTTTGTGACTGCCCGCGGGGTTGGAGGGTAAAACTACCGTGTTGATTTCTTCAACACTTAAAACTTTGAATGGAAATTACTTCAGGCGAGCAATCGACAGGTCCGGTCTCGCTGCTGATGTCCCGCGAATGCGGCAACGGCAATGTGGGGGTTGGCTGATGCCATGAAAACAAACCCGCCAATGATGGGCGCACCACCTCGACCAATCGATCATGCGTTCTTCTCAGAGGCAGTTTCTCAAAATGACAGATATTTCTTCCTCCGCCGTCAACCCGACTGACAATAAAACGCTTGGCTATATCGCTGGCATATTGATGATCCTATGCGCGCCTGCTGGCGTCATCATCAGCTACATAGACCGTGGGAAGGCGACACCGCTCGTTGCATCCCACTATAATTATCTGATTGGCACGTTCTGGAAGGGCCTGCTGTTCATGATGATTAGCGCTGTTCTAACGTTTCTGGTGATTGGCATTTTTGCCTATTTCGCCACGTCGCTCTGGTATCTTTTCCGCTGCATAAAGAGCTTGGTCTACCTACATCGCGGTGAACCTATTGCCATCCCCTCCACTTGGCTGGCCTAACATTTAGGCTGTCGCATGCGGAACAGCGAAGCCACGAAAAGTAAAGATCGTGTGTGGCGTTAACCTCCATGACCTCGTCAATATGACCGGCATGTCCCTTGGGGGCCGCTACAATAATCTCACCTAAAAAACAGGACATTACCATGAACAACGAGATCGCCTCGAGCGTACAGCCGGGTGTTCCGGCCTCTATTCACACCGTCAAGATGCGCATCGCGCTGCTTATTTTGGCGCTTGCCAGCGTCATCTTCCCGGCGGTCACGGTCAAGGCCATGGGCATGTTCAGCCAAGGCGTCAGTCTGCCGGCTCTGGCAGGTAGCATCGCATACCTCATCCCCGTGGTTTTCGCCGCCGCTCTCGCCGCACCTTTCACGGCACAGCTTCAGCCCTATTCTCGTGTTGTCGACCTGGTAGCCGCCGCAGTCGGCGTCCTGTTCCTGGTCTGGGGAGTTTGGTCGCTTGTCGACGCATATAGCACGATGGCCCAGCAGGAACGCGCGCTCTCCTCCCTGATTGGTGGCAGTTCGGCGTTCCAAGCTCCCCGCGTCAGCGATTTCGGCTCGTTTACGCCGTCGATCGGCGCCTTCGCACTGCTCGCGACTGCCGTTCTCTCAATGCTGCAAGCCCGCAAGGCCCTCGAGAAGAGGGCGTGAAATCCGCGTGACTAGAGAGAGGCATATCTGCTGCGCAACCACCAACAAATCGAACGACCAGGAACACGACTATGACCGTATTTGACACCAAGAAAATATACATCGGCCTTGCCGCGGCCTGCATTTTGGCCGGCTCTACGCTCGCTTCCGCCGCCGCTGACTTTAGCTACAACGCCCTTCTGCCGGTCTATCTGAAGCTCGACAGAACGCTGATGCCGAACGACATCGTCGACGGTTATATGGAAACCTACCGCCCTGAAGTCTGGTCGCGCTTCCGCGATGACGAATTCGAGCTGCAAGAAAAACGAGAAGAAACTCTGCAGATTATGAAGGACGCCATTGCCGCTGCCAACCCGGACGAAGTGTTCACGATCCAGACCCGTTTCGAATTCGGAGATTACAATTTCGAAAGTGAGAAGTTCGATTTCCAGCCGCTGGGGGAAGGACTCTATTTCAACGTCGATCAATGCTGTACCTCGCTGCCCCGGCAATTGAAGGTGTTCTTCGCCAACCCAAAAATCATCGACGGTATCCCTATGGAAAAGGCCAAGGCCAAGGCGTTTCTCAACGCCCGAAAGTCTTCATACGGCACAGTCGACCGTGTGGTTCTCGCCAAAGTGAACATCCGCATGAAAGAAGTGCGCTCGCGCGGCGAGATGGTGGCGGAAATCCAGGAAATGCAACTCTACGATCGCGAAGGGCGCAGCCTGATTATGAAGCTCGACGGCGTGCAGGCAACAGCGGTTTCCCAGTAAGGCAAACGGCAGCTCCTCGGAAACTCTGTAATCCGGGCGTGAACCTATAGCCTCTGCCTACGAGCGGCAGGGGCGCGTTCATCGAGATTATCCATCCTTCAAGGAAGGGTTGGCTCCGTATCATCGAACGAACGGCGTTAGCCCGAAAACACTTTACCGGCCTGAGCCCGGAGGCGAACCTGAATGTCGAGCATTCTTTCCATCTTCTTCTTGGCAGCAGCTATTCCGGCTATGCCGCCAGCACCCATCGGCGACACTCTCCCAGGTTACCCGAAGTCTCCTGACGCTATCATTTTCGAGTTCACCGATATGGGCGGCACGACGTCATCCGCCAAAGCGAAAGTCACCCCTGAATCCGCTTTGAGCTGGTGTGAAAATTGGCGTGCCGGCACTGGCGAGAACATGCAGGCCTGCGCCAAGGCGGTGTTGGATTCCGATGCGGGCCGTGTTTACGAAGCCTCAGCCAACTGCCAGACCGGTGACCTGTGGGTTGATGGCAAGCATTACCTGTTTAATGGCCCAGACGAGAGCAGTCAGTTCTTCGCGGGTTATGCGAGTGTTAGAGATGCCGAAACAGGTAAAAACGTGGGCATGTCGAATGCCGAGGGCGGCCGCGAGCTAGGCGCCAAATGGCTGAGCCTGTGCCCGATGGGACTGCCCTACGATGTCTTTCCTGTGCAAAGCACGTTCAAACCTGGACCGGACGAATCTCTTTTCGGGGAATATATGGGTCACAATCGCTCTGTTATGTTCCACCATGAGAAGCATCATGTGATCGTTTACTCCGACCCTAAGCCTGCCATCGCCGGCGCCATAAGGCCGGACACAGTCCTCTTTCGCGGGTGGCACGTTCCAGGTGAGTGGTATTCAGGCGTCGCCTACAGTTTCAAAAAGAACTGCGACCCGGCTCCTTACCTCGTCAGTGGCCACTACCAGGGAGGCCCGACACTTACACTTCGGGGCAAGGCGCCGATACGCGATGGCTGCAAAGTCGTTGGTTACAGCGATAAAGGTGCGAACGCCAATCTGGTCTTTGACCTTGCTCAGCATTGAAGCCGGCTTGCTGCTGGAGACAGGCCGAGGGCGGGACTTACCCTTGCGGCTGAGCACCCGGGGTAAAAATCGCCCTGCTTCCAGATGCCCGCGACCGGGCTGGATGGGGATCCTCCTGCGGAGAGGAACTATTCCCGCTTCGCACCATGTGTGACGGCCCGCGGTTAGGAAGAGTATTTGACGTTTTTGCATGCTGCTGGTCGGAGCTGCCATATTCGGCCTTTGGATGCGCCACAAAACTGGCCGCAGGCCATAATGCTCTCCGTGGATCGGGTCCCGGTCAACATGTGCGCGGCGTCGCCGGGGGCGAACTAGGGCACTACCTAATGGCGGCCCCCACGCCGTCGGGAACCTCGGCCCTTGCGCGTGCTTGGCCGAGGATCCAACCTTCCCACTGACCAATAACCCTATCATCCGGCACGCCGTCACCACGATAGCCATCGACCACATCAAGCATACCGAACAGGCCGACCGTTGCGTCGAAACGGTCCTCGCCGGTCTTGTCTGACCCAAATCCGTCGGAAATGGCGCAGAGTATCGCCGTCCCGTCGAACTGTGGGCGTGCAGCCAGCCAACGGATGAGATGGTGGCCTATGAATTGACGGCCTGATTGCTGTCGTTTGCTCCAGATGGGTCGGCGGGGGATACCGAGCTGGCCATAGACGTCGCCGGGATAGGTCTCGGCGATGATGGTGACGTCAGGGTTCGCGAGGGCGTCGATCCCACCGTCGAAAGGCCAGAGGGCGATCTCAGCAAGGTTGGGGATGATGATCTCGCGCCAACCGGCTATCGCGGCCTTACCCACCTGATTGCCGCCCAATGTCCAGAAAATCATGCAGGCATTTCCCCGCTCGCCAGTGGCACGCTCGCAATGTCGGAGAAGATCGTTACCTGTCGCGACTCCCAGCGCGTCGAACAGATGCTGGCGTTGCGTGCCGCCCGGGCGCTTTGGATAGAACGGCCGGTGCAGCGAGATCTGGCTGCGATGCTCGGCGACCAAGAACCACTCGGCAAAGGAACCCGTGCCGAAGGTTTGCAAGGCCTCTCGGAAAGAAAAAAGCCCGATCGCCCTGCCATAAGCCTCTGGTAGTCCGATCGGAAAGTCGAAGCCCACAAGCGTCGCACCATCGACGTTGGCACGTTGCCGTAGCCGGGAAAGCAGTGTCGCCGTATCACTGACGGGTTCCGGCGCCGATATTATCCAACCGCTGCCGTCGCGAACAGCGACGCACTTCCAGCGTTTCTGTCGATCGACGCTCCAGTCGCAATGTGCGACGAGGGCTACGGACATCATCCCCTCCCGGATTCGATCGGCGCACTCGCTGACCCGGTGAGTAAGGTCGGGGCGACAAGATAGAGGATGGTGGCGATCACCACGACGCCAGTAAACCCCATATGCATGGCAAGCAGTACGGCGAGGATTGCGCTCAGCACCGATGCACAGCCATTGATCGCCCACGCCCAGGGAATAAACGCCTCCGAGCAGGCGCCAACGTGACCGAGGCCGAGGGGGAAGGGCATGCCCATGAAGACGGCGAGCGGCGCTATGAGGAGGAGTGCGATCGCGATCTTCGCGGCATCCGGGAGTGCCAGCAGCCGTTCGAATACCAAAGGTAGCGCGAGCAGGTAGCTGGTAGCCAGGCATGCGATCACCCCGACGGCGAGTGCAATGCCGCGCACCGCTGATCCGCGTCCGACGAGCGCCATCCAGCGTGCGGCTACGGCGCTACCCAGACCCGCGAAGGCAAGGAATCCCGCAAGCACGACGGCGACAGCGTAAAGCGGATGGCCGAGGAACAGCACGAAGCGCTGAATGAAGGCGATCTCGATAAAGAGGAAGGCCAGGCCCAAGGCAAGGAAATAGAGCCCGAAGCGCAGCCGATGTACTCCTCTCCCGAGTGCCCGCCGGCGAAGCCAGAGCGGCAGCAGAATTAGGACGACGCTGAGGATCGCGGCCTGGACGAGCGTCGTCGCGAGGATCAGGTAGCCCCAGTCGAGCATCGCTGCCCCACCTTGGGTGCGCAGCGTCAAGAGTTCGGGCAGGGCGCGCCAGCGGAAAAAGTCGAAGAAATAAGGCCGATCGTCGGTGGCCGGTGCAATATCGAACTTGTAGCGCTCGATGAAGTCGGCCCGCTCGGGGCCGAGGAGAGCGAGGGCTCCCTCGTAGAGATATTCCTGGTCGAGCTGGTTGAAGCGGTTCACGTCGGCTGACGAGATGCCCGGCGCCCAGGAAATGTCAAAGAAATTCTCGGCCGCGAAGCCGCGGATGGCTGCGACGTCTTCGCCGGTGAACGCCGACTTGGCGACGAGGAGGGTTGCAGTGTTCCAGCTGCGGATCAGCGCGAGGTGCTGGCCTGCCTCGGCCACGCCATCAGCTTCAAGCGCTGCGGTAGCGGTGGCGAACAGCTTGAGGATGTCGCGTGGCGGCGCCCGCAGCCATCGCGTGATGGCAATGATACCACCCGGTCTCAACACTGCGAGGTAATCCCGCAGCGCCTCCAGTGTGTAGGTGTAGTTCTCATGCATGGTCTGTACGCCGGCCGCGGCCGCACTGAAAGAGTCAAGAAGCGGCATCTGGATCAGGTCGTAACGCTCGCCAGTAGCCGCGGTGAAGGCGCGCGCCTCGGCCAAATGCAGATGCACATTCGGGCGGCTAAAGATGCCGCCGGCGAAATCCGCGAAGCGATTGCGAACAAGGTCGATCATCTGCGGGTTGAGCTCTACGGCGTCCACGGTGTCGGCTCCGGCGCGTAGCGCGAGCAGCACCTGCTCGCCGCCGCCGGCACCAAGGATCAGCACTCGCGGCCGACTAAGGACGCGGTACGGGAGCGCTGCCGTTGTCCGGTCGAGATATGCGACTGTCGCCGGATCGCCGCCATAGGCGGTGATCGTCGTAATGCTGTCGCCATCGGTGAAGACGGCGAGTTGCGCGGGCGGCTCTTGGGTGTTGGCGAGGCTGAGGCCCGGCGCGTACCGGAAAGGCACGGTCGGGCTCTCGACGATCGTCAGCAGTCCCAACGGGCTTGATCGCTCCTCGACCACTCGCGCGTTCGGCACTTCGAGCGCCATGCGCAGGCCCTTGTATTGCGACATATGCGGGCCGGGGGCCGTCCAGGATGGTGGTAGCCACACCGCGATGAGCAAGGCTGCAAGCCCCAAACTGCCCACGGCGAGCCACCGATGACGAGCCATGTCCGTGGCGGCGAGGGCCGCCGCAGCGAATCCCAGCGCTGCGACGAAGTACAGTGCTGCAGGGGGAGGGACAAGGAACAAGAGCCCGACGGTACCCAGCGCACCGATCCCTGCGCCGACCAGGTCGAAGGCATAGACGCGTCCAATCCGGCCAGGGTGGCGGATAAAGGCAAGGCCGATACAGGTTGCACCGAAAAAGAACGGCAGAACCAGGAGAGCATAGTTGGCCGCGAGCCAACCGAGCTGCCCCGGATTCCAGATAATCTCGAGCGCGTTGAACGGAAGCCGTTCGGCACCGGCGACACTGGCAACCGCAGTAATGCCGAACAGGGCTGCCGACGCTGCGAACGCGGCGGGATAGCGCTCCACCAGAGGGCGGTGGGCAAACGCAAGGAATGTACCGCTCGCGCCGATGCCTAGGAGCGCGATGCTTATGATCATATAGGCGAAATGATGCCACTGAATGATCGAGAAGAGCCGCATCAGTAGCACTTCGTGGGCCAGGGTCGCCGCCGATATGAGACCGACCGGCAGCAGGCGACCCGCTCTCATCGGGCCTGACCTCCCCTCAGCGGCACAAAGCTCACCGGCAGCAGCTGCCGGGTCGTGATGCTTCCGTCCACTCGCTTCTCGACCAGCATGAGAAACTGGGTCGCGAAGGGACCTCCAACGGGGACGACCATCCGGCCGCCCTTTGCGAGCTGTTCGACCAGCGGCGGGGGGATGTGGCTGGCAGCGGCAGTCACGACGATCCCGTCGAATGGCGCGTGCGCAGGCCAACCATAGTAACCGTCGCCTACCTTCACCTCGACATTGTCGAAGTGGAGCTCTGCGAGCCGGGCGGCTGCCCTTTCGCCCAGTTTCGGTATGATCTCAATCGAGTAAACCTTTGCTGCGAGGGGCGACAAGACGGCTGCCTGATAGCCCGAGCCAGTGCCGATCTCGAGGACAACGTCACCAGGGCCGACGTTGATCAGGTCGGTCATCAGCGCGACGATGAAGGGCTGCGAGATTGTCTGACCGTATCCGATCGGCAGTGGTCGATCTCGATAGGCCGCCCTGCGCAGCTCCTCGGGCACGAAGAAGTGGCGCGGCACCTTCCCCATGGTCTTCAGCACCACCGGATCGATGCCTTGGCCCTCGACGGCTGACGGCGCTGAGCGGGCGTGCATATTGATTGTTTCGATCATCGCCGTACGCTCGGCGAGGCGGTCCTGAGGGGACGCAGATGTCGAAACCACAGCGGCAGCGCCCGCCAGAACCGCGGCCAATAACGTTTGGCACTGGGCTAGTGGACGCATGACTTTCTCCCGTCCAAGGCAAAGAGTATAGTGGCTGCGGAGGCAATTTTGAACAGGGTTCGCTTGGCTCTCAGCCGCTCTCCGGCTTGAGACTTCGCAACAAATGCGACCTGGCTGATGGAAAGTGGCCGCGCCTGCTATAACCGTCCGCTCTCGATGAATTGCAGAACCTTCAACCAATTGAATCAAAAGAATTTCTATGTCGAACACGATCGGACAAAGGGAGGATCGGGAGGCGAAGAAGGACTGCGGTTGAAAGGTTTGCCGGCGGCTATCCTGTTTTCTTCAAATTTCCAAACTTGAACAGGAAAGGCCAAAATCATCCACGGCAAGCCTGGCGTCCTCGGTTGTTCGGGGCCCGGCAAATCGGACTTGGATTGAGAGACTGCTGCCGCCGTCAGTCCGCCGCTCGCAGGTCGGCCAAGTGACTGAATTCCGAAACGACCCGATCGTAGACGGCGCGTTTGAAAGGCACGATCAGCCCAGGCAGCTCGTGCATGGATTTCCACTCCCAGGCATCAAACTCTGGCTCGTGGCCGCCGGGCGGCGGGTTGATGGCGATTTCGCTTTCGTCGCCTTCGAAGCGAAAGGCGAACCAGCGTTGCGTTTGGCCGCGAAACTTTCCCTTGAGGCCAATGCCGATCAGCTGCGGCGGAAGATCATAGTTGATCCAATCTCTCGCCTCCGCGAGCAAGGTCACCGTTCTGATACCGGTTTCCTCGTAGAGTTCGCGGTATGCCGCTTCGAGCGGATCCTCGCCCTTGTCGATACCACCTTGCGGCATTTGCCACAGTTGTGGTGAGCCATCATATTCGGAATTGCCAACCGGGACACGCCGGCCCGCCCATACAAGACCGTCGCGGTTGAGGATCATCACGCCGACGCAGGGACGGTAAGGAAGGTCTTCGGCTTTGATTGTGGCCTGGTTCAAGGGGAAGCTCCTCAAGGATTCTTTGGATCTGTAGAAAGTGCTGCGATGCCGACGATCTCGATGCCGCGCATGCCCGCCTCTTCGCTCCATTTGGATATTGCCTCAATACTCTCGTCGAAAGCCGCCGCAACGCCAATTGCCTGGCCGTTGCGCTTGGCAATGCGCTCGAGCTCGTCAAGCCTCTTCAGGATGGCATTGACATCGACCTGACCATCGAGCTGCAGATCTGCAAACGCATAGGGAAGCTCTGTTCCCTTCGCCACAGCTTCCGTCTTTGATTGGGCAGACGAACCGTCGTCGAGAAACAGCAGGCCGCGCTTGCCGATATCGCGCATCACCGGCTCCATCGCGTCTGGATTGGAGAGGAAACGCCCTCCCAGATAGTTCATGATGCCCGTATAATTGGTGATTTCGCCCATCGCGCGGTGCAGGTTTTCGATATTCCTTGCTGGCGACTTCGAGGTCAGCAGTGTCTCGGGGCCGGGATCGTTTGCCGGATAATCGAAGGGTTCCAGTGGAACCTGCAGGAGGATCTCATGGCCGCTGCGGCGCGCTTCCTGCATCCAACGCTGCAGGCTGTTGCCGCTCGCGGCGAATGCGAGGGTGACTTCCTCCGGAAGTTCCTTGATGGCGCGCTGCGTACCCGTCTGACTGAGGCCGAGACCGCTGACCACGATGGCCACACGGGTACCGCGTGCGCCGGACCATGGACGCGCATACTGATCCATCGGGCGACGGCCATCCGGCCCGATGACGGGTAGGGGACCAAACTGGCTGTCTTCCAGAAGGCTCTCATTCGGCATGGCTGCCACGCGCGGATCCTGGCCGACCTGCATGGCGTCCACTAGCGCCGGGCCGTTGTCATCGCGGGGCCGCGGGCTGTATTTGGTCACAACCGAGCCGTCCCCGGTCACCATCCGCTCGACATTCGCACCGGAATGCGGATCGGAGCGAGGCATGCCATTTGCGGCCTGGCTCTGCGGCGGGGGGTTCTGGACGGTATCTGTTGGTGGTGACGCCGCTCGATCGGCCAGAGGGGGCTGTGTCCGCTGAAGGCCATCGTCATTGAGCATCGTGTAGAGAGAAAAGCCGCCGATCGCGATCAGACAGAGGCTGGCGGCAATCCGGCCGATCCGCAGGATATTCGGCCGCTTTCGGCCAGCCTTGCGGTTCTGGCCCAATGGTGCATGCAAATCCGTTCCCAATTTCCTCGCCCGCTCCAAAACCGGGAAACAGCAAAAAATCAGGCCGGATCAAAAATCCGGCCTGATGACCCATGAAAGTTACTTGGCGGAAACCGCCTTGTCCGGATTCGGGGGGAAGGCCGGGTCGGTCTTCTTGCCGCGAAGCAGGTCGAACGCATAATTCAACTGCACGTCGTCCTTGGGATCCGGGGGAACATAGGCAACGGAACCTGAGCCTTCATCTGTCTCGCTCTGACCCTTGATATGGCCGCGCAAGCTGGATTCGCCCTCGGTTGCCATCTTGTCCTTCAGATCGTCCGGCAGCGGCTCTTCGACCTTGATGTCCGGCGTAATGCCGGTGCCCTGAATCGAGCGGCCCGACGGCGTGTAGTAAAGCGCGGTCGTCAAGCGGAGTGCGCCGTTTTCGCCAAGCGGAATGATCGTCTGGACGGAGCCCTTGCCGAAGGACCTCGTGCCGAGAACTGTCGCGCGGCGTAGATCCTGCAGGGCACCGGCGACGATTTCCGAAGCGGAGGCTGAGCCGCCGTTGACGAGCACGATCACCGGCTTGCCATCCGTGAGATCGCCGGGGCCGGCATTGAAGCGGCGGGTCTCGTCCGGATTGCGGCCACGGGTCGAGACCACTTCGCCGCGCTGCAGCAGAGCGTCAGAAACCTTGATTGCCTGATCGAGCAGACCGCCGGGATTGAGACGCAGATCGAGCACATAACCCTTGAGCTTGTCGGCCGGAACCGCCGCCTTGATCTTGACGATCGCCTTTTCGAGGTCCGGATAGGTCTTTTCGGTGAAGGAGATGACCCGCAGATAGCCGACATCATCCTCGACGCGAGACTTGACGGCCTGTACGGCGACGATGTCGCGAACGATCGTCAACTCGATCGGCTTATCCGCACCCTTGCGGATGAGCGTGAGCTTGATCGGGGTGTTGACGGCGCCGCGCATCTTTTCGACAGCTTCTTCGAGCTTCAATCCGCGGACTGACTGGCCGTCGATCTCGGAAATATAATCGCCGGCAAGAACGCCTGCCTTGGCCGCCGGCGTATCGTCAATCGGCGTGATGACCTTGACGAGTTCGTCTTCCATCGTGACTTCAATGCCGAGCCCGCCGAATTCACCCTTCGTCTGGGTGCTCATATCCTCGGCATCCTTGGCATTCATATAGCTCGAATGCGGATCGAGGGACGAAAGCATGCCATTGATGGCATTTTCGATCAGTTTGTCTTCTGCCGGCGGTGTGACGTACTGGGCGCGGACGCGCTCGAAGACGTCCCCAAACACGGAGAGTTCCTTGTAGGTGGATGCCCCGGCCGCTTCGGCCGGCACTCCTGCCGCATAAATTACGCTCATGGCAGTCGCACCCATCAATGCGCCGACCAGAACAAGAGAAGCCCTACGAATCATTGCGTGCCTTTCCAGTGTCTTTGGCGGACCACCACGGTCGGGAATCGACCGGTTTTCCGTCTTTTCGAAATTCAATGTAAAGCGTTGGCCGGTTGGTTTCCAGCGCCAATGCTGTTGCGCTCGCGACTCTTTTTGCACCCATCACCGCAAGCGGTTCGCCTGCGAAAACGAATTTTCCTTGGCGCGTGCTGATTATGTCCATTCCAGAGAGGACCAAGTGATATCCGTCGCCTGTATCGAGGATGATCATCTGGCCGTAGCTGCGGAAGGCGCCGGCGAAAACCACCAGTCCATCCGCCGGCGCAGTCACCACCGTATCCGGATTGGTGGCTAGCGTCATGCCCATGGCCTCGTGTCCGGTGCCGTCGGCGTCGCCGAAGTGGCGCAGAATATCGCCCGCCACGGGCAGCTCCAATTTCGCCTTCAATTCTCCGAACGGATATGCGGGCGCAATGCGGTTTTTATCGGGCACACCGCTATCGGCAAGTGCCCTGGCCTGTGCCCGCTGCTCGTCCGTGAGCAGCTTCCGGTTCTCTTCCTCGCGCCGGGCCGCTTCAGCGGCTCTGCGCACGGAGGCGATCTCGGATTCCATCGAAGCCACGAGGCCCTCGAGCGTTGTCGCTTTGCCTGCCAATTCCTCAGAGCGTTTCTTTTCGGCTTCGAGATCGGCAGCGTTGCTGCGGCTTAGCTTGTCGTTTTCGGCAAGGAGCAGGTCCATGCGCCGCTCCTCTTCGATACCATTCGTCATGGTGGCGGTCAGATTTGCCTTCTCCACCACGCTCGCAGCCTGCAAGGCCGCGAGGTTGGCGAGATCTGCGGCAAGCTTGTCGGTCTCCTTGCGCATGCCGGGCACGACAGCACCCAGCAGGATGGCGCTACGGACCGAGGCAAGCGCATCGTCCGGCGTCACAAGCAGAGCGGGCGGCGGATTGCGGCCCATGCGCTGAAGGGCGGCGAGCACTTCGGCAAGCAGCCCGCGCCGCTCATGAAGCGAGCGGCGGATGGCATCTTCCTTGATGCCAAGATCGGCAAGTTTCTTTTCGCTTTCGAGGATCTGTTTTTCGAGCGCCTTGCGCCGCGCGGCGGAATCGATCAGCGCCTGGCGGATGTTTGTGCTGCTTTTGTCCAGATCGGCGATGCTTTTTTGCAGCGCCGCCACTCTATCTGACGAAAGATTGATCGTTTTTGATATGGCCTCGAGCTCAGTGCGCGTCTCGTCGCGCTTATTTTTGAGCTCGGCAGCCGGGTCCGGCAACGTCTGATCGGCCTGTTCAGATGTTCCAGCCACAGGCGCTGCGACTGGTGCATCCTGGGCGAACGCGCCCGCTCCACCAAAATCGAACTGGGCGAAAATGACTGTCGCGCCGAGGCCAGCCGCGAATGCGGGCAGGATCAGTCGCGTTCGCTTGCGGGCAGTTCTCGTCATGCGTGTTCAGGGGCAACTTTCAAATCGCGCGAAGACTATGCCGATTTGCCGTCATTTGCCAGAAAGATTGGCGAACAAGGCCACAATTGGCAAAACACGGCTGCGTGACTGATCAGACGCGGTGATAGGGGTGACCGGACAGGATAGTGACGGCGCGGTAGAGCTGTTCGGCAATGAGCGTCCTCACCAACTGATGCGGCCAGGTCATCTTGCCGAGGCATAGGGTCATGTCGGCACGGTCGTAAAGCGCGGGGTCAAGGCCGTCAGCTCCGCCGATGGCAATCATCAGATCCCGCTTTCCCTGGTCGCGATAATTGCCGAGGACCTTTGCAAAAGCTTCGCTGTCCAACGCCTTGCCGCGTTCATCGAGGAGAATGAGAATGCTGCCTTCAGCCAGCGTCTTTTGAAGCATGGTTGCTTCTTCGCGCTTGCGCGTTTCTGCATTGGCGGCGCGACTCTCAGCAACCTCGGCAACGCGGGAGAATTCGAGACCGATCGCAGGACCAGCCTTGGCAAAACGGTCGAAATAGCGGGCCGCAAGATCCTTCTCGGGGCCGGACTTCAGCCGTCCCACCGCAAAAAGACCAACCCGCATCCATCCGCTCCTGTCCTGCGCCCAGAAGGCACAATACCGGCTTTGGGCCGGGTCCTCATGCTTCCGGCCTGTTTACTGCCGCGCTCAGGCGCCGGACAAGCCGGCCCGGCTATCAGTGCCGCGTTTCTTCGTCCATATCCGGCGCTGCCCACATCTTTTCGATGTTGTAGAACTCGCGGATTTCGGGGCGGAAGACGTGCACGATGATATCGCCGGTATCGATCAGGACCCAATCACCGCCGTCCTTGCCCTCAACGCGGGCTGCGCCAAAGCCCTCGTCTTTCAAGTCGGTGAGCAGATGATCCGCGATCGCCAGGACATGGCGGTTCGATCGGCCGGAGACGACGACCATATAGTCTCCCAGCGCAGATTTCCCAGCAATGTCGATGGTGACGATATCTTCAGCTTTGGAGTCCTCAAGGCTCGTGAGGACAGCTTGCAGAGCGCGGGCGGCAGCATCGGCGCCACGTTCCAGGCTCTTCGGGACAACGGCGAGCGTTCTTCCCTTGGCGTGTACTGTTGTCAGTGCTTTTCCTTTCCTGCAATAACAGAACATGCGCATCACTGATTTGGGCGAACCAAATCATGGTTAAGATAGGCATCAAACCGTTAATCTTTCAAGACACGAGCCGGTTATCATTTCGCGAAGACTTAAATTCGCGTTCAAGATTTATGTCGTTACCGGCAGCAAGGCGCCTGTGTACAGCGCCAACGGCCAAGGGTAAAGTGGTTGCGATTTTCCGTAACTGCAGAACCGAATGGACAATACCGCCAGAAATCAACTCGTTCCCATCCTACGCATCAGCTTTCCACATGAGGATCGGCTGGGCCGCGGCAAGATGGAACTCCTGGAGCACATCCGCGAAACCGGCTCGATCTCGGCAGCCGGCAGGGCGATGGACATGTCCTACCGGCGCGCCTGGTTGCTCGTCAGCGACATGAACCGCATGTTCAACGCGCCGGTCGTCGAATCACAGCGCGGCGGCCAGAAGGGTGGCGGCGCGGCGCTGACGTCATTTGGCGAGGAGTTGCTGTCGCGGTTCCGACATATGGAGGACGCCATGCGAACTGCCCTTGCGGGTGATCTTGCCTGGCTGGAAGGCAACCGCAGTCAGGCCGAGGCGGCAAGAAAATAGTCAAGGCTGCAGCGCGACTGTCTTGATGACAGCGAAGACAGGCTTGTTGGGCACAAGATCGAGCCTCTCAACCGACAGTGCCGTGATACGCGACAGGATGATATTGCCGCCGCAGTCGATCTGGACCTCGACCGTTCCGTCTTCCGCAGGCGATATCTGTCGGACGATGCCGTCGATAATATTCAACGCGCTTAAACCTTCCGGCCTGATGGTCGCCAGCATGACATCGCGGGAAGGAATGTGGACGCGAACGCGCTTGCCCGGCGGCACCGTGGCACCCGGTACATAAAGGCGGGACGTCTTCAATGCGAGCGTCGCAAGGCGATGTTTTTCATCGAAGCTTTCGACAACGCCTTCCAGAAGGGCGCCTGCTTCGCGCCGGTCTTCGGCCGCCGAAGGACGGCTCAGCACATCGGTCGCGCTGCCTGCCGCCTCAACCTTGCCATCGCGCATCACGACGACCTGATTGGCGAGGCGCGCCACTTCGAAGATCGAATGGCTGACATAGACGATCGGAATCTGCGTCTCGTCACGCAGGCGTTCGAGATAAGGCAGGATCTCGGCTTTGCGGGCCTCGTCAAGCGCTGCGAGCGGTTCGTCCATCAGCAAAAGACGCGGAGAGGAAAGCAGCGCACGGCCGATCGCCACCCGTTGCTTTTCTCCGCCTGAGAGATTGGAAGGGCTCCGATCGAGCAGGTTTTCGATACCGAGCAGGTCGACGATGTGGTCAAAGTTTCCGGTTGGCGAAGCCTTCGGCGCGAACCAGCTTCCATAGGAGAGGTTCTTTCGAACGCTCAAGTGCGGGAAGAGCCTGCCATCCTGGAAGACATAGCCGAAACGGCGGCGATGGCGGGGAACAAAGATGCCTTTGGCCGTGTCGGTGAGTGGCGTACCGTCGAGGAGAACCCGGCCTTCATCCGGTCGGACGAGGCCGGCAATGATGCGGATCATCGAGGTCTTGCCCGAACCGGACCGGCCGAAGAGGGCGGTCACGCCGACTTCGGAGGTAAAGGCTGCATCAAGGGTGAAGGCGCCGAAGCGGTGCCTGGTTTCGATGGTGAGCGTCATTCCGGGTCTATCCTCCGGCCCGCGAGATGCGCCATGAATTCAGACGCAAGCAGCGCTGCCATGGAGATGACGATAGCAACCAGGGTAAGGCGCATAGCGCCGGCATCGCCACCTGGGACCTGGGTGAATGTGTAGATGGCGGACGACAGCGTCTGAGTCTCGCCCGGGATGTTCGATACGAAAGTGATGGTTGCGCCAAATTCGCCCATGGCCTTGGCAAAGGAGAGGATCATCCCAACGATGATTCCAGGTGTCGTCAGCGGCAGCGTGACGGTGAGGAACACCCATAGCGGGCTCGCGCCAAGGGTGCCTGCCGCTTCCTCGATCCTGCGGTCGATCGCTTCGATCGAAAGCCGTATGCTTCGGACCATCAGCGGGAACCCCATGACCGCACAGGCGAGAGCTGCGCCCGTCCAACGGAAGGAAAAGACGATCCCGAAATATTGATCCAGCAAGCTGCCGATCGGTCCCCTGCGTCCGAAGACGATCAGAAGAATGAAACCGGTGACGACCGGCGGAAGGATCAGCGGCAGATGAACGATGCCATTGACAACAGCCTTGCCATAGAAGCGGCCGCGGGCAAGAAGCAGCGCAACCGCAATGCCGAAAGGCAGGCTCGCGAACATGGCGACAACAGAAACCCGCAGGCTGAGCAAGATCGCCGTCCACTCATCATTGCTCAGGCCAAGATCCAAGTTGGGTATCTCCGATAGATCGATTCGAAGCTGCAGATAAAATCCCTATTCACTTCAGGATCGTAAAGCCCTGCGCAGTAAAGAAAGGGGCGGCCTTATCCGACTTTAGAAACTTTAGATAGGCAACCGCGTCCGGGTTCTTGCTGGCGGCAAGCAGCGCGATGGGGTAAATGATCGGCGGATGCGAATCGGCTGGAAACATCCCGACGATTGCGACGCCTTCATCTGCCGCCGCATCTGTCTGATAGACGATGCCATAAGGCGCTTCGCCGCGGGAGACGAGCGCAAGAGCAGCACGCACGCTTTGCGCACCGGCAATCTTCGGCTCCACCGATGTCCAGACGCCGAGCTTTTCGAGCGCGGCCTTGCCATATTTGCCGGCGGGGACGGATGTCACTTCTCCCATGGCGAGCCTGCCATCGCCAAGAAGACCGGAAAGATCGAAACCCGGCTTGATATCGACCTGCTTTGCCTTATCGTTGGCAGTCACCAGCACGATGCGGTTGCCAAGGAAGTCTGCGCGGGTGTCGTCCCTGATCAGGCCTTTCTTGGCGATGTAATCCATCCAGTCGAGGTCGGCGGGGATGAAGATGTCGGCTGGCGCGCCACTTTCGATCTGCTTGGCGAGTGCGGAGCTCGCTGCATAGGAAGCAACGGCTTCCTTGCCGCTTTCCTGTGCCCAGGCTGCATCTGCGGCATCAAGCGCATTCTTGAGGCTCGCCGCCGCAAAGACGGTAATTCTATCTGTGGCGCCTGCTGGCTGCGGCAGCAGCCCGGCAGCGCCAATCCAGGCCACGGAAAACATCCCGACGACGCGTTTCATCCACTGCCGGCGATTATGCATGTCTTCAATTCTCCTTCGAAATATTCAGCGGAATATATCGATATCGATAGAATTGGCTAGGGATATGTGTTGAGGAATATATCGGCTTCCAGATTGTTTGAAATCGGCCAGACGGACGGCAGCTTGCCGCAGTACAACGGTCGGGTTTGCAGTTTTCCTGCGGGGGCGAGGGCGTGATTTTAGTTGACGCTCGGCCGGTGCGAACGCGCCTCGCACGAGGACCCCAGCGGTTGTCGACCTCTCGGAGCGACTCGCGACCCAACGGCGTGGGCGAGACAGAAAGTGCCCCAGTTGACTCTCAACCACAGCGGCTCAACACTGATGGGTTGCCACTTTTCAGAACAAGTTGGTTAGGGAGGAAGCAATGGAAGCCATCAATCGTAGATCCACAATCGCACTCGGCCTTACAGCGGCCGCAACGCCTCTGATCGCCTGGGCGACACCTGCTGCCGCCCAGACTTCCGGCAGTGACGAGGGCAAGGAGCTCGCGCCGGGTGTCAGGGAGATAACGCATGGTGAGCGGGCTTCGGTCATCCCAGCTTATGCGATGGTCAAGCTGCGCGATGTCGTTATCCAACCCGGCGCGAAGACGCCGGACAATATGATGGCGAATGACATGCTCTGCCACATGACTGAGGGAGAACTTTCGGTCGTTCAGAACGAAAAGAAGTTCACGGTCAAGAAGGGCGACGTTTGGACCTGCGCTAAAGGGAATACGACCGAAGGTACCCAGAACACGAGCAGTGCGGTCGCGATCATGCGTGTCATCGATTTGATGACCTCGTAAGGAGGCGACGCGCCGAAGTGGGCAACGGCGGCTCTAAAGAGGGAAGCCCCGAGGCGTCGCTGCCGTCATGCGGGCGATCTGCATGCAAGGATGTCTGGCGCCTGCACGTTCCGATAGACGTACGGCAGATAACCACGGATAGGTCACTGCCAGGAGGATTACCATTGGGCGGCTTGAAGGTTGAGCGCTGCGGCAGTGGAGGGTGGCTCTTGGGAGAAAGGCTATGTCTAGCTGGAACTCAGGCCGCATGATCGGTAAGCCTCCATTGAAGCCGAAGGAGGTCCGGGCGCAGGCTTGTCGGCGCTTTTAGGGAGCGCGAGGGGTTCCAAGTAGTGCAGAGTTCGACCCCCTGCGAGATATGGCGGAAAACACCAGGTGCGGCATCGGATGGAGCGAGGGCTCTGAACGCTTGGTCCAAGATCTGCTTTTGGGCGCTCGTTGGCCGTTCCAATCGACGGCAGTTCTTGTGAGCTTTCCACCCTGAAGAGACATCTGACAATACCCGGTCAGGAATCGATCCGAAGCTGCCCTCAAGGAGGAATAATTTGCCCGATCGAGGACTTTTCGTTGGCGAATGGTCTGGGAAACGATGGAATTTTGCCTTTCAAAGCAGCGGAGGACGCATGTCTGTCCCGTTTGATTTTAGATGGAGACTCCGGCCCCGCGGAGTCCGTCCACCAGCCGATCGAGCAGATCGGGATCCCGGTAGGGTAAAGTCCTCTTGAGGTGATCGACAGAAAAGTTCGGGTTAATCTCCAGTATCTCCCGCCAATAGCGCCGCGCTTCTTCGTGGCGCCCGGTGCGACCATAGAGGCAGGCGAGATAGAAGCGCGTCATGTCCGATCGCGGCGCAAGCGTCAGCCGACGCGTGAAGGCGATCTCGGCCTCGTCAAAGCGCCCGAGGCTCAATAGAGCTCTCCCCAGGAAATGCAGCGACAGGTCGAATTGCGGGTCAAGCCGGTGCGCTCGTGTATACAACGCCAGGGCGTCTTCGTGCCGACCCTGGAAATCTCTTATAGTGCCAAGTGCGGTATAGGCGTTGGCCGAATTGGGGTCGAGTTCGATCGCCCGCTCTGCAGGACGCTCCGCCTCGTCCAGACGCCGCATCCAGGAAAGGGCAAGCGCGAGCGTGAAATGGCCTTGCGGCTCGGTATCGTCCGTATCGATTGCCTTTTCGGCCAGCTCGAGCGCCTGTGTGAGATTGTCAGGCGTCGCGCCGTTCCACAGGTTGATGAAGTCGGTTAAGGCGATGATCGAAAGCGAAGCATAGGCAGCCGCCAGTCCCGGATCGATCGCGATGGCGCGCTGCAGCATGCTGCGCGCCTCCATGGACGACACGGCGTTGAACTGCAGGGTGATCTGACGCGAGCGGACGAGCAGGTCATAGGCTTCCGGATCGACCTTGCTGCGGCTCTCGCGCCGTTCCTCTTCGCCGGCCGTCAGCTTCACTCTGAGCGCGTCAACGATAGTGCGGGTGACTTCGTCCTGAACCGCGAAGATATCTTCAAGCCCGCGATCGTAGCGCTCGGCCCACAGATGACCGCCGGTCGTGCCGTCGATCATCTGGGCGTTGATGCGGATTCGGTCGGCGGCCCTGCGCACGCTGCCTTCCAGGACGTAGCGGACGCCGAGTTCCCGGCTCACCTTGCGGATGTCCGGCGTCTTTCCCTTGTAGGCGAACGAGGAATTGCGGGCGATCACGAAGAGGCCGGAAACCTTTGAAAGATCGGTGATGATGTCCTCGGTGATGCCATCGGCGAAATATCCCTGTTCCGGATCGCCGGACATGTTATCAAACGGCAGAACGGCTATCGATGGCTTCTTTGGAAGCTGCGGCGGGGTTTCGACAGCGGTCTTGATGGGACTCGTGCGGTCGTTCGGCGACCAGGTCCAGATGTGCACCGGGCGTTCGATGTTCTTGACCTCGTGATAACCGCGGTCGATGAACTCGAGGCCGATGCGACCGTGCATATATTCATGAATTCCATCCGAAATTGCCATGCCGCCGGGATCGGCAAGCGCTTCGATACGGGTAGCCACATTGACCCCATCGCCATATAGATCGCTGTCCTCGACCATGATGTCGCCGAGGTTAACACCGACACGAAGCACGATAGCCTGCTCTTCCGGCATGTCGCTGTTCGCGGCCTCCATCGCCTGCTGAAGTGCTGCGGCGCATTCGACCGCGTTGACGGCGCTGCCGAATTCGACAAGCACACCGTCGCCAGTCCTCTTGAAGACGCGGCCCTGATGGATTGCGACGAGCGGCTCCAGCACCTCTTTCCACCGCGCCATGAGCAGCGTGTGGGTGCTTTTTTCGTCCCGCTCCATGAGCCGGCTGTAACCGACAACGTCAGCGGCCAAAATGGCAGCAAGCCTGCGTCTGATGGATTCGTTGGCCATATGCAAAGGCGCCTTTCTAGCACCCATTAGTCAAATTTTAATGGCGTCTTGCTTCCATGTCTATTGCAGTGCCGTCAGTGTGTGGTGCGTTTTCGCAGTTGAAGGGACGGATCGGGACTTCCGCTGCCCCACCCTTCTACGACCTTGCCTGTGGGACGCAACCAATCTCCGCCAGAGAACTTGCGCTCGTTCGCCGTTTGATCTTGCTAATGTCCGTGCCCCTTTAATATTCAGGGGCTATGTTGCCGCTGCGATTTCATCGGTATCACGTATCATCAGCGTGTGACGCCAAGGCATCTGACCTGATGGCTTTCGATCGATGATCCACTCAGAGATGAGCGCCTGCCGCTAATTGAAATGCCGCAAAAAGCGGCAACACCGCGGTATGGATTCGAGAAGCCTTGCGCACATCGCATTGCTGCAATGCAATATACGATATTACAGATTTCCGAAGTTATGATAAAACATACTTATCGAAACGGCGATCTCCTCCTCCCAAAGCCGTTAGATATGGGTCGGCAGCACTCCTCCTCCCAGCTGTCGATCAAGTTTATAAAGCCCGACGGATCCTCCCCCGTCGGGCTTTTCATTTGTCAACCTTCCTGAAATTGCCGCTACTCAGCCGCTTTGCGAATAGCGGTCGAACTCAATGCCGATCGCGGGCCATGAATAAAGGTCCAGGCAGGGGCGGATTTTTTCCAGAGCACGCGGGCATCGTCCTCGTCGATACGGGCGAAGTCGAAGGTCTTTGCCATTTTCGACGAGAGATAGGAAAGCGTCGCCCCGGGTCGATCGATGACGGCGATCGGGAAGGTGCGGGCGATCTCTTGCCACTTTTGCCATTTGTGGAAGGCCTGCAGGCTGTCGGCACCCATGATCCAGATGAAATGGATGTTTGGATTGCGCGCCTTTACCCTTGCAAGTGTATTTGCCGTGTAACTGACGCCGAATGCCTGCTCGAATGCAGTCACCTTGATATGCGGATCGGTTGTGATCGCTTCGCTGAGTGCGATCCGCTCGGCAAGCGGCGCAAGATGATTGCGGTTCTTCAGCGGATTGCCAGGCGTCACCATCCACCAAAGTTGGTCGAGGCCGAGGCGCCGTATGGCGATCTCCGCAACCAGCGCATGCCCCTGGTGCGGTGGATTAAAGGAACCGCCGAAAAGACCGACGACCATGCCGCGCTCGGTGTGCGGCATGCGAAGATAGCGACGATCTATTTCGTCTGTCGTCACGTCAGGGCCGCGTCTGTCCGGTGCCGCGCACGCGGTATTTGAAGGAGGTAAGTTGCTCGACACCAACAGGACCGCGGGCATGCATCTTGCCCGTCGCAATGCCGATTTCCGCACCCATGCCAAACTCGCCGCCGTCGGCGAATTGTGTGGAAGCGTTGTGCAGCAAAATGGCCGAATCGATCTCGGTGAAGAATCGCTCGACGACGGCCGGATCATCCGCGATCACGGCTTCCGTATGGTTCGACGAATAGTTTTGGATATGTGCGATCGCGCCGGAAATGCCGTCCACGACGGCAACGGAAATAACTGCATCGAGATATTCGGTCGACCAATCCTCCTCGGTCGCCGGCTTTATGCCCGGGGCAACCTTCAACACCGTGGCGGATGCGCGGATTTCACAGCCGGCCTCGGCCAGCACTTTAAGAAGCGGTGTCAGATGCGTGCCGATTGCAGCGCCGTCGACAAGCAGGGTTTCCACGGCGCCGCAGATGCCTGTGCGGCGCATCTTGGCGTTGACGATAATCCTCTTTGCCATTTCGATATCGGCAGACTTGTCTACATAGATGTGGCAAAGACCTTCGAGGTGGGCAAAAACCGGCACGCGGGCTTCGTTCTGCACGCGGGCGACGAGGCTCTTGCCGCCGCGCGGAACGATGACGTCGATTGCACCTTCCAAGCCCCGCAGCATGGCGCCGACGGCGGCACGGTCCGAAACCGGAACGAGCTGTATGGCATGCTCCGGAAGATCGGCTGCCTTCAGCCCTTCAACGAGGCAGGCATGGATTGCCTGCGACGAACGGCGCGAATCCGAACCGCATCGCAGGATCACAGCATTGCCTGCCTTCAGGCAAAGCGCACCGGCATCTGCCGTCACATTCGGCCGGCTTTCGAAGATGACGCCGATGACGCCGAGAGGCGTGCGGACCCGCTCGATCTTCAGTCCGTTCGGCCGATCCCAGGCGGCAATCACTTCGCCGACCGGGTCCTTCAGCGCGGCAATCGCCCGAATGCCTTCCGCCATTTCCGTGATGCGCTGGTCATTCAGTGTCAGGCGGTCGATGAAGGAGGCAAGCATATCGGTGCCAGCG
The DNA here is from genome assembly GCF_000419765.1 of Rhizobium mongolense USDA 1844. Taxonomy (GTDB): domain Bacteria; phylum Pseudomonadota; class Alphaproteobacteria; order Rhizobiales; family Rhizobiaceae; genus Rhizobium; species Rhizobium mongolense. Next base: position 89,254 of record NZ_ATTQ01000016.1, on the reverse strand, counting down.
ACATCCTTCAGATCCTTGGCGTTTTCGGCAAGGATGTGCTCCTTGCTTGCGAGGATCGCGTCGGCCATCGCATTCAGCGCCTCGTTCTTGGCCTCGGTGGACGCAAAGCCTAACGGTCGTGCCGCAGCCTTGGCCTTGCGGCCGATGTCGTTCATCAGCGCGTCAATGTCAGGGCTGTGCACAACGGTCTCAAGCATGGGCCGTGTCCTTCTTCTGTCTTTCCGATTTCGAATTTACCTGTGACGTCATCACCATATCGTCGCGATGGATCATGGCGGTACGGCCGGGATAACCGAGGATCGCTTCGATCTCCGTTGATTTTCGGCCAACGATCTGGCGGGCGTCTTCTGCGTCGTAGCTGACAAGGCCGCGGGCGATCTCGCGCCCAGAAGGGCCGATGATTGCCACGGTGTCCCCTCGGCTAAAAAGCCCGATCACCTTGCGAACGCCGGCGGGAAGCAGGCTCTTGCCCGCACCCAGCGCCGTCACGGCGCCGTCGTCGACATGCAGTTCTCCGGCTGGCTGCAACTGACCTGCGATCCAGGTCTTGCGCGCGGTTACGGGGGTGCCGGAGGGTGCAAACCAGGAGGAGCGCGCGCCGTTCGAAATCGCCGATAGCGGGCTATCCGTTTTGCCGGAAGCGATGATCATTGCGCAGCCCGACGTCGTCGCGATCTTGCCGGCGTCGATCTTCGTGCGCATGCCGCCGCGCGAAAGCTCGGAAGCGGCGCCGCCTGCCATGGCTTCGATCTCCGGAGTAATCTCGGCGATCGTCTCGAGGAATTCCGCCTCTGGATCGAGGTGCGGCGGCGCCGTATAAAGCCCATCAATATCGGATAGAAGGATCAGCAGGTCGGCGCCCGTCATCGTTGCGACACGGGCCGCGAGGCGATCGTTGTCACCATACCGGATTTCGCTGGTCGCGACGGTGTCGTTCTCATTGATGATCGGAACGGCGCCGATCTTCAGCAACTGGTTGATCGTGGCGCGGGCGTTCAAATAGCGGCGGCGTTCTTCAGTATCACCGAGCGTCAGCAGGATTTGGCCCGCCACGATCTCATCGCGCGAAAGGCTTTCCGACCACGCACGCGCGAGAGAAATCTGGCCGACGGCTGCGGCCGCCTGGCTTTCCTCCAGTTTCAGCGCACCAGAAGGCAGATCCAGCACAGAGCGGCCAAGCGCGATAGCGCCCGAGGAGACGACGAGCACATCCGCGCCTCTTGCCTTCAGTGCGGCAATATCGGCGCACATTTTATCGAGCCACGCGCTTCGGAGCCCGGTCTTGCGGTCAACAAGGAGTGCTGAGCCGATCTTGATGACGATGCGGCGGTAGCGATCGAGCGGCTTACGCGTCGTCATCCGTTCTGTCCTCGTCGGCAGCGATCATGTCGCGATGCCGCAGCTTCGGCGCTTTGGCCGGCTTCTCGCCGCCCGCATTCGCTTCGACAATGATGTCGCGCAGGGCCCGCAGAACCTCGGTCATGCCCTTGCCGGTCACGGCCGAAATCTGGAACGGCGTCTTGCCGCAAGCCTTGGCGAGCTCCTTCGTCTTCTTCTTCAGCGTCGCGTCGTCGAGCACGTCGATTTGTGAGAGCGCAACGATTTCCGCTTTGTCGGTCAGTTCGTTGCCGTAGGCCTCAAGCTCGTTCTTCACAGTTGTATAGGCTTTGCCGACTTTTTCCTCCTGCGCCGAGACCAGATGCAGCAGCACGCGAGTACGCTCGACATGGCCGAGGAACCGGTCGCCGATGCCGACGCCCTCGTGCGCGCCTTCGATCAGCCCCGGGATGTCGGCGAGAATGAATTCCTGTCCGTCGATGGTTGCCACGCCGAGATTCGGATGCAGCGTGGTGAAGGGATAATTGGCGATCTTCGGTCGCGCGCGGGTGACTGCCGCCAGGAAAGTCGACTTTCCGGCATTTGGCAGACCGACGAGGCCGGCGTCCGCAATCAGCTTCAGATGCAGCCAGATCGTCTTTTCCTCGCCAGCAAGGCCGGGATTTGCCCAATCCGGTGCCTGATTGACCGAGGATTTGAAATGCGCATTCCCAAAGCCGCCGTTGCCGCCGGCGGCAAGCCGGAAACGCTGTCCTTCTTCCGTCAGGTCGCAGATCAGCGTTTCCTGGTCTTCTTCGAGGACCTGTGTTCCGACCGGGACCTTGAGCGTCACGTCGTCGCCATTGGCGCCGGTGCGGTTTTTGCCCATGCCGTGCATGCCGATCTTGGCCTTGAAATGCTGCTGGTAGCGGAAGTCGATCAGCGTGTTAAGCCCGTTGACGGCTTCAACCCAGACATCGCCGCCGCGTCCGCCGTCGCCGCCGTCCGGCCCGCCGAACTCGATGAATTTCTCGCGCCGGAACGAGACGCTGCCTGCGCCCCCGTCACCGGACCGGATATAGACCTTTGCTTCGTCGAGAAATTTCATTTTACTTCCATCATCAGTGGCTTTTTACGCGCCCCATCCTGCCGCTTTCGATATAGGCGGTTCAAGCTAAGGTCAAAGATTATCGTGAAGTTTGCGAGCTATAACATACAGTACGGCTTCGGTCTTGATGGGATTTATGATCTTGGCCGTATTGCGGACAACCTCGATGGCGCGGATATCATCGCGCTTCAGGAGGTGACCAGAGGCTTCTCGCGAAACGATTTTTCCGACATGGCGGCCGATCTCGCGGCCTTCTTTCCCAACCATTTCTGGGTCTATGGCCCGGCCTGCGATCTGCATGTCGACGCCGGTGACGAGGGCTTTCCGCCGCGCGGCACGCGCTTCCAGTTCGGCAACATGATCCTTTCGCGTTGGCCGATCCTGTCGGCGCGCACCCTGCTTTTGCCGCGCAGCCGCACAGTTTCGAAAATCAATCTGCAGCGTGGGGCGAGCGAGGCCGTCATTGATACGCCGGAGGGCGCGTTTCGCGTCTATTCCGTTCATCTCGATCACGTTTCGCCCGATGAGCGTATCCGCCAGCTCGCCTATTTGAACGAGCGCATCAATGCGTTTCCGTTCGAGGGCGGTTGCGTGACCGGTGCCAGCGAATTCGAGATTGCGGATCTGCCGCTTCCGGAAGACTACGTCATCTTGGGTGATTTCAACATGGTGCCGGAATCGCCGGAATATTGCTCGTTTGCCGGGACGAGGGAAGGATATTACGGCCGCGTGCCGCGCATCGGAACACCTGTCGATGCGCTGGCCGCTCTCGAAGGCTATGCGCCCGCAAGCTATAGCTGGGTGGACCCGAAGAATCACGGCAAGCGCATGCATCTCGATTACTGCTTTGTCAGTTGCGGCCTGCATGGCCGCCTGAAATCTGCTCATGTGGACACAGCTTCGGTGGGCTCCGACCATTTCCCTGTCTGGGTCGAGATCGGCGGATAGGAAAACACCGCAGCGCCGGCTGCGGTGTTCTTGTCTGGTCAGGCAGCCTTCGTGATCTGCAGAGCGCCGGGCTGAAGCACGGTTTCGACGTGCGATACCATGGTGTTGCGGGCGAAGCTGTAGATCTCCACACATCCCGTCATCCGGAAACCCAGCTTCTCCTGCAATCTCAGCGAGGCTGGATTGTCCGCAAACACGCCCGAATGAACGGCGCTTTCCGGCATCCGCCGGGAAAAGCGCTCCAGCACGGCTGCGACAGCCTCGCTCATAAAGCCGCGCCGCCAATAGTAGCGGTTCAGCCAGTAACCAAGGTGCCAGCGGCCGTGGCGGAGCTCGACGGAGACAACGCCGATATGCGTGTCGTCGCCATCGGTGACCGCCAAGTGCCAATCCGGCAGACTGCCGGACGTCACGGGCACCAGCCAATCAAGCGCGTCCTGCCTGTCATAGGGCGCGGGCACGCGGGAAAGCATGCGAGTGATTGCGAAGTCGGACAGCGATTCCGCAATTGCATTCGCATCGGCCAGCCTGTGCGGGCGGAGCGTCAGCCGGGGCGTGGTGACGACCGGCGCGGGGCCGGGCGTCACTTGCTCGCTCTTGGGTCGCTGCAAGATGGCGGCGCTCATCACAGGCTCCCCCAACTTCTCAGCGACATCCAGGTCTTCCGGTCGAGCCGGTACCATTCCACGGGCACGTTGCTGCCGAGTGCCAGAGACGCGGCAAGGCCTGAGCCCTGGAACTGGAAGCCGCACTTCTGGATAACCCGCCGCGATGCGATGTTCATCACCCGGCAACGGGCATCGATCTGATCGACGTTTTCGCGCGTGCGAAAGACCATATCGACCAGAGCGTGACATGCCTCGGTCGTATAGCCCTGGTTCCAATAGGGTTCACCGAGCCAATAGCCGATTTCGACGGTACGCCCGTCTGCATGCGGCTCAACTCCGCAACACCCCATGAAGGCGCCGTTTTCAGCTTTGGTGATGGCATAGACGCACTTACCAATCTCGCCATTCTTCGTCCGACGCACGAAGTCGGCTGCATCATTGGCGGTATATGGGTGCGGCATACGCGATACCATCGTGGCGACTTTGGCGTTGTTGGCGAGATGGGAAAGGGCGTCAATGTCTTCCTCGTGGGGCGCGCGCATGACGAGCCTTTCCGATAATAAGACAGGGCAATCGGTCCTTAACCGCTCCGGCCTCAGCCGTTCTTGGGGTGACCGTGATTGGTCAACCCTTATCAGTTCGCCTTGCATGTTCAGTCCTCCTTATGGACAAAGAAAAAGGGGAGACGGTGCCCCATCTCCCCTGTTTTCTGGACTGAACCTGGTACGGCCAGCCGGGTCGATGAGACGCCGGCTGTTTTAGAGCGCTACCGGCTTATTCCGCTGCTTCCGCTTTCGGCATTACAGACACGTACACGCGACCATTGGCCTTCGTTCGGTAGTCCACATTGCCTGCCGTAAGCGCAAAAATGGTGTGGTCCTTCCCGAGGCCGACATTGGCGCCCGGATGCCACTGCGTACCGCGCTGACGCACGATAATGTTGCCTGCGATGACGGCTTCGCCGCCGAACTTCTTCACGCCAAGGCGCTTGGATTCGGAATCACGACCGTTACGCGATGAACCGCCAGCTTTTTTGTGTGCCATTGGAGTTCTCCTTTAAACCTTTAGTCCCGTGATCTTACTTGGCAGCCACGATGTCCGTGATGCGGACGACCGTATGATGCTGGCGATGGCCGCGCGAACGCTTCGAGTTCTGACGGCGGCGCTTCTTGAAGGCGATGACCTTCTTGCCGCGGTTGTGCTCGACCACTTCGGCCTTGACGGAAGCGCCCGTGACGAAGGGAGCACCAATCGCAGCGTCGGCGCCTTCGCCGATTACGAGGACTTCGGTGAATTCGATGGAGTCGCCAGCGGTTGCTTCAAGCTTTTCGATGGTCAGCACGTCGTTGGCTGCCACACGGTACTGCTTACCGCCGGTCTTGATGACTGCGAACATTTTTTAATCCTTTCATGTTCGATCCAGCTCTCCCCGCAAACCGCAGGTGGCTGTCTTCTTATCAGTCGAAGTTAAGCAGGGATTTCAGGGCGTTCGCCCGGAACTCTGTCTGCCGGTGAAACCCCGCGCGGGCGCGAGGCTGGCAAGGCACGGACTTCTCCATACCTATTGCGTGAGCGGGATACGCGAGTGTCAAAAAGCTGTCAAGGCAAAAGGATGAAAAGCTTTACAATTTCGTCTTGCCAGCCCGCCTTTTGATCGCTATGAGACAGCCCGCGCGAAACAAGCGCCAACCAGCACCGCGGAGAGGTGGCAGAGTGGTTGAATGCACCGCACTCGAAATGCGGCATGCCTGCAAGGGCATCGGGGGTTCGAATCCCCCCCTCTCCGCCAGATTTTATTTGAAATCAAATGATTGTGAAACCTCGGCATCTGCCGAGAGCCTTTGGCGTCGAGTGGCTTCGATCACAAATCATCGCAGGCCACGCTGACGGCGCGTCCGTTGTAGTTGGGCACTATTCAAGCCGTTGTGATGTGATTCAGCCGAAGCTCTCGACTGCCCTCTCAATCCCGGGCCGGGCCTTCGCCAGGTCATCGCGGTTCATGACCGCCTTGATCTCAACACTGGCATCAAACGCAAGGAACCATGGCTCAGCAACGGCCGGCATCTCCGAGGTGTCCGTCATGTCGAAGAAAATCAGGCCCGTTCTTTTCCCGTCGAATTCAGTGAAGTAGGCCGCTTCGGGTTTGAGATCAGCAAGGATGGATTGAATCTTGGTGACGAGGCTGCCGTCTTTGATTGCTGCGTTTCCCTTGTCAACGGGAAGCGAAACTTTGAGCATCATTCGCATTTCTATTCTCCTTTTTCCTGCATATGTTGCGTTCAGCGACGCCTCATGCCCGACGAGCGGGTCGATGAGGCCGTGCTTTACGCTTCTTTAAGCATCTCCGTATATAAGAATACGATGAGATACGTCATCGCTGCTTTTATTCTAGCGTGTTTCGTTACCTGGGATTTTGCCGAGAAAAAGGGATCCTTCTCTTTGGCGGCTCTGGATACCATCACTCATTATGCGAAGCAGCCATCTCGAATTCTACAAAGGCTAGCGCCTCGATAATAAGGAGCGCACGCTCCCTTATTCCATACGCATTGGAATCTTGGAGATTTGGATTTTCTAACTTGCGTTCGGGATTTCTGCCGCATCCATAGCTCAGAGGCCGATGGCAAGCACAAGTGCGCCGGCGCAGTATGAAGCCTCGCTGTAGGCTACGTTGAACCAGAAATCCTCCCGTTCTCAATCAACCGAGATTTGCCTCGGGCGCTGATCTGGGACACAGCGGGAGGCACTTTTCATCCAAGAACGCAGTAGCAGTTCGAAGCACGTAACGCTTTTATTAGATATTAGATATACGCTTACAAGGAGAAGTATTAGCAGACGTGAGGAGTCGCTAATCGTGGTTCTGCGTATTCGAAAATCCTTGCTTCGAAAAGGAATGTATATTGAAGCGGTAGAATGCGCTGACTTGGAGTTCTCCGGACGACGCTTCCTGCTTGAAACGGATTCCGCCCTGCATTCCATACTCGCCTCTTCGGCGGAATACGTTCTGATCAACCGTGCGAAAAGCAATGTCGATTGCGGCTTGCCTGTTTGCCGCCAGCCGGACGAGCACGTCCAGCCCACATCCCTGCGTGAATCAGACCAGCGCACACGGATCCAGCATGCGGTATCTCAAGTAACCGCGACTTTGCGGGACGGTTTTGACGAGATCAAATCAGGCAAGTTCGATATCGATCGATTCGCCCCCGCCGCCATGAACATCACCGCTTCCTTAATCGCCTCGCCCCATGTCTTGGTCGAGGTCACGCGGCTAAAGACCAAGGATGAGGGAACTTATATCCACTCGCTCGCGGTCAGCGGGCTCATGACGGGGCTCGGTCACCTGTCGGACCTGGGAGAGGAAACGACAAGGGAATTAACCATAGCCGGGCTGTTGCATGATCTTGGCAAGTTGCTGATACCCAACGCTATCCTCAACAAGAGCGGACAGCTGACAGAGGCCGAGCGGCATGTAATGCGCACCCATCCTGAGCGTGGCTACCTCCGCCTTAAGCAGCACCCGGAGGTATCTGACCTGATTCTCGAAATCTGCCGATTTCACCACGAAGCCCTTGACGGAAGCGGCTACCCGCTTGGCCTTCGAGCTGATCGACTGAGTTTGCCTGTTCGCATATGCACCGTGTGCGACGTGTTTGACGCCCTTACGAGCGTCCGCCCCTACAAGCGCGCATGGACCAGCACAGAAGCGCTGAAGTGGATGTTCGATAGGGGGCATCTCTTCGACAGGAGACTGGTCCTGCGGCTCGGAAGCCTGATTAACTAAGTGCAGTTTGGTCTGATGGTTGCCGAGGATCCGTTCCAGGAGTTCAAAAGTCGATCCGGCTCGCCGAGCAGTGAATAAAGGCATGAGATTTTAATAGGTGAGGATGCCGGGATAATCCTTGGCTCTCCTCCCGGGGGGCGTCCTACGCGCGATCTTCAACATCCGCTGGAGACCGCATCGCGACAATCAGAAATCTAAGAGGGCGTCTTGTTGGTGCCGTTGCAGATGATCCTTCGTCACTGTCCTGCGGCCGTCCAGAATCCGGCCTTCTTCGCGTGCTTGCCTCTCAGATCTGCAACATAGCCGGGATGTGACGTAAAAGTGTCGAAGTCGCAAATCTTCGTCGACAGTCGCTCACATTGAACCAGATGTCGCGCGGCAAAGCGATAGCGACTGGATTTCGCTCGATCGAGCGTAAAGTCAATCATAGCCCGCAGGACGATGGTCGCTGCCAACGGATACTTCTCCTGCAGATGCTCGGACGCCGGTGTCAAAAGTTCGTAGTGATCGCCATCAAGTTCGGCTGCACGCGCGCGAATGAGAGTCGCAGCCCTGTCGAGCGCCGGCCATGACAGCAGGAAGGCGAGCGCCTGGTGGACATCCGAGAAGTGGCTCACACAATCGAAGGCGTTTTCCTCTGCTTCGAGATCATCGAAATCCGGTAGGCGCTTCAGAAAAGCTCGCAGGTGCCGCTCGTTCAGCGATTGTTCGAAGCACTGCCAACGAAAGGCCTGCGCTTCGTCCCTCCGCCCCAGAGCTTCAAGCACCTCGAGGCGGGCTTTTTCCCACTCGAACGGGGATTGTCGGCCCTTCATCTCAATGCGATTGATGGCATCCCATGCCTCTCCGGCCCGGCCCGCCTTCAGCAGTCGCTGGGCGATTTCTGCCGCAATCATCGGCACGGATCTCGCCTGCTCGCTCTGCTGCGCGATGAAGGCATCAACGTCGCCCTGGGCATCGGCGATCTGCTCCAATGCTGACCTGATGGTTCTGTCGCGATGGCGGAGATTGAATTCGTCTTCGTAAACCGGGCCACTGCTTGCCCAACCGATCACGGCAGGGCCTGCCTCAGTCGGCGTATCGACCGGCGCTTTTGCCCAATCGTCGAACAACGACTTCAGCCGGTCGAGGCCTTCCGCACCCAGCGCCGGCGACAGATTCTCGATCAGGCGATCATACTGTCCGTAGCCATTGTCCTGCAGCGCGCGGAAGGTTTGTTCGCCGAGCAGGCGCGGGTCCGGTCTTGCCGCGCTCGCTATCGTGCCCAGATCAACGCAGGCCTGATGAAAGACATCCATGATCGTGCCGTTGCCATCGTCGCATCGCTCGAAAATCGAACGCGCCAGGCCCATGAAGCGCCACATCACCTCCACCGCCTCGTCCGGATCGCTGCTGGCGATCGTATCAACGATCACGTGCCGCTGCGTCTCCAGATCGCTCTTCAAGGCCCTCACCCGGCGCCAGTTGATCATGGAGCGGGAGCGCTCGATCGATGAAAGCCGCTTTGTTACTTCCCTTGCAACTTCAGCGCTGCTCTGCGTTCCGGCGAGCTCGATCCGCAGCCGGCGTTTGGTCGCGGCGCTGCCCGTGCTGATCTCGATCAGCAACTCGGCCAGCCTCTCGGCGCCTAGCACTTCCAGGTTCTTGGCGTTCAGCGTCGTTTTCGGTGCCATCCATTTTTCCAAGATTTCAGTCGTCGAGAACCATATACCCCGGCAGCATTCAGGGCGACAACGGGTTGTGCTTTACGTCGACAACCGTCCGTCGACGAAACATCGATGTGTGCCAGGGATAATCCTTGGCGCCCCTTCAGGGTATCCTAGGCGTGATCTTCAACATCGATTGGAGATCACATGGCGGCGACAATCAGGAAACTCAGGGGACGCTGGCAAGCAGGTCCGCCGGCGCGGCATGAAGCTATGATTTCCAGTAGTAGACGGCGAATCGTCTTTGGCCTATCGATGGCCCATGCGATCGTCCTTGGAACATCTGCCGGAGAACAAGCAGCGCGAGCTTGCCCGCGTCGTTGCGATCATCCATGAGGAGTTCGCCGACGCGCTGTCAGGCACGTCGGCCGCCTTCAAGAAACGCGGCCGGATCTTAAAGATCATCCTGTTCGGCTCCTATGCCCGCGGCACCTGGGTCGACGAGCCGCACACGATGAAGGGCTACCGCTCCGACTACGACATCCTCGTCATCGTCAATTCCAAGCAACTGGCTGACCCGCAATACTGGGACAAGGCGACCGACCGGCTGATGTGGGAAAAGGATGTGAAGACGCCGGTCGGGCTGATCGTCCACGGTGCCAGGGAGGTGAATAATTTCCTGGCCGACGGCCAGTATTTCTTCGTCGACATCTTGCGCGAGGGCATCGTGCTCTACGAGCTCGACGACCGGCCGCTCGCCGAACCGAAAAAGCTCTCCGCCGTCGATGCGTATAGAGTGGCGAAGGAGCTTTTTGAGAGGCAGTTTGCAAATGCAAAGGATTTCGCCGACGGAAGTAGATTTTATCTGAACAAAGCCAATTTACCCTTGGCCACGTTCATGCTTCATCAAGCGGTCGAAACGGCCTATTCCTGCTTGCTCCTGACGCTGACCAACTACAGCCCGCCGTCGCACAATCTGAAATTCCTGCGGGGGCTGGCTGAAGATCAGGACCGCCGGCTGATCGACGCCTGGCCGCGCGACCAGCACCGCTATACTGCCTGGTACAACATCCTCAACGAGGCCTATGTGAAGGCGCGATACTCGAAACACTTCGCGGTCACCGAAGAGGCGCTTGCCTGGCTGCTGGAGCGGACGGAACACCTTCACCGGCTCGTCGAGGCCATTTGTAAGGAGCGTTTGGCGGAACTGGAGCAGGCAAGCGGCGACAACTGACAGCCCGCCTCCCGTCTCGCTTGCTTCCACCGGGCGTGGGTAGCGCTGCCGGAGAAAATTTCCGGCGTGTTTGTCCGGTGCCATAGAGCTTTTGCGGACATTGGCATGGTGCGCTGCAGCATGTTTTGCGGATTCCTTCTTTTTCTTGCCGTCGATCTCCTCTAAGTCTTCTCAATCCGATGTGGTAACAAAGGTGATATATGGCAGGTGAAACTGTTCTCGTGGTCGGCGGAGCCGGCTATATCGGCTCTCATACGTGCCTTGACCTGGCGAACAAGGGTTACAAACCCGTCGTCTTCGACAATTTCTCGAATGGTCATCGTGAATTCGTCAGGTGGGGTCCCGCCGAGGAGGGCGATATTCGTGACCGCGCCCGGCTCGAGGAGGTGCTGGCCAAGCACAAGCCTTCGGCGATTTTGCATTTTGCAGCGCTGATCGAAGTCGGCGAATCGGTGAAGGATCCTGTTTCCTTCTACGAGAACAATGTTATCGGGACGCTGACCCTGCTTTCGGCCGCGCAGGCCGCAGGCATCAAGGCTTTCGTCTTCTCATCCACCTGCGCGACATACGGGCTGCCGCAGAGCGTGCCGCTTGACGAGACGCACCGGCAGGTGCCAATCAATCCCTACGGGCGCACGAAATACATCGTCGAGCAGGCGCTCGCCGATTACGATCAGTACAAGGGTCTCCGATCCGTGATCCTGCGGTATTTCAATGCGGCGGGCGCGGATTTCGAAGGACGGATTGGCGAGTGGCATCAGCCCGAAACCCATGCCATTCCGCTTGCAATCGATGCGGCACTCGGCCGCCGGCAGGGTTTCAAGGTCTTTGGTAGCGACTACGAGACACGCGATGGCACCTGCGTGCGCGACTATATCCACGTGCTCGATCTGGCGGATGCGCATGTGCGCGCCGTCGAATATCTGTTGAAGGGCGGCGATTCCGTTGCGCTAAACCTCGGGACGGGGACGGGCACGACGGTCAAGGAGTTGCTCGGGGCGATCGAAGATGTGTCGAAGCGCCCTTTCCCCGTCGAGTATATCGGGCGCCGGGAAGGCGATTCGCACACGCTGGTTGCCAATAACGACAAGGCTCGCGATGTGCTTGGCTGGGCACCGCAATATGATCTTTTGCAGATCATCCAGTCGGCCTGGAACTGGCATTCCAGATCCAATCACTGAGGCGGCTTTCATGAAGAGGCCGAACGTCCTTCTCATCACCGCGGATCAATGGCGCGGTGATTGCCTTTCGGTCGCCGGCCACGCCTGTGTCAGGACGCCGAATGTCGACGCGCTGGCAAGGGAGGGCGTGCTTTTTCGCAATCACTTTGCCGGCGCGGCACCCTGTTCGCCGGCGCGGGCGACGCTTTACACCGGCCTTTACCAGATGAACCACCGGGTTTGCCGGAACGGCTCGCCGCTCGACCGCCGCTTCGACAACCTGGCACTGGCGGCAAGGCGCGCCGGCTATGACCCGACGGTGTTCGGCTATACGGATACCGCGCCTGACCCGCGCGAACTTGATAGGAACGACCCGCACCTTGAGACCTACGAAGGTCTGCTGCCAGGGTTTACCGCGCGCCAGCTCCTGCCCGAGCATGAGAAGCAGTGGCTTTCGTGGTTGCGTTCACGCGGGCATCGCGATGCAGTCAGCCGGGACATCCATGTTCCGCCTGGTGCCGCCCGCGGCGAAATTTCGGCGGAACCGACCGCTTACTCCAGGCAAGAAACGCAGACTGCTTTTCTTGCCGGCGAATTCATTCGCTGGCTCGGCGAACAGGATGCGCCGTGGTTTGCCCACGTTTCCTTCCTGCGGCCGCATCCGCCATTTTCGGTGCCTGAACCTTTCGGCCGGATGTTCAAGCCGGTCGACGGACCGGAATTTTCACGGGCGAAAAGCCGTGAGATTGAAGAGGCCCTGCATCCTTATCTTGGCTATTCGATGCCGAAGAACGACAAGGGCAGCTTCATATATGGCGCCGAGGGTTCGGTCAGCGACTGGGGAACCCAGGACTTCGCGGCGATCCGGGCGATCTATTATGGGATGATTGCCGAGGTCGATGCGCAGCTCGGCCGGATCTGGCAGGCGCTGAAGGATGCCGGCGTGTGGGACGATACGATCGTCATCTTCACCTCCGACCATGCCGAGATGATGGGTGATCACTGGACGCTTGGCAAAGGCGGTTTCTTTGATGGCAGCTATCACATTCCCCTGGTCATCCGCGACCCGAATGCGACGGTGAGGGGTCATGTGGTCGAGCGCTTCACGAGTGCGGCGGATATCTTTCCAACGCTTTGCGAGAGCCTGGGCGTCGAGACAGCCAACCATGTCGACGGCCGCTCATTGCGCTCGTTCATCGATCATGGAGATGCGATCGACTGGCGAGAGGCGGCATTCTTTGAATTTGATTTCCGCGACATCGCCAATGGCGAAGCGGAGCGCCACTTTGGCCTGAAATCGAACCAGTGCAATCTCGCAGTAATCCGGGACGAACAGTTCAAATATGTGCATTTTGCCGCCCTGCCGCCGTTGCTCTTCGATCTCAAGGCCGATCCGATGGAGCTCAACAATCTCGCTCCCGATCCAGCCTACGCGGCGACGCGCCTGGAGTGCGCCGAAAGGCTGTTATCGCTCCGGGCGCGGCATCTCGACCAGACGCTCGCCTATACGGAGCTGACGAAGGACGGGCCGGTCGCGCGCCGGCCCTGATTACTCACGAGAAGCGGCCAAGATAGTCAATCTTGCCGACCGGTACGCCCTGATTGCGCAGGATCGCGTGTGCCGTCGCGACGTGAAAATAGAAGTTCGGCAGTGCGAAGGTCGCGACATATTCGTCGCCGCGGAAGGTCATCTTGTTGCCGCCGGGCGCGATCGTCACTTCCTTCGTTTCCGTGCCTTCGAGCGCTTGCGGTGCAATCGTCGCGAGATAGGTTTCGGTCTTGGCGATGCGCTCGCGCAGTTCGGCGATCGTCGTTTCGCTGTCCTCGAATTTCGGCGCTTCGGTGGCGGTCAGGCGGGCGACTGCCAGCTTGGCGCTGTCGCTCGCACGTTGATATTGGCCCGAAAGCGGCAGCATATCGGGCGCAAGCCTGGCAGCGACCAGTTCATTCGGATCGATCCCCTTCTCCTTGGCGTAAGCCTCAGCCTTTTCGAGGTAGTTTTTTAGTGTCGTAAGCCCGCGCTGAAACATCGGAACGGTCAGGCGGTACATGGAAATGGACATGGCTTCTCCTTGGAGATTTTTCGTGGGCGCAGCGGTTTTGATCGTCACGTCCGCACATTTAGGCGCGCGCTGTGACGATTTCATCGCCTTGCCCGCCCATAGCTTCATATTTCCAGTGCGGCTTTCGGTCTTCATTTCCTTAAAAAGAGTTGACGCCGCGTGCGGAAAATGGAATGAATATTCCGCGAAACAAATTTTACGGTTTGTTTGTTCCGTTTTGACGGAAGCTGCGGAACGGGAGTGGCAGCGCGACGCAATACGGCTTTTGGGCAGCGCCCGAAGTTCCGGCGTGAGGAGGGTGCAGCCGGACACCGCTTTGTGGAGGAAATAGAATGAGAAAGTTTATCCTGGGCACTGCGATGGCGCTCGTCATATCGACGGCGGCTCACGCGGAAACCATTGGCGTTTCCATGGCGCTTTTCGATGACAACTTCCTGACCGTTCTGCGCAACGGCATGCAGGATTACGCCAAGACGCTGGATGGCGTAACGCTGCAGGTGGAAGACGCTCAGAACGACGTCGCCAAGCAGCAGAGCCAGATCCAGAATTTCATCGCATCCAAGGTCGACGCCATCATCGTTAATCCGGTCGATACCGATGCCACCACCGCCATGTCGAAAATTGCTGCCGATGCCGGAATTCCGCTCGTCTACGTGAACCGCGAGCCGGTGAATGTCGATACGCTTCCGGACAAGCAGGCCTTCGTCGCTTCCAACGAACAGGAGTCCGGCACGCTGGAAACGAAGGAAGTCTGCCGCCTTCTCGGTGGTAAGGGCAAGGCTGTCGTCATGATGGGGGAGCTTTCCAACCAGGCTGCCCGCATGCGCACCAAGGACGTCCATGACGTCGTCGCGACTGACGAATGCAAAGGCATCGAGATCGTCGAAGAGCAGACGGCCAACTGGTCCCGCACCCAGGGTTCGGATCTGATGACCAACTGGCTCTCCAGCGGCATTGAATTCGATGCCGTCATCTCAAACAACGACGAAATGGCAATCGGTGCGATCCAGGCGCTCAAGGCTGCCGGCAAGGATCTGAGCAAGATCGTCATCGGCGGCGTCGATGCCACACAGGATGCGCTCGCCGCCATGCAGGCCGGCGACCTCGACGTGACGGTGTTCCAGGACGCTGCCGGTCAGGGTAAGGGCTCGCTTGATGCGGCTCTGAAGCTCGCCAAGGGCGAAAAGATCGAGAAGAAGGTCTATATTCCCTTCCAGCTCGTCACGCCGGAAAACGTCAAGGACTTCGTTGCCAAGAACTAAGGCGAAGAAATTGCGGATGCGGGCCTAGCCGGCTCGCATCCGCTTCGTCCGTCGTCGGATATCCGGAGAGGAGATGAGATGGCTGTCAGCCCTTCCACTATGGCCGCTGTTCGTGCAAGCGGAGCGATTCCGAACGCGGAATATCTCCTGAGCGCTGAAGGCATCCGCAAGGAATTTCCCGGTGTGGTCGCACTCGATGATGTGCAGTTCCGGCTGAAGCGCGGCTCCGTGCACGCGCTGATGGGGGAGAACGGCGCCGGCAAGTCGACATTGATGAAGATATTGGCAGGCATCTATACGCCGGACAAGGGTGACGTGCACCTGAAGGGCGTGGAGATCCAGCTTAAATCGCCGCTCGATGCGCTGGAAAACGGCATCGCCATGATCCATCAGGAACTGAACCTGATGCCTTTCATGACGGTTGCTGAAAACATCTGGATCCGCCGCGAGCCCAAGAACCGGTTCGGCTTTGTCGACCATGGCGAAATGTACCGGATGACCGAAGAGCTTTTCCAAAGGCTCAACATAACCATCGATCCTGACATCGAGGTTCGGCACCTCTCGGTCGCAAGCCGTCAGATGGTCGAGATCGCCAAGGCGGTTTCCTATAATTCCGACGTGCTCATCATGGACGAACCGACATCGGCGCTCACCGAGCGCGAAGTGGCGCACCTCTTTGAGATCATCCGCGGTCTGAAGGTGCAGGGTATCGGGATCGTCTACATCACCCACAAGATGAACGAGCTGTTCGAGATTGCCGATGAGTTTTCGGTGTTTCGTGACGGAAAATATATCGGCACGCACGCATCGACCGACGTCACGCGCAACGACATCATCCGGATGATGGTCGGCCGTGAGATCACGCAGATGTTCCCGAAGGAAGTAGTTCCGATCGGCGACGTGGTGCTGTCGGTCAACAATCTCTGTCTCAACAACGTCTTCTATGAGGTCTCCTTCGACGTGCGCGCGGGGGAAATCCTCGGTGTTGCAGGCCTCGTGGGCTCGGGCCGTTCGAACGTTGCCGAGACGCTGTTCGGCGTAACGCCGGCAAGCTCCGGGACGATCGAGCTTTTCGGCAAGAAGGTCGATATCAGCTCGCCGACGGTGGCGATTAGGAACCACATGGCCTTCCTCACGGAGGACCGGAAAGAAACGGGCTGCCTGCTGATCCTCAACGTGCTCGAGAACATGCAGATTGCCGTGCTGCAGGACAAATTCGTCAAGGGCGGCTTCGTGCAGGAAGGCGCGATAGAAGGAACATGCGAGGACATGGCGCGCAGGCTGCGCGTCAAGACGCCGAACCTCGATGAACGCGTCGAGAACCTGTCGGGAGGCAACCAGCAAAAGGTGCTGATCGGGCGCTGGCTGCTGACCAACCCACGTATCCTCATTCTCGATGAGCCGACGCGGGGTATCGATGTCGGCGCCAAAGCGGAAATCCACAAACTCGTGACGGAGATGGCCCGAAACGGCGTCGCGGTCATCATGATCTCGTCGGAGATGCCCGAAGTGCTCGGCATGAGTGACCGCATCATGGTCATGCACGAAGGACGCGTGACAGGTTTTCTCAATCGCGACGAAGCAACGCAAGTCAAGGTGATGGAGCTCGCCGCGCAGTGATTGCGGCCCAGTCAATCGCCGGAGGGAGGTTAACATGAATACCGAGGCAGCCGAAAGCCAGGCCACGCTCGCAACACGGCCGAGGCGGCACCGCGTGCCGCCGGAACTCACCATCTTCCTGGTGCTGATCGGTATTGCGCTTGTTTACGAAATTCTCGGCTGGATTTTCGTCGGCCAGAGTTTCTTGATGAACCCGCAACGCCTGACGATCATGATCCTGCAGGTGTCGGTGATCGGCATTATTTCGGTTGGTGTTACACAGGTCATCATCACCGGCGGCATCGACCTCTCCTCCGGCTCCGTCGTCGGCATGACGGCGATGATCGCAGCGAGCTTCGCCCAAGCATCGACATGGCCGCGCGCGCTTTATCCAGGCCTCACCGACATGCCGTTTTTCGTGCCTATCGGCGTCGGCCTGCTGATCGGCCTCCTGGCCGGCTACATCAACGGACAGTTGATCGCCAAGACGAAGATTCCGCCCTTCATCGCTACGCTCGGGATGATGGTCTCGGCGCGCGGTCTTTCCAAATGGTACACGAAGGGCCAGCCGGTATCAGGGCTTACGGATCAGTTCAATTTCATCGGCACGGGCATCTGGCCGGTCGTCGTTTTCCTTGTCGTTGCGCTGATCTTCCACATCGCCCTTCGCTATACGCGCTACGGCAAGTTCACTTATGCGATCGGCGCGAATGTGCAGGCGGCGCGTGTTTCCGGTATCAATGTCGAAGCACACCTGATCAAGGTCTATGCGATCGCCGGCCTTCTGGCAGGTCTCGCCGGCGTCGTCACGGCGGCTCGCGCTCAAACGGCACAGGCCGGCATGGGCGTGATGTACGAACTCGATGCGATCGCCGCTGCCGTTATCGGGGGGACGTCGCTGACGGGCGGCGTCGGCCGCATCACCGGTACGGTGATCGGCACGGTCATTCTCGGCGTGATGACGTCGGGCTTCACCTTCCTGCGGGTGGATGCCTATTACCAGGAGATCGTCAAGGGTGTGATCATCGTGGCGGCGGTCATCGTTGACGTCTACCGACAGAAGAAGCGGACAAAGCACTGATCGAGAATGGGGCCTTCGGGCCCCGTTTTCATTCAAGCCAAGGCACGTTTACCCATCCGCTATAAATTTCTGAGAAGGGGGCTGGCCAATTCTGCCAGCTTTTCTATTCTGCACGCTTGTCATTTGCTCGGCAGGGCAGAGCAGGAAAACAGATGCAGCTTGTATTTGATGGCCATAATGACGTTCTCCTCAGGCTTTGGACACATGAAAGGGATGGCAACGACCCGGTTGCCGAATTTCTGAACGGGACGACATCAGGCCACATCGATGGGCCACGCGCGCGGCAGGGTGGTCTCGCCGGCGGCCTTTGCGCCATCTACGTGCCCTCCGGCGATCTCGTCTTTGCCGATCCCGATCAAAACGGACATTACGAAACGCCGCTGGCCGCACCTCTCGACCGGCTGCCGTCGCTTGGCGTCGCGACCGAGATGGCGGCGATTGCACTGCGTCTCGACAAGGCAGGTGCCTGGCGCCTCTGCCGGACGGTGAAGGACATCCGCAACGCCATGGCAAGCGGTGTTTTTGCCGCGGTCATGCATATGGAAGGCTGCGAGGCGATTGGGCCCGATCTATCCGCGCTCGAGGTCTTCCATGCCGCAGGCTTGCGCTCTCTGGGACCTGTCTGGAGCAGGCATAACGTCTTCGGACACGGCGTGCCCTTCGCCTTCCCGATGTCGCCAGATACTGCGCCGGGGCTGACCAGTGCCGGCTTTCAGCTGGTGCGCGAATGCAATCGCCTGGGCATCATGATCGATCTGTCCCACATAACGGAGAAGGGCTTCTGGGACGTCGCGAGGACAACAGATCAACCACTGGTCGCTACGCATTCGAACGTGCATGCGCTGACGCCGGTGGCGCGCAATCTGACGGATAAGCAGCTTGATGCGATCAGGGAGAGCAAGGGGCTAATCGGTCTCAATTACGCCACTGCGATGCTGAGGCCGGATGGCCGCTCCGAAGGCGACACACCGATCAGGGACATGATCCGCCATATCAACTATCTCGTCGACCGCGTTGGGATCGATTGCGTTGCGCTCGGATCCGATTTCGACGGCGCGACCATTCCGGAGGAAATAGGCGACGCGGCTGGCAACCAGAAGCTGATTGCCGCTCTCCGGGACGTTGGATATGGTGAGGAGGATCGACGGAAACTCGCCAGCGAGAACTGGCTTCGTATCCTGGCTTCGGCGTGGGGGGAGAAGAACGCCTAGCCAAAATATTGCTTTGTAATCAATCAATAACAGGGGACCAGATCAATGATGATTACTAAACTCAGCCGCAACTTTCGTGCCCTTTCTGCGGGTGCCGCGCTTTCGCTGCTCATGCTGACGGCACCTGCCGCTTTTGCCGAGACGCCGAAGGATACGCTCGTCGAAGGTTTCGCCATCGATGACATCATTACGATGGATCCAGGTGAGGCCTTCGAGCTTTCAACGGCGGAAATGACAACCAACTCCTATAGCCTGCTGGTCCGCCTCGACCTCAACGACACGACGAAGGTCAAGGGTGATCTTGCCGAGAGCTGGAGCGTCTCCGATGACGGCCTGACCTATACGTTCAAGCTGAAGCCCGGTCTGAAGTTCGCCTCCGGCAACCCGGTCACCGCTGAAGATGTCGCCTGGTCCTTCGAGCGCGCCGTCAAACTCGACAAGAGCCCGGCATTCATCCTGACGCAGTTCGGCCTGACCGGAGACAACGTGACTGAAAAGGCCAAGGCTGCGGACGAAAACACGTTCGTCTTCACGGTCGACAAGGCCTACGCGCCGAGCTTCGTCCTGAACTGCCTGACGGCGACGGTTGCCTCCGTGGTCGACAAGAAGCTGGTGATGGATCACATCAAGCCGATGACGCCGAGCGCCGAATACAAGTATGACAACGACTTCGGCAATGAATGGCTGAAGACGGGCTATGCCGGCTCCGGCGCCTACAAGCTTCGTGAATGGCGCGCAAACGAAGTCGTCGTGCTGGAGCGCAACGACAATTACTACGGCGACAAGCCGAAGCTGAACCGCGTCATCTACCGCAACATGAAGGAAAGTGCCGCGCAACGTCTGGCGCTGGAGGCAGGCGACATCGATATCGCGCGCAATCTCGAGCCGGGCGATCTCGACGCTGTTTCGAAAAACGCTGACCTTGCGGCGACGAGTGCACCGAAAAGCACGATCTATTATGTCAGCCTCAACCTCAAGAACGAGAAGCTGAAGAAGCCGGAGGTGCAGCAGGCCTTCAAGTATCTCGTCGATTACGATGCGATCAGCTCGACGCTCATCAAGGGCATCGGCGAAATCCACCAGACATTCCTGCCGAAGGGCCAGCTCGGCGCGCTTGACGAAAATCCGTTCAAGCTCGACGTCGCCAAGGCAAAGGAACTGCTGGCAAAGGCCGGTCTTGCGGATGGCTTCTCGGTGACGATGGACGTGCGGAACACTCAGCCTGTCACCGGCATTGCCGAATCCATGCAGCAGACGCTGGCGCAAGCCGGCGTGAAACTCGAGATCATTCCGGGCGACGGCAAACAGACGCTGACGAAATACCGCGCCCGAACGCACGACATGTATATCGGCCAATGGGGTTCCGACTATTTCGACCCGAACTCGAATGCCGATACCTTCACGGCGAACCCGGACAATTCGGATGCGGGCACGAACAAGACGCTCGCATGGCGCAATACCTTCGAAACGCCGGAACTCGACAAGCAGGCTAAGGCAGCACTGCTTGAGCGCGACGGTGCCAAGCGCGCCGCGATGTACCAGGATATCCAGAAGAAGTACCTGGAAAACAGCCCCTTCGTCTTCATCTTCCAGCAGATCGAAGTCGCCGGCTATCGCAAGAACCTGAAGGACTTCAAACTCGGACCAAGCTTCGATACGAACTTCGTCGGCCCAATCGCCAAGGAATAATCCGGCAGGATTCGTTCGTTGAGCATTATCGAAACAAAAATGGAGGCGCGGCCCGCCAAGGGTCGTGCCGTTCCACTCGCGAAAGCAATCGGGCGTTTCCTGATCGCTGCCGTGACGACCTATCTCGGACTTCTGGCCGTCACCTTCTTCATCGGACGTGTCGTGCCGATCGATCCGGTTCTTGCAATCCTTGGCGACCGCGCACCGACGCATGTCGTGGAGCGCGTGCGTGAAGAGCTCGGCTTCAATCTGCCGCTCTATCAGCAATTCTTCATCTATATCAAAGGTATCCTTTCCGGTGATTTCGGCAATTCGGTGCTGACCACCAATCCGGTGATGACCGATATCCGTCGCGTCTTTCCGGCAACGATTGAGCTTGCGACCCTCGGTACCATTATTGGCGCCCTCATTGGCATCCCGCTCGGCGTGCTTGCGGCTGTGCGGCGCGGCAGCCTTGCCGACCAGATCGTGCGTGTCGTCGGGCTTGTCGGCTATTCCGTGCCAATCTTCTGGCTGGCCTTGATCTCGCTCGTCATATTCTATGCGCAACTGCGCTGGGTGGCCTTCCCGGGACGCATCGATATTGTCTTTGAATATACGTTCACGCCGATTACCGGCTTTTATCTGATCGACAGCGTCTGGCAGGGGCAGTGGGACGTCTTTTACGACGTCTTCCGGCACATTATCTTGCCGGCATCGCTGCTCGGCTATTTCTCACTCGCCTATATCAGCCGGATGACGCGCAGCTTCATGCTGAACGAGCTCAGTCAGGAATATATCGTGGCTGCGCGTGCCAAGGGGCTTTCGGAAACCCGGGTAATTTGGGGCCACGCATTGCGCAATGCCGCGGTGCCGCTTGTGACGGTGATTGCGCTCTCCTACGCCGGGCTTCTCGAAGGCTCGGTGCTGACGGAGACGGTGTTCTCCTGGCCGGGCATTGGCCTCTACATCACCAATTCCCTGCAGAATGCCGATATGAACGCGGTTCTCGGCGGCACGATCGTCATCGGCACGGTGTTCATCGGCATCAACCTCCTGTCCGATCTTCTCTACCGGACGCTCGATCCAAGGACGCGAAGCCGATGACGGTTCCAGCCAGCCAGCCAGCGCCGATGAGCCGCCGCGAGTGGCTGCTTTCCGATCGCCCGCAATCACGCGTACAAGCCCGTCTCGGGCGCGCCTATGTGACCTGGCGGCAGTTCAGTGCAAACAAGCTTGCCGTCCTTGGTCTCATTATCATTATCGCGCTGCTCTTCGTTGCCGCCTTCGCGGATCTCTTGGCCACGCATTCGCCGGTGGTCGGCGATCTAAAGAATGCGCGACTTCTGCCGCCGGGTACGGGCGAGTATCTGCTCGGCACGGACGACCAGGGTCGCGATATCCTTTCACGCCTGATCTACGGGTCGCGGCTGACGCTCTTCGTCGTCGTGCTGGTGGCGATCATCTCGGCGCCGATTGGACTGATTGTCGGCACGGTCTCCGGCTATGCCGGCGGATGGGTGGATGCAGTGCTGATGCGCATCACCGATATCTTCCTGGCGTTCCCGAAGCTGGTGCTGGCGCTTGCCTTTGTCGCGGCACTCGGGCCGGGCATCCAAAACGCGATCATCGCGATTGCAATCACGTCCTGGCCTCCTTACGCACGCATCGCCCGGGCGGAAACGCTGACGGTGCGGCGCTCGGATTACATCTCGGCGGTCAAGCTGATGGGTGCATCGCCGGTCCGCATCATCATCCGTCACGTCATGCCGCTCTGCCTCTCGTCGCTGATCGTTCGCGTAACGCTCGACATGGCGGGTATCATCCTGACGGCCGCCGGTCTCGGCTTTCTCGGTCTCGGCGCGCAGCCGCCACTGCCGGAATGGGGTGCAATGATCGCCTCGGGTCGCCGTTTCATTCTCGATCAATGGTGGGTCGCAGCCATGCCGGGTATTGCGATCCTCATCGTCAGCCTCGGTTTCAACCTGCTTGGCGACGGCCTTCGCGATGCGCTCGATCCCAAGGAGAGCGGCCAATGACGGCTTTGCTGACGGTCGACAATCTGAAGGTCAGCTACCCGACGCGCACCGGCGTGATCGAAGCTGTTCGCGGCGTTTCCTTTACACTGGACAGGGAGCGCCTCGGCATTGTCGGGGAGTCGGGATCCGGCAAGTCGCAGACCGGCCGAGCGATCATGGGGCTCACGCCGAAGCACGGCATCGTCACGGCCGACAAGCTCGACTTCAACGGCATCGATCTCATCCAGGCTTCAGCGAAAGAACGGCGGCTCCTGCGTGGCAAGCGCATCGCCATGGTGTTGCAGGATCCGAAGTATTCGCTCGATCCGGTGATGTCGATCGGCCGGCAGATCTGCGAGACGCTGAGAACGCATGAGAAGGTCAGCAAGGCCGAGGCGACCGAACGGGCGCTTGCGATGCTGGAGGCGGTGCAGATTCGCGATCCGAAGCGTGTCTTCGATCTCTACCCGCATGAGGTCTCAGGCGGCATGGGCCAGCGTGCAATGATCGCCATGATGCTGATTGCCGGGCCGGAACTGTTGATCGCTGACGAGCCGACCTCGGCGCTCGACGTCACCGTGCAGCTCGACGTGTTGAAGATCCTGGACAAGCTGGTTTCCGAGCGCGGCATGGGGCTCATCTTCGTGTCGCATGATCTGCGTCTTGTTTCCTCGTTCTGCGACCGCGTCATCGTGATGTATGCCGGAAGGATCGTTGAAGAGCTTAGGGCATCTGACCTTAAAAATGCACAGCATCCCTATACGCAGGGACTTTTGAACTGCATGCCGCAAATCGGAGAAGATCGCCATCCGCTGCCGGTGCTCGACCGCAAGCCGGAGTGGGCTGCATGAGTGCGGCGCTTTCGGTCGAAAATCTCAGCGTCGTCTATGACGATTTTCATGCGCTTCAAGATGTCAGCATCGCGGTGGCATCCGGCGGCTCCTTCGGGCTGGTTGGGGAATCCGGCTCCGGCAAGTCGACGCTGCTGCGTGCGATAGCGGGCCTGGCGCCGGTCAAGGGTGGCGCAATTCGCGTTCATGATCAGCTGCTGCAGGGTGCAAAACGCAGCAAGAGGTTCTATCGAAATGTCC
The DNA here is from genome assembly GCF_000419765.1 of Rhizobium mongolense USDA 1844. Taxonomy (GTDB): domain Bacteria; phylum Pseudomonadota; class Alphaproteobacteria; order Rhizobiales; family Rhizobiaceae; genus Rhizobium; species Rhizobium mongolense. The sequence goes on along the minus strand of NZ_ATTQ01000016.1, from coordinate 65,462 downwards.
AGATGGTGTTCCAGGACCCTTATGGCTCGCTGCACCCACGGCAGACGATCGACCGGCTGCTGCTTGAGCCATTGGCAATTCACGGGATTGCCGACAGCGAGAAGCGCATCGCGCGGGCACTGGACGAGGTCGGCCTTGGAAACGGCTTCCGCTTCCGCTATCCGCACCAGCTTTCCGGCGGCCAGCGGCAGCGTGTGGCGATTGCGCGCGCCCTGATCGTCGAGCCGTCGATCCTGCTGCTCGATGAACCGACTTCGGCGCTCGACGCTTCCGTGCAGGCGGAGGTGCTCAATCTACTGGAACAGATCAGGCGCGACCGCAAACTGACCTTTGTCATGGTGAGCCACGACCTTGGTGTCGTTACCCATATGTGTGAAAGGCTTGCCGTGATGCGCAACGGCGCCGTCGTCGAACGGCTGACCTCTGATCAACTGGCCAGCGGGGACGTTCATGAGGATTACACGCGAAATTTGATGATTGCGAGCAAAGGCTTCGTCAAAACCAGAAATGCAGATTTTTCAAATATTTGAAATCCTTTCGGGTACTGGCCATTCAAGGTTAAGCAGCCGTTAAAAGACGACTATTCGACTAGACTATTGACAGCCGGTTTTCATCTGTCATGATCCTGTTAACGAGTGTTAGCTTTCGTGATCGTGGAGGTGAGGCATGTTCTTTCTCGGCGGAATGACCATGGGATATCTCGATCCTCCGGCCAAGGTCGAACGGGGCGAGCAGACAAGCGTTTCCATTCCCGCTGAAAAAGATCGCCGATTGATCGAGGCTTCCTCGGGTGCCCAAAGAGAAGAAAACGCAATCGAGCGTTCGTTGATCTGGGCATGGCACACTCTTTGCTGAGCCGGGTCAGATTTTCTATCCCTCGCGCTCTGGAAGGAAATTTATCTCTACCTAGCTTATAGAGAATATAGGAATATCAGTGCCGGCAGACCGCCGCGCCAATAATAAGAGACGGAGGCAACACATGGCAGACCTGGGTATTTCGCATGCTCAAGCGAACTATTATGGTTCCGTACCGGCCAAGAAGCCGGCTTCAATGCGCCAAAAGCTTCATTTTGCGCTGAATGCCACCCTGTTTACCGCGGCGTTCGCTTTTGTTGCAGCCTTGGTCTGCGGCGTTATCGGCTGATCGAGCTGTCGTGCAGGCATGTTGCCGGCACATTACGAATTCACTTCTCAAATCGCTGGCTGGGACATTCTTCTGCGTGAACCGGGAATTTTCGGCCAACAACAACAGCGGTCCAATCACGTTTGAAAATCCGGTGCCCGATGGGTGCCGGATTTTTCTTTTGAATAGCGAAGAACTGCCTAAATCGAGGCAAGCAAAGCTGGGCAATTCCGTGCCTCTTGACTTGAATTATCGGGAGGGTGTCCAACTTTCCCGGATGGTTCTTCGGGGGTGGAGGCAAAATGCAGCTCTGACCGGCAGAATCGTGCCATAAATCAGGCCTAAACCGTTTCGTATCGGAAATCTGTGGCTTTCGCATCTTCCTGGAAAGCCCCTTGGCCGTTCATGTCGCAGTCATAATTGCCGGTGCAAAAGGCTAGGCAAAATTACCATAACCTTAGTTTGGACCCAGAACCGAACCCATGACCATTTCCATTCCGTCTCCAAACCCGTCGCGCGAATCCGAAGTCAAGCACATCGATCACAGCGACTCGGTCCGCTCGACCTACCTGTCGATTGAAGACATCAAGGCGATGGGTGAATCGATCGCCCGCAAAGGCGTCGATTCGCTGCCGGCTTTTACTGCCTTCGATTTTTTTGCACGACATAAGGAGAACGAGAAGGAAATCCTGCGCGTTTACCGCACGACCGCGGCCGACGTGGAGGCGGGTGAGACAATAACGCCTGCCGCCGAATGGCTTCTCGATAACCACTATATCGTCGAAGAGGCAATTCAGGAGGTCCGCCGCGACTTCCCGCGGCGCTTCTATCGCGAGCTGCCGACCATCGACGTCGATGGTGTGCAGGTACCGCGCACGCTGGTGCTCGCCTGGCTCTATGTCGCTCACACCCACAGCACCGTTTCACAGGAAAGTCTAACGGCGCTTGTCGATGGCTTCCAGCTGGGTGAGACGTTGCGCATCGGTGAGCTTTGGGCAGTCCCCTCACTCGTGCGTTATGTTCTCGTCGAAAACCTCCGTCGCATTTCCAGCCGCGTTGAACGCAGCCGGCGCATACGCCGCCGTGCGAACGAAGCGGCCGATGAACTCGTGCGTTTGGACGATCCGACGAAGGCTGCGGAGTATCTGAGGACGCTCGAACCGCTTGCCGAGGACAATACCTTCTCGACGCAGTTCCTCTATCGCATGCGCGACGGTTCGCAGGCGTCTAGCCTTGCGATCGCTTGGCTCGACGAGCGTCTGGAAATGCTCGGCCGTGATACCGAAGAAGCGACGATGGCGGAGCATAGCCGCCTCTCCTCCGGCAATGTCACGATGGGCAACATCATCCGGAGCCTTCGCGAGATCGACGACGCGGAATGGTCGGTCTGGGTCGAGCAGGTCAGCCATGTCGACAAGTTGCTCTGGGAGAATTCCGATTACGGCATCCTCGATTCGGGATCACGCAACAAATACCGCAAACAGATCGAAAAGCTCGCCAAGCGCTCCCCGCTGACGGAAATGGAAGTCGCCCAGTTGGCGCTCGACATGACCAGCGAAGCCAGGGCCTCCGAGGAGCCGCAACCGCATGAGCCGAATGTCGGCGGCTTTCTTGCCGGCATGCACCGGCCGAAGCTTGAAGAACGTGCCAATTATCGTCCGACCTTCGTTCAGCATTTTGTTCGAACGGTCCGCAAGTTCAATTGGCTGTCGATTGCCGTCCCCGTCATGCTGCTTACCGTCATTGCGATGGCGATCGTCGGGCGCGTCATGGCCAATGCCGGCATGGGTACGTTGGAAATCGCCGTATTGCTGATCATGTTCTCTCTTCCGGCATCGGAGGGCGCGACAGGTCTTTTCAATACCTTGCTGTCCTTCTTCGTGACGCCATCGCGGCTTGTCGGCTACGAGTTCAAGGAAGGCATCCCGGAGGATGCACGCACGCTGCTTGTCGTGCCATGCCTGATTTCGAACCGAGACAGCGTCGACGACCTGGTTCGCAATCTCGAGGTTCACTATCTCGCCAATCCGCGCGGCGAAATCTATTTCGCGCTGCTGAGCGACTGGCCGGACAGTGACGTCGAGGAAACGCCGAACGATCTGGAAGTGCTGGACTACGCCCGGCGTGAAATCGCCAATCTTTCGGCACGTTACGCCTATGACGGCAAAACGCGCTTCTATCTCCTGCATCGCCGCCGCCTCTACAACCCGTCAGAGGGCGTCTGGATGGGCTGGGAGCGCAAACGCGGCAAGCTGCACGAGCTGAACATGCTTTTGCGCGGCGACAGCGACACGACCTATCTACCGGGCGCCAATATTGTACCGGCTGGCGTTCAGTATATCATGACGCTCGATTCCGACACGCGCCTGATGCGCGATGCCGTGACCAAGCTTGTCGGCAAACTCTATCATCCGATCAACCGTCCGGTGATAAACCCGAAGACCGGCCGCGTCGAAAGCGGCTATGGCGTGCTGCAGCCACGCGTGACCCCGTCGCTAACGACCGGCAAGGACGCTTCGGTCTTCCAGCGCGTCTTCTCGATCAACCGCGGCCTCGACCCGTACGTCTTCACAGTTTCCGATGTCTACCAGGACCTCGCCGGCGAAGGCACGTTTACCGGCAAGGGCCTTTATCATGTCGATGCCTTCGAAGCTTCGCTGAGGGACCGCATCGATGAGAATTCGGTGCTGAGCCACGATCTTCTCGAAGGTTCGATGGCGCGCTGCGCCCTAGTCACCGATCTCGAGCTCGTCGAAGACTTCCCGATCCGATACGAAGTCGAGGCTTCGCGACAGCATCGCTGGGCGCGTGGCGACTGGCAGCTTCTGCCATATATGTTCAATCCAAAATACGGCGTCACCGCTCTCGGGCGCTGGAAGATGTTCGATAACCTGCGCCGCTCGCTGACGCCGATCGCCTGGTTCTTCGCTTCCGTGCTTGGCTGGTATTTTATGGGCCCGCTTGGCGCACTCGTATGGCAGATCCTCCTGATCTTCTGCCTCTTCGTTGCGCCGACGCTGTCGCTCATCCACGGCATCATTCCGCGCACCAGCGATATCGTTGCACGGGCACATCTTTATACCGTGTGGTCGGATATCCGCGCTGCGAATGCCCAGGTGGCGCTTCGTATCGTTTTCATTGCCGATACGGCTTGCATGATGGCCGATGCGATCGGCCGCTCGCTCTACCGTCTTCTCGTCAGCCATAAATTGATGCTGCAATGGCGCACTGCTGCCAGCGTCCAAGCGGGTGGGCAGGGAACGATTCTGTCGTACTACGGCGCGATGTGGCACGCCCCGGTGCTCGCGCTGCTCGCACTCGGCTTTGCAGCACTTCCCGGCGACAACGCATTCCTCGTCGGCATTCCGTTCGCCCTGCTGTGGACCCTGTCGCCGCTCGTTGCCTGGTATGTCAGCCAGTCGGCAGAAACCGAAGACCGCCTGGAAGTCGCCGATTCGGTCTCAAGCGAGCTCAGAAAGATCGCGCGCCGCACCTGGCGTTACTTCGATACGTTCACCACGGCAGAACAGAATTTCCTGCCGCCGGATAACATTCAGGAGACGCCGCATGTCATCGTCGCGAGCCGCACCTCGCCGACCAATATCGGCGTATATCTGCTCTCGGTCGTTTCCGGCCGCCAGTTCGGCTGGTTTTCCTTCGAGGAAACGATCGAGCGGCTGGAGCAGACGATCGGGACCATCGACAAGATGGAGAAGTATCGTGGCCACCTCTTTAACTGGTACCACACCGATACGCTTCAGACCCTTGGGCCGCGATATGTTTCGGCTGTCGACAGCGGCAATCTCGCCGGTCACCTGATTGCCGTTTCGTCGGCTTGCCGCAATTGGGCCGAAGCGCCGTCGGCGCATATGCAGGGCAATCTCGACGGCGTCGGCGACACTGCCGGCATCCTCGGCGAAGTACTGGCCGACCTTCCGGACGATCGCAAGACGGTCCGTCCGCTCCGCCGCCGCCTGGAAGAACGGATCGTCGGCTTCCAGAACGCGCTCGCCGCCGTCAAGCGCGAGCACGAGTTCGCCTCGATCCGCGTCATCAACCTTGCGGTTCTTGCGCGTGACATCCAGAAGCTTGCGGCAAATCTCGATCACGAAGTGAAGTCGGCACTCAGCGGCGAACTTACCCGTTGGGCCGAAGCACTCGTCAAGATTTGCGAAGCGCATATTTCCGACAGCACATTCGACCTTTCGAATATCGATGCTTTGCGGCCGCGGCTGATCGCCCTTCGCGACAAGGCCCGCGATCTCGCCTTCTCGATGGATTTCAGCTTCCTGTTCCGTCCGGAACGCCGCCTTCTTTCGATCGGCTATCGCGTCGAAAGCGGCGAGCTCGACCAGGCCTGCTACGACCTTTTGGCGTCGGAATGCCGGCTGACCAGTCTCTTCGGCATCGCAAAGGGCGACTTGCCGACGGAGCATTGGTATCGCCTCGGCCGCCAGGTCGTGCCGGTCGGTTCGCGCGGCGCTCTGGTCTCTTGGTCCGGCTCGATGTTCGAATATCTGATGCCACCGCTCGTCATGCAGGAGCGCGGCGGGGGTATTCTCAATCAGACCAACAATCTGGTCGTGGTCGAGCAGATGAACTACGGGCGCAAGCTCGGTATTCCGTGGGGCATTTCGGAAGCGGCCTTCAATGCTCGCGACCATAACCTCAACTATCAATACACGAACTTCGGCGTGCCTACGCTTGGCCTGAAGCGCGGCCTCGGCCACAATGCCGTCATCGCGCCTTATGCCTCGATCCTCGCCAGCCAATACGACCCGCAGGGGGCACTCGAAAATCTGCAGCGCCTGCGCAAACTCGGTGCGCTCGGCAAATTCGGATTCCATGATGCCGTCGACTTCACGCCGACCCGCGTGCCGGAAGGCAAGAAATGCGCTGTTGTCTATAACTACTATGCGCACCATCACGGCATGTCGATCGCGGCGGTTGCCAATGTCGCTTTCAACGGGCATCTGCGTGAGCTCTTCCACTCCGATCCGGTGATCGAAGCAGCCGAACTGCTGCTGCAGGAAAAGGCGCCGCGCGACATCCCCGTGATGAGCGGCAAGCACGAATCGGATACGCCCGCCAGCATCCAGGAAGATCTGCTGCGGCCGGAGCTTCGCAAGATCGCCGATCCGCTTTCGCGCGATCGCGAACTCATGTTCCTGTCCAACGGTCACTATTCGATGATGTTGACGGCGACCGGTGCCGGCTACGCACACTGGAACGGCCAGGCCGTTACCCGCTGGAAAGCCGACCCAACGGAAGACCGCTGGGGAAGCTTCATCTTCCTGCGCGACACGGCGACCAACGAATGGTGGTCGGCCACCGCCGAACCAAAAAGCGTCGAGGGCGAAAAAGTCAATGTGCTCTTCGCCGACGAAAAGGCGGAATTCACTAAGGTCGTTGGCGACCTCAGCAGTGAATTGGAATGCATCGTTGCGACTGAGCATGATGCGGAAGGCCGCAGGCTGACGCTTCTCAACATGGGATCGGAAGACCGCTTCATCGAAGTCACCTCCTATTTGGAACCGGTGATCACATTGGATGACACGGACAATGCGCATCCGGCTTTCGCCCGCATGTTCGTGAAGACGGAATTCGGCAGACGCGGCGACGTCATCCGTGCCGAACGCAACAGACGCGATCCGGGCGAACCGAACATGAGCATCGCCCATCTGATCGTCGACAGTGCCGGTCCTTCCCGGCAAACGGAATTTGAGACCGATCGCCGCAAATTCCTCGGCCGCGGCCGTAGTCTTGCGGATGCGGCAGCCTTCGATCCTGGTGCGACGCTTTCAGGCACCGACGGCTTCACGCTCGACCCGATCCTTTCGCTGCGCCGCACGGTTCGTGTGCCGGCCGGCAAGAAAGTCAGCGTGATCTTCTGGACGATCGCCGCTCCTAGCCGCGACGAGGTGGACAAGGCTGTCGAGCGCTATCGGCACGCCGATGCCTTCAACCATGAGCTGGTTCAGGCCTGGACACGCACGCAGGTGCAGATGCGCCATGTCGGCGTGACGTCGCAGCAGGCTGCCGCCTTCCAGTATCTCGGCCGGCATTTGGTCTATCCGGACATGGACTTGCGCGCCGATGCTGCGGCAGTTCGAACCGGCATGCAGTCACAATCGTCGCTGTGGCCGCTTGCGATCTCCGGCGACTTCCCGATCTTCATGCTGCGCATCGATGACGACATGGATCTCGATATCGTTCGCGAGGCATTGCTGGCGGAGGAATATCTGCGCTCGCGTGGCGTGACGGCCGATCTTGTCATCATGAACGAGCGTGCATCCTCCTATGCGCAGGACATGCAGCATGCCGTGGACCAGATGTGCGAAAACGTGCGCCGCATTGGCCAGGCCGATGGCCTTCGGCAACACATCTTTGCCGTCCGGAAGGATTTGATGGAGGAGGCGACCTATCATGCCCTGATCGCCGCTTCGCGTGTCACCTTCCATGCCAAGAACGGCAAGGTCGTCGATCAGATCAACCGCGCCATCGCCCTTTCTGCGCCCTCCAAGGACGACTTGCCGGAAATGGAACGCGAGCAGCGCAAGACCCCCGTCAAGCGCGTGGCGCGTGTCGTGCAGCCCAAGCCGCCGGCGCTTGTGATCGAGGAGGAAGGCGATCTCGACTTCTGGAACGGCTTCGGTGGTTTTGCCCGCGACGGCCGCGAATATGTCGTTCGTCTTGCTGGCGGCACGGCAACACCGCAGCCCTGGATCAACGTGATCTCGAACGAGAAGTTCGGCTTCCATGTGTCTGCGGAGGGCGCGGGTTTCACCTGGAGCGTCAACTCGCGCGACTATCAGCTGACCTCCTGGTCGAACGATGCCGTCGTCAATCGCTCAGGTGAGGCGATTTACGTCACCGACCTGGAAAGTGGCGCGCTGATGACGCCCTTTGCTGGGCTTTCGCAGCGGAGCGATGTCCGCTTCGAGGCACGCCATGGTCTCGGTTACTCCGTCTTCTCCAGCGAGCAGAACGATATCGCGCTCGAAGTGACACAGACGGTCGATCGCCTAAGGCCGGTCAAGCTGCAGCGCGTCCGGTTGCGCAACATGGGCACCAAGGCGCGCAAGCTGCGGCTCTATGGCTATGTCGAGTGGGTTCTCGGCAACAACGCACAGCGTTCGGTGCCCTTCATTCTTTCGTCCCTTGACGAGGAAACCGGCGCACTCCTTGCCGCCAACCAGTACAGCATCGACTTCTCGAACCGGGTATCCTTCTTTGCCGCCAGCGTGAAGCCGTCGAGCTTCACCACAAGCAGGCGGGAGTTCATCGGCAAGGCCGGCACGATCCGGGCTCCGCAGGCGCTCAAGCCATCCGTTGCGCTTTCCGGCGCCACGGAACTTGACGGCGACCCGGCAGCAGCTCTCGCAATCGATGTCGAAATCGGCGCCGGAGAAGAGCGTGACGTCACGTTCTTCCTGGGCGACACGGCCTCGAGGCAAGAGGCCCAAACCTTGATCGCCGAGATCCGCAAGACCTCTGTCGAGGACACTGTTCAGGCAAACCGCGATTTCTGGCAGAGCTTTACGGGCAAGGTTCAGATTTTGACGCCGAACCAGGCCATGAACAATCTCGTCAATGCCTGGTTGCCCTATCAGAGCCTTGGCTGCCGCATCATGGCGCGGTCGGCCTTCTATCAGGCCAGTGGCGCCTTTGGCTTCCGCGATCAGTTGCAGGATACGCTGGCTTTCGTGCTTCAGGAGCCATCGCTCGCGCGCAACCAGATCGTCAACGCTGCCTCGAGGCAGTTCCGCGAGGGCGATGTCCAGCATTGGTGGCTGCCGGGAACCGGCGCGGGTGTCCGTACGTTGATTTCGGATGACGTGGTCTGGCTCGCCTATGCGATCCACCACTATTGCAGTGCAACGGGCGACAACAGCGTGCTTGACGAGGAATTGCCGTTCCTCGAGGGCCCGGCGTTGCTCGAAGGCCAGCACGACTCCTTCTATCGCCCGGAAGTCTCTGACGACAAGGCCAGCATCTATGAGCATGCCGCCTTGGCACTTGATCTCGCGATCAAGCGCAAGGGCTCAAACGGCCTGCCGCTGATCATGGGCGGCGACTGGAACGACGGGATGAACCGCGTCGGCATCCAAGGCCAGGGCACAAGCGTCTGGCTTGGCTGGTTCCTGGCAGGCGCGCTGCGGTCCTTCATTCCCTATGCGCAAGAGCGGGGCGATACTGCGCGCGTCGAGCGCTGGACGAAACATCTCGGTGAACTGAAGGCGGCGCTGGAAAGTGAAGGCTGGGATGGCGGCTATTATCGCCGAGGCACATTCGACGATGGCAGCCTGCTCGGTTCGAAGGAAAGCCTGGAATGCCAGATCGATTCGATCGCGCAATCCTGGAGCGTGCTTTCCGGCGAAGGCAATCCGGATCACGCGGTCAAGGCCATGGACGCGGTTTTGAACCGCCTTGTGGACAAAGAAGCGCGAATCATCCGCCTGTTTACCCCGCCTTTTGCCACGTCGGTCAGGGATCCGGGTTATATCAAGGCCTATCCTCCCGGTGTTCGCGAGAATGGCGGCCAGTACACGCATGCGGCCACCTGGGTGGTTATGGCGCTTGCTGAGCTCAACCGAGGCGATGATGCCCTGGCCTGCTTCGAACTCCTGAACCCGATCACCCATGCGCGCGACAAAGCCTCGGCCGAGCACTATCGAGTCGAGCCCTACACGGTGGCTGCCGACGTCTACGGCGAAGGTGCGCTCAAGGGCCGCGGCGGCTGGACGTGGTATACAGGTTCCGCGGGCTGGCTCTATCGTGCGGCAGTCGAAGGGATTCTCGGTATCCGTTTGAAAAACGGACGGATTTTTGTTCGTCCAGCACTGCCGAGCGGTTGGGACGGCTTTTCGGCGGAGATCGAACATTCAGGTGTGAAATATCGCATTTCGGTCTCAAAATCGTCCCATCCGGACGGCTACACTCTGGTCATCAACGGCAGCGAAGTCGCCAATCCCCATGAGGGATATTCGGTCGGATAGCAGCATTCGACGCTCACACTCCGGCGATTCGTTGCAGCCAAAAGGCGAAACTTTTTGGCTGCAACCGCGTTTGCAGATCGAAACAGGAGAAACATCATGGCGGCTACGCCGGAAAACGCCATCGGCGCTGAGCGCTTGCCTCAATCAGCAGTGCGACCGGCGCGCGATACGAGGCTTGATGTTCTGCGTGGCCTTGCTCTCATCACGATTTTCATCAATCACGTTCCCGGCCAGATATTCGAGTATGTGACGACGAAGAATTTCGGCTTCTCCGACGCTGCGGAAGCCTTCGTGCTGATCTCGGGCATTGCGGTCGGATTGGCCTATGGCGCCGGCTTCAAGGTCGGCAGGCGAGTGGACATGGCGAGGAAGGCGATCAAGCGCGCTTTCACGCTCTATCTCGCCCATATGATCACGACCTTCATAACGCTCGCGCTGTTCATTTGCGGCGCCTGGTTGTTCCACCGGCCGGGATTGCTGGTCGAAATCAATATCCTCGCCGTCTTGATGAACTTGACGGAGGGAATACCCGCACTGCTTCTGCTTGGCCACCAGATCGGCTACAACAACATATTGCCGATGTACGGCGCGCTGATGCTCATGGTACCGGTCATCTTGCTTCTTTACTCGGCCCATCCGCTTCTGGCGCTTGGTGTTTCGGGTGCTGTGTGGCTCATCGCGGGCATCTATCAGATCGCGCCGCACAACATGCTCATCGCCGACTACTGGTTCCTCAATCCGCTCTCGTGGCAGTTCTTGTTCACGATCGGCGCGGTCGGCATCATGCATGTCAAGCGTGGCGGCAAGCTGCCGGAGCACCCGATTTTGTTCGTGCTGGCTTCCGGCTACGTAGCGCTGTCCTTTGCTTGGGTTGTAGGTCACCTTTGGGACCTCGGCAATGTACTGGCAGCGTTTGGCTTGCCGCCTGTCCTTACCGGTTTCGACAAGACTTTCCTGTCACTGCCGCGGCTGCTGCACGTGTTGGCGCTCAGCTACCTCGTTATCAATATTCCCGTGTTGTCTCGTATCTTGCGCCGTCCGTCGGATCATCCGCTGACGATCATTGGCCGTCACTCGCTCAATATCTTCGTGGCAGGGACAATCCTTGCGATGGCGGGCCAGGTGCTGCTCTACATTACCAATCACGACCAGATGATCGGTGCGCTCTTTGTGGTCGCAGGCATCTCGGGTCAGTTCGCTTACGCCTACCACCTCGAGCGCAAACGCATCGACGGTACCGCGAAGGCCAGGTCGATGGGGCGTGGTGCTTCCGTTCCCGTCGCCGTCCGCGTCGGTGATGGCCGAAAGCTCTATAGCGACAAATAGCTCTCTCTTTTTGATTGATCGGTCTGGGCCTGCAGTTCGGGCACCGGCCGACAATTGATGATGGCAAGCTTGCCCTTCTGCACCTCGCCCAGATGCAATTGCCCGAAGGAGAAATTCATGGTCGACGAAAAGCAACTGATTGCCAAAATCACGTGGCGGCTCATGCCGTTCCTAGGCATTCTTTATCTCATCGCCTATATCGATCGCCAAAATGTCAGCTTCGCCAAGCTGGAAATGGTCGGCGCGCTTGGCATGAGCGAATATGCCTACGGCCTCGGCGCCTCGCTCTTCTTCATCGGTTATTTCCTGTTTGAAGTCCCCAGCAATCTGCTGCTTGAGCGGTACGGCGCCAGCAAATGGTTTGCGCGTATTTTGCTCTCGTGGGGCGCAGTTACGATCGCCTTGGCCTACACGCAGAATGCGACGATGTTCTACATTCTCCGCTTTCTTCTTGGCGCCTGCGAGGCCGGGTTCTTTCCAGGCGTCCTTTATCTGCTGACACTTTGGTATCCGTCCGCCTATCGCGGCACGATGGTCGGGCTGTTCATGATCTTCAGCGCTCTTGCCAATGCCGTCGGCGCGCCGCTGGGCGGCATGCTGCTCGATCTCGACGGGCTTTATGGCATAGCCGGCTGGCAATGGGTGTTCATCGCGACGGGTATTCCCGCCGTCATAGCAGGCGTGGTCACGTTGTTTTACCTCTCGGATCGCCCAGAGAATGCGAACTTCCTGAGCGATGCGGAGAAGAGCTGGCTCAAACGCAGGATTGAGGCGGAAAATGCAGACATGGACAAGAACGCGGAGAATGGGTTCAAGGCGCTCATCAATCCGAAGGTACTTCTCATGGCATTGTGCTACGTCGGCTTTCCTCTTGCAGCCTATGGTCTCAGCTATTGGCTCCCGACCATTGTCAAGGAATTCGGCGTCAGCAACACGGCCAACGGCTTTTTGAACATCATACCCTGGGTCCTCGTGGCGGTGGCGCTTTACATCGTCCCGTCGATGGCAGACAGGGCAGCTTCGAAGACGCCTTATATCGTCATTCCGGCACTGCTGGGCGCCATATGCCTTGTCCTTTCTGCTGTTATTCCGGACCATGGCGTCCAGTTCGCATTTCTCTGCATCGCTGCTGCGGGCATCTTCGCCGGCCAGCCGGTTTTCTGGAGCCTGCCGTCACGCTTTCTAAGAGGCGCTGGTGCGGCGGCCGGGCTCGCCGCAATCAACTCCGTCGGCAATCTCGGCGGCTTTGTCGCCCAGAACGTCGTGCCCTGGATCAAGGACAGTACCGGAAGCACGATTGCGCCGATGTTCTTTCTTGCCGCGTGCCTGGCTGCCGCCGCGCTGCTGGTGCTCGTGGTCGGACGCGTGATGTCGCGTACACAGATTCCCGCCGAAGAGAGCGGAACTGTGCAACAGCGCGCGCAATCCTAACAATGCCAAGCGCCAAAGTCCCAGCAGAAGTATCGGCTGCTGAGGCTTTGGCTTTAGGTCCATTCAGTCGGTCAGCAACGGCATTATTCCGCGAGAGAAGGTAAACGTTAACCAACACAAGCCTAACAGTCTGATGGAAACATGGATTGATTCGATGGCATCTTCTTTCGACACCCCTCTCGCCGCGCTGACCGCAAGCGAAATCGTGATATTTCCAAGCATCCCCCGGCCCGGCGATATCGAGCGCTGCGCCGCGACGCTTGATGATCTGCACGGAGAACCGGCGGTCGCGTTCTGGAAAGCCGAGTGCCGTTTGCTGGCGGACGAGCTTTCGCGATGTGGCTTGCGCGAGGAGAAGATCCGGGAGCGCGTCTTGTCCTTCCAGGCGGCGGTTCAGGCCGCTCTGGTAGAGCGACATCAGTTGCGCGCTTTATCCGAAAGTCGCGCGAGGCAAGGCAGAAGGCGCCGTCGCCTCTGACGCGATAAAACTGCCCGCTGCCACAGCTGTCACGGCATCAAGGCCTTGAGACCCCTCTGAGGTACTGTGCGTATCGATTTACAGTTCGTCAGCCGTCACTGAACACCCGAAAGCCATAGCGTTATCTGAGCATCGAATTCCACTTTGCGGCGGCTGAAGAAAGGGTGCTAGCGTACATTCCGGCAAAGATCTCACCTGCAGCGCGTACCGAGTTTCTAACCACGATAAAAAAGGCCGGTAGGTTTCCCCTCCGGCCTTTCATTTTCGCTTTCGAACCTGGTTAAGCAGCTTCGGTCGTATGGGCCTTGCGGACTTCCTCGTCCGTCAGGATACCGCTGGCGCGAAGCAGCGCTGCAAAGCGGCCGTTGCTATGGCTGAGTTCATCGAAACTACCCTGTTCGACGATCCGGCCGCTGTCGAGGAAGAGCACCTTGTCTGCTTCACGAACCGTCGAGAGGCGGTGCGCGATGATAAAGGTGGTGCGGTTCTGGCGAAGGTTGTCGATTGCAGCCTTCACGCGGTTCTCGGTCTCTACGTCCAGCGCGCTGGTCGCCTCATCGAGAACCAGGATCGGCGCATCCTTGAGGATGGCGCGGGCGATCGCCACACGCTGGCGCTCCCCGCCCGAGAGCCTGTTGCCCCGCTCGCCGACATGCGTGTCATACTGTTCCTCGCGCGTCTCGATGAAGTCCGCCGCGGCTGCCGCTTCGGCAGCACGGCGCATGTCTTCCTCGCTGGCGCCTTCGCGGCCAAGGCGGATATTGTCGCTGATCGAACGGTTCAGCAGACCCGCATCCTGGAACACGGTGGCGATATAACGGCGCAGCGACCTGCGGGTGACCTTGGTGATGTCGTGGCTATCCACCAGGATCTTGCCGCTGTCTGGATCGTAGACGCGCTGCAGCAGATTGACGAGCGTCGTCTTACCCGCACCTGTCGGGCCTACGATCGCGACTGTCTGGCCAGCCTTCACCGAGAAGGAGACATTGTGCAGGCCCTGCGACGAGTTGCCGAAGCCGAAGGAGACGTCGCGGAATTCGACTTCGCCCTTGACGTCCTTGATGTCGGCATTGCCCGCCGGTTCTTCGCGCTCGCGAACGGAGTCTTCGAGCGTATAGAAGTCTTCAAGCTTCGCGCGGGCTTCGAAAATCTGCGTAGCGAACTGGCGCATCTGGTCGAGGCGCGAGATCAAAAGGTTTGCAAAGCCGATGAAGGCGATGACGTCACCGATCCGCAGTTCGCCGGCCTGCACCAGAAGCGTGCCGATCACAAGGATGATCATCATGGCGATGGTCGACGCCATTCGGTTCAGAGCACCGGCAAGGGCCCACCAGTCGAGGACCGGGTACTGAGCCTGCAGCAGGCGGTCGGCAAAGCCCTTGAGCGCCTTGGTTTCAGCTTCGATGCGGTTGTAGCTGTGCAGCACCGAAACGTTGCTGATCGAGTCGCTCACATGCGAGAAAACGGTGTGATAGTGGTTCTCGACAGACGCCTGTCCGTCCTTCGTGCGGCTCATGACCAGACGGCCGATCAGCCAGTAGGCAAGACCAAGCACGACCAGCACGCCGGACAATCTCAGGTCCATGGCCATGGCGGTCGGCACCAGGAGCGCAATGGCCACGGCAGTCGAGAGGTGATTACGCATGAATTCGAGCCAGAGGCCGAAGAGCGTTTCGCAAGCGCGCAGCAGCGTATGCAACGCGTTCGACGTCCCGCGCTGGTGATGCCAGGAGAGCGGCATCGAGATGATGCGGCCAAATGCTTCCGTCAGCAAAGTCGCGCGCCGGCCATGGGCCAGCCTGTCCGCCTCGCGGGCGACGAGAACGAAGGCGATCGTATTGAAGACGGCAAATCCGGCCCACATGAACAGAATGGGCTTGACCTCGCCATTGCCTGAAATGGCGTCGATGATGCGACCGAACAGAACAGGCTCCGCAATCGTGATCGCAGCCAGAACAATGTTCGCAACGACCACCAGGGATACGCGGAGCTTGTAGGCGCCAAGGTAGCGCAAAGCTCTTGCATAGACCTTGAATAATGACACGGCGGTACCTCTTGTGTGCATCTGCAAAAAACGGGATGGCGCGATGCTATGAAAAAACACCTGAACCGACGATTAACGGCGCATTCAGGTGAGGTGTTTCTGCAGGATTCGACAGAATAATCGCAGCGCAAAGCTGCTCAACCGATCGGGAGTGCAACAATTTCCACTTGTATTTAAACCAAGCTTTAGCAATCCATAAACCTTATATGAAGCCAGCTTGTTAATCGAAGACCGTCGTTGCCACGTTCAGGTGGTCCGACCGACGGACTTCACCGATCGCCCATTGCCGGGCAAGGGGCTTTTTTGTGAATATCCATTCTTTAGTTCAATTGCTCGTCGTCATTGAGGAATGCACGAAGCCCGAAAACGTGGTTGAGGAACTCCGGCGAGCCGTTCATTCCTATGGCTTCGAATATTATGGATTGCTGCGTCACCTGAAGCAGAACCAAGATCCCTGGGGTCTCGTACTTGCCGGGCATTGGCCCGAGAAGTGGCCGCAAACATATGTTGCAAAAAAATACGTCCTCATAGATCCAACAGTGCGGTATCTGGCGCTGGCGCAAAGGCCATTTCGATGGAAGGAAAGCCTTGCCGCCTACCGTCGCGATCCGCATCAGCGGCGAATGGAACAGATGATGGCGGATGCCCATGCCCACGGCCTCCGCGACGGTTACATCTTCCCCATTCACGGCAAGAGCGGCGTGCTCGGAAACTTGAGCATCGGCGGTGGGCCCGTCGAATTGTCGCCGGTCGAGATGTCATTGTTCGAAACGGTTGCGCGCAAAGCGTTCTGGCGGCTGCTTGATCTCAAGGGCGAAGCGAAGGCACTCGAAAGCGCTTCATTGCTCAATATCCCGCTGACGCGCCGCGAGCTCGAAATCCTGCACTATTTGGCCGACGGCCTGACCTCGATGGAGATCAGCAAGGTGCTCAGCATCTCGAACCACACGGTCGATTGGTATATGAATGGGTTGCAGGACAAGCTGAAGGCCAAGAACCGCCAGCAGGCGGTGGCGCTGGCTTTCCGGCACGGGCTCGTTACCTAATTTGGCGCGCGACCTCTCGCATTTGGGAAATTCTATTTCGCAAGGGAAATTGAACTTTCTGTAACGGCGCGTTAAGAATTTTCTTCGCGGGTGCAGCATTGCCCGTTTCGATGCCGTGAGGAGAGCGCATTGCCCATATCCAAGATACTCGTTGCCAATCGTTCCGAAATTGCCATCCGCGTGTTCCGCGCGGCCAATGAGCTGGGGATAAAAACGGTCGCGATATGGGCGGAAGAGGACAAACTGGCGCTGCACCGCTTCAAGGCGGACGAAAGCTATCAGGTCGGCCGCGGGCCGCATCTTGACCGCGATCTCGGGCCGATCGAAAGCTACCTTTCGATCGATGAGGTGATCCGCGTTGCCAAGCTATCCGGCGCCGATGCCATCCATCCAGGTTATGGCCTGCTGTCGGAGAGCCCTGAATTCGTGGATGCCTGCAACAAGGCGGGCATCACCTTTATCGGCCCGAAGGCCGATACGATGCGCCAGCTTGGCAACAAGGTCGCCGCGCGCAATCTGGCGATCTCGGTCGGCGTGCCAGTGGTTCCGGCAACCGATCCGCTCCCGGACGACATGAAGGAAGTCGCCCGCATGGCCGAGGAGATCGGCTATCCGGTCATGCTGAAAGCTTCCTGGGGCGGCGGCGGGCGCGGCATGCGCGCCATTCGCGACCCGAAGGATCTTGCCCGTGAGGTGACTGAAGCCAAGCGCGAGGCGATGGCCGCCTTCGGCAAGGATGAAGTCTATCTCGAAAAGCTCGTCGAGCGCGCCCGCCACGTGGAAAGCCAGGTGCTTGGCGATACGCACGGCAATGTCGTGCACCTCTTCGAGCGCGACTGCTCGATCCAGCGCCGCAACCAGAAGGTCGTCGAGCGTGCGCCGGCACCGTATCTTTCGGAAGCGCAGCGCCAGGAGCTCGCCGCCTATTCGCTGAAGATCGCCAAGGCGACGAACTATATCGGCGCCGGCACCGTCGAATATCTGATGGATTCCGATACCGGAAAATTCTACTTCATCGAAGTCAATCCGCGCATCCAGGTCGAGCACACGGTCACCGAAGTCGTGACCGGCATCGATATCGTCAAGGCACAGATCCATATCCTCGATGGCTACGCGATCGGTACACCGGAATCGGGCGTTCCCAAGCAGCAGGATATCAAGCTCAATGGCCACGCGCTGCAGTGCCGTATCACGACGGAAGATCCGGAACATAACTTCATCCCGGACTACGGCCGCATCACTGCCTATCGCTCGGCCTCGGGTTTCGGCATCCGTCTTGATGGCGGCACGTCCTATTCGGGAGCGATCATTACCCGCTATTACGATCCGCTGCTCGTCAAGGTGACGGCCTGGGCGCCGAATCCGCTCGAGGCGATCTCTCGCATGGACCGGGCGCTGCGTGAATTCCGCATTCGCGGCGTGGCAACCAACCTCACCTTCCTTGAAGCGATCATTGGACACCCGAAGTTCAAGGACAACAGCTATACAACCCGGTTTATCGACTCGACGCCGGAGCTTTTCCAGCAGGTCAAGCGTCAGGACCGCGCGACGAAGCTTTTGACCTATCTTGCCGACGTGACCGTCAATGGCCATCCCGAAGCCAAGGACAGGCCGCGGCCGTTGGAAAACGCTGCAGAACCGGTCGTTCCCTATGCCAACGGCAGCAAGGTTAAGGACGGCACCAAGCAGCGTCTCGACAAGCTCGGCCCGAAGAAGTTCGGCGAGTGGATGCGAGGCGAAAAGCGCGTGCTGATAACCGATACGACGATGCGCGATGGCCATCAGTCGCTGCTCGCGACGCGCATGCGCACCTACGACATCGTCCGCGTCGCCGGGACCTATGCCCATGCGCTACCGAATCTGCTGTCGCTCGAATGCTGGGGTGGTGCGACTTTCGACGTTTCCATGCGCTTCCTGACGGAAGATCCATGGGAGCGTCTGGCGCTGATCCGCGAAGGCGCACCGAACCTGCTCCTGCAGATGCTGCTGCGCGGCGCCAACGGCGTCGGATACAAGAACTATCCGGACAATGTCGTCAAATATTTCGTCCGGCAGGCCGCAAAGGGCGGCATCGACCTCTTCCGCGTCTTCGACTGCCTGAACTGGGTCGAAAACATGCGCGTGTCGATGGATGCTGTCGCTGAAGAGAACAAGCTCTGCGAAGCGGCGATCTGCTATACCGGCGATATCCTGAACTCGGCGCGCCCGAAATATGATCTGAAATACTACACCGACCTTGCCGCTCAGCTCGAAAAGGCCGGAGCTCACATCATTGCACTGAAGGATATGGCCGGCCTGCTGAAGCCTGCTGCTGCAAAGGTGCTGTTCAAGGCGCTGCGCGACGCGACAAGCCTGCCGATCCATTTCCATACGCACGATACCTCCGGCATTGCCGCGGCGACCGTGCTTGCAGCCGTCGATGCCGGCGTCGACGCGGTCGATGCCGCCATGGATGCGCTTTCCGGCAACACCTCGCAGCCCTGTCTCGGTTCGATCGTCGAAGCGCTCTCCGGTTCCGAGCGCGATCCGGGGCTCGATCCGGAATGGATCCGCCGCATCTCCTTCTACTGGGAAGCGGTGCGCAACCAGTACGCAGCCTTCGAAAGCGATCTCAAGGGGCCGGCATCGGAGGTCTATCTGCATGAAATGCCGGGCGGCCAGTTCACCAATCTCAAGGAGCAGGCCCGTTCGCTTGGGCTGGAGACGAAGTGGCACAAGGTGGCGCAGGCCTATGCCGACGCCAACCAGATGTTCGGCGACATCGTCAAGGTGACGCCGTCTTCCAAGGTGGTCGGCGATATGGCGCTGATGATGGTTTCCCAGGACCTCACGGTTGCCGATGTCGTCAGTCCGGAGAAGGAGGTGTCGTTCCCGGAATCGGTCGTCTCGATGCTGAAGGGCGATCTCGGCCAGCCGCCGTCGGGCTGGCCGGAAGCGCTGCAGAAGAAGGCGCTGAAGGGTGATAAGCCCTATACCGTTCGTCCGGGCTCTCTGCTCGAAGAGGCGGATCTCGATGCCGAGCGCCGGGCGATCGAGACCAAACTCGAACGCACGGTGAATGATTTCGAATTTGCCTCCTACCTCATGTATCCCAAGGTCTTCACCGACTTTGCGTTTGCCTCCGATACCTATGGCCCGGTCTCCGTCCTGCCGACGCCCGCCTATTTCTACGGTTTGGCGGACGGCGAGGAACTCTTTGCCGATATCGAAAAGGGCAAGACGCTGGTCATCGTCAATCAGGCGATGAGCGGCACGGACAGCCAGGGTATGGTGACGGTCTTCTTCGAGCTCAACGGCCAGCCGCGCCGCATCAAGGTGCCGGATCGTGCGCATGGCGCTTCCGGTGCCGCTGCCCGCCGGAAGGCCGAGCCTGGAAACGCCGCCCATGTCGGCGCGCCGATGCCGGGCGTAATTTCTCGCGTCTTTGTTTCGCCGGGCCAGGCAGTCAGCGCCGGCGACGTGCTTGTCTCGATCGAGGCCATGAAGATGGAGACGGCCATCCACGCGGAGAAAGACGGCACGATCGCCGAAGTGCTCGTCAAGGCCGGCGACCAGATCGACGCCAAGGACCTGCTGGTTAGCTATGCCGGCTAACCGGAAGCCGAAAGGCTAGGGTGGCCCCCGGGCCGCCCTAGCGTGTAATGGACAGGAAAGGTCGAAAATGAACAACCTCAAGATTGCAGTTATCGTTGGAAGCACGCGCATCGGCCGCTTTGCGGATCGTCCGGCGAAGTGGATTGCCGAGATTGCCGCGCAGCGGCCGGATTTTGAGGTCGAGGTGCTCGATCTCCTCGACTACCCCATGGCTTTCTTCGGTGAAGCACGTGCGCTGGAAGCTGAGAGCGAGACGGCGGAGCGCTGGAAGAAGAAGCTGCGCGAGTTTGACGCATTTATCTTCACCGTTGCCGAATACAATCACGGCCCGACGGCCGTGCTCAAGAATGCGATCGACCTCGGCGAATTCATCCACAAACCAGTTGCCTTCGTTGGGTATGGCGGTGTCGGCGCTGCGCGTGCCGTCGAACAGCTTCGCATGATCTTCGTAGAAATGGGCGCGGCTTCGGTGAAAACGGGCGTCCATATTTCTCTGCCCGAATATATCGGCGTTGCCAGGGAAGGTAAAAACCTCAACGACTACCAGCACCTTATCGATGCCGCCGGCAAGCAGCTCGATCAGCTGGCCTGGTGGGGCAATGCGCTGAAAGCTGCGCGATCGAAGTAAACGAGAGCTCCGGCGCAGGGCCGAGTGGTGAAAATCTGACGCTTGAAACCGGTGCCGAAAAACCACTCAAGCGGACAAGCGTTTGAGCTGTCGGAGCTGGATTGCGCACGAAGTCCTATCTTTTCAACCCGGAAATGCGTCCCAAACCGGCAGCGCTTGTCTGGAGCTACGCGCGCCGGGCGGTATAGATTGCAGTTGTCATGTTGCGATCTACGCGGCCCGCAAACTGCCCTGTAACAATTTCGGCCAAGGAATTGAGCAGATTGGCCCGTTCTGTAGGCGGAAACATTAGAGTACGTGGCATAGAGGCTGCGCACGCCGGACGCATCAAGCCTCAATGTCCAGCGGATAAATTCAGGAGGATCGGGTACGAAGCCAGCATCCGTCATCTCCCGAATTCGTGCATCCGCATCAAGCGCGTAAGGAGGACTGTCGCGCCCACCCGCTGACAGGCTGGCACGATGGCCAACGAACAAATGCGCGGTGGCATCATGAAAGGGATCGGGCCGACTTTCATCGCCAAAGACGTTCCACCAAAGGGCGACGGCGCCGCAAGGTCGCAGCAATCCATGAATTCGTTTCAGAGCAGGCGCAGCGTCCAGCCAGTGAAAAGCCGTCGCACTTGTAACCAGGTCGAACGAGGCAGGCTCCAGATTTGCGTCTTCAAATGCAGCGCGAGCACCTGCAAGCAGTCAACCGCAATCGAGGTTCGCAGGAAGTCTGCCAGCCTCATGTCAGGCTCAACTGCTGCCAGCCGCCGCGGCTTGTGCGCCAGCAATTCTGCCGTTGCAAGCCCAGTACCAGCGCCGATCTCCAGAATATCAACGCCGGGTCCAAGGTCAGAACGCTCGCGCAGCAGCTCCCACGTTTCTTCAGGATAGCGCGGGCGGGCAGCATGATAGTTGGAGGGATCGGCCCCGAAAGCCACACGGCCAAACACACGATCCACTGTTGGAACTGCCATCGCGTCCTCCCAACGGCACAGACCACTCTCAGACCTTGTTTTTGTAGCCGGAAGCGCTCGCCTGCGACACCGCTCATCGGCGGATCGTCGTCATTGCCAGGAAGCCTGCAGAAGGGGCGGATCTCACAGATCGGCTCCGGCCCAAGCCTTCTCAAGCCCTGCGAGACCCACGGCAGAAAGACCTCAGCGTTGGGCGGAAAAGCGCAACTTCTCCCAGTCATGCCTGCCGAGGTGATGCTCATGGATGGCGAACAAAGCCTGTTTACGCACCTCCTTGCACCGATACTCAACAGCGGACGGCGAGGCCTTCGCGAGAACTAGGAGGGGAGCCCGCCGCGGTCAGTCTTCCACCAACTCAATCTCGGGACGGCCGGCAAGGGTGAGCCGCAGGCGGCCGCGGTCGGCGCGCTCGAGCATGATCGGGCCTGCCTTTTCCTCCAGTCGCCGGCGCAGCAAGATCAGCCGGGTCTCCAGATTGTCCTTGAAATCCGGCAGTTGCAGGCGCCGGTCGCGGCGTATCTCACGGTTCAGAAAGTCCCGCTTGCCGGTGCGCGCATAGTCTTCGAGGAAGTGCAGGAGCAGCCGCCCCGGCACGCCGCGGATGAGATAATCGTCGTCGACGAAGAGCGAGCCGTCGCGCGGATAGAAGCGCACGGCGATGCGCCGACCGGCGGGCAGCCTCACGGCCTCGTCGGCCGACGCCTCCGCCTTCTCGCGCCAGCCCGTCTCCGCCCGCTCGCGTTCCTCGGAAAGAAAGGAGAGCGCGGTGGCCAGATGCGCGGCGATCACGGTCAGCGCCTCCTCGTCGCGATGGCGGAAGGTGAACCGCTCCGCCGATTCCGAGAACAGCACGCCGACGAGCCTTCCCCGGGCGACTAGCGGCAGCGCGATCTGGCTGAGCGGCTTGTCGAGCGCCGGAAGCGGGATCGGCGCCGCATCCTCGACGCCCGCCATGGCCCGCACCGCCTGGATGTAGCGCTGACCGCGACTCAGGTCGGTGATCCGTACATTGCGCCGCCGCTCGGCCGCAACCCCGATAATGCCGCGCCCGGGCGGAACCTCGGCGCCAAAGCCGAACTGGTCGTAGCCGCGGCTGGCGATCGTCGTCAGCCCGCCGCGTTCGCCGTCCGGCACCAGCACCATGGAATGGTGGTAGCCGAACAACTCGCCGAGGCCCTCAAGCGTCACGTCGAGCAGCGTTTCCGGATCGCTGCAGTCCGACATCCGCGCCGTCAGCCTCGCCACCCTGCCCATCAGGTCGGGCAGCACGAGCGGCTCCGGCTCGACCAGCGGATTGGCGGCCGGCACAGCCCGACAGTCCTCCACCCGGTAGATGTCGACGGAGCGGAGCTTCATGATTCCGTTCATCCGGCTTTCCAGGATCGCCAGATGGATCGCCACCCGCTCGAAGGTCTCGCTCTCCGTCTCGGAGCGCTCGAACACTAGGTCGAGCACGTGCTGTTGGCCGCTATAGCCGTCGACCACCATCACGGTCGCGAGCCCGTTGCGCGCCACATTGGTGGCGGTCTTGGAGAAGAACTGGTTGGAGAGAGCGACATGCGTCTCGTCTACGTAATGCACGTGCGAGAGATAGGAGATATTGGGCATTCCGTCCGCATCGGTGGTGGCGATGACGGAGGGAATGACGCCCTCGAAACTGTCCCGCAGCCTTTCGAGCGCAATCATGCGACGGCTTCCGGCGTCAGCCTGCGTCCGGCGCCCGGCCCCGGCGTCTGCTCGAAGATCTCCTGCGGCTCGATCGTCAGGCAGACGAGCTCCTGGTCCGAGAGCGTGCTGGAAAGCTGCATCCGGGTGACCCCGAGCGCCAGCATCCGCGCGAGCTGTTCTGCGACATAGGCCTGGCCCAGTGCCCGGAAGGCGGCATCTGCCGGCCCAGCCTCCAGGACCCGGCCCTTGATCTGGCAGGCCTTGTAGTCGGCGGCCCGCACATAGGTCGTGGCAATCGGCCGGCCGGCCAGCGCCTCGCCCACGGCCTTCGGCCATTGGCAGTGGGAGGCGAGAAAGTGCAGATGCCCGCTCTGTCGGTCGAAGCGCACGCCGGAACCGCGGCCAATCATCGGCCGGCCGGCCTCGTCGCGCGTCGCGAACAGAATCATGACAGGACTTTCTATGAATTCCGCGAGTTCCGGCCCTAGCAATGCTTTTCCCCCGATATGCGGCGATGATAGTTAGTTAGGATATTCTTAGCAATCATCGCAATTGCTTAGGATGGTTTTAGGAAGCACCTCGGAAAGGCCTCGGTTATCTCTCGGCCATCAGCCCGGCGCACAGGAAGAGGCGCCGGCCAACGAGAGGAAAATTATCATGAGCCACGAGTTCTCGCTTACCAGCATTCCCGATCTCAACAGCCGCTACGACATCTACGGCGCGGTGCACAAGGGCTTGCGCAAGGCCGGCTGTGACCTGCTCGGACGCCTCGGCACGGCCGATTTCCAGAACGCTGAGGAGACGGGCTTCCTGATCGACGACCTGCGCAATTACCTGATGCTCGCCGCTTCCCACGTCAATCACGAGGACGACCACATCCACGTGGCGCTCGCCGCCAAGGGCGTCTCGACCGTCACGCTGGACGAGCAGCACGACGACCACCGCACCGCCTTCCATGAGTTGGAAGAACTGATCGCCGCCTGGGAAAGGGCCCAGCCGCTGCACAAGCCCGGCTGCGGCCGCAAGCTCTATCTTGCCTTCGCCGCCTACATCGCCAACGACTTCGCGCATATGCACGAGGAGGAGACGGTGACCGGCCCTCTGCTGTGGCGCAACTTCACCGACGACGAAATGCTCGGCATCGAGATGCGTATCATCGCCTCCCTGCCACCGGAAAAGAGCATGGCCTTCATGCGTATCATGATTCCGGCTATCAATCCGGCGGAGCGCAGGGCACTCTTGGGCGCCATGAAGAGGGACGCGCCGCCGGAAATCTTCCAGGCGGTCATCGACTTTGCCGTCCGTCCGGGCCTTTCGGCCAGAGACTTCGCCCAGCTTGCCGACGCGCTGAAGCTGGCGGCCTGAGAAGGCTGCTGCGGACGGAGGATCGAGGCTCCGCCCGCGGCATCGCCGAGAATTCCCGGAGAAGAACCATGTGCAAACCGAACGGCGAGGCCGGCATCCCGGCCGAGTGTCCGCGCCGGGGCGATTGTCGCGGCTGCCCTATGCTGCCTTCCGCCTTGGCGGGTGAGGGGATCGCCGCGCGTCTCGACGCGCCCGTCAAGGAAGAGCGCCCGCCGCCCG
The DNA here is from genome assembly GCF_000419765.1 of Rhizobium mongolense USDA 1844. Taxonomy (GTDB): domain Bacteria; phylum Pseudomonadota; class Alphaproteobacteria; order Rhizobiales; family Rhizobiaceae; genus Rhizobium; species Rhizobium mongolense. The sequence continues at coordinate 40,577 of NZ_ATTQ01000016.1, read as the reverse complement.
CGTCGGTCTCCCTGGAGACGTGCCTCAGATTGGGAATCCCATGCTGATTCCGAAAAAACAAGAACTGCTCTAGCCTGCACGGAGGCCGCAGCAATCCCAAGCCGCGAGGCGATTGCTCACCCGCTTGATGAAAGCACCGCCTCGATACCTGCATGTTCTGAGACGGGTCACCCGGTCCCAGGCGAGCCTAGATATCGTAGGTATGCGCGGCGTTGATCGTCGAGATGAAGCGTTTGGTGCGCTCGCGTTCCGGCGCCGTGAAGATGGACTTCGCCGTGCCGGTTTCGACGACGTTTCCTGCTTCCAGGAACACGACGTTATGGGCGATCTTCGAGGCGAGCCGTAGATCATGTGTCGCCATGACCATGGTCGTGCCTTCGCTGGCCAGCCGGCCGAGAACATCGACGACTTCCGCCGAAAGTTCGGGATCGAGTGCCGAAGTCGGCTCGTCGCAGAGAAGGACGCGCGGCGAAGGCGCCAGCGCGCGGGCGATCGCGACGCGCTGCTGCTGGCCGCCGGAAAGTGTCGAAGGCCAAGCATCCGCCTTATGTGCCATATCGACCTTTGTCAGCAGTTCCATGGCGCGGGTGTGTGCCCTTTCTTTCGGCCATTTCAGGACCGTCACCAGGCCTTCCATGACGTTTTCGATCGCTGTCTGATGTGGGAAGAGCTGGAAATTCTGGAAGACCATGCCCGTCTGGCGGCGGATCTTCTGGATCGCTTGCCAACCAACCCGCCTTCCCGGCACAAAATCCAGCGTCTCTTCGCCGATCCTGATCGAGCCAGCGGTCGGGATCTCAAGCAGGTTGATGCAGCGAAGCAGCGTGCTCTTGCCGCCGCCTGAGGGACCCACGAGAGCAGTGACGGTGCCTTCCGGGATGCGGATGCTGATATCTTTTAGGATGATGGCATCGTCGAAGCGCTTCTCGATATTGGAAAGCTCGATCATGCATTTGCCTCCAGCATGCCGCCGTAGCGCGCGAAGCGGCGCTCGAGCCGTACCTGCAGCGCTGAAAGAACGGAGCTCAAAACGAGGTAGATCAGCGCTGCCTCGATATAAAGGATCAGCGGCTCATAGGTTGTCGCAACGATGCGCTGTGCAGCCTGGAAAAGCTCCGGCACGGTGATTGCTGCCGCCAGCGATGTATCCTTGACCAATGAAATGAAGGTATTTGAGAGCGGCGGCACGGCGACACGACCGGCCTGCGGCAGGATCGTGCGGCTCATCGCCTGCCGCCAGTTCATGCCGATCGAATAGGCAGCTTCCCATTGTCCCTTCGAAACGGAGGAGATGACCGCCCGGATGATTTCGGAGCTGTAGGCGCCGATGTTCAGCGTGAAGCCGATCAGAGCCGCCGGAAAAGCGTCGAGCAGAATGCCGAGGCTCGGAAGGCCGTAGAAGATGACGAAAAGCTGCACGAGCAGCGGCGTGCCGCGGATGACCCAGACGTAGAACCGCGCGATTGAGGCGACGGGAGCCGGGCCGAAGAGGCGTGCTACGGCAGTCACCAGCCCGAGCGCCAGGCCGAAGACGAATGAGAGCAGGGTCAGCGGTATGGTGAAGATCAGTCCGGCCCACAAAAGCGTGGGGAGCGATTCCGCCATCAGTTGAAGCCAGTGCGGCACGGGTGTGTTCCTTAATGAAAGGGCGTCCAGCGGGTTTTCGCTGGACGCTCTTCAGCAGATATAGAGGATGTGCCGGCGGCAGGAAACCGCCCTTTCGAAGCGCTTACTTTGATACGTCCTGGCCGAAATACTTATCAGCGATCTTCTTGTAGGTGCCGTCTGCCTTGATGTCTGCCAGTGCCTTGTTGATCGCCTCGAGCAATTCCGGCTCTCCCTTGCGGATGATGATGCCGGAGTAGTCGGCGTTTTCCTGCTCTGCCGCGATCTTCACATTTGCGTCCGGCTTGTGCTTCTTGAAGTCCAGGAAAGAGAGGCTGTCATTGATCGTCGCATCGGCGCGGCCGGTCAGCACGAGCTGGATCGATTGGTCGAAGCCTTCGGTACCGACGAGCTCTGCGCCGGATTGCTCGGCGAGCTTGCCGAAGTTGCTCGTCAACGACTGGGCAGATTTCTTGCCCTTCAGGTCGGCGAAGCTCTTTATGCTGTCGTCGTCTGCACGGGCGATGAGCACTGCCTTGGAGGCGATATAGGGCTCGGAGAAGGCGTATTTCTGCTTGCGGGCTTCGGTGATGCCGACCTGGTTGATGACGGTGTCGTAGCGCTTGGCGTCGAGGCCGGCAATCAGGCCGTCCCACTTGCCTTCAACGAACTCGGCCTTGACGCCGAGTTTGGCGGCAACCGCTTCGCCAATCTCGACGTCGAAGCCCACGAGCTTGCCGCTTTCGTCATGATAGGTGAACGGCGCATAGGTGCCTTCCGTACCGATCTTGAAAACGCCGGCGGACTTGATGTCGTTGAGATTTTCGCCGGCCTGGGCAGCGACGAAGGCAGCGGCTGAGATAAAGGCCGCGGCAGCGATGGTCTTGAGCAGTTTCATGTTTTGCGGTCCATGTGGGAGGAATTCGATGACAGATAGATCGCAGAAAATAGGGCGTGGCGAAGCGTAGAAAACTGCAAAGAAATTGGGCAACTGCGAATATTTTTCTCATTTATCCGGCTTTTTGACGCGGCTTGTTTCAGAGCGTCAGAAAACGTGTGGCCAATGCCTATTGTGTGCACGTTCATATACGTTTATGCACGTTTCCAGAATATATAGCGCCAATGGTGAGCTAAACAGGCATGAATACGACAGAGATGTTGTTGAAGGAGCGGCAGAAAATCATATCCGGCAAGCTTCAGGCGAACGGCCGTGTGCTTGCGGCTGAACTCGCGCTGGAATTCGGAGTTTCCGAAGATACGATCCGTCGCGATCTGCGCGAAATGGCAGCTGCCGGCCTCTGTGAGCGGGTCTATGGCGGTGCGCTGCCGGTTTCGCCTGCCGGCGGGAGCCTCAAGCAGCGAATGGGCATTGCCCTCGATCGCAAACAACTGCTGGCCCAAGCCGCCGTCTCGCAGATTGCGCCCGGGTCGACGGTATTCTTTGATGCCGGAAGCACCAATCTGGGGATTGCCAAAGCCCTTCCATCAGACATGACGCTGACGGCTGCGACGAATGCTCCGGCAATTGCCGCAGCGCTGATAGACAACGGCGGCATCGATGTCATCCTGATCGGCGGAATGGTCGACCGGCAGGTGGGCGGCGCGCTCGGCGCCAAGGCGATGCGGGACATGGAGCAGATCTCGCCAGACCTTTGCATTCTCGGCGCCTGCGGCATCGATTTGGAAGCGGGCGTCACGACATTCGGTTTCGAGGACGCGGAGTTCAAGCGGTTCGCGACGTCGCGAAGCCGGAAGGTGCTGGTTGCGGTGACCTCGGATAAATTCGGTACAGCGGCGCCGCACAGCGTCCTGCCCGTCGCGCATTGCGAGTGCCTCGTCGTGGAGCACGACGCCGACGAGGCACTGCTTGCGGCCTATCGCGAGCGGGGTTGCCGCACTGTCAAGGCGCGCAAGGCGCGATGAATAATCTTTGAGTCGGATCCTCAAGGGGCCGACTGCAGGAGGAGACGGAAATACAATGGATAATCCGATGAAAGTCGCCCAGGGGGTCCGGCGTGGCTTCCTGCCGAAGAGCAGGGTTGCGGTGTCGCTGCTCTTCCTGATGAACGGCTTTGTCGTCGGTTGCTGGGCTCCGAAGATTCCGGATTTCGCGGAGCGTCTGGAACTGACGAAATTCCAGCTCGGGCTGATGATCCTGGTGTTCGGCCTTGGGTCGTTGACATTGATGCCGATTGCCGGCGCACAGATCGCCAGACATGGCTCGCACGTGGTGTCGCGGGTAACTGCGGCCTGCGTACTGCCAATTCTTCTGGCGCTGACGCTGGCGCCGAATATTGTGACCGGGGCAATCGCGCTCTTCCTGTTTGGCGGGTTCATCGGCGCAATGGACGTCGCGATGAACGCCAACGCGGTTGCCGTCGAAAAGTCGATGCGTCGCGCGATCATGTCGTCCTGCCATGCCTTCTGGAGCCTTGGCGGCCTGATCGGTTCGGGCCTTGGCGGCTTCGTCATCGCCAAGCTCGGTGTTCTTGGCCATGCGCAGCTCGCCACCGTGCTCACGTTGATTTTCCTCGTGATCGCCTGGCCGATGATCCTTGCCGATCCGCCGCATCCGGATGAGAAGAAAGAAAAGACACGCCTGCCGATGACGCCTCTGCCATGGTTGCTTGGGCTCATGGCGCTCTTTTCGATGGTTCCGGAAGGTGCTGTGCTCGACTGGGGTGCGCTCTATCTCCGCCAGGAAATGAATGCATCCGTGGCTCTTTCCGGTTTCGGGTTTGCGGCCTTCTCGCTGACGATGGCAATCATGCGTTTCGCCGGCGATCTGGTGCGCGACAAGCTCGGCGGCGTCAAGACGCTGCGCGTCTGCACCCTCTTTGCCATCGCCGGCATGCTGATCGCAGCCCTTGCGCCGAATGCCGAGCTTGCCATTGTCGGCTTTGCGTTCTGCGGCATCGGCATTTCGAACATGGTGCCCATCGCCTTTTCCGCGGCAGGCAATGTCCCTGGCCTGAAGGCCGGGATCGGCCTTTCGGTCGTCACGACCATGGGCTATTCCGGCATGCTGGTTGCACCTTCTGCAATCGGCTTTGCAGCCGAGCATGTCGGCTTTAGCGCCGTCTTCATGGCGCTGCCCGTCCTGCTGGTCGTGGTGCTGATCTTTTCGAAGCTTGCCCGCTACGCGGACGGCATCTCCGGCGGCGGCCACTAGGACACCAAGCAAAAGTGATGCTTTGGGCGTTGACAAGAAAGCGGGTATGATCCACCTGAAAGGCACGAATTCAAGGGTTCAAGAGCTCTGTCTATGTCTTCACCTACCGATTTTGATCCGAAACCGCGCCGCGCTTCCGTCGCGGTGGACGTGGGCGGCGTCGTCGTCGGCGGCGGTGCGCCGGTTGTCGTGCAGTCGATGACAAATACGGATACGGCGGATATCGATTCGACTGTTGCGCAGGTCGCAGCCCTCTTCAAGGCGGGCTCGGAGCTCGTGCGCATCACCGTCGATCGTGACGAAAGCGCTGCTGCCGTTCCGAAGATTCGCGAGCGGCTCTTGCGCCTCGGCATGGATGTGCCGCTAGTCGGCGATTTCCACTATATCGGCCACAAGCTGCTTGCTGATCATCCGGCCTGCGCCGAAGCATTGGCGAAATATCGCATCAATCCAGGCAATGTCGGTTTCAAGGACAAGAAGGACAAGCAGTTCGCCGAAATCATCGAGACAGCGGTCCGCTATGACAAGCCGGTGCGCATCGGCGTCAACTGGGGGTCGCTCGACCAGGACCTGCTGACAGCGCTGATGGACAAGAATGCCGAGGCGGGTTCGCCGCTTTCGGCACGTCAGGTGACGCGCGAGGCGATCGTGCAATCGGCGTTGATCTCGGCCACCCTTGCCGAAGAAATCGGCCTGCCGCGAAACCGCATCATCCTGTCGGCAAAGGTCAGCCAGGTCCAGGATCTGATTGCGGTCTATTCCATGCTTTCCGAGCGCTCGGACCATGCGCTGCATCTCGGACTCACCGAAGCAGGAATGGGCACCAAGGGCATCGTCGCTTCGTCGGCTGCCATGGGCTACGTACTGCAGCACGGCATCGGCGATACGATCCGCGTTTCGCTGACGCCGGAGCCGAATGGCGATCGCACACGCGAAGTGCAAGTGGCACAGGAACTGCTGCAGGTTATGGGTTTCCGACAGTTCGTGCCGGTGGTCGCCGCCTGCCCCGGCTGCGGCCGCACGACATCGACGGTTTTCCAGGAACTGGCGCAGAATATCCAAAACGATATCCGCAAGAACATGCCGGTCTGGCGGGAGAAATATCCGGGCGTGGAAGCCCTGAACGTCGCCGTGATGGGCTGCATCGTCAACGGGCCGGGCGAAAGCAAGCATGCCGATATCGGCATCTCCCTACCTGGCACCGGCGAGACGCCGGCCGCTCCCGTTTTCATTGATGGCAAGAAGGCGCTGACGTTGCGCGGGCCGAACATTGCTTCGGATTTCGAGGCGCTTGTCATCGACTACATCGAAAAGCGTTTCGGTCAGAAGACCGCTGCTGAATAAGCTCAGCCGCTGGATGCCAAGAGGTATCTCGCCCGCCGCTGCTGCGTCAACTTTTGCGAGCGGCAACAAAATGCGCGGTGGCGGCGAGCGTCGCAGCGGCATCGCCGTAAGGCGCCAACAGCTTTCTCGCATCCTCGACGTGCCGCCGAAGCTCGGCTTCGGCCCATCCGATACCACGCAGAGAGACGAGAGTGCCTTTGCCGCGGCCCACGTCCTTGCCGGTTGCCTTGCCCATGGTGGCGGCGTCTGATTTGACATCAAGAAGATCGTCGGCGAGCTGGAAGGCAAGGCCGATCTTTTCGCCGAAAGCGCGCAGGCGCTTGCGATCATCGCTCGAGGCGCCGGCGATCATTGCCCCTGCTTCGCAAGCAAAGCGGATTAGCGCTCCCGTCTTCATAGCCTGCAATGTAACGATGCCGCGTTCGTCCGGTGTGGTTTTTTCCGCAGCGAGATCGAGTGTCTGTCCGCCAGCCATTCCGCCCAGGCCAGCGCTGCGCGCAAGCGCAAGGATGAGCGCAACCTTGCTTTGCTCTGGAAGTCTCGTCTCGTCGGCGGCGATAATGTCGAAGGCGTAGGTCAGAAGGCTGTCGCCTGCAAGGATCGCGGTCGCCTCGTCGAAGGCTATGTGCGCCGTCGGTTTGCCGCGGCGTAGCTTGTCGTCGTCCATCGCTGGAAGATCGTCATGAACGAGCGAATAGCAGTGAATGCATTCAAGTGCTGCACCCACTCTCAAGGCCGCCTCTTTGTCTCCGCCAAGGAGCAGCGCGCTCTCCACGACGAGAAACGGGCGAAGCCGCTTGCCACCGTTGAGCACCGCATAGTGCATCGCCGCCCTCAGGCTTTCAGGGCGGGCTATCTCATCTTCTCGCGTGTCATCGGAAAGCAGCGCGTCCAGCAACGCCTCGATCTCTTGGGCGTTGGTCTTCAAACGGATATCGAAGGCTTCGGAGCTCGCGACCATGCGCGCTCTTTGGCATGAGCAGTGGCGCCGTTGCAACGGAATTGTCAATGATCACAGCAAGATTTCCTTTGCATCTGGCCTTCACGACCAGCAAACGCTATGAGAGCGGAGGGAACAGGTGTTGGGCTTACGCATATTGGACATATCGCCGGAAAGAGAGGACAGCATTGCGATGCCGGCTCATCGCCGTTTGTTCGCTTGGCTGCGCAGCCGGTCGATCATGACGCGCATCGTCCTTGCGACCGCCGGATTTTTGATCCTGCCTTATGTTCTGATCTTTGTTTATCTGATCCCTTTCATTCATCCCGTCTCGACGCTGATGCTGCGCGACATCGTGCTGCTGCGCGGCTACGACCGGCAATGGGTCTCTTTGGACGACATCTCGCCGGTTCTCGTTCAGTCCGTGATGATGTCCGAGGATGGTCAATACTGTTTTCACGGCGGCGTCGACTGGGGTGAAATGCAGGAGCTGGTCGCAGAGACCCTCGACGGCGAAGCGACCCGCGGCGGCAGCACAATCCCCATGCAGACCGCCAAGAACCTGTTTCTGTGGAATGGCCGCTCCTTTGTGCGCAAGGCACTTGAGCTGCCGCTGGCGGTCGCCTCTGACCTCGTCTGGACCAAACGCCGGCTGATGGAGATCTATCTCAACATCGCCGAGTGGGGACCGGGTATCTACGGCATCGAGGCGGCGGCGCGCTATCATTTCAAGGTACCGGCTTCCAAGCTCTCGCGACGCCAGGCAGCGCTTTTGGCCGTTTCGCTTCCAAACCCGATCGACCGTAACGCTGGAAAGCCCCGCCGCGGCCTTCGCTCGCTTGCCTCGGTCATCGAGCGCCGGGCTCAAGGTTCCGGCGATTACATCAGATGCCTTTATGATTGAGGCATGAATTATTCATTGGTCGCTTCGTCCTGGCGCCGCTAAATTCGGCGTCGAAATCAATTTGCGGATGCCTCATGGATAACCTTACCCTCTATATCGGAAACAAGAACTACTCCTCATGGTCGTTTCGGCCATGGATTGCGATGGAAGCAACGGGCATTCCGTTCGAAGAAATTCTGATCCCCTTTGATTTTCCCGCAGGCAATCCGCGCATCAGGGAAATCTCTCCCACGGGCAGGGTGCCGGTCCTGCTCCATGGCAGCCTGCGGGTATGGGAATCGCTGTCGATCATCGACTACGTCTCTGAGCTTTATCCCGAGGCGGGGCTTTGGCCGAGGGATCGCGCACAGCGCGCGGTGGCGCGTTCGGTCTCGATGGAGATGCTTTCGGGTTTCCGAGCGCTCAGAGGCGCGTGTCCGATGAATATCCGGCGTGAGCGAGGCAAGATCGCACTTGCCGATGGCGTGATGGCTGATGTGCTGCGGATCGAAACCATATTCCGCGAGTTGCGCGGCCGCTCGGGCGGACCGTTTCTCTTTGGCGGATTTTCGGCAGTCGACGCGATGTTTGCGCCGGTCGTCAGCCGCTTCGATACCTATGACCTTGTGACTGCCAGCGATACGTTGAGTTATATGTCGGCGCTAAAGGCACATCCTGCCTGGCTGAAGTGGGAAGCTGCGGCCCGGGCCGAACCCTGGATCGTGTCGGACGATGAGGTCTGAGCTTCAATTCGCGAGAATTGCAAAAAATCTGTTTGGGGACTGGTCAACCACCTTCAAGGCATGTATAAGCGCGCAAAATTTCCGAAATCGCGATACGTCCGTTTCGGCCGCCAGCTTGGCCGGGAATGTGTTGCTTGTGAATTGGAGTACGTAAAATGGCTGTACCGAAGAGAAAAACGAGCCCGTCCAAGCGCGGTATGCGCCGTTCTGCAGACGCACTGAAGGCTCCGACCTACGTGGAAGACAAGAATTCCGGCGAACTGCGCCGCCCGCACCATATCGATCTGAAGACCGGTATGTATCGTGGCCGCCAGGTTCTGACGCCGAAGGAAAGCGCATAAGTTTTAAAATTCTGGCACAGCCAGGATTGAAAAGGCCGGCTTCAAACGCCGGCCTTTTTTGCTTTTGAGCACTATTGTATCTCCGATGTCTTGAAGTGGTGCTGTGATCTGCTGCAGTATTCCCGTCGAAATAGGGGGACATGGCTCAAATGATCGCTGTAATGCCGCTGATGGTAATCCCGTTTCTTCTTTACAATATGACGATGGCCGGTTTGATGGGTGGCGGAGGCATTCCCGCGCTCCAGCATGACATCATCGTGCTTTCCATGATTTCCGGTGCGATCTGGAGCATGGCACTCGGCGATCTCTTCATCGTCGTGGCGCTGGTCATCCTGTTCTTCGAGATATTGAAGGCGACCCGCAATGGATCCGGCAGCCTTCTCAACCACATGCTGTCGATGCTGGTCTTCATCGCCTTCCTGGTCGAGTTCCTTCTCGTCCAGGACGCGGCAACACAGGTCTTCTTCATCTTGATGACGATTGCACTGATCGACGTAATCGGCGGGTTTGCAGTCTCGATCCGAAGTGCCGGGCGCGATGTTTCGATCGGGCTTTGAACCCTAGAGATTGTCGAGCTTGTTCTGCAGGGCGCGCAGCTGTTCCTTCAACTCGTCGATATCCTTCGCCTCGGCCTTCCTCGATTCCTTGGCGGGAGGGGTCATGAAGGGAGAGAACATCTGCATCGCCTTTTGAAACATCTCGGTGTTGCGGCGGACCTGGTCCTCGACCATCTGCATCGGCAGCTGCAGGTTCTTGCCGAGCGGTGATTCGCCGAAGGCGCGGTTCACCTGTTCGCGCATCTGCGCCTGCTGTTCGGTAAAGGCGCGCATGGAATGTTCGAGGAAGCTCGGAACGACCATCTGCATCTGATCGCCGTAATAGGTGATGAGCTGGCGCAGGAAGGAAATCGGCAGCAGCGTATTCCCGGTTTTAGATTCCTGCTCGAAAATGATCTGGGTCAATACGGAATGTGTAATGTCATCACCGCTCTTTGCGTCCTGTACCGTAAAATCCTCTCCCTTCTTCACCATCTCCGCCAGATCTTCCAGCGTCACATAAGTGCTGGTGCCTGTATTGTAGAGGCGGCGGTTGGCGTATTTCTTGATGACTATTTGACCCTCATTCTTCGCCATATCAGTCTCCTGAACCCCGTCTGATTGTCATGGATATTCCTCCGTAACAGACTGTAGACGCAAAAGAAGCCTGGTGACAATCTCTTTGTGCGATGCGGCAACCCCTTTGAGAAAAGGGATAATTCGCATATTCGCAAGCCGCAGAGAAAATTGCCGCGATCGCCTTCCCGTTTGACTTAGGGCTGAAGCTTTGCCAGTTTCGACCTATGTAAGCTGAAGGAAAAACGAGGAGGCCTTTATGAGCAGTTCATCCATCGTCATCGCCAGCGCGGCCCGTACAGCGGTCGGCTCTTTCAATGGTGCATTCGCCACGGTTCCAGCGCATGAGCTTGGGGCTGCCGCCCTCAAAGCTGCGCTCGAACGCGCTGGCGTCGACGCAGCCGAGGTCGACGAGGTTATCCTTGGCCAGGTGCTGCAAGCAGGCGAGGGTCAAAATCCAGCGCGCCAGGCGGCCATAAAAGCGGGCGTTCCGAACGAGGCTACCGCCTGGAGCGTCAACCAGCTTTGCGGTTCGGGCCTTCGGGCAGTCGCTCTCGGAATGCAGCAGATCGCGCTGGGGGATGCCAAGATCATCGTTGCCGGCGGCCAGGAATCCATGTCGATGGCTCCGCATGCCGCGCATCTGCGTGGCGGTACGAAGATGGGCGACATGAAGATGGTCGACACCATGATCAAGGACGGCCTGACAGACGCATTTTACGGCTACCACATGGGCATCACCGCCGAGAACGTCGCCCGCCAGTGGCAACTTTCCCGCGACGATCAGGATCAGTTTGCGGTTTCCTCTCAAAACAAGGCGGAAGCGGCCCAGAAGGAAGGCCGCTTCAAGGATGAGATCGTTCCCTTCGTCATCCAGACACGCAAGGGCGATGTGACGGTGGATGCGGACGAGTATATCCGTCACGGTGCAACACTCGATGCGATGGGCAAGCTTCGTCCGGCCTTCGACAAAGAGGGCACGGTGACGGCTGGCAACGCGTCGGGCCTCAATGACGGCGCGGCAGCCGCGATCCTGATGACGGAAGCGGAGGCCGCCAGGCGCGGCATCCAGCCGCTGGCGCGCATCGTTTCCTGGGCGACGGCTGGCGTGGATCCTCAAGTCATGGGTACTGGCCCGATCCCTGCCTCGCGCAGGGCGCTCGAGAAGGCTGGCTGGTCCGTCGGCGATCTCGACCTGGTCGAGGCGAACGAGGCCTTTGCCGCTCAAGCTTGCGCTGTGAACAAGGATCTTGGCTGGGATCCGGCGATCGTCAACGTCAATGGCGGGGCAATCGCGATCGGTCATCCGATCGGTGCGTCCGGAGCGCGGGTTCTCAACACGCTGCTTTTCGAAATGAAGCGGCGCGGGGCCAAGAAGGGTCTTGCGACACTTTGCATCGGTGGCGGCATGGGTGTCGCCATGTGCTTCGAGGCACTTTGAACAGCATGCGATTGATGATTCGAGAACGCCTGATCAAAGGCGAATGACCGAGAGGGGAGCGAAGCATGAGCAGAGTGGTTTTGGTCACCGGTGGCACGCGCGGCATCGGTGCCGCCATTTCGATGGCACTTAGGAATGCGGGCTATAAGGTCGCCGCCAATTATGCCGGCAACGACGAGAAGGCGAGGGCCTTCCATGACGTGACCGGCATCCCGGTCTTCAAGTGGGATGTGTCCGATTACGTCGCTTGCGGCGAAGGTGTGGCAAAGGTGGAGGCAGAACTCGGCGGCATCGAGGTGCTGGTCAATAATGCCGGCATTACCCGCGACGCAATGTTTCACAAGATGACGCCGCAGCAATGGCATGAGGTCATCAATACAAACCTTACCGGCCTCTTCAACATGACGCACCACGTCTGGGGCGGGATGCGCGACCGTAGCTTCGGACGCATCGTCAACATCTCATCCATCAATGGCCAAAAGGGTCAGATGGGGCAGGTGAACTATTCGGCTGCCAAGGCGGGTGATCTCGGCTTTACGAAAGCGCTTGCCCAGGAGGGGGCAGCGAAGAACATTACGGTGAACGCCGTGTGCCCTGGCTATATCGGCACGGAGATGGTCCTCGCCGTTCCGGAGAAAGTGCTCAACGAGCGCATCATTCCCCAGATTCCGGTCGGGCGCCTTGGTGAGCCGGAGGAAGTCGCGCGCTGCGTTGCCTTCCTCATCTCCGACGATGCCGGCTTTATCACCGGCTCGACGATTTCGGCGAACGGTGGGCAGTTCTTCGTTTAGTTGCGGCGCGGACGCCTGATATTTGCCCGGGCTGGTACGCTTTGCGGACGCCTGTCGCCGCCGCAAAGCGCAGCAGAGGCCGTCGTGAGAAACGCTGCCGCAACAAGAACGGCGACAGCGGCATTCAAGATGATCTGAACCATGGAAGCACTCCTTGCGTAATCGGCAATCGTTGCCGCGTTATGCAAGGAATATGCGCCTCATCCCTATAGGGGAGTAGATTTGACTTTCGCGACCAATCGTCAACAGGCTATTGACGACGCTCAACAAAAACGGGCGCCGACGCGCCCGTTTGCATTCATTTAAACGACAATAGTTAGTTTAGTAACGGCGCGGGCAGCGTGCTTCGTAGCGGCGGCCATAGCGGTCGCGATAGACGCAGTAGCCGCGGTGTTCCACAGACTGGCCGATAAGAGCACCAGCAAGGCCGCCAGCAACTGCACCGACTGCAGCGCCGCCCCAGCTGTCGCTGACAGCACCACCAATGATTGCGCCGGTACCAGCGCCAATGGCCGTCCCTTTTTCCGTCGGCGTGCAGGATGCAAGGGCACCTACAAGGGCGGCTACAATCGCAATGTTTTTCATCATGAGTTTCACTCCCAGTTACCTAGCCGTTAAATCCGGCCCATTAAGACAAGGATAATTATAATGATGAGAACTAGTCCCAAACCACCGGAAGGTCCATAGCCCCAACCGCGGCTGTATCCCCAATTCGGGAGGGCGCCAATCAAAAGCAGAATAAGGATAATGAGAAGTATCGTGCCGAGCATGTTGCGATTCCTTCAACTCATCGTGAGTCCGAATGGACAATAAACACGCATCCGCGATTTTTGTTCCCGGCTAAGCTCCCCAGTATGCAAACGGCGCCGGTTTTCTGCTTTGGACGGAAATCAAGAACGGTGATCGACAGAAGCGTCAATCGTTAACAGCCCTGTTGACCGCAGTGCCGAACGACCGACGCTTTGTGGGGGGTCTATGGTTAAAATTGGACTATAATACAACATGTTGCGGTGAACGAACCCGGAAAATCGCGATGTCGCCGATTCGTAAGCGATTCGTTCCGGATTTGATCGAAATGTTAATGCGATCGCGTGAAGGCGTTGGTTAAATAGGAATCCGGCTTCCGAAGCCGGAAGCAACCTTGCCTTTTGCGATTCGCCGCCGATCGTTCCGGCTTCGGTCGAAGCATCAATTCCCGGCAGTTTTCCCGGCTATTTTCTCGTTCATGCTCGCTCTTGGCAAGAACGTTAACTCGAGCAGCATTTGGAGCTTTGCAGTGCCTGATGCCGATTCAGCATCTAGTAGGAAAAACTGATTCAAAACCAATACTTAGCCGTGAACAAAAGCTGAATCACCGCGCGTCACCGATTCGTCGCTGATTCGTTCTCACGCTGTTCCGAATCTTAAAACAGTCACTTAGCGGCATTTCCTGAATCAAAGTTGCAGCTCATTTTAGAAGACAGGTCTTGCGTTTAGCCGGGCGGCTGTCCATGTGTTGTTTGCTTCGGTAACGGAGCGCACTTGACCCCGAGGCTCCCCCGCCTCACTTGCATGGACAATGACACTGACATCGCAGCCCATGATACTGAGCGGGCGCGGCGTGACCGCGGTGCTCGGCCCCACCAATACGGGCAAGACCCATTACGCCATCGAGCGCATGGTAGCCCACGGCACCGGTGTGATCGGCCTGCCGCTGCGTTTGCTGGCACGTGAAGTCTATACGCGTGTCGTCGAAAAGGTGGGAGTGCAGAATGTCGCCCTCGTGACCGGCGAGGAGAAGATCTCGCCGCCGACTGCGCGCTTTTCGGTTTGCACGGTTGAAGCCATGCCGCGCGAAACCAAGGCCGCTTTTGTCGCGATCGATGAGGTCCAGCTTGCAGGCGACCTTGAGCGCGGCCACATCTTCACCGACCGTATTTTACATTTGCGCGGCCGCGACGAAACGCTGCTTCTAGGCGCCGACACGATGCGGCCGATCCTGCAGCAACTCCTGCCGGGCATCACGGTCGTTGAGAGGCCGCGGCTTTCGCACCTCTTCTACGCGGGTCAAAAGAAGATCACCCGTCTTCCTCAACGCTCGGTGATCGTCGCCTTTTCGGCAGATGAGGTCTACGCAATTGCCGAATTGATCCGCCGCCAGCGAGGGGGTGCTGCGGTTGTTCTCGGCGCCCTCAGCCCCCGCACCCGAAATTCTCAAGTTGCGCTTTATCAGGCCGGCGATGTTGAATATCTCGTCGCAACCGATGCGATCGGCATGGGCCTCAATCTCGATGTCGATCACGTGGCGTTTGCGCAGGACCGCAAGTTCGACGGCTATCAGTTCCGCAATCTCAATCCTGCCGAACTCGGCCAGGTTGCCGGACGTGCCGGCCGTCACGTGCGTGACGGTACATTCGGGGTAACAGGCCAAGTACAACCGTTCGACGATGAATTGGCGCAGCGGATAGAAGCGCACGAATTCGACAATGTCAGGGTCTTGCAGTGGCGCACGAAAGAGCTTGATTTCTCGTCGATACAATCATTGCGGGCGAGTCTTGAACGTCCGCCGAGCGCTGAAGGTTTGACGCGGGCTTTGCCCGCCGTCGACCAGCAAGCGCTTGAACATCTGACGCGCTATCCGGAAATCATTGATCTGGCTACAAATCCGCAGCGCGTGGAGAAGCTTTGGGAAACTTGCGCGCTGCCTGATTATCGGCGTATCACCCCTGCACAGCATGCTGACCTGATCTCGACGCTCTTTTCCGATCTTGTGCGCTATGGCACGGTGAACGAGCAGTTTCTCGCGGAGCAGGTGCAGCGAGCCGATCGCACGGATGGCGAAATTGACACGCTTTCGGCGCGAATCGCGCAGATAAGAACATGGACTTATGTGTCGAATCGGCCCGGATGGCTTGCCGATCCGACACACTGGCAGGAAAAGACGCGGGAAATCGAGGATCGATTGTCCGATGCGTTACATGAAAGGTTGACGAAACGCTTTGTTGATCGCAGGACATCTGTGCTCATGAAGCGCCTGAGAGAGAATGCGATGCTGGAAGCTGAAATCAGTGTGAATGGCGATGTCTTTGTTGAAGGACATCATGTGGGGCAGTTGTCCGGGTTCCGGTTTACCCCAATTTCGGGTGCGGACGGATCGGACGCCAAGGCGATCCAAACGGCATCGCAAAAGGCGCTTGCCCTGGAGTTCGAGGCACGCGCCGCGCGCCTCCATGCTGCAGGCAACAGCGATCTGGCGATCAGCGCCGACGGCCTCATCCGGTGGATCGGCGATCCGGTTGCGCGCCTTGCGGGCAGCGAGCACGTCATGCGCCCTCGCGTCATCCTGCTGGCCGACGAACAGCTGACCGGTAACGCGCGCGAGCACGTTGCAGCCCGCGTCGAACGCTTCGTCAATCACCATATCAGCACGGTTTTGAAGCCGCTCGACGATCTTTCTCGTGCTGAAGACCTTCAGGGCCTTGCCAAGGGCCTCGCCTTCCAGCTCGTCGAAAATCTCGGCGTGCTCTTCCGCCGCGATGTGACGGAAGAGGTGAAGTCGCTGGATCAGGACGCGCGCGCTTCCATGCGCCGTTATGGTGTTCGTTTCGGCGCCTACCACATTTTCGTCCCTGCGCTTTTGAAGCCGGCACCGGCTGAACTCATCACGCTGCTCTGGGCCTTGAAAAATGACGGCCTCGAAAAACCGGGCTATGGCGACCTCATTCCGGTGCTGGCTGCCGGCCGCACGTCCGTCGTGACCGATCCGGGCTTCGAGCGCACGTTCTATAAGCTCGCCGGCTTCCGTTTTCTCGGCAAGCGTGCCGTTCGCATCGACATTCTCGAGCGGCTGGCCGATATCATCCGTCCGTTGCTGCAGTGGAAGCCGGGTCAGGCGAACCGGCCGGAAGGCGCTTATGATGGACGCCGCTTCACGACCACCACCGCGATGCTTTCGATCCTCGGCGCGACGCTGGAGGACATGGAAGAGATCCTCAAGGGCCTCGGCTATCGCGCCGATGCCGTGACGGCCGAGGACGCGGCAACTCATCTTGCTGCCCAGGATGCTTCCGCTGCCCCGGCAGCCGAAACCTCCGGGGAAGAGGCCGGCGAGAAAGCCGATCATGACGATGCCGACAGCACATCGGAAGAAGCTGCTTCCGTGGCGCTGGCTGCAGAAGAAAAACCTGCTGTCGAGCCCGCGACAAGCGAAGAAACCGCGGCTGATCCTGCCGAAGCCGCTGAACCTGTCGAACCGAAACCTGTCCTTTTGTGGCGTCTTGGCGGACGCAACGACAATCATCGCCAAGCACGCGGCCCCGGGGACCGCCGCGGCGGTGACCGTCAGCAGCAGGGCAACCGCCGTCACGGCGGCGGTGAAGGCGCAGAAGGCAATCGTGGCGAAGGCCGGGACGGCAAACGCCACGAACGCGGCCGCGACGGCGGCAAGCCGCACCAGGCCCGTGGCGATCGCAACGAGCAGCGGGGTGATCGTCAGGATCGCGGTGACCGCAAGGATCGCAACGACCGCAACAACAATCGCAACGGCTCGCAACCGTTGCGCTTCGAGGCAAAGCCGCCGCGCAAGGAAAAGCCGATCGATCCGGATTCTCCTTTCGCAAAGCTTGCTGCCTTGAAGGAGCAGATGAAGAAGTAGCCGATGAGCGGGGAGACACAGCCAGGAAGCGGTTCGCGTCAGCGCATCGACAAGTGGCTGTTTTTCTCGCGCATGGTGAAATCACGCTCGCTGGCGCAAGGCCACATCCAGTCAGGCCACGTTCGCATCAATGGCGAGCGCGTCCAGCAACCCAGCCAGACCGTGAAGGCGGGTGACCGTGTCGAGTTGACGTTGGATCGCCGGGATGTGGTTCTGATCGTAAAGGCATCAGGTGAGAGGCGCGGGCCTTTCGAAGAGGCAAAACTGCTTTACGAGGATCTGACGCCGCCCCAGGGTGAGACAAAACGTCTCACGCCCTACGAGCAAGCCATCCGTTCGACCGGCGCTGGCCGGCCGACGAAAAAGGAGCGGCGCGCAGTCGACAGGCTGATGTCGGACGAGGATTAGAAAACTCTGTCCATCAGGCCCTGATCGACAGATCGTTTATTCTTGAAATTCGACCACAAAGCCGATACGTGACAGTCAACTTGCCGGACAGTGTGCTTGCCTCCCAAGCCTGTCCACGCTGTCCTCCGGCCAGGGGAAAGGCGCGACGTTCCAGGTTGCCCGGCCCCGCTTGCGTGAAAATCCTGGAGTTCTTCATGACCTATGTCGTGACCGACAATTGCATTCGCTGCAAATATACCGACTGCGTGGAAGTCTGCCCTGTCGACTGCTTCTATGAGGGCGAAAATTTCCTCGTCATCCACCCGGATGAGTGCATCGACTGCGGTGTCTGCGAACCGGAATGTCCCGCCGAGGCCATCAAGCCGGATACCGAGCCTGGGCTCGACAAGTGGCTCAAGATCAATGCTGAATATGCCAGCAGCTGGCCCAACATCACCGTCAAGAAAGAACCAATGGCGGAAGCCAAGGAAATGGACGGAGAGGCCGGCAAGTTCGAGAAGTACTTCAGCGAAAAACCCGGTTCCGGCGATTGATGATTATTTTGCCGGCGCAGCCTCGAAATCGGAGCCGAAGCCGGGCGTAAACGTTTATAAAATGCGTTGCTCATATGGGTGCCATGTGTTGCCCACATGACTCACGTTAAGCAAATTATTGATTTCCTCATATTTTTATGATAGGTTTGCCACACTGATCCATTTGAGGCACGAAGCGTGCCCAAAACCATCACGAAAGCAAAAGAAATCCGTACGCGGTTCCCCGTGAGATATCAAAGCCTTGAGCTGTTCGATCATTGATCGCGCGCAAGGAGATCTTTTGCTTCTGTCTGGTGGGACCAGAGTGAAGTCACCCGACGGAGCTGATCCGTCTCATCCGGGCCTGACTGACCCGGCTCCGGCCGCTGCCGGACGCGTAACAGGGAGTTTTTGATTAGTATGACGACCCAGCAGAAAAAACCTTCAGCAGCACGCCATGGCTTCAAGACCGGTGAATCGATCGTATACCCCGCTCACGGCGTCGGTAACATCACGGCTATCGAAGAGCAAGAAGTCGCCGGCATGAAGCTTGAGCTTTTCGTTATCGATTTCGAGAAAGACAAGATGCGCCTGAAAGTTCCGGTTGCCAAGGCAATGAGCATCGGCATGCGCAAGCTTTCAGAAACCGATTTCGTCGAGCGCGCCCTGAAGGTCGTGCAGGGTAAGGCACGTGTCAAGCGTACCATGTGGTCCCGCCGTGCGCAGGAATATGATGCCAAGATCAATTCCGGTGACCTGATTTCAATCGCAGAAGTCGTTCGCGACCTCTATCGCGCCGAAAATCAGCCGGAGCAATCCTATTCCGAGCGTCAGCTCTATGAAGCGGCACTCGATCGCATGGCGCGCGAAATCGCCGCAGTGAACAAGATGTCGGAAACGGAAGCCGTCCGTCTCGTTGAGATGAATCTCAACAAGGGTCCGAAGCGCGGCAAGGCAATCGAAGAAGACGATTCGCAGGACGAAGCCGCTTAATAGTGCATTGTTTTCCTTAACAAAAAGCCCGGCCTGCGTGCCGGGTTTTTTTGTGGAACTTTTTCCGGTCAGCCGCGTTTAGACACTGTACGTGCGGATTGCATCGGGAAATATCTGCCTGATCGAACGTTCGCATTCCTGTCAACGTTCGATGAGGAGCGGATCATGCCTTCCACAACTTGCCAGGCCGGCAACTTGAAGAAACGGGTCCAACCTTACCTGCATATGACGAAGAGATAGGGCCTCCTCCTGAAAAATCCAGGAGCGGGGCCTTTATGCATTCACACGCTGGATTGATCCGGGCAGCTTTGGTCCGGGAGTAACCTGATTGTTTTCTTTCAAGGGCACGAGGCCTGATTTTTAGGAGACCGATATGAAGAACATGTCTGCAGACCGGCGCATGATCAAAATCGCCATGGCGGCTCCCTATCTTGCTCGCGAAGAAGAACATGACCTCGCTATTCGCTGGAAGGACAATGAGGATCGCGGCGCCCGCAACCAGATCGCGATGGCTCACATGCGTCTCGTCATTTCGATGGCGGGCAAGTTTCGCAATTTCGGTCTGCCGATGAGCGATCTTGTCCAGGAAGGTTATGTCGGCCTGCTGGAAGCGGCCGCCCGCTTTGAGCCGGAGCGCGAGGTGCGCTTCTCTACCTACGCAAGCTGGTGGATTCGCGCGTCGATCCAGGATTACATCCTGCGCAACTGGTCGATTGTCCGCGGCGGCACGAGCTCCGCCCAGAAGGCTCTCTTCTTCAATCTGCGTCGCCTGCGCGCCAAACTTGCCAGAGGCGACTCGCATCTCACCCTTCAATCCATCCATCAGGAGATCGCGGCTGCCCTAGGTGTCAGCCTTGCCGACGTCCAGACGATGGATGCGCGCCTTTCCGGCAATGACGCCTCGCTGCAGGCGCCCTCGGTTTCCGGCGATGCCGACAGCGCGGAGAAGATGGATTTCCTTGTCAGCGACGATCCGTTGCCGGACGAGCAGGTTTCCAACATGATTGATGGCGAACGTCGCCGTATCTGGCTGACATCGGCGCTGAAACATCTCAATGAGCGCGAGATGAAGATCATTGCCGCACGCCGCCTTGCCGAAGAAGGCGCGACGCTCGAGGAGCTCGGCGCCGATCTCGGAATTTCGAAGGAACGCGTTCGCCAGATCGAAAGCCGCGCCATGGAAAAATTGCGCAGCGCGCTTGTCAGTGCGGATCCCCATATGGCGGCTCACGCCTAAAACTCTTACTTCCAGCAGCACAAACTGGCCCGGCGAAAGCCGGGTTTTTTTATTCGGAAATGATCTTCACGCGGTCGCCGGGCGAGACCGTGCCGCCAGTTGGCAGGGCATTGATCAGTTTGAAGAGGTCGAGCTTACGATCCGTGCCCAGCATTCGGGCCGCCAGCGTTGCAACGTTTTCGCCGGGACGGACGCTGATGACGCGGATTCTCAGAGGCTTCAGCGTCGCCGCCTCCTGCGGTGTCATGCGGCGGAAGCTGGCGCGCAAAACGTCTGCTGTCTGCTGCAGGACGGCACTGCCCTTTGGAACGGCGGTCAGGAAGCGGAAGATCTGCGAATTGTTGCGCACCACGGTCACGTCGAAATCCCATCGATCCGCGGTTGCACGGGCCGTTGCCGCTTCCATGCCGTTGACAGTGATCGGCCGGATCGTCGAAGGATCGAGGCCGGTGACCCAGCCGCTCGATATGTAGTTCGTCAAGCTTTGGTTGTCGTTGTCGGCAACCCCGTCGAAGCGGATCGCCACGTCTCCCGGACCGGTCGCCATGACGGCTTCGACTTTATTGTCGATGCTGAAATCCGGCGGCACGTCGAAGCGAATGCCGAGACCACCGTGCAGGAAGGTCTGGCCACGAACGTAGCCTTCCTCCGGACTGTCGCCATACAGAAGACCGTCGATGCCATCGAGATAATAGCCCCGGCCCTTGTCACCGACCGTCCCTTCCTGGCCGAAGGCGCGGGCGTGATCGCGCGCAAGCTCGATACGCTGCACCGAGTTCGGGTGGCTCGAAAGGAAGTCCAGGCTTTGGTCGGCCTCAGGATCGGCGGACATGAAGCGGCTATAGGCCGCCATGGAATCGAGGAAGCGGGTGGCCGCGTAAGGATCGTAGCCCGCTTCGCCAAGCATGCGGACGCCGATCACATCGGCCTGCAGTTCCTGCTGGCGCGAGAAGGCGGCGAGACGCAGCTTGCCGCGGGCAAGCGCCTGCTTGCCGGCGATGTCGCTCGACAAGACCTCGGCGACCACGCGGCTCGCAATGACCTCCGCCTCTTCGCGCTTCTGGCGTTCGATGCCGTGATTGGCCGTAACATGACCCATTTCATGCGACAGCACAGCCGCGACTTCAGAAGCGTCGTTGGCAAGCGCCAGCAGACCACGGGTCACATAGAGATAGCCGCCCGGCAGCGCGAAAGCGTTGATTGCCGGCGAATTCAAAATCGTGATTCGGTAGGACTGGCTCGGATTCTCCGACACCGCCGTTAGCGCACCGGCAATGCGCGCAACGAGGCGTTCAGTCTTGGCGTCCTTGTATTCGCCGCCGTAGCTCGCAACGATACGCGGATGTTCGCGCGCGCCCATGGCGGCACGCGGATCGTTCTTTTGCACTTCATCGACGATCTGCGGGCTGGCAGAGGGCGAGACCGTCGGCTGATAGGATTGCTCGAGAATAGACTGGCAGCCATTGAGCGCGACTGTGGCTGCAGACACCAGCAACGCATGGCGGCTCCACCGGTATGGCGCAGAAAGCACGTTACTGGAGGGCGCGGGGCGTTTCCACGTCGTCATGCTGTCCAGTCTGGCTCTCCGAGTCATCTTGCTTTTCGGCCGGTTTGCCGCTTGTCCGATCCGGCCGCTTCCAACGGGGTTCAACAGTCGTCCATCCCGGTTCTCGCACTGCACAGCGGGAAGACACAAGCCATTGCTGTAACTGATTTCCGCATCGGTTGCATAGCGAGACTCTGTTTAATTGTAGCGCCGTTGTATTTTAGCAAGCGTGGCGTCGTTAGGGCGATCTTTCGCTCGGATGAAAATGTGGCGAAAGTGCCATCGCAAGTATGAGATTCGTCAACCGTGCAGAAATCGCCTTAGCGCGGGCATATCTTCCCGCGCGAGATACTCGTTGAGCGGCGCGGCAAGACAGATCGTGCCTTTATCGATAAAGACACCGTAATCGGCGATGCGGCGCACCTCGTCGGGATCATGCGAAACGATGATCACCGTGTTTTCGGTTTCCATGTGCAAACCAAGCAGCAGTTCGGCCATGCCCGCGCGCAAGCCGGGGTCAAGTGCTGCAAAAGGTTCATCGAGCAGCAGAACGGCGCGCTTTCGCACGAGCGCCCGTGCAAATGCGGCGCGCTGCCGCTCTCCACCGGAAAGCGTTGCGGGCAGACGCCGTTCGAAATTGGCAAGGCCGACCTTCTCAAGTGCTTGGGAAATTTTTTTCCGGTCTTCGGCGGCAAGCTTCAACGCCGGATCGATCCCCAGGCCGACATTGGTGAAGATATCAAGATGGGCAAAGAGATTGTTGTCCTGGAAGACGACAGAGACCGGGCGTTCCGCCGGATAGGCGGCCGTCACATCGGCGCCGTGCATCAGAATGCGGCCGCTGTCAGGTCTTTCAAAACCGGCAAGCAGATTGAGAAAGGTTGACTTCCCGGCGCCGGAAGGGCCGCTCACCGCGACAATCCGGCCGGCCGGCAGACGGCAATCGAAATGGAACGCGTGCGTGCCGAGCATCAAGCGCACGTCCTGCATGTCGATCTCGTATCGATCAGCGATCGCCATCGCCATTCTCCCGTCTCGGCCGGCCCGCTGTTCCGGCGATTGTCAGCAGCAGGCAAATGATGCCGAGAATCAGCGCAAGGCCGTCGGCATCGTTCGTCCGGTAGCTGCCCATGCGGCTGTAGACGAGCCAGGGCAATGTGACAAAACCCTCAGAGCCGAAAAGAGCGACGGCACCGAGATCGCCGAGCGAGAGCGCCATGGCGAACGACAAGGCGGTGAGCAGCGGCTTCTTCAAGGCCGGCCAATCGATGAGCCTCAATCGAGCCGCGGTCGCAATACCCAGGCTTGCGGCGAGTTTCTGCGTCCGGCGCTGATGCACGACATAGGCCGGCTCCAGTACGCGCATGACAAAGGGAAGTGCCATCAGCATGTTGATGAGAACGACGAGCACGGCTGCAAAGCGCGTCGCATCGCCGACAGGCCGCAGTGCCATGAACCACCCCGTTGCGAGCACGATTGGCGGCACGAGAAGGACCATCGACGAAGCACCGCCCATGGCTGTGAAAAAGGACCTGTCGGTAACGCCGCGCCGCCGCTTCGATAAGATTGCATGCCGGGCACGAATCATCGCCATCGACAGGACGATCGAGAGCAGAGCGGCCGAAAGCGAGATCGCCAAGCTCATCCCGGCCGACTGCCAGAAGATCGCCTCCTGCAGCAGCTTTATGAGATCGGCGTGCAACCCGGCGGTGATGATCGACACAAGCGGAAAGCCGAGGAAAAGCACGGCGATCAGCAAGAGCAGACTGTCGGCCATTCTGGCACATGGCCCTTTGCCATCAAGCCGCTTGATGTCTCTGCCTTCGGTCAGGCCCTCATCTGCGGCAGGCGGAAAAAGTGCCATCGCGCCGAGGATCCCCGCCGTCAGCGCGATCTGCAGGAGCGACAAGGCGATTGCGCGGCCGGGGTCGAAATCGAAACGGAGCGACTGGTAGATCGCGACCTCGATCGTGGTTGCTGCCGGGCCGCCACCGAGGGTTAGCACCAACGTGAAGCTGGTGGCGCAGAGCATGAAGATCAATCCGGCTATCCCGGGAATGAGCGGGCGGATCGCCGGCCATTCAATGAAGCGGAAGACCGAGCGGGGCCGCATGCCGAGGCCGCTTGCCATCAGCCAGTATTCGGCGGGCACGCGTTCGAGACCTGCAAGCATCAGGCGGCAGGCAAGCGGCAGGTTGAAGAAGACATGGGCGAGAAGGATGCCGGTTAGCCCATAGATGCTCACCGGTTCGTCAAGCCCGACCTTCATCATAAGCGAGTTCAACAACCCCTGCCTGCCCCATATCCCGATCAAGCCGAGTGCGCCGATCAGTACCGGCAGCCCCATAGGAACGGCCATCAGGCGGATGATCCAGATGCGCCCTAAAAAATGCGGCTGGCGGGCGAGCGCGCGTGCAACCGGAATCGCGAAGGCGATCGAAAGTGCGGTCGAAAGCAGCGCCTGCAGCAGCGTGAAGCGCAGCACACGCAGAATATAAGGATCGAAAAGAATGCCGACGATGGCCGCGCCGCCTCCGGCAAAAAGCAAGGAGAACGCTGCAAGGCCGACAAACAACGTGACGGCGGCGAGGCTGATCGCTCCGCCGGTCAATGCACGCTGTCGTTCGGCTGCGGTCTGCAGCATCAGTTCATGCTCATCGCCGCCAGCCACTCGTCGATCCAGGCCTTGCGGCTCCTGGCGACGTCGTTGGGGCTCATCAGGAAGGTCTTGGCCGGATTGACGAGCTTGCTAAAGGCATCCGGCAGCGGCTTGGAGGTTGCGGAAACCGGCATCATCCAGTTGTTCGTCGGGATGGTATCCTGGAAGCCGGGTGTCATCATGAATTTCAGGAAGTCGCGGGCGAGATCCTTGTTCGGCGCATTCTTCAAAAGGCCCGCGACTTCGATCTGGATATAATGGCCTTCCGAGAAGGCTGCGGCCTGGTAGCGATCGGTATTCTCAGTCACCATGTGATAGGCAGGGGATGTGGTATAAGACAGCACCATCGGCGCCTCGCCCTTGGTGAACAGGCCATAGGCCTCGGACCAGCCGGGCGTGACCGTCAGGATGCGGTTCTTGAGTTTGACCCAGGCTTCCGGCGCCTTGTCGCCATAAATGGATTTGACCCAGAGCACCAGGCCGAGGCCCGGCGTCGAGGTTCGCGGATCTTCGATGACGATCTTCTGCGAAGGATCACCTTCGACCAGATCCTTCATGCTCTGGGGCGGGTCCTTGATCGTTTGCGTATCGTAGACGATCGCGAAGTGACCGTAGTCGTAGGGAACGAAGACATCGTCCACGAAGCCACCCGGCACCTTCAGCGCGCCGACATCGACGCCGCTTGCGTCGAATAGGCCTGTCTCCTTGGCTTCGGTGACGAGGTTCGTGTCGATGCCGAGGACGACGTCAGCCCTGGTGGAAGCTCCCTCGAGCTTCAAGCGCGAAAGCAGTGCGACGCCATCGGCGACGCTGACGAAATTGACCGTACAGCCGCATGTCTTCTCAAAAGCGTCCTTGACCTTCGGCCCCGGTCCCCATTCGGACGTGAAGCTTTCGTAAGTGTATATGGTGAGCGACTTTTCCGCGGCGTGCGCGGCAGACAAGCCGAGCGTCGCGGCGAAAAATGCTGCGGTCAGCGAAGAGATAATCGATGTGCGGCCGGACATGGCGTGCCTCCTCCTTGAGTTTCTTTTGAAGGGGAAAAGGGCGTTGCCGAATGTCACGCGTCTAATCCCTCCGCCGGTGTTAACCGGATCAGGTTCCGCGGGTTGGCTCGATGCCTCTCAGCCGGTATCCTTGCGGACATCCAGGCACCCCGTTAGAGCGTCGGCAGATGTATCGCCATGAAGGCTTTATGACAAGGGCGAAGCGCGCTGACCGTAGCCCCTTTCCCTTGGCCCCTGCTTTGCGCTATGGGCAATGCCATGAGCCAATCCACTTTCACGATCCTGCTCGGCGGCGAACTCAGCTTGACCGAGCGCCTGCGTTCTGCCGTTTCTGGCAGCCGCTTCATCGCCGCCGACGGCGGTATGCGGCATGCAGCAGCGCTTGGTGTGGTGCCGGAGCTTTGGGTCGGGGATTTCGACTCGACGCCGCCGGATCTTAAGGGCGCATTTCCGCATGTCCCGAAACAGCCCTACCCGGCTGCCAAGGCCGCAACGGATGGTGAAATCGCCGTGTCGGAGGCGATTGCGCGCGGCGCACGGCGACTTGTCCTTGCCGGTGCGCTCAGTGGCGAGCGCTCGGACCACGCGCTGCAGCTGCTGCTTTACGCCGTCAGCCTTGCCGAACAGGGTTTCGACATTCTGTTGACCTCCGGAACGGAGGAGGCCGTGCCGCTTCTCGCTGGCAAAATTACGCTCGATTTGCCGAGGAACAGTCTGTTTTCGGTATCCGGCTTCAGCGAATTGCATGGTCTTTTCATCGAGAATGCCCGCTATCCGCTCATCGATTTTCATTTGCCCTTCGGCTCCTCACGTACCATTTCCAACGTCGCGGAAGGCAAGGTTCGTTTTACGCTCGGCAGCGGCCGGGCGATCGTCCTTGCCCGCCCTTATGATTTTTCCGGAGTCTGATTTTTGGCCCCTCCTATCCTGAAACTCGACGGTATCTTCCTAAGCTTCGGTGGAACGCCACTCTTGGCCGGCGCGAACCTGCAGGTCGAGCCGGGCGATAAGATCTGTCTGGTCGGCCGTAACGGGTCGGGCAAATCGACTCTTTTGAAGATTGCGGCCGGGATCGTTGAAGCGCAATCAGGCGAGGTTTTCCGCCATCCGTCCTCGACGGCGCGCTATTTGGAGCAGGCTCCGGATTTTGCCGCTTTCAAGACGGTGCAGGCTTATGCGGAATCCGGTCTTGGGCCGGGCGATGACCCTTATCGCGTGACCTACCTCCTCTCGCATCTCGGCCTGACTGGCGAAGAGGACCCGAAAAACCTCTCCGGCGGCGAAGCCCGACGCGCCGCGCTTGCCCGCGTGATGGCGCCCGAACCGGATATTCTCCTGCTTGATGAGCCGACGAACCATCTCGACCTTCCGACCATTGAATGGCTGGAAGGCGAACTCCAGAAGAGCCGCAGGGCGCTGGTCCTGATTTCCCACGACCGCCGTTTCCTCGAAAAGGTCTCGACGGCGACCGTCTGGCTCGACCGGGGTATGTCGCGGCGGCTCGACCGTGGCTTTGCCCATTTCGAAGCCTGGCGCGATCAGGTGCTCGAGGCGGAAGAACTGGAGCAGCACAAGCTCGGCAAGGCGATCGAACGCGAGGAGCACTGGCTGCGCTATGGCGTAACCGCTCGGCGCAAGCGCAATATGCGCCGCCTCGGCGAGTTGCAGACCATGCGCTCGCAGCATCGTGGCCACAAGGGGCCGCAAGGGACCGTGCAGGCTGCGGTCTCCGATGCGCAGGAATCCGGCAAGCTGGTGATCGAAGCAGAAAAGATCACCAAGACTTTCGGTGACCGTCAAATTGTTGCGCCGTTCTCAATCCGCGTCCATCGCGGCGATTGCATCGGTCTCGTCGGACCAAACGGCGCGGGCAAGACGACGCTTCTGAAGATGCTGACGGGACAGCTTTCGCCGGACAGCGGCACGGTGAAGCTCGGGACCAATCTCGAGATCGCAACGCTCGACCAGAAGCGCGAAGATCTCAATCTGGAGGATACGCTCGCGCACTACCTGACCGACGGGCGCGGCGAGAATCTGCTGGTGAACGGGGAGCAACGGCACGTCACCGGCTACATGAAGGAGTTCCTCTTCCAGCCGGAGCAGGCGCGCACGCCGATCAAGAACCTGTCAGGCGGTGAGCGCGCGCGGCTGATGCTGGCGCGCATCCTCGCGCGCCCGACCAACCTTCTGATCCTCGATGAACCGACCAACGACCTCGATCTGGAGACGCTGGACCTGCTGCAGGAAATCGTCGCCGGCTTCCCGGGTACGGTTATCCTCGTGAGCCACGACCGCGACTTCCTCGACCGCACGGTGACCTCGACAATCGCGCCCGCCGTCCCCGACGCGCCTGATGGACGCTGGATCGAATATGCCGGCGGCTATTCCGATATGCTTGCC
This sequence comes from Rhizobium mongolense USDA 1844, assembly GCF_000419765.1. Lineage (GTDB taxonomy): Bacteria > Pseudomonadota > Alphaproteobacteria > Rhizobiales > Rhizobiaceae > Rhizobium > Rhizobium mongolense. The sequence goes on along the minus strand of NZ_ATTQ01000016.1, from coordinate 12,810 downwards.
CAGCGCAAGGGCGCGATGGAGGAGCGGAAGAAGAACGAAAAGGCTGCGGAGAAACCGAAAGCTGAGTCGGCTGCATCCGTGGCAGATGCGTCTAAGGGCAAAGGCAAGCTCTCCTACAAGCAGAAATTCGCGCTCGAAACCCTGCCCAAGGAAATGGCCAAGGCAGAAGCTGAAATCGCCAGGCGCGAAGAAAAGATGGCCGATCCCGATCTCTTCAGCAAAGATACTGCCACCTTCAACCGGCTTGCGGCGGAGATGGAAAAGCTGCGCGACAGCCTGATGAAGATGGAAGAAGAATGGTTGGAGCTGGAAATGCTGCGCGAAGAGCTGGAGGGCTAGGTACCGTCCTGACGAGGAAAACGTCCTGCCCTTTGTCAGATTGCGCAGGTCTTGTCTGTCCTTGGTTCGAACGCGTGGTACCGCGACTGTTCAAATGACCCGTGCATGTGCGTGTGCCGTGCCAGTTCCTGCTGTCGGGGAGGCCGACTGCTCGATCTTCGCCGCCAGTGGATGCAAATGCAATGTGCGCGGATTGAAGGTTTCGACGTAGGCCTCGGACCGTCCGATATAAATCATCGTGGAATCGGATAGCGTCGTCAGCAGCGCCATCAGCGTTGACTGCCATTCAGGCTCAAGGCCTTCCAGCACTTCGTCGAAGATGATCCAGCGCGGCCTGGCCAGCAGCAAGCGGGCAAAGCCGATCGCCTTCTGCTCATCGGAGTCGAGCATCTTATCCCAGCGGGCCCGTGTATCGAGGCGCGCAATGAGGTGGCTAAGGCCGGCTTTCTGAAGCGCTGCTTCGACGTCCTCGCTCTTGTAGGTGTCTACCGGTTCCGGGAAGGACAGCGCTTCGCGCAATGTGCCGCCGGGCACATAGGCCACTTCCGGAACGAAAAGCACGCCGTCGGCGGGCGGCAGCCCTATCTTGCCGCTGCCGCAGGGCCAGAGGCCCGCAAGCGCCTGGAAGAGCAGCTTGCGGTTCACATTGTGATCGCCGTTGATCATGACCTTCTCGCCGGCTCTGATCGTGACATCCGTCTCGCGGACGGCAAAGCCGCCGCACAGATCGACCTCTTCGCCGAGCTTGGCGGCGATCATCAGATCCTTGAGGGTCAGCGTATCCGCGTTATCCTCGTAGGTGATCGCATTCTTCGGATTGATGGGTTCGTCCATGCCGTGCAGGGCATGGCGGAAATCGGTCACGCGCATCAGCGTGGCGCGCCACTCGGCGATCGCGGCGAAATTGGCAACATACCAGCGCAGGGCCGTATTCACCTGGTTGAAGGCGCCGACGGACATCATGAGTTCGCCGAAGGTCAGGCTGCCCGAGAAATAGGCAGGAGCCGCGACGATGATCGGGACGACGATGACCAGCCAGCCGTAACCCGCCGAAACCCAGGTGAGGTTGGTGCTGGCCATGGTCAGTCGCTTCAGGATGGCAAGTACCGAAGTGATGTCCTCATTGATCCGTCGGCGTTCGTTTTCCTCGCCGCGGGCCACGGTAATCGCCGGCATGTTCTCGTTGGCATGCATCAGCGAAAAGCGAAGCTCCGCTTCCTTGGAGAAGCGGTCGGCATTCAATATCACCAGCTTGCGGCCGACGATCTGGCTGAGGATCGAGGCGGATGCGGCATAGAAGATCGCGGCCCAGACCATATAGCCCGGAATGGCAAAGGCGTAGGTGCGAAAATGGAAGACGAAGCCGCTCGAAAGCTCCCAGAGAACGCCGATGAAACTGACGAGCAGGATTGTCGACTGGATGAGGCCGAGCGTGAGGCCGGTCGTGCTTTCTGCAAGATTGCGGGCGTCCTCGTGTAGCCGCTGATCCGGGTTGACCCCGATCAGGCCGGTTGAGGCGAGACGCAGCGCACGCTTGCGCTTCAGCCAGTGATCCACGAGGTCACGGGTAAGTCCCTCGCGCATATAAAGCGCGGTCATCAGGTTGAGCCACGCCTGGCCGACGTTCATGAGCAATAGCGAACCTGCAATCAACGCGAAGACCTGGAGCTGATGGAAGAATTCGCCGACGTCGCGGCGCTGCAGGGAATCGTAGAACGGCGCGTTCCAGCGGTTCAGAATGACCTGGCCATAGGCCGTCGCCAGGATCACCGCGAGCAAGATCGCGGCGAGAAGCAGGATCTTTCCGCGGACCTTGGAATCCCAGAATGCGGCGAACATCAGTTTCAGGCGGTATCCGAGGCTCAGATCGTAACCTACTCTATCCTGCCCTTGAATGCTCGGTCTGCCTTCGACGACGTCTGCCATTATGTGCTTCCATGCGGACCATGATGATGCTTGATTAACATGGTGACGCGCCCTGTCCATCAACAGATTCTACCAGTCATTAACGCGTGAGTTACCCTGGTTCAACGCGCCCCTTCAGAATTGCGATTGATTCGCGTGGGCTCCGGCGCTATTTAGTGTTCTCCGTGGTGATTTGGCCGGCCGGCTTGCAGCCACGTTAAATAAGTCGCTAAAGGGCCGCGTGCGGACCGGTAGCGATTCTTTCGCCGCCGGTTTTTTATTTGCCGGTACCTTTGTTTGGATTGAGTGACCGCAATGCCCATCAAGATCCCCGATACTCTGCCCGCTTTCGAGACCCTCGTTCATGAGGGTGTGCGGGTGATGACCGAAACGGCGGCGATCCGTCAGGATATCCGCCCTTTGCAGATCGGGCTTCTCAATCTCATGCCGAACAAGGTCAAGACGGAGTTGCAGATGGCGCGCCTTGTGGGCGCCTCGCCGCTCCAGGTGGAGCTCTCGCTGATCCGCATTGGCAACCATAGGGCCAAGAACACATCCGAAGACCACCTGCTTGCTTTCTACCAGACTTGGGAGGAGGTAAGGGATCGCAAATTCGACGGCTTCATCATTACTGGCGCACCGATCGAAACTCTGCCTTACGAGGACGTGACCTATTGGACGGAGATGAAGAAGATCCTCGATTGGACCGAGACGAACGTTCATTCGAGCATGAATGTCTGCTGGGGCGCAATGGCGGCGATCTACCATTTCCACAAGGTTCCGAAATACGAGCTGAAGGAAAAGGCGTTCGGCGTCTATCGCCATAAGAACCTCAAGCCTTCATCCGTCTACCTCAACGGCTTTTCCGATAATTTCGAAGTGCCGGTCTCGCGCTGGACCGAGGTCCGGCGCGCCGATATCGACAAATCCTCAAGCCTCGAAATCCTCATGGAATCCGATGAGATGGGCGTGTGTCTCGTGCATGAGAAAAAAGGCAAGCGGCTCTACATGTTCAATCATGTGGAATACGATTCCACATCGCTTTCCGACGAATATTTCCGCGACGTGAATGCCGGCGTGCCGATCAAGATGCCGCATAATTATTTCCCGCATAACGATCCGTCGCTTGCACCGCAGAACCGCTGGCGCAGCCATGCGCATCTGCTCTTCGGCAATTGGATCAACGAAATCTACCAGACGACGCCCTATAATCTCGACGAAATCGGTACAAAAACCTGAACCGCAGCCGCCGCTGACCTTGTTGCGGCGGCGTCTCTTTTTTGTGTTTGATGGTTGCGGTCCTTTGCAAATGGAGGCAGGTTCGCGGGCCTGAAACCAACACAGATTTGGGATGGCGAACGATGTCGGAAAAGCTCGAACGGGAAGTTTTCGGAACGACGAAAGACGGCGAAACCGTCTATCGCGTCGAGATCAAGGGCGGCGGCCTTACAGCCAAGATCATGACTTGGGGGGCAGTCATCCAGGATCTCCGGCTCGACGGCCATGATGCGCCTCTCACGCTCGGCTTCGACGACTTTGCCAACTATCCCTCCCATTCCTCCTATTTTGGTGCAACGCCCGGCCGCTGCGCCAACCGCATCGGCGGCGGCAAGTTTACCCTCGACGGCAAGGCCTATCAGCTCGAGCTCAATGAAAAGGGCGTTTCGCATCTGCACGGCGGCAGCGACAATATCGCCAAGCGCAACTGGACGATTGTCGAGCACGATGCAGACAGTGTCGTCTTGAAGATCGTCGACCCGGACGGTCGCGCAGGCTATCCAGGCACCTGCACCGTCCAGGCGACTTACCGTGTGCATGGCAATGGCGAATTCTCGGTCGTCTACGAGACGACTACCGACCAGCCGACGCTCGCCAATCTCTGCCAGCACGCCTATTTCAATCTCGACGGTCGCGAAGATGCGCTCGGCCACGATATCATGATCGCTGCCGATCATTATCTACCGACTGACGAGAAACAAATCCCAACCGGCGAGGTCCGACAGGTCGAAGGCACGGTTTTCGACTTCCGCGAAATGGCCCCGATGAAAAGGTTCGATCGCGGTGGCGAGCAGGCGCTTTACGACCACAATTTCTGCCTTTCGACCGAACGCACGGCCAAGCGGACCGTCGTACTGGCACGCAGCGTCAACTCCGGTGTGTCGCTGGAGGTTAGGACCACCGAACCGGGCATACAGTTCTATGCCGGTTTCAAGCTCAACGTTGCGGTCGCGGGCATCGGCGGCCGGAAATACGGGCCCTTCGCCGGCTTCTGCCTCGAAACGCAGGTCTGGCCGGATGCGATCAATCATGAGGGCTTTCCGAATGCGGTGCTACGCCCAGGCGAGGTACTGCGGCAGGAAACGGATTACATCTTCACGAAAAGCTGATCTTCGCGGACATTCCATCACTCATGACCCTTCGTGGCGTCACGACGGTTTTATCTTCGCGTTATAGATTCGACTTGAAAAGTGGTTCTAAATAGGTTCTATGGTTAATCCATGGATAGAACCAGTCTGATAGCGGAGCTCAACGCCCGCGGTCTGCGCGACGAAACGATGACGGGACCGCTCTACAAGCGGCTGGCACTGGCGTTGATCGGCCTCATTCAGGAAGGCCTTCTCAAGCCGGGTGCGGCCCTCCCCGGAGAGCGCGATCTCGCCGAAGCTCTGAAGCTCGGTCGCGTGACGGTGCGAACCGCCTATCGTGATCTGATGAGCTCTGGCGCATTGGAATCGCGTCACGGCAGCGGTACCTTCGTTTCCAGTAAGGTGGAGCGCATGGAGCAGCCGCTCTGGCGTCTTTCGTCTTTCTCGGCCGATATGCGCTCACGCGGCCGTTCGCCGGCGGCAAGAATATTGTCCCGCACGATCAATTCGCCATCGCCGGAAGAATCCTTCCTTCTCGGACTTGGGCAGGATGAGGCCGTTCTGCGCCTGGATCGTCTGCGCCTCGCGGATGGTCTGCCGCTGGCGATCGAGCGGGCGGTTGTGCCGGTCAAGTTCCTCGGCAACAATGCCGGCGGCGAGGGATCGCTTTATGATGCGCTGGCCGCAAACGGCCACAAGCCGGTGCGTGCTCTGCAGCGGCTGACGGCCGTGACGCTCGATCCTTCATCAGCCTCGATGCTGAATGTAAAGACCGGTGCGCCGGCGCTGTTGATCGAACGGATTTCGCGCCTGGAAGACCAGCGCGTCGTTGAATACACCCGTTCGCACTACCGCGGCGATGCCTACGATTTCGTAGCCGAACTGAAAATTGGAGATGACCTATGAGTGAGAACCAGTCGCTGATGCTGCAGGAGGCGGGCCAGTCGCCGGACGTGGTCGCGACGCTCCTTCAAAATGAGAAGCCGGTTTTCGCCGAAATCGCCAAGCTGTTTTCCTCGGTTCGCCCGAGCGTGGTGACGACGGCAGCGCGCGGCTCTTCGGACCATGCTGCAACCTTCTTCAAATATCTCTTCGAGATCACTGCCGGTATTCCCGTGGCGTCCATCGGCCCATCGATCGCTTCCGTCTATGGCGCGGCTTTGCAGTTGAAGGGCGGTGTTCACTTCACGGTTTCGCAATCCGGCGCCAGCCCAGATATCGTTGCCCTTCAGGATGCTGCCAAGCGTGGCGGCGCGACCACGATCGCCGTTGTGAACGTCACCGACAGCCCGCTTGCAAAGCAGGCAGATATCGTTCTGGACCTCAATGCGGGCGCGGAAAAGAGTGTTGCCGCGACCAAGTCCTTCATCGCCTCGGTTGCCGCGCTCGCCGGCGTGACGGCTGCCATTGGCGCTACGGCCGATCTGCAAGCCTCGTTGGAGAGGTTGCCGGAGGCTCTATCGGCGACTGCTGGTATCGATACGGCTGCCGCAGAAGACGTGCTCTTCAATGCAACCTCGCTTTATACGGCAGGCCGCGGCCCAGCTTTTGCGATCGCGCTCGAGGCCGCGCTGAAAGCCAAGGAAACGTCCGGCCTTCACGCGGAAGCCTTTTCGCTGGCAGAGCTGATGCATGGCCCGATGCGCCTCGTGCAGCCGGGTTTCCCGATCGTCGCCTTCATGCCCGATGATGCGGCCTATGCCAACAATGTTCAGGCACTCGAGCGATTACAAAAGCTCGGCGCAACGACGGTACCGTTCTCAGCGCAGCCGCTTTCCGGCGTCAATCTGCTCGTGCCGACGACGGGCAACGGCCTCCTCGATCCGCTCGTGTCGCTTCTCGTCTACTATCGGCTGATCGAGTCAGTTACGCGCCGCAAGGGTTTCGATCCAGACAAGCCGGCGAACCTGCTCAAAGTCACGGAGACGATATGATAGCCCGCAAGATTTTCACCGGTGCCCGGATCTTCGACGGCGAGAGGTTCCACGACGAAAAAGCGCTGATCGTTACCAATGGCCGGGTCGAGGCGATTGTCTCGTGCAACGGGTTGCCCGAAGGCGAGACGATCTCGCTAGCCGGCGGTGTGCTTTCGGCAGGTTTCGTCGATGCGCAGGTGAATGGCGGCGGCGGGCGTATGCTGAACGATGAGCCGTCGGCAGCTTCGATGTATATCATTGCTGACGGTCACCGCCGCTTTGGCACGTCGGCGCTGCTTCCGACGCTGATCACCGATACGGCGGACGCGACGGCGGCTGCGATCGAGGCCGCGAAGGATGCGGTTAAAACCAATCGCGGCGTAGCCGGTCTTCATCTCGAAGGCCCACATCTGGCGCCTGCCCGCAAAGGCGCGCATCTGGCCGAACTGATGCGCCCGGTCGAAGACAAGGATGTCAAAGCTTTCATCCGCGCCCGTGAGGCGATCGGTACGCTGCTCGTGACGATGGCGGCCGAACAGGTGACGGTTGCTCAAGTTCGCGAACTGAGCGAGGCTGGCATCATCATCAGCATCGGTCATTCGGATTGTTCGAGCGAAGCTGCAGAAGAACGTTTCGATGCTGGAGTACGCGGCGTCACCCATCTTTTCAACGCCATGAGCCAGATGGGCCACCGCGCACCCGGTCTGGTTGGCGCGGCAATCGACCATCCGTCGACGTGGTGCGGCATAATCGCCGACGGCCATCATGTCGATCCAAAAGTGCTGCGCACTGCACTTCGCGCCAAGCGCGGGCAAGGCAAGCTCTTCTTCGTGACGGATGCCATGTCGCTGGTGGGCTCCGAGAAGGATAGCTTCATGCTGAACGGCCGCACCGTGCGGCGTGAGAAGGGGGGCTTCTGCTCGAAGCTGGTGCTTTCGGACGGCACACTTGCCGGATCGGATGTCGATATGGCGTCGACCATCCGCTATGGCGTCACCTATCTTGATCTGACGCTTGCCGAGGCGCTGCGCATGGCAACGCTCTATCCGGCCCGGTTTCTTCGGCTCGACGGTTATGGCCATCTTTCGCCGGGAGCGCGCGCCGACCTCGTGCATTTGACGGATGCGATCGAAGTCACGGCCACTTGGATCGACGGCGAAGCGGCCTGAAGCAAAGGAAATGCCATGACGGCGGTTACGGATGCCTATTTCTCCAATCTGATCGGCCGTCTTGAGGCTTTGAAGAAAAGCCTTGCCGAACCCATGGCGAAGGCCGCAGCAGTCATCCTCGATGCGGCGCGTCATGACAAGCGCGTTTACGTCTTCGGCACGGGCCATTCGCATATGCTGGCCGAGGAGGTGCATTATCGCGCCGGCGGTCTTGCGTTCACCGTGCCGGTTCTCATCGGCTCCGCGATGCTGCATGAGGGAGCGGTCATCAGCTCGGTCTATGAACGCACGCAAGGCCTCGTTCGGCCGGTGCTGGAGCGCTACGGCATGCAGCCAGGCGACGTTATCATCATTGCTTCGAACTCGGGCGTGAATGCCGCACCAATCGAGGCTGCGGATTATGGCCGCGAGATCGGCGCCAAGGTGATCGCTGTTACCTCGGTTGCCTATTCGAGCGCGATTGCCAATGGCCGCCGCCGGCTTGCGGATATCGCCGATGTCGTGCTGGATAACGGCTTGCCGCCCGGCGATGCCGTGCTCGATCTGGCTGGAAGCGGTCTCAAGGTAGGCCCGGTGTCGACAGCTGTCGGAGCAACCGTGCTGAACGCAATCTTCGCTGAAGTTGCCTCAGCGCTTTCGAAGTCCGGCGACGCACCAGTCTATCTCAGCGCCAACATGCCGGGCGCTGCGGAAGTCAATCAGCGGCTGGTGAAAAAATACCGGCCGCGCAACCCGCATCTGTAATCAAAACAGAAAGACCGGCGTCGGGCCGGCCTTTCTGTCTGATATGTCCGAAGGATCAATCCTTGGCGCGTTCGACGTAGGAGTTGTCTTCCGTTGCGATAACGACGCGCGTGCCCGCGTTGATATGCGGCGGCACCAGGGTGCGCACGCCGTTCGAAAGCATCGCCGGCTTATAGGAGGAAGACGCCGTCTGGCCCTTGACGACCGGTTCCGTCTCGGTGATCTCGAGCGTGACGTGACGCGGCAGCTCGAGTGCCAGCGGAATGCCTTCATGGATCGACAGAATGCAGGTCATGCCTTCCTGGAGGTAGGCCTTCTGGTCGCCCATTGTTTCGTTGTCGACGACAACCTGATCGTAGGTCGCCGGGTTCATGAAGTGGAAACCTTCGCCGTCTTCATAGAGATACTGGAAGTTCACATCCTCAACGAAGGCGCGCTCGACCTGCTCGGTCGTGCGCCAGCGCTCGGAAACCTTCACGCCGTCGACGATGCGGCGCATGTCGACCTGGGTGACCGGCGTACCCTTGCCGGGGTGAAAGTTCTGCGCAGTGAGAACGACGTAGAGTTTGCCGTCGACGTCGAGAACGTTGCCCTTGCGGACCGAAGAGGCGATGACCTTGACCATAAGACTTCCTTGTAACTCGGCTTTTGGCGTCGTAGAGGGACTGTCTGGATGGTCCCCATGACGCAAATTGTTTTCGTTGGGGCGCAACTAACCTAAAATCCGGCAAAACGCCAGCCCTCGCGTTGGCCGGCCTGGTGAAGAAAGCTGAGAATGAACCTTACCGGCGCCAAAGCGTCCCCTTGGTGGACCCCCAGCGTCCACGCGGATCGCCGCCCCTTCCTGATTGGACGGAACGCGATCCAGGCGGCGCTGCGTGGCTACTTCGCGCGCGAGGATTTCATCGAGGTAGATACGGCGGCGCTGCAGGTTTCGCCCGGCAACGAGGCGCATCTGCACGCGTTTGCAACCGAGGCGCTGACGACGGACGGGCAGGCGACATCCTTCTACCTGCACACCTCGCCGGAATTTGCCTGCAAGAAGCTGCTCGCGGCCGGTGAGCAGCGCATCGCCTGCTTCGCACATGTCTATCGCAACCGCGAACGCGGCCCATTCCATCATCCCGAGTTCACGATGCTGGAATGGTATCGCGCCGGCGAAAGCTATGAAACGCTGATGATGGACTGCGTGCGGATACTCGCGCTGGCCGCCGAAACCGTGAAGACGCCGAAGCTGACCTATCGGGGCGCCGAAACCGACCCCTTCGCCGGACCTGAACGCATCAGCGTCGCAGAGGCGTTCGAGCGCTATGCGAGCATCGACCTCCTGGCGTCGGTCGTCGCCGATGGTTCGACGGATCGAGAATATCTGGCTTCCGAACTGCGCCGGAATGGCATGCGCGTTTCGGCCGACGACGGTTGGGCGGACCTCTTCAGCCGCGTTCTGGTTGAAAAGATAGAACCGCGCCTCGGTTTCGGCCGCGTGACCATTCTGGATGAATACCCGGTTTGCGAGGCGGCGCTCGCCCGTCCCTCGGCACGCGATCTGCGGGTTGCGGAGCGTTTCGAGCTCTATGCCTGCGGCGTTGAACTGGCGAACGGCTTCGGCGAACTCACCAATGTGGCAGAACAACGCCGCCGCTTTGAGCTCGAGATGGCAGAAAAAGCGCGCGTTTATGGCGAACGCTATCCGATCGACGAGGATTTCCTCGATGCGCTTTCGATCATGCCGGAGGCAAGCGGCATCGCGCTCGGCTTCGACCGGCTGGTCATGCTGGCGACAGGAGCCTCGCGCATCGACCAGGTGCTCTGGGCGCCGGTTGCGGAGTATCGATGATGAATATCGTCCGGCCGATCAAAAGCGTCAATGACCTGTCGAAAGCCGGGTTATTAGCCGATCGCGACCGGCTGGCTCTGGAAGAGGTTGCTGCACGATATGCGATCGCCCTGACGCCGGCCGTCGCCAAGCTGATCGATCGAGCCGACGTCGACGATCCGATCGCGCGTCAGTTCGTGCCGGATGCGGCCGAGCTGGTCGTAACACCTGAAGAGCGCGCCGACCCGATCGGTGATCATGCGCACAGCCCGGTTGAAGGGATTGTGCATCGCTATCCGGATCGCGTGCTGCTGAAGGCCGTGCATGTCTGTCCGGTTTATTGCCGCTTCTGCTTCCGGCGGGAGATGGTCGGTCCTCAAGGTCTCGGTACGCTCGATCCGGCGGCGATGATGGCTGCTTTCGACTATATCCGCAACCATCCGGAGATCTGGGAGGTGATCCTTACGGGCGGCGATCCGCTCGTCCTTTCGCCGCGGCGGCTTGAAGAGATGATGCGGGAGCTTGCGGCCATCGATCACGTGAAGATCGTCCGCTTCCATACACGCGTGCCTGTTGTCGATCCGCAGAGGATCGATGCGACGCTGATCGCCGCGTTGAAAGCGAGCGGCAAGACGACTTATGTCGCGCTCCATGCCAACCATCCGCGCGAAATGACGATCGAAGCCCGTGCAGCCTGTGGCCGGCTCATCGATGCCGGGATCGTCATGGTCAGTCAGTCCGTGCTCTTGAAGGGCGTCAACGACGATGCCGGCGTTCTGGCGGACCTGATGAAGACCTTCGTCGAGACGCGCATCAAGCCTTACTACTTGCATCATCCCGATCTGGCGCCCGGCACCAGCCATTTCCGGCTGACGATCGAAGAGGGTCAGAAGATCGTTTCTTCGCTGCGCGGCCGCATCTCAGGCCTTTGTCAGCCGGCCTATATCCTTGATATTCCGGGTGGCTACGGAAAGGCAGTGATTGGCGAAAATTCTGTCCGGAAGACGGCGGATGGTTGTTTTTCCGTGTTGGATTACCATGGCGCCGAGCATTCCTACCCGCCTTCCGAGTGACGTGAAGACTCCTGGCGTATCATTTCTGCACTTTCAGCCTGGACACCAATCTTGGCGCTTGAGGCAGGAGTAACGCCTAAGTGACTGTCAAGAAAAAGATAAAGGCCATCGAGGCAAGGTACTCTCTAAAATTTTAACTGCGAGTCTTCCTCATATTTAACCAGACGAGTTAGCGGAATGTTTTGTTTTCCGGCCTAAAAGAACGCTCATGATGAAGGCGATAATCGCCACTCGGGATCATGACAATCTTGGAGGTTGCTAAGGATGAACAAGACTATCCGCGAACTGCTCGCCAAATTCGGCAAGCTTCCTGTTTCGATCGATCAGCTAGCCGACGATGCCGATCTCTATGCGGCCGGTCTGACATCCTTTGCTTCCGTGCAGCTCATGCTTGGCATCGAAGAAGCCTTCGATATCGAATTCCCAGACAATCTCCTCAATCGCAAGTCCTTTGCCAGCATCTCCGCGATCGAAAAGACTGTCGATATCATCAAGGACAACCGGAAGGTCGCGTGATGAACTTTCCGGTCAAGATCACGGAACAGAGTTTTACCGTCAGAACGGCGCGCGTTGCCGAGATCGCCGCGAAATATGCCGACGCTGTCGACGCCGAAGGCCGCTTCCCAAGCGAGGCCGTCGATACGATGAAAGCCGAGCGCCTGCTCGGCATTCAAGTGCCGCGCCACCTTGGTGGCGAGGGGGCTTCGACGACCGAAGTCGCCGAACTCTGCTCCGTTCTTGGCCAGGCTTGCGCCGCAAGTGCGATGGTATTCGCCATGCACCACATCAAGCTTTCAAGCCTGGTCGAGCACGGCACCGAAAGTGAATGGCATGCAGGCTTCATGCGGCGCATCGCCGCCGAGCAGCTTTTGATCGCATCGGCGACGACCGAAGGCGGGATCGGCGGCAATCTGCGCAACAGCATCTGCGCCATCGAGGTCGGTGGCGACAGCTGTCGTCTCGAAAAGGACGCGACCGTGATCTCCTATGGTTCGCATGCCGATGCGATCCTCATAACCTCTCGCAGTCATCCGGACGCAGCACCCTCGGATCAGGTCCTGACGGCGTTTCTCAAGGATCAGTACACACTTGAGCGCACGCACATCTGGAACACGCTGGGGATGCGCGGCACCTGCTCCGACGGCTTCCTCTTCAAGGGGAAAGCGCCTGCCGTTCAGATCCTGCCGAAGCCTTTCGCAGAAATCGCCGCACAGTCGATGCTCGCTTCGTCGCATCTGCTCTGGAGCGGCGTCTGGTATGGCATTGCAGTCGACGCCGTCTCCCGCGCGCAGGCTTTCGTGCGTGCCGCCGCCCGTAAATCTCCTGGGGTTCCGCCCCCCGGTGCGCTGCGGCTCGCCGAAGTCTCCACCCTGCTGCAGATGGTGAAGTCGAACGTCGTGGCGGGTCTCAAGGCTTACGAAGATGCCAAGTCCGATCCGGACAAGCTTTCCTCGATGGGCTTTGCGGTGGCCATGAACAACG
>NZ_ATTQ01000015.1 GCF_000419765.1 Rhizobium mongolense USDA 1844 | reverse complement strand
CCGGCCGTTGATTTCGATCTTGATTGGAAGGACGCAGCCACAAGCCAGACCAAGAGTGCCGGATTGAAGGCGCTCGGGCTGAGCGCCACTGGCAAATTTGCCGACAACAAGCTCGACTTCGATGCCGNCCTATCGGGCCCAGCCGAAATGGGGCTCAAGGCAAATGGCAATGTCGTGATTGCCGGCACGGCGGTCCAAAACCTCGACGTAAATGCCAATCTCAACAATGTCCCGGCAAACATTGCAAACAGCTTCGCGCCCGGACTTGCCGCCGAAGGAACGATCTCTGGAACTGCCACGGCATCGGGAACACTTGCTGCGCCGGCCGTCGAATTCGATCTCGACTGGAAAGACGCAGCCACGAGTCAGACGAAACAGGCAAAGCTTGCTCCGCTCGGCCTGAGCGCCACCGGCAAACTCGCAGATAACAAGCTCGACTTCGATGCAGATCTGACCGGGGCAGCCAACACGGGACTGAGCGCGGACGGGAATATTGTTATCGCCGGCACNGCGGTCCAAAGTCTCGACGTAAATGCCAATCTCAACAATGTCCCGGCAAGCATTGCAAACAGCTTCGTGCCCGGACTTGCCGCGGAGGGCACGNTCTCCGGAACTGCCAAGGCATCGGGAACACTTGCTGCCCCGGCCGTTGATTTCGATCTTGATTGGAAGGACGCAGCCACAAGCCAGACCAAGGGTGCCGGATTGAAGGCGCTCGAGCTAAGCGCCACTGGCAAATTTGCCGATGACAGGCTCGACTTCGATACAAGTGCGAATGCCGCCGATGGCGTAGCTTTGAAAGCGGCCGGTAAGGTCGTTGTTGCTGAAAAGACTATTCAGAGCTTGGAGATTGACGCGAACGTCACCAATGTTCCCGCAAGCATCGCAAACGGCTTCGTTCCGGGCCTGGCTGCCGGGGGTACTGTTTCGGGAACCGTGACGGCCTCTGGGACGCTCACCTCACCTGCCGTTGATTTCAGGCTCGATTGGAAGGACTTGGCGACAAGTCAGACGAAGGGTGCCAAGCTGTCGTCGCTAAACCTAAGCGCGACCGGGAAATTTGCCGACAACAAGCTCGATTTTGACACGAATGTGAGCGGTGCTGGCGGAGCTTCGCTGAAAGCAATCGGCAATGTCGCAATTACCGGCAAAACGGTCGAGAGCCTGAAGGTGGACGCCGACATTGCCAATCTACCGGCAGGCATCGCCAACAATTTCGTGTCGGGCCTTGCGGCAGAAGGTGTCCTTTCTGGCACGGTTGTGGCTGAGGGAAGCCTCGCTTCCCCGACAGCCGACTTCCAACTCAACTGGAAGAACGCGGCGACCAGCCACACCAAGAAGGCAGGATTGTCCCAGCTCGCAGTCAACGCGACCGGCAAGCTTGCGAACAACAGGCTCGACTTCGATGCTAATATGAACGGCGCTGACAACGTGACGCTGAAAGCCGGCGGCAATGTCATGATAGAGGGCACAGTCGTCAAGAGCCTCAAGGTGGACGCCAATGTCTCCAATCTTCCGGCGAGCGTGGCAAACGGTTTCGTACCGGGCCTTTCCGCCGAGGGAACGATCTCCGGAACCGCATCGGTTTCGGGGCCGCTTTCCGCTCCGAAGGTTGATTTCAAGCTCAACTGGAAGAATGCGGCGACCAGCCAAACCAAAGGCGCCGGGCTCTCGCCTTTCGCGATCACCGCGAACGGCAAGCTCGCCGATAACACACTCACCATCGATACCGACCTTACCGGCGACAGCGGCCTTTCGATGAAGGGTGGCGGCACCGTTGCGATCACCGGCAGTCGGGCCCTCAACCTGCAATTTCGCGGCAACCTCCCCTTTGCCATCTTGGGCGCACAGCTGGCGCAACAGGGCTTTGTCGCGGAAGGTACCGCCGCCATAGACCTCCGCATCACTGGCACGGCCGCCGGCCCCGTCATCAACGGGTCTATCGCGACCAGCGGCGCCAGGCTTGTCGATGTCCGCAGGAACCTTGCGCTCAACAATGTCGTCGCCAACATCACCATGAACGGCGAGCAGGCCACTATTTCCCGCCTAAGCGGCAATTTCGCAAGCGGCGGCAGCGTTGCGGCGAGCGGCACGGTCGGGATCCGGCCGGGGAGCGGCTATCCGGTAAACATCGAGTTTAGGCTGAACAGGGCAGTCTATGTTGACGGAACGCTTGTCGTCGCGACGGTCAATGGCAATCTCGGTCTGCGGGGTCCGCTTCTCACCAACCCGGTGCTGAGCGGCAGGTTGAATGTCGAAAAAGCATCGATCACCGTGCCGGACAAGCTGCCGACTTCACTGCGCGAAATCAACATTAAGCACGTGAATGCACCACCTGCGGTGCGTGCCCAGCTGCGCGACGAAAACGCGCAGAAGGCCGGCGAGAAATCCGCGACGCTCGCGCTTGACCTGCAGATTCACGCGCCATCGAAAATTTTCGTCCGCGGCCGCGGCATCGATTCGGAACTTGGTGGCAGCGTCACGATCAGGGGAACAGCGGCAACGCCCGTCGTTTCCGGCGGCTTCACCATGCGTCGCGGACGCTTGACGATGCTTAATCGCCGCCTGAACTTCACCGACAAGAGCCGCATTACGTTTGCTGGCGATTTGACGCCGGCGCTCGATATGGAAGCGAGCTCCACTTCGGGAACGACGACGCTCACCGTCGATGTTACGGGGCTTGCGACAGATCCCTCGATCACCTTCTCGTCCTCGCCGACCTTGCCGCAGGATGAAGTACTGGCGCAGCTCATATTCGGCCAATCGATGTCGAAGCTCTCGCCGGTCCAGATCGCGCAGCTCGCCGATGCGGTGAGCCAGTTGGCGGGCGGACGTTCGACCTCGCTTTTCGAGGGCCTCCGCAACCAGCTTGGTGTCGACGACCTCAACATCAGCACCGACGAGAAGGGGCAGACAAGCGTCAGCGTCGGCCGCTATCTGAACGAGCGCACCTATTTCGAGTTGCAGCAAGGCGGCGAAGCAGGCGCCAAGGCGATCATCAATCTCGATGTCGGGCGTGGCGTGAAATTACGTGGTGCTGCAGGTGGAAATGGCGCCGGCGAAGCCGGCATCGTCTACGAACATGAATACTAGAATCCGGTCTTCCGGGTTTTCAGCAGGATACTGGTTTCAGTCGAATTGATGCCGTTGATGAGCCGGATACGGCGGAGCGTCTCATCGAAGGAGACGAGATCGCGATCCTCAAGCTCCGCGACGAAATCCCATTTGCCATTGGTACTGTGCAGCGCGCGTACCTGCGGGAGACCGCGCAACTGATCGGCTACTCGGTCGGCGAGCTTGCCGAGTACCTCGATCATGACGATGGCACGAACGCCGGCGGCGCGCGTTTCATGGCCGGTCCGGATGGTAAAGGCGGCAATGGTGCCGCTTGCAACAAGCCGGTCGATACGGGCGGCAACGGTCGCGCGCGACGCGCCGGTCATCGCGGCGAGAGAAGATACCGGCGTTCTGGCATTATGGCGAAGCGCGCTTAAAAGTTCTTGATCAAGGTCGTCCATGGCGATCACTTTGTCGAAACGCACTTAGCAAAGTGCATAATCGGATTTCATTTCTGACACTTTTCCATCTTTTTGCCGTCACGTCGATATCCGAATATGCGTTAATCCAATTTCGAATCCGGAGCGCCCAGAATGGAAGTTCAATCTCGATCAGTCACACTCATCGGTGTTCCGGTAGAGGAAGGCTCAGGCCGGCGCGGGGCGGCGATGGGGCCGGCAGCGCTACGCATTGCCGGTGTGGACCAGGCTCTGATCGACCTCGGCCATGATGTGCGCGATGAAGGCGACATTCACGTCGTTCCGGCACGCGACCTTCCGAACCATCCGAAGGCGCACAATCTGCGCCTCATTGGCGCCTATACGCGTGCGCTCGAAGCCAGCACCTACGACGCCGCAGCGGCCGGGCGCTTTCCGCTGATTCTCGGCGGCGACCACAGCCTGTCGATGGGCAGCGTCTCCGGCATGGCGCGTTACGCAGCCGAAAAAGGCCGCCCGCTCTTTGTGCTCTGGCTCGACGCCCATTCCGACTTCAATTCGCCGGCAACGTCGCCTTCCGGCAATATGCACGGCATGCCCGTCGCTTTCTTCAGCGGTCAGGCCGAGGTCGCCGAAATCCTGCCTAAGGACCGGCCCCTCGTTGACCCGCGCAATGTATTTCAGGTTGGCATTCGCTCCGTCGATCCGTCCGAGCGCGTGGAAATCCAAAAGCACGGCGTCAACGTCTTCGACATGCGCTCGATCGATGAGCAGGGCATCGCAGCCACCATGCGCCATATCGTCAGCACGATCGAAAGGGCGAACGGCCTTCTGCATGTAAGCCTTGATGTCGATTTCCTCGACCCGGATATCGCACCTGGCGTCGGCACCACGGTCCCGGGCGGCGCGACATTTCGCGAAGCGCACCTCGTCATGGAAATGCTTTCCGACAGCGGCCTCGTTTCGTCGCTTGATCTCGTTGAACTCAATCCGTTTCTGGACGATCGCGGCAAGAGTGCCCGCGTTCTCGTGGAACTGACGGCAAGCCTCTTCGGCCGCCGCATCTTCGATCGTCCGACACGCGCGGCATAAGGGGAAGCAGCCATGAGCACATCCGCAGATCTGATCGCCACCGAACACCAGCTTGGTGCGCATAACTACAAGCCGCTCGACGTCGTCCTGACCCGCGGCGAAGGGGTGTACGTCTGGGATACGGACGGCAAGCGGTATCTCGATTGCCTATCCGCCTATTCGGCGGTCAATCAGGGGCATTGCCATCCGAAGATCCTGGCGGCGATGGTCGAACAGGCCGGAAAGCTCACTCTCACCTCGCGCGCATTCCGCAACGACCAGCTCGCGCATCTCTATGAGGAGCTGGCAGCGCTCACCGGCTCTCACAAGATCCTGCCGATGAACTCCGGCGCCGAAGCCGTTGAGACGGCCATCAAGGCGGTTCGCAAATGGGGCTATGAAGTGAAGGGCGTTCCGGAAGGCAAGGCGGAGATCATCGTCTGCGCCGACAACTTCCATGGCCGGACGCTCACTATCATCAGCTTTTCCACCGATCCGGACGCACGTGCCGGCTTCGGCCCCTATACGCCAGGCTTTCGCACGGTTCCCTTCGGCGATGCGGAAGCCTTCGCGGCGGCCATCAACGAGAACACCGTTGCCGCCCTCATCGAGCCGATCCAAGGCGAAGCCGGTGTCATCATCCCGCCTGAGGGGTATTTCAAGCGTGTCCGTGAGTTGTGCACGGCCAATAATGTCACGCTGATCCTCGACGAGATCCAGACAGGCCTCGGCCGGACGGGCAAACTTCTGGCGGAGGAGCATGAGGGCATTGAAGCCGACGTGACGCTGATCGGCAAGGCGCTTTCCGGTGGTTTCTATCCGGTATCGGCCGTCCTTTCCAACTCGGAAGTTCTCGGCGTGCTCAAACCCGGCCAGCACGGCTCGACGTTTGGAGGCAACCCTCTTGCTTGCGCCGTCGCCCGCGCGGCACTGAAGGTGCTCACCGAAGAAGGCATGATCGAAAATGCCGAGAAGATGGGTGCATACTTCCTCGAGGGTCTGAGGTCGATCCGCTCCAACATCGTCAAGGACGTGCGCGGCCGCGGCCTGATGATGGCGATCGAGCTGGAGCCGGAAGCAGGCGGCGCGCGGCAGTATTGCTATAACCTCAAGGAACGGGGCCTCCTGGCAAAGGATACGCATGAAAATACGATCCGCCTGGCGCCGCCGCTCGTCATCACCAAGGAACAGGTGGAATGGGCTATCTCTGAGATCGAGAAGACGATCGCATAACGCAAGCACCTCCTCGTTTCTATTATTGATGCAGGACCGCAAATGAACTCAAAAACCATGTGGTCTGCTGTGACAATTTAGATTTGTGCAACACTCTTCCGGTAATGTCCTAGATAACCGTAACGAGGCCTCGAAGATCATTGCGAGGACGTCGCGTGGTGTGAAGGCACGGGGTGTTCGCGCCAATGGTGACGCAGCCGCTTCTGCCGGGCTTGGGAAGACTTTCTAATGACGACGATCAACTCAAATAACTTCAGCGGCGACACTCTCGAGATCATCGCATTCCGCCTGCATGATCAGGAGTTCTGCGTAAAGACGACCACCATCCGCGAAATCCGCGGCTGGGCGCCCTCGACGCCGATCCCGCATGCGCCCGCTGATGTCATCGGCGTCATGAACCTTCGCGGCTCAGTTATCCCGATCATCGATCTCGCCTATAAGCTCGGCATGAAGAGCACCGTCGCCAATGAGCGCAGCGCCATCGTTGTCGCCGAAGTGCACAGCATGGTCATCGGCATGCTTGTCGACCGCGTCTCCGACATTCTGACGATTGGCTCCAGCCAGGTTCAGCCCGTGCCGGAAGTGACGGCATCCTTCGATCGCGCTTACTGCGAAGGCGTCATCGCCTCGGAGAACGGCATGATCTGCTTCCTGAACCTTGCCAAGATGTTCAAGGAAAACGAAACCGACGAACTGGCAGCGTAAGCCACCGAAGCATGATTTCCGGAGAAGCCGCCGCAAGGCGGCTTTTCTAATGGTGCGCCAGGCACGCACCACTAGAAAAGCACGCGCCGAAGCGCGTGCCTTGATTTTCGAGAATGGTCAAAATCAACCGAACAGTGCAAAGGTTGCCTTCAGCGTGACCCATACGCCCCAAAGCAGCGGGATGGCGACGACGGCCCAGGCAAGCAGAGCCTTCGCGTCGAAGCCGCCTTTGCCGATTCCGAACGAGCCGGTCGGGCCTATGCTTGCGGCTGCGGATTTCGCCTGAAGTGCTGCGACTTCCTCATCGGACATGAACCACTTGCTGGCAAGCGGCCGGACGAGGGCGTTGGCAATCAGACCCAGCGCCAGCATGCCCGCCAGGATATACATGGTCCCTGTGTAGAGAGCCGGTCCCGGCGCAACACCGGCTGCTATCTGCGCTTCGCGAATATAGTTCACGACTACAGGACCAACGATGCCGGCGGTTGCCCACGCTGTCAGTAGGCGGCCGTGGATAGCGCCGACGAATTGCGTGCCGAAAATATCTGCAAGATAGGCCGGAATTGTCGAGAAACCGCCGCCATACATTGAGAGAATGATGGCGAAGGCGAGGACGAAGAGCGCCTTGTTGCCCATGCCCGCAAATGTCGGCGCAAGTGCATAAAGCGCGATACCGAGGATGAAAAAGCAATAATAGGTGTTCTTGCGGCCGATCCTGTCGGAGAGCGAAGCCCAGAAGAAGCGGCCGCCGATGTTGAAGAGCGACAGAAGTCCGGCAAACCCGGCAGCGATCGTGGCGATGGATGCTTTCTGCGCCGCGTCAAGCTGCGCAAAGCCAACGTCCGGCAAACCGATCAGCGAACCGGCAAAGATTTCCTGCAACATCGGCGAGGCCATGCCGATAACGCCGATACCTGCCGACACGTTGAGGCAGAGCACCGCCCAGATCAGCCAGAACTGCTTCGTCCTGTGCGCATCGCGCAGGTGAACGTGCTTGGTGGTGATCATCGTGCTCTTGGCTGCAGGGGCCGTCCAGCCTTCCGGACGCCAGCCGGCGGGCGGAATGCGATAACCGAACGCACCGCCCATCATGAAGCCGAAATAGATGATCGCCATAACGATGAAGGTTTGCCAGACGCCAACCGAGCTATCGGTCTTGAAATAGTTCATCAGCAGGTTGGCGAGCGGTGCGCCGATCATCGCCCCGCCGCCAAACCCCATGATGGCCATGCCCGTCGCCATGCCGCGGCGGTCCGGAAACCACTTAATGAGCGTCGACACCGGCGAAATGTACCCGAGGCCGAGACCGATGCCGCCGATGACGCCGGCGCCGAGCCACATCAGCCACAGTTGATGCGTCATCACGCCCAAGGCAGCAACGAGAATGCCGCCACACCAGCAGCAAGCGGATACAAAGCCCGCTTTGCGCGGTCCGGAACGCTCCAGCCAGCCGCCCCAGATGGCCGCGGAGCAACCGAGCAGAACGAAGAAGAGGGTATAGATCCAACCGAGATCGGCGACCCGCCAATCGCATACCGTCGTGAACAGCGCAGACGCGAGCGTCAGATCGGGGCATGCCGTCGATGCCGTGATCCCGAGCGATTTCGAAAGCGGCAGCCAGAAGACGCTGAAGCCGTAAGCCATACCGATGCAAAGATGTATGGCGAGCGCTGCCGGCGGCACAAGCCAGCGATTGAAACCCGGCTTAGCAATGATCCTCTCCCGATCAAGCAGGCCAAGTCCGGCTAAATCACCTGTGGTATCTGTTTCCGCTGCAGCCATGAATAATTCCTCCTGATTAAAGACTTTTCTTGCAATAATTCATGCTTGAGCAGGCGAAATGCCTGTGCCCCCTCCAACGTGAAATCGATATTTATTTCCGGATTGATTCGGCCGGTTCCGGCCTGCGGATCAGAGGTGCGGCTTGAATGACGAGCGCGTTCAAGCGGTTGTCGTCCTTTTCGAGAATTTCAAACAATTGCCGCCGCATGCGCGGCTCCCAGTATTTGTTGATATGCGTCGCAACACCTTGAGCTGCGTCGCTTTCAGGCTGGCTCTTGAAAAAGGTCGCAATTTGGTTGGCCATGTAGACGAGCTTTGAATGCGGATCATGCGACATCGGCAATGCTTTCAGGCAAAATACGGTGTGGGTGGGTGAAAATTTCGAAGTCATCGCCGCGCACAAGCGCAACGAGCGTCATGCCGGCTTGCTCGGCAGTTCGGATGGCAAGAGCCGTCGGCGCAGAAATCGCGATAAGGACAGAGCTTCCCAGGATCGCGGCTTTCTGCACCATCTCGACCGACAGCCGACTCGTGACGGCTACAGCCCCCTTTGAGCCGATCGTTCCGGTGCCGATGACAGCCCCACAGAGCTTGTCGAGTGCATTGTGCCTGCCGACATCCTCGCGAACGGCGAGCAAGCCTCTACCAGGAATGTAGAAGCCCGCTCCGTGGACCGCACGCGTTTCTCTGTGAAGCGGCTGGGCATCATTAAGGAGCGAGACGGCTCGGACGATGTCGCCATGCCTCATCTTGAGATCCGCAGAGGAAACATCGGGCACCGGACGGACAGCCTGATCGATCGATTCGATGCCGCAAAGCCCGCAACCAACTGGTCCAGCCATGCTGCGTCGGCGCGCACGCAAAGCGTCGGCGACATCGTCCGTCAGCGTCACCTGGACATCGATACCCTGCGGCTCATCGACGATTTCGATTGCGGAGATCTGGCCCGCGTCCTGGATTATGCCTTCTGTCAGGCTGAATCCGATCGCAAAGTCTTCGATGTCCTCCGGCGTCGCCATCATGACCGCATGCGACGTGCCGCCGTAGGAAAAGGCAACCGGTACCTCCTCCGGCACGACGCGCTCACCCGGCATCACGACCCCGCCCTTTCGGGCGATGCGTTTGACGGAAATGCGCGCCGCCCGCCTTTCCATTATTCGGCCGCCTCCAGCTTGCTGGCAATGCGACGGCTTTGGCGCGCCTGCTCGTCATACTCGGTTTGCCACTGTGAAGGGCCGTTCGATGGCGAGACCTGTACCGCCGTCACCTTGTATTCCGGGCAGTTCGTCGCCCAGTCGGAAAAGTCCGTGGTGATGACGTTTGCCTGCGTGTTCGGATGATGGAAGGTCGTGTAGACGACACCGGGTGCGACGCGATCGGTAATCAGCGCCCGCAGTGACGTATCGCCGGAGCGGCTGGCAAGCTTCACCCAGTCGCCATCGCGAATACCGCGCATTTCGGCATCATGCGCATGGATTTCCAGCCGGTCCTCGGCATGCCAGACGACGTTGTCGGTGCGCCGCGTCTGGGCGCCGACATTATATTGGCTGAGGACACGGCCCGTCGTCAGCAGAAGCGGGAAGCGCGGCCCGGTCCGTTCATCAGTCGCGACATATTCCGTCCGGATGAACTTGCCCTTGCCGCGAACAAAGCCGTTCACATGCATGATCGGCGAACCTTGCGGGGACTTTTCGTTGCAGGGCCACTGCACCGATCCTGTCTTTTCCAGGTAGTCGTATGAAACCAGCGCGAAGCTCGGTGTCGTTGCCGCGATCTCATCCATGATCTCGGACGGATGCTGGTAATTCCAGCTGAGTCCCATGGCTTGCGCCAGCTTCTGCGTCACCTCCCAATCGCCATAACCGTTGCGGGGCGACATGACCTTGCGCACGCGGTTGATGCGACGTTCGGCGTTGGTAAAAGTGCCGTCCTTTTCCAGGAAGGTCGAGCCCGGCAGGAAGACATGCGCGTAGTTTGCCGTCTCGTTCAGGAAGAGATCCTGAACCACGACGCATTCCATTGCTGCAAGACCGGCCGCCACGTGCTTCGTATCCGGATCGGATTGGAGAATGTCTTCGCCTTGGACATACAAACCCTTGAACGTGCCATCTACGGCGGCGTCCAGCATGTTCGGGATGCGAAGTCCGGGTTCGTTATTGAGTTTGACGCCCCACAGCTTCTCAAAGATATCGCGCGTCGCATCGTCCGAGATATGGCGGTAACCCGGCAACTCGTGCGGGAAGGAGCCCATGTCGCAGGAGCCCTGAACATTGTTCTGGCCGCGCAGCGGGTTAACGCCGACGCCCGGACGGCCGATATTGCCGGTCGCCATCGCCAGGTTTGCGATCGCCATAACGGTCGTTGAACCCTGGCTGTGCTCGGTGACGCCGAGACCGTAGTAGATCGCCCCGTTTCCGCCGCGCGCATAAAGGCGCGCTGCGCCACGAACGGATTGCGCCGGAACGCCCGTGAACTTCTCGGTCTCTTCCGGGCTGTGATAGGGCTCCGAGACGAAAGCCGCCCAATCTTCAAATTCAGACCAATCGCAGCGCTCGCGAATGAAGGCTTCGTCATAGAGCCCTTCGGTCACGATCACATGCGCAAGCGACGTCATGACGGCGACATTGGTGCCGGGCTTCAGGGGCAGGTGGTAGGCAGCCTCGACATGTGGTGTTCTGACGAGATCGATGCGCCGCGGGTCGATGACGATCAGCTTGGCGCCTTGACGCAGCCGCTTTTTCAGCCGCGAGGCAAAGACCGGATGGCCGTCCGTCGGATTGGCGCCGATGACGATGACGACATCCGACTCCTCGACACTGTCGAAATTCTGGGTACCGGCAGAGGTGCCGAAGGCCTGGCCGAGGCCATAGCCCGTCGGCGAATGGCAGACGCGAGCACAGGTATCGACATTGTTGTTGCCGAAGCCCGCGCGCACGAGCTTCTGAACGAGGAACGTCTCCTCGTTCGTGCAACGCGACGACGTTATGCCGCCGATCGAATCGCGGCCATACTGATACTGGATGCGGCGGAACTCGGACGCCACGTGCGCGAAAGCCTCGTCCCAGGTCACTTCACGCCAAGGGTCAGTGACTTTCTCACGGATCATCGGATTGAGGATCCGGTCCTTATGCGCCGAGTAGCCATAGGCAAAACGCCCCTTGACGCAGGAATGCCCGCGGTTGGCCTGGCCGTCCTTCCACGGCACCATGCGCACCAGTTCCTCACCGCGCATTTCCGCCTTGAACGAACAGCCGACGCCGCAATAAGCGCAGGTGGTCACGACCGAATGTTCCGGCTGACCAATTTGGATGACCGATTTTTCGGTCAGCGTCGCCGTCGGGCAGGCCTGCACGCATGCACCGCAAGAAACGCATTCGGAATCGATGAAGTGCTCGTGCATTCCGGGCGAAACGCGCGAGCCGAAACCGCGGCCCTCGATCGTCAGCGCAAAGGTTCCCTGCACTTCCTCGCAGGCACGCACGCAGCGGGAGCAGACAATGCACTTGGACGGATCATAGGTGAAATAGGGGTTCGACTCGTCCTTTGGCATCCATTTGAGATTGTTGTCGTCGTTATTGCGTGCCTTGACGTGATTGTCGCCTTCATAACCGTAGCGAACGTCGCGCAAGCCGACGGCGCCTGCCATATCCTGCAACTCGCAATCGCCGTTGGCAGCACAGGTCAGACAGTCGAGCGGGTGATCGGAAATGTAGAGCTCCATCACCCCGCGGCGAATATCCTTGAGGCGCCCGGTCTGCGTATGGACCACCATACCCGCTGCAACCGGCGTCGTGCAGGATGCGGGCGTCCCATTACGGCCTTCGATCTCCACGAGACAGAGGCGGCAGGAGCCAAAGGCGTCGACCATATCGGTCGAACAAAGCTTCGGCACTTGAATTCCGGCCTCCATCGAGGCGCGCATGACGGACGTACCCTCCGGCACGCTGATCTGACGGCCATCGATGGTCAGCGTCACGCTTGTTTCGGATTTCGAAGCCGGGGTGCCGTAGTCGATTTCGTGAACGAGAGACATGGATCCTTACTCCGCCGCTTCGATGAGGGGTGTTGGCGCGAAATCGTCCGGGAAGTGCGTCATCGCGCTCGTCACCGGATAGGGCGTGAAGCCACCTAGTGCGCAAAGCGAGCCGAATTTCATGGTGTTGCAGAGATCGGCGAGTAACGCCCGGTTCTTCTCCGGCTCGATTCCTTGCGCGATCTTGTCTGCTGTTTCGACACCGCGCGTGGAGCCGATGCGACAGGGCGTGCACTTGCCGCAGCTTTCGACCGCACAGAATTCCATGGCGAACCGCGCCTGCTTCAGCATGTCCACCGTGTCGTCGAAAATGACGATGCCCGCATGGCCGATGAGGCCGTCCTTGGCAGCAAAAGCTTCGTAGTCAAAAGGCGTATCGAAGAGTGTCCTTGGGAAATAGGCACCAAGCGGACCGCCGACCTGCACTGCTTTCACCGGCCGGCCCGTCGCTGTCCCGCCGCCGATCCTGTCGACGATATCGCCGAGTGATAGCCCGAAGGCCGTCTCATAAAGACCGCCATGCTTAACGTTCCCGGCGATCTGCAGCGGGATCGTGCCGCGCGACCGGCCCATCCCGAAATCGCGGTAAAAAACAGCCCCTTTGTCCAGGATGACCGGCACGGAGGCCAGCGAGATCACGTTATTGATGACCGTGGGACAGGCAAAGAGTCCCTTGTGCGCCGGCAGCGGCGGCTTGGCGCGCACGACGCCGCGCTTGCCTTCCAGGCTGTTCAGCAGCGACGTTTCCTCGCCGCAGACATATGCGCCCGCACCGGTCCTGACTTCGATATCGAACGCGCGGCCAGAACTGAGCACCGAAGCGCCGAGAATGCCGGCGCCGCCGGCGATCTCGACCGCTTCCGTCATTGTCGCGATCGCATGGGGATATTCCGAACGGATATAGATGAAGCCCTTCGTCGCACCCGTGGCGAGCCCGGCAATTGCCATGCCTTCGATCAGCACGAAGGGATCACCCTCCATGATCATGCGGTCTGCGAAGGTGCCGCTGTCGCCTTCGTCTGCATTGCAGACGATGTATTTCCGCTCGCCCGCGGCATCCAGTACCGTCTTCCATTTGATGCCGGTTGGAAAACCAGCACCGCCGCGGCCGCGAAGGCCGGAATCGGTCACCTCCTTGACCACGTCTGCGGGAGCCATGGCCGCCGCGCGGCGAAGCCCGGCAAGGCCGCCATGTGCCTCATAATCTTTCAGAGAAAGCGGAT
Organism: Rhizobium mongolense USDA 1844; assembly: GCF_000419765.1. Classification (GTDB taxonomy): domain Bacteria; phylum Pseudomonadota; class Alphaproteobacteria; order Rhizobiales; family Rhizobiaceae; genus Rhizobium; species Rhizobium mongolense. The sequence continues at coordinate 134,917 of NZ_ATTQ01000015.1, read as the reverse complement.
CGCCGATGCCGCAGCGGGCGAAGGTCAGGCGGGTCTGTTCCTTGAGGAATGGGAGGTCTTCGACCTCCCCCAGACAGAGCGCGTGATCGCCGCCGCTCGCCAACCCCGCGTCGAAAAGTGCAGCGACATCCTTCACTTTTACCGGCCCGTAGCCGATGCGCTTGCCGGATACCTCGACCTCCACCAGAGGTTCTAGCCAGAACATTCCGCGCGAGCCGTTGCGCACGATCTTCGCATCGATGCCGCGGGCTGCGATCTCCTGGGTAACCGCTTCAGCCACCTTCTCGGCACCGAGCGCCAGCGCTGCGGCGTCGCGCGGAACATAAATCGTCACGCTCATCGCCGCACCTCCGCGACGAGGTCGGCAATTGTCTCATCATCGACCCGCCCAAAGAGCTCGCCGTCGAGCATGGCTGCGGGCGCGCAAGCGCAGAGCCCGAGACAGTAAACTGGCTCCAAGGTCACGCTGCCGTCGAGCGCGGTCTGATGGAAATCGACACCGAGCAGTGTCTTCATACGATCGGCGACAGCATCGCCGCCCATCGACTGACAGGCCTCGGCACGACAGAGCTTCAGGACATGGCGGCCGGCAGGATGATCGCGATAATCGTGATAGAACGTCATCACACCATGCACTTCGGCGCGCGATAGATTGAGCTCGCTTGCAATAACCGGCAGCGCTTCGTGCGGCACATAGCCAAATTCATGCTGGACTTCGTGAAGGATTGGAAGGAGCGGGCCTTCAAGAGAGCGCAAGGCACCAACAATCGCACGCGTGCGCTCGGCAATATCGCCATTGGCGACATGAGCATTCATTTCGGCAGGCCTCCCAGGGCTTTGCTGTGTCGCTCACCGCAACGGCCTCCCCGTGCCGATGCGGTATCTCGAAGGAAGTCTTTCAGGGAAACATCGCGCGATCAATAAAGCTGTTCCGTCAACTGATAGGAAATTTCTATCAAAGACTTTCGCTCTCTGCGAGTATTCTTGCCTCATGAAGCAACGCAGACACGAGAGGCGTAAAAGGCTCGCGATGTGTGGCGACCAACCCGACCGAATGATGGGCCGCCGGCTCGACAATCGGAATCATGCGTATTTCGGCCGGAAATCCAAAGGATTCAGCCACATTACGCGGCATGATGCTCGCCCAGCGCCCGGTTCTGACGTGAGAAAACAGCACGATCATCGAACCGGATTCCAAAGTAGGATGCGCGCTCACGCCCGCTTCCGCGAGGTGCCGGTTGATGATGCGGCGGTTCTGCATGTCGGCCGTCAATAGGCAAAGCCGAAGGTCGCCCACTTCACGCCAGGTCACGGTCTCACGATCGGAAAGCGGACTGCCAGCGGCAGTGATCAGGTGATAGCGCTCGGCATAAAGCGGCACAGTCGTTACACGCCCAAGCGGCTCGTTTTCAAGATAAGTCACCCCGGCGTCGATCTCGAGATTTTCGAGCATGCTCAACACCTGCAGCGAATTGCGCGAAACAATGGAGAAGGTGACGTCCGGGTGCCGTTCCTGAAAAGGCGTCGTAATACGGGGTAGCATCGCCAGAGCCGTCGGAATAGAAGCAAGCCGCAGATGGCCGGAAAGACCTTTGCGGGCCGCGCGCATCTCTTCGCGCATGGTGCGCGTGTCACCGACGATGCGCCTTGCCCATTCAAGGACACGTTGGCCTTCGGGCGTCAGCCCCTGGAATCGTGAGCCCCGCTGCACCAGCATCACGCCCAGTTGATCTTCAAGTTGCCGAATTGCAGCCGATAGCGTGGGCTGCGATATGCCGCACTCCTCGGCAGCACGGCCGAAGTGCTTTTCGTTGGCAAGGGCAATGAAGAATTCAAGTTTGTCGATCATCCAGCCTCCCGCCCGCTTCGGGACAAGCCATCTTTGGCGCTAGCGGCCAATAATCGCAAGGGCAGGAATCAGTCGGGGTCGGCCGCTTCGAACATGCCGAAGAGAGAATCCAGGAAAATCGTCAGATTGGCATTGCCAATGCTGTAATAGACCATCCGGCCAGCCCGGCGCGTGTTGACCAGGCCCTCCATGCGCAGCCGCGCAAGCTGCTGCGAAACCATCGCTTGCTGTATACCCAGCAATTCTTCGATTTGGCTGACCGTCTTTTCCTCGTTGGCCAGGATGCAGAGAATGAGAAGCCGGGTTTGATGCGCCATTGCTTTCAGCAGATCGCTTGCTTCGTGGGCTCTTACAGCAAGCTTCTGCAGTTCCTGACCGGTTATTCCCGGTTCGGTCTTTGGCAAGGGCATTCTGAATCTCTGCTGGATGCACTTCAGGTAGACTGCAACGATAACATATCCACACGCCGGCATTGTACCCAATTGGCGAAATACCAAAAAAAGTCCAAACAAATCAGCAGATAAGCTGGCCACCGTTGATTTCGAGCACTTGGCCCGTGATGTAGCCGGAGAGCGATGGCGCAGCCAGAAAGAGATAGGCGGGCGCGCAATCCTCGGCAGTCCCGAGACGTTGCAGCGGTATGCCCTTGCGGGTCTGCTCCAGCTTCTCCGGCGAGGAATAACGTCCGTGGAAGTCGGTTTCGATCGTGCCCGGCGACACGCAATTGACCCGGATCGCATCCGGCGCCAGCTCGCGTGCGAGCGCTTTAGAATAAGTGGCGACGAAAGCCTTGGAGGCGGAATAGATTGCCGAGCCGGGACTGCCGCCGGTCAGCGCCGAGATGGAAACCGTATTGACGATCGCCGCCCCGTGGGCTGCCCGCAACGCCGGCAGCAGTGTACGCGTGAGTTCGACGACAGATGTCTGGTTGAGTCTGACGATCGTGTCGTATTCCCTATCGGTCAGCTCATCTGCCAAAAACCGGCCGACCATTGTGCCGGCATTGTTGACGAGTGCGTGTACGATGCCGAAAGTATCCAGAGCTTTCGCTGCGAAAGCGGCAGTGCCGTTCGGCGCCAGAAAATCGGCTGCAACGAGAACCGCACGCCGCTCCTGTTCTGCCGTCAGCAGGAAATCCGGCAAGTCCCTGTCGCTGTTGCGGCCAGTGTGAACCAGGACGTGCGCGCCGCAATCTAGGAACTGCCGCGCGACTTCGAGGCCGATTCCACGTCCTGCTCCGGTCACCACAACATTGCGATTCTCAAAAAGCTTGGGATGAAACACGCTTGAACCCTCCCGGCTCCGGCCGCCAGTCGCCGATTGCGCAATTTTCGCTTTAACATATGATCCGGCCCAACGAAAGAAAGGGAGCGAAACCATGTTTCTGTCCGGACGGCAGACGGAGATCCTCGATATCGCCAAAGCGGAAGGCCGCGTGCTGGTCGAAGATCTGGCAGCGCGCTTCTCCGTGACGCCGCAGACCATCCGCAAGGATCTGAACGATCTTTGCGATGGGCATGTGCTGACGCGTATTCACGGCGGAGCGATCTTTCCGGGCGGGACGGAGAACGTGAAATACGAGGCGCGCCGCTCGATCGCCGCCAGCGAAAAACTCGCGATCGGCCGCGCGACTGCTGATCTCATTCCCGACAAAGCCTCGCTCTTTATCAATATCGGAACGACGACCGAGGCCGTCGGGGAAGCGCTCGTCGACCACCAGGAACTGATGGTGATCACCAATAACATCAACGTTGCCAGTCGCTTGCGCCTTTTCCCCTCGATCGAGGTCGTCATCGCGGGCGGCGTGGTGCGCCATTCGGATGGCGGCATCGTCGGCGAAGCAGCCGTCGATTTCATCCGGCAGTTCAAAGTCGACTACGCCGTCATCGGCGCTTCGGCGATCGATCCGGACGGTGCGCTTCTCGACTTCGATTTCCGCGAGGTGAAGGTCGCGCAGGCAATCATGGCAAATGCGCGTCACGTCGTCCTCGTTGCCGACTCCACCAAATTCGAGCGCACAGCTCCGGTGCGCATCGGCCATCTGTCACAGGTCCACACCTTCGTCACCGACGACTGCAATGTCGAATCCCTCAGGAAGGTCTGCGCGGAAAGCGGCATCAATCTGATCGAAACCTCGGAAAAGGCATTGTCGTAGGACGTTCGTTTGACATTCGCTTTTATTCGTTTTGGCGCTGTGTTGTTTCGTTTTATAGCCTGCGACCTGGTGAGCAATTGTGTGCAGCCAGATCTTTGACCTCTTCGTGATCGGCGGCGGGATCAACGAGCGGGTCTATGGCAAGGAACGGGTTGCTGGTCGAGATCGCCAGCGCCTCGATCGAGGATCTGTCCGGGCGAATCTGCGATGTTATTTTCCCGCTCGTCGGCAAGGACAAGCTGGCGGCGATCGTCAAAGAGAGCCCGGCGGGGCGCTTGATCGGCGCATATATAAGGTGATGCGGTCATCCTGGGCCAATCATACCGGCGCATGCTGCCCAGCCTGCTGCTTTCGGTTCCGGAATTCCGGTCGAACAACACTGTGTGGCGTCCGATGCTAGTGGCGCTGGATTGGATCAGGAGCAAGGTGGCTGATGGCTGCCGGTTCGTGCCGATGGAGGATGTGCCGATTGACGAGGTTATTGCGGCCAGATGGCGCAATTCCATCATAGATGACGATGGCCGTGTGAACCGGATCAGCTATGCGCTTTGCGTCCTCGCCCAGTAATCTGTGCTTTCAATGGACGTCCAGTGTAATCAGCTAACGGCTGGCGGCGACTAGGGCATGCGCTGCATCACGGAGCAATCCAGTTGCTTCGCCGGGTTCAAACAGCTGCATGCTGACAAAGGCGCCGTTGATCAGAACCGCCAGTTGGCCGGCGAGCCGATCGGGTGCGGCAACCGCCAGTCCCTCGGCGATGGTCTTCAGACGCCGCCGCAACTCGCGCATGTGGGCCTCGGCGACCTTGCGGGCGGGGTGATCCGCTTCTGGAAACTCGGCGGCCGTGTTGATCTGCGGGCAACCCCGGTAGTTGTCCCGTCCGACCCTCTCGCCGATCCACTCGAAATGGGCGTCGAGCTCGGCCCAGGCATCGTCCGGATGCCGTTCCCTCACTCGATCCCAGGTGGTCCAAAAGTCCAGGTCCTCACGCTTGAGGAAGGCCGCGATGAGGTCGTCCTTCGTGCCGAAATGGCGATAGAGGCTGGTTTTGGCCACACCGGACTTTTCGACCACAAGATCGACGCCGACAGCGCGCACGCCGCGCCGGTAAAAGAGCTCCGATGCTGTCTCTAGAATTCTGTCGCGCACCTCGTTGCCGCCTGAGGCAGGGGAGTTCGTTGAGCTTTTCGTCATTCGTGCACCTCCAATTCCGCAACGATAACAGCAAACGGATTGACACGCTACAGACCTGTATGTTTTATTAGCTACAGACAGGTCTGTAGCTAAGGAGAGGGCAATGACCATCGATAAAACTGACATCACGAAGACAACCCAATCCGTCGCGGTCTTAGGAGCGAACGGCCATACCGGTCGTTTTGTTGTGACCGAGCTGTTGCGGCGCGGTCTGAAACCAATCGCCATCGGACGGAATGCCGAGAGGCTGGCGGCTGCGGGCTTTCCGGGGCGCGGCATCCAATGCCGCGAAGCAGTTGTCGAGGATGATGAGGCGTTGGACAGGGCGCTCGCCGGCGCGGCGGCGGTTATCAACTGCGCAGGCCCGTTCATGGATACGGCCGACGCGGTGGCGCGTGCCGCGTTGCGGGCGGGGATTCATTATCTCGACGTGACGGCAGAGCAGCCGAGCGTACAAGCCACGTTCGAGCGCCACGAGGTCGCAGCCCGGAAAGCAGGCGTGGCCATCATCCCGGCCATGGGTTTCTATGGCGGCCTGGCCGACCTGCTCGTGGCGGCCGTCATGGACGAGTGGGAGCACGCCGACACCATCGAAATTCGGGTTGCGCTCGACAGCTGGCTCCCGACGAGAGGCACACGTGTCACCGGAGAAAAAAACACCGCGCGGCGCCTGGCCGTCAGCGGCGGGCAGCTGGAGCCGGTGCATCAACCGCCTGCCGAAAGGGTGTCGATCCTACCGGCCCCGTTCGGCCGGCAGACGTTTGTCGAACTTCCCTTTTCGGAGGTGCCGCTGATAGCCCGTCACGTCCGGACGAAGGAGCTGCACAGCTTTCTCAGCACAATCGCCCTGCGGGATGTTCGTGATCCATCGACGCCTCCGCCGCAGGCGGTCGACGAAACCGGGCGTTCGGCGCAGCGCTTCGCGGTAGAAGTGATCGTCGCGCAGGGTGACATGCGCCGCCGGATCGTCGCGCAGGGGCAGGACATCTACGCCGTCTCGGCGCCGATTATCTGCGAAGCGGTCCAGCGTATCCTGTCGAGGGATATCCGCGATGTCGGCGCAAAGCCGCCGGCAGCCATTTTCAATGCCGCCAGCTTCCTGCAGGCGCTCGGCCCGGATCTGTCGGTCGAGATATCGGAAACTTAGTTCGGAAACCTCAGATTTTCAGAAAGTCCTCACGAATGGGCCGTCACCGCTCAAGACATTTCGTGGCGAAGGACTAGAACGGGCTATATTTGCAAATGGATGAGGCGGCTGCCCTGGACAGCTACATGCGGGCGATTGCAGCGGCCGCCTAAGTCTCCTCCAGCAGGCGCGCGCCGGTTCCCTCTTTCCCAAGCTTGTCGCAGGGATTTCGCAACGGGCAGCTTTCGATCGAAAGGCAACCGCAGCCGATGCAACCGGTCAAACGATCGCGAAGCAACGTCAGCCGCTTGATCCGCGTATCCAGATCGTCCTTCCACGTCTGCGAGAGCTTCTGCCAGTCACCCGCAGTTGGGGTGCGCCCCTGCGGCAGCATGTCGAAGGCCGCCTGGATTTCGGCCAGCGGTATGCCGACCCTCTGCGCCACCTTGATGATGCCGAGACGGCGCAGGACATCGCGCCCATAACGCCGCTGGTTGCCGCGCGACCGCATGCTCGAAATCAGGCCTTTGGCCTCGTAGAAGTGCAGTGCCGAGACAGCCAGTCCGCTACGCTCTGCCACTTCGCCTACAGTCAGAAGCCTGCTGAAATTGGTTGATGAACTTGTTTCCATGTTGACCTCAATATTGGTTGAGGTTTTATAAGCCAAGCTCCTTGCAGCGTAAAGAAGGGGCAATATATGCAAACCGCCATCAAAATCGGCGTCATCTACGGAAGCATACGTGAGGGCCGGATCTGCGACCGGGTGGTGAAATGGCTGACCCGGCAGCTCACGCTCTACCCTCTGATCGACCTCGATATCATCGATCCGCTCGATTTCGATCTGCCTGCCCGGCATGATAGCGATCATCCGGAAATAGAGCGTCTCGCCTCTCGCTTGAATGCGGCAGATGCCTTTATCGTCGTCACGCCGGAATATAATCACAGCTTCACAGCGGCACTCAAATTCGTGCTCGATTCGTTCAACGAACCTTGGCACGGCAAACCTGTAGCCTTCGTATCCTATGGAGGCATCTCGGGCGGTCTGCGTGCTGTCGAACAGCTGCGGCTTGTCTTCGCCGAACTCCATGCCGTCACCATACGTGACACAGTCAGCATTGCGGCACCTTGGAACCGTTTCGATGAAGACGGCAACCTTGAGCGGCCCGAAGACGCACTCAAGCTTCTCGCCCGAATGATGGCAAGGCTGCAATGGTGGGCGCATGCGTTGTCCGCCGCGCGCGCCGAGCGACCTTATCGAAACATCGCCGCCTAAACCACGCCTGTTTCCGTTCCCGGCAGGTACGGAAACGCCGGCGAGCACCCGGGCTGGCCTATGTCCGGGTGTTCGCCCGGTGCATATGTTTGCATTCGCGCCCGATGGCCGGCGAAGATGGGATCGTGCACTTGTCCACAGCCGGCGGTCCCAAAGCGGCGCCCTTGTCCTACGCGCGATCATGTCCTAGGCCTGAGGAAAAGCAGACAGACGAGGCACGAATGGAAAGAGATCGGAGGCTGGCAGGTGCCGACGCCATGCGTGCGGCCGCGTGCCTGCTCGTGCTCATTCATCATCTTGTTCTGCGCATCGACATCAATCAGGTGGATCCCGCCGCGCAATCGGCCTTGGTCATTGCCCGCTTCGGCAATTTCGGCGTGGCGATCTTCTTTGTTCTAAGCGGCTATCTGCTTGCGCGGCCCTTCTGGCGAGCTCTCGATGAGCGCCGCCCATTGCCGGGTATGAGAACTTACGCCATACATCGTGCGGCACGCATCCTGCCTGGCTACTGGGTGGCGCTGACCGCAGGCTTCGTTTTGAGCATCACGCTGCTCGCAGATCCACCAACGGCCGAGCTCGGCATGCGTTATGCCGCAGGCTTCCTTTTGATGAGCCAGTGGCATTGGCGGACTTTGTTTCCGGTCGAAGGGAACGGGCCGCTTTGGTCGATTCCATTCGAGGCGACCTGTTATGTTCTGCTGCCGGCGTTCATGCTCGCTCTTCATCACTTCAGCCGCCCGCTGCCGCGCTTGTCTACGCGTTTCCTTTGGCTTGGCGCCATAGCGACCGCACTTGTCTTGCACTGGGCAATCGTCAACGCCTTGCAGCCGGACCACGTGCAGCAAGGCTGGCAATTCGGCATGGCCGCGGGTGCGAAGGAATGGATGCCGCGTTACAATCCGATCGGCTTCTTTGCGATTTTCGCGCTCGGTATCCTTGCTTCGGGTGTCGAGACAATCCTGCCGAAGCGAAGGGTAGCTCTCTTCGATGTCCTCGCCTGTCTCGCCATGGCCGGTAGCGCCGCTTCCCTCGTTTCGTCCGCAGGCGGACCTTGGGAGGCCTATGGCTGGCTCGGAATTCCCTATGGCTTTCCGCTCTTTCCGATCGCTATTGCAGTGGCGCTTGTCTCGCTGGCGCGCTCGCTATGGCTTGGGAACTGTCTCGACAGTCGAGCGGTCCGCTTCACCGCGAAAATCTCGTTCGGCATCTATATCTGGCAGGATCCGGTCATTTCTGCCGTGAAGGCGCTTTTTCCTTCCGCCTTCGGCCCGATCAGCGACAATCTTCTCTACGGCTGGCTGCTCTGGTCGCTCCTTGCAGCAGCCCTTGTGTTCGTGATCGGAAGCCTCAGCTATGTTTTCGTCGAGCGGCCGGTCTTACTGAGAGCCCATGCCGTTCCGCGTTGAGCCGGCCGCTGCCGAAAAAAAAGCGGCCCGCTGAGGCCGCTTTAGGTCATTTCGTTGCAATCCCGATCAGTCCTGCTGGACGATGCCGCGCAGATGCGTCAGTTCCATGATGAAATGCTCGAGCTTGGACTTGTGCTCGTGATGCAGGGCATCCTCAAGCTCCTTCTTCGCAGCCTCGATACGACGGGTCAACTCGTCCTTGCTCAGGTCCTCGACTGCGACAGCGGATTCTGCAAGCAGCGTGCAACCGGTCGGCAGGATGTCGGCGAAGCCGCCGAAAACAACGTAGTCCTGCTTGGAGCCGCCGCTGGAGCGGACGCTGACGATACCCGGCTTGATGGTCGTCATCGTCGGGGCGTGGTGCGCCATGACGGTCATCTCGCCCTCGGTTGCCGGAATGACAACTTCCGTCACCATCTCCGACAGGAGCAGGCGCTCCGGAGATACGAGTTCAAAATTGAAATTGTCAGCCATCAGTGACTTACCTTCTCGGCTATGGCCTTTGCATCTTGCAGTTTGGTCCCGCAGAACGGGCAGTGCATTATCGCCTGATCGAGATATCCGAGGCCTTCCTCGGTCTGGACTAAGCCCACTACCATCATCAGCACGCCGTTATCTGCTCTGTAAACGGTCGGCGCTGCCGGGGCGGGAAGTCCTGCCACGACTTCCTTCAGGGAGTCGCAGCAGAATATCTCGTCACGAGCGTCGTTCATCAAGCAGCTGCGGAGAGCTTCTTGGCCTTCTCGATGGCTTCGTCCATCGAGCCGACCATGTAGAAGGCAGCTTCCGGCATGTGGTCGTATTCGCCGTTGACGAGACCCTTGAAGCCCTTGATCGTGTCTTCGAGCGCAACCAGCTTGCCCGGCGAACCGGTGAAGACTTCGGCAACGAAGAACGGCTGCGACAGAAAGCGCTCGATCTTGCGGGCACGGGCAACGGCGAGCTTGTCCTCTTCGGACAGTTCGTCCATGCCAAGGATGGCGATGATGTCCTGCAGGGCCTTGTAGCGCTGCAGCGTCGACTGAACCTTGCGAGCAACTTCATAGTGCTCTTCGCCGACGACCATCGGGTCGAGCATGCGCGAGGTGGAGTCGAGCGGGTCGACGGCCGGATAGATACCCTTTTCGGCAATCGAGCGCGATAGAACGGTCGTCGCGTCAAGATGCGCGAACGAGGTTGCCGGAGCAGGGTCGGTCAAGTCGTCAGCCGGAACGTAGATAGCCTGAACCGAGGTGATCGAGCCGGTCGTCGTCGTCGTGATGCGTTCCTGCATCTGGCCCATGTCGGTTGCGAGCGTCGGCTGATAACCAACGGCCGAAGGAATGCGACCAAGCAGAGCCGACACTTCCGAACCTGCCTGCGTGAAGCGGAAGATGTTGTCGACGAAGAACAGAACGTCCTGGCCCTGGTCGCGGAAGTTTTCGGCAACCGTCAGACCGGTCAGAGCGACGCGAGCGCGAGCGCCCGGCGGTTCGTTCATCTGGCCGTAAACGAGGGCTGCCTTCGAGCCTTCACCGCCGCCATGCTTGTTGACACCCGATTCGATCATTTCGTGATAGAGGTCGTTGCCTTCGCGGGTACGCTCACCAACGCCTGCAAACACCGAGTAACCACCGTGCGCCTTGGCAACGTTGTTGATCAGTTCCATGATGAGAACCGTCTTGCCGACACCTGCACCGCCGAAGAGGCCGATCTTGCCGCCCTTGGCGTAAGGAGCCAGAAGATCGACGACCTTGATGCCGGTGACGAGGATCTGTGCTTCCGTCGACTGCTCGACGTAAGACGGTGCATCCTGGTGGATCGAACGCTTGGAAGCGGTAACCAGCGGACCGGCTTCATCAACCGGCTCGCCGATGACGTTCATGATGCGGCCGAGCGTTTCCGGGCCGACCGGAACCGAAATCGGAGCGCCGGTGTCCACGACTTCCTGGCCGCGGACCAGGCCTTCGGACGAGTCCATGGCGATCGTGCGGACTTCGTTTTCACCGAGATGCTGCGCGACTTCCAGAACCAGGCGGTTGCCCATGTTGGTGGTTTCGAGCGCGTTCAAAATCGCCGGCAGTTCGCCTTCGAAAGCAACGTCGACGACGGCGCCGATAACCTGTGTGACCCTGCCGACAGAGCCTGTGGCGGTCTTCTTAGCAGCGGTCTTCGCTGCCGCCTTCGGGGTAGCTGCCCTAGCCATTTTCATACCCTCTTTCTCTAACCTCAGAGCGCTTCCGCGCCCGAAATGATTTCAATGAGTTCCTTGGTGATCTGAGCCTGACGCTGCCGGTTGTAGCTGAGCGTCAGCTTGTTGATCATCTCACCAGCGTTGCGCGTCGCACTATCCATCGCGCTCATCTTCGCGCCCATTTCGCCGGCGACGTTCTCGAGGAGCGCGCGGAAAATCTGGACCGAAATATTGCGCGGGATCAGATCGTTCAGGATCGATGCCGGATCCGGCTCGTATTCATAGACGGCACCTGCATGCACAACGTCTTCAGCAACAGCTTCCGGAGCCGAAGCCGGGATGAGTTGCTGAGCCGTCGGAACCTGCGAGATGACCGACTTGAACTCCGAGTAGAACAGCGTGCAAACGTCGAATTCGCCGGCTTCGAACATCTCGATAACGCGCCTGCCGATCTGGTCGGCATTCTCGAAGCCGATACGCTTCACGTCGCGAAGCTCCTTGCGCTCGACGATGAGCGAAGCAAATTCGCGACGAAGAACGTCATAGCCCTTCTTGCCGACTGTGAAGATCTTGACGGTCTTCCCTTCGGAAATGAGCCTGCGGGCATGGTCGCGGGCAAAGCGCGCGATCTGTGAATTGAAGCCGCCGCAGAGGCCACGCTCGGCGGTGCAGACAACGAGCAGGTGAACCTGAGCCTTGCCTGTACCCGTCATGAGCACTGGTGCGCTATCCCCATCCGTCATCGCTTTGGAGATGTTCGAAAGAACAGCCGCCATGCGCTCCGAATAGGGCCGGGCGGCCTCGGCCGCCTCCTGCGCACGCCGAAGCTTCGCCGCGGCGACCATTTTCATCGCCTTGGTGATCTTCTGCGTCGCCTTGACGGAGGCGATCCGGTTTTTCAGATCCTTAAGTGAAGGCATCCGTTTTCCGTCCTAATTAGGTGCGATCAGGCGAAAGACTTCGCGAAGGTATCGAGAGCAGCCACAAGCTTGCCCTTGGTATCGTCGCTGATTGCCTTTTCCGTGCGGATCGTGTCGAGGATGGCCGAGCCTTCCGAGCGCAGGTACGAGAGCAATGCCTGCTCGAACTTGCCGATCTGAGCGACAGCGATCTTGTCCAGGTAGCCGTTGACACCTGCGAAGATGACCGCGACTTGCTCTTCCACCTTCAGCGGCGAGAACTGCGGCTGCTTCAGGAGTTCGGTCAGGCGGGCACCGCGGTTCAGCAGGCGCTGCGTCGCAGCGTCAAGGTCCGAACCGAACTGGGCGAAGGCGGCCATCTCGCGATACTGGGCGAGTTCACCCTTGATCGAGCCTGCAACCTGCTTCATCGCCTTGATCTGTGCGGACGAGCCGACACGCGAAACCGACAGACCAACGTTAACAGCCGGACGGATGCCCTGATAGAACAGGTCGGTTTCGAGGAAGATCTGGCCGTCGGTGATCGAGATCACGTTGGTCGGAATGAAAGCCGAAACGTCGTTGCCCTGCGTTTCGATGACCGGCAGAGCGGTCAGCGAACCGGCGCCCATTGCGTCGCTCATCTTTGCAGCGCGCTCGAGGAGACGCGAATGCAGGTAGAAGACGTCGCCCGGATAGGCTTCGCGGCCCGGCGGGCGGCGCAGCAGCAGCGACATCTGACGGTAGGAAACAGCCTGCTTGGACAGGTCGTCGTAACCGATCAGCGCATGCTGGCCGTTGTCGCGGAAATATTCGCCCATGGCGCAGCCGGCAAACGGAGCCAGGAACTGCATCGGCGCGGGATCGGAAGCCGTCGCGGCGACGATGATCGAATATTTCAGGGCGCCGCGTTCTTCGAGAACCTTGACGAACTGCGCAACCGTGGAACGCTTCTGGCCGACGGCGACGTAGACGCAGAAAAGCTTTTCAGCTTCCGGGCCGGAATCGTGAATGGCCTTCTGGTTCAGGATCGTGTCGAGAAGGATCGCGGTCTTGCCGGTCTGGCGGTCGCCGATGACAAGCTCGCGCTGGCCGCGGCCGACGGGGATGAGAGCGTCGATAGCCTTGAGGCCGGTCGACATCGGCTCATGAACCGACTTGCGCGGGATGATGCCGGGAGCCTTGACGTCGACACGCGCACGGCGCGTCGCGTTGATCGGGCCCTTGCCGTCGATCGGATTGCCGAGAGCGTCAACGACGCGACCGAGCAGTTCCGGGCCGACCGGAACGTCAACGATGGCACCGGTCCGCTTGACGGTGTCGCCCTCCTTGATGTCGCGGTCGGAGCCGAAGATAACGACACCGACGTTATCGGACTCGAGGTTCAGCGCCATGCCGCGGATGCCGCCGGGGAACTCGACCATTTCACCCGCCTGAACGTTGTCCAGACCGTAAACGCGAGCAATACCGTCACCGACAGAAAGCACCTGGCCGACTTCCGAGACTTCCGCCTCTTTGCCGAAATTTTTAATTTGATCTTTGAGAATTGCGGAAATTTCCGCGGCGCGGATATCCATCAGCCAACCTCTTTCAATGCAAGCTTGAGGGTAGAAAGTTTGGTACGAAGCGACGTATCAATCTGACGGGACCCGACCTTCACGATCAGACCACCAAGAATTGACGGATCAACCGTGACGGCAATCGTCACGTCTTTGCCGGTGACGCCCTTCAGCGCCGCCTTCAATTCGGTTTCCTGCGCTGCGGTCAGCGCATGGGCCGAGGTGACCTCGGCAGAAATTTCGCCACGCTGGCGAGCAGCAATGATGCGGAAGGCTTTGATCATGCCCGGAAGGGCAAAGAGGCGGCGGTTACGCGCCACAACCTTCAGGAAATTAGCAAAGAAGCCGCTCATGCCGGCCCTCTCGCTGATTGCAGCGACCGCCTTGAGCTGATCATCTGCGGAGAATACCGGGCTTGCGACGAAGCGCTTCAGGTCGTCGCTCTCGTCCAGCATCGCCTGGAAACGATTGAGATCTGCAGTGACGCTCTCGACGGCGCCTTCTTCAAGAGCCAGTTCGAACAGCGAGGACGCATATCGCTCTGCAACACCAGAAGCAAGCTGGGACGTGTCTGCCACGGGCACAAATTTCCCTGATTTCAACCCAAGAATCCGGCCTTTGGCGGGCGCCTGACCTATGCTCTTGAATTCGTTTTGATTTCCCCCAGAAATCGCAAGAGAAGCCTCTTGCTTCTTCCGAAATTCGGGGTCCGTCTAACATAGGATGTCGGGACTCGCAACACGCGTAATGCCCGAATATGCCTTTCGAATGCTTTTCTATCGGCAAAATCGTGAAATGGCGCAAAGCCCGGCGAGCGAGCGGCTCGCGGCGCTGTAATCTAGGTTGCGAAGAAGCCCAAAGAATAGGCCAGCGGGAGTGCCGCTAGAACGGCCTGCACAACCAGAAGTAAATAGTTGAGTATCGTGCTCCCCTTATCGGAAAGAAGCGAAACGATCCGGGCGAAAGCCGCCATCGCAAATGCCGCCCCGAGCGCCATGTAGATGAAGTCCTGCGCCAGCATGATCGCCGCCAGTCCAAATCCGAGATAGAAACCGCCTGCGGAGCGTTGCTCGGCGAAACCATCCCGTCGCTCTCCACGCGGCTGAAGGCCGAAGAGCTGCATCGCATATCCGGGCGCGAACATGATGACGAGACCCGCAAGAGCCGTGAACGCCGCCGAGCAGAACGCGAGCTGCTCGCCAAAGGTCTCGGGAAAATAAAACTCCATGGATCAACCCCAAATCACGCTGCGAATGCCTGCCCCTTATGGCATGATTGCGCCGGGTGGAAAACGGCTGTCAATCGCCGATCTACAGGAAGCTTTGCGGGTCGATATCGAGCTGGACGTGCACCGAGCCACGCTCTTTCGGCGCCTGCGCAAGCATACTGCGCAGAAATGCCTGCATGTCGGAACTCCGCCGCCCGTGTACGAGGAGCCGGAAACGGTAGCGGCCGCGCACCAGCGCCAGCGGTGCTTCGGCAGGGCCGAGAATGGAAATGCCGGAAACCTGCGGCGCCGCGCTCCGCATGCCGCGGGCATGGTTTTCCGCGTCGTGGCGCGTTTCGGCCGAGACGATAATCGACGCAAGGCGTCCGAAAGGCGGCAAACTTGCCCTCTCGCGCTCGGCGATTTCCCGCTCGTAAAACGCGCTCGCGTCGCCTGAAACGATCGCCTGCATGACGGGATGCTGCGGCTGGTAGGTCTGCAGCAGGCCATGGCTCTTCAAACCCGTCCGCCCTGCCCGGCCCGTCACCTGTGAAAGAAGCTGGAATGTTCTTTCTGCCGCGCGCGGATCGCCGTTGGCGAGCCCGAGATCCGCATCGACGATGCCGACCAGTGTCATCAACGGAAAGTTATGCCCCTTGGCGACGAGCTGCGTGCCGATGACGATATCCGCTTCGCCCTTGGCGATGGCCTCGAGTTCCAGCCGCAGGCGTTTGACGCCGCCCATAATATCGGAGGATAACACGATCGTCCGCGCGTCGGGGAAATGACGCTCAACTTCTTCCGCGATGCGCTCGACGCCCGGCCCACAGGCAACGAGGTGATCGAGCGTTCCGCATTCCGGACAAGCCTCCGGCGTCCGCTCCGTATGGCCGCATTGATGGCACTGCAGCTGGCTGCGAAAACGGTGCTCGACGAGCCAGCTCGAACATTGCGGGCACTGGAAGCGGTGGCCGCAGACACGGCAGAGCGTCAGCGGTGCGTAGCCGCGGCGATTGAGAAAGAGCAGCGCCTGCTCGCCCTTTTCGACCGTCTTTCCGATCGCCCGGATCAAGACCGGCGAGAGAAAACCTTCCCTTTTCGGCGCGTGCCGCCGCATATCGACGAGATGCAGATCGGGCAGCGCCGCGTCGCCGAAGCGTGTCGGCAGATGGATGGTGCTGTAGCGTCCGTTCTGACCGTTCACCTGGCTTTCGACGGAAGGCGTCGCCGACACGAGAACAACCGGGAAATTGCCGATGCGCCCGCGGACGACTGCCATGTCGCGGGCATTGTAATAGACGCGGTCTTCCTGCTTGTAGGCAGGATCGTGCTCCTCATCGATGATGATGAGCCCCAGGTCTTCGAACGGCAGAAACAATGCCGAGCGGGCGCCGGCAACCACGCGAACCTCGCCGGTCACCGCCTGCCGCCAGACCTTCTCGCGCATGCGCGGCGCGAGATCGGAATGCCATTCGGCCGGCTTTGCGCCGAACCGGTCCTGAAAGCGCTCCAGGAAACTTGCGGTGAGCGCGATTTCCGGCAGCAGGATCAGCACCTGCTTGCCGCGGCGAAGCGTCTCGGCGATCGCCTCGAAATAGACCTCGGTCTTGCCGGATCCCGTCACGCCATCGATCAGCGAAACGGCAAACTCACCTTTTCTGACTTCGCTCAAAATCTCTTCGGCGGCATCCTTCTGCGGCCCCTTTAGCCGCGAAGGCGCAAAGTCCGGATCGGGTTTTGCCACGACCGGAGGCGGAGGCAGGAAAATTGTCTCGAAAAGCCCTTGGCAGATGAGGCCATCGACAACGCTCGTGGAAACACCGGCGGCATGTGCAAGTCCGGTCCGTGTCCACGAGATACCGTCCGATGCCGTATCGAGCACTCGGGCACGCGCGGGGGTCATCCGCTCCGGCTCGCCGCCGACGAAGCGCAATCCTTCCGCCATCGGCTCCGGTTCGAAGGCATTCGGTGCACGAAGCGCCATGCGGGCAACAAGACCGGGCGGCGATAGCGTGTATGCAGCCACCCAGTCGATGAACTCCCGCATTTCCTTGGAAAGCGGCGGGCAATCGAAGACATGCGTGATCGGTCTAAGCTTCCTCGGATCGACGCCATCTTCACCGCCGTCCCAGACAACGCCGATCACCTGTCTGGGGCCGAGCGGCACCTGCACGACCGAGCCCGGCTCGACCGCCATGCCATCCGGCACGGAATAGGAATAGGGTTTCGGTGCAGGCATGGGCACGAGAACCGGAACCGTGCGGGTTCCGGCCGGTGCCTCGAATAACGCGCCAAAGAGGTCGGACGAATCTGTTCTCATCGGGCGTGACCATGCCCGCTATAAAGCAAAAAGAAAACCTGCGAGACCATCGCCTACTCGTCCTCATCGATGACGCCGGTCAACCGATGCCCGAAAGATTTATGCGGATCGATCGCAGCGACCTTTCGTTGTGGGCGAACATCGAGCGGAGCAGCATGCCTCGCTTTAACCTATCGGCTCAACGAAATGAATGGGCCGCCACTATCTCCGGTGCGGGCGGCTGCATAAGCGGCAGGAACCGTGCATCGCCGTCCGCACGCAGATCATGTAGCGTGTGTTTTTCAAGCGCCTTGGTCACTTCGTTTATGTCGCCGTCCAGATGCCCCACTGGGACGAGATTGCCGATGATGAAATCAAAACGATCGCCGCGCTTGTTGAGAAGTTCGTGAAACACCGTCATGTCGCGCAGTTCGGTCGACCACTTTGCAAACCAGTAGAAAAGACCGGAGTTGCGCGCGGTCATGTGCACGGGCAAGATCGGCAGATTGTATTTGCGGGCAAGGCCGACGGCAGAGTTTTTCCACGGCCTTTCATTCAGCCGGCCGTTCGCCCAATAGGCGATGCGGCCCGAGGGAAACAATACAGTTGCCTTTCCTTCCTTCACGGCGTGGTTCGTAAGCTGCAGCGTCTCACGGGTCTTGAGTTTCGTCTTGTATTCGTCCCGCCATTCCACCGGGATGACCATTTCCGCAAAACGCGGATTGACGCGCACCGCGTCCCGGTTGGCAAAGAACATCATGTCCGGGCGGCGGTTCTTCAGGAGGTCGAAAACTGCAACACCATCAGCAATGCCGGTCGGATGATTGCTGACGAGAATGAAGCCGCCGGAAGCAGGGATGCGCTCGGCATTTCTGACCGCGATATCCAGCGTCAGCAGGTTGCTCATATATTCGAAGCACTGGAAGCCCGGCATGTTCGCTACGTCGTTGGCGAACTGAATCGCCTTGTTATAGCGCAAAAGCGCATACAGAAAGGGCCGCATCACCGGCCAAAGCGGGTGACGGACGATGCGCTGGCCGCGCTCGGCGATCAGGGTATCAACGATGTGTCCGGGGTTGCCGTGGGAAACCAGAGCGATCGCTTCCGCGAGCTGTCCGAAAGCCGTCGTGGATTGGCGCCGTGCCATGCAAAGTCCTGTTTCGTTCGGAACAGCTATCGCAACCTATTATGATGGAAGCATGACAAGAGCTTGGCCGATATTAGCAATTCCCTAACGGTCCCTCCTTCAAACTTGGCAAAGGCAAGAACAAAATCAAGGCCCGCGCCAGTGAACGAACTCCTGATTATCGCCGACCCGCGCCTGATGGCGGAACGCAGCGCCTGGCTTGAAAATCTCGAGCGCGAGCGGCGCTTTTCTGGACACACGCTCGACGCCTACGAGCGCGACAGCCGCCAGTTCCTCACCTTCCTGACCGGCCATCTCGGCGGCCCGGCGACGTTGAAGGACATTGAATCTCTTCGCCCGGCCGATTTCCGCGGCTTCCTGGCCGCCCGCCGGAAAGAAGGTTCCGGGGCGCGATCGCTTGGCCGCAATCTGGCCGGTCTTCGGTCGCTGCTGCGATATCTGGAAAAAAAAGGTTTGGTGAACGCCGCCGGAGCAGGAGCCGTTCGCTCACCGAAACAGCCGAAATCGCTGCCGAAACCACTCTCCGACAAGCAGGCGATCAATGTCGCCAGCGACGAGGCACAGCTTCACGAGGAACCATGGATCGCTGCGCGCGATGCGGCCGTTTTCACGCTCCTCTATGGCTGCGGTCTGCGCATTGCCGAGGCACTTGACCTGACTGTGGACAGCTTGCATGCAGGCGCCACGACACTGCGCGTCACCGGCAAGGGCAACAAGACGCGCCTGGTTCCGCTGCTGCCCGTTGTTCTTGAAGCGGTTGAGAAATACCGCTCCCTCTGCCCGTACCGTCTGGAAAAAGCAGAACCACTCTTCCGCGGCGCTCGCGGCGGCAAGCTCCAGGCTGCAATCATCCAGCGCACAATGCAGCGGATGCGCAGCGCCTTCGGATTGCCTGAAACGGCAACTCCGCATGCGCTACGGCATTCCTTTGCAACCCATCTGCTGGCTGGCGGCGGCGATCTGAGGACGATCCAGGAACTGCTCGGTCACGCAAGCCTGTCCACGACCCAGGTCTATACCGGCGTCGATTCATCGCGTTTGCTGGAAGTTTACGATCGCGCCCATCCGAGGGCGTAATCTTTTGTTAACGTATTCTCTTAAGGCAATATGCGCATGCAAGGCGTAGAGCATGAGCTCTCATACATTGTGACCGGAACATCACCATGACGACCACCATCGGCCAGCGTAGTCTGCGCGCTAAGACACCTGGCAATATGTTGCTCTGGCTGATTGCAGCCTTCCATATGCTGCTTGCCGCCGCGCTTTTCGCCGTGCTCCTTGCGGTGTCTTCGGCGCAGGCTGCCGACGATACCTGCGCCGGCAAGAACCTGATGGCCGAGCTGCAGCAGAACGATCCTGCCCGCTATGCTGAGGTCGTCAAGGAAGCGGATGCGACGCCGAACGGCAAAGGCATTTTCTGGAAGATCGAAATGCCCGGCCTGAAGACCTCGTGGCTGCTTGGCAGCATGCATGTTACTGATCCGCGCGTGCTGAACCTGCCGCTCTACGCCCAGGCCGCTCGTGATGGCGCCGATACGATCGTCATCGAATCCGATGAGATCCTGAATGAGAAGAAGGCGGCCGCCGCTCTCCTCGCCCGGCCGGATCTCACCATGTTCACCGATGGGACGACGATCGAAAAACTCCTGTCGCGCGAGGATTACGCCCGTCTCGATGCTGGCCTCAAGCGACGCGGCATTCCGCTCTCCGCCGTTTCGCGCATGCGACCCTGGATGATTGCGAGCGCCGTCGCGCTCCCCGCCTGCGAGATTTCCCGCAAGGCGAAGGGTATCCCCTTCCTCGATCAGAAGATCGCAGCCGACGCCGCCGCCGAAGGCAAGCAGGTGCGCGGGCTCGAAACGCTTGCCGAACAACTGCAGGCAATGGCCGAACTTCCGGTCGAATTCCATCTGAAGTCACTGATCGAGACCCTGGAGCTCGGCTCGAAGATGAACGACCTCGTGGAAACAATGACCGATCTCTATGTCTCCGGCGACATCGGCATGACCATACCGATGCTGAAAACAGTTTCGCCGGACGGCAAGGACGAGGAGAGCGATTACGCCAGCTTCGAGCAGCGCATCATCCTCGACCGCAACAAAATAATGGCCGAGCGCGCAGCTCCGATTCTCGCCAGCGGCAATGTCTTCATGGCTGTCGGCGCCCTGCATCTGCCAGGCGACGGTGGAGTCATCGAACTTCTGCGCAAGCAGGGCTTCACCGTCACGCAAGTGAATTAAAGCTACGCGTAAAACGCGGGTATATCCTGCATTACCAGCTTTATCCGGCTGCCCGTGCTCGCCGGACCGAAGGATGACTTGATCGCGCTTCAGCCCAGTAAGGCGAAGGCATCTGTCAGAGGCTCATTAATAAAGCCGCGGTCCTTGCGAACCGCGGCGAATGAGCTTCGGTCTTCGGGATTTACATATGGATCGGCTTGAAGAAGGCAGCGAGTGCTGCTTCCTTCACTGCTTCCGACATTGTCGGATGCGCATGGCAGGTGCGGCCGAGATCCTCGGCAGAACCGCCGAATTCCATGAGAACGGCAATCTCGTGGATCATCTCGCCGGCACCGAAGCCGACGATATGACCACCGACAACGCGGTCCGTTGCCTTGTCCGACAGGATCTTTACGAAGCCGTCTGTCGCGAGCATCGCGCGAGCGCGGCCATTTGCCGTGAACGGGAACTTGCCAGCCTTATAGGCGATGCCTGCCGCCTTCAGCTCTTCCTCGGTCTTGCCGACGGAAGCGACTTCCGGCTGTGTGTAGACGACGCTCGGGATGACGTCGTAATTCACATGACCGGCCTGGCCGGCAAGGATTTCGGCAAGCGCCACGCCTTCGTCTTCCGCCTTGTGGGCCAACATCGGACCCTTCACGACGTCGCCGATTGCATAAATGCCGGCGACGTTGGTCTTGAAGTGGCCGTCGATCTCGACGCGGCCGCGATTGTCGAGCTTGACACCCGCTTCTTCAAGGCCGAGGCCAGCCGTATAGGGCAAGCGGCCAGTGGCGATGAGAACGACTTCCGCTTCGAGCGTCACCTTGTCGCCGCCCTTGACCGGTTCGAAGGTCACCTTGGCACCCGTGCCGCCCTTCTCGACGCCGACGACTTTGGCGCCGAGGTTGAATTCGATGCCCTGCTTGGCGAGCATGCGCTGGAACTGCTTGGCTACATCGCCATCCATGCCGCCGAGGATCGTGTCGAGATATTCGACGACGGTCACCTTCGCTCCGAGGCGCGACCAGACAGAGCCCAGTTCGAGACCGATGACGCCGCCACCGACGACGATCATCGTTTCCGGCACTTTCTCCAGCGCGATACCGCCGGTCGAGGAGATGATCACCTTTTCATCGAACGCGACTTGAACGCCCGGGATGCCGGCAACATCGGAGCCTGTGGCTATCACGATGTTCTTGCCTTCGATCTCCTGGACCTTGCCGTCGTCGGCGGTCACGGAAACTTTCCCGGCGGAAACGATCTTGCCGGTGCCTTGGAAGGCATCGATCTTGTTCTTCTTGAAGAGGAAGGCAACGCCGTCGACATTCGACTTCACCGTCGCATCCTTGTGCGCCAGCATCTTTTCGAGATTGAGCTTCGGGGCCGGTATTTCGATGCCGAGCGCATCCATGCCGTGGCCGGCATGATGGAACATTTCGGAAGCATGCAGCAACGCCTTGGAGGGAATGCATCCGACATTCAGGCAGGTGCCGCCGAAGGTCGCGCGCTTTTCGACGACCGCAACCTTGAGACCGAGCTGGGCCGCCTTGATCGCGGCGACATAGCCGCCGGGGCCGGTTCCGATAATGATCACATCATAGGACATTGTTTCTTTTCCTTTGCTTTAATCGTTTAGTCGGCCGCGCGGGTGAGTGCGAGGCGGAAGCCGAAGCCGACCAATGCGGCGCCGGTGATGCGGTTGAACCATTTGCCGCTGGCAATGAAGCGGTCGCGGATCGGCTTGACGGTGAAGAAGATCGAGACGCCGGCAAACCAGGCAACGAGTGCAGATGCCATGCCGATGCCGTAGCTGAACTGGATCAGCGCCGGCGTGTCGTGATGCACCAGCGTCGAGAACAGCGACAGGAAGAAGAGCACTGGCTTTGGATTAAGGGCATTGGTGATGAAGCCCGTGCCGAGGCACTTGACCGCCGAAACGGCCTCGCGATCGGCTTCCGTGACTTCGATTTCCCTGACATTGAATCCGGGTTCGCGGAAGGATTTGATACCGAGGTAGACCAGATAGGCGACACCTGCCCATTTGATCATCGCAAACAGCATCAGCGACTTGGACACGACCAGACCGAGGCCGAAGATCGTGTAGCTGATGTGGAAGAGCAGCGAGAGGCCCATGCCGAGACCGGTCATCATCGCGGCGCGGCGGCCATGCACGATGCTCTGGCGAAGGATCACGGCAAAGTCGGCGCCCGGAACGACGATGAAGATAGAAAAGACGGCCATCAGGCCCAGGAATTCGAGAAGATATTGCATCGTTTCCCCTTTTGCGACCTACCGCCCACCGCTGACGTTGAGGATTGCACCCGTGACATAGGAGGCCGCAGGAGAAAGAAGATAGAGGACGGCATCGGCCACCTCCTCCGCCGTTCCCGGCCGCTGCATCGGAATGCTCGGCGCCATGTCGCGCGCACGGTCTGGCAGTCCGCCGGAGGCGTGAATATCGGTGTCGATAATTCCCGGGCGGACCGCATTTACCCGGATGCCATCCGCGGCGACTTCGCGGGCGAGCCCGATCGTGAAGGTATCGATCGCCGCCTTCGAAGCGGCGTAATCCACATATTGCGACGGTGATCCGATGATCGCCGCCATCGACGAGATGTTGACGATCGCTCCGCCCGTGCCACCATGCTTGCTCGACATGCGGCGAACGGCCTCCGCCGCGCAGAGAATGGAGCCGGTGACATTGACCCGCATCATCCGCTCGATCCGCTCGACGCTCATTTCGTCGACGCGCTGAGCCGCATCGATGATACCGGCATTGTTCACCAGCCCGTCAAGCCGCCCGAAATGGCGATCAACGGTTTCGAACATCGAGTTGATATCAGCGGCGTTGCCGACATCGCCTTTGACGGCAATCGCCTCGCCGCCATGCGCCGTGATAGCTTCAATGACGGCATCCGCGGCTGCCCTGTTCGAGACATAATTCACAGCAACCCGCCAGCCTTGTTTGGCAGCCAGCCTTGAGACGGCAGCACCGATGCCGCGGCTTGCGCCGGTCACGAGCAGAACAGGCGCATCGCTCATTTCGCGCATTCCTTGAACGTCAGGACATCCCAGGGCGCGACCGTTGCCTTGCCTTCGCCCCAAATCGAGGACTCGCGGATCGCCGGACCGAGACCAGGCAGCACGATCCTGTCAGCAGCGCCCGCCGCCTCCGCCTGAAGATTATCCACTTCGCCCGCGGCACCGACGCTGTAGACCGGCCCCTGCCATATCGTGCAGGCATCGAGATCCGCACCCGTCACATCGCCATCCGGGCAGTTGAACATGACGATGCCGATTGCGCGATCAGGCTCCTCCGACGGCATTACATAGCCGTCCAGAACGATCGAGGTCTTCAAGACATTGATCTTGAACTGATTGCTTGCCGCAGCGGCTTCGGAACCAAGCGGCGAAAAGCGGAGTTCATAAGCGCCGTCGCGATCGGCATAGACGGCATCCGACTGCTTGCACTCGGCCGAAAGCGCAGCTCCCGTCATCGCGCACAGGAAAAGTGGCGCCGCCAAGACAGCCGCCCATTTCAGCCTAACGATTAGAAGCGGACTGCCGTCCGCTGCCGGAACTCCACGCGCCATAAGGCACTCCTTGCCGCGAAAAACAGGGCCGCTCGCGCGGCCCCATCATTCTCTTAGAGATCGAGAACCAGACGCTCCGGATCTTCCAGGCTTTCCTTGACGCGGACGAGGAAGGTCACGGCTTCCTTACCGTCGACGATGCGGTGATCGTAGGAGAGTGCCAGATACATCATCGGACGGATGACGATCTGGCCGCCGACGACGACCGGACGCTCCTGGATCTTGTGCATGCCGAGAATGCCCGACTGCGGCGCATTGAGGATCGGCGAGGACATCAGCGAGCCATAGACGCCACCATTGGTGATCGTGAAGGTGCCGCCCTGCATATCGGCCATCGAGAGCGTGCCGTCGCGCGCGGCCTTGGCAAGACGGCCAAGGTCTTTCTCGATCTCGGCAATCGACATCTGGTCGGCATCGCGGATGATCGGAACGACCAGGCCCTTGTCTGTGCCGACAGCCATGCCGATGTGGCAGTAGTTCTTGTAGATGATGTCGGTGCCATCGATCTCGGCGTTGACGGCCGGCAGTTCCTTCAGGGCATGCGTCACAGCCTTGGTGAAGAAGCCCATGAAGCCGAGCTTCACGCCATGCTTCTTTTCGAAGACGTCTTTGTACTTGGCGCGCAGGTCCATGACTGCCTTCATGTCCACCTCGTTGTACGTGGTGAGCATGGCTGCGGTGTTCTGCGCATCCTTGAGGCGCTTGGCAATCGTCTGGCGCAGGCGCGTCATCTTCACGCGCTCCTCGCGGCCGGCGTCCTCGACCGTCGATGGGCCACGGACTGCAGCGGGAGCGGCAGGCGCAGCAGCCGGGGCGGAAAGGCCCTTGGCGACGGCAGCGATCACATCGCCCTTCAGCACCTGGCCGCGCTTGCCACTGCCTTCGACCTGATCGGCGGAGAGATTGCTCTCAGCGAGCATCTTGGCGGCAGCCGGCGCCGCCGGCATGGTGGAAGCCGGGGCCGGGGCGGAAGCAACCGGTGCCGCAGCGGCAGCCGCCGGAGCAGCAGGCGTTGCCTGGGCTGGAGCAGCGATAGCCGGCTCGGCAGCCTTTGCGGGGGCTGCAGCCGGGGCTGCAGCGCCTGCGGCGATCTGGCCGAGCAGAGCGCCGAGGCCCACGGTTTCGCCGGCCTGGGCAACGATTTCGGACAGCGTGCCGGAGGTCGGTGCCGGTACTTCGATGGTCACCTTGTCGGTTTCAAGCTCGAGAATCGGCTCATCGGCCTTGATGGCGTCGCCAACCTTCTTGAACCAGGTGCCGACGGTTGCCTCGCTGACGGATTCACCGAGAGTTGGAACGCGGATTTCTGTGGCCATTGTTCAAATCCTGATTTGCTTGTTTTCGTTTATTCGTTTCCGGCAGCAGACGGCCGGAGAATGATCGAGGGCATTGGCAAAATTTCGAAGTGGAAACCGAAACTGGAGCGGACGATCGGATCTGCATCGGCGAGCGCCTTCGCGGCCTCCCGATCCTCGACTGAGACGACCGCCATACCCCAGGCGCCTTCGCCCTCGAAGACGGGGCCGACAGCAATTGCCGATCCCGCTTCTGCGTTATGGCGCCAATATTCGGCATGCCGTTCCATCGCAGCCATTTCCTCCCCGGTCGCGTCGTTCGGAAAGCGGGAACGAGGCGGCACAAGTCTCAAGAAGAAATATGCCATCGCCCCAACTCCTCAGCCGCCCAGCGCATCCTCAAGGAATGCAGCGAGCTGCGACAGATGCTTGGACATCAGGCCCGTTGCCGGCGAAGCGGCAGCCGGACGTCCGGTGTAGCGGACGCGCTGATACTTTGCATCGATATGGGCAAGAACCCATTCGAGGTACGGATCGATGAACGACCATGCCCCCATGTTCTTCGGCTCTTCCTGGCACCAGACCATTTCCGCATTGCGGAAGCGGGAGAGCTCGTTGATGAGCGCCTTGGCCGGGAATGGGTAGAGCTGTTCGACGCGCAGCAGGTAGACATCGTCGATACCGCGCTTTTCGCGCTCCTCCAGCAGATCATAATAAACCTTGCCGGAGCACATGACGACGCGGCGGATCTTGTTGTCTTTCTGCAGCTTGATCGGTCCGTCCTTGATGACCTCTGCATCATCCCACAGAAGGCGGTGGAAAGAGGATTCGCCGGCCATCTCTGCGAGGCTCGAAACCGCCCGCTTGTGGCGCAGCAACGACTTCGGGGTCATCAGGATCAGCGGCTTGCGAAAGTCGCGCTTCAACTGACGGCGCAGGATATGGAAGTAGTTCGCCGGGGTCGTGACGTTGGCAACCTGCATGTTGTCTTCCGCACAAAGCTGCAGGAAGCGTTCCAGGCGGGCCGAAGAGTGTTCCGGACCCTGACCTTCGTAACCATGCGGCAGCAGGCAGACGAGACCCGACATGCGCAGCCACTTGCGTTCGCCCGACGAAACGAACTGGTCGAAGACGACCTGCGCACCGTTTGCAAAGTCGCCGAACTGCGCTTCCCAGAGCGTGAGCGCGTTCGGGCGCGCCAGCGAATAGCCGTATTCGAAGCCGAGAACGGCCTCTTCGGAGAGCATCGAGTTGATGACCTCGTAGCGGGCCTGCGTGGGCGACAGGTTGGCGAGCGGGATATAACGCGCTTCGGTCTCCTGATCGTAAAGGACCGAATGGCGCTGCGAGAAAGTGCCGCGTTCGCAATCCTGACCCGAAAGGCGGATCTTATGGCCTTCGAGGCAAAGTGCGCCAAAAGCGAGCGCCTCGCCCATTGCCCAGTCGATGCCTTCGCCCGTCTGGATCATGTTGGCCCGGTTTTCCATGAAGCGCTGGATCGTGCGGTGCGCGTTGAAGCCGGCCGGCACTTCCGAGAGCTTGCGGCCGATCTCCTTCAATTGTTTCATCGGGACGGCGGTCTTGCCACGGCGCTGCTCATCGGCGTTGTCGGCCGTGCGCAGACCAGACCATTCGCCGTCCAGCCAGTCGGCCTTGTTCGGCTTGTAGGACTGCCCGGCCTCGAACTCCTGTTCGAGATGAGCGCGCCAGTCGGCCTTCATCTTCTCGACTTCGCCTTCGGTCAGCAAGCCCTGCGCAACAAGACGCTCGGCGTAAAGCTGGAACACCGTCTTGTGGCCGCGGATAACCTTGTACATCTTCGGCTGGGTGAAGGACGGTTCGTCGCCTTCGTTGTGGCCGTAGCGGCGGTAGCAGAACATGTCGATCACGACCGGCTTGTGGAACTTCATGCGGAACTCGGTCGCGATTTTCGCGGCGTAGACCACAGCTTCCGGATCGTCGCCATTGACGTGGAAGATCGGCGCCTCGATCATCTTCGCAACGTCGGACGGATAGGGCGACGAACGGGAGAAGGCCGGGTTCGTCGTAAAGCCGATCTGGTTGTTGATGATGACATGCATCGTGCCGGCGACACGGTGGCCGCGAAGACCCGAAAGGCCGAGAATTTCAGCGATGACGCCCTGGCCCGCGAAAGCCGCATCGCCGTGGATCAGTAGCGGCAGAATCTTGGCGCGCTCGGAGAGCGGAATGACATCGCCTTCCCAGACGGTAGCACTCATGTCCTGCTTGGCGCGCGCCTTGCCCATGACGACGGGGTCGACAATTTCAAGGTGCGACGGGTTTGCCGTCAGTGAAACGTGAACCTTGTTGCCGTCGAATTCGCGGTCGGAAGATGCACCGAGATGGTACTTCACGTCGCCTGAACCTTCGACTTCGTCGGGCGCATAGGAACCACCCTTGAACTCATGGAAGATGGCGCGATGCGGCTTTCCCATGACTTGGCTAAGCACGTTCAAGCGGCCGCGATGCGCCATGCCGAACACGGCTTCCTTCAAGCCGAGGTGGCCGCCGCGCTTCAGGATCTGCTCAAGTGCGGGGATCAGTGATTCACCGCCATCGAGGCCGAAGCGCTTGGTGCCCTTGAACTTGACGTCGAGGAACTGCTCATAACCTTCCGCTTCGACGAGCTTGGCAAGGATCGCCTTCTTGCCTTCCGGCGTGAATGCAACGCCCTTGTCCGGCCCTTCGATGCGTTCCTGAACCCAGGCCTTCTCTTCCGGATTGGACATGTGCATGAACTCGACGCCGAGGGTCGAGCAATAGGTTCGCTCGAGGATCTCGATCATCTGCGGGATGGTCGCGTATTCGAGACCGAGCACGTTGTCGATGAAGATCTTGCGATCGTAGTCGGCCGGGCTGAAGCCGTAAGCTTCCGGCGACAGTTCCTTGTAGTCCTCGACCGGTGCTGCGATGCCAAGCGGATCGAGCTTGGCATGCAGATGGCCGCGCATGCGATAAGCGCGGATCATCATGATGGCACGCACGGAATCGCGCGTCGCCTGGAGGATGTCAGCGCCGTCGGTCGGCTGGCCGGCAGCTTCGGCCTTTGCCTTCACCTTGGTTTCGATGACCTTCTCGACCGTGCCCCAATCACCGTCGAGCGCAGATACAAGATCGCCGCCGGCCTGAATCGGCCAATTCTTCTTGCGCCAAGAAGCGCCCTTGGCCGCCTTCTTCACATCCTTCGGATCGTCTTCCAGCGCCTTGAAGAAAGTCCGCCACTGATCGTCGACCGATGACGGATCCTCTTCGTAGCGCGCATAGAGCTGCTCGATATAGGCAGCATTGGCGCCATCCAGAAACGAGGTGATCTGAAACTGCTCGTTGGCTTCTTGCCGTGCCATGGTTTTACGCGGACGCTTTCCGCCCGCCTCCTGACTTTTGATGAATTTGCCGGCTCTACCCGGCTGCCGCATTCGAATTTGCCGCCTGTCCGCGGCACACCTGCTGTCGAAAACCTGGGGCCGGGCGGAAGCGCAGGTGCCTTCTTCCGCCCGGTTATATAAGTTGGCTTAGCCCTTGAGGACTTCAACCAGCGTCTTGCCGAGACGAGCCGGAGACGGCGACACCGTAATACCGGCCGCTTCCATAGCTGCGATCTTGTCTTCCGCACCGCCCTTGCCGCCGGAAATCACTGCGCCGGCATGACCCATGGTGCGGCCGGGAGGTGCCGTACGCCCGGCGATGAAGCCGACCATCGGCTTCTTGCGTCCACGCTTGGCTTCGTCCTTGAGGAACTGAGCCGCGTCTTCTTCAGCCGATCCGCCGATTTCGCCGATCATGATGATCGACTTGGTTTCGTCGTCGGCAAGGAACATCTCGAGTACGTCGATGAACTCGGTGCCCTTGACGGGGTCGCCGCCGATGCCGACTGCCGTCGTTTGGCCGAGACCTTCATTCGAGGTCTGAAAGACGGCTTCATAGGTCAGCGTGCCGGAGCGCGAGAGAACGCCGACCGAACCCTTTTTGAAGATGGAGCCCGGCATGATGCCGATCTTGCATTCCTCAGGCGTCAGGACACCCGGGCAGTTCGGACCGATCAGGCGCGACTTCGACTTGTCGAGCTTGGACTTGACCTTGATCATGTCCTCGACCGGAATGCCTTCCGTGATGCAGATGATGAGCGAAATTTCCGCCTCGATAGCCTCGATGATCGCCTCGGCGGCGCCGGCCGGCGGCACATAGATCACCGATGCGTCGGCACCGGTCCTTTCCTTGCCCTCGGCGACGGACGCGAAGATCGGCAGATGCGCTTCGCTTTCGAGCGACCCCCAGGTCTCGCCACCCTTTTTCGGATGGATGCCGCCGACCATCTTGGTGCCGTAATAGGCAAGCGCCTGCTCGGTGTGGAAAGTGCCGGTCTTGCCGGTCAGCCCCTGGACCAGGACCTTGGTGTCTTTGTTGACGAGAATGGACATGCCTTAGTTCCCTTTCACAGCAGCGACGATCTTCTTCGCCGCGTCGTCAAGATCGTCGGCAGGGATCACGTTCAGCCCGCTCTCTCGTATGATTTTCTTGCCGAGTTCTACATTGGTGCCTTCGAGACGGACGACGAGCGGCACCTGGAGGCCTACTTCCTTCACCGCCGCGATCACGCCTTCGGCGATGACGTCGCAGCGCATGATGCCGCCGAAGATATTGACCAGGATGCCCTTTACGGCCGGATCGGCGGTGATGATCTTGAAAGCCGCGGTGACCTTTTCCTTCGAAGCACCGCCGCCGACATCGAGGAAGTTCGCAGGCTCGGCGCCGTAGAGCTTGATGATGTCCATGGTCGCCATGGCAAGGCCCGCACCATTGACCATGCAGCCGATATTGCCGTCGAGGGCAACGTAGGCAAGGTCGTATTTGGAAGCTTCGATTTCCTTCTCGTCTTCTTCCGTTTTGTCGCGCAGAGCGACGATGTCTTCGTGACGGAAGAGCGCATTGCCGTCGAAGGATACCTTGGCGTCGAGGACGCGCAGGCGACCGTTCTTCATGACGATCAGCGGATTGACTTCGAGCAGGCTCATGTCCTTTTCGACGAAAGCCTTGTAGAGGATCGGGAACAGCGTGTCGCCATCCTTGCGAGCTTCGCCTTGGAGATTGAGCGCATCCGCAAGCTTCTTGCTGTCTTCAGCCGTCACGCCCTTTGCGGGGTCGATAGCGACGGTGATGATCTTCTCGGGCGTGTCGTGGGCAACGGTCTCAATGTCCATGCCGCCTTCCGTCGAAACGACGAAGGCAACCTGACCGACGGAGCGATCGACGAGAATTGAGAGATAGAGTTCGCGGTCGATATCGGCACCGTCTTCGATGTAGAGGCGGTTGACCTGCTTGCCGGCCGGGCCGGTCTGCTTGGTGACCAGCGTATTGCCGAGCATTTCCTTGGCATTGGCGACGACTTCGTCGATCGACTTCGCAAGGCGAACGCCACCTTTGGCTTCCGGCGAGAGTTCCTTGAATTTACCCTTGCCGCGGCCGCCAGCGTGGATCTGGCTTTTCACGACGTAGAGCGGACCCGGCAATTCTCTTGCCGCAGCCTCGGCTTCGTCGGCCTTGAAGATGGCCACACCTTCAGCGACCGGTGCGCCATAGCTCTTCAAAAGAGCCTTGGCCTGATATTCATGAATGTTCATGGGTTTATTCCTGTTTTGATTACTTCAGCGCGGGCGCGATGTTGATGCAGGCTTCGCACAGGCCGGCGACAGCGCCGACGGACTTGTCGAAGGCTTCCTTCTCGGCCTTGTTGAGGTCGATCTCGATGACGCGCTCGACGCCGCCGGCACCGATAACGGTCGGAACGCCGACATACATGTCCTTGACGCCGTACTGGCCAGAGAGATGCGCCGCGCAGGGCAGAACGCGCTTCTTGTCCTTGAGGTAGGCCTCGGCCATCTCGATTGCCGAGGCTGCCGGAGCGTAGTAGGCCGAACCGGTCTTCAGGAGGCCGACGATTTCGGCACCGCCGTCACGGGTGCGCTGGATGATTTCCTCGAGCCGTTCCTTGGTGACCCAACCCATGGTGATGAGATCGGTGAGCGGAATGCCGGCAACGGTGGAGTAACGAGCAAGCGGCACCATCGTGTCGCCGTGGCCGCCGAGAACGAAAGCAGTGACGTCCTGAACGGAAACGTTGAATTCCTTGGCGAGGAAGAGGCGAAAGCGCGAGCTATCGAGAACGCCCGCCATGCCGACGACCTTGTTGGCCGGAAGGCCGGAAAACTTCTGCAGCGCCCAAACCATGGCGTCGAGCGGATTGGTGATGCAGATGACGAAAGCGTTCGGGGCATATTTCTTGATGCCGGCGCCGACCTGCTCCATGACCTTGAGGTTGATGCCGAGAAGATCGTCGCGGCTCATGCCCGGCTTGCGCGGAACGCCGGCGGTGACGATACAGACGTCTGCGCCTTCGATCGCGGAATAGTCGCTGGCACCCGTCAGATTGGCATCGAAGCCTTCGACCGGGGACGACTGGGCGATATCCAGGCCCTTGCCCTGTGGAATGCCGTCGGCAATGTCGAAGAGGACGATGTCGCCGAGCTCTTTCAGGCCGGCGAGATGCGCCAGCGTGCCACCAATCATGCCAGAACCGATAAGTGCGATCTTGTTACGCGCCATTTCGCTGTTTCCTTTGCGATCAAAATCAGTCGGGCGGCGCGTCCAGGGCGTCGTCCAATGACGCAATCGCATAGCCCTAAAGCCAAAAAATGGCAACGTGTTATTTTTGGATCAGCAATTTCAATCGTTTAGATACAAAATAACTTACGTAAACGTAAGATATTTTGTTGCGAAACTGTTACTCGGCGGCATGCTTTTTATGGTGCATCGCGAGATATTCTGCGCTGCGCATCTCAAAAAGGCGCGATGCGGTCCGATCGAATTCAAAGCCTTCCGTCCCGCGCCGTTCGATCAGCAAATCTTCCGGCATTGCCGCAGCCGACGCATGAAGCCGAACGCCGTGGTCGTAGAGCGTGTCGACAAGAATGATGAAACGCTTCGCCTGGTTCCGCTTGTCCGGGCCGAGCATCGGGACGCGATCGACAAAGATCGTATCGAAACGTTTGGCGATTGCGAGAAAATCCGCAGCACCGAGCGGCTTCTCGCAAAGATCGGCAAAGGAAAAGCGCGCCATACGATCGACGGCGAGCGGCACATGGATCGACCGACCTTTCATCGGAATATCGAAAGGCTGCGCCTTGCGTCCATCCAGCGCCTGCGCCCAGGACGCATCCATGGCCATATCCGTCCGCTCGTCGATCGGCGTCAGATAGACCGGCTGGCTGTTCAGCTTCTCCATCCGGTAATCCGTCGGGGAGTCGAGAGTCACGACCTCGACATTCTTCTTGAGGAGACCGATGAAAGGCAGGAAGAGACCGCGATTGAGGCCGTCCTTGTAGAGATTGTCGGGCGCGACATTCGAGGTCGCGATGAGCACGCAGCCACGCGCAAAAAGCTCTGAGAACAGCCGCGAGAGGATCATCGCATCAGCGATGTCCGTCACCGTAAACTCATCGAAGCAGAGAAGTTCGGCCTCCTGGTAAAGTGCGGCCGCCACGGGTGGCACGGGATCGGCCTGCTTTGTCTCGCCGTTCTTCAGCTTGAGCCGGTGCGCGGCGATGCGGTTGTGGACATCGGCCATGAATTCGTGGAAGTGCGCGCGGCGTTTCTTCGAACAGGGCGCCATGCGGTAGAAGATATCCATCAGCATCGTCTTGCCGCGCCCGACGCTGCCGTGAATATAGAGTCCCTTGATGCCTTCGCTCGCCTTTTTCTTCGAAGCGAAGAGCCAGCCGAGCGAGCTGGATTTAGCAGCCGGGCGGCGGCGCTTCAGTTCAAAAAGCACCCGATCGAGGCTTTTTGCCACATCCATCTGTGCGGAATCGATCTGGAGAGAGCCGGAGGCCGTCAGCGATTTCAAGTGCTCGCTGACGCTTAAAGTGTAGTCGGGGATAGGCTGCATGAGGAGGAGTCCGCCTACGCGTCGTCGGCGGGGTGGCCGCCGGTTGTCTTACCGGCTGAGGGTGATCGGTTGGCCGGTGCTCGTCTGGCCACTGAAGCTGTTGTCGGCTGTCTTATAGACGCTGCCGATCTGGTTGCCGCTGCGATCCTTGAGAAGAACCTGCTTGCCGGAGACTTCCCAGGAGCCCATCGCCGTCAGCTCGCCGACGCAGCCGCGCGTGCCGCCGCGTGAGCCGCTGCCGAGATTGGTGAGCGTCAGGAACATGTCGCACCTGCCGTTGACGCGCCAGCTGCCGACCATGGATTCCTTGGAGACGTCAAGTGCATTGGACGCCACGGCACCCGGCTGGCCCGGAACCGCAGGCGCCGCCGTCGGAGCGGCGGGGAACTGCGAGGCGCCTGCCGGTGGCGGAAGCTGTCCGCCCTGGACGGAAGGAACAGGCTGCGCGGTTAGCGGTGCCGGCGAGCTGTAACTCGCATTGTCATATGCCGTGCGCTGGCAGCCCGCCAATGACAGAACAACCGCCACACCCGTCATCGCATATCGCAACTGCATCATCATGCTCCCGATTGTCCGCTCTTGCAGCACAGAATTGGTCATCAGACTGATTTTCGAATTAGCGTATTTCACTTTGGTTAATCAAGTCGGCACAGCCATAAATTGCTCGCGACAATGCTTATGCCAGAAATGGAGCAATTCAACTTGCCTGTCGGAGAACTTCCTGCAGATAGAATTTGTCAGCAAGGTGATGATCTGCACAAATCCTTTGCCGGATTCAGACCGATGCGTGCAAAAATTCGGAAGAACCCGGCGCAGTCTGGTCAGCGCCGGGCATTTGGCGAGCATCGGCTGTCAGACCCGGCGTTCCACCATCATCTTCTTGATCTCGGCAATGGCCTTTGCCGGATTGAGACCCTTAGGGCAGGTCTGCGCGCAGTTCATGATCGTGTGGCAGCGGTAAAGCCGGAACGGATCTTCGAGGTCGTCAAGGCGCTCGCCGGTCGCCTCGTCTCTGGAGTCGATCAGCCAGCGATAGGCCTGCAGCAGGACGGCCGGGCCGAGATAGCGGTCGCCGTTCCACCAGTAGCTCGGACAGGAGGTCGAGCAGCAGGCGCAAAGAATGCACTCGTAAAGGCCGTCGAGCTTCTGGCGATCCTCGTGGCTCTGCTTCCATTCCTTGGCAGGTGCTGGAGATACGGTCTTCAGCCAGGGTTCGATCGAGCGGTGCTGCGCATAGAAATTCGTCAGGTCCGGAACGAGATCCTTCACCACCGGCAAATGCGGCAGCGGATAGATCTTAACCGTACCCTTGATGTCATCCATGCCCTTGGTGCAGGCCAGCGTGTTCGTGCCGTCGATATTCATCGCGCAGGAACCGCAGATGCCTTCGCGACAGGAACGGCGCAGCGTCAACGTCGGATCGATGTTGTTCTTGATGTAGAGCAGGCCGTCGAGAACCATCGGGCCACAGTCGTCGACATCGATATAGAAGGTGTCGATCGACGGGTTCTGGTCATCATCCGGGCTCCAGCGGTAGACGCGAAATTCACGGGTGTTCTTCGCACCCGCCGGCTTCGGCCAGACCTTGCCTTCGCGCATCTGAGAGTTCTTGGGGAGAGCGAGTTCAACCATGATAAAATCCTAGTTTGCCGACAGGAGTTCCGTTTTCACGCAACCCCTACAACCACCGAAAGCAGCGTTGCCGGCTGCGAGCGAGGAACGAGCACGCTGCGCGCCATTCCCTGTCTTCCACACACCGACCTCGTTGCTGACCGCGGCAGCCAAGCCGCCGGGAGCACGCAAATTGTAGCGCTCCGCCGCCATGACGGGCGAGACGGCCCGCACCGCGGCAACAATCGAAGCTAATCCGAGGTACTTTCCCATCGTCAATACACACGAGCCTTCGGCGCGATCTTCTTGGGATCGATGCCTTCTGAGATGAGCTCGGTGTGAACCGGACGGTAGTCGAGCTTGACCTCGCCGGCATTGCTGACCCAGGCAAGCGTGTGCTTGCGCCAGTTGACGTCGTCGCGGCCGGCGTATGCGCCTTCGGTGTAATCCTCGCGGGCATGCGAACCACGGCTTTCCTTGCGCGCCTCGGCGCCGTAGATCGTTGTGATCGCATTCGCCATCAGGTTTTGCAGCTCGAGCGTCTCGACGAGATCGGAATTCCAGATCATCGAACGGTCGGTGACCTTGATGTCCGACATTTCCTGCCAGATCGCGGAAATGCGCTTGCAGCCGGATTCCAGCGACTCCTGGGTGCGGAACACGGCGGCGTCTTCCTGCATGGCGCGTTGCATCTTCTCGCGCAGATGCGCCGTCGGCGTTGCGCCATTGGCGTGGCGAAGACCATCGAAGCGATCCATGATCTTGTCACAGGCAGCGATGTTCAGATGCGGGGTCGGCGCAGCGCGGTCAATGACCTCGCTGGCACGGATTGCCGCAGCACGGCCGAAAACGACGAGGTCGATCAGTGAATTCGAGCCGAGGCGGTTCGCGCCATGCACCGAAGCACAGCCCGCTTCGCCGACGGCCATCAACCCTGGGATAACGCGTTCCGGATTGGCGCTGTCGGCGTTGAGCACCTCACCCCAATAGTTCGTCGGAATGCCGCCCATGTTGTAATGGACGGTCGGCAGCACCGGGATCGGCTCGCGCGTCACATCGACGCCAGCAAAAATCTTCGCGCTCTCGGAAATGCCCGGCAGGCGTTCATGCAAAACGGCCGGGTCGAGATGGTCTAGATGCAGGAAAATATGATCCTTGTTCTTGCCGACGCCGCGGCCTTCGCGGATTTCCAACGTCATGCAGCGCGAAACGACGTCGCGCGAGGCAAGATCCTTGGCCGACGGCGCGTAGCGTTCCATGAAGCGCTCACCCTCGGAGTTGACGAGATAGCCGCCCTCCCCGCGCGCACCTTCGGTAATCAGACAGCCGGAGCCGTAGATACCGGTGGGATGGAACTGCACAAACTCCATGTCCTGCAGCGGAAGCCCTGCGCGCGCCACCATGCCGCCGCCGTCACCAGTGCAGGTATGGGCGGAGGTCGCGGAGAAATAGGCGCGGCCGTAGCCGCCGGTCGCCAGCACCACCATTTTGGCGGCGAAGCGATGGATCGAGCCGTCATCGAGGCACCAGGCAACAACGCCGGTACAACGGCTGCCGTCTTCCGACATGATGAGGTCGAGCGCGAAATATTCGACGAAGAACTCGGCGTTGTAGCGCAGCGACTGGCCGTAAAGCGTGTGCAGGATGGCGTGGCCGGTGCGGTCGGCAACCGCGCAGGTGCGCTGCACCGGCGGGCCTTCGCCGTAGTTCTGCATATGGCCGCCGAATGGGCGCTGATAGATCTTGCCTTCCTCATTACGCGAGAAGGGCACGCCGTAGTGCTCGAGCTCATAGACCGCCTTCGGCGCTTCCATGGCGAGATACTGCATGGCATCGACGTCGCCCAGCCAGTCGGACCCCTTGACCGTGTCGTAGAGGTGCCATTGCCAGCTGTCCGGCGTCATGTTCTGCAGCGAGGCGGCGATGCCGCCCTGGGCTGCGACCGTATGCGAGCGGGTCGGGAATACTTTGGTGATGCAGGCCGTACGGAAACCCTGTTCGGCCATGCCGAGCGTTGCGCGAAGACCGGCGCCGCCGGCGCCGACGACGATCACATCATAGGAGTGATCGACATATTTGTAGGCTTTCCCATTCTGAGCGGGTGAAGTCGGTGCCATGATACGGTTATCCTACGAAAGCGATTTTCAGAATGGCAAAGAGACAGAGCCCTGCGACCGCGATCGCGAAAAACGTGTTCAGCATCAGCAAGACGAGTTTGCCGATTTCGCTATGCACGTAGTCCTCGATGATGGCCTGCATGCCAAGACGCATATGAATGATGCCGGAAATCACCATCAGTCCCATGATGACTGCCACGAAGGGGTTCGACAACGCATGGACGACATCCGCATAAGGGGCGCCGGCATAAACGATCATGAAGATGACGAAGAAGACGATGAGCGGGAGGTTGGCGACAGCCGTCAGGCGCTGACGCCAGAAGTGTTCAGTGCCTTCCTTGGCCGAGCCAAGGCCGCGAACTTTACCCAGAGGGGTACGCATATCCATGTGAGCGACCTCAGAAGCGAATGATAAAG
The DNA here is from genome assembly GCF_000419765.1 of Rhizobium mongolense USDA 1844. GTDB lineage: Bacteria > Pseudomonadota > Alphaproteobacteria > Rhizobiales > Rhizobiaceae > Rhizobium > Rhizobium mongolense. Next base: position 97,412 of record NZ_ATTQ01000015.1, on the reverse strand, counting down.
CCGATCACCCAAACCAGCACGGTAAGACAGAGCGATCCGATGATGTTGGCGATGGCGAGCTTGGTGGAGAATTCCTTCTCGAAACCATGGCCGAGGTCCCACAGCAGGTGGCGCAGGCCGCCGAGCATGTGATGAAGCAGTGCCCAGGTGTAACCAAGCAGCACGACCTTGCCGATGATGCTGCCGAGCACCCAATTCACCCAGTCGTAATAAGCCTGACCGGTCGCAGCCGCGATCAGCCACCAGGCGATCAGCAGCGTGCCGAAATAAAGAGCAGCCCCTGTGATACGATGGACGATCGACATGACCATGGTCGGAATTAGTTTATAAACTTGCAAATGCGGCGACAGAGGCCGGTTATTTGTCACATTCGCCATCAGAACCTCGCGGCGTCTTGCGCTCCCGGATTTCGGAGCATTTCGAGGCAACCACAGGAATGACAAATTTGTCTGTGTGCATTGCATCACCGGCGACGTTTAATCACCGAAGCCCCCGACGACAAGCACAATTGCTGTCTGTTTTTAATTTAATCGATTCGCGTTACCGGGAAGTTGCCGGAAATCGAAACTGGGTTTTGCGGATCAAATTTTATGCTGATTTTTCATCGCTCAAGTGGACACATAGGTAGTTTTGACGCAAGCTGGCGTTAACGATTTGTTAACGATCGGATTTCCGGAGGTTGCGTCTGATGTTCCAGCGTATGTCGAAAGTCTTTCCGCTGGTGTTGTGTGCCCTGATTGCGCTTCCTGCCACGGCGGGCGAGCGTGCTGGGCATCATCGTGGCGTGACTCATTGGGCAAACAACGCCAAGTGGGTAAACAACGCCAAGTGGGCAAACACCATCAAACCCTGGTTCGGCGGTCATCATCGCCCTCATGGCCACGGCCATAGCCGTTATGTTCGCCTCAAGGATTTCTCCCCGTCATCGAACGGCTACCGCATCCGCAGCGCTATCGCCGGATCGCCACGGCCTCTCCCCTATGATTACAATGGCACCTACGCTGGCTCCTATGCTTACCAAACGGAAGGCGGCACCTATTTCGGGGCGAACGGTTATGCACTTTACGGTGCGCCGCAGGTCGATCCGCTCGCACCCAGGTCCAAAGTGATCGACGTTGCCGTGCAGGCCGATCCTTGCAGCTACGAGGCCGGCGTCTGCGTCATCAGGCCTTGAACCGCCAGACTGTCGTCTTTTTGTTCTCGCTGTCTTCGAGCGCCCGCGTTACCGGCACTTCGTAGATGGCGCAAAACTCCAGCCGCTCCTTGGGCAAATAGGCCCGTCCCGGATCGCCGACCAGAACCTCCTTGCCTTCGCTGGCCAGCCGGTCGAACCACGGAACGAGGGCGTCCGCAAAGACGCGGTCATAGAACACGTCGCCCGCCAGGACGATATCGGCATGGACGGGCTTGCCGACGAAATCGGCGCCGCTGAAATCGACCGAGACCCCATTGGCAGCAGCATTAAGCCGCACGGCCGTTTCAGCCCATGGATCGATATCAGCCGCCTTTACCGCCACCGCACCCGCCATCTTCGCCGCGATCGCGACGATCCCCGAACCTGTTGCGAAGTCGAAAACGCGCTTAGTCCGCACCTTCTCCGGATGATCGAGAATATATCGCGCAAGTCCCTGTCCACCCGCCCAGGCAAAGGCCCAGAACGGCGGCGGCAGGCCGATCTCCGCCAGTTCCTCCTCCGTCTTAAGCCAAAGCTCATGCGCTTCGTTCGCCAGGTGCAACCGGATTTCCGGCACGTGCGGCGGCGTGATCAGTTTCGTATTGGCGCGGATGAAGATTTCCGGGTCGGTCTTCAATGCGGTCAGCGCGGCAGATTGTCGAGGCCACCCATGCGGCAGACTTCGAGCCACTCGTCATCTGTCACCGGCTGGACCGAAAGGCGCATCGAGGTCACAAGCGCCATCTTCGAAAGTTTCTCATTCGCCTTGACATCCTTCAGCGTCACGGGCTTGGGCATATCGCACACAGCGCGGATATCGACGCAATCCCAGCGATCGTCACCCTTCGCCGTCGAATCGGGATGCGACAACGTGCAGACCTCGACGATGCCGACGATCTCCAGGCCGTCATTCGAGTGGTAGAAGAAGCCTTTGTCGCCGATCTGCATGGCGCGCATGTTGTTGCGAGCGAGATAATTGCGGACGCCCGTCCACTCCGTACCTTTTTCGCCTGCGGCCTTCTGCTGCTCCCAGGACCAGGAGGAAGGTTCGGATTTATAGAGCCAATGGGCCATCCTTATGCCTCCGGATTGTTGAAGACCCAGTTGAAGGGCTTGATCTCGACACTCTCGAAAAGTCCTGCCTTCGCATAGGGATCGGCATCGGCGAATGCCTTGGCTGCTTCCGCCGTATCGGCCTTTACCATGACCAAGCTGCCGCAGGGCTTGCCTTCACCGTCGAGGAACGGTCCGGCCATGGTGAGCGCGCCTTCGGCATTCAGCTTGTTCAGATATTCCAAATGCGCCGCGCGCGTTTCCATGCGTGTGTTGAGGTGCCCCGGCTTGTCCTTGCAGAGAAGGGCAAATAGCATGTCTGTCTCCTATTCGGTCGTAATCGGACGTGTCATCAATTGGTCGATTGCCTCGGTGATGCTGAGTTTACCTTCGATGATCGCCGAGACGGCGTCCGTGATCGGCATCCCGATGCCGAGCTCTTCCGCCAGCCGCGAGGCGACGGCCGCCGCAAAGGCACCTTCCACCAATTCGCCTTGCAAAGGATCGGCCTTTTCGCCGCGGCCAAGCGCAATGCCGAAGCGCAAGTTGCGCGACTGATGGCTCGTCGCCGTCAGGACAAGATCGCCCAGCCCGGAAAGCCCGCGCACCGTATCTGCCTGCCCGCCCTTGGCAACGACGAGGCGCGACATTTCCGCCAGCCCGCGCGCGATCAGCGCTGCGCGCGCAGAATCGCCGATGCCGCAGCCTTCGACGATACCACAGGCGATCGCCAATACATTCTTCAGCGCACCACCAAGCTGCACGCCGATACGGTCGGACGACGGATAGAGCCGGAAGGTCCTGCCCGAAATCGCCTGCGCCAGCCGCTCGGCAACAGCCACGTCCGATGCCGCAATTACCATAGCGGTCGGCAGTCCTTTGGCGATGTCGGATGCAAAACCCGGCCCCGAAAGCACCGCGACGCGATGCTGCGGCAATTCGCGCTCCAGCATGTCTGTCAACAAATTGCCGGTCGCCCGCTCGATGCCCTTGGCACAGGTTACGACGATCGCGTCCCTGGCGAGGTAAGGGCCATACTGCCGGGCCGCATCCGCCTGCGCCTGCGACGGCATGGCGAAAAGCACGACATCGGCATCGTCGATCGAATCGGCTTCTGCCGAGAATTCCAGTGCTTCCGGCAGCTCAATGCCGGGAAGAACCGCATCATGCAGCCGTTCGGCCTTCAGATCGGCCATCAGCGCAGGGTCGCGGCCGACGAGAGTGACCCGGCTGCGGCCGGTGAGCGCAATGACTGCGGCAAGCGCCGTTCCGAAAGCGCCCGCGCCAACGATGGCAATCCGTTCGCTCATGCCTTTGCTCCCCGCTTTCCGTAGCTGATCAGCGCTTCCGCATTCGAATCCAACGGCCAGCGCGAGCGCGGCTGCACATCGAGATCATCCGGCGCAACGCCTGTCGCCATGCGCTCGAGGCCAGCCCAGGCGATCATCACTGCATTGTCGGTGCACAATCTCAGCGGCGGCGCGATGAAGCGGAAGGCGTATTTATCACAGAGCGCCTGTAGCGTGGCGCGTACTTCGAGGTTGGCGGCGACGCCGCCCGCGACCACCAGGGCCGGCTGCTCGTTTAGATGCGGAAACTCCGCCGTGAAGCGCTGTAATCCACGGCCGATGCGATCCTTCAGAGTCCTCGAAATCGCCCTCTGAAATGAAGCGCAGATATCGGCGACATCTTGCTCCGTCAGCGGTGCGATATCCGTCGCGGTCTGCCGGACCGCCGTCTTCAAGCCCGAAAAGGAGAAATCGAGCCGCGCTTCACCGACGAGCGGCCGCGGGAAATCGAAGCGGTCCGGGTTACCCGTCTTCGCTACCTCCTCCACCTGGGGTCCGCCGGGATAAGGCAGCCCGAGCAGCTTCGCCGTCTTGTCGAAGGCCTCGCCAAGCGCATCGTCGATCGTCGTTCCCCAGCGTTCGTATTGGCCAATGCCGCGCACGAGGATGAGCTGCGTATGACCACCCGACACAAGCAGCATCAGGTAGGGAAAGGAAAGCCCGTCCGTTAGCCGCGCCGTCAGCGCATGGCCTTCGAGATGGTTTACGGCATAAAGCGGCTTGCCGGCGGCCTTGGCGATCGCCTTGCCGGTCATCAGGCCGACGAGCAACCCGCCGATCAATCCCGGTCCGGAGGTCGCAGCAATCGCATCGACTTCGCAGAGCGACACATTGGCGCGCTGCAACGCCTCGTCGATCAGCGTATCGAGTGCCTCGACATGGGCACGCGCGGCTATCTCTGGCACCACGCCACCATAGGCGCTATGCTCGTCCAATTGGCTCAAGACGACGTCGGAAAGCACCTTCGAACGCCCGTCCGCATCGCGTTCGACGACAGCCGCGGCAGTCTCGTCGCAGCTTGTTTCGATGCCGAGGATGCGTAGAAAGGGAGCCATGAAGCCTGTCGTTGATTGCGATGGGTGTAAAACCCGGTTACGAGAACTTCCGGTAACAACGGATCGAAGCGGATGCAAACAAAACCTTTCCGGATCGGAACACGGGGCAGCCCGCTGGCCCTTGCTCAGGCTCACGAAGCGCGCGATCGGCTGATGGCAGCGCACGGAATGCCGGAGGAAATGTTCGAGATCGTTGTGCTGACGACGAAAGGCGACCGCATTACCGACCGTCCGCTTGCCGAGATCGGCGGTAAGGGTCTTTTCACCCAGGAACTGGAAGAAAAGCTTGCAAGCGGCGACCTCGATTTCGCCGTCCATTCCGCCAAGGACATGCCGACGGTTTTGCCGGAAGGGCTTCATCTCTCCGCCTATCTGCCGCGCGAAGACATCCGCGATGCGGTAATCGGCCGCACGGCGCCAAAACTGATCGAGCTGCCGCATGGCGCAACGGTCGGGTCGGCATCGCTGCGCCGCCAGGCTCTGATCCGCCGCATGCGGCCGGATATCAAAGTGATAACCTTCCGGGGGGCTGTGGAAACCCGCCTGCGCAAGCTGGATGAAGGCCAGGTCGATGCGACGCTGTTGGCGCTCGCGGGCCTGAAGCGTCTTGGCAAGGTCGAGGTGATTACCGACATTCTCGATCCCGACACCTTCCCGCCGGCTCCCGCGCAAGGCGCGATCTGCATCGAAAGCCGTATTGGCGATCAGCGCACCGATGATCTGTTGGCCGCCATCAACGACCCGGCGACCCACGACGCCGTCTCGTGTGAGCGCGCTTTCCTTGCGGCGCTCGACGGCTCCTGCCGCACGCCGATCGGCGGATATGCGATTTGCGAAGGCGATCGGCTCAAATTCTCAGGCCTGATCATCACGCCGGATGGTCGCAACCAGCACTCGGTCACCATCGATGGCAATCGGCGCGATGCCGCAGCGCTCGGCACCCGCGCCGGACAAGACATCCGCGCCCGCGCCGGCAGCAGCTTCTTCGACGACTGGAGCTGACGCACGATGCGTGTGCTCGTCACCCGTCCGCTGCGTTCGGGGGAGCGAACCGCCAAAAGGTTACGCGGCATGGGGCATGAGCCGGTATTGCTGCCGCTCTCGCAGCCCATGCATGATGGCCAGACCGCTATGGATGCGTTGGCAAGGAGCCACGGCCCTATCGCCATTACAAGCGCGGAAGCTGTCCGTGCGCTGGCCTCGTCAGGAACAGACCTCAAGCCTTATCGCCGCCGGCCGGTGTTCGCCGTTGGCAAAGCGAGCGCAAACGAAGCCAAAGGGGTGGGATTTGCTTCGGTCTTAGCCTCGGCGGGCGACGGTGCGCAACTGGCGGAGCTGATCGCGCAGCAGACGCAGGAATCTGTCACCTATCTCGCCGGTTCGCCCCGCGCAGAGACGTTCGAGCGCAGCGCACAGGCGCTGGGACTGAAGGTCGATGTCGTCCAGTGTTATCGGATGCAGCCAAGAGAACCTGAGCCGGAGGCCCTGCGAGAAGCATTGATCCCGCCGCCGGGGGCCATTCTCCTTTACTCCCGCCAGACCGCAGCCCGTTTTTTCCGTCTCGTCGAGGCCCAATCGGAGCCCGGCTGGCTCAATCAGGCCCTCATCCTTTGCCTCAGCACATCCGTTGCCGCGGCAGTCCCGGCTTCACTTTGCAGAAATCTTCGCATCGCAGCATTGCCGGATGAGGGAAGCCTTCTGTCGCTTCTTTGAAGGCCTTACGCGCCCAAATTTGATCTAACCTCTTTCCATAACTGGCATCACTGACTAGTTTCGTTGCGATGCAGGAAAATGAGGTACGCATGGTATCGGGAAATCCGCCACGTCATTCGAAAAACGCCGACGAGCCGGTCACGATCGATCTGGAAGCGCAGAAAATTGCGGCAGCAGCCGATACCGTGAAGACATCCGAAGCAAGCGCCCCTGACGCCGGCGCTCCCGACGCAGACAAAGCGACAGCGGACCTAGAGGCATCCATCGATCCGGAAAAAGAACCATTGGCTGAGGAGACGGCCGGGCACGCCGCCATCTCGGGGGAGCCCAGTCAGCCGGAAATGGCAACGGACCCCGAGCCCGTCCGGCAAAAGCCGCGCGGCGGAACGACGTCGGGTCTGATTGCCGCCGGTATTTTCGGCGGCCTCGTTGCCCTGCTAGGTGCTGGCGTGATCCAATATGCCGGCTACCTTCCGACGTCTTCCCCACCCCAGACCGCGCTGGATGAAACCGCCAGGCTTTCGGCTGAAATCGACGGCCTCAAGCAATCCATCGCCAGCCTCGCCGCAGCGCCGAACACCAGCGACGATGCGCTCGACAAGCGTGTCTCAGCTCTCGAAACGGCGGCAAAGACGCCTGCCGCGACGGGGCAAGTAGACACCCCGCAAGTCGACGCGCTGAACCAGAAGGTCGCGGACATGGCCACTCAGCTAGAACAGTTGCGCACATCCCTTTCTCAAACCTCCGAAGAGCGGGCGTCGAGCGGCGCCGACATTATCAAGCGCCTGGAGGAAGCCGAAAAGAAGCTCAACGAACCACGCCAGGATGTTGCCGTTGCGCAGGCGATCGCCGCTGCGGCCCTCAAGGCAGCGATCGACCGCGGCGGACCTTTTATGGCCGAGCTCGATACTTTCGCCGGCGTTTCGCCAGACGACCCCGCCGTCGCCGACCTCCGTAATTTCGCCGAAACCGGCGTACCCTCGCGCGCCGAACTGATCCGCCAGGTTCCCGACGTCGCGACCGCCATCGTTCAATCCGTCAACCAAGCGGATCCGAACCAGAGCTGGTCGGACCGGCTGATGGCGAGTGCCAAGTCGCTCGTCACCGTGCGCCCTGTCGGCAACATCGAGGGCGAAAATGTCGAGGCCATTGCGGCGCGTATGGAAGACAAGGTGAAGAACGGCGACCTGCCGGGCGCTGCCAACGAATGGAACGACTTGCCCTCGAACGCAAAGCAGGCTTCCGCCGCCTTCAAACAATCATTGGAAGCCCGCATCCGCGTCGAGGAACTGGTGGGTGGTGCGCTCTCCAAGGCCATTTCCGGCGCCGGCAAGGAGGGTTGATCGATGATCCGTCTCGTCGTCTTCGTCGTCCTCGTCGTCGTTCTCGGCTACGGCTTCTCCTGGCTTGCCGATCGCCCCGGCGATCTCTCGCTGGTGTGGGAAGGCCAGCTTTATCAGGCAAAGCTCATCGTCGCGGCAAGCGGCCTTATCGCACTGATTGCCGTTGTCATGATCGCCTGGTGGCTTGTTCGCACGGTCTGGACGTCGCCCCATTCCGTGACGCGCTATTTTCGCGCCCGCAAGCGTGATCGCGGCTATCAGGCCCTCTCGACCGGCCTTATCGCCGCCGGCGCCGGCAATGCCCTGCTTGCCCGCAAGATGGCAGCCCGGTCCCGCGGCCTCATCCGCGCCGATCAGGAGCCGCTGATCAATCTGCTCGAAGCACAGGCGGCCTTGATCGAAGGCCGGCATGACGAAGCCCGTGCCAAGTTCGAAGCGATGGCCAACGATCCGGAAACGCGTGAACTCGGCCTTCGCGGGCTCTATCTCGAGGCCAAACGCCTCGGCGCCAACGAGGCCGCACGCCAATATGCCGAAAAGGCAGCCGACAACGCGCCCTATCTGCCCTGGGCAGCACAGGCGACGCTCGAATACCGCAGCCAGGCCGGCCGCTGGGACGACGCCATCCTGCTTCTTGAGCGACAGAAGGCCGCGCGTGTCGTCGAAAAGCAGGATGCCGAACGCTTGCGCGGTGTTCTGCTGACGGCTCGCGCCAGTGACAAGCTGGAAGGCGATCCGGCCGGTGCGCGCGACGACGCGATGCATGCGCTGAAGCTCATTGCCGATTTCGAACCGGCTGCGATCATTGCCGCCAAGGCGCTTTTCCGTGAGGACAAGCTGCGCAAGGCCGCCTCGATCCTCGAGCAGGCCTGGAAGGCAGCGCCACATCCCGAGATCGGCCGCACTTACGTGCTTGCCCGAAGCGGCGATTCCACCGTCGATCGCCTGAAGCGAGCCGAACGGCTGGAAGCCCTGCGCCCCAACAATGTCGAATCCCTGCTCGTGGTCGCACAGGCGGCTCTCGATGCGCAGGAGTTCGCCAAGGCCCGGGCCAAGGCCGAAGCGGCAGCGCGCATGCAGCCGCGTGAAGCGGCCTTCCTGCTGCTTGCTGATATCGAGGAAGCAGAGACCGGCGACCAAGGCCGTGTACGCCACTGGCTGGCGCAGGCGCTGAAGGCGCCGCGCGATCCGGCCTGGGTGGCCGACGGCTTCGTTTCCGACAAATGGCTTCCCGTCTCACCCGTCACCGGCCGTCTCGACGCCTTCGAATGGAAGGCGCCCTTCGGTCAGCTTGAGGGACCAATCGAGGACGGCTCCGCCGTGTTGATCGATGCCGCGCTGAAGACCTTGCCGCCGGTTCGCGAGACACGGTCAGAAAGCCCGGCCAACGATCACCGCATCATTGAACTGGAGCGCGCCGCAACGATTGCCGAGGCCGCTCGGCCGGCTCCTGCTTCTGCGCCGAAGCCTGTCCTGCCCGCGACGGCTTCCAAACAGCCAGAGCCGGTTACCGCACAGCCAGAGCCGAAACCCTTTTATGGAATGCCGGACGACCCTGGCGTTCGCAACATGAAGGCGGAACCGGAACCCAAGACACGACTCCGCCTTTTCTGAAATGGAACGAAATCCGCATGTTCGAACGTTTTCAGGCATTCTTCCAAAATCTCACTGCAAACAACCCCAAGAAGGGTTTTAGCCCTGACGATCCCCGCATTGCCGTTGCCGCTCTCTGCATGCAGGTGATGGAAGCGGATGGTAAGATCAAGGACAGCGAAAAGAAGCGGCTCCGCAAACTGCTCAAGGAGCAATACGGCCTTGACGGAAAGCAGCTGGAGGCAGTGATTGCGGCTGGCCAGGAAGCCGAGAGCAGCGCCGTCGACTATTACCGCTTCACCTCCGACCTGAAACGCCATCTCGATACCGAGCAGCGGCTGGAACTCATCGGCATTCTCTGGGACATCGTCTATGCCGACGGCGAACGCAGCGAGATGGAGGACCACGTCATTTGGCGGATCGCCGATCTCTTGGGCGTTTCCTCCCGCGAGCGAATCCAGAAGCGTCAGGAGGCAGCCGCACGCGTGACCGATACGGTGGTGGTTCAAGACGATGTCGATTGACCGCCCCATCAAACGTGACAAGCGCCCCATACTGATCATCCTGCACCAGGAACGCTCCAGCCCCGGCCGCGTCGGCCAGCTCCTGGCCGACAAGGGTTATAGCCTCGACATCCGCCGCCCGGTTCTGGGCGATAAGCTGCCCACTACGCTGGAGAACCATGCCGGATCGGTCGTCTTCGGCGGGCCGATGAGTGCAAACGATCCAGACGAATTCATAAAGAGCGAGATCAACTGGCTGGACATTCCACTCAAGGAAAACCGCCCGTTCCTCGGCATCTGCCTTGGAGCGCAGATGCTGGTGCGCCATCTTGGCGGCAAGGTGCAGTCGAATGCCGACGGCTCGACCGAAATCGGGTGGTATCCGCTCCGTCCGACCGAAAAGGGCCGGTTGCTGATGCACTGGCCTAAGATGGTCTACCATTTCCATCGCGAGGGCTTCGATCTGCCGCACGGCGCCCATTTGCTTGCGGAAGGCGATACCTATCCCAACCAGGCCTTTCGCTACAGCGGCAACGCCTGGGCGCTGCAATTCCACGCAGAGCTCACCCGCGTCATGATGCATCGCTGGGTCGTCCACGGCGCCCACCGCTTCATTCTGCCGAACGCGCAGCAGGGACGGGAACATCTGGAGGGCCGCATGCTCTTCGATGCGCCGCTCAAGGCGTGGTTGACCGAATTTCTCGATATCGTCTTTGAAGGCAAGACGGCAAAGGCCGTACCGGGCTCCATAGCTGCGCTGTCCGCATAGGCGCGCAGCAATCCACTTGAGACCAAGCGCTGCTGCTTCCCCATTGCGCTGCTCGTTATCTGCTGCGAAAAAGCCGGACGCATGTGCGGGCAGGGTTCGCCAAGCATGATTCGCCGCGGGTTTTCACGCGGCACTTGCCCGTTTAGCCGCCAATAGATACATGTCTGTCAGCAACGAACTGGAGACCACGATGATTGCCCTCTTTCAAACCATTGATTTGGCTTTGAATCTTTATACTTGGGTGCTGATTGCGAGTGCCATATTCTCCTGGCTTTACGCCTTCAACGTCATCAATTCCTCGAACCAGTTCGTCAATTCGGTCGGCATGTTCCTCTATAATGTCACCGAGCCGCTGCTGCGGCCGATTCGCCGGCTATTGCCGAATCTCGGCGGTATCGACATTTCGCCGATCATTCTGCTGCTGATTATCTTCTTCCTGCGCTCCCTGATGTGGAACACGATCTTCCCGCTGGTGGCGTGAACTCCGCTTGGAAGATATTCGATGATCATATACGCCTCGCCGTTCGGTTGACCCCGAATGGCGGGCGCGACGCGATCGATGGCATCGAGGCCGATGCTGAAGGCGAGTGCCACATTAAGATCCGTGTCGCAGCGATTCCTGAGAAGGGAAAAGCCAACAAGGCGCTGATCGCGCTTCTGTCCAAGGCGCTCGGCATTCCGAAATCCTCGATCCAATTGATGTCAGGCGATACATCGCGCAAAAAAGTCCTCCGGATCGATGGCGGTCCGGAGGACTTGATGGAAAGGCTCGAAAAGCTTCTGAACTTATAGCGGCTTATTTCGCCTTCTTGGCGCGCTCAACGGCTTCGAGGATCAGCTGACCGGCTTCCTTCGAATCGCCCCAGCCGAAAATCTTCACCCACTTGCCGGGTTCCAGATCCTTGTAGTGCTCGAAGAAGTGTTCGATCTGCTTCAAGGTAATCTCCGGAAGGTCGGTGTAGTCCCTCACCTTCTCGTAGCGCAGCGTAAGCGCCGGCGACGGGACGGCGATGATCTTCTCGTCCTTGCCCGAATTGTCTTCCATCTTCAGAACGCCGATCGGGCGGACATTGATGACGCAGCCCGGAACCAGCGGACGTGTGCTGGCGATTAGGACATCGATCGGATCGCCGTCTTCCGAAAGCGTGTGCGGCACGAAGCCGTAGTTGCCCGGATAGGTCATCGGCGTATAGAGGAAGCGGTCGACGACCAGCGTGCCGGCTTCCTTGTCCATTTCATACTTGATGGGGTGACCGCCGACCGGAACTTCAACGATGACGTTGACATCTTCCGGAGGATTCTTGCCGATGGAAATGGCGTCGATGCGCATACGAAAACTCCCACGAGGTGAATTGTTCGCAGCCAAATAGTCCGTTTCATCCCGCAACGCAACATTGCGTGTTTGGGATGTTCAAGATTCGTCTGCATTATCGAGGAGAGAGCGCCCATTTTCAGCAGCCGCTTCAAAGCGATGCAGCGCTGTTTCAAAAGACGGGGGCTTGGCTTTTCAGTTCCAGATGAAGCCAATCTTCTTCAGCTGCCTGTGGTCGAAGCTTTCCATGCCTTCGCAAAAGTCAATGCCGCCATGGCCGCGATAGAACTGGCTGGCATTCTCGTTCTCCTCCAGACACCAGACCACCAGTCCCTTGCAGCCGAGTGATTTCAGGAGCCGCCGAGCCTCGCCGAACAGCATGCGTCCAAGACCAATGCCCTGATACTCAGGACGAAGATAGAGCTCGTAGATCTCGCCTTCCTGCGGCAGCGCTCGGGCCCGATTGAGGCCAAGTGTGGCATAACCTGCGACCGTGCCGGCGACATCGAGAACGAGGAGGGTTGCCGGGCCGCGGGTCGCCTTGCGCCACCAGTTCTCGCCCCGGCGTTCAATCATCTGCGTCAAAGCGCGATGCGGAATGATCCCGGCATAAGTGTGCTGCCAGGCAAGGCGATGCACCTCGGAGATGGCTTGGGCATCATGCGGTTCTGCCCGCCGGACATCGATCGACAACGTCTTCATAACGCTTACTCTGGTCTTCCAGCAGGCAATTAACCATACGCGATGATGCGTTTCGGCCGTTTGCCCACAGACTTAACATGTGGACGATGAGCAAAATTTAACGCTTTTTTAACGATTGTCACAAGACGGAATCAGCGCGCCGCACAACAAAAAACCCCGGCGCCAGGCCGGGGTTTGAAATGTCAGCAATTAGAATCGCTTAGGCGTAGCGTGCCTTTTCGAAACGCTTACGCTCGTTCGGGTCGAGATACATCTTGCGCAGACGGATCGACTTCGGCGTCACTTCGACCAGTTCGTCATCCTGGATCCAGGACAGCGCGCGGTCGAGCGTCATGCGGATCGGCGGCGTGAGCTTGACGGCTTCGTCCTTGCCGGCGGCGCGTATGTTCGTCAGCTTCTTGCCCTTCAGCACGTTCACTTCGAGGTCGTTGTCTCTGCTGTGAATGCCGATGATCATGCCGGCATAGACCTTTTCGCCGGCGTCGATGATCATCGGACCGCGGTCTTCAAGATTGAAGAGAGCATAGGCCACAGCTTCACCGGAGTCGTTGGCAAGCAGCACGCCGTTGACGCGGCCGCCGATCTCACCCTTGTACGGCTGATAGTCGTGGAAAAGGCGGTTCATCACGGCCGTGCCGCGCGTATCGGTGAGCAGTTCTGACTGGTAGCCGATCAGGCCGCGGGTCGGTGCGAAGAAGACAAGACGGACGCGGTTGCCGCCCGAGGGACGCAGCTCGACCATTTCGGCCTTGCGCTCCGACATCTTCTGCACCACGACGCCCGAATGCTCTTCATCGACGTCGATGACGACTTCTTCGATCGGCTCGAGCATCTCGCCCGTTGCTTCGTCCTTGTGCATGACGACGCGCGGGCGCGAAACGGCCAGCTCGAAGCCTTCGCGGCGCATCGTCTCGATCAGAACCGCAAGCTGCAATTCGCCGCGGCCGGATACGAAGAACGAATCCTTTTCGGAGGATTCTTCGATCTTCAGCGCAACGTTGCCTTCAGCTTCCTTGAACAGACGGTCGCGGATGACGCGCGAGGTGACCTTGTCGCCTTCTGTGCCGGCATAGGGGCTGTCGTTGACGATGAAGGACATGGTGACCGTCGGCGGATCGATCGGCTGGGCCTGCAGCGGCTCGGTGATCGACGGGTCGCAGAAAGTATCGGCAACCGTGCCCTTCGAGAGGCCGGCGATCGCGATGATATCGCCTGCATGCGCCTCTTCGATCGGCTGACGCTCGATACCGCGGAAAGCGAGGATCTTGGAGATACGGCCGGTCTCGATCGTCTTGCCGTCGGCATGCAGAACCTTGACCGGCTGGTTCGGCTTGATCGAACCGGAATTGATGCGGCCGGTGATGATACGGCCGAGAAAGGGGTTGGCTTCGAGGATTGTGCCGATCATCGTGAACGGACCTTCGTGAACGGTCGGCTCCGGAACATGCTCGAGCACGAGGTCGAGAAGCGGTGCCAGACCCTGATCCTTCGGACCTTCCGGGTTGACGTTCATCCAGCCGTCACGGCCAGAACCGTAAAGGATCGGGAAGTCGAGCTGTTCGTCGGTCGCGTCGAGGTTTGCAAACAGGTCGAAAACTTCGTTGATCACTTCCTCGTGGCGGCCGTCCGGACGGTCGATCTTGTTGATCGCGACGATCGGACGAAGACCGACCTTCAGCGCCTTGCCGACAACGAACTTCGTCTGCGGCATCGGACCTTCCGAAGCGTCGACGAGCACGATCGCGCCGTCCACCATCGAGAGAATGCGCTCAACTTCGCCGCCGAAATCGGCGTGGCCCGGGGTGTCGACAATGTTGATGCGGACACCTTTCCATTCGACCGAGGTCGCCTTGGCGAGAATGGTGATGCCGCGCTCCTTTTCAAGGTCGTTGGAATCCATCACGCGTTCTGCAACGCGCTGGTTCTCACGAAACGAGCCGGACTGTTTCAGGAGCTCGTCCACCAAGGTCGTTTTGCCATGGTCAACGTGAGCGATAATCGCGATGTTGCGAAGTGCCATATGTTTCAAATCTCTGAGGCTGAGGCGCTACGTTCAAGGGAAAGCGCCAATTACGTTTGGCGCGCTCATACAGTGTTTTTCGCGTTTGCGAAAGGGGGGAGGGGCGATAGCGGCCATGTAGGCCTAGCTCACATGTTGAGGGTCGATGACCGTCCGCCAGAGTTCGGTATCGTTTCTGTCCATCAGCCGCACGGTCATCTGCTCGGTCTGCCCGTCGATTTCGACCAGTCCGAAGAACTGAAGGCCAGCAGACGGTGGAAGATTGGAGTCCGCACCGCCAGGTGCGGCCTTGATGAATCGCACGTCTGGGCCGAAGGTCATGTCGAGCTCCTGCGCTCCGTAGGTCCCGGAATGCAACGGCCCGGAGACGAATTCCCAGAATGGCAAGAACTCCGGGAATTTCGCTTTGGCCGGATTGTAATAATGCGCCGCAGTGTAGTGGACGTCAGCCGTCAGCCAGACGATGTTCGAAATCGCCGCGTCGCGGATGAAACGCAGCAGATCAGCAAATTCTAACTCTCGCCCGAGCGGCGCTCCATTGTCGCCGTTAGAGAAGGACTCGCTGCCTTGGCGCTTTCCATAATCATCCCAGATGACCAGTCCGACCGGCATATCGCAGGCAATCACCTTCCATGTTGCCGTCGAGCGCACCAGTTCGCGCTTCAGCCATGCTACCTGCCCTTCGCCAAGGATGCGGGACGTCGCCGACAGGACCGGATCCAGGCCATGGTCGTTCGGCCCCCGATAGGATCGCAGATCGACGAAGAAGATATCGAGCAGCGGACCATATGAGACTTTCCGGTAGACGCGCCCTGGTTCGGCGGCAATGTAGCGGATTGGCGTCATTTCATGGAAAGCGCGGCTTGCCCGAGTTGCCAGCGTCGAAACGGACTTTTCCTTGTAGCGTTCATTGCCGCGAAGGTCGGTCGAAGGCGACCAGTTGTTTAAAACCTCGTGGTCGTCCCATTGATAGATGACCGGACAGACTGCATTCAGTTCCTTCACATGTTCGTCGAGCAGATTGTATTTCCACTGTCCGCGAAACTGATCGAGCGTCTGCGCGATGTCGCGCTTCTCCTCGGTCACGATTCTGTTCTTCCAGAGTCCGCCGTCACGTAGCCGGATCTCGTCCGGCATTGGATTGTCGGCATAGATCGTATCGCCGGAATGGATCATGAAATCGGGCCGGTGATAGGCGATGGTTTGATAGGTGCGCATACCCTCGTCATCGATCCCCCATCCCTGCCCCGCCGTATCGCCTGACCATGCGAAGCGGATCGTCCGCCTGTTGGAAGGCGCGGTGCGGAACTGGCCGTGAATTCGTTGGGAGACGCTGTTGATGTCCTGCAGGTCGGCGGCCATAAACCTGTAGAAGATGTCATGGTCCGGCGGCAGATCCCGCAGCAGCAGCTTACCCGCAAGATCGGTCTCCGGTGTGACGTCGATCGGGGCCAACCTGACGGCATTTAAGAATTTGTCGCTGGTCGAATATTCGACGAAGAGCCGCGATGGCCGGTCGACACGCGTCCATATCATGCCCGAGGTTGCGTCTACATCACCGGATTGAACGCCTGACGTGAAGATGGGGCGGCTCGAAGATCCTCGCGCGTAATATGGCATCACGAGGCTAGCTGCCGCAAAGCCGCCGACTGCGCCGATCGAAGAAAGGAAGCGGCGGCGCGTCGTGTCCGTCAGTTTCATGCCATGGCTCATTCGGCTTGCTTCGAGAGCGGGATCGAATCTCTCGTAACAAGCCTAGAGCGGCCGTCATGTCAGTCTCTTGAAGATGACATGACGGTTTTCCGAAACTTCGGCGACAATTTTGTTAAGGACCGCCCTACGCGTCGCTGCCCGAAAGTTCTTCGAATGTGGCAAGGCCTTTCTTGACGAGCATTGCATCCGGGCTCGGCAACTTGCCGCGGAATCCCTTATAGGCGTCTTCCGGATCGATCGAGCCGCCGCTGGAATAGATGTTGTCCTTGAGCTTTTGCGCCATATCACTGTTGAAGGCGTCGCCGGTTTCCTCGAAAGCGGCGAAAGCATCTGCATCGAGCACTTCCGACCACATATAGGAATAGTAGCCTGCCGAATAGCCGCCTGAGAAGATGTGCTGGAAGTGCGGCGAGGCATGGCGCATCACGAGCGACTTCGGCATCCCGAGTTCGGCGAGCACCTGTTTTTGCACCATCATCGGGTCTTCCACCGCGTCGCGCGTGTGAAACTCCATATCGACAATCGCCGAGGAGGTGAACTCGACCGTGTTGAACCCGGCGTTGAAGGTGCGGGCCGCAAGCACCTTGTCGAGCAGTTCCTGCGGCATAGGTTCGCCGGTTTCGAAATGCACGGCATATTGCTTGAGAATTGCGGGAACTGTCAGCCAGTGCTCGTAAAGCTGGGATGGCAGCTCCACGAAGTCGCGCGAAACGGCGGTGCCCGACACAGTCGGATAGGTCACGTTCGAAAGCATGCCATGCAGCGCATGGCCGAATTCGTGGAACAGCGTGCGCGCATCGTCCAGCGAAAGCAGTGCCGGCCTGCCGTCCGCCGGTTTTGCGAAGTTGCACACGTTGTAGATGATCGGCAGTTCGCCCTGACGCCCATTCTTCATCGGGAGTTTATGCTGGGATTGGAACGCGCTCATCCAGGCGCCGGAACGCTTGGAACTGCGGGCAAAATAATCCCCCAGGAAAAGCGCAACCAGCTTATCTTCGCGATCGCGAATTTCGAAGACGCGCACATCGGGGTGATAGGCGGCAATCCCCTTCTTCTCGACGGCACGAATGCCGAAGAGTCGGCCGGCGACATCAAAGCAGGCATCGATGATTTTTTCGAGCTGCAGATAGGGCTTCAGTTCGGTTTCGGAAAAATTGTACCGCTGCGCCCTGATCTTTTCGGCATAGTAGCGCCAATCCCAGGGCATGACCTCATAGTTCTTGCCGTCCTCGGCGATCAGCCTTGCGATATCCGCCTCTTCGTCAAGCGCCCGTTTGACGGCCCGTGACCAGACGGCGCGCAGCAGATCATTTACGGCCGCTGGCGTCTTTGCCATCGTGTTGTCGAGCTTCAGTTCCGCAAAGTTGCCATATCCGAGAAGCTTCGCGACTTCGCCGCGAAGGGTCAGCGTCTCGCGGATGATGCCGCGATTATCCGTCTCGCCCTCGTTCTCGCCGCGTGCGACCCAGGCCTTGAAGGCCTGCTCGCGCAGATCGCGCCGTTCGGAAAAGGTCAGGAACGGTTCGATGATCGAGCGCGACAGCGTGACGGCAAACTTTCCCTCTTCGCCGCGCTCGCGCGCTGCCGCCGACATGGCGTCCTTCAGGAAATCCGGAAGGCCTGCGAGCTCCGGTCCTTCGCAGAGGATCAGCGACCACTTCTTTTCGTCGGCCAGCACGTTCTGTCCGAACTGCGTGCTCAAGCCTGCAAGCTTTTCGTTGATCGCCGCAAGCTTCTCCTGCTCGGCCTTCGCCAGTTTGGCGCCGGATTTTACGAAGCTCTTCCAGTGACGCTCCAGCACACGTGTCTGCTCAAGTGTCAGTCCGAGACTTTCCCTATCCTCCCAGAGCGTATCGATACGTGCAAAAAGCGCAGCGTTCATTCCGATCTTGGAATAGTGGCGCGACATTTTTGGCGATATATCGCGCTCCAGCGCCTGGATTGTATCGTTCGTGTGAGCCCCCGCCCGGTTCCAGAACAGTGCCGATACACGCGAAAGCTCATCGCCTGCAATCTCCAGCGCGACGATCGTATTGTCGAATGTGGGCACTTCCGCGTTTCCGGCGATCGCGTCGATCTCCACTTCATGAGATGCGAGAGCGGCATCGAAGGCAGCGGCGAAATCACCGTCGTTCAGCGCCTCGAAGCGAGGCAGGCCATGAAGCCCGTTCCAGTTGACAAGCGCCGGGTTGAACTCTTGTGTGGAAGGCATGCTGACGTCCTTTATGCAGAGGCTGGAAACGGCAATATAGGCAAGGCATCACGGCATTGGTATGCCGCTGGCGAAATTCGCTTTTTCTTGCCCTCGCAAGATTTGACGGGCAAGAATTGATACATAAAAATTAACCGATCGTTAACGATTGACGCGGCTCGCGCGCTGGCGCTAGTTTCAAGCTACTCTTTCCGTAAGGGGACATGCGCCATGGAAATTTTTTCTGTGCGGTCTTCTCAGAGTTTGCTTTTTAAAAACAGTCAGAACAACGCAAAAAGTTCGAAGACCGAAGATATTGGAATCGACGCCGGAGCGGCCGCTTCAGCGATATTCAAGGTCGAAGACAATCGTGTCGAAGGGCCGGATTTCGCTGCCATAAGCCCGAGCGAGCTCCGCAGCCATGCGCGCCAAAGCTACGACAACGGCGGGATCGACCAGGCCACGTTTGCGGCGATTTCCGAGCCGTTGCCGATGCATGCCATTGACGCGCAGGGCAACGTCATCGATCTGACCGGGATCACCGACGGCACGCTATTCAATTTCAGCGACTATTATGAGAACCAGCTGCAAATCGCCATGTCGATCGGCGATTCCGATAGCGTAAAGACGCTGAAATCGATCGTGAATTTCCTGGACGCGTAAGCCGTGGTCAGGCCTTGCGCCATCCAAGCAGCCCGGGCGTTGCGTGCCAGAGTGCTTGGGCTGCAAATCCCATGAAAAGCACGCCGGAGCAGCGCACGATCAGCCGCTCATGCGCGCGGTAGAAACGCCGCACGGCGCCTGCGCCTATAATGGCGACAAGAATGAGATCGGCAGTGACGAAGCCCAGGAAGGATACGCTGAGAAGCAGCGGCAAAGCCTCGAAATCGAGCGCACCGGCCGAACCGGCAACCAATGCCGTGAAGGTCGCAAGCGCCACCGGGTAGCCTTTCGGATTGGTCACGCCGAAAATCAGCCCGCGGCGAAAGGGCCGCTTGACCGTCACCAGTGCCTGCCCGTCGCCTTTCGGCTTCGCCGTTACCGCACTCCATCCGATCCAAGCGAGATAGAAACCGCACAGCAATCCGAGCAGATCGAAGACGAAGGTGCCTATCGTTCTCGCGCCGACGATCGCAACCAGCGCCAGCGCCGACCAGAGAATATCACCGACAAGATGCCCCATCATGAAGAAGGCGCCAGCCTTTCGCCCCTGTCCGGCGCCGATGCCGAGAAGCTGAAGGAACGCAGGGCCTGGAATAAGCACATAAAAGAGAGCCGCCAGAAAGGCGCCGACGAGCAGGGGTTGCGTCATGGGAGAGCTCCGAAGGATCAAATCTGCAGACTATGCTAACCCGGCAATCCGTCAAGCGTCGCAACAACCCATAAAGAAGGGCCTGCACGGCGTTGCCGGCAGGCCTCTTCTCAAGCGTATCGTGACACGCTCAACTCTTGAGGTTGCGCTTGGCGAGTGTGCGCAGGCGCAGTGCGTTCAGCTTGATGAAGCCCGCCGCGTCCTTCTGGTCGTAGGCACCCTGGTCGTCCTCGAAGGTGACCAGCTTGTCGGAATAGAGCGACTTCGGGCTCTCGCGACCGATGACCATGACATTGCCCTTGTAGAGCTTCAGCGTCACTTCGCCTTCGACATGATCCTGGCTCTTGTCGATCAGCGCCTGTAGCATTTCCCGCTCCGGCGAGAACCAGAAGCCATAGTAGATGAGCTCTGCGTAACGCGGCATCATCTCGTCCTTGAGGTGTGCTGCACCGCGGTCGAGCGTGATCGATTCGATCGCGCGATGCGCCGAAAGCAGGATCGTGCCGCCTGGCGTCTCATAGACGCCGCGCGACTTCATGCCGACGAAACGGTTTTCGACGAGGTCCAGACGGCCGATGCCGTTGTCACGGCCATAGCTGTTGAGCGTGGCGAGCAGTGTCGCCGGGCTCATGCGAACGCCGTTGATCGAAACCGCGTCCCCCTTCTCGAAACCGACCTTGATGACGGTTGCCTTGTCGGGCGCGGTTTCCGGAGAGATCGTGCGCATATGCACGTATTCGGGGGCTTCCTGCGCCGGATCCTCAAGAACCTTGCCCTCGGAGGACGAGTGCAGCAGGTTGGCGTCGACGGAGAACGGCGCTTCGCCCTTCTTGTCCTTGGCAACCGGGATCTGGTGCTGTTCGGCAAATGCCAGCAGCTCGGTGCGGCTCTTGAACGCCCAGTCGCGCCACGGCGCGATGATCTTGATATCCGGGTTCAGCGCGTAGGCGGAAAGCTCGAAGCGGACCTGGTCGTTGCCCTTGCCGGTCGCGCCATGGGCGATCGCGTCGGCTCCCGTCTTGCGGGCGATATCGATCAGGTGCTTGGAAATCAGCGGACGGGCGATCGACGTGCCGAGCAGATAGACGCCCTCATAGACAGCATTGGCGCGGAACATCGGGAAGACGAAGTCCTTTACGAACTCTTCGCGCACGTCCTCGACGTAGATTTCCTTGATGCCGAGCATCTCGGCCTTTTTGCGCGCCGGTTCGAGCTCTTCACCTTGCCCAAGGTCGGCCGTGAAAGTCACGACTTCGGCGCCGAGTTCGGTCTGCAGCCACTTCAGGATGATTGAGGTATCGAGACCGCCGGAATAGGCGAGCACGACTTTTTTCACGTCTTTCTTAGATGCCATGATGATGAGGTCCGTTGCATATGGGCGGCAAAGCCCGGTGTCGCGGGCACTTTTAGCGAGATTGTCGCGTGACGCAAGGGCAAGGATTTCCGGGCAGAGCACGCTTGATGTTTGACAGCGCAAAACGCGCACCCATATCTGGCTGCGTCCGAATAATGATTGAGGAGGCCGGTCCCGTGACGAATATCCAGGAGATTCTCAAGAAGCCCAATGTTGCGGTGATCACCGGCGGCGCATCCGGCATCGGCCTTGCGGCGGCAAAGCGCTTCGCCAAGGCGGGCATGAGCGTCGTCATCGCCGATCTCGGCGGCGACCGGCTGGCAACGGCTCGTGGCGAACTCGAAGCCATGGCCGGCCAGGAGCGTGTGATGGCAGTCGAGACGGACGTTTCCGACAAGTCTTCGCTGGAGGCGTTCGAACGAGCTGTCGTTCAACGCTTCGGGCGCGTCCATGTGCTGATGAACAACGCCGGCATCGGTCCGGAAACTTCGATTTTCAGCGCTGAGGCAGACTGGGACCGCGTCCTCGGCGTCAATCTCCTCGGTGTTATCAACGGCACGCGGGTCTTCGGAGCGAACATGCTGGCACATGGCGAGCCGGGGCTCATCATCAACACCGGCTCCAAGCAGGGCATCACGACGCCTCCGGGCAATCCTGCCTACAATGTGTCGAAAGCAGGCGTGAAGGTTTTCACCGAAGCCCTCGAGCACGAACTCCGCAATACCGAAGGCTCGAAGATGTCAGCCCATCTTCTGATCCCGGGCTTTGTCTTCACCGGCCTCACAAAGGGCGACCGTACCGAAAAACCCGCGGGCGCCTGGACACCGGAACAGACCGTCGATTTCATGATCGAAAGCCTGGAGCGCGGCGATTTCTATATCCTCTGCCCGGACAACGACGTCGCCCGCCCCCTTGACGAGCGCCGCATGGCCTGGGCGATCGGCGACATCATCGAAAACCGCCCGCCGCTTTCGCGCTGGCACAAGGATTATGCCGACAGGTTCAAGGCCTTCCTTGAAGAAAAGCGATAGGCGGATCATCAGGATTGATTGGTAATTTTCTGAAACTTGGATAAGAAAACACTAACTCTTATCAGCTTTCAGAAAGTGCCATGGATTTCCTGCCGAGCATTCCGACGCTTCTCGCCTTCGCCGCGGCCAGCCTGCTTCTTGCGGCCACGCCCGGACCGGACATGACGCTCTCGATCAGTCGCGCTCTGTCTCAGGGCAAGAAGCCGGCACTCTACGTCGTCTTGGGCACCAGCCTCGGCATCGTGGTTCATACCATGCTGGTTGCTTTCGGCATCTCGGCGCTGATCACCGCCTCGCCGACTGCCTTCCTGATCCTCAAAACCGGAGGTGCTGCCTATCTTCTTTGGCTGGCTCTTCAAGCGATCCGTTTCGGTTCGAAGCTTTCCGTCGAGCAGGTCAGCGAAGCCAAGGGAACGCCGCTTTCCAATATTTCCGTCGGCTTTTGGGTCAATCTTCTGAACCCCAAAGTCATCATTTTCTTCATGACCTTCCTGCCGCAATTCGTAAGCGCCGGCGATCCGGCGGTCACGCACAAGCTGCTCTTCCTCGGCTTTTTCTTCATCCTCATCGGCATGCCGGTGAACGCCCTTGTGGTTCTCGCTTCCGACTGGCTTGCGGGCTGGCTGCAGAAGAACAGGAAGATCCTGCGGGGGATGGACTACACTTTCGCGGGGGTCTTCTCGATCTTCGCTGTAAAGATATTTCTCACGCAGGCACGCTGATCGCGCCCGCCTCAGCCGATCAGCAGTGCATCATCGTCCAGTGTCTGTCCGCGCATCTTGCGGAACATCGCGATCAGGTCTTCGACTTGCAGATCCTTGCGACTGTCGCCGCTGACGTCCAGCACGATTTCGCCGCCATGCAGCATGACCGTGCGGTGTCCGTAGTCCAGCGCCTGGCGC
This sequence comes from Rhizobium mongolense USDA 1844, assembly GCF_000419765.1. Classification (GTDB taxonomy): domain Bacteria; phylum Pseudomonadota; class Alphaproteobacteria; order Rhizobiales; family Rhizobiaceae; genus Rhizobium; species Rhizobium mongolense. Next base: position 74,323 of record NZ_ATTQ01000015.1, on the reverse strand, counting down.
ATGGAGTGGGTCACCATCAGCGTGGTCAGCTTGCGCTCCGAGACGATCTTGTCCGTGAGGCCCATGACGAATTCCGCCATGCCTGGATCAAGTGCGGCCGTATGTTCGTCGAGCAGCAAGACTTCCGAGCCTGCCAGCGTCGCCATGACCAGGGAAACCGCCTGCCGCTGGCCTCCGGAAAGCAGATCCATGCGATCAGCCATACGATTGTCGAGACCGAGGTTCAGTTCGCTGATCCGGTCGCGGAAATGATCGCGGCGCTTGGGGCCGAGGGCCGCCACCAATCCGCGCCGCTCGCCGCGCCGAGCGGCAAGAGCAAGGTTCTCCTCAATCGAGAGGGAGCCGCAGCTTCCCGTCAGAGGATCCTGAAAGACGCGTGCGACAAGCCCCGCCCGCGCGGCGGTCTGCTTGCGCGTCACGTCGATATCGCCGATCAGCACCTTCCCCTCGCTTGCCAGAACGTCGCCGGCGAGAACGCCGAGCAGCGTCGATTTGCCCGCGCCGTTGGAGCCGATGACGGTCACGAAGGAGCCCTGCTCGATGGTCAGGCTGACGCCGTTTAGCGCCCGCTTCTCCAGCGGCGTGCCCTTCCCGAAAACGACCTTGATATCCTTGACGCTGATCATGATGGGGCTCCTCCGCGGCGAAGACGGGGAAGAATGAGCGCGATGGTCACGAGAACCGCCGTCACGAAATTGAGGTCCGAGGCTTGAAGGCCGATCATGTCGGTGGAAAGCGCCAGTTGAATGGCTATGCGGTAGATGATCGAGCCGAAGACACAGCCGATGAGCGCAATCAACAGCCCGCGGCGGCCCAGCAGCGTTTCACCAATGATCACGGCGGCAAGGCCGACCACGATGGTACCGACACCGGACGTCACATCGGCAAAACCGTTCGTCTGCGCAAAGAGCGCGCCGCCGAGCGCGACAAGAGCATTCGACATCGCCATGCCAAGGTAGATCTGCCTGCTGGTGTCGACGCCTTGCGCCCGCGCCATCCGCGCATTGGCACCTGTTGCCCGCATTGCAAGCCCGGCATCGCTTTCGAGGAAGCGCCAGACCACGATCAACGCGATGGCGACGAGGACGCCGACAAAGAGCGGCCGGACGTAGAAGTCGCGAAGGCCATGACCGAAGAACGGACTGATCATCGTATCGGCATTGATCAACGCGACATTGGGTTTGCCCATGACGCGGAGATTGACCGAAAAGAGCGCAATCATGGTGAGGATCGAGGCAAGCAGGTTGAGAATCCGAAAGCGCACGTTGAGGAGCGCCGTCACTACGCCCGCCGCAGCACCGGCGATCATCGCAACAGCCGCTGCCAGCCAAGGATTGACGCCGGCAATGATCAGGACCGCTGTCACCGCCGCGCCGAGGGGAAAGGAGCCATCCACTGTCAAATCGGGGAAATCGAGGACGCGGAAGGCGAGATAAACGCCAAGAGCAACGAAGGCGTAGACAAGCCCAAGCTCCACGGCACCCCAAAATGCGATCTGACTCAAGGCGGTCGACCCTCTTCGTTTTGCCCGTCAATCGTAAGGGCATGAATATCATCTGCCGCTCCCGTTTAGAAACAGGAGCGGCTGAGCGCAAGATCGATAATAGCGAAAGCTGGTCGTTATTCGATGACGCGATTGGCGCGTTTGAGAACGCTTTCCGGCAGCTTAACGCCCATCTTCTGAGCCGCGGCATTGTTGATGATGAGATCGCTGCCGGCGGCAACCTTGACCGGAATATCACCCGGATTTTCGCCCTTCAGGACACGAACCACGACATCGCCGGTCTGCTTTCCAACGTCGTAATAGTTGAAACCGAGCGCTGCGATCGAGCCGCGTGAGACGGAATCAGTATCCGCCGTAAAGAGCGGCAGCTTGCTTTCTTCGGCGACGGCTACAGCACCCTCCAACGCCGAGATGATCGTGTTGTCGGTCGGGACGTAGATTGCATCGGCACGGCCGACCAGCGCGCGCGCAGCACCCTGGACTTCCGCAGACTTCGTCGCTGCGGACTCAACAACGCTCATACCGGCCTTCTCCGCCTCAGCCTTCAGGACCGCAAGCAACGACACGGAATTGGCTTCCCCGGAGTTATAAAGGTAACCGATCGTCTTGGCGGCAGGCAGGATCTCCTTGATCAGCGCAACATGTTCGGCAACCGGCGACATATCGGAAAGGCCGGTGACGTTGCCGCCGGGCTTGTCCATATCCTTGACGAGCTGGGCGCCGAGCGGATCGGAAACGGCAGTGAAGACCACTGGAATGTCGCGGGTCGCGGAAACCACAGCCTGCGCCGACGGCGTGGAGATCGGCACGATGACGTTCGGATCCTCGCCTGCGAACTGGCGGGCGATCTGCGCTGCGGTGGCAGGATTTCCCTGTGCGGACTCAAAGAGGAACGTGAGATTCTCACCTTCCTTGTAGCCTGCCGCGGCAAGCGTATCCTGGACGCCCTTGCGCACGGCATCGAGCGCCGGGTGCTCGACGATGGCCGTCACAGCGACCGTGACGCCGTCAGCCTTGGCAGGCAAAGTAAGGGCAAGAACCGCCGCGACGGCGAGCGACATCAAACGCATGAGAGTCCTCCATCGGTAATGAGAGGCTTCTAGGAAACCCCGGCGCCGCAATCAATCGCAAAGAACTGCTGCAAGGATCAAACTTGCTGATCAGTCGTCCACGCCGTGATTGGCGATCATCATCGCCTCGAATGCCAGGCGTTCGGTCTTGCGCATGCGCTCGGATTCCGATTTCAGCTGGCCGCAAGCGGCGAGAATGTCACGGCCGCGTGGCGTACGGATTGGCGAGGCGTAACCTGCCGAATTGATGAAATCGGCAAACTTCTCGATCTGCGCCCAGTCAGAACACTGGTAGTTCGTGCCAGGCCAGGGGTTGAACGGGATCAGGTTGATCTTGGCAGGCACGCCTTTGAGGAGCTGGATCAGCCCCTTGGCATCTTCCAGGCTGTCGTTGACGTCCTTCAGCATCACATATTCGAAGGTGATGCGGCGTGCATTCGAAAGCCCTGGATAGGCCCGGCAAGCCTCGATCAGCTCCTTCAGCGGATACTTCTTGTTGATCGGCACGAGAATGTCCCGCAGATCGTCGCGCACGGCATGCAGCGAGATCGCCAGCATGACGCCGATCTCTTCTCCAGTGCGGAATATCTCGGGCACGACGCCGGATGTGGAAAGCGTGACGCGACGCTTCGACAGCGAAAGCCCGTCGCCATCCGTGGCGATCAGCAGTGCCTGCTTGACCGCATCGAAATTGTAGAGCGGCTCGCCCATTCCCATCATGACGATGTTGCTCACCTTGCGGCCTTCCGACGGCACCATTGCGCCGAGCGGAATATCGCGGTCCGGGAAATCGCCAAGCCGGTCGCGGGCAAGCAGGAGCTGCGAGAGGATTTCTTCCGCCGTCAGGTTGCGCACCAGCCGCTGCGTACCGGTATGACAGAAGGAACAGGTGAGCGAACAGCCGACCTGGCTGGAGATGCAGAGCGTGCCACGACCTTCTTCCGGGATATAGACGGTTTCAACTTCGACGGGACGGCCGGCGCCGCGCGGCGGAAAGCGCAGCAGCCACTTGCGGGTGCCGTCATTGGACACTTGCTCTTCGACAATCTCCGGGCGTGCAATGGTGAAATGCTGCTTCAGCATCTCTCGCATGTCCTTGGCGATATTCACCATCTGATCGAAATCGGAGATGCCGCGCACATAAATCCAGTTCCAGAGCTGGCTGACGCGCATCTTCACCTGTTTGTCGGCAACGCCTCTCTCGCGAAGAGCATTGCCCATTTCCTCGCGGCTCAGGCCTATCAGCGAGGGCTTCGGCGAAAGCTCTGTGCGCGGCTGCCCGGCAGGCTTGGTAATGGTCACGGCATCCATGACGGACATGGTCTCTTATCCCGAAATCAAACTGCGCTCATCCCGGTAAGCTTGAAGACTTGGCGGGCGGCATCGGCAGTTGGCAGAAAATTGAATGACGGAGCAGCAGCATATGCCGCGATCTTTCCGCAGTTGCGCGCGGCTTTATCATCATTTTCGCCGCGCGTCACTATAGATGGAAACGGCAAAGGCCGGCGCAAGGCCGGCCTTTGAACTTCAAGACAGAGCAAGGTGGCTTACTTGCAGGTTTCGATCTGCTTCAGCGAAGCGGAGATACCGGAGAGCGAGTAGCTGTAGGATGTGGCAGTGCCTCGGCGAGACGTCGCATTGACCGTCATCGACTTGCCGCCCTTCATGGCTGCCACAAGCGCGGGCTCCTGCGCCGCGTTCTCGACCCAGCCGGCTTTATCCTTGGTGAACATGACAAAGCTCTTGTTGTCGATGACGACTTCGATCTTCGAACCGTCCTTGACCGTGTAGCCCATCATCGCCTGCGGCTCGTAGGAGATGTTCTGGCCAGGACGCTGCGAGACGATGAAGAAGTTGTCGCCGTGGTCAATGCCAGCCGGCTTCTTTTCGGTCGGCACGGACAGCACATAGCAAACATTGCCGTTGCCCTGCTTGTAGGAATAGGCGCCCCAGGCCTGGAATTGCTGGATGCGCGTCGGCGCAGCAGCAGTCTGCTGTGCTCCTGCAGCTCCGGCCGTGATGAGAACGAGTGCGAGAGCGGATACGATACTTTTTACAAACATGGATTTCCTGCCGGTTCTTGCGATTCAGCGCCCTGTCGGAGCGAGCGGCGTCTTCGTCACGATCTGCTTTATTTTGACTTAATTCAGGTTACCAAAGCGTCAACGGAGCCTGCGAATTGTCTCCACGTGTGTCATTCCGGCCTGAGTGTCAACGTATAACGCGATTGCGCCCCGCGACGATATTGTGCCCTGATGGCATGATGCCATCCCTTCGAGGAGATTTAAGACATAAAGATTCAGGCAAGAGTTTGACCTTCCAAAATTCCGTTGCAGGGCCATTAAGACGTTGGAAATCCGTCAAAGAATTGCCTGAGCACAAGCCAAAACGGCCTAGATCGTTTTCATGCCTTCCGGCCGATCGGCAAGCGCGCGATCCGCCGCCTCGTAGTGCTTGGCTTTCATATGGCTGTTGACCATCGCGAAAGCCGCCGAAAGCACCGCAATATCGTCCGAAAAGCCGATCAGCATAAAGATGTCCGGGACCATGTCGAAAGGCAGGATGAAATAGGCAAGAGCCGCAAGCAGGATGCCACGTACGCGCGTCGGCGTTTCCGGATCGAGCGCGCAATAGAAGCCTGCGACAAGATCCCGTGAAAACGGAATCTGCCGCACCGCCCGCTTGAAGGTCGGCCAGAACTTTTTCCGCACAGCCTTCTCCCGCCGGCTCTGGGTATCTTCGTCCCCGGGCAGCAGGATTTCACCGAATTTGACCTCGTCCATTCCCGTTTTCCCTTTGGTGCATGCGAAGATATGGTGATGGCTTTAACAGATTCAATCAATCTGCCCTGCGGCCTTGTCCATCGCCTTGGCAAGCTTGAAGTCGAGTTCGGTCAATCCACCCGCATCATGGGTGTTCAGCTTCACCTCGACCCTGGAATAGACATTGAACCATTCCGGATGGTGGTTGAGCTTTTCTGCCACAAGCGCCGCCTTGGCCATGAAGCCGAAGGCTTCGACGAAGCTTTCGAATTTGAAGGTTTTCGAGATCGATGCCCAACCATCATCCAAAGACCAACCCGCCAATCCGGCAAGCTGGCTGTCGATCGCGCTCCGTTCCAGTTTCTCCTGTTTCATGTCATCGTGCTCCATCTCTTCAGTCAGGTCTCTTCGTGAAACGCGTCAGCATTCTCTTTGTTTGCATGGGCAATATCTGCCGCTCTCCGCTCGCCGAAGGCCTTTTCGCCCATATTGCAAGGGAGAGCGGTCTTGCCGATCGGTTCAAGATTGACTCAGCAGGGACCGGCGCCTGGCATCAAGGCAAACAGCCTGATAGACGCTCGATCGCAATCGCACGAGCCCACGGCATTGACATTACAGGGCAACGTGTCCGCCGTGTCCGCCTTGAGGATTTCGAAGAATTCGATCTTTTCCTCGCAATGGACCGCGCCAATATTGCCGAGCTACGCGCGATGGCGCCGGGCGCAGGCAACATAATGCTTTTCGGCGATGCCGCGCTTCAGACTGGCGAAGATATTCCGGACCCCTATTTTGGTGGCCCGGAAGGCTTCGAACTGATCTATACGAGGCTTTTGACCGGCTGCATTGCACTGGTGCTCGGCGCCGACCAGGCCTCGCTCAGCGGGAACACTTCTTCCGTCAGATAGGGCCCGCCGCCGACCGATTCGCGTGAAGAAAGCAGCACGAAGCGTGGAACGGTGAAGGATGACGTCTGGAAATTGCCTCGACTGGAAAGGTAGTGGACGACGTCATCGACGCGCGAGGACTTCATACGCGCCAGCGTCACATGCGGGGTAAATTTTCGGGGATCCGGCGGCAGGCCGATCCGCTGGCAGATGCGCTCGATTTCAGCCTGTAGCGCATACATTTCCGGCGAGGGCGAAACGCCTGCCCAGACGGAATGCGGCTTCTTCGAGCCGAAAGAGCCGATGCCGTCAAGGCGTATCTGAAATTCGGGCCGATCGATCCGGTCCAGGCGCTCAACGATTTCGTCAGCAGTGCGTCCATCGACATCGCCGATGAAGCGCAGCGTGATGTGGTAATTTTCCACATCGATCCATCTTGCACCGGGAAGACCACCGCGCAGCAATGAAAGGCTCATCGCCGCATTGCGCGGAATTTCGAGGGCGGTAAACAGTCTCGGCATGACGAGCACTCCCCGAATCTTTTGCAGGTGCTCACACGGAATCACGCATTCGAGACCCGCGCAAGCCCCTATTTCTTCACAGTAGAAATCGTCCCGATGAATTCCGTGACAGCCGGTTCCATCTTCTGAACCATGACATCGATGCCCTTCGCGTTCGGATGCATTCCATCGTCCAGCTTCAGACTGGTGTCCATCACGACGCCGTCAAGGAAAAAAGGGTAAAGGGGAACCTGATGTTTTTCCGCTAGTTTTTGGTAGATTGGATTGAAACGCGCGGCATAATCCCCACCCATGTTCGGCGGCGCCATCATGCCCACGAGCAGCACGGCGATGCCGCGACCCTTTAGCCGGGCAATCATCGTGTCCAAGTTCTTTTCGCTCTCTTCCGGGGCAATACCGCGCAACGCGTCGTTGGCGCCAAGCTCCAAGATGACGCCGTTGGTGCCATCGGGGACCGACCAATCGATTCGCGCCAGCCCACCGGTCGTCGTGTCCCCGGAAACGCCGGCATTGGCAATCGAAACATCGACGCCTTTGGCTTTCAAGGCCGCTTGCAGCTTCTCCGGAAAGCCGTCGCCGGGCGGCAATTGGTAGCCTGCCATCAGGCTGTCGCCGAAACCGACAAGGTTGATCGTCGCAGCATTGGCACTCGTCCCGAAAATCAACGAAGCGGCAATGACAGCGATGTGAAGCACGGCAACTTTAAATCTCATGCTGCTTTCCCTAGATTGGCAAAGTCTTTGCAATTCATATAGGGCGATTTTCTGTTGGCAAAAACCATCATCGAGCTCAAGCAGGCAGATTTGACGCTGGGCAACGCGGCAGCCTCCGTTCATGTCTTGAAGGGCATCGATCTTTCGGTCGCCGCCGGAGAGTCGGTCGGCATCGTCGGTCCGTCCGGCTCGGGAAAGTCCACGCTGCTGATGGTCCTCGCCGGCCTTGAGAGGCTCGATAGCGGCGAGATCAATATAAACGACACGCCGTTGCACGCTCTCAGCGAAGATCAGGTCGCCGATTTCCGTGGCCGCAATATCGGCATCGTCTTCCAGTCGTTCCATCTGATTGCCAATATGACGGCACTTGAAAACGTCGCAGTCCCGCTTGAACTCGCAAACGTGCCAAACCCCTTCGACATCGCCCGTCGCGAGTTGAAATCGGTCGGGCTTGGCGAGCGGCTGAGCCACTACCCGGGCCAGCTTTCGGGCGGCGAACAGCAGCGTGTCGCCATCGCGCGCGCTCTTGCGCCATCGCCAGCCCTGCTCATCGCCGACGAACCGACCGGTAATCTCGACACCGATACCGGCCGCCAGATCGCCGATCTGCTCTTTTCCAAGCAGGCCGAACGCGGCATGACACTGCTACTCGTCACGCATGACGTCGCGCTTGCCAATCGCTGCTCGCGGCAGATCAAAGTCCGCTCCGGCAAGATCGAAGGCGATAGCGCGGCGCGCCATTCCGAAGCGGCCATAGCATGAAGCTTGTCGCCCCGCGCACTGCGCTTGCCTTTAGCCTTGCCCTTCGCGAGCTCCGCGGCGGTTTCAGGGGCTTTTACATCTTCCTTGCCTGCATCGCACTCGGCACCGGCGCGATCGCCGCCGTCAATTCCATCTCGCAGTCGATTACCGACTCGATCGCCTCCCAGGGCCAGGAACTGCTCGCCGGTGACGTCCGCTTCGAGCTGAACAACCGTGAAGCAACCCAGCCGGAGATGAATTTCCTGCGGGGCCTCGGCCAGGTTTCCATCTCAGCCGGTCTTCGATCCATGGCACGAAAGCCAGACGGGTCGGATCAAGCGCTCGTTGAGGTCAAGTCGGTGGATGATACCTATCCGCTCTATGGCAAATTCGCGGCCGAACCGGATTACCCCCTTTCGGCTCTGCTTTCCGATCAGAACGGAACCTATGGCGCCGTTGCAGCACCTCTCCTGCTGGAGCGCCTCGGTCTTGCAGTCGGCGACGAGATACTGCTCGGCAATGCCACCCTCAGCATCACAGGTCAGGTGAAGACCGAGCCGGATGCGCTTTCAGAAGGTTTCGGATTTGCGCCGCGGCTGGTCGTCAGCCGCCAGGCCCTGGTTGCTTCCGGACTCATCCAGACCGGCAGCCTAGTCGAGCATGTCTACAAGGTTAAGCTCGATGCCCCCTCCGAGCGCGGGAGCGTGCGCGACCGCGCCACCCGGGAGTTCCCAGCGGCGGGCTGGTCGATCCGAACGAGCGACCGCGCGGCTCCGTCTCTCACCGAAAATATTACCCGCTTCTCGCAATTCCTCACGCTCGTCGGCCTCACCGCACTCATCGTCGGCGGTGTCGGCGTCGCCAACGCCGTAAGGGCGTTTCTGGATGCGAAGCGCACGACGATCGCGACGTTCAAATGCCTGGGGGCGCCTGCAGCCGTCGTCGTCCTCGTTTATCTCTTCCAGATTGCGATCATCGCATCGGCCGGCATCCTGTTCGGCCTCGTCATCGGCGCCTTGTCGCCAATGCAATTCCTGGCACAATTCCTGCCGGTTTCCACCGAACCGACGATCTATCCAGACGCGCTGCTGCTGGCTGCGCTCTTCGGCATCCTGACGACGCTCGCCTTCGCGATCATGCCGCTCGGCCATGCCCGGGAAGTGCCTGCAACTGCGCTCTTCCGCGAACAGGGTTTCGAGGCACGCCGCCTGCCCTCGTTGCCTTATATTTTGCTTGCCGCGCTCTTCATGGCTGGGCTTGCCGGTCTTGCGATCGTGACCGCCTATGACCGATACATCGCCGTCATCTTCGTCGGCGCGATTGTCTTTGCCTTCGTCATCTTGCGCGCCGTTGCAGCACTGATCGCCTGGCTCGCCAAGCGCAGCCCGCGTGTCAATTCACCAGCGCTCAGGCTTGCAATCGGTAATATCCATCGCCCTGGCGCACTGACGCCGTCCGTCGTCCTCTCGCTCGGCCTCGGCCTCGCGCTATTGGTCACCTTGACGCTCATCGACGGCAACCTGCGCCGGCAATTGACCGGCCGCATGGCAAACGGCGCACCGAATTTCTTCTTCGTGGACATTCAGAGCGCCGAGGTCGAAAACTTCCGCAACCTGATCAGCCGGCAGGCGCCGGAAGGCAAGCTGGTGGAAGTGCCGATGCTGCGCGGCCGCATTCTGGCGCTGAATGGCAAGGACGTGACCAAGATCCAGGTGCCGCCCGGCGGCCAATGGGTGCTGCGCGGCGACCGCGGCATCACCTATTCCGAGACGATGCCGGAAAACGCCTCGCTGACAGAGGGAAACTGGTGGCCCCAGGACTACAGCGGCGAACCGCTTGTCTCCTTCTCCTCGGAAGAAGCCAGGGAACTCGGCCTCAAAATCGGCGATACCGTCACCGTAAACGTGCTCGGCCGTAACCTGACGGCGAGGATCGCAAATCTGCGGAAGGTCGAGTGGGAATCGCTATCGATCAATTTCGTCATGGTCTTCTCGCCGAATACCTTCCGCGGCGCTCCGCATGCATGGCTGGCAACGCTTACCGATCCCTCGGCGACGCCAGCCATGGAAGCGGCTATCCTGAAATCCGTGACCAATACGTACCCGACGATCACCAGCGTCCGCGTCAAGGACGCAATCGATATTGTCAACACGCTCGTCGCGCAGCTCGCAACTGCAATCCGTGCTGCCGCCTCCGTTGCGCTCATCTCCTCCGTTCTGGTGCTTGCCGGCGCGCTTGCCGCCGGCAACCGGGCCCGAACGCACGACGCCGTCGTCCTGAAGACGCTTGGCGCGACGCGGGCGATGCTCATCCGCGCCTTCAGCTACGAATATCTGATCCTGGGGGTTGCAACAGCGGTCTTTGCATTGATCGCCGGCGGAGCTGCGGCCTGGTTCATCGTCAGCCGCATCATGCGGATGCCTTCGACCTTCCTGCCGGATGTCGCCGGCCTCACGCTGGTCACCGCCCTTGTCCTGACAGTCGGCATCGGGCTCACCGGCACCTGGCGCATTCTCGGCCAGAAAGCAGCACCCGTTTTGCGCGAACTATGAATCGGCGGCTGATAAAGTCCCTTCACCTTACGGCGATTTAACCCGATCGCGGGTTGCAAGGGCCTTGTTTGCAAAAGGCGAAAGGCTCATATTACCGGTAGGCATGCTGGAGCTCCGCAGCGGCGCCCGGGTCGTATAGCCCGACACCGTATTCCCATCGGAGCTTTTAAGAGGAAACTATGGCTGACCTTCGTAACTACCAAAGCCGCGCACAAACTGGCGAGATGATCGATCAGGGCCTGCGCTCCTATATGCTCAAGGTCTACAACCTGATGGCGCTGGGTCTGGCGATCACGGGTGTAGCGGCATTTCTGTCATTCCAGCTCGCTTTTGCCGATGGTCAATTGACCGCCTTCGGCCAGGCGATCTATGTGAGCCCGCTGAAGTGGGTCGTGATCTTCGCTCCGCTGGCTCTGGTGTTTTTCTTAAGCTTCCGGATCGGCCGCATGAGCGTTTCCGCAGCGCAGACGACCTTCTGGGTCTATGCCGCGCTGGTCGGATTGTCGCTCTCGTCGCTTTTGCTGATCTACACGGGCGAGAGCGTCGTTCAGACGTTCTTCATCACGGCAGCCTCCTTCGGCGCACTGTCGCTCTACGGCTACTCGACAAAACGTGACCTGTCGGCGATGGGCTCGTTCCTGATCATGGGCCTCTTCGGCCTGATCATCGCTTCGCTCGTCAACATTTTCCTGGCCTCCTCCGCGATGCAATTCGCGATCTCGGTGATCGGCGTCCTGATCTTCGCAGGCCTTACCGCCTACGATACGCAGCGAATCAAGGAAATGTACTTCGAAGCCGATGACGTTGCCGTCGCCGGCCGGAAGGCGATCATCGGCGCGCTGACGCTCTATCTCGACTTCATCAACCTCTTCATGTTCCTGTTGCAGTTCCTCGGCAACCGCAGGTAAGTGGACAGCATCACCGAAAAGGCGGCTCCGGCCGCCTTTTTTATTTGCACGTCAAGCGATGGAATGTTTTCTAAAGGCATTCTTCAATGACCGGCCGATCCCATGCCTTTCTCCCTTCGTGACGCCACTCCTTCCGACCTTTCCGCAATCGCGGAAATCTATCGCGAATCAGTCCTCAACGGCGTCGCGAGCTACGAGATCATCCCGCCTTCGGAATCCGAAATGGCCTCTCGCTTCTCCGCGAATACCAGTCTTGGGTATCCCTATATCGCGGCGGTTGACGAGAATGGAGCGCTGCTCGGCTATGCTTATGCTTCCGCCTTCCGCACCCGGCCTGCCTATCGCTGGATCGTGGAGGATTCTATCTATCTCGCGCCTGCAGCACGCGGCCTTGGCATTGGCCGGGCACTGCTAACAGCGCTGATTTCACGCTGCACCGAACTCGGCTTCCGCCAGATGGTAGCCATCGTCGGCGGCGCCCATCCGGCTTCGATCGCGCTTCATCGCGCATTGGGTTTCGAAGAGACCGGCCTGCTGAAGGGTACCGGCTACAAACACGGCCGCTGGCTGGACACGATGATCATGCAGCGTCCGCTCGGCGATGGCAAAGACAGCGATCCTAATCCGTCGGTCTATCCAGGTACGCTGTTTGAGGGCTGACGCCGTCACGTCTCGACGAGTTTGAGCACCTTGTTGAAGATCTTCAGCACCTGCTGCAGGTCATGGCCGCGCTTCAGGATCATGCCGTTTGCATTGATCACGCAATAAGCGCCCTGCTTGGCGGCGAGCCTCGGATCTTTCTCGATGCGGAAAAGCGGCATCTCGCCTGAACGTTTGAACACGGCGAAGACCGCCTTCTCCTTCAGATGGTCGATCGCGTAATCTTTCCACTCGCCTTCGCCAACCATCCTTCCGTAGATCCACAGAATCGCATCCAACTCGCGACGGTGAAAGGTCACCGGCGGCGGGTCCCGGCTTTGCTTGTATTCTTTTAAATCGACGACGACCGAGGAACTACTACTGGCGGAACGGGCGTCGCCATGCCGCAAATCCGGCTGATCTGTCATCAGTCTCCCAAGCCTCCACTTATGACAGGAGAACGACAGTTTGCCCGAGCCACATCAAATTGCAAGTGCAGCTACCATCACATTAAACATATGCTGTGCAATCTCCCAAGTGCCGCATTTCAGTCAAAACAGCGCCTCATTTCCGGAGGAAGTTCGCTCACCGATTTGGCGCCAGCGCGCCAAAGGGCCCGGCTGAGCGTATCGACCTTAACCCCAGCCCCGAATACGATCAGCCGGGCCGCCTCGTTCCATCCGCCTCGAAGCGGTAAACCGATCAGATATTCTTGCCTGCCATGACGATTGTTGCGCCGACAATCGCAGCCGGATCGCCGTCCGCTGTCGTCGCCTGAAGCAGGATGGCGCAACCCTCCAGTCCTGGCTTCTGCAGAACGCTTGCGGGCAGCGTCAGGCTCGCCGCCTTGCCATCCCACATGCCGACTGTCTCGACATCGCTGACGCTGTTAAGATAGGAAATCTTCTTGCCGCTATTTTCGCCCTTTTCGACGTCGATCGTCTTTTCCTTGTCGAAATAGACGAGCACGACATTGGCCTTACCCTCCCCAGCGCCGATCTTGATCTCGAGCTCGTCGCCGCGCAGCTGCGCGTTCACGGGCACGGTCAAGCCTTTGCCTTCCGTCGAAAACGCATCGATCTTGCCATAGATGGCAGAAAGGTCCGAGCCAGTCAGGTGATCGCGGCCGTTCACCACGACCTGCGGCGTGTAGACGTTGCTGCGGCCCATCATCCTCGCATAACCATATTGGCGCTCGGTGCTTTCCTTCGAACTGAGCGTGTCCGTCCACCCAAGGTAATTCCAGTAGTCCACATGATAGGCGAGTGCGATGACATCGCCCTGGCCAACCAGCTTCCGGAAGGCTGCATCGGCCGGAGGACAGGACGAACATCCCTGCGAGGTGAAAAGTTCAACGACGCCTTTCAGTTTGCCATCTTCGGCATGAAGCGGCGCTGTAAGCACCATACCGGCGACCAGCGAAATCAAAAAACGCGGCGACATTCCAACCTCTTTTCCAGAGACACGCAGCAGACCGAAAACCGCAGGCCCTGACTTACGCCCGTAGAGATAATCCTTCCGGCTGCAAACGGGAAGTCACGAAGGGGTGAGACGCCGCCCGTCGGCATCGCTGCTAGAACACATCGGCGTGAGATGGACCCCCCAAAGAAAAACCGCCGGAGATTGCTCTCCGGCGGCCATTATCTGGCATGTTTCTTAACAATCAGGCAGCGAGATCGCGCAGGACCGTCTGCAGGATACCGCCGTTGTTGAGGTAGATCACTTCGTCGAGCGTATCGACGCGCGACAGAAGGGGAACCTCCTTCACCGTGCCGTCGCTGTAGGTGATCTTGGCGATCTTCTTCTCGCGCGGCTTGATGTTTTCCAGGTCCTCGATGGTCACGGTCTCGTCACCCTTGAGGCCAAGGCTTTGCCAGGTCGTGCCATCTTCGAAGACGAAGGGGATGACACCCATGCCGACCAGGTTCGAGCGGTGGATACGCTCGAAGGACTGCGCGATAACGGCCTTGACGCCGAGCAGGTTGGTGCCTTTCGCTGCCCAGTCGCGCGACGAACCGTTGCCGTATTCGACACCGGCGAAGATGACGAGCGGAACGCCCTCTGCCTTGTACTTCATGGCGGCGTCGTAGATCGATTCCTCTTCCTTCGACGGATAGTGGATCGTGTAGCCGCCTTCCTTGCCGTTCGGGCCGAGCATGTGGTTGCGGATGCGGATGTTGGCGAAGGTGCCACGCATCATCACTTCATGGTTACCGCGGCGCGTGCCGTACTGGTTGAAGTCCGCGACCCCGACATTGTGCTCGAGCAGATAAGAACCGGCCGGCGAAGCAGCCTTGATCGAACCGGCCGGAGAAATGTGGTCGGTGGTGATCTTGTCGCCGAACAGGCCTAGGACGCGAGCACCCTTGATGTCCGAGATGCCGCTGCCCTTCTTGCCCATGCCGACGAAGTAAGGCGGGTTCTGGACGTAGGTCGAGCCATCGTCCCAGGCGTAGGTCTGGCCCGGGGGAACCTGGACGGCCTGCCAGTTTTCATCACCCTTGAAGACATCCGCATACTTCGTTTCGTAAAGTTCGCGGGTGACGTACTTGAGGATGAATTCCTGAACTTCCTTCGAGGTCGGCCAGATGTCCTTGAGATAGACCGGCTTGCCGTTCTGGTCTTCGCCGATCGGCTCCTTGGTCAGGTCCTTCTGGACGGTGCCGGCGAGCGCATAGGCAACGACGAGCGGCGGCGATGCCAGATAGTTCGCCTGGACATCCGGCGAGATACGGCCTTCGAAGTTGCGGTTGCCCGAAAGCACGCCCGAAACGATGAGGCCCTTGTCGTTGATCGTCTTCGAGACCGGCGCCGGCAGCGGGCCGGAATTGCCGATGCAGGTCGTGCAGCCGAAGCCGACGAGGTTGAAGCCGAGCTTGTCTAGGTCGGCCTGCAGGCCGGACTTGGCAAGGTATTCGCCGACGACCTGCGATCCAGGCGCCAGCGAAGTCTTGACCCAGGGCTTGGTCTTCAGGCCCTTGGCAACGGCGTTGCGGGCGAGCAGGCCGGCAGCAATCAGAACCGACGGGTTGGAGGTATTGGTGCACGATGTGATGGCGGCAATGGCAACGTCGCCATGGCCGAGATCGAAGTCCGTGCCTTCGACCGCATAACGGTTCGAAAGCTGGCCGGGCTTCTTGTAGTCGGCGTCCATCGACGTGGCGAAACCGGACGCGATGTCTTCGAGCGCGATGCGGCCCTCAGGACGCTTCGGACCTGCCATCGACGGCACGACGTCGCCGAGGTCGAGTTCCAGCGTGTCGGTGAAGACGAGGTCGGAACCATCGCCTTCGCGCCACATGCCTTGCGCCTTCGAATAGGCTTCAACGAGCGCGATCCGGTCATGCGTGCGGCCGGACATGGTGAGGTAGTTGACGGTTTCGCCGTCGACCGGGAAGAAGCCACAGGTCGCGCCGTATTCCGGACCCATGTTGCCGATGGTCGCACGGTCGGCAAGCGGCATGTTGTCCATGCCGGGGCCGAAGAACTCGACGAACTTCGAAACGACGCCTTTCTTGCGCAGCATCTGCACGACGGTCAGAACGAGGTCCGTCGCCGTGACGCCTTCCTTGAGCTTGCCGGTGAGCTTGAAGCCGATGACTTCCGGCAGGAGCATGGAGACCGGCTGGCCGAGCATGGCGGCTTCTGCTTCGATACCGCCGACGCCCCAGCCCAGAACGCCGAGGCCGTTGATCATCGTCGTGTGCGAGTCGGTACCGACGCAGGTGTCCGGATAGGCGATCGTCTCACCGTCCTCATCCTTCGTCCACACCGTCTGGCCGAGATATTCGAGATTGACCTGGTGACAGATGCCGGTGCCGGGAGGAACGACGCGGAAATTCTTGAATGCCTGCTGGCCCCACTTCAGGAAGCGGTAGCGCTCGCCGTTGCGCTGGTATTCAAGTTCGACGTTCTTGGCGAAGGCCTGCGGCGTGCCGAATTCATCGACGATGACGGAATGGTCGATGACGAGGTCGACGGGCACGAGGGGGTTGATCTTTTCAGGATCGCCGCCGAGCGAGACCATTGCGTCGCGCATCGCCGCAAGGTCGACCACCGCCGGAACGCCAGTGAAGTCCTGCATCAGCACGCGCGCCGGGCGATAGGCGATTTCGTTTTCGACGGAGCCCTTGTTGTTCAGCCATTCGGCGACCGCGAGGATGTGCTCCTTGGTGACCGACTGGCCGTCTTCGAAGCGCAGCAGGTTCTCGAGCAGAACCTTCATCGAATAGGGAAGCTTCGACACGCCCTTAAGACCATTCGCTTCAGCCTTCGGTAGGCTGTAATAGACGTAGTCCTTTCCGCTCACGGAAAGCGTGGAGCGACAATTGAAGCTGTCAAGAGATTTAGACACGAGAGACCCCGTTTCTGATAGCCAACACAGTCGTGCGGACGCCTATGCACTAATGCACATCAGGATGCGGGTACGGCCATTTCCGCTGTCCGCACGTGGAGAGGTTTCTCCAAGTTCGGCGCAAGGATGAAATTCACGCCGGCCGCTGGCGTGGTTGCGGGTCTTATAGATAATTTCTAAGAAAGGTGCCAGAGAGGGCTCGGCCCATTTGGGACATTTTTTGCGTCGCGGTGACTAAAAACTTATTGAACGGAAAACCTATGCATCTCGACGCCTCCAATCTCGCTGCCAGGCGGGGCGAAGACCTGATTTTCGCAGACGTATCCTTTCGCCTCGACGCAGGCGAAGCGCTGGTTTTGACTGGGAAAAACGGATCGGGAAAGTCGACTTTGCTGCGCGTCGTGGCCGGTCTTTTGAGGCCCGAAAGGGGCACAGTTGAATTCACTGATTCGCGTGGTCAAACGGACCGGAATACGCGCGAGGTCAGCCACTATCTCGGCCACCGCAACGCGATGAAAAGCGAGCTAACCGTTTCCGAAAATCTGGCCTTCTGGCAAAACTTTCTCGGCGACGTCCTCGGCGCCTCGGAACTGTCGATCGAAGACGCCGCCGAGGCTGTCGGACTTTCGGACATTACGCATCTTCCCTTCGGTTATCTCTCCGCCGGCCAGCAACGCCGCTTTGCCTTCGCCAAGCTGCTCGTTGCCTACCGCCCGGTCTGGATTCTCGACGAACCGACCGCAGCACTCGATGCCAGCGCCGACCGCTTGTTTGCCGATCTCATCGACGACCACCGAAGGAAGGGCGGCATTGTTGTCGCCGCGACCCATCAGCCGCTCGGGCTTCAGAGTGCCCGGGAACTGAAGATGACGGGGTTTGCGGGTGTGGATCGAGGAGTTTGGGGTTGATGAAGCTTGTGGCTTGCGGATCGGATCTTTGTCGGCAGCAAACAGCGCCGCACGTTAGCCACGTCCTCCTGTGGGGAGGGTTTGGGGAGGGGTCCTTAGCCGTCCGCGAAGAAGGACACCTCACATGACCGCCCTCTTCTTCCGCGATCTGAAGCTCTCCATCCGCGCCGGCGGCGGCGCTCTGATCGGCGTGCTGTTTTTCCTCACCGTCGTCGCTGTCATCCCGTTCGGCGTCGGGCCGGACCTGAACCTGCTTTCCAGGATCGGCCCCGCCATCGTCTGGATTGGCGCGCTGCTTGCGGCTTTGCTGGGTCTTGACCGGCTTTTCCAAGCCGAACGCGACGACGGTTCGCTGGACTTGATGCTGATGCAGGAAACGCCGCTCGTGCTGACGGTTCTTGTCAAATGCTCCGCGCATTGGACGGCGACGAGCCTGCCATTGGTGATTGCCTCCCCGTTCCTCGGTCTCTTCATGAACATGGACGAGGTCGCCATCGGCGCGACGATGCTGACGCTCTTGGCCGGCTCGCCCGCCATCACCTTCATCGGCGCCGTCGGCGCGGCTGTCGCCGTCGCCCTTCCGCGCGGCGGGCTGCTGGTCTCGATCCTTGTTCTGCCATTGACCATTCCGGTGCTGATCTTCGGCGTCAGCGCCACCTATGCGGCAGTGGAAGATCCGGCACCTTTCCTGCCGCCCTTCCTCATTCTGATCGCATTGACGATGTTCTTTGCCGTCATCGGTCCGGCAGCCGCAGCACTTGCGCTGCGAAACACGTCGGATTGATTGGCTCTTTGATCACGATCAATTGCGGGAGCACCGCGTTCAAGGTAAAGAACCGTTCATGAACGAAACAAGCCTTGCCATCAGCAAAATCAGCGATCTCGCCAATCCGACGCGGTTTCTGGCGCTGGCGCAGCGCACCATCCCGTGGATGGCGGCGGCAACGGCGCTCTGTCTCATCATCGGATTGTACCTCAGCTTCTCGACGAAAGGCGACTACCAGCAGGGCGAAACCGTCCGCATCATGTATCTCCATGTGCCTTCGGCCTGGCTTTCGATGATGTGCTACACCGTGATGAGCATTTCGGCGATCGGCACGCTCGTCTGGCGCCATCCGCTGGCCGATGTCTCCGCCAAGGCCGCAGCACCACTCGGCGCCTCCTTCACGCTCCTTGCATTGGTCACCGGTTCGCTCTGGGGCAAGCCCATGTGGGGCACCTGGTGGGTCTGGGACGCACGGCTGACGTCCGTCTTCATCCTCTTCCTGATGTATCTCGGCCTGATTGCGCTGAACCGCGCCATCGATGATCCGTCAAGGGCCGCGCGTGTCACCGCGGTTCTGATCCTCGTCGGATTCGTCAATATCCCGATCATCAAGTTCTCGGTCGACTGGTGGAATACGTTGCATCAGCCTGCGAGCGTCATGCGCCTCGCCGGCCCGGCGATCGACCCCGAGTTCCTGCGCCCGCTTTTCGTGATGGCAATCGGCTTCACGCTGCTCTTCTTCACGCTGCACATCACGGCGATGCGCAACGAAATCTGGCGGCGCCGCGTCGCCGCCCAGCGCCGTCTTGCCGCGCGCATGGCAAGCCGTGAGGATTGATGATGACGCACGCCTTTTATGTTTACAGTTCCTATGGGTTCGCCGCTTTCGTCACCATCGCCGTGACGCTGTGGATCTGGGTGGACGGGCGCGCGCGGCAGAAGGAACTGGCGGCCCTGGAAGCTTCCGGTATCCGCCGCCGTTCGGTGCGTTTGAAGGATAGCGAATGAGCGCGCCCCAAGCAGATCGGCCAAAACCACGCGGCTTTGCCCGTTACGCGCTGGCATTGATCCCGCTTGTCGTTTTCGGCGGCATTGCCGCGACGGCAGCAAAGATGCTTTACGATCAGGATTTCCACGGCAAGAACATTTCCGAGATCCCCTCAGCGCTGATCGGCACCAAAGCTCCGGAATTAAACCTGCCATCGCTCGAAGGGTCCAATCTGCCGCCGCTGACGGATAGCGCGATCAAGGGCAAGCTGACGCTGGTCAATGTCTTTGCCTCCTGGTGCCTTCCTTGCCGGGAGGAGCATCCAATCCTGACGGAACTGGCAAAGGACAACCGGCTGAACATCGTCGCGATCAACTACAAGGACAAGAACGACAGCGCGCTGCGTTTCCTTGGCGAGCTCGGAAACCCCTATGCCGCAATCGGCGTCGATCCGAATGGCAAAGCGGCGATCGACTGGGGTGTCTATGGCATTCCGGAGAGTTACCTGGTCGCCGCCGACGGCACGATCCTCTATAAACGCGTCGGCCCCTTCGATGACGTCAGCCTCAAGGAAGGCCTCTATCCTGCAATGGAAAAGGCGCTCGGGAAACCGGTTTCCTAAACCGCACTCTGCCAGGCCTTGACCGCCTCGACCGGCCAGATCAGCATCAGCACGTTGAGCGTCAGGTTGTCACGGATCATGTAACCCGTGAAAATCTCGAAGAAGATCGCGATGGCGACTGTGAGCGCGATCGGAGCGCGGGCAGCGAAGAAGAAGCCGGCGACCATGAAGACGGTGTCCATGGCCGAGTTCAGGATACTATCGCCGTAATAATCGAGGGAGATCGTTGCCGCACGGTAGCGGTCGATGATGATCGGCGAGTTCTCGAGCAGTTCCCAGCCGGATTCGACGACGAGCGCCAGAAGCAGGCGGACGGCGATCGGTCTGTTACGCAGTACGAGATGCGCCAGCCCATAGAACAGGAAGCCGTGAATGATGTGGGACGGCGTGTACCAGTCCGAAAGATGCTGGGAATTGCCGCTCGAGTTGACGACGCCTTCCCACAGCTTGACATAGCCGCAGGCGCAGATCGGCGTGCGGCCCATTAGGTACTCGGCAGCGATCTGGACGATCAAAACCGAAAGGCAGGCTGCGAACCAGAAATTCTGACGTCTCGCTCTTTCCGCCGCACTGAATGCCGTCACTTCTCGGTCTCTCCTGCAGGCGTTATCGAATGCTTCAGGATGAGCGGCATCTGCGCCATCGTAAAGATGATGGTGATCGGCATCGTCCCCCAGACCTTGAAGGTCACCCAGAAGTCATCGGAAAAATTGCGCCAGACGACTTCGTTTAGAACGGCAAGGAACAGGAAGAAAACGCCCCAACGGACCGTCAGCTTGCGCCAGCCTTCAGCATCGAGCTGAAAGGCCGCGTTGAAAACGTAGCCGAGCAGCGACCTGCCAAAGGCAAGCCCGCCCAGCAGCGCGACACCGAACAGCGTATTGACAATCGTCGGCTTCATTTTGATGAATGTTTCGTTCTGCAGGTAGATCGACAGCGAACCGAAGATCAAAACGACGACGCCCGACACGAAGGGCATGATCGGCAGATGGCCAAGGACGAGCTTGGAAACGACGAGCGAGACGATCGTCGCCGCCATGAAAAGCCCCGTCGCCACGAAGAGCGGCCCACCGAGTTCGGACAATGCAGGGAATCTCTCGACCAGCCAGGCGCCGCGCAGATTGGAGAAGAAGAAGATCAGCAGCGGCCCGAGTTCCAGCGCCAGCTTCAGCATCGGATGGTGCCGGTCGGCGGCGCTGGGAGTAATATCGCTTTCAGTGGTCATAGATTCGTCAAACCTGTCGTTCGCGCGGCTTGCGCGCTGTTCCGGCTTATCTGTGGCATCATTGCCCAAGACCGGCAATGGCTTGAGCGAAATCCTCGGCCTCGAAGGGCTCCAGATCGTCTACACCTTCGCCGACGCCGATGAAATAGACCGGTAGTTTGTGCTTGGCGGAGATCGCAACGAGGATGCCGCCCCTTGCCGTACCGTCGAGCTTGGTCATGATCAGGCCGTTGACGCCCGCAACATTGCGGAAGATTTCGACCTGATTGAGAGCGTTCTGGCCGGTGGTCGCATCCAGCGTCTGCAGCACCGTATGCGGCGCGTCGGGATCGAGCTTGCCGAGCACGCGGACGATCTTTTCAAGCTCCGCCATCAGCTCCGCCTTGTTTTGCAAACGGCCGGCGGTATCGATGATCAGCACGTCGCACTTTTTCGCCTTCGCCTGCTCGAAGGCGTCGTAGGCGAGACCTGCGGCATCCGCACCAAGCTTGGTGCCGATGAATTCGGACTTCGTGCGATCGGCCCAGATCTTCAACTGCTCGATCGCCGCGGCGCGGAACGTATCGCCAGCCGCCACCATGACCTTCAATCCGGCACCCGAAAGCTTCGACGCCAGCTTGCCGATCGTCGTCGTCTTGCCGGTGCCGTTGACGCCGACGACGAGAATGACATGCGGCTTGTGGGTGAGATCGAGCTGCAAAGGCTTTGCGACCGGCTTCAACACTTTGGCAATTTCCGACGCCATGATGCGGCTGACATCCTCGCCGGTCACATCCTTGCCATAGCGCTCGGAAGCAAGCGTATCGGTGACACGCATGGCGGTCTCGACGCCGAGGTCGGCTTGTATCAGCAGGTCTTCGAGATCCTGAAGCGTGTCGTCGTCCAGCTTGCGCTTGGTGAAGAGCGCGGAAATCTGGCCCGTGAGTTGCGACGACGTACGCGCGAGACCGGCGCGCAGACGCTGGAACCAACTGAGTTTCGGCGCAGGAGCAATCGGCTCCGGTTCGGTGATTTTCGGAGTGGTTGCAAAGCCCCTGGGAAGGACAGGTTCGGTCCTTGAAGCATGCTCGCCATCCGCTTCAGGGCCAGGAGCATCCCCCTCCACCCTGCCGGGCATCTCGCCCACAACGGGCATCTCCCCCACAAGGAGGGAGACTGGCTGAACCGGAGCGCTTTGCCCTCCCTCAGCCGTCCCGGAAATCTCTTCTGGAAGAATATCCGTGACGTCATCATGAGAAGCATCGGAAAGGGGCGGCTCGTCCGCCAACTGAACTCCCCCCTCGTGGGGGAGATGTTCCGAGGGGACTGAGGGGGGTGTCTCCGCCAAGGGCGCTTCTTGCGCTGACGTCTCTGGCTCGGCTTCAGCCTCGGCCTCCAGCAACGAGAGTGGTATCACTCCAAGATCGCCGATCTGGTAGGAGGCCGGAAGGATCGCCGGTTCTTCGGCGTCTTCGGAAGGCTCTAAAGCGTCCGCAGCCGGGCCACCTGCGGTATCCATCTCCTCCGGCAAAACGGGCTCACTTGCGAGCGGCAAGTGTTCCTCGCGCGAATGCGGCTCCAGTTCGGCTTCGAGAACTTTTGTCTCCGAAGCCTCTGGCGCCTGCTCTTCCGCCGGCTTTTCCTTGCCGAAGGTGAAGACCTTTTTGATGAAACTGAGCGCCATGGGAATTCCGTGAAATCAGGCCGCGTCGGCGGCTGTCAATTGCATGTCGAGATGTTTGCCATTATGGCCGGTGATGGATGCCTCGACGAACGAACGCGGCCGAAGACCGGGGGCTGCGACAAGCGTGAAGTTTTCGGTATGTGCAAGCCCGTTGTTTTCCACCAGCAGCCATTGCCGCGTTCCGACCATCTGATCCAGATGGGACTGATGAAGCTGATGTCCAGTAGCACGAAGCCGTACCGCACGATCCTTGACGATCGGCCGGTCGAACTGCGGCATGCGGGCTGCCGGCGTGCCTGGACGAGGGCTGTAAGGGAAGACGTGCAGATACGCGATCTTGGCTTCTTCCGCCAGGCTGACGGCATTTTCGAACATCTCTTCGGTCTCGGTCGGGAAACCGGCGATCATGTCCGCGCCGAAGCACATCTCTGGACGCAGACGGCGAACCTGATCGACGAAGGCCAGCGCATCGGCGCGTGAATGCCGCCGCTTCATGCGCTTCAGGATCATGTCGTCGCCATGTTGCAGCGAAAGATGCAGGTGCGGCATGAAACGCGGCTCATCGGCGACCAGATCGAACAGATGCTTGTCCACCTCGATGCTATCGATCGATGACAGCCGCAGTCGGCGGATGTCAGGTACCTGCTTCAGAAGCGTCTTGGCAAGCAGCCCGAGCGTCGGTTCGCCGGGCAGGTCGGCGCCGTAACTGGTGGCATCGACACCTGTCAGCACGATCTCTCTGTAGCCGCTTTCAATGAGGTTGCGCGCCTGATCGACCACGGCACCCATGGGCACGGAGCGGGAATTGCCGCGGCCATAGGGGATGATGCAGAAGGTACAGCGATGGTCGCAGCCGTTCTGCACCTGGATGAAGGCGCGCACATGCCCGTCGATGTGCTTCACCATCTGCGGCGCCGTCTGGCGCACACTCATGATGTCGTTGACGCGCAGCTTCTCTTCCGCGGCCACTCCGAAATCGGGCAGGGCGCGATATGAATCGGTGATCAGCTTCTCCTCGTTGCCGAGAACGGCGTCGACCTCGGCCATTTCTGCGAAGGTCTGCTTTTCGGTCTGGGCTGCGCAGCCCGTCACGATGATCCGGGCATGCGGATTTTCGCGTCGTGCGCGGCGGATGGCCTGCCGCGCCTGGCGCACGGCCTCGCCTGTGACCGCGCAAGTGTTCACCAAAATGGCGTTGTTGAGCCCGGCCTTTTCCGCCTCCGCCCGCATCACTTCGGATTCGTAGGTGTTGAGACGGCAGCCGAAGGTAATGACCTCAACGCCGCTCACCGCGCCTCGGCCCCCTGCGCCTGATCGCGCACCCACGAACCGGTGGAGGGGTCCACCGTACCGGACCATTCCCATTCGGCAGGGCCGGTCATGATCACGTGGTCGTCGCGGTCGCGCCATTCGATCGACAATATGCCGGGCGGCTTGGCGCTGGCGACATGAATCTCGACCCTGCGGCCCGTGCGGCCCGTGCGGGCAGCGCAAACCGCTGTTGCGCAGGCAGCCGAACCGCAGGCAAGCGTCAAACCCGCACCGCGCTCCCATGTCCGTGTCGTGATCGATGCCGGCGAGGTAATTTGCGCCAGCGTGATATTGGCGCGCTCGGGAAACATCGGATGATTCTCAAGCAACGGTCCAAAGCGCGCAAGATCAAAGGACATCACGTCCCTGTCGACCCAGAAGACGGCATGCGGGTTGCCCATCGACATGGTGGAGGGCGAATGCAGGACCGGGCTGTCGATCGGGCCGATTTGGAGTTCAATGCGGCTGGTATCGTGAAATTCTTCCGCAAGCGGGATCTTGTCCCAGTCGAAAACAGGCTTGCCCATGTCGACCGAGATCGTACCATCGTCATGCTCGACGGCATTGAGGATGCCTGCCACCGTCTGGAAAGTGAAAACCTTGTTGCCGGTTTCCGCGGCAAGAGCCTGCACCACGCAACGCGTGCCATTGCCGCAGGCTTGCGCCTTTGATCCATCGGAATTCAGGATATCGATCCAGGCATCGGTGCCTTGAGCCCTCGGGTCGTGGATCGCCATGATCTGGTCGAAGGCCGTATCCGGATGGGCATTGAGCGCAATTGCCGCAGCAGGCGTCACCTTGTCCGCGCGGCCGCGCATGTCGACGACCAGGATCTTGTTGCCAAGCCCGTTCATCTTCGCGAATTCGACCGTTGCGCTCATAGGATCATCCCGTGTCCATTTCGGCTGTATATGGCGGAAACGCGCGGGAATTACCAGTGGGTGCGGGCAATGACCAGCCAGCGACGCTTCGCTGCGTCGCCCTTCTTCGCCGGTAATCTCGTGGGGAGCCCGGCAAAGGCAGACGCCATACTGCCCAGGCAGAAATGTCTCATGAGGGGACAGCCGCCGCCTCATGCTCGAGAAACGTCGCAATGGCCTAGCACTTTTCAACGGTTGAAGGCATTCTTGACAATCGGATGCGTGTTCTTGGCAAAGGGAGGATAGCCGATGCGCTGCTTCACGGTACTTGGACCCTCGCAGACGGGAAAGTCGACACTCGTCGCAAAACTGGCTTCGCTCGAAGGGACACCGAGAAAGTCCGTCTCGCCATACGGATCGAGCCTGACGGAATTCGAATTCGGAAGCGAGGGATGGTGTGCGTTGGATACACCCGGTGCGAACGAGGCGCTGGCACTCGCCCAGGATTCATTGTTGGCAAGCGATGCTTGCATCCTCTGCGTATCGCCGGCGCCGGACGAGGCGGTGCTGGCAGCACCCTATCTTCGCGCCATCGAAGCTTCGGGAACACCCTGCATTCTTTTTGTGAACCGCATGGACGAGCCGCAGGGGCGCCTGCGCGATGTCATCGCCGCCCTGCAGGCCTATTCCAGCCATCCCCTCGTCCTGCGGCAGATACCGATCCGCGACGGAGATGTTGTGGTCGGCAGCTGCGACCTGATTTCGGAGCGCGCCTGGCGCTACCAGGAAGGTCAGCCATCGGCCCTCGTCGAACTTCCCGACAGTGCTGCAGCGCGCGAGCACGAGGCACGTTCCGAATTGCTGGAACAGCTTTCCGAGTACGATGACTGGCTTCTCGAGGAACTGATCGAGGACCGCGAACTACCAAGCGACGCACTCTTTGCCATCGCCTCGCGGATCCTGAAGGAAAACAAGGTCATTCCGGTGCTCTTCGGCGCAGCATCTCACAGCAATGGCATCAAGCGGCTGATGAAGACGCTGCGCCACGAAGCGCCGCCCGTTGAAGCCCTGAAGAGCCGGCTGGCTGCCACCGCCAGCCTGGATGAAACGGCGTTGGCTGCCGTGAGCTTCCACGCCTACCACCGGCCGAGCGTTGGAAAGACGATCCTCGTCCGTGCGCTTGCCGACGGACTGAAACAGGGCGCTGCGTTGGGCGGCGCAAGTCTCGGGTCGGTTCAGGAGGGAGGAAACGGCCGTTCCCTTGCCGGCAACTCCGCACGCGGCAGGATTTTCGCCGCAGTCAAGTCAGATCACTTGCCCGCACCCGCCTTGCTGACAGCGGCCGACGCGCTGGCACCGCCCGCTTGGACGGCACCGCCGACGCCAATGCTCGAACGCATCCTTGTTCCCGGCACCGAGCGCGACGAAACGAAGCTCTCGGCGACGCTTGCAAAGCTGGCCGAGACCGATCGCGGCCTGAAGGTGATGCAGGAGGAGGGAACAGGCGCGCAGCTGATCTGCGCGCAAGGACCGATGCACCTGCGCGATCTGCGCAAGACCCTGTCGGAGGTATTCCGCGTCGAAGTCACGGATCGATCGCCGAACCCGATCTATCGGGAAACGATCTCAAAGCCCTCGAACGTCCACTATCGTCACCGCAAGCAGACCGGTGGCGCAGGGCAGTTCGCAGACGTGCAGCTGAGTGTGCGTCCCAATGAACGGGGCCAGGGCTTCACCTTCGGCGAGACGGTCAAAGGCGGCACCGTTCCCCGGAACTACATTCCGGCGGTGGAGGCCGGCGCCCGTGAAGCCATGGAGAAAGGCCCGCTCGGCTTTCGGGTGATCGATGTCGACGTGAGGCTCACCGACGGTCAGTACCACTCCGTCGACAGCTCCGACTTCGCCTTCCGGGCAGCGGCACGGATGGGGGTGCGGCAGGCATTGTCAGAGGCAGCGGCCGTGCTGATGCAGCCGGTGGTCCGGGTCGAAATCCACATACCATCCATCTTCTCTGGCAGCATGGTGGCGATCGTCTCGGCACTCAAGGGCCAGGTGCTTGGCTTCGATCGCGATGAGAGCGCCAAAGGATGGGATGTCTTCCGGGCACTCGTTCCCGGTGCGGCGCTCGACGAACTGGCCCGGACGTTGCGCTCCGCTACGCAAGGAATCGGATACTTCTCCAAAGCCTTCGATCACTTCGAGGAGATTTACGGCAAAGAGGCCGATGCAATCATCAACGCACACGGTTCGGGATCGCACCCGAGTTAAAGCACGACGTGGCAAATCTTGCCGGCTGGGCACCTGCCGAGCCGGACCTCAAACCGCGCCGTATCCGCCTCCCGCCGGCGTTGTGACGATAAGCGCTCGCCGGCCGCAAACCTCGGCTGGTCGCGCCGTCGTGCCCATCTTGACGGCACCGATGCGTCCAAAGGAGGATAGGCGCGCCCCAAGGCCGAGCACATCGCGAATGCCCTGCACGGCTGGATCGCGATTGCTTCGGAATTTTCCAAAGAGCAGCTTATGGGCGGTCAAGGAGCCGTCCGGGCCACCCCGTCAAGGTGCTGCCGCGATCGATCCAGAAATCCCAATAGCCGCTCATGGCCGCCACCTTTTTTTCACACAATGAAATTCATGGAGGCGAAATTCATGGAGGCGAAGTTCATGGAGTCGGCACTTTTGCCAGTGTCACTTGAGATGACACAAGCGGCACGCCGAAGGCTTTGGAAGCCGGCAATGCCGTCATTTTTCCGCATTCTCTTGACTTTATCCGCACTTTCCTGTTTACCGCCGCTCATTCTGTGACGAGCTTCAAGACTCGAGCCGCCGACCGGGACCCGATAAGGTATAAAGAGATCCCGGAGGTCCACACCCGACAGCGCGATGCGCCCTCGGGTGCTTTTTGGCTTTGCGTCTTGTTTTCGTCAACGAAAAGCACGACGTTTCCGGGCATACCAATCCTGCCCGAAACGTATCAAGGAAGAGCCGATGTTTGAAAACCTCCAGGACCGTCTTGGATCCATTCTGAATGGACTGACAGGCCGTGGCGCGCTTTCGGAAGCCGATGTTTCCGCAGCGCTGCGCGAGGTTCGCCGTGCATTACTGGAAGCCGACGTTGCACTCGATGTCGTACGCTCCTTCACCGACCGCGTGCGCGAAAAGGCCGTCGGCGCAGAGATTTTGAAGTCGATCAAGCCCGGCCAGATGGTCGTAAAGATCGTTCATGACGAGCTGATCGAGATGCTGGGCGGCGAAGGCGCCGGTGTCGATCTGCACGCTGCCGCCCCCGTCGTGATCATGATGGTCGGCCTGCAGGGCTCCGGCAAGACGACGACGACGGCGAAGATCGCCCTCCGCCTGACGACGCGCGAGAAGAAGCGGGTGCTGATGGCATCGCTCGACACACGCCGTCCGGCAGCGCAGGAGCAGCTTCGCCAGCTCGGCGCCCAGACCAATGTCGACACGCTTCCGGTCATCGCCGGCCAGTCGCCGACGGATATCGCCGCGCGCGCCGTGCAGGCAGCCAAGCTCGGCGGCCATGACGTCGTCATCCTCGATACCGCCGGCCGTACGCATATCGATGAGCCCTTGATGGTCGAAATGGCCGACATCAAGAAGAAGTCGAACCCGCATGAAATCCTGCTGGTCGCGGACTCACTGACCGGTCAGGACGCCGTCAATCTGGCCCGCAATTTCGACGAGCGCGTCGGCATCACCGGCCTCGTGCTCACCCGCATGGACGGCGACGGCCGCGGCGGTGCGGCTCTGTCTATGCGCGCCGTCACCGGCAAGCCAATCAAGCTGATCGGCGTCGGCGAAAAGATGAGCGAGCTGGAAGAATTCCATCCCCGCCGCATCGCAGACCGTATTCTTGGCATGGGCGACATCATCTCGCTCGTCGAGCGCGCGGCGGAAAATATCGACGCCGAAAAGGCGGCCGCCATGGCCGCCAAGATGGCCAAGGGAAAATTCGACCTCAACGATCTCGCCGACCAGCTGCGCCAGATGCAGAAGATGGGCGGCATGGGCGGCATCATGAGCATGATGCCCGGCATGGCCGGTATGAAGGACAAGATGGCATCCGCCGGCCTGAATGACAGCCTCTTCGGCCGCCAGCTTGCGATCATCTCTTCGATGACGAAGGCTGAGCGCGCCAACCCGGACATCCTCAAGCATTCCCGCAAGAAGCGGATCGCCGCCGGCTCCGGCACCGATGCTGCCGACATCAACAAGTTGCTCAAGATGCACCGCCAGATGGCGGACATGATGAAGATGATGGGCGGCAAGGGCAAAGGCGGCATGATGAAGCAGCTGATGGGAGGTCTTGCCGGCAAGATGGGTCTTGGCGGGATGGGTGGGATGGGCGGAATGCCTGATCTTTCGAATATCGACCCCAAGCAGCTGGAGGCACTTCAGAAGCAGGCCGAGGCGTCGGGTCTTGGAAAGCCGGGTGGGGGCATGCCCGGTTTAGGTGGCGGTTTACCGGGCGGCTTGCCAGGTCTTGGCGGCGCAAAGCTTCCGGGTCTCGGCGGTGGTTTCCCGGGTCTGCCCGGATTGCCGAAGAAGAAGTGAAAGGATCGCCTGCCCCATGATTGATCCAGACGTCAAAGCCCAGCTTTCGAGCTACCGCCAGTCGATCGACAATATCGACGCTGCGCTCGTCCACATCCTGGCCGAACGCTTCCGCTGCACCAAAGAGGTGGGCGTTTTGAAGGCCAAGTACAAGTTGCCGCCGGCCGATCCGGCGCGCGAGGAATACCAGATCGCCCGTCTTCGGCAGCTTGCCGAAGATGCGCATCTGGATCCGGATTTCGCCGAGAAGTTCTTGAACTTCGTCATCACGGAAGTCATCCGGCATCATGAGCAGATCGCTGCGGATCACGCTGAACAAGGCGCCGCAGCAAAATGAACCAATACCGCCTCACGAAGCGGTCAAGAAAAGCCTAAGGAGTAAATGACATGGCACTGAAAATTCGTCTCGCCCGCGGTGGTTCCAAGAAGCGCCCGTATTATCACGTTGTTGTTGCCGACGCCCGTTCGCCGCGCGATGGCCGCTTCCTCGAAAAGCTCGGTTCCTGGAATCCGATGCTCGCCAAGGACGACGCAAAGCGCGTTGAACTGAACGCCGAGCGCGTCAAGCACTGGCTCGACAACGGCGCGCAGCCGACCGACCGCGTTCTGCGCTTCCTCGACGAAGCCGGCGTTGCAAAGCGCGAGGCCAAGAACAACCCGGAAAAGGCAAAGCCGGGCAAGAAGGCCCAGGAACGCACCGCCGAGAGGGCTCAGAAAGCTGCCGACGCAGCTGAAGCCGCTGCTTCCGCAGAATAATCCCGGGATCATATCCTGATTGACGGGCGGCATGTCGACATGCCGCCCGTTTTCATTTTCATTCCGGCAGACTTCGTTTATGAGAAGCCAGATTTCCGGCTTCACATGAAGGGCCCCATGACAAAGCTTGAAAACCCCGTACTGATGGCAACGATCGGCGGTGCGCAGGGCATCCGCGGCGAAGTGCGCGCCAAGGCCTATACGGCCGATCCGACGGCGCTCGGCGACTATGGTCATTTGCACAGCATGGACGGGCGGACCTTCGAGATCCTCGAAATCCGCGAGATGAAGAATGTCGTCGTCGTTCGCTTCCGTGGCATCAACGACCGCAATGCGGCCGAGGCGCTCAACGGCCTGGAGCTCTACATCGAACGCGGCAACCTGCCGGACGACGAACTGGAGGAAGACGAATTCTTCTATGCCGATCTCGAAGGGCTGGAGGCAGTGGACGATAAAGGCGTCAGCTACGGCACCATTACCGGCGTTTTCGACTTCGGCGCGGGCGACCTGCTGGAGCTCAAGGGGCCGGGCAAGCGCCCCGTGCTCATCCCCTTCTCCGAAGCATCGGTTCTCGAAATTGATCTCGAAGACGGCACAATCCTGATCGATCCGCTGGCGGCGGGACTTGTCGATGATCCGCAGGAAATCTCCAAGCTCGCCTCAGGCAAGCCGAAGAAAAAGAAGTGAGATTGCCATGGGTTTCCGGGCGACCGTCCTGACACTCTACCCGGAGATGTTTCCGGGGCATCTGAGCTATTCGCTCGCCGGCAAGGCGATGGAGCGCGGGCAATGGTCGCTGGATAGCATTCAGATCCGGGATTTTGCGACCGATAAACACCGCACCGTCGACGACACGCCGGCAGGCGGCGGCGCCGGCATGGTGCTGAAGCCGGACGTGTTGGCGCGTGCGATCGACAGCACTTGCGAAAACGATGCTCGTCCGCGGCTTTTGATGAGCCCGCGCGGCAAGCCGCTGACGCAGGAACGGGTGCGCGAGCTTGCCGCGGGCCAGGGCGTGATCATCGTCTGCGGCCGTTTCGAAGGTGTCGATCAGCGGGTGATCGATGCGCGGGAGCTTGAAGAAATTTCGATCGGCGATTACGTGCTTTCGGGCGGCGAGCCCGCCGCCTTGGTCGTTCTCGACACGATCGTGCGCATCCTGCCAGGCGTCATGGGCAATGATCTTTCCGGCCTGCATGAGAGTTTCGAAGGTGGGTTGCTGGAGCATCCGCACTACACCCGGCCGCAGGAATGGGAAGGCCGCGAAATTCCAGCGATCCTGACGTCGGGCAATCACGGCGCCATCGAAAAATGGCGACATGAGCAGGCGGTTACCTTGACAAAGGAAAGGCGGCCGGACCTTCTGAAGGACTGAAAGCCGGAAAATCCGCGCCTTGGCCTTACAAAAATGTCGTCCAAGGGATGACAAGGCCCAGGCTTTCGTGTAGTAGCGCACGCGGAAATGGGGCTAGCCCCGTCTGCCAGCAAACAAAGAATGGCGAATCCGCTCCCGCCCGCGAAGGGCAAAATCCCGAGGCAATCCCAAAGGATCACGTGTCGAGCGCTCTGGCTGTTTCAGAAGAACCAAAGGTTAAGACGATGAACATCATTCAGCAGCTCGAGGCCGAACAGGCCGCCAAGATCGAAGCCAAGCGCACGCTTCCGGAATTCTCCCCCGGCGACACGCTCCGCGTCAACGTCAAGGTTACGGAAGGCAACCGTACCCGCGTTCAGGCCTATGAAGGCGTCTGCATCGCCCGCTCCGGCGGCGGCCTGCAGGAAAACTTCACGGTCCGCAAGATTTCCTACGGCGAAGGCGTCGAGCGCGTATTCCCGATCTATTCTCCGATGATCGAAAGTGTCGAAGTCGTTCGCCGCGGTAAGGTCCGCCGTGCGAAGCTCTACTACCTGCGCGACCGTCGCGGCAAGTCCGCCCGTATCGTTGAGAACACCGGCACCCGCGCCCGCAAGCTCAACGACGCCGAGCGCGCTGCTGTTGCCGAGGAAAAGGCACGGATCGAAGCCGAAAAGGTTGCAGCAGCTCAGGCTCTCGCTGCCGAAAAGGCAGCTGCCGAAGCCGCAGAAGCGAAGGCAGCAGCTGAAGCTGCAGCCGCTGCAGAGCCTACGGCAGAATAAGCTCTGGGAACGCAAAATTTTTTGCATGAAAAGGCGGTCTTCGGGCCGCCTTTTCTGTTTTGGGCCTGCGGCATCGGGGCCGATGCTCTTGCCATCCGCTTCGCAACTATGACAATTTCGCCAAGCCACATTTCATTGGAGATTTCTGATGCCGTTCCGCCGCACCATTCTTGCAGGCCTCGCCGCTCTCGTTCTTTCGCCATTGGCGTCCCTTGGTGCCGATCTGCCGGATCTTGGCGGCAAGACGGTGGTCGTCGTTACCGAGAACGCCTATCCGCCGCTGCAATTCGTCGACCCCAAGTCCGGCAAGCAGATCGGCTGGGAATATGACGCGATGAACGAGATCGCCAAGCGGCTGAACTTCAAGGTCGAATATCAGAACACGAGCTGGGACGCGATGATCCAGGCCGTCTCCGACGATCAGTACAACATCGGCATGACCGGCATCACCATTAAGGACGACCGCAAGCAGAAAGTGGATTTCTCCGATCCTTATATGCGCTCGCAGCAATTCATGCTGGTCCGGGCCGATGAGAGCCGCTTCACGGACGCGAAGACCTTCGGTGAGTTCAAGGACGGCCTCGTAGGCGCGCAGCCGGGCACCTCGCCTTTCTATACGGCCGTCTATGAAATCCTTGACGGCAACGAGCAGAATCCGCGTATCAAGCTCTTCGAAACCTTCGGCGCGACGGTCCAGGCGCTCAAGGCCGGAGATGTCGATGTGGTACTGACGGACAGCGTTGCCGCGAAGGGGTACGTCGATGCCTCGAACGGCACGCTCAAGGTCATCGGCGGCGCGCTCGGCACCGAGGATTTCGGCTTCATCTTCCCGAAGGGCTCCGATCTCGTTACCCCCGTCAACGCCGCGATCGCCGCATTGAAAGCCGACGGCACGCTCGACGCACTGAACAAGAAGTGGTTCCTCGACTACAAGATGGGCGAATGATGCAGGTCAGCCGCTGATGGCCCTGCAGCCTTCTCCTGCCGGAAATCTCAAGGGCGACTATCCGTGGTGGCTGGTCGCCCTTGCTACGATCGGCGTCATCCTTGCGATCGTCATCGTCACCAACGGCGTCTATGCGCAGGTCTTCCGCACGGTCGTCAACGGCGTCTGGGTCACCGTCTTCGTGACGCTGGTCGCCTTTGCGCTGGCGACATTACTTGGCCTCGGCATCGCTCTTCTCGGACTTTCCGATAGCGTCGCGCTGCGCCAAGCATCCCGCTTCTATATCGAGATCATCCGCGGCATCCCAATGCTCGTGCTGCTCTTTTATGTGGCCTTTGTCGGCGCTCCGGGTATTGTCGCCGCCTTTAATTTCCTGATCACGCCATTTGTGAAAGCCGGATTGGCGGAACCGATCCTCGTGCGTGACCTTTCACTGATGTGGCGGGCGATCATCGCCTTGATGATCGGGTATTCCTCTTTTATTGCCGAGATTTTCCGCGCCGGCATCCAATCGGTCGACCATGGACAGATCGAAGCGGCAAAGGCGCTGGGCCTGTCGCGCTACCACCGCTTCCGGCTGGTTGTCTTTCCGCAGGCGATCCGCGTCATCTTTCCGCCGCTTTCGAACGACTTCGTCTCAATGGTGAAGGACAGTTCCCTCGTTTCCGTGCTCGGCGTTTCCGACATCACGCAGATGGGCAAGGTCTACGCCTCCGGCTCCTTCCGCTTCTTCGAGACCTATTCGATCGTCACCTATATCTATCTGATCCTGACGATCGGTTTGTCGCTCGCTCTGCGGCAGATCGAGCAGCGGATGCGCAAAGCTCACAGCCGGTAGCGCTCACATGATTCGAATTGCCGTTTCCGAGAAAAATCGCTATATGCAGGCCCATGGAAAGCAAGTTCAGGTGCATTGGCGCGCATATTTTCGTGCTGCAGGATCATTATCGCCTGCCGGCACGCTTCTTTGCGACCGTTTCCGGTGCGCTCAACAGCCGACTTCGTTGATCGAATGATGGCCGGCGGGCCTTGCCGCCTATTTCTTTTCCCATTGCATCCAAAAACGGACTGAAATGCCATGAGCGCACCGCGTACCCTTTACGACAAGATCTGGGACGACCACCTGGTCGACGAACAGGCAGACGGCACCTGTCTTCTCTACATCGACCGCCATCTGGTCCACGAAGTGACCTCTCCGCAGGCGTTCGAAGGCCTGCGCATGACCGGCCGCAAGGTTCGTGCTCCCGAAAAGACGCTTGCCGTCGTCGATCATAACGTTCCGACCTCGCCTGATCGCCATCTCGGCATCAAGAACGAGGAGAGCCGCATACAGGTCGAGCAGCTTGCCAAGAACGCTGCCGAGTTCAAAGTCGAATATTACTCCGAGAACGACAAGCGTCAGGGCATCGTGCACATCATCGGGCCGGAACAGGGCTTCACCCTTCCGGGCATGACGATCGTCTGCGGCGACAGCCATACGTCTACGCACGGCGCCTTCGGCTCGCTCGCCCACGGCATCGGCACGTCCGAGGTCGAGCACGTCCTGGCGACACAGACGCTGATCCAGAAGAAGGCTAAGAACATGCTGGTGCAGGTCGACGGAAAGCTTCCGGCCGGCGTCACCGCCAAGGACATCGTTCTCGCCATCATCGGCGAAATCGGCACGGCCGGCGGTACCGGCTACGTCATCGAATATGCCGGAGAAGCGATCCGTGCGCTGTCGATGGAAGGCCGCATGACGATCTGCAACATGTCGATCGAAGGCGGCGCCCGCGCCGGCCTGATTGCGCCTGACGATACGACCTTCGAGTACATAAAGGGCAAGCCGCGCGCGCCCAAGGGCGAGGCTCTGGAACAGGCGATTGCCTACTGGAAGACGCTGAAGTCCGACGAAGGCGCACGTTTCGACCGTGTCGTGAAGCTCAACGCCGCCGAACTGCCGCCCATCGTCTCCTGGGGCTCTTCGCCTGAGGACGTCGTCTCGGTTCAGGGCGTCGTTCCGAACCCGGACGAGATCCAGGACGAAACCAAGCGAGCCTCCAAGTGGCGCGCGCTTGACTACATGGGCTTGAGGCCAGGCACGCCGATCACCGAGATCAACATCGATCGGGTTTTCATCGGCTCCTGCACCAACGGCCGTATCGAAGACCTTCGAGCAGTTGCCAAGGTCGTCGAAGGCAGGACCGTTGCCTCGACCGTCAACGCGATGATCGTTCCCGGCTCCGGCCTCGTGAAGGAACAGGCGGAAGCCGAGGGCCTCGACAAGATCTTCAAGGCAGCCGGTTTCGACTGGCGTGAGCCGGGCTGCTCCATGTGTCTCGCCATGAACGACGACCGCCTGAAGCCGGGCGAGCGCTGCGCCTCGACGTCCAACCGCAACTTCGAAGGCCGTCAGGGCTTCAAGGGCCGCACGCACCTCGTTTCGCCGGCCATGGCTGCCGCTGCTGCAATCGCTGGCCATTTCGTCGATATCCGCGAGTGGAACTGACGGATATTGCCTCCCTCTCGGGCCGAGAGGGAGGCATGCCATCTTAAGAAGACAAGATGCGCATTCGATGAGACAATGGTCTCCTGCCCTTTTCAGGTGAGCGGAATGAATGCGTCAAAAAAGCCTTCGCGGAAGTCCCTTCGCCTTTTTCTTCTGCGCCACGCAAAATCCGCCTGGCCGGACGATGTCGCAGACCATGACCGCCCGCTTGCGAAGCGCGGGCGAAGGGCCGCGCCCTTGATCGGCGCCTATATGACGCGTGAAAAGCTTTTCCCGGATCTCGCTTTGGTGTCGACGGCGCGGCGGGCGCAGGAAACATGGAAGCGTGTAGCGAAAAAACTTTCCGCCTCGACTGTTGAACGCGATGTGCCGGATTTATACGAAGCCTCGGCATCGCGCATTGTCGGCCTCCTCGGCAAGATTGAGCCGTCGGTTCGAACGGTCATGCTTGTCGGACACAATCCCGGTTTTCAGGACCTCGCGAACAATCTCATCGGCAGCGGCGATCCGGAGGCTTGTAAACGCTTGAAGGAGAAATTCGCCACTGCCGGCATGGCGATCATCGCGTTCGAGGCGAATAGCTGGGCGGATATTTCGCCGGGAAGCGGACGTCTCGAGCGCTTCGTGACACCGCGTGAACTCACGTGAGCAAACGTCTCCTCCT
Organism: Rhizobium mongolense USDA 1844; assembly: GCF_000419765.1. GTDB lineage: Bacteria > Pseudomonadota > Alphaproteobacteria > Rhizobiales > Rhizobiaceae > Rhizobium > Rhizobium mongolense. The sequence continues at coordinate 37,773 of NZ_ATTQ01000015.1, read as the reverse complement.
CCCGCAATGATAAAGGAGGAGACGGAAGCTCTTGATCAGAACGTTGCCGTATAGGGCTCCGGTCCCATGCGGGCATTCCTGTCGTCGAGCTTGGCGATCGCTGCCATGTCCCCGGCATCGAGCTTGAAATCGAACACCTTGAAGTTCTCCTCAATGCGCGACGGCGTGACCGATTTGGGGATGACGACAAGACCGCTATCGATATGCCAGCGGATGATGACCTGCGCCGGTGTCTTACTGTGCTTCTTGGCGATTTCACCAATAACCGGGTTGGCGATGAATTTTCCCTGACCGAGCGGACTCCAGGATTCGGTAACGATATTCAGTTTCCGGTGCGCGTCCTGCGCCGCCTTCTGCTGAAAATCCGGGTGGAGTTCGATCTGGTTGATGACCGGAACCACGCCGGTATCGCCAATGATGTGATCCAGATGATCCGGATAGAAGTTGGAGACGCCAATCGAACGAGCGAGGCCTTCTTCCCTGATCTTGACGAAGGCCTTCCAGGTTTCGCGATAGAGGCCGCGGTGCGGCGACGGCCAGTGGATCAGGTAGAGATCGACATATTCGGTGCCAAGCTTCTTCAGGCTACCCTCGAGGGCGCGCAGGGTGCTGTCGTAGCCCTGGTCGGTGTTACGAAGCTTTGTCGTGATGAAAACGTCCTTGCGGTCGAGACCGGAGGAACGCACGCCCTCGCCGACACCCTCTTCGTTGTCGTAGCCCGAAGCCGTGTCGATATGGCGGTAGCCGGCTTCGAGGGCCTTGCGGACTGTCGGAGCCGCGACGTCCTGTGGCGTCTGCCATACGCCAAGGCCGACCTGGGGAATGGAATGTCCGTCATGGAAAGTGATGATGGGTTGATTGGCCACAATATATCTCCGGAAGTTTGAAGGATTGGAGGGGCATGAAATTGAATCCGCAAGCGGACTTCCCGGCATGCCATTCAGCCTGAGCGCCGGTCAAAACGGATATAGGAGACGGTCCGCAGATTATCACCCCTGATGCCTCAGAGAACGCGTACGACTGTCCCCTTGCGCATGTGCGGCAAAAGCCGGCGCATGTCGCGCGGATGGACGGCGACGCAACCGGCTGTCGGCTCATAGCCCGGCCTGATGAGATGGAAGAAGATGGCCGATCCCCGATTGCGGGCGCGGGATGTGATATTCCAATCCATGACGAGACATATGTCGTAGAGGCCGTCCTTGCGCTTCAACTCTTCATGGCTTGGACGGAAGGGCGCTCTGACGAGGCGATTGTAGTTCGGATCGCCGGGCTGGTCGCACCAGAGCATGTCCTGACGGATGCGGCGGAGCGAGAGCGGTGTTTCGAGGCGGCTCGGACGTTCGCCGCGGCAAAATCCGTAAAGCAGCTTCATTGAAGCAATCGGCGTTGCACCGTCGCCCTCGCGCTTCAAGATGGTGCGGCCGGAACGGCCGATTGCGGCGGGAAAGACGAAGGGACCGCATTGAACCAGTGCGCGGCTTTGCCTGCCGGGCGCGGGACGCACAATAATGGTGGATGATACCGTTCTTGCGCTTCGCCTTGTTTTCTCCATTTTTCTCACATGTTTTTGTTTTGCTTGGGACTTCGATTGAAATCACATCGGCCCTGGCCCGGCAACAGCACGTTTCCCGGTCTTTGCCAGCGATCGAAATATGGCGTAGGACTTGATGAGACGGAATCTGAGGAACAGAACCGCATGACCGCACGCACCATTCTACTGGTGGATGACGACAACGACCTTCGCGAAACCCTGACGGAGCAGCTTGCGCTCTATGATGAGTTCACGGTGCTCCAGGAGGCGACGGCCGGCAAGGGCATACAAGCTGCGCGCAGCACGCCCGTCGATCTGCTGATCATGGATGTCGGACTGCCGGATACGGACGGACGCGAAGCCGTGAAGCTACTGCGCAAGGGCGGCTTCAAGGCGCCGATCATCATGCTGACCGGACACGATACGGATTCAGATACGATCCTCGGCTTGGAAGCCGGCGCCAACGACTATGTCACCAAGCCGTTCCGCTTCTCGGTGCTTCTGGCGCGCATCCGCGTCCAGCTTCGGCAGCACGAACAGAGCGAGGACGCGACCTTCACAGTCGGGCCCTATCTCTTCAAGCCCAGCCAGAAGCTGTTGACCACCGAAAACGGCCAGAAGATTCGCCTGACGGAGAAGGAAGCGGCGATCATCCGCTATCTCTATCGCGCGGAACAGAAGGTAGTCACCCGGGACGTCCTTCTCGAAGAAGTGTGGGGCTACAATTCCGGCGTGACGACCCATACGCTCGAAACGCACGTCTACCGCCTGCGCCAGAAGATCGAGCGCGATCCCTCGAACGCCGAAATCCTGGTAACGGAAAACGGCGGCTACAAGATCGTACCGTAGGGCAAAGAGCCGCATGGCGCTGACAGACGATATCAACATGCTTTCGCAGCAGCCGCTCTTCAGTGGCATGTCGGCCGACCAGTTGCGGCTGATCGCCTTCGGCGCCGACCGGCGTTTGATTTCCACCGGGCAGATGCTTTTCCGAGAAGGATCACCGGCGGAAAGCGCTTATGTCGTCGCCAGCGGCGCGCTGGAGCTCAGCACGGCGGGCCCAGATGGCCATCCCAAGGTCGAGCAGATCGCGGGCCAGGGCACATTACTGTCCGAACTGGCTCTGGTAACGCTCGTGGAGCGCAAATTCACGGCCGTGGCGCGGGAGGATTCCAGCGTCATCCGCATCACGCGAGCGCTCTTTTACAGGCTGATCGAGGAATATCCGGATGCGGCCCGCATCATAGAAAGCCGCATTCGCGACAACATCGCGGAATTGGCGGCACGGGCGAGCGCACAGCTTCACCGCTTTTCGTAGATTTCAGAGGTTGAAATGCGCGGTCACCGGCACGTGATCGGACGGACGATCCCATCCGCGAGCCTCCTTCAGGATGTCGATGCGCTGGAGCAGCGGGCCGAGGTCCGATGACGACCAGATATGATCGAGGCGGCGGCCGCGATCGGCAACCTCCCAGTCCCTGGCGCGGTAACTCCACCAGGTATAGAGCTTCTCGTGGGACGGCACGTGCTGGCGCATGAGATCAAGCCAGGCTCCGCGCTTCATCGCCTCCAGCAGACCCTCGGTTTCGACCGGCGTATGGCTGACGATCTTCAGCATCTGCTTGTGCGACCAGACGTCATGCTCGAGCGGCGCAATGTTGAGATCGCCGACGAGGATCGCCGAGGTATTCGCTTCGCCGTTGGCCTTCAGCAGCTTCATTTCCTCGACGAAATCCAGCTTGTGGGCGAACTTCGGATTGATGGCCGGGTCCGGCTCGTCGCCGCCGGCGGGCACATAGAAATTATGCAGCCGGACGCGGCGCCCTCCGCGTTCGAAGATCGCCGAGATATGGCGCGCGTGGCCGACATTTCCGTAGTCCAGGCGATGATCCTCCTGGAGCGGGATGCGCGAGGCGATAGCGACGCCATGATAGCCCTTCTGGCCGTGCACGATGATGTGCTCGTAACCCATGGCGCGCAAAGGGGCCGCCGGAAAGAGCTCGTTCGGAACCTTGGTTTCCTGCAGGCAGAGAATATCCGGCCTATGCTTGAGGACGAACTGCTCGACGATCGGCATGCGCAGCCGCACCGAATTGATGTTCCAGGTGGTAATCGAGAAGCTCATGCCATTGCCTTTCAACGAGACTGAAAAGGCCTTAGAGCAAAGGCGCTGGGGATGGAACGTCCACAAGCAGAAACGCCCGGCTTTCACCGGGCGTTTTTCACAGAAAGTCATATGACATCAGTCACGGGAAGCGGCAGTGCCTGGAATGCTTTCGTACGGCACTCTGAAGACCTTCTGATCAAACTGAACGCCGGTCCTCACATTGAACACCATTACGGATGTGTCCTTGCCCTGATTATCGGTGATCGTCCACTGACGCAGATCGTAGGTCTTCGGATCGAACATCATCGTGATCGTCGAATTGCCGAAGATCGTCTTATTGCCAAGCGCGATCGTCGTCAGGTCCGATTCTTCCTTCACGCTCTTTACCGAACCGTCCGACAGGTTGATCCTGCGTGCAAGCAGCAGGCTGAGCGGCGTCTTGGAAAGCGGATAGAGGCTCCAGGTCTTCAGTTTCAGGTTACCGACCGCAACATTCCTGCCGTCGGAGATCACCCGGATCGGCGACGGATCGTCGTAGTTGAAGCGAAGCTTGCCGGGACGCTCGATGAAGAATTTGCCGCCCGTCTGCTCGCCGCGCGGGCCGAACTGCACGAATTCGCCCTGCATGGTGGCTACGTTGGAGAAGTGGTTGGCAATCGCCTGTGCCGTCGAAGAACCGCCGGCCGCTGCCTGCGCGAAGGCGTCGAAAGGCGCTGCAGCCGAAACAGCCGCCAGAGCCATGGCGCCGAGAAGGTGACGGCGGTTCAGCAGCAAGCCACTGGAATGGAAATCGGAGTTGGTCATCTAGGTCTCCTATGATGCGACCTGCATGCTGCCGAAAGGCGGCGTCTTCAAGGCGCAGAAGCATCGCTGCAGAAGGTAACGTTTCCGAGGCGATCAGGTTTCCGTGAAGTCATTGCCCCGGCATATTTTTTCAGCCTCTAGCGATCGAGGATATCGCCTTCGGTCGGAACCAGGATTTCGCGCTTGCCTGCGTGGTTCGCAGGTCCGATGACGCCTTCCTGCTCCATGCGCTCGATCAATGATGCGGCGCGGTTGTAACCGATGCCGAGACGGCGCTGGATGTAGGAGGTCGAGGCCTTGCCGTCGCGAAGCACGATGGCGACTGCCTGATCATAGGGATCGTCGGAATCCGCCAGATTGGACGTCCCGGCCGGACCGCCGTAATCATCGTCCTCGTCGTCATCAGCGGTGATCGCATCGAGATATTGCGGTGCGCCCTGGGTCTTCAGATAGGAAACGATCTCCTCGACTTCCATATCAGCCACGAAGGGACCATGCACGCGCTGGATGCGCCCGCCGCCAGCCATATAGAGCATATCGCCCATGCCGAGCAGTTGCTCGGCGCCCTGCTCGCCAAGGATTGTGCGGCTGTCGATCTTCGAGGTGACCTGGAAGGAAATGCGGGTCGGGAAATTCGCCTTGATCGTGCCGGTAATGACGTCGACGGACGGACGCTGGGTCGCCATGATGACGTGAATGCCGGCGGCGCGCGCCATCTGCGCCAGACGCTGGACGGCGCCTTCAATATCCTTGCCGGCGACCATCATGAGGTCAGCCATTTCGTCGATGATGACGACGATATAGGGCATCGGCTGCAGGTCGAATTCCTCGGTTTCGTACATCGCTTCGCCGGTGTGGCGGTCAAAGCCTGTCTGCACGGTTCGGGAGATGGCTTCGCCCTTGGCCAGCGCCTGCTCAACGCGCGCATTGAAGCCATCGATGTTGCGGACCCCGATCTTCGACATCTTCTTGTAGCGCTCTTCCATCTCGCGGACGGTCCATTTGAGCGCGACGACAGCCTTCTTCGGATCGGTGACTACCGGCGACAGCAGATGCGGAATGCCATCATAGACCGAGAGTTCGAGCATCTTCGGGTCGATCATGATCAAGCGGCACTGTTCCGGCGTCAGACGGTAGAGCAGCGAGAGGATCATGGTGTTGATGGCAACCGACTTACCGGAGCCTGTCGTACCGGCAACCAGCAGGTGGGGCATCTTCGCGAGATCGGCAATGACGGCTTCGCCGCCGATCGTCTTGCCGAGTGCCATGGCAAGCTTCGCCTTCGAACCTTCGAAATCACGCGATGCGATCAGTTCGCGCAGGTAAACAGTTTCACGCGTTGAGTTTGGCAATTCGATGCCGATCGCGTTGCGGCCAGGGACGACAGCGACACGGGCGGCGATCGCGCTCATGGAGCGGGCAATGTCGTCGGCAAGGCCGATAACGCGTGAGGACTTGATGCCCGGGGCCGGCTCGAGTTCGTAAAGTGTGACGACTGGGCCAGGGCGGACATGGATGATTTCACCCTTGACGCCGAAGTCTTCCAGGACGCCTTCGAGCATGCGGGCATTCTGTTCCAGCGCATCGGCGGAAAGCGATGAGTCACGGATGACATTCTTTGGTTCGGCGAGCAGATGAATCGAGGGAAGCTGGAAACCTTCCGGACGAATGAAGGAACCCTGCTGTTCGCGTTCGATGCGGGCACCGGGCTTCGGACGCGAGATCTGCGGCACGACGCGCGGCTCGGGCTTGCCGCCGGCGGCCTTTGCCGGCGCACGTATCATCCAGTCATCTTCGTCGTCATCCGGCAGAATATCGGCCGGACGCGGAGGCATGTCGCTATCGAATGGCACTTCGCCATCGTCGTCGTCGAGCGAAATCGAGGGTGCAGAGACGACCCGGCGCGGCGAACTGACGCGCGGTTCCATCGACGGCTCCAGGCGCTCGCTGCGGCCTGCCGGCGCCTTGGCGCGGACGGGCTCGTTCAGCGTACCGAATTCGTCGTCGTTGAAGTCGTAGGGCGATTCGAAATCGCTCTGGCGGCGCTTGCGTGGCGCCATGCCGAGGATGCGGCGCATCCGCGCTTGGCTCATATACCAGGCATGCGTCAGCGCTCCGAACGCAAGCCAGCCGCCGTCTTCGTCGTCCTCATCCTCGTCGGCATCACCAACAGAGCGGGCCTTGGAAGGTATGGCCACGAGTGCATCGCCCTCATCCTCTTCAGCTTCCGTGCGGCCGAGGATGCCGGCAGCAAAGAGCATCATCCAGGCGGTGGGCAGCACGAACACGCAGCCGACAGCCGTCGCGAACGCACCACTTGGGTAGGCGCCGACGAAGAGAGCCGGAAAACGAAGGATCATATCGCCGATGACGCCGCCGATGCCGTTCGGGATCGGCCATGTCAGCGGCGGCGGGAAGCAGCCGATCACGGCAGACGAAAGGATCGAGCCGAGAGCCCAGGCGCCGGCCCGTTGAGGAATGCGGCTCATGCGGCGGCCTGAAATCAATGCCAGGGCCCAGGCGACGACCGGCAACAGCGCCACGACGCTTGCAAGGCCGAAGAACTGCATCGCGAGGTCAGCAAATGCGGCACCGCCATATCCCAGGACATTTGCCGGCGCATTGCCGGTCGCGTAGGAATAGCTTGGATCTGTGACGTTCCATGTCGCGAGTGCCGCGACCGCGAGCGCCAATAGCAGGAAGATCGCAAAGCCCAGGAGAGCCTGCGCCTGCCGGAACACGAACCCTGAGAGGGAGAAACGGTCCGGCCGGCTATCGATCACCGGCGACGTGCTTCTTGCCATATACCCAACCCGTCCAATGCTGAGCGCGCGAATCGCCGAAGCGTCGCCACGCAATATGCGTCCGCCCCACCTAATCAAAGGAGGGTTAAAGCGATGTTAACCATGAGAGACTGGACAAGCCGGACCGCCAAATAAAAAGGCCCGAACCTAAGGTCCGGGCCAAGATGCAGCCTATATTTAATTCGATAGGCCGCGACGGGCTGTTCAGCGGCGCCCTTTGCCGGGCGCCGCTATCCCTGCGATCAGGAAGAGTGGTAGGCGGCTTCGCCATGGGTCGACAGGTCGAGACCTTCGCGTTCTGCCTCCGGGGTTACGCGCAGGCCGACGATGAGGTCGACGATCTTGTAGAGGATCGCAGAGCCGACGCCCGACCAGACGAGGGTCGTCAGGACGCCCTTTAGCTGAGCCCAGACCTGGGTTGCCGTACCGGCGTAGGATGCAGCAAAGTCCGGCGTCGAGTAGTCGACGATACCTGCGCCGCCGAGAGCCGGGTTGACGAGAATGCCGGTGCCGATGGCGCCGATGATGCCGCCAATGCAATGCACGCCGAAGACGTCAAGGCTGTCGTCGTAGTTGAACTTGTTCTTCACGACGTCGACGAAGAAGTAGCAGGCCGGCGAAACGATCAGGCCGAGAACGATCGAGCCCATCGGACCTGCAAAGCCTGCTGCCGGCGTAACGGCAACGAGACCGGCAACAGCACCCGAAGCGGCACCCAGCATGGAAGCCTTGCCGCGGGCGAAGGTTTCGACGATGCACCAGGAAACAGCGGCAGCAGCCGTTGCGACGAAGGTGTTGATCATCGCGAGCGAAGCATAGGAGTTGGCTTCGAGGTTGGAACCGGCGTTGAAGCCGAACCAGCCTACCCACAGAAGCGATGCGCCGACCATGGTGAGCGTCATCGAGTGCGGAGCCATGATTTCCTTCTTATAACCCGTGCGCTTGCCAAGCATGATGGCGCCGACAAGACCGGCAATACCGGCATTGATGTGAACGACCGTGCCGCCGGCGAAGTCGATTGCACCATAGGAGAAGATCAGGCCGGACGGCGAGCTGTAGGAGCTCGGACCACCCCAGAACCAGACCATGTGCGCCATCGGGAAGTAGATGAAGGTGACCCACAGGACAACGAACAGCATGACGGCGGAGAACTTGATGCGCTCGGCAAACGCACCGACGATGAGGCCGGGCGTGATGCAGGCAAACGTCATCTGGAACACGATGAAGGTGTATTCCGGAATGGCGACGCCCTTCGTGAAGGTCTCGGCGAGCGACGACGTGTTGACGCCAGCAAGGAAGGCCTTGGAGAAACCGCCGATGAAGCTGTTCAGCGAACCGCCGTCGGTGAAGGCCAGCGAGTAGCCGTAGGTGACCCAGATCAGGGACACAACAGCGGTGATCATGAAGACCTGCATCAGCACGGAGAGCATGTTCTTGGCGCGCACGAGGCCGCCATAGAAGAGAGCCAGGCCGGGAATGGTCATCAACAGCACGAGCGCCGAGGAGACGAGCATCCAGGTATTGTCACCCTTGTCCATGGTGAAGGCTGGAGCCGCGGCATCGGCAGCAGCCGGCGCGGTCTCCTGCGCAAAGGCGACGACCGGCGCTAAGAGCGCGGCAGACGCAGCCCCGAGCCGCGCAAATATGGAAGAAAACTTCGAAATTGACATTGGAATAAAGCTCCTTGCTCAGCCGTTCTTACAGCGCTTCGGTATCGGTTTCGCCCGTGCGGATACGGACGGCATGGTCGATCGAGTAGACGAAAATCTTGCCGTCGCCGATCTGGCCGGTCTTGGCCGACGACGCGATGGCTTCGACGGCCTTGTCGACGATTTCTGATGCGACTGCGATTTCGATCTTGAGCTTCGGCAGGAAGCTGACCGCATATTCCGTACCGCGATAGATTTCGGTATGTCCCTTCTGGCGTCCGTAGCCCTTCACTTCGGTCACGGTCAGGCCCTGGATGCCGATCGCGGTGAGGGCTTCGCGGACCTCATCGAGCTTGAACGGCTTGATAATGGCCATCACAATTTTCATCTGGTTTTCCCATCCTTCGTTATCCTCGGCGCGGAGCCGACTCTCCTTGCCGCTGACGTTCACGAACAGCGACTGGGGATCTACATTCAAAGGGCGTGCCAGTTTCGAGCAGATTATAAGTTATTGAAAAATAAAGAGTATAATGAACGATGCTATTTAAGAGGCAAATGACGTGGCAACAACCGCCCAAATAATGCCCAAATTTGCAAATTTGCACATTTTTTATTCATTTGCCTTTTTCCGAATCAAACCTTCCTGCGCGACTGACGCAATCAGAACACCCGATCGGGTAAAAAGGCTACCGCGCGTGAGACCGCGAGCACCAAAAGCCGATGGGCTATCTTGTGTGTAAAGCAGCCAATCCTCAAGTTTATCAGGCCGATGAAACCACATGGAATGGTCAAGGCTCGCAACCTGCAGGCTCTGGTCGAAGATCGACGTCCCGTGAGCGTAGAGCGAGGTATCGAGCAGCGTCATGTCGGAGAGATAGGCAAGCACGGCAGCTTGATAGAGCCGGTTGTCCGGGACCGGCCCTGTTGCGCGCACCCAGACGTCCTGGCGGGGGTCGAGCTTCTTGTCGGAAAAATAATGTGTCAAGGAGACCGGCCGGATTTCGATCGGCCGTTCGCGCTCCCAGTACTTGCGCACAGCCGCCGGCGCATGCGCGAGATACTGCTCCTTGAGCTGCTGTTCGCCGAGCAGTCTTTCCGGCATGGGGATATCAGGCATCACGATCTGATGATCGAACCCCGGTTCCTCGATCTGGAAGGAGCACGAGAGTGCAAAAATTGCCTTGCCGTGCTGGATTGCCACGACCCGGCGCGTGTTGAAGCTCGCTCCGTCACGGATGCGCTCCACCTGATAGACGATCGGCACGGACGGATCGCCCGGCCGCATGAAATAAGCATGCAGCGAGTGAACGAAGCGCTCTGTCTCAATTGTCCGCTGGGCAGCCATCAATGCCTGACCGATCACCTGTCCGCCAAAGACGCGCTGCCAGCCGACCTGCGGACTGCGGCCGCGAAAGATATCGACTTCGATCGGCTCAAGATCGAGCGTGGCGAGCAGCGTTTCCATGGCTGTGGGTTTGGCCGCGTCTTCCATCATTTGTTCAGCTCCCAACGGTAGGAAGTGGGGATGCGATGATCTATATAGATCATCATTGTAATCACAAGGCGCGGAGAGCGGGCGATGCAGGACATGCTGGTTGTTGGCGGAGGTTACGTCGGCCTTTCCGCGGCGGTCGCCGTCAAGCAGGCAGCCCCCCACCTCGATATTGCGGTCGTTGAAGCGGCGCCTGAGCATGTCTGGCAGAAGGATATGCGCGCCTCGGCCATCATCGCCGCGGCAACGAAGATGCTGGAAGTCTTCGGCATCTGGGGGGAAATCCAGCCTGAAGCCCAGCCGATCACCAAGATGATCGTGACCGATTCGAGGACCGCCGACCCGGTCCGCCCGGTTTTCCTCACCTTCGATGGTGAAGTTGAAGATGGCCGCCCTTTTGCACACATGATCCCGAACGCCGTCCTGGTCCGCGCGTTGCGCGGCGTCTGCGACCGGCTTGGCATCGAAATCCGGCATGGACTGAGCGCCACCGGCCTGAAGACGGAAGAAAACCGGATCTCCGTGACGTTGTCCGATGGCAGCGCACTGGAATCACGCTTGCTCGTCGCCTGCGATGGCGTGCGCTCGAAGCTCCGCGATCTGGCGGGCATAAAGACGGTCAGCTGGGACTACGGCCAGTCCGGCATCGTGGTGACCGTCGAGCACGAGCGGCCGCACAATGGCTGCGCCGAAGAGCATTTCCTGCCTTCCGGTCCGTTTGCGATCCTGCCGCTCACCAACAACCGGTCTTCCCTAGTCTGGACCGAGCGCGCCCACGATGCCGACCGGCTTGTCGCCGGCGACGACCTGATTTTCGAAGAGGAACTGGAGCGCCGTTTCGGCCACAAGCTCGGCGCGCTCAAGGTGATTGGCGAAAGGCGCGCCTTCCCGCTCGGCCTCACGCTCGCCCGGGCCTTCGTGGCGCCGCGCTTTGCACTTGCTGGCGATGCAGCCCACGGCATTCACCCGATTTCCGGCCAAGGCCTCAATCTCGGCTTCAAGGACGTGGCAGCATTGGCAGAAACCATCGTCGAGGCCGACCGGCTCGGGCTCGATATCGGCTCGATCAATATTCTCGAGCGCTACCAGACTTGGCGCCGCTTCGATACATTCCGTATGGGGGTGACGACCGACGTGCTGAACCGGCTGTTCTCCAATGACGTGATGCCGGTGCGCATTGCCCGCGACGTCGGCCTGGGCATCGTCGACAGGATCCCGGGCCTCAAGTCCTTCTTCATCGGACAGGCGGCCGGGATCGCGGCCAGGAACAATCCGCGGCTTTTGGCAGGCGAGACGATCTAATCGTCCAGCCGCCGCGCCTCTGACACCAGCATGATCGGGATGCCGTCACGGATCGGATAGGCTAGGCGCGCCTTTTCCGAGACGAGTTCGTTGTGCTCGCGGTCATAGCGGAGCGTGCCCTTGGTGAGCGGACAAACAAGGAGTTCAAGCAGTTTCGGGTCAATACGACTGAGTTTTTCGTCCATACCCGATGATTTACTGCAAAACCGTATCCGAGTCACCGAAGACACGCGCGAGCACGATTTCAGTGATTGCGATCAGGGTTTCTGCCCTGGTCTTGAGATCGGGAGCCTCCAGCAGCGCCTGCTTCTCTGCAGGGCCAAAGGGCGACATCATCGCAAGCGAATTCACGAGGGTCAGATTGCTGGCGCGCTCGACGCTTTCCCAGTCGGCCTCCAGCTTGTTCGCATCGAGATAGGCCCTGAAAGCGGAAAGCAAAGCGCCACGATCGACGGCATCTTCCTCATCGCGTGCGGAGAGATCGGAAATGAAGGGAGCGATGCGGAAGCTTCTGAACGGCTCATGCGTCATTTTCTCGCCAAGCAGGCGGAAACGGCAAACGCCCGTCAGTGAAACGATATAGCGCCCGTCGCCCGTCTCGGCGAACGAGGTGATCCGACCGATGCAGCCGACGGGAGCAAGATGAGGTTCGCCGCTTTTGTCGCCCGCCGTCGAATCATTGTCGCCAAGCGCCGGCTGGACCATGCCGATGAGCCGGTTGCCACCCAACGCGGCATCAAACATCGCGAGATAACGCGGCTCGAAAATATTCAGCGGAAGCTGTCCCGTGGGCAGGAGAAGAGCGCCGGTCAGAGGAAAGACGGCGATCGAATCTGGCAGATCGCCGGGCTTTAAATATCTTGCATTCCCGACTTGCATCAAAACTTGTCCCACAACCAAGCGGCAGGAGAAAAACGGTGCTCCCTGTCCTGCCTCTGAAATGTGGTGCCCTTGCCCAAAAACGCAAGGGCAAGGTTTTGAAAGTTACGAGAAGAGCATCGCCGAAAGCTTGCGCCGCGCCGACACCGTTGCCGGATCCTTGAAGCCCCAGACTTCGAAAAACTGCAGGAGTTGGCGGCGTGCGCCGTCGTCATCGAAGGTCCGGTCCTTGCGCATGATATGGAGCAGATGCTCGGCCGCCTCGTCGCGCTTTCCCTCGACGTTCAGGATCTTGGCGAGCTTCATGCGCGCATCGTGGTTATCCGGATCGACCGCAAGGTCGTTTTCCAGGGCGATTGGATCACCGAGCTTGCGGGCTTCGTCGATCTGATCGAGCTTCGTGATGACGGCCTGAATTCCGGCGTCCTTGGCAAGCTCGTCCGGCAAATCAGTCAGCGCTTCGCGAGCGCGCTGATGCTGGTTGGCGGCAATCATGCATTCGGCCATCCCGGCAAGCGCCTTGGCATTTTCCGGATCGGCTTGCATGACCGCGCCGTAGAGTTGCGCGGCACCATTCACGTCACCCGCGGCAAGAAGCCCCGCTGCCTCCTCGAGCACCCCTTCGATCTCCGCCGCCTGATCCGCACCAGCAGGGCCGGCGATGCGGTCGATGAACTGGCGAACCTGGCTTTCCGGCACGGCACCCATGAAACCATCGGCCGGGCGGCCGCCGACGAAAGCGATCACAGCCGGGATCGACTGGATGCCAAGCTGACCTGCGATCGACGGATGGTCGTCGATATTCATCTTCACGAGCTTCACGCGGCCTTGCGCTTCATTGACCACCTTTTCGAGCACTGGCGTCAATTGTTTGCACGGACCGCACCAAGGCGCCCAGAAATCAACGAGCACCGGCTGGTTGCGCGATTCCTCGATGACGTCCTTCGTGAAAGTGGCGGTTGTCGTATCCTTGATATGTCCGCCGCCTGCCGCCGGCTGCGGCGCCGAACCGAAGTTCGCCGTTGCCGACATCTGACTGCCGAAGGAATTGCTGTAAGAATTGTCGCTGCCGCTCATTGGTATCTCCCGCCATGCCGGTTGCCCGGCTTTTTCTAGCGCTAAAATCGTATGTCAGGACGTCACTTTCAAGACAAGCGGCTTATGGCCGGTCGCTTCCATGAAGCGAATGAGATCTGCGCTTGCAATCGACGTCGTCGCATCGTTGGACAACGGATGGCAATTGACGATGTCCTCCTTCATCAAATCAGCATCGAGCACGAAGGTCACATTGTTGTCCATGTCGTTGATGGCGCCAAAGGCGGTGACCGCGCCGGGGATCACGCCAAGATATTCCATCAGCTTTTCCGCCTTGCCGAACGAAACCTTGCTGGCGGCTCCGATCAGCCCATGCACGGTCTTGAGATCGACTACGGCATGTTCCTCGACCGTCAACAGGAAGAACTGATCCTTCTTATCTTTCACGAAAAGGTTTTTTGTATGCCCGCCGGGAATAGCATCGCGCAGCGACACCGATTCGGCCACGGTGAAGACTGGAGCATGCTCATGCGTGCTATGCGCGATGCCGAGCCCGTCGAGGAAGGCGAAAAGATCGTTTTTGTTTTTCGGCTTGGCTTCGGTCATCGGGCATCCGTGCGCAAAGAAGGAGATAAGGTGCCCTGATTAAGTCGGAGGAATGTGTTTTGCAATGTTCGGGATCGACGCTTATCCCTGAATTTGCGGCAGTTTGCGAATGAGCCTTTGAAGTCGTGGAATTTTTCTTGGCCTTTGCGTGATTTCCCTGTTGCATTTGAAAATCGATTGGGCCATATAGCGCCCGTCGCCGCAAGGTGGCAGCCCACGGTCCACCAACTACCCCGGACCGATGTGGATTGAGCGGGTGTAGCTCAGGGGTAGAGCACAACCTTGCCAAGGTTGGGGTCGAGGGTTCAAATCCCTTCGCCCGCTCCAAAAATTCCCGTGTCCGACCCGGATACATAGGTAACAAAACGTACCTAACACATGGGTGACAACCTCGTGCCGAACGGGTTGTCGATGGTTTGCAAGGTCCTCTGCTCCAGGTCGATATATCCCAGATCATAATGCATGAAGCTGACGAGCCAAATGCCGTCGTCGACTTTTGAGTCCCAGTTCCTGGCCGGCAACGACAATTGCCTATTCGCCTAGACAGAACCTCGGTGGCTGGTTCTGCAACTTCATCCATCGGAGGAGGTAGGGGGATGGGGTGTCACTTCTCGCCGGTGCGCCAGGTCCATTTCAAAGAAGGCAACACTTGTCATCGGGAACCTGACGTCGATTGATTGTGTGAAGATGATCGGCAACGCGCCAGCCGGCATCGTGGCTCGTCAGCGGTCTTGACTGATGTCGGCGCGACTTCATCATCGCTGTCGCACTGGGCCTTATTACGGACGTATCGTTTGTAAAGCGTCATACCAGGTACTCTCTCAGATGGATAACGCAGGATGGCCGCTCCATCGCGGGCAATAATCCTCTGAGCGGCGGCGCAGGTCGTCGAACCGGCATTCAACCGCTCGATTGCGAATGAAGGTTCGACCGCGAACATGAGCGCAAAGAGTATAAGGCTGGTCCTTTTCATCGGCTTAGCTTTCCTCTGTCGAATAGGATTTCGGCAAGGCACGGATACTTGCGCCCTCCGTGGTATATACATGGT
This sequence comes from Rhizobium mongolense USDA 1844, assembly GCF_000419765.1. GTDB lineage: Bacteria > Pseudomonadota > Alphaproteobacteria > Rhizobiales > Rhizobiaceae > Rhizobium > Rhizobium mongolense. The sequence goes on along the minus strand of NZ_ATTQ01000015.1, from coordinate 22,516 downwards.
CATGGAGATCTGGTGGCACGTAAGGTTTCGGGGCAATCACGCCATCGGGCCTTTGTCCCCCAGTATGGCCTAGGTCGTGTACTCGAAATGTGACAAGCGGTCAGTTGACGCGACCTTCAGGCATTGGCTCTGTCGTGGAAGGGGTAGTCGATCTCAATCAGGCCCCAAGCCATCGTTCGGAAGATTTCTCTTTTACCGGCAGTGCCGGGGGCGGCCGCACCTGGGCCAACATCGCAACGCTCATTCACACCGCAAAGATGAACGATGTCGATCCGCTGGCATGGCTGATACAGACCCTCGAGCGCATCGCAGCGGGTGGCCAGCGAGCGAAATCGAAGCCTCATGCCGTGGAATTTTGCAACGTAACGGCCTCGGTTCATCGCTTGCCATGCAAGGCGCCCGGCTTACACCACTATGAAATCGTAGCGGCCGAATTTTCCGTCGCTCGTCGCCCTGACATCGAGCAACAAGGCTGCGTTGAATATCCGGTCACGTTCATTGTCCGGCTCACCGGGAAAATAGAGCTGCGTCGTCAGCACGTTTCCGCCGGGCCGTTGGACTTTCAGGTGATAATGCCGGGTGCGGCCAGGATAGACCCCTGGCACGATCGTCTCAAACCACCATTTGCCTTCAGCATCGGTGAAATGATGTCCGCGGAGTTTGTATCCGCTGTTGTCATAGGCCCCAATCTCATTGGCATGCCATAACTCGATCAACGCTTTTGCCACGGGCTGGCAGTTCTCGGTCAGCACGTAACCGGCAAGCGTCATCCTTTCACCGCCTGGTGCATCGCTCGCGAAGTCCTGTTTTTCAGGGCTCTCCGGGGTGAAATACGGGCCTTCGGTCTGCGCTGGCGTCAGATTGTCGTCATCGCAAGTTGGTGTAGGCGAAAGCTGCGCAGCGGCGCCGGCTGCATGGCCGAGTCTCGGGAGCACAATCGGCGTGGCAATGAAGCCGATAAGGAAATGTCGCCGGGTCGGCATGCGCTATATCTCCCGAACTTGGAAACCAGATCCTTGCGGCTCCGTTGGGCAGAAGTGGGGCGGGACGCTAACAGAATTTGGGGATTCAATATGTTGCAAACGCAATACTATGTCTTCCGGTCATCGCGGCACAGTCGCTGCATTTCAGGCAAGTCCAATCCCCTTCAATCGAGTGCTATGCAATTCAACTTGCGGATTTTCGATGGCGCCGCAAAAGCGGCTTCCTGGCGCATTGCAGTGAATTTTCAAGTATCGGCACGCGTTGCGCAGACATTACCTTTATGCTTGCCCAGGTGGGGTTGCGGGTTCAATCCCTTCGCCGGATCAGCTTTTCATAATAATATCAAATCGTTATACTAATACACTATTTGGCGGTTTTGGTTTTTAGCCATTTCGCCCACGCCAGCGCCAAAACCACCGATCACAGCCATTTTGCCGCATTATCCGAAAAGAATTTGATTTGCGCGCAACGTATCGCCATGTTGAGCGTGGGCGGGCAACGGTTGGTTTGATGTATGCTGCAACGAATTGACGACACGGATGCCGCGCTGATCGACAGGCTGCAGAAATCGGCATTCGACTATTTTCTGAAATATTCCAATCCCGAAAATGGCCTGGTCGCGGATACGTCAGTGCCCGGAGTTCCTTGCAGCATCGCTGCCGTCGGCTTTGCGCTCTCCAGCTACACGGTCGCTGCCGAACGCGGATGGATGACGCGACAAGAAGCGGCAGGCAGGTCGGTCACGACGCTGCGTTTCTTTGCCAGGAGCCATCAGGGACGCGAACGCCACGCGACCGGCTATCGCGGCTTCTATTATCACTTCCTGCATATGGATACCGGCCACCGGGCCTGGAACAGCGAGCTCTCGACAATCGACACGACCTTGCTCGTCGCCGGCATGCTGACGGCTGCGGCATATTTCGATCAGACCGATGCGGTGGAGACGGAAATCCGCGAGCTTGCGAAATTCATCTATGAGCGCATTGACTGGCATTGGGCGCTGAACAAGGGGCAGACCGTCAGTATGGGCTGGAAGCCGGGCAGTGGCTTTCTGCGCTGGCGCTGGCAGGGATATGACGAAGCGATCCTGCTCTATACGCTGGCACTTGCTTCGCCGACCCATCCGATCCCGCCATCGAGTTACGATGCCTTCGTCTCAAGCTATTCCTGGATGCTCTTCGGCAAGCAGCCCTATCTCTATGCTGGACCGTTCTTCATTCACCTTTTCCCGCATGCCTGGATCGACTTCCGCGGGACCCAGGACAAAGAGATGGCCGCCCGCGACTGGGACTATTTCCGCAACACACAGGTTTCGATCGCCGTGCAGCGCGATTATGCCGAGCGCAACCCCGGACACTTCGTTGGCTACAATAAGGATGTCTGGGGACTTTCGGCCTCCGACGGCCCGCCGCCAACACGCAACATGCGTGGCGGCCGGCGTCCGAAGGTGCTGGGTTACGCCGCCCGCGGTGCACCGCTTGGCCCGGATGACGGGACAATTGCACCCTGGGCGGCGCTTGCAGCATTGCCGTTTGACCGGCAGGCGTCGCTTGATGGCCTAAAGGCGCTGCTCGCCACCTATCCTCATCTGCTCTGCGAAGGCCGCTTTCCAGGCGGCTTCAACCCGACGGTGAAGACTGCCCGGCCGGAAGGTTGGGTGGACGATCGATGCGTCGCGATCGACCAAGGATTGCTGGTGATGACGATCGAAAACGACCGGTCGGAGTTCATCTGGAACCTGATGCAGCAGTCGCCGGTCATCCGTCTCGGCCTTGAACGCGCCGGTTTTACGGGCGGCTGGCTGGAACAGGCGGAAACGGAAAGGGTTTCGCGAAAGACGGCTTAACGGCGGCCGAAGACATGCGCCTTGCCGGCGATATCAAGGCGAACACGATCGCCGGGTTCAGGCAAAGCCACGCTGGATGTCTTGATGAAGATCGGCGGCAGCGCCACGCCTTCCAGCGACACCGCCACGGTGCAGGTCGCGCCGCCGAACTCAACCTCGACGACTCGACCACCATAGGCAGGCTCGCTTTCATCGGCAACGACGCGAATCTGCTCCGGCCGCAGCATGATCTCGGCCTTGCCTTGATGGCTGCCTTCCACTGCAACGCGGCCGAGCGCGCAATCGGCAAAGCCATTGCGGATAATCGCCGGAAGCATCACCGCATCACCCAGGAAGAGTGCGGTCTCGCGGTCCTTCGGCCGCAGGTAGAGTGATTGCGGTGAACCCGCTTGGATCAGCTTGCCTTCCCTGAGCACCGCGACCTGATCGGCAAAAGAAAGAGCCTCTGCCTGATCATGGGTTACGAGAATCGTGGTGATATCCGCCGTCTGCAGCACGCGCGCGACAGCCTTGCGCATGTGTTCGCGAAGGCCGGTATCGAGCGCCGAGAAGGGCTCGTCGAGCAGCATGAGGCGCGGCTTGCGGCCGAGGGCTCTCGCCAGCGCCACACGCTGCTGCTGGCCGCCGGAAAGCTGGTGGGGACGGCGCGTCAGCATGTTGCGGTCGAGCTCGACCATATCCAGTAGTTCGACGATCCGCTTTTCGCGATCGGGAGCGCGCCGCTCGAAACCGAAGCCGATATTGTCGGCAACGCTCAGATGCGGGAAAAGCGCACCGTCTTGCGAAACGATGCCGATGCCGCGCTTGTGCGCGGGAAGGGCTGCCGAGCCATCCGCGAGCACTTCGCCGTTCAGGACGACCTTCCCTTCATCCGGCCGCTCGAAGCCGGCGACGATACGCAGCAACGTCGTTTTGCCGGAACCCGAGGGGCCGACGACGGCGGTGCGGCTGCCGGCGGCAACGTCCAGCGTCACCTTGTCCAGCGCTGTCACTGGGCCATAGCGCTTGCTGACAGACTGGATCGTAAGCAAGGTCATTGGCCGGCGGTCCGTTTCGATTGGGCATAGAGAAAAAGGGTCAGCGGCAGCGACAGCACTATCATCATCACCGCATAGGGAGCGGCCGACACATAGTCGATTTCGCTGGTCAGAGACCAGAATTTCGTAGCCAGTGTTTCAACACCGTTCGGCGACAACATCAGCGTTGCCGTCAGCTCGTTGGTGATGCCGAGCGCCGACAGCGCAATGCTTGCAGCAAAGCCCGGGGCAGCAAGGCGCATGGTAATCTGGCGCACGGCCTGCGATGGCGTGCGTCCCAGGCACATGGCAGCCCGTTCCAGCTCCACAGGTGCTTGTGCGATGCTGGCCCGAAGGCCGACCATCGCACGCGGCAGGAAGAGCAGGACATAGGCAACGATGAGGGTCGCAAAAGTCTGGTAGAGCGGCAGCGCCAGCCGCACGGTGATCGTCACCAATGCCAGCGCCACGACGACGCCCGGAAGCGAGCCGACATAATAATGACAGGCTTCGAGCAAGCGCTGGAATCGCCCTGGGGCGCGGACCGACAGCCAGGCCATGGGCGCGGCCGCGATCGTCGTCAGCACGCCGCCTGCGACCGCAAGGACGATCGTTTGAACGAACGCGTTTCCGACCGCATCCAGCCGCCAGATCTCGCCGCCGCCGAGATAGAGCCAGCGGCCGAGCGTCATGAGCGGGACGCCGAGCGTCAGCAGGGCAAGTGTGCCCGGCAGCAGAATGGCCGGCACGACCAACCAGCCGAGACGGCGGCGATCGGCGGGACGTGCGGAACCGGAGCCGACGCGGGCGTAGCGCTCGTTGCCGCGCAGCAGGATTTCGAGGCCAAGCAGGAAAAGGCAGCAGGCGACGAGCACACCGCCGAGCATATTGGCCGCAGGGCTGTTATAGGCCGACTGGAACTGATCGACGATCGCCGTCGAAAAGGTGTCGAAGCGGATCATCACGTAAAGCCCGTATTCCGACAGGAGATGCAGCCCGATCAAGAGCGAGCCTCCACAGATCGCAAGCCGCAACTGCGGCAGGATCGTGCGGAAGAAGACACGCCAGGGATCGAGGCCAAGTGACGCCGCCGCATCCTCGATCGCCGGATCGAGGCGGCGAAGAGCAGCAGCGACCGGCAGGTAGAGAAAAGGATAATAGGCGAGCACGGAAACGAAGACACCGCTCTGCAGGCCGCGCATGCCGGGAATAAGGCTCACCCAGGCGTAGCTGTGCACGAAGGCCGGAACGGCAAGCGGCGCAACGGCAAGCCAGGACCACAACCGCGGAAACGGAACATTGGTCCGCTCCGTCAGCCAGGCGAGCGTCACGGCAAGAGCAATCGACAGGGGAATGGTGAGCGCTTCGAGGAAGATCGTGTTGACGAGCAGCTCGCCCACACGTGGCCGGAAGACCAGCTCCTTGACCGTCTGCCAGCCGACATTGATGGTAATCCAACCGATGAAGCCGAGCGGCACGAGGCTCATAATTGCGACTAGCGTTGCAAATACGACGACGGAGGCGTGCGGCATGCGCCCGCGCAGCAAACCTGTTCCGCTGACTGGCGCTCCATTTTCGGGCGCGAGCCCGGAAACAAGCGATCTGTTGTCTTGCAGCAAGGCCGACGCCTTTGATACGCTGAAAAAGGAAGGCAACCGCCTCTTTTTGAAGCGGTTGCCGGATTGGGTCATGCCCTAAGGTTTTCTTGAGCCAAAAGCAATAGTTTTGACTCGATCCGACCTGCGGCAGAGAGGCTTAGATCAGGCCAGCGGCCGTCATCAGCTCGACGACTTTCTTGCTGTCAAGCTCGGAAGCTTCAACCTTCGGCGCATTGAGATCGGCAAGCGGGACGAGCTTGTCGTTCGACGCGCCGCTGACCGCGTATTCATAGGACGTGCCGTTCTTCAGGATGTCCTGACCGGCTTTGCCGGCGACGAACTTCAAGAACGCCTGGGCTTCCTTCATATGCTGCGTCGACTTCAGGATGCCGCCGCCCGACACGCTGACGAACGCGCCCGGATCCTGGTTCTTGAAGTAGTGCAGGCCGACATTCTCGCTGTTTTCGCCAGTCTTCGCCTGGTCGCCGAACCAATAGTAATGATAGATGACCGCGCCTTCGACTTCGCCGGCATTGACGGCCTTCATCGCAACACTGTTGCCCTTATAAGGCGTTGCGTTTTCCTTCATGGCCTTCAACCATTGCGCCGTTGCTTCTTCGCCCTTCAGCTGCAGCAGTGCACCGACGATTGCTTGGAAATCGGCACCGGCAGGCGATGCACCCCAACGGCCCTTCCAGGCCGGATCGGCGAGATCGAGCATCGACTTCGGCAGCTTGTCTTCGGTGAGCTTCGTCTTGTCATACACAAACACCGTCGAGCGGGCGGCGATGCCGGTCCACATGCCGTCGGTCGGACGGTACTGCGCCGGGACCAGATCAAGCGTTTCTTTGTCGACCGGGGCAAACAGGCCCGCGCCATCGACAAGCGCCATCGCCGGAGAGTTCTCGGTCAGGAACACGTCGGCCGGGGAAGCGTCGCCTTCCTGGATGATCTGGTTGGCGAACTGCATGTCGCTGCCTTGGCGCATCGTGACCTTGATGCCGGTCTCCTTGGTGAAGGCATCGATCCATTCGCGGCCGAGGCTTTCGTGCTGAGCGTTATAGACGACGATACCTTCGGATTCCTGCGCATTTGCGCTGGATGCCAGCGACGTCGCAGCAAGAAGCGAGGCGGCCAAAGCGAGCGCGGAAATGCGCGTAAGAGAAATTTTCATGATGCCCTCCATGGCGGTGTCACCCAAACTCCCCGGGTGATGCGCGCCCCGTATATTTTTCTTGATTTCGTTTTTCAAGTTTCGCCTTGCCGCCGGTCTTCACAAATACTTGAACCCATCCATCAACTTTAGAATAATTCTATATAGTAAGGATGGCGTCGATCACGTCATCCTCGACTTCGATGCCATGCTCCAGCGCGTATTTTCGCGCGTTCTGACCGCGGCGACCGGGCAGGCGGACACTGGGATCGGAGGAAATTTCAGCGGCAAGTTCGCCCAGACGCGACGCTGCAAAGCTTCCACCGCTGGCTTCGGGATTGATAACGATCAGCATCTGCCCAAGGCCGGGCGCTGCTCCTTTGTCATCGAACAAGGAAGTGGATTCGAAGGAAAAATTGGCACCCGCGAGCGGTGCTGCGAGAATCTCGACCATCATGGCAAGCGCAGCACCCTTGGCCTCGCCGGATGGCACCATGGTGCCCTCGAGAGCGGCAACCGCATCGGTTGTCGGCTGGCCGTCACGATCAAAGGCCCAATTGGCCGGGATCGATGCGCCCTTTTGCCGGGCGGCCATGATCTTGCCACGCGCAACGCGCGACAGCGCAAGGTCGATGACGATCGGATCATCTGCGGGAACGGGCGCCGCAAAGGCAATGGGATTGGTGCCGAAGACGGGCTTGCGTCCGCCCCAGGCTGCCATGGAAGCCGTCGCATTCGCAACCATCAGCGCCACGAGACCAGCTTCGGCAAAACGCTCGACGGTCAGCGCGAGCACACCTGCATGATGCGAACGGCGGATAGCGGCAAGCGCAATGCCCTGTTTGCGCGCCATCTCCGACAACAACGGTACGGCGAGATCGAAAGCCGGATAAGCATAACCGTGGCAGGCGTCGATCTGGATGACGGATGGAAAAGGCTGGAAGACGACGGGCTTGGCTATTCCGTCAACCTTTCCGGACTTTGCCTGGGCCGCATAGGCAACGACGCGGCGCAGCCCGTGGCCACCCTGTCCTGCGGCTTCTGCGGCGACCAGTGCACGCGCGACGGAGCGCGAATTTCCCTCCTCCACTCCGCTGCGCTTCAACGCGTCGATAACCAGTGCTTCGGCTGCGGCAAGTGTCAGATGCATGGAGAAAAACCTTGGGCAAAAAAGAAGGGACGATGACGGTGTTACGTCATCGTCCCTTCAGGTTCAACGCGGCATTCGATCACTCGACGTCGAACTTGACACCCTGAGCGAGCGGCAGCGTCTTGCCGTAATTGATCGTGTTCGTCGTGCGGCGCATGTAGGCCTTCCAGGCATCCGAGCCGGATTCGCGGCCGCCCCCGGTTTCCTTTTCGCCACCGAAAGCACCGCCGATTTCGGCACCCGACGGGCCGAGATTGACGTTGGCGATGCCGCAATCCGAGCCGCGGGCGGAAACAAAGGTTTCGGCTTCACGCATGTCATTGGTGAAGATCGAGGAGGATAGGCCCTGCGGCACGGCATTGTGCAGTTTCAGCACGTCGTCGAAATCCGTGTACTTCATGACATAGAGGATCGGTGCGAAGGTCTCGTGTTCGACAGGACCCGTCTGAGACGGCATCTCGACAAGCGCCGGACGCACATAGAAGGCTTCGGCAGCGCCGTTTTCGACGCGCTCGCCGCCCGTGACCTTGCCGCCGGCCGACTTTGCCTCGGATAGAGCCGACTGCATCTTCTCGAAGGCCGCTTTGTCGATCAGCGGACCGACAAGCGTCCCGTTTTCCAACGGATTGCCGATCGTGACCGATCCATAGGCTTTTTGCAGGCGAGGCACGAGTTTGTCGTAGATGCTCTCGTGCACGAAGAGACGGCGAAGCGTCGTGCAGCGCTGGCCGGCGGTTCCCATCGACGAAAAGGCAACGCCGCGCAGAGTGAGATCGAGATCGGCTGTCGGGCAGATGATGGCGGCATTGTTGCCGCCGAGTTCAAGGATCGCACGGGCAAAGCGCTGCGACAGCCGCGGACCGACGGCGCGGCCCATGGCCGTGGAGCCGGTGGCGGAAATCAGCGGCACCTTCGGGTGATCGACGAGGACCTCACCGACATCGCGGCCGCCAATCAGCAGCGTCGAAAGGTTCGCCGGTGCCTGCCCGCCTTCGGCGACGAAGCGCTTCAGCGCCTTTTCGAACAGCGCCTGTACGGCAAGTGCCGTCAGCGGCGTCTTTTCCGACGGCTTCCAGACGGTGGAATTGCCGCAGACGAGCGCCAGCGCCGCATTCCACGACCAGACCGCGACCGGGAAGTTGAAGGCCGAAATGATGCCGACCACGCCGAGCGGATGCCAGCTTTCCATCATGCGGTGCTCGGAGCGCTCCGTTGCAATCGTGAGGCCGTAGAGCTGGCGCGAAAGGCCGACCGCGAAATCGCAGATGTCGATCATTTCCTGGACTTCGCCGAGACCTTCGGACGTGATCTTGCCGACTTCGATCGAAACGAGGCGTCCGAGCGCCGGCTTTGCCGCGCGAAGCTCTTCGCCAAGCAAACGGACGAGTTCGCCGCGCTTCGGTGCAGGGACTGCGCGCCATTCGGCAAATGCCTTGTGCGCTTCGTCGATCGCCGTTTTGGCATCCGCGACGGAATGTTCCCTGAGGAGGCCGATTTCCTTGCCGGTGATCGGCGAAGCGACACGCAGCGAGCCGCCGGTATAGCGGGCCGCATCGACGCCGAGTTCGGAAAGCAGTTTCTTCGTCTCGGCTGCAAGATCGAGCGTAGCAATGGTCATTGTCGTGTTTCCAACCTTCTTGTTCTTGATTGCGAGCTTTTACTCAAAAGCGCGCGTCGGCGAAGTGAGCGACCTGGGCGCCGGCTTCGTACCACATTTCCTTGAGCGCGCGGAAACCGGGCTCCCGCAGGTCCGTAACCGGCAAGGGCAGGTCCGCCTCCGCGATCCGGCCCAATATATGGTGTGCCAGCGTACGGCCGAATACCGTGCCAGGCGCAATGCCCCGGCCGTTATAGCCGGAGAAGCCGACGGCATTCGGCGCGAACCTGTGAAAGCGTGGTAGCGCATTGTCGGTCATGCCGATCTTGCCATACCATTCGTATTCGAATTCTACGTCGCCGATCTGCGGAAAGAGCCTCTTCAGCGAGCGTTTCGCCCAGCTTTTGTGAACTGCAGCGCCGGTATTGCGCAACGCTCCGACACTGCCGAAAACGAGACGCCCGGCACGATCCATCCGGAATGAGGACAGTATCTCCTTCGTATCCCAACAGCCCTCGCGACCGGGCAGAATCGATTTGCGCAGATTATCGCTAAGTGGCGCCGTCGCGAAATTGAAATAGGGAAGATGCACTTGCTCGCAGCGGACCTGTTCCCATGGTCCGGTGCTATAGGCATCCGTCGCGACGATAATCCAGTCAGCGGTCACTTGGCCGCTCTTAGTCTTCACCGTCCATCGGCTACCGTCTCGTTCGGTTGCGATAACAGGGCTCGATGTATGGATCGAAACGCCCGCCTTGATAGCCGCATGCGCCAAACCTCGTGCATAAGCGAGCGGCTGCAGTGTTCCCGCACGCATATCGAGCAGCGATCCGGCATAGGCGCTGCTGCCAACGCGACGCGCGGTCTCGGCGGCATCAAGCAACCTCACTGGCGCCGCGCGCGCGGACCACTGCGCAGCACGTGTCTCGATTTCCTTCAACCCATCCGCTCCGACGGCGCAATGCAGCGTACCGTTCGTTTCGAGCTCGCAGGCGATGTCGTGCTTTTCGATCAACTCCATGACAAGGCGAGGCGCCTCGCCCAGCATACCGAGCAGGCGATCGCCATAGGTCTGCCCGAGAACGCGAGGCAGATCGTCCGGCATCACCCACATGCCGGCATTGATCAGCCCGACATTGCGGCCAGCGCCACCGAAACCGATCTCCTTGGCCTCCAACAGCACGACCTTCGAACCGGCTTCGGCAAGATGAAGGCCGGACGACAGCCCGGTGTAGCCGCCGCCGACAATCACCACATCGGCCGACAGCATGCCCTTTAGCGCCGATGTCTCCGGCGGCAGCGGTGCGGTCTTTTCCCAGAGCCCGTGGGAGCGGGAATCATTCAGCATCGGTCAATCCATTCCAAGCAAACGCGGCAGTACTCTAGCGCCGTCCACGGCATCGCGGAAGCAGCCTCAGTCAACGGTTTCAACTCCAGGCCGACGATCCCCAGCGTCTTCATCACAGCGTCGAGAAGCCGACTGGCGCTCGGCATAGAGCTTCATCTCGTCCTGCACGGTGCTCGGCATCAAAGAACTCCGGGTCATTCCGATTTTGGAGGATAGAACTCTTTACAAAGGCTCCAGCGCCATGAATATCGATGTTTTGGAAACAGATCATTCTTAGTTGGAATGAACCATGCTGCCTTCGCGACGTTTTCTGCCGTCGATTTCATTGCTCGCCGCCTTCGAGGCCGTCGCCCGAACCGGCAGCGTGACGTCAGCAGCCCGCGAACTCGATCTCACCCAGAGCGCCGTTAGCCGCCAGATCAAGGCGCTGGAAGAACAGCTTGGCGCTGAACTTTTTCATCGCGAACGCCAGACGGTGCGCCTCACGCTTGCGGGCGACAGCTACGCCCGCGAGATCCGCGAGGCACTTCGCCGAATTTCCAGCGCATCGCTGAACCTGCGCGCTAATCCGCATGGCGGAACGCTGAATCTCGCCATCCTGCCGACCTTCGGCACCCGCTGGCTGGCACCACGCCTCGGGCGGTTCCTAGGCCAGAACCCGGGCGTTACGATCAATCTCGTCACCCGGCTCTCCCCCTTCGATTTCCGGCTCGATTCCATCGACGCCGCTATTCACTTCGGCCATCCGCATTGGCCGGGAGCGGAATTGACGTTTCTGATGTCCGAAAAGACGGTTGCTGCCTGCAGCCCCGCCTTCCTGAGGCAGCACGGCATCACCGGGGCTGAAGACCTGCTGGATGTTCCCCTATTGCATCTGACGACCCGCCCCGATGCCTGGGAGCGGTGGTTTGCCGATAACGGCGTCGCCTTCCAAAACGTACACGGCATGTTGTTCGACCAGTTTGCGACGGCGGCCCAGGCAGCGATCACCGGCCTCGGCGTCGCGCTGCTGCCGACATTTCTCATTCAGGACGAGCTGAAGCGTGGTGATCTTGTCGCGGCGATCGGCCGGGAAATGGAAAGCAGCGAAAACTATTATCTCGCCTGTCCTCCCGAGCAGGCCGACTATGCGCCGCTTTCAGCCTTTCGCGGCTGGATCACCGCAGAAGCCAAAGCGGGATGACAGAACGGCTTGCATCGGAAGAGCGCTTTCGAGCATTATGCGCCCAATCAGAATTTTTCGCAGGAAACTCCCATGAAGCCCATTTTCGTCCAGCTCCAATGCGCGCCCGGCAAGACCTACGAGGTTGCCGACGCGATTTACCAGACCGAACGCGTCTCGGAGCTTTATTCGACGAGCGGCGATTACGACCTGCTTCTCAAGGTCTATATCGAGGAGGGTCAGGACATCGGCAAGTTCATCAACGACAACATCGCCAATATCCCCGGCATTGTCCGCTCGCTGACGACGCTGACCTTCAAGGCCTTCTGACAGATACGATTAACCTTCTTCGGCAACAATCGATCCGCCGGTCTCCCCGTAAACCGCGCTTTAACGCCATCCATTATCTGGTCAGAGCCAAGTTGCGGCCATGTGGCCGGTAGGTGAACGATGTCAGCAGTGGAAACAGAGACCGTCACATCGGTGCCGCAGGCAGATGCTGCACCACTGATCGTGCATGTCGTACGCCAGTTTCTGCCTAATCGCGGCGGGCTGGAAGATGTTGTCGCCAACCTTGCCTACCAGACGATCAAACACGGCTATCGCGTCCGCGTCATAACGCTCGATTCGCTCTTCACGTCGCGGGACAACAAACTGTCCACTCATGAGACGATCGACGGTATCGATGTCGTCCGCATCCCCTGGTCGGGCAGCCAGCGCTATCCGATCGCACCGCAAGTCTTTCGCCACCTGGGCGACGCCGCCGTCATTCACGTGCACGCGATCGACTTCTTCTTCGACGCATTGGCCCTGGGACGTCTCCTTCACGGCAAGCCGATGATCGTGACCACCCACGGCGGCTTCTTCCACACTCGAAAATACGCCACGATCAAGAAGCTTTGGTTCCAGACCCTGACACGCATGTCGGCAAGGGCGTACAAACGCATCGTCGGCTGCAGCGTCTCCGATCTGGAACAGTTTCGCAAAATCTCGCCAAGAACGAGCATCCTGATCGAGAACGGCGTGGACATCGGCAAATTCGCCGACAGCGCATCTCTAAAACCACAACGCCGCGTCACTACCATCGGTCGCTTTTCCGTCAACAAGCGGCTCGATCATCTGCTGGATGTCATGCTCATCCTGAAAGCACGCAACCCGGAATGGCATCTCGACATCGTCGGCTCTGAATCCGACCTCAAGGAAGCAGACCTACGGCGAGAAATCCAGGCACGCGCACTCGACAGTACCGTGACGCTCACTGTTTCGCCGGACAACGATTCGATCGCCCGCCTCATTGGCGGCGCGTCGCTTTTCGCTTCCGCCTCTGAATATGAAGGCTTCGGCCTCGTCGCCCTCGAAGCCATGAGTGCTGGCCTTCTGCCGGTACTCAACGGAAATGCAGCCTATTGCGGTCTGGCCGCAAAACACCCGTTGCTACGCCTTGCCGACTTTTCCGATCCGCAAGCCGCGGCTGATACTTTGGAGTCGGCTTACCTTGCTCTTTCAATCGATCCGGCGGGCATTCGCCTGGCGCTGATGCAGGAAGCCGGCCGGTATTCGTGGCAAACGGTGGCGGGGCGCTATTTCAGCGTCTACGACTCAATCCTAAGCGACTGATCAGCGCCGTTCCATCCCGGCCAAGCCTTGTACCCTTCGACGATCCCTTTGAGCCATGCTCGTTTGAATGCCGCTTCATCCGCATTAAAGCGCAACCGCGCAACAAGCCAGCCGATCGCCGGGCGTGCAATTCTGTAGGTCACGTACGGCAAAGAAAAATCGTGCTTGCGCAGCAGCGCACCGAAACCGCGACCATATTTTCGAGCGCGTTCGATCTGCTGGGTACCGATCACGTTCACAACCTGATCGTGATGGACGATGAGTTCCGGGAAGTACATGAGTTTTTGACCGGCACCGACGAAGCGCAGCAGGAGATCGGCCTCCTCTCCGCTTTGAAACGGCGACGCCGACCCAACGCCCAGATTCTCGTCGAAGCCGCCGATTGCCGAAAGCGCTTCACGACGAACGAAGATGCCGTTCGAATTGCCGCAGCTAAGATAAGTCCGGCGGGATATCTCTACGCTGCGATCACCCGTGGGGCTAACGGAAGGCTTGCCATCCGCATCAAGCGTTCGTCCCGTTACGATCGAAAGCGCGGGATTTTCTCGAAAGAGCCGCGCAGCGATTTCCAAGGTAACGGGCTGGTACCAGCAGTCGTCGTCGGGAAAGCACACATAGGTTCCCGATGCTTTCGCAATTCCGTTATTGCGCGCATGCGAAAGCCCGCGCCCGGAGCGTAGATGGTGAATGGGAAAGGAAGACGCGAAGCGTTCCACCAGATCGAATAGCCGGCCATCTTCATTCTGATCAACCAGAATGATTTCAAACGTCTTCAGCGTCTGCCTTGCCAATGATCCAAAGAGACGCTCGAGTTGATCGAAACGATCAACGGTACAGACGATGAGGCTGAACAATCGATACCCCTGAAGGCATAAGCCGGCAAATTGCGGTGATTTTCATAACGATCACAGGTGCGACGTTTAACTGGACTTTAAGCGACAAATATTAAGGTATCTGAAATAGACACTTCATTATGCGCTGTGGTCTCCGGGAAAAGGAAAAGCGGTAGTATTCATGGCGAAGAGCATAATGGCAAACTCGGCGCTCAATGCGGCAGCAGGCCTGACCCTGCTTGCAACGGGTTTTGCATGTTCGATCATCGCCGCGCGGCTGCTCGGCCCGGAAGCAAACGGGATTATCGCATTTTCCCTGTGGCTGGTAACGACCGGAGCGCTTGTCGCCGAACTAGGCACTGGCGTCATGCTTCTGCGCATCCTGCCGCAACTGCGGGCCCAGGGCAGATCCTATGAAGAACGCCGTAGCTTTGCCGCCTATCTCGTACGGCCAACGATCATTGCGTCGCTGATAGTGCTCGCCGTTTATTCCCTGGTCTATTTCGAAGCCGAGCAGCTTCATTGGGCCGTCGGCGCCCCGGCCGTGATTGTCATCACCGGCGTCCTCTTCCTTTTCCAGTCGATCGGGGCTTACACCAAGAACTATCTCATCGGGGAACAGAATCTCGCGCCTTATTTTCTGCTGACGATCGCAAGCTCCGTCGTACAGGTCGTCGTCGTGCTTGCAGGTGCGCTGCTATACGGCGTTAGCGGCGCCTTGGCCGGTTATGCAGCCGGTCAGTTCCTGATGTTCCTCTTTACGCTCAGGATTGCCTCGGCCCGCGCAAACTCGTGTGGTATCGGCGTGAATTATCTCGCGAGCTCTTCGTTCATTCTGTCCTTGGAATACGCAAATACATCGATCTTCCTAAATCGCATTGAGCTCTTCTTCCTGCAGAAGGATTGGGGCGTGGAGGCTGTCGGCTATTATGCCGTCGGTTTGTCGCTAGCCAATCTCGCACTGCAGCTTCCCGTCCAGCTGAGCGGTAGCCTTATTCCCTATTATTCGGAAAAAATTCATTCCAATCCCAACGGCAAACTCCCTGCGAGCATCTTTGAAGGGGTCGTTCGAAGCATTGCATACATCACGCTGCCGATGAGCGTCGGCCTTGCCGCTATCGCCAAGCCGCTCGTCGTTGCAATCTTCGGCCAGCCCTTCGCGCCGGCAGGCGGTACAGTCGCCATCTTGGCGCTGACGGCCATACCTTACGTCTTCACACAGATTTGCACGCAATATCTGTATTCCGTCGATCGAATTCGCGAACGCCTGATGATCGGAGGCATAGCCAGCCTTGTACTCGCTGTGGGCTGTTTTGCCGCCGTGCCCTGGTATGGCGGAGAAGGTGCTGCGGCAATCCGTTTTCTGGCATTTACGGTCATGTGCATATTGATGGTCGCGCGTATCGACCTCGACGGCTCGATCTACCAAATGTCGATCCCGATTGTCCGCATCGCCGCTGCCGCGGTCCTTTGCGGGGCGACAGCATTTGGAGCCGTTCATCTTGTTCCAGGAATTGGCGGTCTTGTTGTTGCGGTTATCGCAGCGGCAGGCGCCTATGGGATCGCCCTACGCCTGCTGAGCGCCATTCCGGCTGCTGATATTGCGGTGATGGAACAGATCGTCAATCGCCTGCCGAAGCTGGCGCATCCACTGGCATTTCATGCGCTGGCGCTGCTCACGCCGCGCAGAATATGACGAGGAATCGAAATGAGCACGGGGCTGGATACCAACAAAAGCAAGACAACGCAAAGAGCTGCCGCAGCAGCCGAGCCGGTGACTTTTGCTGGCACAATCGGCCTTTACGCACCTGCCAGTCAAGCCGCACGCAAATCCACGGCCGTTCTCTTTGTCAGCCCCTGGGGCTTCGAGGAAATGTGCACCCGCAAGTTCTTCCGTATCCTGGCAGAAGAACTTGCCGAAGCGGGTGTGGCAAGCCTGCGCTTCGATTACGCAGGAACCGGCGACGCGCTGGACGTAACGGACCATAGCCGCGGCCTGGCGGTCTGGCTCGAAACGGCGGAGCAGGCTGCAGCGCAGCTGAAATCGCTTTCCGGCTGTGACAACATCATACTTGTGAGCCAGAGTCTCGGCAGCACGATCGCTGTCGATCTGGCGCAAAGGCTCGGCGGTGTCGAGGGCATTGCATTGATGGCGCCTGCAATCTCCGGCCGGCTCTATCTGCGTGAACTCTCCGTATGGTCGAAGATGATCGACGACGGAATGGGCGTTGCCGAGAGCCAGCGCGAAACACAGGGCGTATGGATCGCCGGCCTTCGTATGTCGGACGAAATCGCAGCGGAAGTTCGCAAAATCAACCTCATGGAGCTTTCGAAGCTCGACGCAAGAAACTGCTTGGTGCTGACACGCCCCAACCGTTCGGCCGACGAAGATTTTGCCGCCCATGTCAAAGACCTGCATCCGGCCACGCGCGAAGCTGTCTATCGCGGCTATGACGAACTCGTCTTCAACCCGACGATCGCAACGATGCCGGTAGAGACCGGCAATCACATCGTCGAATGGGTGAAATCGATTTCCCGTTCTCAGATGGGGACATCAACGCGAAGGCAACGCCCGACCGTAGCACCGCTTACAACCGCCGAGTTCACCGAGACGCCGTTGCGATTTGGAAAAGCTGACGAACTCTATGGCATTCTTTGCGAGCCCACGGCTCCGCGCCGGGGTGCAACCGCAATCATCTTGACGACGGCTTACGACCGGCATGCGGGCTGGGGCCGCACATCCGTAAAAATGGCGCGCGCGCTTGCCCGCGACGGCATTCCCTCGCTGCGCTTCGACAATGCGAATGTCGCAGATAGCCCGCCCACACCCGGCGCGCCGGAGCAGGTGCTCTACTTCAAGGGACAGAACGACGAGATCGCAGCGGCCTTCGATCTTCTGGAGTCATCCAAGCTGCTGCCTGCCGTGCTTGTCGGTCGCTGCAGCGGCGGTTACCTCGCTTTCCAGGGCAGCCTCTGGGATGAACGCTCCAGCGGCTTGATTGCTGCCAATCCCTATGTCTTCCACTGGTCCGGTAAGCTCACGGTCGACGCATCGCTTCGCCATGTGCCGCGCTCGCTCGAAACATACCGCCTGAAGCTGCTGCAGTTCGAAACCCTAAAGCGGTTGTTGCGCGGTGAAATCGATGTCCCGCGGGCAATCAAAAATTTCATCACCTCTCTGGTGCGACGCGCGATCAGGCTAAGCCGTCCGATGCTGGATTTCCTGCCGTTCCGATCCGAGGAGCGGACCGCAATTCTCGATCTCTTCCAGTCCCTGAAAGCCCGCAAGGTTGACGTGTCGCTGATCTATACCGCCCATGATACCGGTCTTGAGCAGTTCAACGATCATTTTGGCAAGAATGGCTCATATCTGAAACGCTACGGCAACGTTCGGCTCAACATCATACCGGAAGCCGATCATAACCTTACACAGGCACATGCTCAGTCCTTCTATCTTCAGGAAGTCCGCTCCATTTCGCTGAAGATCGGGACGCGCCAGGCAACACCGCATGAGGACCGCAGCCACGCGGTCAGATCGCCAAAATACGCGAACCTCCCAACGTCCTGATTTCACCAGCGGGCGCCTCGCCCTTCGTCGCGCCCGCAAGCGCATGCAGTGTGACGCGTTTGACCGAACCTGGCGCCAGATGAAACCAATCGTCGGCTGCACGGTAATTCGGGACATCAACGTGTACGGACTGCGCAAGGCGATCGGCCTGCAGCTCAAGGGTCCAGTTCCCGCCATCTTCTACGGCCTTCACATCGATCGCGGCATCGTGAAACGCCTTCGACCGTCCGAGCGGGAAATGGAATGCTTCGGCAAGCAGGCCGCCATCGGCAGAGCGCAGCCGCGCGACGGTTACGTCATGGGCAGGCGGACCGAAACGGAATGCATAGGTCGTGTCGAAAAATGCACCGAAGAGCTCGGTCGCGGCGAGCTTTTCGGTGGATCTTGGCGCAAGTATCAGTACTTGGCTGCCGCCGACGGCTCTTTGCCTACCGTCTCGCAGGCAGACGACTTCAAGCTCAACCGGCAGGCTTTCGCCGGTTTCATTGATGACATGCACGTCAAGACCGTTCGTGCCCTCGTCCGTCAGCAGCACTTGAATCGGGCGGAAGGCGCGGCGCATGGCATACCAGACCGGTTTCGGCTCACCGGTGGAATCGACAACGCCCCAACCGGGACCAGGCAGAATATCCTGAAGCGTCCAGACAAGCGCACCGTTGCAGTTTGAACCCTTGCGCCGCCATTCCGCGAAGGTTTCCGTCAGAACCTCGCCTGTCACGGCGCGGGACAAATCGAGATAGCGCTCCGGATTTTCCCGGCGCAGCGCCGCTGGGTCGACGTCATAAAGTTCCTTCAGGTAGAAGTCGCGAACATCCTCGAAATCCCAGGAGGCGCCGCGATCCCGCGGAACGCGAGCTTTCCACAGCGGACTATGGACTGCCGGGACATCCAGATGCCGCTGCAATGTTTTTTGTTGCGGCGCATGGGCGAAGGCGAGGGTTTCTGCAGCAAACCGAACGTCGGCGCGGCGAGCATCCTCCAGCGGGCGCATATAGGCTCCAATGCCGTAATAATGCGTGACGCCGGCATTTGGCGAAAAAGGCATGGCCCCACCGCAAGGGGAGTTCGGCACATAGGGCACGTCGGGGCGCATACGCTCTGCAATCGCCGGAATGACGTCCTCCGTCAGCGGCCCGCGCCAGAATTCCTGCGGCAACCCAAGCATCGCCGCCTGTTGATAAATCTCGCTTCCTCCGCAAAGAACCGCGAGCGAAGGAGAAGCCTGAACTCCATGGATAAAACCCTCGACTTCGGCATGAACGTGGCCCGTGAAGGCCTTGTCGCTTCGCGGATAGTCGAAATTGGCGAACATGAAGTCCTGCCAGACAAGAATGCCGAGCTCATCGCAAAGCTCGAAGAACTCTGGCGTCTCATAAGCCATCGTGCCGCCGATGCGGATCATGTTCATACCGGCGCCGGCAGCAAGGCGCAGAAAGGGCTCGTAGTCCGCGCGGGCACCCGGCAGGCGAACGATATCGGCCGTCGTCCAGACAGCACCGCGGCAGAAGACGGGCTCGCCATTCACCCGAAGGCCGAACCCATCGCCATCGACGCCACGATCGATTTCGATCCGCCGGAAGCCGGTCTTTCCAAGCGAATATTCGGTGCCGTCCGAAACGAGCGTCAGTTCGTAAAGATGCGGAGTCCCGTGCGTATGCGGCCACCACGGCGTGACCTCCGGCAGCTTGAGGATCGCCGAATAATGATTTGCGCCGATCTTCTCGAAGCCTTGCTCCACCTCTCCGCAGCGAAGCAGCATCTCGGGATTTTCGGCATCCGCGTGCAATGAAACGCTGAGGCGGCCGATGCCATTTTCCAGGACAGCCCGGATCGAGACATTGTCGATCGACATCGCGCTGCGGCGAACAAGCGTAATCGGCCGCCACGGGCCGACAGCATGAATTTCCGGGCACCAGCCAGGCATGTGGCCAAGCAGCGTCGTACGAAAGTTCTTGAGCCCCTGGGGCCCGATCATCTGAGGACGCCAGCGGGCGCGGGCTCCGGGCTCGCTCAGACGGGGACCGAGCGCACGGAAACAAAGGACCAGATCATCGCCGCCCATAAGCGTGACCGGGATTTCATGCGCCGTGAACATGCTCTCGGAAGAGAGGATTTCCTGCCCATTCAGAAAGACATGGCAGAGCGTCGCAAGCCCTCCGAAACGGAGGATAACATCGCCAGGCTGGGCGTCGAAGAGCCGGCAGACGTACCAGGCATCTTTCGTATTCAGCGGCTCCGGATTTTCGCGATCGAAGAGACCGGCGCGCTCCAAAGCGTCGGCCACAGTTCCAGGAACAGGTGCGGCAATGAACCTCGAAGACGGCGGAATGTCATGCGGCGTCAAGCAAGCTCCCGGTTCCGTCAGAACCAGATTCCAGCCTTCGGAAAGCAGGGCCTCTTCCGCACCGACGCTCGCCAACCGCCCCCCCATGTTCAAGCCCCCGGTATCAAAGTCGATCGGAAATCGAAGTCATCATGGCATCCCATGCATCTGCCCCCGGATCAAGTGCCGCCTGCAATGGCTCGAACTTCCTGCGCGTGACGGCACGGGCAAGCTGAAACTGCACCGACTTCGCCACTTCGGAGATACGCCGGGCATTCTCTTCAGCTTGCGCGAACCTGCCCGGAGAAAGCCACGCGAGGTGATCTGCGGCCAACTCGAAATTTGCGCCGAACTGGCGCAAGGTGTTGAAGGCATATTTGTGGAAGAAGCCGAAAGGGCGCTCGGCGACAACTTCCACCTGCTGCGGAAATTGCTTGGCGAAGGCACGGATCGGGTTTTCGGCAGGCCGGCGCGAGAAATGGATTTTGAAAAGACGGTGCGCCACATCGCCGATATAGTTCTCGCCTGGAAACGCCTCCGGAAATTTTGCAAATTCCGTATAGGGCAAGAAGGGCGAATCCCCGTCCGTCAGATGCATCTGGAAGAGCCCGTCGAAGTCCTCGCCTTCAAGCTGGAAATAGCCGGCATTGTGAAAATACTCAACGCGCTTGGCAGCAACATCCAGCCGGTTGATGGCGACGGTCGTCTTGCCGTGTTCGGTACGATAGGCCGTACCGTGGGTATCCGGCATATAGAAGGAGTCCATTTCGATCAGGCAAAGACGGCTGCGGCTGATCTGCGTTTCGACGTGATGCTCGACGCGGTCGAAGATCGCGAGTTCGGTGACACGGATGCCGTAAAGCGCCTCGAGGTCTTCGAGCGGCACCTTGAAGAAGGTGAATTGATCGCCCTCGAAATCCTGCGTCAGGGTAAAGCCGAGCATCGCTTCAGGCGGCAGCCTGAGCGTGTTCAGCACTTCGATCCAGAGGTCGATATAGCAGTTGGTTTCCGGCCACATGCGCTCGTTGGAATGCAGCGCATGCTGGCGGTAGCCATCTGGACGGATGGCCGGGAAAACGGAGGACATCGAACCGCTCAGCCCCAGAGGGTCTTGCGCACATTCGCCGGCCATTCCGTCACGTCGAGCCCGTGATGATGGAACAGCGCAAGCGCGATGCGCTCGAGACCGAAGCCGACGCATGCAGTGTGCGCGACGCTGCCGTCCTCGAGGTTCAGGTCCCACTTCAGGCCGAAGGAGTCCTGATGATAGTTAAAGCTCATGCAGGCTGTCGGCTTGGCGGCCGACGTGATCGGGATCAGCAGCTCGAACTTCAGGTTCTGATCACGCTGGTTGTTGACCATCATCTTGCCGCCGCGGCCGAAAAATGGGTCGTTGGCGACGTCGATGACGACTTTTAGGCCGACCTGCTTCATCATCTCGACGCCGCGATCCATCCAGCGCTGACGGAAGTCGGTCACGTGGCTTTCGGTGCCCATGCAGACATATTCGCGCATGCGGAAGAGCTGCTGGCGGGCGGGATCCTTCGACGGTTCATGGCGAAAGCAATAGGACTGCAGGTCGAAGAGACCGCCCTTCGCAGGCAGATTGCCGCGCTTGGCGATTGTCGGATAAAGGGGATAGCAAGCGGCAGGCGTCAGCACGATATCCGTCGCTTGCTGGCCCTCCGTCCAGTCGTCGCCGACTTCCATGCACTGCAGCAGGTTCATGTGATCGAGTTCACTGCCACAGAAGCTGTGGACGGTACCCGCAAGCTGCGGGAAGCTTTTCATGTAGCCGCTCTTTTCGAAAAGCGCGCGGTTCATGCCCGGCGGAAAGCGCATGGCTTCTGCGCCATCCGCACCGCCGAATTTGTCGATTAGGCGCTCGAAGGCGGTGATCACGTCTTCGAACTGCCCGCTACGGCCATAAAGACCGTCGACGCCGGTATCGATCAGGAGACCGGATTCGAAGAGCCGGTCTAGAAACGAGGTCTGCATATCCATGACTGTCACCCCAGTAGGCTAGTGTCCTGCTTGTGGACGAGAAGCATGCTCGACGTGTTGCCGAGGATGCGGTCATTCGAGATCATGAGCTGAGCGGAATGAGCGTCGCGCAAATGCCGGCCAAGGCTGAAGGGCGTACCGTTCTTGTAGCCGACGATGCCGCAGATCAGCATGGCGTGGTTGACGATCTCCAGGATCGTTTCCGACGAAGCGATCTTCACGTTGTTCATGGCCACCGCAAAGCCCATCGAGGAAAGCTTGTCCGGATCGGACTTGGCATCTTCGTAAGCCTTGAGACCCGCCACGACGTTCGACTT